>NZ_JBFRHG010000003.1:0-842609 GCF_052115745.1 Paenibacillus sp. 2KB_22
TTAGGCATGCCGCCAGCGTTCGTCCTGAGCCAGGATCAAACTCTCCAATAAAGTATTGAAAAGAGCGATAAGCTCATTTTGAATCTGACGAGATTAAAAATCTCATTTGTGCTCCAGTCGATTCAAGCCAAGGCTTGTTTCAAACTTTCACATTCATTCTGCAAGCAGAATGTTTTACTCACTCGTTGTTCAGTTTTCAAAGATCAAACTTGTTTCGCTACCGAATGTCGTTCTCTTCAGCAACTTTTATATCTTATCACATCCGAACCAACTTTGCAAGCACTTTTTTAAGTTTCTTTCGAAGCTTAATTGATTTGCTTGCCGCACCGTGTAAACTGTGTTTTCTTGGCCGGACTTAGAATATACCATGTACAGATTTTGATTGCAAGTCTTTTTTGAGTAAAAAAAACATCTATCTATAATCTTTTCTGGTATATCTACATTCCTTTTATATCTCAAACGAAAAGGCCTCTCTATAAAAAGAAAGACCCTCTCCTCAAGTTGCTCTAATATCTATAGTTAACCGATAACCTCTTGAATGTGAAGCTGCCTTTGCTGCATTAGGTTAATGATGGTTCCTTCTACTGACACCATAGGCCGTGTAGGATGATCTCGATCAGAGAATACGATCTCTCCAATTTGGTTATTGCTGAGTTTCACTCGGATGCCATTATGGATCTGGGTCGACCGTTGAACAAATACACTTACGATTGCAGGGTCCAGTTTCCCAAATGCCTCACTTTGGATCTGTTCTAGGACTAGGTATGGTGATTGTGCCTTGCGGTAGATCTTCTCCAGCGTCATGGCGTGGAAAATATCAGCGATAGCTACAATCTTGGCATAAATATGAATTTGCGTCCCACTAAGCTGCAACGGGTAGCCTGATCCATCCACTTTTTCATGATGCTGCAAAGCTGCAAGTCTTGCTCCCTCATTAATGGCCTTTGCCTGTTTAAGGATCTGATAGCCATACTTCGTATGCTGACGAATCTCTTCCTGCTCTGTAGCCGTCAACGTGGATGGTTTATGGAGTATCTGCGGATCTACCTTGTTGTTACCAATATCATGGAACAAGCCTGCAAAAGCCACTTGCATCCAATCCTTGGAGGGGAGATCGATCCATTGAGCCAGTTGATAGGATGTGATCGCACTCAGTACGGCATGGTGATATACATAATCATGTTCTTGCATTACTCGTGGACTGAAGGTAAGCACATTATATTGTTTGAGATGTGCAAACACTGCCTCCAACTGTGTACGTAACTCATAGACCGGTAATTCAGCCGCCAGAGAGGACAGGAAAGCATTTTTGGTTAGTCCGACCATCTTCTCATACTCATCCTGCAAAGACGTTACTACAGGAGCTGTGGTGAAGTTCCCTGTCTTCCCTGCCCGTTCACCATTGTTGTCATTGGCAGAACTTCCTGCGGACACAGATGCACCTTTGGTTCCTGTACTACTCGACACCGTTCTTTCTTGTTCAATATCTACCTGTTGAATCATAAAGGCTTTGAGCACTTCCATATCCTTGGGTAAAATGACTTTTCCCTTCTGAAGCAGAACGTTGCCGCGAAGTGTTTGCACATCACTCCCAAGTTTGAGTCCTGGTTTGACTTCTGACAGGGTGATTAATCCCATGTGTATTCCCCTCACTCATCGTTCTTCTATGTTAATACAAACAAGACCATAGTCCCGGTTTTTCATGATATTTCCCATTATATTACTCAGGAATCAGGCTGTACATCCCAGATTCGGAAGAATAAAAGAAGAGATTCCTTTATACAAACAAAAGGGCTCCCCGTGGGAGCCCTCGCAATCTTCTTCCAATCTCAAAGAGATCAATCTTTATAAAATTCTATTTTATGCTTCCGAACCGGAATCGTCGCCCTCAACTTCAGCATCAGCTTCCGCCTCAGAAACGGTTCCTTCTTCAAGGCTTACTGCCGGAGCTTGAGTTTCCCCGCCTTCCATGCCTTCAAGTGACTCATCGTCTGGTTCTTCTTCATTTTTGTCAATTCGGCTGACTGTAGCTACTGAATCCTCGTCACGAATATGAATCAGCTTCACACCCTGCGTGTATCGACCCATAGTGGATATGCCTTCCATGCTCATCCGGATCAACGTACCGCTAGACGTGATAATCATCAAATCCTCTTCGGTTTTAACCATTTTGAGGCTGACTACAGCGCCGTTCTTCTCTGTGACATTGATGGTTTTGATCCCTTTACCGCCACGAGTCTGCATTCGATAGTCACTGACAGGTGTACGTTTACCGTAACCTTTAGCTGTAACGATCAGAACATCAAGCTCTTGATCGACTACATCCATGCCAATAACGGCATCCTGTTCATCCAATGTGATACCTTTAACCCCGGTTGCACTACGTCCCATGGAACGTACGTTACCTTCGGAGAATCGAATAGACATTCCGTGAGCTGTACCCATAATGATCTCTTGCTGTCCATCGGTCAGCTTAACATCGATCAGAATGTCATCATCACGCAAGGAAATACCGATCAAGCCGCCTTTGCGGATATTGGTGTAATCCTCAAGTGGCGTTTTCTTCACAACCCCTTGACGGGTAGCAAAGAACAAGTATCTGTCACTTTCAAATTCCTGAACCGGAATCACGGCATTAACCGATTCACCCTGCTCAATCTGGATCAGGTTGATGATCGGTGTTCCCCGTGCGGTACGTCCAAGCTCTGGAATCTCGTAAGCTTTGAGACGATACACTTTACCTTTGTCAGTGAAGAACATGAGGTAATTGTGAGAGTTGGTCACGAACAGATGCTCAACAAAGTCGGTATCTTTCGTATCCATACCCACGACCCCACGTCCACCACGTTTCTGGCTGCGGTATGTGGATACCGGCAGACGTTTCACGTAGCCTGTATGGGTAATCGTAATGATAACCTCTTCACGTGGAATCAGGTCCTCATCCAGAATACTCTCTTCACCTACAGTGATCTCTGTACGACGATCATCGCTAAAGCGGTCGCGGATCTCTTGCAGCTCTGTACTGATAATCTCAAGCACCAGATGCTCATTGGCCAGAATTTCGCGATACTCTCTGATTTTGACCATCAGTTCGTTATATTCATTTTCAATACGTTCGCGTTCCAGACCTGTGAGGCGTTGCAAACGCATATCGAGAATAGCTTGAGCCTGATCATGACTGAGTGAAAAACGCTCAATCAAACCTTCTCTGGCTGCATCTGCATTACTGGATGAACGAATCAATGTAATTATCTCGTCGATATGATCCAACGCAATGCGTAAGCCTTCTAGAATGTGTGCGCGAGCTTCAGCCTTCTTCAGTTCAAACTGCGTACGTCTGCGAATAACCTCAATCTGATGCTGCAGGTAGTGATACAACACTTCACGCAGGTTCAGAATTTTAGGTTCTTTATTCACAATCGCAAGCATGTTAATCCCGAAAGTGGATTGCATCGATGTATGTTTGTATAGGTTGTTCAGGACAACCCCCGGATTCACGTCTCTGCGTAGCTCAATTACAACCCGCATACCATTACGGTCAGACTCATCACGAAGGTCAGTAATGCCATCAATCTTTTTATCACGTACTAACTCGGCGATTTTCTCAACGAGTCTCGCCTTGTTCACCTGATAAGGCAGTTCCGTAACGATAATTCGCGCCTTGTTGTTATTCTCTTCGATGTTGGTTTTGGCCCGCATCGTTACTGAACCACGTCCGGTCTGATACGCCTGGCGAATGCCTGAGCGTCCCAAAATGTAGCCAGATGTAGGGAAGTCTGGTCCTTGAATATAATCCATGAGTTCCATGGATGTAATGTCCGGATTTTGAATCATGGCCTGTACACCATCAATGACCTCGCCCAGATTATGAGGAGGAATATTGGTGGCCATACCTACCGCGATCCCGCCGACCCCATTGACAAGCAAGTTAGGAAAACGAGCAGGCAAAACGATTGGTTCATGTTCTTCACCGTCATAGTTCGGCTGGAAATCAATCGTATCCTTGTTGATATCTCTAAGCATTTCCATAGCAATCTTGGACAAACGAGCTTCGGTATAACGCATGGCTGCTGCCATATCGCCATCGACCGATCCAAAGTTACCATGTCCATCTACATGCATATAGCGCAGGGAGAAATCCTGTGCCATCCGTACCATCGTCTCGTAAACAGCAGAGTCACCGTGTGGGTGATACTTACCGATAACTTCGCCGACGATTCTGGCTGATTTTTTATGTGGTTTATCGGGTGTCATGCCGAGCTCTGACATTGCGTACAGAATACGCCGGTGAACCGGCTTCAATCCATCACGTACGTCAGGTAAGGCACGGCTAACAATGATGCTCATCGCATAATCCATAAACGATTCACGCATCTCAACGCCTATATCCCGATCTGTAATCTGAGAGTTCATTTCTTCCGCCATGCTGGACCTCCTTCTTGTCCTTCAACAAACGTTCCATTCCGTCATGCAAGAAAATTGATTATATGTGAAAAGCCTAACAAGGCTAAAACCGCGCAAGAACGCTACTCTTTATTATATTACTTTCACAAAAGTTACACAATTAAACGTCCGCTGGGCAATAGCCTTTCTTCCGGGAACTTCTGCGTGTCTGGGGATACGCCCTGCCTTCCTCCTCAATTGCACATACAATGCTAGAAAAACGGCATATGTACTGTGCTCACCGAGGCTAAAGCCATTCCCGTCCTACGATCAAACTGCAAATTGTGCAGCTCATCGCACAAAACGCCATATTTCTCTATTATACCACTGAAATCGTCTCTTGTCCTTTGATTTCTCCGTGTCTTTCCCTCTTTAGAACTGAGCAAAACATGAAAGGACTGATGGATCTTGGGTATCCAACGTGTCTCCAGCAAATGGGCCAAAACAACTGTGTTGCAACGCAGTCGCATGGTGAATGAATATATCCCAGTCACCCGAAAATATAGCCGTCAAACTCTGGAACGAATGACTGAATTATTTGAGTCCAACTATATCAAACCAGACCGTGGTACTTACGGTAATGGAGTCATGCGGGTGAAAACAACCCGTTTATACGTACCTGTCGTTAATTCCGAAGATCCCACCACAGAAGCAGAGGTTCCGGAAGAATCCAATGATCTAAACCCACCTGATGAACACGAAGCAAGTGGTATTACCTCCAGAGCTACCGAGCTCACAACAACATATCAACTCCAATACGGTACAGAGGAGAGATCATTTCATTCCCTAGATGAACTCGAACGAGCACTGAATGATCGCATTCAGGATCGTGAGTATATCATTCAACAGGGAATCTCGCTGATGAAGCATGAAGATTTGCCTTTTGACTTGCGTGTGTTGACTCAGAAAAATCTGCAACACAACTGGGAAACAACAGGTATTCTGGGACGTGTTGCTGCACCGGGCAAAATTATCACCAACATTCATGGTGGTGGGCGATTGGCCACGTTTGAAGAACTCGTACTCCCCCATCTTCACCAGGATGGCTTTAAAAAACTTCGCAATGAGCTGTACCGCTTAGGTATCCATACTGCTGTGCAATTGCAAACATCATTTCCAAGACTCAAAGAGATTGGTATTGATATTGCACTAGACGAAGAAGGACGTCCCTGGATTCTTGAAGTTAACACACTGCCGGGCATTTATGCTTTTGGTTTACTACCGGACAAGGGGACGTACCGGAAGATCAAACGCTATGCAATTGCGTACGGTCGTTTGCCCTCCAAAAAGAGTAAGAGTTCTCGTCCATCCCCCAAAGCACAGGCCTCTTCTGCCAAAAAACGTGTACGTCGCTAACAACGGGATACGGAAGTCTACTGCTTCCTATTCCGTGATTCCAATAATATAAAAAGGCGCCCTCACAGGCGCCTCTTCGAATATCGTTAAATGTCGAGGTTTTTCACGTATTTCGCATTTTCCTGGATAAAGTCACGACGCGGTTCAACGTTATCTCCCATCAGGGTGTCGAACATGGTATCAGCAAGTATGGCATCATTGATCGATACTTGCATCATGGTCCGGCTCTCCGGATCCATCGTCGTTTCCCACAATTGTCCGGCATTCATCTCGCCAAGACCTTTGTAACGCTGAACGTTGAATTTCGCATTTTCGCCGAGCGTTGCAATAATTTCATCGCGCTCTTTCTCGGAACCGGCATAACGAATCACTTTGTTACGCTCAATCTTGAACAATGGCGGTTGTGCAATATATACATAACCTGCCTCAATGATTTTACGCATGTACCGATACAGGAATGTCAGCAACAGTGTTCG
Source organism: Paenibacillus sp. 2KB_22 (assembly GCF_052115745.1). Classification (NCBI taxonomy): domain Bacteria; kingdom Bacillati; phylum Bacillota; class Bacilli; order Caryophanales; family Paenibacillaceae; genus Paenibacillus; species Paenibacillus sp. 2KB_22. Next base: position 6,276 of record NZ_JBFRHG010000003.1, read on the forward strand.
GATATGAGCACCATCGACGTCGGCATCGGTCATCAAAATGATTTTGTGATAGCGGGCTTTGGCAATATCGAAGTCATCACCAATACCTGTACCCATCGCCGTGATAATTGCCCTAATCTCCGCATTACCCAAGATCCGGTCGAGACGAGCTTTTTCCACGTTCAGAATCTTACCACGCAGTGGCAAAATCGCTTGGAAATGACGATCACGGCCTTGCTTCGCTGATCCGCCGGCAGAGTCACCTTCGACGATGTACAATTCGCTGATTGAAGCATCCTTGGATGAACAGTCTGCCAGTTTACCTGGAAGTGAGCTTACTTCGAGTGCACCTTTACGACGTGTCAGTTCCCGGGCTTTACGGGCCGCTTCACGCGCGCGTGCTGCTTGCAGTCCTTTTTCCAAAATGCGACGGGATACGGAAGGATTCTCTTCCAGGAACTCCTGCAGTTTCTCGGCAAACAAGGATTCGACAATCCCACGAACTTCGCTGTTACCCAGCTTGGTCTTTGTCTGTCCCTCAAATTGCGGTTCCGGAATCTTGACCGAAATAATAGCGGTCAAGCCTTCACGCACGTCGTCCCCGGAAAGGTTACCCGTGCTATCCTTGATTACCCCCGCTTTACGAGCGTAGTCATTGATAATCCGTGTAAGGGCACTCTTGAAACCTGATTCATGCGTACCGCCCTCATGCGTATTGATATTGTTGGCGAAGGAATAGATATTCTCGGTGTAGTTGTCATTGTATTGCAGCGCAACTTCCACCTGAATGTTGTCTCTGGAACCTTCGACGTAAATTGGATTTTCATGCAGTACTTCACGCTTCTGGTTGAGGAAGGAGACGTATTCGATAATGCCGCCCTCGTACAGGAACGAGTTGGTTGCACCTGTACGCTCATCCGTCAGTGTCAGACCAATCCCCTTGTTCAGGAACGCCAGCTCACGAATACGGGCAAGCAAGATGTCATATTCATAAACTCTCGTTTCCGTGAAAATTTCAGGGTCTGGATGGAACCTAACCGTTGTTCCCGTTTCTTCCGTTGTACCGATTACTTTCAGGTCATACTGTGGAGCTCCACGGCGATATTCCTGTTGGTAAATATGTCCCTCACGTTTAACAGTTACAACCACTTTTTCAGAGAGAGCATTCACAACGGATACACCGACACCATGCAAACCACCGGATACTTTATATCCACCGCCGCCAAATTTTCCTCCTGCATGGAGGACAGTCATAACGACCTCAAGTGCAGGACGTTTCATTTTGGCATGTTCGCCGACAGGAATACCCCGACCGTTATCGACTACTGTCACGCTATTGTCTTCATGGATACTGACCTCAATGTGGTCACAGTAACCCGCGAGAGCTTCGTCGATACTGTTGTCCACTACTTCCCAGACCAGATGATGCAGGCCCTTGGAACTGGTGGAACCGATATACATCCCCGGACGCTTCCGTACGGCTTCCAATCCTTCAAGGACCTGAATTTCATTCGCATCATATGACGGTTGATTCATAGACATGCCTTTCACCTACTTCTATAGATTCAATATCGTAAATATGCGTTAACTAATTAATGTTTGCTGAAATAGGCAACGTCCTTCATTTCAGCCAGTTGTCCACATAAAGACAAGCAGCAAAAGACACACCCTTATGCCAATTACACTAGAGATCAGGAAAAATGTGAGCCCGCTTCTTCAGCGTGGCTGAGGAGATCGGCGAGTAGTACACAATGTTTTTGGTCACCACAATGGACTTGGCTTCCTCCTCACCGATGTGTTCCACTGTTTTTTCCTGCTCGGCATGTGTGACATACTGCTTGGAGATCTTTGAGGATTTTTCAATCGATATATCAAAAATAGCGACCAATTCGGAAGAACGGATGATCTTCTCACCGCCCAGATGAATGTACATAAGCCCTCACTCCTTAGCGTTCAACCTGTCCGGCATGAACGTGATAAATACTGGCATCTTTGAGCTTGTCAACGTTCAGGCTCTCGATGCCCGTAGCTGTAATAAAGGTTTGCACCTTGCTCTGGAACGTTTCGATCAGCTGCGTCTGGCGAAAAGGGTCCAGCTCTGACAGAACATCATCCAGCAGCAGGACCGGATATTCTCCGATTTCTTCGTGAATAAGTTCGATTTCCGCAAGTTTAAGGGACAACGCCGTTGTGCGCTGCTGCCCCTGGGAGCCATATGTTTGTACTTCCCGATCGTTAATGAAAAAGGACAGGTCATCCCGATGCGGCCCACTAAGGGTTGTGCCTCGGCGAATCTCCTGCTCTTTCATTTGTGATAATTTTATCATAAATTGGTCCATTAAGACAGCTTCATCTTCCTCAGCGGCTTCGCTGAAGGACGGAAGGTAGGCCAGCCGCAAGACTTCTCCGCCTCCGGTGATCCCCTGATGAATCGTTTCTGCCCACTTTTGCAGTTTCTTTATGAATTGTTTCCTTTTTTTGACGATCTTAACACCATGCTCGACCAGTTGTTCGTTCCATACCTCAAGCATGGTCTGGGCTGATGCCCCTTGTCCCCAAAGCTGCTTAAGCAAATTGTTTCGTTGGACGAGCACTTTTTGGTATTGCTGCAGGTGATACAGGTAACCTGGTGCAACCTGTCCGATCTCCATGTCAAGAAACCGGCGGCGGACCCCCGGTGTGCCTTTTACAATCTCCAGATCCTCCGGAGCAAACATCACGACATTGAGCGCTCCGACAAAATCACTTAACTTGCGCTGCTCCAGGCCGTTAATCTTTGCTTTTTTGCCTTGTTGCGACAAAGATAGCTCAAGCTTGACCGATCCGTACTTTTTGTCGACCTCTGCTGCAAGTCTGGCACGTTCCTCACCGAAACGAATCAGCTCCTTGTCTCGGGATGTGCGGTGGCTCTTGGTGAGTGCAAGTACAAAAATCGCCTCTGCAAGATTGGTCTTGCCTTGGGCATTTTGCCCGATCAACAAGTTTACGGGACCAAAAGAGTCCAGTCTCAGATGTTCATAATTGCGGAAATTCTGCAGATCAATGCTGTTCACAAACACGCGGTAACCTCCCTTTTATCCCGTCCGTCAGGAGGCAGCAGGATCGAACTGGTCTTCTTATTCTGCAGCAACTTCGAATGTGCCTTCTCCGTCCACTTCAACGATATCCCCAGGGTATAACTTACGTCCCCGGCGTTCCTCAGGCTCTTTATTCACACGTACAAGTCCTTCTTGAAGCAGAGCTTTGGCCATACCTCCAGTTGGGATGCAATCAGCCAGTTTCAAAAATTGATCAAGCTTAATATATTCCGTTCGAATTGTAACTTGTTTCACTGTGATCTTCCTTTCGTTAGTTGGTCGTCCGGTATGGCAATATCACATAAAGGCTATGACTGTCATCCAGCGGTTTCAAGATGATTGGACTCATGACTCCTGTAAAAGCGATCATCAGCTGCTCACTTTCAACGACTTTCAGCACATCCAGCATGTATTTGGAGTTGAACGAGATTTTTAACGGATCTCCCGTAAACTCGGCAGGTTCGATTTCTTCTCTTACTTTACCTAGCTCGGAAGAGCTTGAAGAAATTTCAACGGATCCTGAATCCATCGTTTGCATACGCACGATGTTTGTTTTCTCTTCACGCGACAGCAAATAAGCCCGGTCGATGGATTCACTTAATTTTTTTGTATCCAAAACAAGTTCTGTTTTGTATGACGTTGGAATAATTCTAGAAGTATCGGGATATGTTCCGTCCAGAATACGGGAGTAGAACAATACACGATCGATTTTGAAGAGAACCTGATTGTCTGCAACAACGATATCCACAAGCGTATTTTGATCCGGAACAATTTTGCTGAGCTCGTTCAGCGTTTTACCGGAAATGACCACGTTGTTGAAGCGGATACCTTCTGCATTATCCAGCATTGCTGAACGAGTAGCAAGACGGTGGCGGTCTGTTGCCACAAATTTCAATTCGTTGTCACCCAAACTCCAGAGTACACCTGTCAGGATTGGAGTTGTCTCATGTGTGGAAATGGAGAAGACGGTTTGTTTGATCATATTTTTCAGTAAATCTCCTGGAATGGAGACCGTTTGGTTTTCTTCAATGCTTGGCAGTACCGGGAATTCTTCCGGATCAAGACCTACCAGTTGAATCTCGGTAGCACCTGCGGAGATAAAGGTGTTGAAGTTTTCTTTGACTTCCATGTGCACTTCTTGGGATGGCAGCTTCTTGATGATCTCCACGAAAAACTTGGCTGGCAGAACTACACTTCCCGGTTGATCTACCTGAACTACGCTTTTATCTCCATCTTCAAGCGGGATGAAGGATTGAATGGATATATCGGTGTCGCTTGCTGTCAACGTTACACCTTGATGATTCACGTCGAATTTGATACCGCTCAGAATCGGAATCGTTGTACGGCTCGAGATCGCTTTGGATACTTGCTGTATGGAATCGTTTAAGTAGTTTTTCATTATGCTGATTTTCATGGTTTCACTCCTAGCTGATTTTTTGGGTGTTGGGGTGTTGAAAGGTGTTTTTCAAAGGCCGAAGGCTAAGCTCCGAAATGGCTATTTTGGAGATGATATCTTTAAGATCTTTTTAGTAATAATAGTAATAGGGGCACTGAATATGTGGATAAGTGGGTATAAACCCGTACACCCAAGCCTATCCACATGTGTATACGTTGTGCATAGGCTTGGGACTTGTTCAGGTTGGATTCTTAATTTTTTCGGTTAAGTTGTTGATAACTTTATAGAGATCCTGATCGTTTTTAATCGCTTGGGAGATTTTTTCGTGAGCATGTATGACAGTGGTGTGATCTCGTCCTCCGAATGCTTCCCCGATTTTGGGCAGAGAAAAGTCTGTCAGTTCACGAGAGAGATACATGGCAATCTGTCTTGGGAAAGCAACTGCCTTGGTCCGTTTCCGTGCTTTGAAATCTTCAAGCTTAAGGCTATAGTACTCGCCGACCTTTTGTTGGATGTCATGAATAGTGATCATTTTGGGACGACTGGAAGGAATAATATCCTTCAGTGCTTCAGCTGCCAGATGAGTGGTTACATCTTGATTAGTCAGTGAAGAATAAGCAACGACCCGAATCAGGGCGCCTTCCAGTTCACGGATGTTGGTGTCAATCTGGTTGGCAATGTACATCATCGCTTCATTCGGAATATCCAAGTTTTCCGCACGTGCCTTTTTCCGCAAGATTGCGATCCTTGTCTCCAAATCTGGAGGCTGGATATCCGTAATTAACCCCCATTCAAATCGAGAACGAAGTCGTTCTTCCAGTGTCGGAATTTCCTTTGGTGGTCTGTCGCTGGAGATGATGATCTGCTTCCGTTCCTCATGCAGCGCATTAAACGTATGGAAAAATTCCTCTTGTGTTGATTCTTTTCCCGCCAAGAACTGAATATCATCAATGAGCAAAATGTCGACGCTCCGGTATTTGTTACGGAAGCTTTCCCCGCGGTTGTCACGGATCGAGTTAATGAATTCGTTCGTGAATTTCTCAGACGACAAATAAACGACTTTGCTGCCCGGATCATGCTCCAGAACGTAATGTCCGATCGCATGCATCAAGTGAGTTTTACCGAGACCTACCCCTCCATACAGAAAGAGAGGGTTATAAGCTTTGGCGGGCGCTTCAGCGACCGCCAGCGATGCGGCATGGGCAAAACGGTTGCCCGGCCCGATGACAAATGTATCGAACGTATATTTCGGATTCAGCATGCTGAGTACCGCTTCTTCCTGTACAACTGTAGGCGTTGGTGCCGGCAGTTGCGGGTCCGGTTCAGCAGGCTTGTTCTCTTCAATGACAAATTTCACATCGACTTGTTTGCCAAGCAGTTCGTATACCGTCGATCCAACCAATTTGGTGTAACGGCTCTCCAGCCATTCGACGGCAAACGTAGTTGGTGCGGAAATGACGATGGAGCGGTCATTCAGTTTAGTAGCCTTGGTTGCTTTAAACCAGGTATCAAAACTGGGTTTGCTGAGTTTGTTTTGTATGATTGATAAAATTTGCTGCCATAAATCAGAAGTATGGCTGTCCACAGACTGTCACTCCTTTTACATGTTCCAAGTGTGGCTTAAGCCATGATGCAGTGTCGAAATACGAGATATATTGTTGAATTTATCCCCAAACCCCCGCAGGTCGAAAACAAAAAAAGTATGAACAACGGAAAATTGTTCACAACTTTATCCACAGGCTGTTGATAATATTATGGGTCAGATCACATATTCACATCCAAAAGTAATACAATCATAGCAAAAGAAACCCCGCATTTCAACGTATCGCGTGATTTTATCCACAAATTCAATAACTTGTGTATAATTTTTAGTCACAACACAATATATTGTTTATAAACTGTTTAATTTTCGACAGAAAGACCCAAAAACCAAAAATGTTTTATACACAGGTTATCCGTCAAATGATGCCAAATTGTGTGTAAAAGTATTCTTCGTTTGTGAATAACCTGTCTGTGGATAACCGTGAAGTGAAAATGGAGCATGATCGAGATTAGAAAAAGGGTTACCTCTCAACCTCGTTTTTTTCTTGGCAATGGGGCGATGGTGAAAGCTACGAATTCAATGTCAGGGTAGTGACGAAGAGGGCGGTAAACTCATGCAATTCATTGAACAGGAGTAGTGGTGTATTTGTTGAAAAGATGGTAATTCTGTAATCGGCGATGTAGAAGAATTATGGACCAAGAGGACTTCATTTTGAGACATCTGGAATGTGAGTTATCCGGAATGAAGAGGTAGGTGGATGCTCAAATATGGAGATAGAATGCTATGAATGTATCATATGATTCCGAAGGATAGATTATACGTGTATAGCAAAAGAGGTTGTCCGCCAAAACCGATTACTGGTTTTGGCGGACAACCTCTTTTATTGTGAAGAGTCGATCTATGGAACTATGGAGGAATGACTTAGAGACGGGGAAGGGACATCTTACGCTGGAATTCAGCGATATCTGCGTATTCCTCTTCCAGTTTGCGAGAGATCCGAATGAAGATGGGCAGCAGCTCTCGGTAGATGGCAGCATTCTCTTTGACAGGGGTGTGTCGATGCGTTGTACCCACCATGGAAGAAACGGCATGAAGCGAATCGATCCGTCCTGTAGCGTACAAACCAAGTACGACAGCACCCAGACAGGAACTTTCGAAACTTTCGGGCACAACGACTTCCTGATTGAAGATATCAGACATCATCTGGCGCCAGAGCGGAGAGCGTGCAAACCCACCGGTGGCTTGAATGGAGGTAGGCTGCCCAATCTGTTCTTCCATGGCGAGCAGTACTGTGTATAGGTTGAAAATAACCCCTTCCAGGACAGCACGGATCATATGCTCTTTCTGATGATGGAGTGTTAAGCCAAAAAAGGAACCACGGGCATCCGGATTCCACAATGGGGCACGTTCGCCCGAGAGGTACGGATGAAACAGAAGTCCTTCCGATCCTGGCCGGACACGCTCGGCAATTTTGGTCAGCACATCATAGGAATTGATGCCAAGTCGCTTCGCTGTCTCCACTTCAGACGCGGCGAATTCATCCCGCACCCAGCGAAACAGCATGCCACCGTTATTCACAGGCCCACCAATAACCCAAAGATTCTCTGTAAGGGCGTAACAGAACGTTCGACCTTTGGGGTCGGTAACTGGACGGTCCACGACTGTACGAATGGCACCGCTGGTTCCGATGGTTGCTGCGACAACACCAGGTTCAATGGCGTTAACGCCGAGATTGGATAAAACCCCGTCACTTGCGCCAATTACAAAGGGCGTGGAGGGGGAGAGAGCCATTTTTTCAGCCGATTCGTGATTCATTCCTTCTAATATATGTGTTGTGGGCACGAGCTTCGAGAGATGGTCTGGTGTAATGCCTGCAATCTCAAGGGCTTCCGCATCCCAATCCAGTTGTTCCAGATTGAGCAAGCCTGTGCAGGAAGCGATGGAATGGTCGACGACATATTGTCCGAATAGACGGAAGAATAGATATTCTTTAATAGAAATAAATTTGGCTGTGCGCTCGAAAAGTTCGGGTTCATCGTGGCGCAGCCACATTAGTTTGGTTAGAGGTGACATCGGATGAATAGGTGTACCTGTGCGCAGGTAGATGCGATGTCCCAATCCATTCTCTTGCAGCTGGGCAGACCATGCTGCACTTCGATTATCCGCCCAGGTGATGCAACGGGTTAAGGGTGTGTTATCCTGTCCCATGGCAATGACACTATGCATAGCTGAGCTGCAGGATACAAACAGGATCTGCTCGGCAGCTACACCGCTCTGATCCATGACTCCACGGACAGAGCGCAGGGCCGCTTGTACAATCTCTTCAGGGTCCTGTTCGGCAACATCGGGTGCAGGGGTATACAAAGGGTATTCCTGCGTTGAGGTACTGATGACGGAGCCTTGCTCGGTAAATAACACGGATTTGGTACTGGTTGTACCAATATCGATCCCAATCATATAGTTGTTCATATATATAATCCTTCTTTCTCCAGAAAGCGATGAGATTTAAATTTCTTTCTACTATAGATACTCCATTTATACCACTGTACTCAGGAGCAAAATAAAGATCAGTCCAACCACGGATAATAGTGTTTCCATAACGGTCCACGTTTTCAATGTTTGGGCAACGCTCATATTAAAGAATTCTTTGATCATCCAGAATCCCGCATCATTCACATGGGACAAGATGAGTGACCCTGCACCTGTAGCAAGTACAACCAGCTCAATATTGGCCCCTGGGGTGAGTGCAAGCACTGGAGCGACGATGCCAGCTGCTGTTGTCATGGCTACGGTTGCTGAACCGGTAGCTACACGAATAAGTGCAGCGACAAGCCAGGCGAAGAAGATTACATTAATGTTGGCATGGGTGGCCACTTCAGCAATGGCGTTACCTACACCACTGTTAATCAATACCTGTTTGAAGGCACCGCCTCCACCAATGATAAGAATGATGGTCGCCGTAGGCGCCAGACATTCACTGGTGAAGCGAGAGATATCGTGTTTCGTAAATCCACGTGCAAAGCCGAGTGAAAAGAGGGCAAATACAACTGAAATGAGCAGAGCAATGATCTCATGACCGATAAATTCACTGAAAACAGTGAGGCCGCTCGTGGCGTTAGGGTCAATGATGCTGGCTATGGAACCAATCAGCATCAAAATAACCGGCAGCAATATGGTAAACAGGGTAATACCAAACCCGGGCATGTTGCTGTTTGTTTTGGTTGCGAATTGCTCAGCCAGTTCAGCTGGCGGTTCGGTGTGTACTCTTTTGCCAATAAATTTACCAAACAAAGGCCCTGCAATAATTGCTGTAGGGATACCAACAATAAGGGAGTACAGAATGGTTTTACCCAGATCCGCGCTAAAGGCTTCAATCGCTATCATTGGCGCTGGGTGGGGGGGAACCAAACCGTGTACAGTCGACAGACCGGCCAAAATGGGAATACCAATCTGCAGCAGAGACATGTTGGTTTTACGTGCAACGGTGAAAATGATCGGAATCATTAAAATTACGCCGACTTCGAAGAAAACGGGAATACCAACGATAAAACCAACAATCATCATGGCCCAGTGCACACGTTTCACACCGAACCGATCGACCAATGTCGTGGCAATGCGCTCGGCACCGCCCGATTCGGCCATCATCTTACCAAGTATCGTACCGAGAGCAATAACAATCGCAATGGTTCCAAGTGTGCCGCCAAGTCCACCGGTAATGGAAGAGATCACATCGGCAGGTTTCATACCTGTAAGCAAACCGAGCATTAATGCGGACAACAGCAGGGTGATGAAGGGATTCCATTTATACTTGGAGATCAAGACGATCAGAAAAACGATCGCAATTAACGTCCAAACCAATAATGTTGCATTGTGGGATAGTCCAAAAAGAGTGCTCATGATGTTATGTTCTCCTTTATTTCTGATATAGAACGCTTACAAGTGAAATTATCTTCAACAATTGAATTCGTGCCGTCACTTGAAAAAAGGTATTGGCGAGAAATCTAGTTTTATCATGCCCAAAGTGAAACAAAATCGCATTCTGTATACTTGTCGACAAGTTAAGCCGCAATCACTCACAGTGGATATGATTGCAAACGCCTTGCTCCTTTTAGGAATCAAAGCTTTCGTGCAGGGTTTTACCGGAATCCTGGAAGTACGTGCGGACTCCAGCCTGGATGAGCATTTTGTCACCGGATTCTAGTGCTTCAACGAGCAAACGGTGTTTCTCAATTACAGCGCTTACTTTCTGCTCGCCTTGAACAAATACTCTGCGCGTCGTGAGCAGCATAACGGTCATCACAACGTATCGAATACTCTTCCATAGATGTGAAATACGGGAATGCTGGGCGGCTTCAATAATCGTTTCGTGGAAAACGAGGTCCTGGTAGGCGAATTCGACAGCGTCCTGATGTCGTCCAGCGAGTTGCATTTTGTCGATTACGTTACGCAACTGGGTGATTAATGACGCTGGAACATCACCTGCGAGTCGCTGCTGCACAAAACTTTCAATCAGGAAACGGACATCATACAATTCTTCGACATCCTTGATTCGTAGTCCAATGACAACGACACCCATCCGTTCAAGCCGAATAAGGCCTTCATTGGACAATGTTCGTAACGCTTCACGAACAGGTGAACGACTGCTGTCAAAATCAGCCGCAATTCGATTTTCCGACAAAATCTCTCCAGGTCGAAGGGTACCACTGATGATCCGTAACCTTAATTCGCAGGCAATGGCTTCACCACGGGAAGCCCCTTGAAGCCAGGAAGAAGGAAATAGCATATGGCTAACGCTCCTATTAATAATAATCAGTTCATTACTGATCATAACATAACTATTTTGCGGACTGGACATTTCAGTTCAATCCATAGTTTGCAGCTACAAGCTAACGGCTAATGTTTTTTTCAAAGGACTACTAAAGGCAGGTAAGTAATCAGCTCCATCCATATACTTGTATACAAGATGTGATTTTTATCCTACACCTTTCTCAAAAGCTTGTAAACCATAATTGAAGCGGATACAACATTATTGGAATTCGACAATATCAATAGCCTATAATCATTATCCACATGTGAATAACTTCAAACAGAATGGAATAAAGGAGATAGTGGGTATTGAAGGGTGTGGATAACTATAAATGCTGAAATATGGTGAGCTGATCAAGGTCTGGGGATAACTTTCAGGACTCTCTTCGTGGCTTGGTAATGGGATTCAAGTGAACGGACTGTGGTCATTACTTTGGGTGAGCTGGAGAGGATATATAAAAGAGGGAGAAGCTGTGCGTCTTGCAGTTGACTTTTGCAGGTGGACATGGTTAAATATATAAAGGTGTTTTCTGTGAAGATGAAAGTGATTCATCACATAAGTATTTCCTTGTGAGGAGGTGCAATACATTGAGACCTACATTCAAACCGAACGTTAGCAAACGTAAAAAAGTTCATGGTTTCCGGAAAAGAATGAGCACGAGCAACGGCCGTAAAATTTTGGCCGCACGTCGCCTTAAAGGCCGTAAAAACCTGAGTGCTTAATGCATTGAAGACCACCGAGGTGGTCTTTTTTTTCTTAATGAGCTCAATTCAGACTGGATGCTGGTACAGATCAGGTCTGAAAGGTCTGCGAAAAAGTGCTGAACACACACGATGTATGTGGAGTGAGTTTTCCATTTTACGAAAACTTACCTTTATATAAGGATGAATGTTGTTTCGTTTCATTTGGCCGAGTAGCAATTATCCCGGATGAATGATTATGCGGTTCAATTAGCCGATCAACATTAGTACAAATGAAGTTGTTGCCAAGACGGTTTACCGTCATTCAAGAAAGCCTATACTAAATCAGTAATGAGGCCTCCGTCAATAACAATGATGGAGAACAGCAAGGAGAAGCGCCGTGTATAAAAGACTGCGTCTACGAAACCGGGCGGACTTTAGCCGCGTATACCGGTATGGAAAATCGTTTGCCAATCATCAATTCGTGGTGTATGGCTGCCGCCGTAAAGATACGGAGCAATTCCGGGTCGGTGTATCCTGCAGTAAGAAAATCGGAAACGCTGTCGTACGCAACCGGATGAGACGCATGATTAAGGAAATTGTTCGTCATCATGAACATGAGATCGTTACGCAGATGGATCTGATTTTTATCGTCAGAAAAGGTGCATTGGACATGCCCTATAAGGAAATGGAAAAAAGCCTGCTCCATGCGATGCGCAAGGGCTCACTTTTGAAGTCAAGTAAGCGCTAAGCTTCGGTTTATTTGTCCTCCTAATTATGGTATGATTTACGGTGGAATGGAATGGTTAAGAGAGGGGTTATGAAGTGTCGCGATTGAAGACATCAAAGGGGAAGTGGATTCTCCTCATTGCAGTCATTGCAATGGTCACCGTACTCGCCGGATGTACTCCACAAGGAGCCGGGGTTACTACGGAAGATCTGAAGAACAGTGGCTCATTCTGGCAAAGTAATGTTGTATATTGGTTTTCACTAGCGCTCGATACATTCGCCAACTGGTTTAACGGTGAATATGGACTGGCTGTCCTCGTGATGGTGCTTATTGTACGGACATTGATTTTACCATTAACAATGAAACAGGTCCGTAGCTCCAAAGCCATGCAGGCAATTCAGCCGCAATTGAAGGAGATTCAAGCGAAGTTTAAAGATACACCTGAGAAAGTTCAGCAAGAAACAATGAAGTTGTTTCAGGAGAACAAAGTTAATCCGATGGCCGGTTGTCTGCCGCTTATCATTCAGATGCCGATTTACATCGCACTTTATAACTCTATTTATGGAAACTCCAGTCTGAGAACCCATGATTTCTTGTGGCTCCAGCTCGGAGAACCGGATCACCTGTTTATTTTGCCAGTGCTGGCTGCGATCACAACATTCGTTCAAACATGGATGATGATGCGTATGAACCCTGCACAGCAAGTGGGACCAATGCAGTTCATGTTATGGGTTTACCCAATCCTGATCTTCGTGATGTCCTACCAGTTCCCATCGGCTCTGCCGTTGTACTGGTTCTACAGTAACATCTACACGATCGTGCAAAACTATTTCCTTTACCGGAATAATGATAAAATCGTGGCTGAGGTCAACGTGAAGCAGAATAGCTCTTCCAAAAATGGAGCTAAACGCAAAAACGGTGGCAAAGCGACCGTCTCTGGAAAAGGGTCGAAAGGGGCCAAAAAATCGAAATGACCAAAGTCATTACGTCAGGAAAAACCGTTGAAGATGCTGTAAACCAAGGATTGACCGAGCTTGGCGTAAGTCGGGACAAGGTCGAGATACAAGTGTTAGAGCAGCCGTCAAAAGGATTCCTGGGTTTGATCGGGGTGAGGGCGGCCAAAGTTGAAGTGAAATTACTGCCTGTACCGGAAGTTGTTCCACAGCCGATCAAGCCAGCTGCATACAAACCTGAAGTAGATGCATTACTTGAGGATATCGCAGCTAAAAATCCCTATGAAGAAGCGGCTGCTTTCTTGAAAGAGGTCGCAGCAGGTATGGGACTGGATGTTGAAGTGCATATCAAAAAACAGCGGGATGGACATATCTTCAATATTGCCGGCGAAGATCTGGGCATGATTATTGGCAGGCGTGGACAGACGCTGGATGCGCTTCAGTATCTAACGAACATTGTAGCGAACCGATACTCGGAAAGCTTCGTTCGAATTGTGCTCGACGCGGAGAATTTCCGTCAACGTCGGCGGAAGACGCTGGAAGATCTGGCTGAACGTTTGGCCGGACAAGCCATCCGTACCGGCAAGGAAGTTGTACTGGAGCCAATGCCTCCGCTCGAACGAAAAGTCATTCATGCAAAACTGCAAAGCCACCCGCAGATTAAGACGTTAAGTAAGGGTGAAGAGCCTAATCGGCGTGTGGTTATTACGACGAAATAACACGAAATTGAAGACGCAATGGCTTCCTGCCCGGTGCAGAAGCCATTGCTTTTTTCGTACAGAAGCAATTTGGTAAGGGTGTAGAAACAAGCAAAGAGTGAACTTAATACGATAAGTGACATGTCATATGTTATATCATTAATAGATTTGAAAATGGATATGGCGTTCCCTGAGGGACGGCAATTTTAAAATAGAGCAAGGAGAGATAACCATGATCAGTGATACGATCACAGCGATATCAACGGCTGTCGGAGAGGCGGGTATCGCCGTGATCCGGGTCAGCGGCCCGGAAGCAGTGTCGGAGACGGAAAAAATTTTCCGCAGCAAAACCCCTTTAACTCAGGCAGCATCCCATACGGTTCATTATGGTCATATTATAGATCCGGCGAGCGGCGAGAAGATCGAGGAAGTGCTGGTCACAGTCATGCGCGCACCTCGGTCGTTCACAACAGAAGATGTCGTGGAGATCAGTGCGCACGGTGGTGTGGTATCGGTAAAACGGGTCATGGACCTGCTGTTGCAGCTTGATATTCGTCTGGCTGAACCCGGTGAGTTCACGAAGCGTGCTTTCTTGAATGGGCGGATTGACCTGTCTCAGGCTGAAGGCGTCATGGATCTTATTCGTTCCAAATCGGACCGGGCTTTCTCGGTTGCATTGAAACAGGTTGAAGGTAAACTGTCCTCCAAACTGCGTGATCTACGATATACTCTGGTGGAAACATTGGCTCATATTGAAGTGAATATCGATTATCCAGAGCATGATGTGGAATCGTTAACGTCTGATTTTATTAAAGAAAAGTCCAGTCAGGTTATGACTGAAATTGATAAATTGCTGACTACAGCAGAACAAGGAAAGATCCTGCGAGAAGGCATCACGACAGCGATCGTTGGACGACCTAACGTAGGTAAATCCTCATTGATGAATACACTTGCGCAAGATAATCGAGCTATTGTCACGGACATTCCAGGAACAACTCGTGATGTAATCGAGGAGTTTATTACGATTAATAATATCCCGCTGAAGTTGCTTGATACGGCAGGAATTCGGGAAACGATGGACGTTGTAGAGAAGATCGGGGTAGAACGTTCTCGTTCTGCGGTAAGTGAAGCCGATCTGATCTTAATGGTTGTGAATGCTGCGGAACCACTTCATCCGGATGAGATTGAATTATTGGAACAAATCCGCGGTAGACAATCGATAATCATTATGAATAAAATGGACTTAACGCCACAGGTAGAACGTGACGTGCTGCTTCGTTACATTCCGGAAGAACGGCTTGTACCGATGTCAGTGAAAGATGATCTGGGTGTGGATCGACTGGAAGATGCCATCTCTACGCTATTTTTCAGTGGTAAACTGGAGTCCGCAGACCTGACCTATGTCAGTAATGTGCGTCATATTGCGTTGCTCAAGAAAGCGAAGCAGTCCCTGGTTGATGCCTATGAAGCAGCAGAGCAGTTTGTTCCAATTGATATGATTCAGATTGATGTTCGTTTGGCGTGGGAGCATTTGGGCGAGATTGTTGGAGATACAGCACATGATGCACTAATTGATCAGATTTTCTCCCAGTTCTGTCTAGGAAAGTAAAAATAATATACTGCGAATGAACTTGAATCGTGGTGTATGATGGAGAGGTACAATTTCTGCCCGTTGTCAAAGGATGGAATGATGTTGTTGCCATTACGTGTTGGTTTCATATAGATAGGAATGCAAGTTCCGATGAACGGTTAGAAGTAGTTTCATTATTGTAGAACATGATCCGTCTGTGTGAGTTACACCAAATGCAGCGGAATAAGGAGGTAAACGGGAATGGCTTTTGATGGCGGCAGTTATGATGTAATCGTCGTTGGTGCAGGGCATGCTGGTGTGGAATCCGCACTGGCCGCAGCTCGTATGGGGTCCAAAACACTAATGATTACGATCAATCTGGATATGGTGGCCTTTATGCCTTGTAACCCATCCATTGGGGGACCGGCGAAAGGACATGTCGTGCGTGAGATTGATGCTCTTGGTGGAGAAATGGGACGGAATATCGATAAAACCTTTATTCAGATGCGAATGCTTAACACAGGTAAAGGGCCTGCTGTTCACGCGCTTCGTGCTCAGGCAGATAAATTCTCCTACCAGCACAAAATGAAGGAAACGATGGAGAATGAACGTAATCTGACGATGCGTCAAGGCATGGTTGATCGCCTGATCGTTGAAGACGGAAAATGTGTAGGTGTTGTGACTCAGACTGGAACAGAGTATCGGGCCAAAGCAGTCGTTCTGACGACAGGCACATACTTGCGCGGCAAAGTGATCATGGGTGAGCTGATGTATGAGAGTGGACCGAACAATCAACAACCATCTCTTAAATTGTCAGAGCATCTGCGTGAACTAGGCTTTGATCTGGTTCGTTTCAAAACAGGTACACCACCACGTGTGCATAAGGATACGATTGATTTTAGCAAAACCGAAATTCAGCCTGGTGATGATGAGCCGAAGTTCTTTTCCTATGAAACAGAATCTTCCGATAATGAGCAGCTGCCTTGTTGGTTGACGTATACATCCGTCGAAACACATCAGATTATTAATGATAATCTGCATCGTGCACCGATGTTTTCGGGTGTAATTGAAGGAACTGGACCGCGTTATTGTCCATCCATTGAAGATAAAATTGTTCGGTTTAGCGACAAACCTAAACATCAGATTTTCCTGGAGCCTGAAGGCAAAAATACATCCGAGTATTATGTGCAGGGACTATCTACAAGTCTGCCAGAAGATGTTCAACTTGCGGTTCTGCGCTCCATTCCAGGTATGGAAAAAGTGGAAATGATGCGTAACGGTTATGCGATTGAATACGATGCGATGGTACCTACACAATTGTGGCCATCACTTGAAACCAAACGTCTGCCAGGTCTGTTCACAGCAGGTCAGATTAATGGTACTTCCGGTTATGAAGAAGCGGCGGGACAAGGCGTTATGGCTGGCATTAATGCAGCACGCAAAGTACAAGATAAAGAGCCGATTGTGCTTGATCGCTCCCAAGGTTATATTGGCGTGCTGATTGATGATCTGGTAACAAAGGGTACTAATGAACCGTATCGTCTGTTGACTTCACGTGCTGAATATCGTCTGTTGCTTCGTCATGATAATGCAGATATGCGCTTGACGGAAATCGGACATGACATTGGCCTGATCTCTGAAGATCGTTATGCGAAATTCCTGGATAAAAAGGCGAAAGTGGAGCAGGAAGTCGCGCGTCTGAAAGTGGCTAAAGCTCGCCCGGTTGAAGTGAACGCGAAGCTGGAAGAGTACGGATCTACACCTATTCAGGATGGCAGTACGTTGCTTACCTTGCTGCGTCGCCCGGAGCTAGGGTATGAACTGATTGAACAGATCTCACCATCTGAGGTAGAACTGACAGCAGATATGAAAGAACAAGTCGAAATACAAATTAAATATGCGGGTTATATTGAGAAACAATTGATCCACGTGGAACGTTTGCAAAAGATGGAGAAAAAGAAAATTCCGGACACCATCGCATATGATGAGATTCATGGTCTTGCTATGGAAGCCAAGCAGAAGCTCGCTACGATTCGTCCAATCTCGATTGGTCAGGCTTCACGTATTGCTGGAGTTACTCCTGCCGACATCTCCATTCTGCTGGTCTACCTGGAGCATTATAACCGTGTAACCGCAGCAAGGGGACAATAATGGACGATATTCAACAGCAACTGCAGCGGCGCTTAAAGAAACATGGATTAGAGCTGGGCGAACTCCAGTTGGAGCAATTCGAACTGTATTATCAGGAACTGGTATCCTGGAATGAAAAGATGAATCTGACGGGCATAACGGATCGGGAGCAAGTGTATACCAAGCATTTCTATGATTCGGTATCGCTGGCCTTTTATACAGACATGACCAAAGTGAATAAGCTGGCTGACATTGGTTCTGGAGCAGGTTTTCCTGGATTGCCACTGAAAATCTGTTTCCCGCACATTAAGCTTACGATCATTGATTCATTGAATAAACGGATTGGCTTCCTACAGCATGTGGTAGATATCCTTGGCCTGACAGACGTGGAGTTGGTCCATGGACGTGCTGAAGAGATTGGACGCAAAGAAGGGTATCGTGACAGCTACGATCTCGTTACGGCACGTGCGGTAGCCAAGCTGGCGGTGCTGAATGAATTCTGTCTACCTTTTGTTCGCAAAAGTGGAATATTCGCTGCCATGAAGGGCGGAGACCCGCGTGAGGAAATGAAAGAGGCGGAGTTCAGTTTTAATCAGCTGAAAGGACGGGTTAAGGCCGTTCATCCATTCCAGCTACCGGTTGAAGAATCAGAGCGTCATATCATCCTGATTCAGAAATTTGATAAGACACCATATAAGTATCCACGCAAACCAGGCACTCCAATGAAGACGCCACTGGTATAGTTGTGTGATGGCTTTGTAATCAGCCATAACTAAATAGATTGTAGACAGGATAAAGAGGATGTTTCACGTGAAACATCTTCTTTTTTTTGCTTTTTGAAAGGGAGGGCTCAGTAAACATTACAGATAATCCGTTGTACATATTTCTTAAAGAACCTGTATTGTTAAATTCCATGCACAGTAGCTCATAAACAATATCATTAAATGAATGTGTACAAGTCGTCATATTTCCAATATTCACAAAGAAAAAGCAGGAAAATTAGCAGAGTTTAAAGAATAGGTAAGCATAGGATTATGATAGAAAAGATGATAGAATAGAAGTATCCGATCCTGGGTCACAGCGATCATAGATTATATGTATAGATAGATGGATATGCGTTCGATGTTGCATGACAGAAAGCGTTATGAAAGGCAAAACTTATTCCAAGAACGATGCATGTGAAGGGTCGCTTATTGAATAAGAAGCACCTGCAATGACTGCGGGAGCTATTACGAAACTAGGTGGTAATCTGCGGAATGAAAGAACAATTTTCGAAGTTGTTTGGTTTGGCGGAGCGCAATAACGGAGATGAGATCAAACAGATTCCGGTTAATGAAATTGTGAGCAGCCCATATCAACCCCGTACTATTTTTGATGATGATAAAATTGATGAGTTGTTGCAGACGATCAAAACACATGGCGTAATTCAGCCTATTGTCGTTCGCGTGCGAAATGGATCATATGAGATTATTGCCGGGGAACGTCGCTGGCGTGCAGTTCGAAAACTGGGTTTGGATACGATTCCGGCTATTGTACGTGAATTCAACGATTCTCAGGCCGCATCCATTGCACTGATTGAGAACCTGCAGCGTGAAGGATTGACTTCAATTGAAGAAGCCGTCGCTTATCAGAAGCTGATCGACTTGCATCAACTGACACAGGAAAGCCTTGCACAACGACTGGGCAAAAGCCAGTCAACCATCGCCAACAAAATTCGGTTGTTACAGCTCCCGGATGGCATTAAGGCTGCATTGATGGAACGCAAAATTTCTGAACGCCATGCAAGAGCATTACTTTCTCTCGATACGGAAGAACTGCAGATGAAGTTGCTTGGTGAGATTATCGAGAAAGAATTGAACGTGAAACAGACAGAGGCACGTGTTGCCTTCTACAAGGAATCTTCCAAGATCAAAAAATCCAAACGTGTTTCCTTTACCAAAGACGTTAGACTTGCACTGAATACGATTCGCCAATCCATTGATATGGTAACTGGCTCTGGTCTGGACATCAAAACAAAAGAAGCAGACCATGAGGATCATTATGAGATCGTTATCCATATTCCAAAACGTAAATAATTGAAGCTTATGGCGGCAATGGGCCGCTTTTTATGTCTATAAAGCAAGACAGGTCTGACATTTTTAAAGGTCGGTATAGTGATGGAACGGTAGTTGTTGTTTGTGTGGACGATAGCCACCTGCTTTTTGTTAACAATATCTCACAACCTACAAGAAAAGACTCCTATTTTATTTGAGGTGAAGTAATTGTCTAAGATTATGGCCGTAGCAAATCAAAAGGGCGGTGTGGGGAAAACGACGACATCTGTTAACTTGGGTGCAGGACTGGCTTCACTCGGGAAAAGAGTATTGCTTGTCGATATTGACCCTCAGGGGAATACAACCAGCGGAGTCGGAATCAATAAAGCAGATGTGGCTAATTGTATATATGATGTCATCATTAATGAGGTTCCTCCTCAAGAAGCGATTGTGGAGACTCAGATTGAAGGCCTTCATATCATACCTGCAACGATTCAGCTTGCCGGAGCCGAGATTGAATTGGTGTCCACGATATCACGGGAAGTTCGCCTGAAAAAATCACTCGCCATGGTGAAAAAAAACTATGATTACATACTGATCGATTGCCCACCATCCCTTGGTATGTTGACGATCAATTCGTTAACCGCTTCCGACTCGGTGATCATTCCGATTCAGTGTGAGTATTATGCACTTGAAGGATTAAGCCAATTGCTTAATACGGTTCGTCTGGTTCAAAAACATCTGAATACATCCCTGCAGATTGAAGGGGTATTGCTGACGATGTTTGATGCACGGACCAATCTGGGGATACAGGTTATTGAAGAAGTGAAAAAGTATTTTCAACAAAAAGTATATCAAACGATTATTCCGCGTAACGTACGGCTTAGTGAAGCACCATCTCATGGTCAATCCATTATCACGTATGACCCTCGTTCAAGAGGGGCGGAAGTGTATTTAGAGCTCGCAAAGGAAGTGATTTCTTATGAGTAAGCGGCTTGGAAAAGGTCTTGATGCCCTCATTCCTTCGCTTTCAATTAATGACGATGATAAAGTCGTAGAAATCCCGATTAGTCAACTGCGGGCTAACCCCTATCAACCACGTAAAGTATTTGATGAGGGCGCAATACATGAACTGGCTGAGTCCATTCGTCAGCATGGTGTCATACAACCCATTATTGTTCGTCCTGTGTTACGAGGTTATGAGATTATTGCCGGTGAACGACGGTTCAGAGCTTCACAGTATTGTGGTAATGCCACCGTACCAGCTGTAGTCCGTAACTTCAGTGATCAGCAGGTAATGGAGATTGCGTTGATTGAAAACCTGCAACGGGAGAATCTGAATGCCATGGAAGTTGCAGTTGCTTATCAGGGGTTAATGGATCAATTCGCGTTAACTCAGGAAGAGTTGTCCGTAAAAGTAGGTAAATCACGTTCTCACATTGCTAACTTCTTGCGTCTGTTATCATTGCCTGAAGAAGTAAAAGACCATGTTTCACGTGGAACATTATCCATGGGACATGCACGTGCTATCGTGGGTGTTAAAGATGAGGTTGTAGTGAAGCAGCTTGCCAAACAAACCATTGATCAGCAATGGAGTGTACGTGAGTTGGAGGAAGCTGTTCAACAACTGGATCGTTCCAAAACAGGTGAGGCTAAAGCCAAGTCGAAATTGAAAAAGAAAGATCCATTTATTGATACGTTGGAAGAATCTCTGCGTGAACGTTTCAAAACAACAGTGAAAATCAAGCACAATAAAGATAAAGGTAAAATTGAGCTCAACTACTACAGTCAACAGGATCTGGAACGGCTATTGGAATTGTTACAATAACAGTCGGGTCTAAGATTCATTAACAACATGCGGGGCTTACTCATGTCATGACATATCGCCTCTGTACCATGGAGAAACGATATGTCATTCTTTGTTTATAGAGTCATATGCGTAGTACGTGTAGGCGAATTATTAATTTTAAGGGACAGAGGTGGTTGTGAGGTGGAGGGAATTATCTATCTGGATCATGCAGCAACATCTTGGCCCAAACCACCTGCTGTCGGTGATGCGATGCTGAATGCAATGGAGATTGCAGGGGCTAATCCTGGCAGAGGAAGCCACCGAATGGCTGTTCAGGCAAGTCGTGTACTGTTCGAGGCGAGAAAATCCATATCTGATATTTTTGGTATCAAAAATGCGAATGATATTGCCTTCGGATCAAATACGACAGAAGCCTTGAATCTGGCTATTCAAGGTTCGCTAAAGGAAGGCGACCATGTGATTGCCACTATGGCTGAACATAATTCAGTTAGACGCCCACTGGAGTATATGCGCAGATTACGAAATGTGGAGATTGATTATGTACCTGTTAATGCTGCAGGAGCCATTGATCTGATGCAAATGGAACGTATGTTTCGATCCAATACGAGATTGGTGGTATGTACACATAGTTCCAATCTCCTTGGCAGTATTCTTCCTATCGGAGAAATTTCGCTTCTGTGTCGTAAACATCGGGCCATCTTGTTGGTAGATGCGGCTCAGAGTGCGGGGGTTATGCCTGTGAATGTACAACAATTGGGCATTGATATGTTGGCTTTTCCAGGGCATAAGGGACTGCTTGGTCCTCAGGGTACAGGGGGCTTGTACATTGCTCCTGAGCTCGAGATAGAGCCTTTACTTCATGGGGGAACAGGAAGTCAGTCAGAAGCCCTAGAACAACCCAAGGTGCGTCCTGATCGGTATGAGGCCGGGACGCCGAATACAGTCGGGATCGCCGGGCTGAATGCGGGTGTGAAGTATGTACTTGATCTGACACCAGCGTTCATCTACCAACATGAGTGGGAACTAACCCAGCTTATGATGGAGGGCTTGTCATCTGTTAAGGGTATTCGCATGCTTGGTTCAGAGATTGGACAGCCACGTACTGGATTGGTATCTTTTACTGTGGATGGGTATGATTCAGCACAACTCGCCTTCCGATTAGATCGGAATTATGGGATTGCGGTTCGCTCCGGCTTTCATTGCACACCGCTTGCACATGAATCTGCTGGTACAACCGCTACCGGAGCAGTAAGGGCAAGTGTGGGATATAATTCAACTCGAGAACATGTGGACGCACTCGTTAAGGCAGTGTTGAAATTGACGGGGGCAGATTAGATTATAGTTGAAATGACGGACTCATTTGGTACAGTAGTCTTGATTAAGCTTATGGAGTTCGGGTTGATTAATAATAAATGATAATATTACAGACAGACGTTAATCTGATCAAAAATATAGAGGGGTAGTTGCACTTACATGGCTGAAATAAACGAGCTGATTCTGGAACAGCTGTTATGGATTATTGGCGGAATGGCATTACTTACGGTGATTTTGCTGATTGTGAGTATTGCTCAAGGGGCAAAGTTACGAAAGTTTAAACGTAAATATGAAGCCATGATGGCTGGCAGTGGAGTAGAGGACCTGGAATCATTGCTGATTAATCTGAAAATTCAGATGGACAGCATTGAGGATGAACACAAACTGCAAACGAATCAGCTGCAAGTTGTCATGCAAAAGTTGACCCGCATTCAAGGCAAAGTTGGCGTGAAAAGATACAATGCCTATGGAGAGCATGGCAGTGATCTGAGCTTCTCCATGGCTATGATTAACGACAGCCAGGATGGCATGATTCTTACGGGGATATATAACCGTGACGGTTCTTATGTATATGCAAAACCTCTTAAAGGGGGAGAGTCCGCGTATACTCTGTCCCCAGAGGAAAAGGAAGCTATTACTCTGGCACAGCAAGCAGAGTAGAACGTGTATGCCATTCCCGGATGGCCGAGTACAGACTGCTGGATATAATCTCGGACATGCGCATAACGAGACTGAGCCGCGTGTTCTGTAGAACAAAGTATTCCATAAAGCCGCCGACGTTAACGATACCTGTCAGATGGATATCGCCGACCGGCGGTAATTCTTTATTTACTCCCGCACCCGGTTTGAGGGGGCCATTGACGACTTGAATGCATCCTACACTGGATGATTGTCCTAGACAGGCATCAATGCCAATCACATAAGGGTTATGGTGTGTTTTCTGTATATTGTGAAGTGTATCCTGCAGGTTCATGGCATGGACTGGTTCATCCAAGGTACCATAGAGATGGAATAAAGGGCTGTCCCACTTGGAAAGGGCTGATCCGACCAGAGGACCAAGGCAGTCGCCTGTTGAGCGATCAGTGCCGATGCAGACGATCACTACATTTTGCAGAGAATGGGCTTTATAGAGATGGAACATTAACCGATGGGTAATGGCGGAGTGAATGCCTGGATCGGTATGGGGGATTTTCAAACTGGTCATGTCTTGTGATGAAAAGGAACGCGAAGTAGGATTCATAGGATCTATCCTTTCCCTTGGAATAGTAGTAACAGTATATGGAAAGGTAGAGCGTTTTATACTTCACGAGGACAAGCTTTTTCTCAAAGGTTAAACGTATGGCGAAAGGAGCCGGACATGGACGAATGGATTAACGATTGGATGCTGATTGCATTTGATTCAACCCAGCAGGCACTGCGTGCTGAAATGCTGCTGGAGTTTGCTGAAATAGAAATCGACTTGTTCCCTACGCCAAAAGAAATTACAGCAGGGTGTGCGCTATGTATCCAGTTTCCAAAAGAGGATCTGGAGCGAGTGCAAAAGATCATTCGTAACGAGTTCGTAGAGATCCGAGGCCTCTATTTCAAAACAGAAGACAGCTATGATAACATACCGATGTAGAGGAGGCATGATGGATGTTGCCATTTCAGTTTGCTCAAGGGAATGATGGCGGCGGTGCGGTAGCGGCCGTCGGTGAAGCCCTTCGTTGGACAGATAAAGTCTGGAACAAAATTGCAGATCCCGATATGTGGCTTAACATTATGTTCAGCTCAATCCGGATCATTATTATTTTTATCATCACCCGTATTGTCATTAAGGTGGTATATCGCATTATAGATCGTTCCATGGAACGCAAGCAGGAAGGCAAGATTCGCGTGAATCCGCGCAGATTCGTAACCGTGGGGGAACTGTTGAAAAATGCGACCTCCATAACATGTAATTTCATTATGATTCTGCTACTGTTATCTGAGATCAACATCCAGGTTGGGCCGCTCCTCGCGAGTGCTGGTGTGCTTGGGCTTGCGATTGGTTTTGGTGCACAGGGGCTGGTCAAGGATGTTATTACGGGTTTCTTCATTATATTAGAGGACCAATTCGCTGTAGGGGATGTTATTCAGACGGGAACCTACAAGGGAACGGTTGAAGTGATCGGACTCAGAACAACCAAACTGGTCAGCTGGCAAGGTGAGGTACACATTATCCCGAACGGGGCGATTGCAAGTGTAACGAACTACTCCATGTCGAATTCGTTAGCTGTAGTGGATATTCCAATGAAGGCGGATTTGAGCCTTGATGAGTCTGTACATTTGGTGAAGAAGTCATTGGTCGGGATTGAAGAGCGTGACCTAAATATTGTGAAGGTGCCGGATGTGCTCGGTATACAGTCGATGTCTACATCAGAATATGTGGTGCGAATTGTGGCTGAATGTATGCCTAACTCTCGTGCTTCTGTGGAACGTCAGATTCAGGGCGATGTGAAAAAAACGCTGGAGTATCATGAGATGAGTCATCAAGCAGCATTGGAACAGGCCGTAGCTTTGGAGAAAGATGAGGGGGATGGCACAGGTGGAGCGTAAAACTTTCCAACTTGGGGATATTGTGCAGATGAAGAAGCAGCATCCCTGTGGCAGTAATGAAATGGAGATCATTCGAATGGGTATGGATATTCGGATCAAGTGTGTCGGATGCAAACATAGCGTGTTGATTCCAAGAGCAAAATTCGAGAAAAACATGAAGAAAGTATTGCGTTCAGCCGAGGATTCTACTGAATTATGATTTCGTGATTATTCGGTAAATAGTACGTGTAATAACGTTTACATGCAGGCTCCGTAGGAGTATTGCGTTCTGTAAATGATCATGCTATAATCAATATTGCTGCGGAAAGGTACCCAAGAGGCCCAAGGGGGCTGACTCGAAATCAGTTAGGCGTGTCACAGCGTGCGTGGGTTCGAATCCCACCCTTTCCGCCACTTCAATTGTAATTTACTCAATGCACATTGAGTTTAATAAAAAGATCGATAAGAAGACTTTCCATTAGGAAAGTCTTTTTTTGTATAACGTTATATCCAATACGAATATATTGAAGCGTATGAATATCCGATGCATCATTCAGGACTAAAACGAAAAATAAAGAGCCCCGAAGGGCTCTTTATCCGGCGGTGCATTTGTTTGTTAAGAAACAATCGGTCGTAACAATCAGAAACTTGGTGTACTGCACGTAGCAATACGCGTGCTTCAGACGAAGGGCGTTACAACACATAACCACTTGCTTCTTAAATTACGTGATGAATCTCCAACAGCGAATGATCGGCTTCGTTGTCCAACGGAACCACACCTCTCTCGTGCACCGCCTAATTGTATTATGTGCTTTATTCCGTTTTGTATACATGGATTGTAAAAAAAGTATTGCGGTCAATGGACGCGGGCTTTGGTCAACTTCTTCCACTTGCGATTATGATTGCTTGTTTCGGGAAAAGCTTCACCTTTTTGCAGCGTTACCCGCTTCGGGTTCTGAATCTCCGTAACAAAGCTTTTTTCCCCGACTTCCGTGTACTCTCCATCGTTTGGTGCTTTATCTCCTGGTTCAAACTCGGTTTTTTCACCCATGATAAAACCTCCTCTGCAGATTATGTTACTTTGTTGCTTCTGTAGTGTGCTCCATAGCCGGGCTGATCATGTGCCAATATGTACAGGGAACGTTTGCTTGCACTTTGACTCGGTATTTGTTATATTAATATAGTTCGAGTTTGTGCTCGTTCCTTGCTCTCAACCTGGATTGAGGGCCAGAGTCCATAAGGAGGTGAAAATTATGCGCAAATATGAAGTGATGTACATTATTCGTCCTGACATTGAGCAAGAAGTTGTTCAAGCTACAGTCGATAAATTCCAAGGCATCATCTCCAACGGCGGTGGTGAAGTTACAGCTCACGACGTTATGGGTAAACGCCGTCTTGCGTATGAGATCAAGAAATTCCGTGATGGTTTTTATGTTCTGGTACATTTCACTGCTGAACCAGCAGTTGTAACTGAACTTGAGCGTCTCATGAAGATTTCTGACGAAGTAATTCGTTATCTCATTACCAACGACGTTAAGTCTGCTTAAGACAACTCGTGATTAACGCACCAATACGCTCTGAAGGAGGGGATTACATTGTTGAACCGTGTCATTCTGATCGGACGGTTAACCCGGGATCCTGAGTTGCGTTACACTCCAGCAGGAGTAGCAGTTACGCAATTTACTTTGGCAGTGGACAGACCGTTTACAAGCCAAGGGGGAGAAAAGGAAGCCGATTTCATTCCGGTCGTAACCTGGAGACAGCTTGCCGAGACCTGTGCAAACTATTTGCGCAAAGGACGCCTGGCTGCAGTCGAAGGACGCATTCAAGTACGGAACTACGAGAATAACGAAGGAAAACGTGTATACGTAACCGAAGTTATTGCCGATAATGTCCGTTTCTTGGAGTCAGCTAACCGTGATAATAGCGGTGGCGGCGGTGGGCAACCAATGCGTGAAGAGCCTTCTTATGGAGGCGGCGGACGCGCGAACAATAACAATAATTCGCGTAGCAACAATCAGGATCCTTTTTCCGATGACGGAAAACCGATTGATATATCGGATGATGATTTGCCATTTTAACATGAGCTGATACTCTTCGGAGATATGGGTTACATGATAGGAAAGGACTGAAAAGCATGGGCTTCAAGCAAAGAGAAGGCGGAGACAACGATAAAAGACCGGCACGTCGTGGCGGCCGTAATAAACGTCGTAAAGTGTGCTTCTTCACAGCTAACAAAATTACTCACATCGATTATAAAGATACGGACTTGCTTCGTAAATTTATCAGCGAACGTGGAAAAATTTTGCCACGCCGTGTAACAGGTACTAGCGCTAAATATCAACGCATGCTGACGATTGCAATCAAACGCTCCCGTCAAATCGCATTATTGCCATACACAACTGAGTAGTTTTTACTCAGCTTGCATACGAAGCAGTCGGCTTATAGCCGGCTGCTTTTTTTGTATGTATAGAATGAAATAACATGTACACTCTAGCTAATCAGAGATTCCAATACTGTGGTGATAGGAGCATTCAAGGCTCAAATGGATTATAATAGAGTCTAATCTACTGAAAAGGCAGAATAGCTTTATTTCAGAATAATCACCAGGAGTGGATATGAATACATCAAAACGTAAAGGCAAACAGAGAAAAAAGAGAAGTCTGAAAACTTGGATTATAGCTACTCTTTTACTTTCCATTATATATGTATGGTTACAGCAAAAAGGTGATATAGGTAACATGTGGCCGGGGACAACGATCCAAGAAGCTCTACCGATCACCGGCCTGCATCCTGTGGTAGCAGAGAATGAGAAATTATTGGTACGTAAGGCAGCGAGACGTGGAATAGAGATTATTATCACCCACGGTTACCGAAGTTCCGAGGAGCAAGACGCACTATTTAACCAAGGACGCTCAAGTGCGGGCAATATCGTTACGAATGCGCGTGGTGGTGAGTCATATCATAACTATGGATTAGCGATTGATTTTGCACTGAGGACGCCTGAGGGGAATGTGGTGTGGGATATGGAACGTGATGATAACGGGAATGGCAAGGCAGACTGGATGGAAGTTGTAGATCTCGCCAAAGAGTTAGGTTTCACTTGGGGTGGAGACTGGGCTAACTTTCCGGACTATCCCCATTTACAGATGGATTTTGGCTTGAATATCAATGAGTTAAAACGTGGTAAAAGACCTCCCGAAACGCAGTAAAATGATATTATATATACAATTAAATGAATAATTATTAGATAAGCTCTGCATTTTGCAGGGCTTTTTTCTTTCTTTTGTAAAATAAATGATAAAAGATGACAATTTGGTCTTTACATTAGCAAATAAATAAAACTATACTATAATAACTAGATTTTTTACTTTGATCGCACATATTATTTCAAATATAAGCATGGTAGCTCCAATTGGATAAATTTTAACTACTGTTCGAGATATAATCAACATATTCAAATGTAACATTTACCTCACGCTAATTTAAGAATATCTACTCAGATCAAAAGATACACATACAACTCATGTAACTACTATGTTATGTATATGTTAAATTGACCAATTGCCTATGTGTACCTCACAGCTAAAAACATGATAATACCTCCCAAAACCCTTGCTATATGCCTTTATAATATTACTAATATCCAAATCTGTAGTATAAAAAACATTTATACCAAAAATCTCAAAATAAGCATTGACGTTAGCTAAAATTACACGTATGATTACATTAATTATTTTGCTGTATAATTCCGCTAGGAATTATCAACATTAATTGACCAATGGTCTAAATATAAGTCTCTTAAACTTGTTTCTCCTAATGATTTGGTATTTTGTATAAGCTATTGTTCGTTATCTTCAAGAACTTGGAAATATACAGTGGATGCATTCCTCTACACACGAATACAATCTACGGAAATTATGGGGTTAGGGTGATTGATTTGAATACAGAGCTATTGGAAGTCAGAAATCTAACAACATCATTCAGAATTGAAGATGACTATTATGCAGCAGTGGATCACGTTAACCTTAAGGTGAAGAAAAATGAAGTGTTGGCGATTGTAGGTGAATCCGGGTCAGGTAAAAGTGCTTTTGCCTTCTCTCTTATGGGTTTGCATAACAAAGCAAAAATCGAAGGCCAGATTCTCTATAAAGGACAAGATATTGCCAACATCTCCCCAAGCAAGTTGAACAAGCTACGCGGCAAAGAAATGGGTATGATTTTTCAGGATCCATTGTCTGCGTTAAATCCTCTAATGATTATTGGTGAACAGATTGAAGAGATCCTTACACTTCATCAGTCTAAGCTGTCTTCCAGAGAGAAGAGAGAAAAGGTTATTCACTTATTGAATCAGGTAGGGATTCCACGTCCCGAACAAATATACAAGCAGTATCCCCACGAATTATCTGGTGGTATGAGACAGAGAATTGTCATCGCCATTGCGATTGCCAACAAACCGGAACTACTCATAGCCGATGAACCAACGACGGCGCTTGACGTTACGATTCAACTACAGATACTGGAGCTGATCCGTGATCTGAAGAATGAAATTAACGCAGGCATTATTCTGATTACACATGATTTGGGTGTTGTGGCTGAGATGGCTGATCGCGTTGCCGTAATGTATGCAGGCGAAATTGTTGAAATCGCAGATATCTTCACATTGATGAACGATGCGAAGCATCCATATACCCGCTCATTGTTGAACTCTATTCCCACCCTGTCTGAAGAAAGATCCAAATTGCATGTCATCCAAGGCATCGTACCATCACTCAAAAATCTTCCTCGCAAAGGGTGCAGATTCAAAGCCCGAATTCCATGGATTAGTGAATCGGCTCATGAAGAGAACCCACAGATGCATGAAATTGCACCAGGTCACTTTGTACGGTGTACCTGTTACCAGCACTTTCATTTCCCTGACCAAAGCTGAGGAGGAAGAACATAATGGCATTACTCGAAGTAGAAGGGCTCAAGATACACTTTCCGATTCGCGGTGGATTGCTTAAACGGGAAATTGGCAGTGTAAAGGCTGTTGATGATGTGAGCTTCTCCATTGAACAAGGACAGACTTATGGTCTGGTTGGCGAATCAGGTTCAGGTAAGACAACAACAGGCAGAGCCATTATTGGGCTAAACCATGTCACTGACGGAAAGATTCTGTTTGACGGTAAAAATCTGGCTACGGAGCGACGTAAAAACAGGCAGCTCCAGCGGGATGTACAAATGATTTTTCAAGATCCATATTCATCACTGAATCCAAAGAAGCGGGTTATCGATATCATCGCTGAGCCGTTTCGTAACTATGAGCGTCTCACAGCTACCGAGGAGAAAAGACAAGTAAGAGAATTACTTGAAAAGGTTGGCTTGAGTCCGGAATCAATCTACAAATATCCACATGAATTCTCAGGTGGGCAGCGACAACGGATCGGCATTGCACGAGCTATTGCACTGAAGCCGAAGCTAATTATCGCTGATGAACCTGTATCTGCACTGGATGTATCAGTCCAGGCTCAGGTACTTAACTTCATGCAGGAGATTCAAAAAGAATTAAATCTGACGTATCTGTTCATCAGTCATGATCTGGGCATCATCCGCCATATGTGTGACGAGATAGGAATTATGTATAAAGGTCGATATGTGGAACAGGGCACAACGAATGATATTTTTGAGAATCCGCAACACATCTATACCAAACGTCTTATTGCAGCCATTCCGGATATGGACCCAACCAAACGAGAGGAAATGGTAGCCTTCCGTCAACAGGTCAAGTCCGAGTATGAACATTCATACCGAAATTTCTTTGATGAGGAAGGGCTTGCATACTCGCTCCAATCCATTTCCGATACTCACCGAGTAGCTCTACCTCAGAAAGGTTGAAGGCCATATGTGGAAAACGATAGTACGCAGAATTATCATAATGATCCCTCAGATCTTTTTACTAAGTCTTTTGGTCTTTCTGATGGCTAAGGCCATGCCGGGTGACGCGCTAACCGGATTGCTTGATCCAAGCGTTGATCCCAAAGCATTGGAAGCCCAGCGAGAGAGACTGGGATTGAATAATCCATGGTACGTGCAATATTGGGACTGGATCAAAAACGCCATCCAAGGTGATTTTGGACAATCTTTCCGTTTTAAAATGCCGGTTACGGACCTGATCGGTCAACGTGTAGCAAACACATTCTGGCTCGCACTGGCGACACTTGTACTGACTTATCTGATCGCTATTCCACTGGGTATTATCAGTGGTCGTTACAACGATACCTGGTCTGATCGGTTGATCACTGGATACACCTACCTGGGCTTCGCCGCACCATTGTTCATCTTTGCACTGGTGATGGTATGGATCTTCGGATTCCATTTCGGCTGGTTCCCGACGGGGGGAAGCGTTGCGCCAGGACTTACACCAGGCACATTCAGCTACGTGATGAGTAAGTTCTATCATCTATTATTGCCGGCATTATCCATGGCACTGATTACAACGGTATCTACCGTTCAATATTTGCGTAGTGAAATCATTGATATCAAGCATAAGGAATTCGTTATTACTGCGAGAGCCAAAGGCGCTTCAGAATCCCGGATCTATAACAGACATATTTTGAGAAACTCGCTATTACCTATCGCCGCATTTTTCGGATATGAGATTACGGGGCTTATCGGTGGTACGGTATTTATCGAAAGTATATTCAGTTATCCAGGTATGGGGCAGTTGTTCCTGAGTTCCATCTCATTGCGTGACTTCAGCGTTGTAACTGCACTTGTATTGTTATATGGCGTAGCTTCCATTCTCGGGGCATTGCTGTCTGACATAATTCTAGGAATTGTAGATCCACGTATACGGATCAAGTAAGAACTTGAAGATTTCGGGGTGAAAACAAGATGAGCAAGGCCAACGAGGTAGTTGTAACTTCACAAAAGGTTGATAAAAGCCCCTCCAGTTTGAGTATTTTATGGAGGGAGCTTGTCAGAGATAAGGTGGCACTAATCTCGCTCATTTTCTTGGGCTTGGTCATGTTGCTGGTATATGGCACGTCTCTAATTCTGAATCAGGATGATATCGTACGCGTGGATCTGTTTGCCTTATATGAACCACCATCCGCTCAATATTGGCTTGGAACGGACTATGGAGGTCGTGATGTATTTGGCCAACTGGTCATCGGTACACGTAACTCGCTGACCATTGGAATTATAGTAACGTTAATGACTGGTTTCATAGGTATCTTAATTGGCCTTTTATCCGGTTATTTCGGTGGAATGATAGACAACCTGTTTATGCGTGTTGTTGACTTCTTCATGATCCTTCCGATGTTGATGATTGTTATCGCGTTTGTTACGGCAGTACCGAAATACAATATCATCTCGTTCTCTCTAATCATGACTGCCTTCCTATGGATGGGTATTGCCAGATTGATTCGCTCCAAAGCATTACAGGAACGGGAACTGGACTATGTAAAAGCTTCAAAAACATTGGGCTCTTCTCATCTGAAGATTATGCTCTCACAGGTTCTTCCGAATCTGAGCTCCATTATCATCGTAACGATGACATTGAATCTCGCTGCCAACATTGGCCTCGAATCCGGGCTGTCTTTCCTGGGATTTGGTTTTCCCGAAAGCACACCCAGTCTTGGAACACTCGTAAGTTATGCACGTAATCCGCAAACCCTGGAATCCAGATGGTGGATATGGCTACCCGCATCGGTGCTGATCCTGGTATTGATGTTGAGTATAAATAATGTCGGTCAAGCCCTAAAGCGTGCGACTGATGCAAGACAAAGAAGAGGTTAAAAAAAGGGAGGAAAGGTTCATGAAAAAGGGATTATTTTCACGGGGACTATTTTTCACGATGATGCTGGTCTTTGTATTGGTGCTCGCAGCGTGCTCTGAGAAAGAAGCAGCTACTCCAGCTCCTGCTACCAACACAGAAGAGGGAAAAACAGAGGAAAAACCTGCTAATGAAGAGGGCGTTTACTCCATTGAAGACTTCAACAATGTCAAAACGAATGAAGGTACTGCGATCGAGGGTGGATCGATTACATTCGGACTTGTATCGGATACTGCTTTTGAAGGTACACTGAACTACAATTTCTATTCCGGTAACCCGGATGCACAGGTTCTTCAATGGTTCGATGAAGGCTTGCTAACTTGGGATAAAGACTATGTGTACACCAATGATGGTGCTGCAACATATGAGACTTCCGAAGATGGCAAAACGTTCACACTGACCATTCGTGACAACGTAAACTGGCATGATGGCAAGCCGGTAACGGCTGAAGATCTGCAATTTGCTTATGAAGTTATCGGTAACAAAGCGTATGATGGTCCACGTTACGACTCCAACTTCACTAGTGTAGTAGGTATGGACGAGTATCATGCTGGAAAAGCAAAAACAATCTCTGGTATTAAAGTGCTGAGCGACAAACAAATCAGCATTACGTATAAAGAATCTACTCCGTCCCTGCTGACAGGTGGCGTATGGACGTATCCACTGGCTAAACATATCTTCGGAGATATGGATGTAGCAAAAATGTCTTCTTCCAAAGAAGTACGTGAAAAACCAATGGGTTTTGGTCCATTTAAAGTGGATGTTATCACTCCAGGTGAGTCTGTAACTTTTGTTAAAAACGATGACTACTGGCGTGGAGCTCCAAAACTGGATAGTGTAACTCTGAAAGTTATCAACCCGACAACGGTTGTTCAAGAACTGAAATCTGGCGGGGTAGATCTCGTGGATGCATTCCCGACAGACCAATACAAAGATAATGCTAACCTGTCCAACGTAGAATTCCTGGGCGCAATCGATCGTGCTTATACGTACATCGGTTTCAAACTGGGTACGTGGGATGAAGAGAATGGAAAAGTTAAAAGCAATGCTGAAGCAAAAATGGGCGACAAAAACTTGCGTAAAGCAATGTGGATGGCTGTAGATAACGATCAAGTTGGTAAACGTTTCTATAATGGTCTGCGTTGGAATGCAACAACCCTGATTCCACCGTCTCACCCAGAATTCCATGATTCCAACAATCCGGGTGTAACGTATGATCCAGAAGCAGCGAAAGCTTTGCTTGATGAAGCTGGTTACAAACTGGATGGTGAATTCCGTACGAATCCGGATGGAACACCACTCGAAATCAACTTTGTATCTATGACTGGTGGCGACACAGCTGAGCCATTGGCACGTTATTATGTTCAATCATGGGCAGCTATTGGTTTGAAAGTAAACCTGGAAATGGTTGAATTCAACAGCTTCTATGACCGTGTAGGTAACACAGGTAAAGATGATCCGAACATTGATGTGTATCAAGCAGCATGGGGTGTTGGTATTGACGTAGATCCATCTGGCCTGTACGGTCGTGATGCACTCTACAACTTCTCCAGATTCTCCAGCGAAGAGAATGACAAATTGCTGGCACAAGGTATCTCTGCTGAAGCATTCGATGTAGACAAGCGTAAAGAGATCTACAATCAATGGCAGCAATACATGGTAGATGAAGTTCCTGTATTCCCTACACTGTATCGCGCAGTTGTAGCACCAGTTAACAAACGTGTAATGAACTATGCGATTGGTGATGGAACAGGCGTTTACCTGAGCGACCTGCAAGTTAATGCAGACAAAGCAGTTGTAGCTGAGTAATACTTTTTTCAATTAGCAACTGTAAGGATTGGGGTCCTTTAAGAAGCCGGTTGCTAGATTATGATGAAGAATTCTCCTGGGAATTGAACTAAAGTGTCTTTAAAAACATGGATTCTGTACACTCTGGCATGGGTGTATGGGGTTCATGTTTTTTTTGTAACCAAAAAATAAAAAAAATTTAACTTTTTTTCAAAAAAGTGCAGACAAAATGCCTCTTCACTTCGTCTATATAGGTAAGAGGTGATCATCTTATGAAAAAATGGTGGAAACGGGCAGGTATGCTGCTGGCTCTGCTGCTCATTATATATTTGGGTGTGAAACCGGACATGCTGGTAGGCAAACCGGGAATTAAAGCTGAATCTGCGGTGTTAATGGATATGAACTCTGAACAGATCTTAATGGATTTTAACGGCTCAGAAGAAATTGCGCCGGCAGGCGTCAGTAAGTTGATGACAGAACTGCTAGTGATGGAGGCCGTGATCAATGGTGATATTGGCTGGAATGATCTTGTGAATGTGAGTCTGTATGCCAGCTCCGTGGGGGGCAGTCAACTGACCCTGAAACAGGGAGAGCAATTCACCGTTCAGGAATTATTCGAGATCGTAGCTGTCTATTCAGCCAATGATGCAACTGTCGCTCTGGCTGAACATATCAGTGGTTCAGAGCAGAAGTTTGTGCAGCAGATGAATCAGAAAGCTTCTCAGATCGGGCTGTCTGAAAATACACAATTCACGAATTCAACGGGCCTCAGTGAAAAGCTGCTTGGTCCTAACCGTCCGATGGAAATACAAGGGCAAACCTTAATGACGGCTATAGATGCATGCAAACTTGCGCGATATCTGCTGAATAACCATCCCGAGATTTTAAGAATCTCCAGTCAAATGCAAGTATCGATGCATCAAAAAGGGATGTATATGAGCAACACGAACTGGATGTTGTCCTCCATTGGTGGGCCGTATGCTTACGATGGAAATGACGGATTAAAGACCGGTTATGATGAAGATTCCGGATATCATTTTGTGGGGACAGCTGAACGTGATGGCAAAAGACTGATTTCAGTTGTATTTGGGACGGATACTCGTGAAGGGCGCTTTGTGGAGACGCGGAAGTTGTTCAACTATGGATTTTCGGGCTCAAAATAAGATCTGACATGAGCATCTTCAAGAAAACCCATCTCGCTGTTAACTTATGGTTAATCATGGTAAAATGACTTACGTATAATTCCATATTATTATGTAATTCACTTTAAAGGGGGAGATTGTTTGAACGCAATAAGTAAAAAGGTATACGCTCTCACGCTTACGATGGCCATGTCCATCGCACTGATTCAACCAGCTGTACAGGCTGCCGAAGCCGTTATACCTACAGCCTCTGTCTCGGAGGCCATTGCTTCCAAGGCAACACAAACACTACAGCAACTGGGATACATAGATGGTACGACAGATGGCATGACCCAATTAACGACTCCAATCACCCGCGCGGAGGCAGCAATCATTCTGCAACGTGTACTTAAACTGGATACCCCTACAACACTTACAGGTTTTGCAGATGTTTTGCCGGAGAATGAAGCTGCGCCTGCAATCTACGCATTAAAGCAAGGCGGATTCATTCAAGGGAAGGCCAAAGGTTATGCCCCCGATGCTCCACTTACACGTGCACAGATGGCATCGTTGTTTACACGTGCATTCGAACTGAAAGATAACGGAATTCAGGTAGTTTATAGTGATGCCGATCAGATTCCAGCTGTGCATGCAAATGACGCTGCGCGTGTTAAACAGCATTTTATTATCGAAGGTAGCGCATTCAATGCCAAACAGTCAGTCACCCATGGAGAATTCGCTGATGCACTGTATCTGGCGCTTGGACTTGATGTGAAATCGGATGGTCTGACACCTCTGGAGGACTTCTTCAAACAGCCTGCTCAAGCAGGGTTCCAGATGTCACCGGACGGTAAACATCTTGCTTACCTGGAGCCATGGAACAACCGCATGAATATCGTAGTTACTGCAAACGGTCAGGATAAGCCTGTACGCATTACAAGCGAAACAGAACGTAATATTGCAGGATTTGCTTGGGCAACCAATGAAAAGCTGCTCTATGTACAAGATAAGGCAGGCGATGAGAATTACCATATATATGTCACGGATATCGATGGTAAAAACAGCAAGGATCTGACGCCATATCCTAACACAAGAGCCATCCTGGTAGATCCGCTTGAGAATATTCCTAATGAAATTTTGGTAGGCATGAACAAGCGTGATCCGCGCATTTTCGATGTGTATCGGATTAACATCAAGACTGGGGAGGCTGTACTTGCTGCAGAGAACCCGGGTAACATTACGGGCTGGCTGACGGATCACGAAGGTAAAATTCGTGTTGCCGTGTCCAGTGATGGCAATGTGTCTTCGTTACTGTATCGTGAATCAGAGGACAAAGAATTTGAGCCGCTTCTGACAACGAAGCTTGGAGAGACTTTTGCTCCAGTCATGTTCACGTATGATAACAAAAATATCTATGCGATATCCAACTTGGAGCGAGACAAAACGGCGATTGTTGAGTACAGCCCAAGCAGCAAAAAGGTAACCAAAACCATCTATGAAAATAAAGATGTGGATGTAAGCAACTTCGTACCTTCCAAAGAAAAAGGGACCATTCTTGCTGCTGTATATGAGACTGATAAAGTGAACTATGAATTCTTTGATCAAGAGTTCAAAACGCTAATGCAGGATATCAAAGCGAAAGTGCCAGGCAAGGAAGTTAGTATCAGTAGCATAAGTGAGGAAGGCCAAGTATTGTTCGTAGCGTATAGTGACAAAGCGATGGGGACGTATTATTACTACGATTCCAAAACAGGCAAACTCGATAAACTGGCTGATGCCGCACCTTGGATTGATGAGAGTCAAATGGCGGATATGAAGCCTATTACGTACAAGTCACGTGATGGTCTGACCCTTCATGGTTATCTAACACTGCCTCAAGGGGCTGAGACTTCTAACCTGCCATTGGTGGTTGTTCCACATGGTGGTCCTTGGGCACGTGATTCATGGGGCTTCAATCCTGAGATTCAATTCCTTGCAAGCCGTGGTTATGCGGTACTTCAGGTCAATTTCCGTGGTTCCACGGGATACGGCAAGGAATTCCTGGATGCAGGCAATAAAGAGTGGGGCAAAGCGATGCAGAACGACCTCACAGACGGTGTAAACTGGCTGGTTGAAGAGGGGACGGTTGATCCAAAACGTGTAGCCATATATGGAGGATCTTACGGTGGATATGCCGCTCTGGCAGGACTGGCTTTCACACCGGATGTCTATGCTGCTGGCATCAGCTATGTGGGACCTTCCAACATCTTCACCCTTCTAGACTCACTTCCACCTTATTGGGAGTCAGAGCGTAGTATGTTCTATGAACGTGTAGGAGACCCCGTGAAAGACAAGGAACTGTTAACGGCGATTTCACCGCTCTTCCACATCGATCAGATGAAGGCTCCATTATTCGTGGTTCAGGGCGCTAATGATCCACGTGTCAAACAAGCCGAGTCAGACCAGATTGTTGAAGCATTACGCAAACGTGGAGTCGATGTACCCTATATGTTAAAGACTAATGAAGGTCATGGCTTTGCGAACGTGGAGAATCAGCTTGATCTGTACCGTGCGATTGAGAAATTCCTGAATCGTCATCTGATGCAGCCATAATACGTTAGACATGAGGGCTGTCCCGCAGGTTTTATCAAACCTGTGGGCAGCTTTTTTTTATAGGAGCAGAGGTAAAATGAACCATGTAACCTTATTATTAAATTGACATATGGATTTCTTTTGTTTTAAAATGACCAGTGAGTCATTATTATTTAATTCGGTTTAATATATATGTACCAAACCAACTGTACGATACTGAATTTAAGATCTGACCGGGAGGTAACATGTGATGCAAAAACAAATGAAATGGCCGCTAGTCCTGTTTGCCATAGGGGTATTTATGGCTGCGCTGGATAACGGAATCATCACCTCTTCACTGACCACCTTAAATGCATCATTTGGTGTGTCGCCAACGTGGGGAGCATGGACGATTACGCTCTACACGCTTGGACTTGCGGTAAGTGTTCCGATTGCAGGCAAACTGTCTGACCGTTATGGTCGCAAAAAACTGTTTTTGATAGAAGTGGCGTTGTTTGGAATCGGGTCCCTGCTGGTTGCGCTAAGCACATCGTTTACCTTCTTCCTGATCGCTCGTGTTATTCAAGCTTTGGGCGGTGGGGGGATATTTATCATTGCCAGCTCCTACGTGCTAAGCAAGTCCCCGGCGGAGCGTCAAGGTACAGCCTTGGGTCTGCTAGGGGGTATGAATGGTGTTGCGGCCATTTTGGGGCCGAATATCGGTGCTTTTATACTGGACATTACGGGCAACTGGCACTGGTTATTCCTGATCAACGTACCTATCGCCATCTTGCTATTCATTGCAGGTATTCGATATATTCATGAAGAGCAGGAGCTTAATCGTGCAGCAGTGGACTGGAGCGGTATTGCTGTCCTGACGTTGGGTGTACTCAGTTTAATGTATAGCTTCAGCAATCTGGACGGTGTGAACATGATTCAAAGCCTGGGATCACCGATGTTCTACGGCTTTTTCTTGGCAGGTGTAATCATTCTGGTGCTCTTTTATTTCATGGAAAAAAGACTGGAAGGATCCGAACGTGAACCTGTTGTATCGACACAACTTCTGGGCATTGCGTCCTTTCGCTGGACATTGTTGATTGCCTTTTTCTCGGGAGCCATTCTGGCCTCGGTGATCTTTATTCCCGGTTTCGTTGAACAGTATCTCGGCGTATCCAATACGGCTTCCGGGTACTGGTTTACTCCGCTCGCGCTGGCATCCGGCATTGGGGCGGGTGGAGGTGGCTACCTCGTTGACCGCAAAGGGCCAATCTGGACGTTATCGGTTGCGGGGCTCTTATCTGCCATTGGATTCCTGCTGTTCCCGCTGTGGGTGGAGCATATCTGGCAATTTGTCATCGCGAGTACGCTCGTAGGTATCGGTTTTGGCATGATGCTTGGTGCGCCAGTTAACGTACTCGTCACAGAACAGGCGGGGGAGAACAACAAAGGCATCGCGGTAGCGACCAGCTCGTTATTCCGCCAGATGGCGATGGCTATTGCACCTACCATTTTTGCCGGATTCCTGGCACGTTCTTTCACTAATCTGGGGTCCAACATTCAAGCAGGATTTGCTAATAAAGGAATTCAGGTGTCGCCTGAAATGCTGCAACAATATGCCTCAGGCGGGGCATCGGGGAGTGATGTCTCCGGTCTGACTGAGGGCCTGTCCCAGATCCCTGATGAAGGTATCCGTGATGTGTTACTTCAGGCACTGCATCAAACGACAGGTGAGGGTTACAATGGACTTTTCTGGTCTGCGGTTATATTCAGCGTGCTTACGCTGGTGGCTGCACTTATAACGGGACGTCTGCGTCATAAAGAGAAGAGGCATCATGTGGAAAGTGTATCCACGAACGGATAACATCATGTATGAAAATGAAGAGAACAGTGTACTTTTTGAAACTAAAAAGGAGTCGCTGTTCTTTTCAATTTAACCGGATTGTAACTTTTCTTCCTCCCGCAATGATTACAATAGAACGAGCGTAAGCGGTGTCTTGATTCCAGAGAGAGAAAACTTCAGAGGACACCGAGTCACAAGGCATCCCAGACGTTTAATTGGTATTATATAAGTTCAACGAATCGTTACACTGCATCACTGCGAGTTCAGAGTAACCTTCCGATCGCTGTTATCCCCAGATTTTTTGATTTCCTTTCCAAAGGTTAAAATCCGGTGATAAAGGCGAGGCGTATGCTTTCGATGTAGCTTTCTTTCAGAAAGCTTTTAGCTACGCTTCTTCAGGTTTTCTCTGACCTCTCCGTTATTTGTGTAAATATTA
The DNA here is from genome assembly GCF_052115745.1 of Paenibacillus sp. 2KB_22. NCBI lineage: Bacteria > Bacillati > Bacillota > Bacilli > Caryophanales > Paenibacillaceae > Paenibacillus > Paenibacillus sp. 2KB_22. Next base: position 47,106 of record NZ_JBFRHG010000003.1, read on the forward strand.
GATGAAACTTATATAGCCAGGCAGTATCATTTTCATAGTGAAGAAGGAATCAATGGATGAAAAGCAGAACTAAAGATAAGAAGAAGAAAAGAAGAAAAGGCCTATATATAACGCTCGTTTCACTTGTTGTTTTGTTAATCGGAGGATATTTGTTCCGTCAGCAGCTGGCTGTAGCGGCATTTGATCTGTTTCTCGCCGGTTCGGTAGAAGATCAGCTATCCCGCTCTTATGTACCGCAAGAAGGCAACAATACGCCTGATCCAACGGTATACCGTAAGGAACCTTTCTCCGTGTTACTGCTGGGTTCGGATAAACGTGCCTATGAGAAGACGCGTGGACGTTCGGACACCGTTATCTATGCTGTAGTACGTCCGAAGGAATCCCGTGTGCTGCTGGTATCCATTCCACGTGATACGTATGTGCAGATTGTGGGACGGGATGCAAACAAGGACGGCGTAGATGATTATGATAAGCTGGCGCATGCCTATGCTTTCGGTGGGGAGAATATGTCCATCAATACGGTGGAGAAATTTCTTGATGCTGATGTAGGTTACTATGCAACGATCAACTTCGACGGAATCAAAAAAGTGGTTGATGCGCTTGGTGGTGTAAAACTGCCCATTGATGAGGACATTGTGAACAAAAACCCGGATCATGTGCAATTCACGATTGAAGGCGGTAAGCCGATCTATGACGGGCAGGAAGCATTGTATTATGTAAGATACCGTGAGGATAGTGATTTTAATCGTACCAAGCGGCAGCAGATTTTCCTGAACGCGATGGCGAATGAGATGCTCAATTTGAATCAAATCGCTAAAATTCCGGAATTGATTCAGATTATGGGAGACAGCTTCCAGACGGATATGCGAGCTTCTTTTATTATTGATCTGGCTAAACAGGTGCTTACTCAGGAGAAACCGCAGATTTCAAGCTTCACCATTCTTGGTGAGGGGATGAAAAAGGATGGTATCTATTATGGCCAGGCTGACGAGAAAGATGTCCAATATGCCAAAGAGCTGATTAACAACTGGATGGATCAATCAACTCCAGCCGGTGAAGTAATGATTCCTGACCGGCAAAAGATTGAATAACCAATTCCATACCGATGATGTGTAGTAGACCACAATCAGCAGTACGTTTATTCGCGGGCTGCTGTTTTTTTTCTCTGTAGCGAGAACTATGATCCTTTTGGAACATCCTGCGTTCTAATCCGTATAATATAAGTTGAGCGAGATAAGTTGAACGAAGAAATTCACAAGGAGGATACACAAGGGTATGAACATCGCATTTTTTTTGCTACCCAAACAAGAGGTTACGTGTGTGACGTCGGATTCTACGCTGCGGCAAACGTTGGAACGGATGGAATATCATCGTTTTACGGCGGTACCCATTTTGAATAAAGAGGGCAAATATATTGGTACGGTTACTGAAGGCGACTTACTGTGGTATATGAAGAATGCCGAGGGAAAGATTTCATTTGAAAACGCTTCAAAGTTCTTGCTCAAGGATGTTCCCCTTCGCTTGGATATTAAACCTGTATCCATTAACGCCAACATGGAGGACCTGATTAATCTGGCTAAAGTTCAGAACTTTGTTCCTGTGGTCGATGACATGGATCGGTTCATTGGTATTGTCAGACGGAGTCAGATTATTGAGTACTGCGAGGGCATTGTAGCCAAAGAATCGATCAAGGCTAAGTAAGGCTGTACCGAATTTAAACATTATTGTGTCGTGAGGGATAATCACAGCCGTCCGGTATCATGTTAAACTTAAGAAGTGCTGAACCAAGGGCGCATTCGAAGCTTTTGACAAATATATAGGTCGATAGGATGTACGGAGGACTCCGCATAAGTACCTGACATCAGTTTCGGAGAACTTCTCCGCTTTTTGGGGTAATTTTGCGGGCCCTCTTTTTATGCTATAATCGAGAATAAAGCTTTTTCGGGGGAGAGTGACTTTCGCCAATATGCCTAAAGAACTGGATGTAGCCAAACGCGCTAAAGTGATTGAATGGCTGAAAACCGAAGTGCTTGATCAGGTATCCCGATTATTCAAGGCGTTATGGGAAGGCAGTACAACTCGAATCGGGGACAGTCTTGCCAGTTTGATTATGAGTAGTTACATATTGGGCCGCAGGCTCGGTATTCCTTTCAAGGATCTGGATGCACTGCTAGTTGAGAAGTTGAGAAAGCATAAACAGGAAGGTCACCAGCTTGAAGACTGGTACCAGGATATTTCCGCGCTAGAAGATCATATGCGTAAGAGGTGAATTTGTTGAAATTTAGCTTTAAATCAGCTGTTTGGAGCGCAGTTTATCTGCTCTTGCTGCTTTCGCTGTTAACTCCTTTATCGGTACTTGCCATATTTTTTATGATGATACCGGGAGTTATTTTGTATGCTTCATTATCTTTAAAATCATTTATATGGCATCTCGTGCCTGTAGCTGTTATTTTGATCGTATTCCATCCCATCTATCTGTTACTATTGCTCATCTTTACCCTGCCCGCGATCGTTATGGGTCACGCGTATAAAACACGCAAATCGGCGCTGTTTGCACTGATGGCGGGAAGTGGCATGATGTTGGCAGAATACTTGTTGTTGCTCTTGGTCGGCAGTGTCATTTTCCAATTCGACCTGTCCAGTTATATTGAAGATGTGGTCAAATTGACCATTGAACCGTTAACCAATACATCTAATCAAATGATCAACGGGTTTGCATGGACACCAGAGATGACCGAGGATGTCGCCAAACAAACACAGCTTATGATTCCGTTTGCTCTCGTTGTCACATCGATGGTAATGGCCTTCATTACACACGCCATTGCGCGTCCGATTTTGAACGTGATGGGTGTGGTGGTATCGAAGCTTCCACCAGCAAGAGAGTGGCGTATGCCGCGTGCGTTGATCTGGTATTATTTCCTTGCACTGTTGATCGAAGTGATCTCGAGACAAAGCGATGGAACATACTGGACGATGATTGCCATGAATCTGTCGCCGTTAATCAATCTGGGCTTCATGATTCAAGCGATCGGCTTCTTCTTCTTTCTCTCACATACAAAGAAATGGAATCCGGTTATACCATATTTTCTGGCGGCTGCGGTTTTCTTCATTGGTCCGCTTCGGATTATCGGAATTATCGATCTGGCGTTCCCGCTTCGTGAGGCAATATCGAAATCAAAACGATAGGGTGATGAGTCTTGCCTAAATTTCTGAAGAAACGCTGGCACGGCTACTATACCGTATGGGCGTTCATACTGCTGCTGTTGCTCGTTATGTTCGTTACCATTTATAACTGGACGCTTGGTTTGATTAGTCTGATACTGGCTTCGGCGCTGGGAATCGTCATGATTAAGGCGGAGCTCGCGTTCCGCCGTGAGCTTAACGACTACATTAATGGCCTGTCTATCCGGATCAAACGGATGGAGGGGGAAGCGGTCAGCATGCTTCCATTCGGAATTGTGCTGTACAGCGAAGATCGTACGGTAGAGTGGCATAATCGCTTCGTTGCGGAGATGTTCCAGGAGAAGACAATGGTGGGTAATCCGCTGCTTAATTTGTTTCCCAAACTTCCTCAGCCTAAAGAGAAGAAGGATGGGACGAAGGAACATTCATCCAGGGAGTTCCATGACGAATTCCAGTTGGATGATCGGCATTATGGAGTTATTCATAACCCGCAGGAGCGGTATGTATATGTATACGAGATTACGGAGCTAGCCATTCTTCGTGATAAATATGAAAATGAACGCCTTGCTTTGGGTATTCTCGTTCTGGATAATCTGGACGAGGCTGCCCAAGGCATGGACGACCAGCAGCGTACCGCACTGATTGCCCGTGTGACCAGTGAGATTACATCATGGGCCAAGCAATATGAAGTGTACCTGCGCCGGCTGTCTTCGGATCGTTATCTGTTGATGCTGAATCATAAGTCATTGCAAGAACTGGAGCAGAGCCGATTTGTCATTTTGGATGAAGTTCGGGAGATGACCGCTGACCTCAAAGTGCCAATGACACTCAGTGTAGGACTCGCGTTTGGTTCGGACAGCATCAGCGAGATGGGAGAATTGGCACAGTCCAGTCTGGACATGGCTCTTGGACGCGGCGGCGATCAAGCTGCTGTAAAGTCTGGACAACGCCTGTCTTTCTACGGGGGCAAGTCCAACGCCGTGGAGAAACGGACACGGGTCAGAGCACGAGTTATTGCGCACGCGCTGCGTGACCTCATGCAGGAGAGCGATCGAGTGCTCATCATGGGGCACAAAATCCCGGATATGGACGCAATCGGTGCATCTATCGGGGTATGGAAAGCAGCGAGTCTGTACAATGTGGAAGCACGCATTGTTCTGGATGGAATTAATCCAGCGATCGAACGGATGATGGAGCAGGTGAACAAGGACGAGAAGTTGTCCAAAGCATTTGTATCACCGGAACAAGCAACTCAGATGATGACAGAGCACACGCTGCTGGTTGTAGTGGATACACACAAAGCCTCTATGACCATGGAGCCGAAACTGGTGCAGTCTGCAACCCGTGTTGTCGTTGTGGATCACCATCGTCGGGGTGAGGAGTTCATTAATGATGCTGTGTTGATCTATCTGGAGCCTTACGCATCTTCGGCTGCGGAACTGGTAACGGAGCTCTTGCAATACATTCATGACAAGGTACAATTCACTCCGCTTGAAGCTACGGCTTTGCTTGCCGGAATTACAATGGATACGAAGCATTTTGCATTGCACACTGGTTCCAGAACGTTCGAGGCCGCAGGCTTCCTGCGACGTAGTGGTGCGGATACCATTATGGTCCAACGGTTGATGAAAGAGGATCTGTCAGAATATATTGCTAAGGCAGAAATCATAAAGCATGCTAAAATGGTATACGGGAACATTGCACTGGCGGTTACGGACCCTGGTAGCAAGATTTCACAGATGATGATCGCCCAAGTAGCGGACACATTGCTGAACATGACTGACGTGGTTGCTTCATTTGTGATTAGTGAGCGTCCGGATGGACTGATTGGCATCAGCGCGAGATCGCTGGGGCGCATGAATGTTCAAGTTGTCATGGAACGGTTGGGCGGTGGCGGACATTTGACGAATGCTGCCGTGCAGCTTGAAGGAACGCTTGGAGAGGCAGAAAAACGGCTGACGAACGTACTGGCTGAAATCGAAAAGGAAGAGGGGCTGTTCGAATGAAAGTCATTTTTATAAAAGATATGAAGGGTCAAGGCAAGAAAGGGCAAGTGAAGGAAGTATCTGAGGGCTACGCACAGAACTTCCTACTGCCACGGGGAATTGCACGTCCGGCAACGGATGGCAACATGAAGACACTGGACAACCAGAAGGCGGCTGAAGAAAGAATTAAACAGGAAGAGAAAGCAGAAGCGGAAGCACTCGCGAAGAAGCTGGAAGCAGAAGTGACTGAACTGAAAGCCAAATCCGGCGAAGGTGGTCGTCTGTTCGGCGCTATTACCAGCAAACAGATTACAGAAGCTTTGTCTAAAAAAGGTCTGAAAGTAGACAAACGCAAAATTGAGCTGGACGAGCCTATTCGTACACTCGGCGTAACACAAGTAACTGTCAAGGTTCACCCTGAAGTGAAGGCAACCTTGAAGGTACAGGTAACGGAAGAGTAAGATGGGCGGCGAAATGTTATTCGACCGGATTCCCCCGCAGAACCTGGAAGCCGAACAGGCCGTGCTGGGTGCAATCCTGTTGCAGGGTGAAGCCCTAATTACAGCGATGGAACGGGTGCAAACCGAGGATTTCTATGATAAGCCCCATCAATTAATCTTTGAAGCGATGATCCAACTTGGCGAGGGAAATCAACCGATTGACCTCGTTACACTGACCTCGCTTCTGAAGGATAAAGGTGAGCTGGAGGACATCGGCGGCGTTAGTTATCTGGCTAAGCTGGCTCATGGTGTACCTACAGCTGCGAACGTAGACTATTACGCTCAGATTATTGAAGAGAAATCAATGCTGCGTCGTCTGATTCGTACGGCAACACAGATCGTAAGCGAAGGATATACAGGCGGCGAAGATGTTGCAGCCATGCTTGGAGAAGCTGAACGTCGTATTCTGGAGATTTCCAATCGTCGCTCCAGTAGTGGCTTTATAGCCATTCAGGACGTATTAATGGAAGTATTCGATAAAGTCGAAACACTGCATCAGAACCGGGGAACGACAACCGGCATCCCTTCCGGCTTCATCGATTTGGACAAGATGACTGCCGGCTTCCAGCGCAGTGACTTGATCATTGTAGCGGCGCGTCCATCCGTAGGTAAGACTGCCTTCGCCTTGAATATTGCTCAAAATGTAGGCATCCGGGCGCAAGAAACGGTAGCCATCTTCAGTCTGGAGATGTCGGCTGCACAGCTCGTACAACGGATGATCTGTGCGGAAGCCAACCTGGACGCGGGAGTTCTTCGTACAGGGGAATTCAAAGGGGATGAAGATTGGCAGAAGCTGACGATGGGTATCGCAGCTCTCAACGAAGCTAATATCTATATCGATGACACACCTGGTATCACGGTAGCCGATATTCGTGCCAAATGCCGTCGTCTGAAGAAGGAGAAAGGTCTGGGTATGATCCTGATTGACTACCTTCAATTGATTAGTGGACGCGGTAAAGCCGGGGAGAACCGTCAACAAGAGGTATCCGAGATCTCACGTACACTGAAGCAGATTGGCCGGGAACTGGAAGTTCCAGTTATCGCCTTGTCTCAGCTGAGCCGGGGTGTAGAGCAGCGTCAGGATAAACGTCCGATGATGAGTGACTTGCGGGAATCGGGTTCGATTGAGCAAGATGCCGACATCGTAGCGTTCCTCTACCGGGATGACTACTATAATCAGGATACCGAAAAGAAAAATATTATTGAGATCATTATCGCGAAACAGCGTAACGGTCCGGTAGGTACAGTAGAACTGGTCTTCCTGAAAAACTTTAATAAATTCGTCAACTACGAGAGGGCGCACAATGACGCCTTCGCGATGTAACGGGCAGGTGCTGACGGCTCCGATCAGGAAGCAAACTCGTCTGTCCCGAAGATCAACTATTAGAGCAACTGAACTCATTCATGTGTTATAAATACCAGATATAGATTCACATTAAAATAGATATCCTTGAACCGGTGATAGCAGTCAAGCAAGATTGGACTGAGGTCTCCGGTTTTTTGTGTCGAAATTATGGGTAAATCCCGAACATTACGGTTGTACTATATCTAATTGTTCGCCATTTGATTTGACTTTGAAAAAGGGTACTGGTACACTAATACTGCTGCGTTAAAGCAGCGCAAACCTTCCCTTGAATGTAACGGAAGGACATTTTTACTGTCCGTTAGCACGCTTCTCAGTCGGTTTATTGCGTAACATGCCTGCCGGGATAGAGGACGGACAGACCAATACAAAGGTGCGCAAGGCACCCACGGAGGAATGTTAACTATGTCAACGGTAGTTGTAGTGGGAACGCAATGGGGAGACGAAGGAAAAGGTAAAATCACGGATTATTTGGCGGAGAGCGCTGATGTGGTGGCTCGTTATCAAGGTGGTAACAATGCGGGTCATACAATTCTGATTGATAACAAAAAATATAAACTGACGATGATTCCATCAGGGATTTTCTACACGGATAAAGCGTGTGTTATTGGTAACGGAATGGTTATCAACCCGAAGGCACTCATCGAAGAAATTAACTATATTCATGACAATGATTTTACAACCAAGAACCTGTCCATCAGTGAGCGCGCACATATCATCCTGCCATATCACATGGTATTGGATGCACTCGAAGAAGAGAGCAAAGGTCCGAACAAAATTGGTACGACTGGCAAAGGAATTGGCCCATGTTACATGGACAAATCAGCTCGTATTGGTATTCGGATGGTTGACCTGATGGATGCTGAAGATTTCGAACTGAAACTGCGTCATCTGGTCAAAGAAAAGAACCGAGTCATCGAGCAAGTCTACGGCGGCCAGCCTGTTGATGTTGAAGAGATTCTGCAAGATTACCTCGGATATGCTGAAATTCTGCGTCCTTACGTACGTGATACATCCGTTGTTCTGAACGAATATATTGATGAGGACAAGAAAGTATTGTTTGAAGGCGCACAAGGCGTGATGTTGGACCTCGATCAAGGAACTTATCCATTTGTTACATCATCCAATCCGTCCGCAGGCGGCGTATGTATCGGTTCTGGCGTAGGCCCGGCTCGTATTCAGCAAGTCATTGGAGTAGCGAAAGCTTACACAACCCGTGTAGGAGATGGCCCATTCCCTACGGAATTGCATGATGCAATCGGCGACCAAATCCGTGAGACTGGACATGAGTACGGTACGGTAACTGGACGTCCACGTCGTGTGGGTTGGTTCGATAGTGTTGTTGTTCGCCACGCACGTCGTGTCAGCGGAATTACAGGTTTATCCCTGAACTCTCTGGACGTAATGACAGGTCTGGAAACCGTAAAAATCTGCACAGGATACAAATTCCGTGGCGAGGTCATCACACACTATCCGGCAAGCCTCAAAATGCTGGCAGAATGTGAAGCGGTATACGAAGAGATGCCAGGCTGGAGCGAAGATATCACCGGAGCGAAGAAACTCGAAGACCTGCCAGTGAACACACAGAATTATGTAAAACGTGTTTCCGAACTGACAGGCATTCCAATTGCCATCTTCTCCGTTGGTCGTAACCGTGAGCAAACAAATCAAGTTCTTCCAATCTACGAGTAATCGAAGAAATAGAGAGATTGTTTCTTGAATTATAAAATAGGATAGACTGCCGACTTAGGCATGTTAAGCCTCCAGTTGTTGCTTTTATAGCGATGACTGGAGGTTTTTTGTATATATATCGGATATAATCCCGAGATTTCCGTCAATACTGGTTAACAGTAGAGTCACAGATCCCGACATGCGCATGCTAGACGGGTGGGATAATCGGAGGGAGAGAACGGAATGAAGTTGCTTGTGTGGTTTGTCAAAATCGTGCTAACCGTGTTGCTGGTCAGTTCACTGACACTGCTCACGACCGGATTAATTGTACAGTCATATGCGAAGTCGCTACTCGCGAGTTTCAATATTCAGTGGGAAGGTCAACCCATGGGGTTAACCGCCATGTTCCAGGGTGCCTTGGGCGGTAAAACCAGCGAAGGGAATAAATCGGGAAATGGGACAACAGATCAGCCGACAGGAGCGGACGAAGAGCAGGTTCCGGAAGATGCTGTTTCAGTTATGGGGAATGGGACGGAGAGCGGTAAATCTGGCGTAGATGCAGGCAACGATGCGTCCCAGGGGAGCGGCTCAAGCGAGGGCGCAGGTGAAGGTTCAGGTACAGATACGACCGTAGGATCAAACTCAGGCGCAAGTACAGGCAATGGGACGGATACAGGCACGGGTAATGAGTCGGGAACAGCCCAGGGGAGTGGTCCAGCTTCGGGGAACGGAACCGGATCGACTAGCGGCGGTGCTTCCTCAGGTAATGATGCTATCGTTGTATCACCGGATGACATCACAGGAGCGAAGGACAAGCTACCCGCAGAGGAGAAAGAAAAAATCTTCAGCTTGCTCATGAATAAGCTGCCGCAGAAAGAAATGCAGCAGATCTCAGGCGCCATGGAAGGTGGCCTAACGGAACAGGAACTGCGTGAGATTGAACAGGTGATCTCGAAGTACCTGACCAGTGAAGAGTATGACAACCTGATGGAAGTACTGCAAGCAGAATAAGATTGGAAGGTAAGCAGGCGTGCTCTATTTGGGCATCGCCTAATTCATATTGTAATGGACTTGTCGATGGTGATTGAATATAATCTATTTAAATAAATACTGGAAATTATATAGATATAGAATTAGATATTCAAGCATTCTAGTTGTGGAGCAATGAGTGCTTACGTTAATTTTATTAGCGTATGTAGGAGGGAAGATGTTATGAAATATAAAGGTAAAGAGTACGACATATAAAAACGGTTTTGCAACATTACAGAAACCTCCAATCGAATTCGTGGACCTCCGTTCATATGTGCATTCAAGAGATAAGATGGACTTGTGTTTATGAATACACTAATTGGAGGTTTTATTGAACATGAACTTTTATCATACTCATTCAGAAATGTCAGTAGAAAAGTTTAAAGAGGCGACGATTGAGCGATATGAGCAAGGAGTGCAAGAGGCAGAACGGCCGTTTAGTGGCTGGGATTTTAGCTATGTAACAGGAAGCGAGCGACTCCAGAGCGGAATGTTGCCTTGGTCTTATGGAACGATCGCCCGCAGATTGTTGAGTCAGACAGAACGAATGCTCGATATGGGTACTGGCGGAGGAGAAATGCTGTCCAGACTCCTACCACTTCCTCCATACACATGTGCGACCGAGGGCTATCTCCCGAATATACCGATTGCAGAGGAACGTTTACAACCGTTAGGTGTGAAGGTGCTTCCCGTGACTGATGATTCGCAACTTCCTTTCGAAGACGGGGAATTCGATCTGATTCTTAATCGGCATGAGTCGTATGATGAGCTGGAAGTGAGGCGGATTCTATCGGTAGGCGGGCTATTTCTAACTCAACAGGTAGGTTGGTCAGATTGCAGGGAGATCAATGATCGACTCGGCATTCCTATGCCAGCGGATTACGCCGGATGGGAGCTGAATCGTGCTGTTTTTCAGCTGGAACAGTCTGGATTCCGTATTATAGAGCAACATGAAGCAGCCCCCGCGCAGCGTTTCTATGATATAGGAGCACTGGTCTATTATCTGAAGACCATCCCGTGGCAAGTACCTGATTTTAAGGAACAACATTTCCGTGAGCAATTAATGGAGATTCGTATGGAGATGGAGCAATATGGATTTTGGGAAGTGCAGCAGAAGCGATTTGTAATTCTTGCAGTCAAAGAATAGAGACATTAATGTTAAATTATAAATTGTCATGAGATGAAATCCAGTTTACGAGAACCCACAAACAGGTTGTTTACCTTATCCCTTATCAGAGTTGATCTGGTGAGGGATTTTATTTGTATTTTTATGAAAAATAAAGCATATTTCACTGGGTCTTAGAACCTAGTCTTAAATTGTGAGTGAAAGTACATAGTACAGCGGATGTTGAGGCATAATGGGTGATGGATCAGCCGTACGATCTTATGGATAATACAGGGAAACCAAGCGGGGCGTGGCTTTGCGGTGTGACGTGTAGAGTTGAAATGAGTGTAAAACCTGTGTTAAAGTATACGGGTGTGATAAAAGGTTAAAATTTTGACACTTTTACGAGCGCAGTTAAAGTCCTGATTTTGCGGACACCCAATACAATTATCAACGAGCATGGGACAGACACGATGGGTGATGTCTTGACAGAAATGCGAACTGAGAAGTGCTGAAAAGGAGAGAATCATGAAAGGTTTCAGAGGCATACGCCAACCGGGTAAAGACCGGGTACACGAACAATCCGGGGAACACCGGACGGCCGAAGACAAAAACAACATGAGCATGTCCACCTTCAGTGTGAATAAGAAGCGCGTTCTAGCCTCGCGCAAATGGATCATTACAGCAGCTTGTGGTGTATTCATCGCAGCATCGCTCGGGTTCGCAGGCAAACAATATGTTACTGCAAACACCGTGCCGTATTATAAAGTAATGGTTAAAGGTAGCGAGATTGGTACCATTGCAGATGAAGCACAATTACAACAACTATTTACAGACAAAACCGAGGAATATCAAAATAAATATCCGGATGCAGAGATGGTGCTGAACACGGATGGCATCACAACCGAAACGGCAAGAGCGTACAAACCCGAAGTGAACAGTGACGAGACGCTGGACAAACTGGGTGACATGCTGACAGCCTACGCCAAAGGTGTGGAGCTCAAGGTAGACGGTGAAGTCATTGGTATTGTGAAAGATCAGGCAACAGCTGATGCAATCCTTGAACAAGTGCAGAGCAAATACATATCGGCATCGACTGTGCGAAGTTCGCTGAAGACGAAGTCGGTATCGGCTAATTCCTCGAAGAAAGACGAGGGACCAAGTACAACCCTGAAGTCGGTAGGCATCAAGGAAGATGTAGCGACGGATGTGGTGAAGGCTGATCCAAACAAAATATGGGATGCGTCCGAGGCGGTTAAAGCATTAACCGTTGGTAAAGACGCGCCTGTAACTTATGTGGTTCATGAAGGAGATACAATCTCTTCGATTGCTGCCAAGTATGAAATTACACAAAGCGAGATTCACCAGCATAACCCGGGCATCAAGGAAACGTCGCTTCAAATCGGAGACGAACTGACCTTGACCGTTCCGAAACCAGCGGTAACCGTTAAATCAGTTGAGCAGGTTGTTGAACAGATTGAGATTAAACCGCAAGTGGAAGTACGCAAAAGTGCTGAGTTGAAAGCAGGTATCACAAAAGTTGTGCGCCCAGGACAAAGTGGGTTGAAAAGCATGCAGTACCGTATAACCAAAGAAAATGGTGAAGTTGTTCAGGAAGAGTGGCTTGGTCAGGAAGTGATTAAAGCAGCTGTAACTGAAGTGGTCCTTAGCGGAACAAAAGTTGTTGGTGAGGGCACAGGTGAATTTGCTTGGCCGGTATCCAATGCAACGATGAGCAGCAGCTTTGGCCAACGTTGGGGTCGCCAGCACAAAGGTGTCGATCTGGTAGGTAACCGCGATGTGAAAGCGTCTGACGAGGGTGTAATTACTTTTGCTGGACAGAAAAGCGGTTATGGTAATGTCATCATTATTAACCACCGTAACGGATACGAAACACTGTATGGACATCTGAACAGCATTGGCGTTAAGGTTGGACAAGTGGTTGAAAAAGGCGAGAGTATTGGCGTTATGGGTAACACGGGTCGTTCGACCGGAACACATCTGCATTTTGAGATTATTAAGAATGGAACGGTAGAAAATCCATTAACGTATCTGAACTAATATAGAGCTTAAGGAGAGCAAGGTTGGCAATGATGCTGGCCTTGTTTTTTGCTGCTGTAAAAAATTTTCAAATGAAAGACCTTTCAAGCCTCGGATCGGGATGTGACGGTGCTTCAGGTATGTTAAACTAGAGAATATAAACAACAAGCTAGAGGAATCAATCAACCAAGCTTTGGTACAAGCTGAACATAGAAGATAGATATAGACGCTAATGCGGATTAAGCAGGATATAGGGGTGAATTCAGCCGATGCAGGGGAAGATTTTGGTGGTGGACGATGAACAGCCCATCGCAGACATTCTGAAGTTTAATTTGGAAAAAGAGGGGTACGAGGTCATCTGTGCATTTGATGGCATTCGTGCGGTTGAACTGGCGTTATCCGAAAAACCGGATCTGATGCTGCTGGATCTGATGCTGCCGGGCAAGGACGGTATGGATGTATGTCGTGAGGTGCGCGCTCATCTGGAGATGCCGATCATTATGCTTACCGCCAAGGATGGCGAGATCGATAAGGTACTCGGGTTGGAATTGGGTGCGGATGATTACGTGACCAAGCCGTTCAGTACGCGTGAGTTGCTTGCACGGGTGAAGGCACAGATGCGCAGACGGCAAAAGCTCGCGATTACGGCAGAAGCGCCGGAAGATGAGGAAAAGCAGGTCATGCGGCTATTCGATCTGGCGTTTGATATGGATATGTATACGGCTTACAAAGGCGGGGAACCGCTCGATCTAACCCACCGTGAGTACGAACTTCTCTATTATATGGCGAAGCACTCCGGAAAGGTTATGACAAGGGAACATCTGCTGCAAGCGGTATGGGGATATGAATATTTCGGCGATGTACGTACCGTCGATGTCACGATCCGTCGCCTGCGTGAGAAGATTGAGGAGAATCCGAGCAAACCGGAAACGATTCTGACACGCCGCGGGCTCGGTTATCTCGTGCGCAGTGCCAAAAGCGTGGGGATATAATGGGCCGATTCGCGCGATTCTCGTTCTTTCGAACGATTCAGGCGAAATTGATTATTATCTATGTACTGCTGATTCTGATTGCGATGCAATTGATCGGCGTTTATTTTGTGAGCGCAATGAAGAACTCGCTAACAAGCAACTTTACGGAAGACTTGCAGGCCCGTGCGGAGATGCTGTCGGTTCTCGTAGGGGAGACGATGGCGGGCGGAGAAGCAGAGGCTGGCGAGGACAAAACGGAAAATCTGCGTGTGCTGGTGAACAACCTGTTCAACATTAACGGTGCCGAGATTCAGGTGCTGGATGCCAGTGGAAAGGTACTGACGACCTCGCTAAGTTCACATTCAGACTATGTGGGGCGCAAAAACACCCAGACCGTTGTTAGCCGTGCGTTGCAAGGCATTCGGGACAATGAGGAATATATCGTGGATGAGGATAATGTTCGCAAAAAAGTCGTTGCCAAGCCTGTGCTGTCTGGCGGCAAAATCATTGGTGCGGTTTACATCGCAGCATCCATGAACGAGCTGTATTCCACGATGGAGGGAATCAACAAAATCTTTATCTCCGGTATCCTGATTGCCCTGGTGTTAACGGCGGTGCTTGGCGTGATCCTGTCCCATACGATCACGCAGCCGATTAAAGAAGTCACTCGGAGAGCGACAGCGGTCGCAGAAGGTAACTTTGATCAGCAGACACCTGTATTCGGCACGGATGAGATTGGTCAGCTCAGTCGGGCTTTTAACTATATGACTAGCAGGCTTCGGGATGCACTCTCGCAGAATGAAGAGGAGAAGGAGAAGTTGACCTCCATTCTGACCAATATGAGTGATGGTGTAGTAGCTACAGATGAGTACGGGAAAGTCATTCTCGTAAACCGTCGTGCCAGCAGCATATTGGGTATGCATCCTGCGGATATTGAAGGAAGACATTTTGCCATATTACTCGGTATTGATCCGGAGGATGCGGAAGCTCTTGCGAGTGGTTTCACAGGTTCAACGTTGCTGCAGATTGCACCCGCAGGACAAGAAGAGCCTGTGGTTATTCGGATGACGTTTACACCAGTTCATCGGCGTGAACGGGGGATCACGGGAACTATTGCCGTACTTCAGGACGTTACCGAGCAGGAAGAGCTTGAGGCATCCCGGCGTGAATTCGTGGCTAATGTATCCCATGAACTGCGTACACCACTGACTACGATCAAGAGTTACGCGGAAGCGTTGGATGATGGTGCACTGGAAGACCCGCAGCTTGCCGGTCGTTTTGTTGGTGTTATTCAGAACGAGACGGAGCGAATGATACGACTGGTTACGGACCTGCTGCACCTGTCGCGGCTGGATTCCAAAGAGGCTTTGCTGCGGAAACAACCAACTGACATTCTGGAAATGCTGGAGGAAGTGACAGATCGCTTTTCGTTCCAAATGCATCAGAAGGATATTCAACCTGTACTATCTGTGGAGAATGATATTCCAGCTGTCCCACTGGATCGCGACCAGATTGATCAGGTCCTGGATAATGTCGTGTCCAATGCGCTGAAATATACATTGGAAGGCGGCACCATTACGATTGCGGCTAGACGCAGTGATGAACACACACTTGCCATCTCGGTATCGGATACCGGAATGGGTATTCCACAGCGTGATCTGGATCGCATTTTTGAGCGGTTTTATCGGGTGGACAAGGCTCGTTCACGCAGTATGGGAGGCACAGGGCTAGGACTGTCCATTGCCCGGGAAATTGTGAAGGCGCATGATGGCAGCATCTCTCTGGAATCTGAAGTAGACGTGGGAACGACAGTAACGTTCACACTGCCGATGCGTGAGGAAGGGGGTGAGCACCGTGAAGGAACGGATTAAATCCATGGTGCTTGCTGCCCTTGTTGTAGCCAGTCTGGTTCAGAGTTATTTTCTAATCTACCGTTTGCCCGGAGGCGGGGATTCCATTGTGACGTCAGAGACGAACTATGTGAAGACGGAAAATATGGGTCAGGAACGCAATATTGAAGAATTGATCTTCCCCGATCAGATGATTATTCATCTGGGCCAGGATAAACATACGGTGTTTTACCCTGGCAATACGTTCTATCAGTTGATCTATTCAAGGTTGCAGGGGCGGGCGTTCGATGATTTTCAGCGCCGTAGCGTGCAATCGGTGAATTGGGATCAGATTCGCAAGGAGAACCCTGGGTTTGAGCTATCGTTCAAAGAAGGGATTCCCGTAGCATTGTTGCAGCGTGTAATGAGACTCGGGACGGATTCCTTATTCCAAGGGGAGACCATTAACCGAATCTCGATCTATACGGCTAAAAATGAAACGAAAGCCCATGCGCTGTTCTTCAGCGCCAAGGGAGATGTGGTATACGAAGCAACGCAGGCTGACCTGACAGTACAAGACGTACAGCAGCATGTTGACTTCGGTACGAACTGGACGCCATATACCTTGATGGATGGCGGTTATTATATCCCGGCGGAAGCTCTGGAGACAATTGAGGCGGATGTGCCAACAGGTCAGTTCACTGTTGAGCAGATGCAGCGCAGTCTGTTCTTCGATCCAAGCATGACCCGGAACATCCGGGAAAAAGACGGGTCTGAGATTTACACAGACAGTAAACGTAGTCTACAGGTAAAACAGGAACAGCGCTGGATCAGTTACACCGATCCGGCGGCACCGCCTGCGGGACAGATTGATCCTGCGAAGGATGCGTTGTCTGCGGTTGATTTTGTGAATCAGCATGGTGGCTGGAAAGGCCGGTCGCGCATGATGCTGGGGACCGCGGACAGCAAAACACGGCTTGAATTCCAGCAGTATTACGGTAGCTATCCGATTATGGATTCCATGCAGTTCCGCTTCGGCACGATCAGCATGGAGATGCAGCAGGAGACGGTATCCAGTTATGAACGATCGCTGGAATACCTGAACGAAGGTGCAGAGACCAAAAAATCGGTCAAATTGCCTGGCGGAGACAAGCTGAAGGCTCTTATTCAGAAAGTAGCCGGTGAGAATCGCCAGGTCGTGGATGTATATCCAGCGTATCGTCCTTCTACAATTGAGGATGGACTGAAACTGATCCCGGTATGGGTGATCCGCTTTGGAAACGGGGAGGAAACCACTGTTTCTTGATGGGTTGTAGGGTAATGGAGTCATTCGATATCCGAGCGAGGTGTAAGGTCACACGATAACGGAGAGGGCAGAAAAAAGCTGGAGAAGCGAAGCGTTCGCCTTTATCGCCGGATTTCTCCCTTAGGAAAAGGGAATCAGGAAATCTGGGGATAACAGCGATCGGAAGGTTGTTCTGACCGCGGAGTGGGCCAGTGTGATATTAGTTGCTTTTATCGAATGGACGGGGGTGAATGTTATGGATTGGGGACGGGCGAAAAATGTGTTGATCTATGCCTTTCTGCTGCTCAATCTGGTGCTGGGTTACCAGATCTGGATGGATGCGCGGGAGACGGCCGGAGCCAATCTGGACTTCACCTCACTGGCAGACAATACACAGCAGGCGATGGAAGAGAAGGGCATTCAGGTGCTGGCTCCGATTCCGAATGAAACGCCGAAGTTGCCGAAGTTGTCCTATGAGTTCATTGAAGAGGACAAGGCAGGTGTTGATATGGAGCTGGAGCAGCCTGTAGATAGCAAGTTGATTTTCTCGCAGAGTGAGCTGGAAGATGCATTACAGCGTGAGATTCCACAGATCGGGACATACCGGCTGGATCAGCTGATGGCCGAGGATGGGGCTTTTGTGCTTCACCCACTGGTGGATGGCAAATGGCCGCTCTTCAATGTGAGTCTGGAGTTGTTCTACAGCGACCAGAAAATAAAGGGTTATCGTCAGACTCCGGTGCGGATTACAACCGCAGAGGAGAGCGATCAGCAGGTACTTCCGGCGTCGAAGGCGCTGGGAACGCTGATCGAGAACTTTTTGCCAAATGATGCGATTGTCAAAGATATTCAGCTGGGCTATTACGGCCAGTTGTTCAATTCAGATATACAGGTAGCGATGCCGGCATGGCGGTTCGTGCTGGAAAGTGGCGAAGTGTTGTACGTGCAGGGCATCAGTGGGGATGTATTCAGTCCCAAGACAGACAAACCAGGGGAGTAATGCGTTATGGGGATATATTTTACCGTGTTATCCAGCGGTTCGACAGGTAATGCTACGGTCATACAGCATGGGGGGACCTCTCTCATGATTGATGCGGGTCTTAGTGCGAAGCGATTGGATGCACTGTTTCAGGAAAGGGAGATTTCTGGGGCAGAACTGGACGGGATTCTGGTTACACATGAACATTCCGATCACATTAAAGGACTAGGCGCGATGTCTCGGAAATATAATTTACCAATCTACGCGAATCTGAATACGTGGGCGGCGCTGGAGAAGTCGGTTGGGGCGATTCCAGAGGAAAACCGGAGGATTTTTGAGACGGGTGAAAAGCATGATTTTGGGTCACTGCGCGTGGAATCCTTCGGGATCTCGCATGATGCGGCTGAGCCAGTAGGGTATACGTTCGATGACGGCAGTGAGAAGCTGTCTGTTGCAACCGATCTGGGATACATGAGCGACAAGGTTCGCGATGCGATCTCTGATTCCGACGTGCTGGTGCTGGAAGCGAATCATGATGTCGAATTGCTGCGTATGGGGCGTTATCCATGGAACACCAAGCGCCGGATTCTGAGCGATATTGGGCATTTGTCGAACGAAGCAGCAGGGGCAGCGCTTAGTGAACTGATGAACGGACGCATCAAGCGCACGTATCTGGCACATCTTAGCCGAGACCATAATATGATGGACTTGGCGAAAATGTCGGTGCGCGACGCGATGGAGAGCCGGGGATGCTTTTATCGAGATCATGAGTTCAAACTCTGTGATACGTATTACGACCGTCCTACACCATGGGATAGGGTGGGTGAGCCATAAAGCTGTCCAGTTCGGCGGCTTTGCGCTCGACTTCCTCGCGGGTTAGGATGCCTTTATCAATAAGCAGTTCGATGATGGTACTCAGTGCAAGGGTATTGCGATAGTGTTCATCCTTGAGATCGGCCAGCTTGGCCGCCATGTGAACTTCGTCCATGGCTGTGAGTGTACGTGTGCGATCCATGTATATATCCTCCTCTATGAAGCTTCGAATTGTCTTTTACTATTATTGTAGTCAGGCTTGATGGAAAACATTCCTCTTTTTGCCGCTATAATTTGTGAGACGAGGCGTGTATGCTGAACCTGTGACTATACAAGGATGAAAAAGTTCTTCACATTTACCAAAATGGCGCTTAGCGGACCGGATTTTGTGGTGATAGATACTATGGACCTTTATTGTTAAGCGCGTTATAGCGGAAATGTGCGATAATTTACGTAAATATGCAACTTTTTGAGATTTGATGTGTTTAGTATATGAGGAGCATTGTGATTTTGGCTGTTTTGCGTGTGAAATGGCATGTCATAGAATGCGAGAGCATGATTGATAGAGTCACTGACAGAATGGCGTGTCTGTTCTGTTGTACATAGACGCTGTATCTAGATTTGATGTCGGGGTGCGGCGATATGCTAGACCATTTTATAAAAATGCAAAAAAAGCAGGAGAAAGCGAGAGGTTATTTACGGTAACGCACGTAACGGAAGACACAGAACGAGGCTGGAGAAGCGTAGTGTTCGCCTGAAAGCTTTCTGAAAGAAAGCTACTTCGGAAGCATACGCTATGAACAAATTTCACCTTGTAAAAAGGGATAAAAAAATTTGTGAGTAACAGCGATCGAAAGCTCGGCTGTGGCTGGAGTGGGGGAACGTAAGGACACCAATGTTGATCCATGCGACAACTTAGGCGGCAGTCAGGGTCTTGATGCGTGACAACGAAGGGGAGAGGATCACGATGGGATTGTTTGGAGACGATTTTTATTCAACCAAAGTATCAAGACGCGCCGAAGCTGAACAGAAAGGCAAACTTCAGATCATCCGCCCTGGAGGCAGAGCACGTGGACGTGACCGCTGGAGCAATCCGCGCAGATCGCGTACGGGAATCAGCTCCACAGTGAAAGTAGCTGTGATTAGCTCGGTGATCAGCTCCATCGTGACCGTCATGCTGTTTAGCTTCATCACACAGCCCTCATCGTTACCGCTAGCTAATGCTACAGGTAATGGTGGTGGAGGCGGTGCACAGACAGCGCAGGCAGCTGATCCATACGATCGGATTATTCAGGCAGCCGCGAAGGTACGCCCTTCCGTGGTGAGCATCGTGAACCATAAAACAGGCAGCAGCCTGTCGATGGAAGATTCCGCGCTTGGCTCAGGGGTCATTTTCAAGAAGGAAGATGGCAAGGCCTACATTATGACCAACCACCACGTCGTGGAGGGTGCGAGTGATCTGGAGATCGTGACTGTGGATGGGGAGACACATAAAGCGAAGCTGGTCGGTAAGGACCGTGTGAGCGACATTGCTGTATTATCCGCAGAAGATAAAGGGTTGGGTGCAGTGGCGGAGATCGGTGATTCCAGCAAACTTCAGCGCGGTCAAACGGTGCTGGCGATCGGAAACCCGCTCGGTCTGGGTGGCACGCTGACCTCCGGTATTGTCAGTTACACAGATCGTATTCTGCCTGTATCGATTAATCAGGACGGAGTGTACGACTGGGAGCAAAACGTGATTCAGACGGATGCGGCGATTAACGAAGGCAATAGCGGCGGTGCATTGGTTGATCTGAACGGCAAAGTGGTCGGCATCAACACGATGAAAATCTCGGATACGGGCGTTGAAGGTCTCGGCTTTGCCATTCCGATGAACGAAGTGATGAAAACGGTAGATTCCCTGCTTTTGAACGGCAAAGTATCTCGTCCATACCTGGGCGTATATACGGTCGATCTGAGCAACCCATATGCACCACTGGATGACGAGCAGCGCAAGGATCTGAAGCTGCCATCTCACGTGGATAGCGGTGTGGTTGTACTGGAGGCATCGGGTCCCGCATCTGATGCGGGCATGAAGCTGAATGATGTCATTACGGAATTTGACGGGCAAAAAATTACCTCCACGCTGGATCTGAGGAAATATCTGTACGATCAGAAGAAGATAGGGGATACGATTGAAGTGACCTTCTATCGAGATGGCAAAGTTGAGAAAGTATCGGTGAAGCTGACGGATAAGCCGGAGTAAAGGGAAGATCAAGGAAGCCTATACTTTTGCATGGATTGAAATAGGGAAAGCTAAAAGAGTGATCAGATCAACTGACCACTCTTTTTTAGTTGTTGGTTCAGTATTATGCTATGGGTGGACGTATTCATTCGACAGTAAATGAGTAGATTAACCATTTTTATGTTTCTATGATCAGTTAGACCCGGAGCCAAAGGAGCAGATACATAAGACATGGGCTGTGGTAAACTGTTGTCAATATGTTCGGACGGTCGCTGATGCAAATAACATCTGTTTGTCGATCACATTTTTATTTCAGAATGGAAGGGGTATTTATAATGAGACGATTGAAGAAAAAGATACTAGGTGGAACGAGCTTGGCGCTGTCCCTGTTTGTGCTATCTGCCTGTGGATCTGAGGTTGCTACGACAGGAGCGTCGGTGGATACAAGTGCTCTGCAAGAAAAGATTGCCGGGCTTGAGAAGAAATTGGTGGAGCAGGGAGCCAAGAGCGTTGAGCAGGAGCAAAAGATCGCAGCACTTGAAATCAAGTTGAATGAGCTAAGCACAAATGTGATTGCGGTAGGCGAGGTTAGTGGTCAAACACCTGTAGCATCAGGAAACAACGGATCGGCCGGGAAAGGCGATGGGGTGCTGATTACGTTTGCCCAGTATGAGAAGCTTGAGGTTGGCATGTCTGTGGAAGATGTCATCGAGATCCTCGGCGGTGAAGGTGAAGCGCTGAGTGAAGCGGAGAATATGGTGGTCTACAACTATAAAGGCACAGCCGGCAATGGTGCCAATGCGGTTATTGCTTTTCAAGGTGGCAAGCTGTTGACGAAGGCACAGTCGGGATTGAAGTAAAAGAGTATGGGTAGAGGCTATTCTTAGAATGGATTGGAACAGAATAGGGGAATACGTAACTCTGTTTTCGCTATTCAGGCGTAGGCGCAGGATTCATTCGCTATGTTGAGTGATTGTTGCTGTTACAGGAGCATTCTTTTCGTGGTACCGTGGAGGTATCGAGAAGGATGCTTTTTGTGTTCTTTTACGGCGTACGGAGGGGTTTGGGGGATGTTGGGCACGATAAATTAGGAATGGGGGTTTCTTTTCGGTGGCAGGTGTGATAGAACTGAGAAGTGGCTATCCTGTAGTAGGATACGCGGTTGTGAATCGGGAACATAGCTGGTTACAGAAAGGATGCTTAACGGATGTACGTTGTATGCAAAGAACACGTGGACATTGCCATCGACATGTTTGTCGATGAGTATGAGGACGCTCCAGATATCGTTGATCTGAAGGAGACGGAATTTGCCGATTGGGACCCGCCTGCGAAGTGCGCCGAGTGCGAACAGCACGCGGAATTCCTCGTCGTTTAGCGTACTGTAGGATTTAGACGGCTGAAGGCGTGACTTAAGGTGGCGCTTCGGGCTGACTTTCCATCCGGTATGAACATCACAGCAAGAAGCCAAGGAGAGCGTGATGAGCGCTCTTTTTGTGTTTGTGGGGGAATTGGTGTGGTGCTGGTAGGCAGCGTTGGGTGAGGGGTGTAGGGGCTGAAGGTGGATTAGGGAAGAGTAGGAGAAGATTAAGGTAGGTAGGTGCCGAGTTCCGAGTTGGGAGTGAGGCAGGTTGCAGCAAATGTGCAAGGTGTGTGTAGGTAATAGAAATGGAAGCTCGGGCATGGGGGAACGTGGTGTCGGGTAACAGCGATCTGGGTAGGGACATGGTTGTGAATCGGTCGAGTAGCGCCGCTAACGAACCTGACGTACCTTATTCGTGGCAATTAACGTCTGGTTGAAATCTAACGAATCGTAGACACGTTATATTGATGAAATGGCCTTGAAAGTGGTGGAGAGTGCTCGTTTGGTGCGAAATAGCGTGTTTTGGATTCGTTAGATTTTAAAGGAGCCGAAATGGGGCTGAATAAGGTGTGTGGGGTTCGTTAGAATTTGGAGAAATGTGTAGGATAGATATAATACCGTTGGAATGAACGATGCGATGAAGCATCTTACTTATAGAATATTGCGCAAGCAAGACAATTTAGGAGGAATGATTTTTCATGTTTATTCAGATTATTGGCGTAGGCAAATTGAAGGAAAAATATCTGACGCTGGGCATTCAGGAATATGCCAAGCGGCTCGCCCCGTACATCAAGTTTCAGATGATCGAGGTCGCAGACGAAAAGGCGCCCGACACCCTGAGCGAAGCCGAGGTTCGGGCGGTAAAGGAGCGCGAGGGCGAACGAATCCTCGCGCATGTGAAGAGCGAGGCGCATGTTGTCGCGCTCGCATTGGATGGCCAGCTCTGGAGTTCTGAGGAGCTGGCATTGGAGATCGACAAGCTCGGCACGTATGGGACGAGCCATGTCGTGTTTGTCATCGGAGGCAGCCACGGGCTCTCCGATGAGGTGTTGCGCCGCGCGAAGCAGCGCTTGAGCTTCGGGCGCATGACCCTGCCGCATCAGCTTATGCGGCTGGTGCTGGTGGAGCAGATTTATCGCGCTGTGAAGATAAATCGGGGGGAACCGTACCATAAATAGGGCGAAAAATTCTAAGCAGCCACTTGTCCCCAATACTCATTTTTCAGCTTATTATTTTTCACTGTGCCAGTCATAAAAGAACATATCATTTGATGACCCCCGAAAAATGAAGTATATCGAAGAAAAACCATGTTTGGCTTGTTAGCCAAAACACGGTTTTTTTCATTGTTCCACGGAACGCTAATCAGCTGTCACAGTCAAATTTGGCTGAATTTGGAGATATGGAAGCCAGACTTATTCACAAACCTACTATATTTTTGTACATATGTCCGGATATCGTAGGTATTTTTATTATTCTCTTATAAAAATGTTTTATTTTGTTAATATATGTAGTATAATACTTAGGTACTACTATTCTATTTTCCGAGAATAATTCGGTATAGTTTAGAAAAAAAACTAGGAGGTACAATTTATGAAACATAAAAAGGCATTATCTGTATTACTTTTAGGAGCAGCATTAAGTATAGGTGCAAGTAGTGTTTTTGCTAGCGATCCTTCTACTCCTATTACTGTTTCTACTGAAACAATTACTTCTAATGGTAGTTATATTGATGAATTTCAAAAAATTCAAACAAGAATAAACAATTTAGTTATTAGTGATTCAGGAGTTTCAATGAGCAACGGTACATATGAAAGAACTTGGAATCAACCAGCAGCATGGAGTTATTATAGATTCTCTGTTAAAAATACTACAGCGACATCAGTAACTGTTACTATTCAAGAGCATGGTAACAGTAAAAGTCATACTTTAGCTGCTAATTCAAGTAACACATGGAATGCAGCAGGTGTTCCTGCCGGTGATCATACAATATCTGTAACAACATCTGATGGAAGAAAATTTACAGGGGATGTTGCCGTAAGAATATCCAATTCTTCTCCTTTTTAAAGTAAAATAAAAATCAGTATATAAGTCATACCTCTAAAACAATGTTTTAGAGGTGTTTTTTTACTGGATTTCTTAAAATTGAAAAGAACATTGAAATCTCCCTTTCCTGCACCACTACAGGAGCTATACCCCCCAACCAATAAAAGTACATGGCATTGAAGTAGAGTAAGTATCCAGCGTCTTGTCATATCACTATGACAGGTTTCCAAATACTCCTCCCCGAACCGTACGTACATGTCTCCGCATATACGGCTCCATTTTTCAATCTAGCTTCCCGTTGTGTAAATCCAGATGGGAGCTTCTGCAAAGAGCGAGGGTTTTCCGCTTACGCTCAATCATTCGCTTTTCCCATCTTTTCTTTCCCTTCATATGGGAAAACAAATGAAGAGTTTAAGGGTGGGCACTTAGTTTAGGTTACCCTTTACGCTTACCCAGTGGCTACTTCCACTTAGAGGATGCTTCATACGATGTCTTTCCTAGATTATTTGGAAGTTGAATCGACTGACAAGTATTGTAGACCGAAGTTATAGATCAGCAACAGTCAAACTTCTTTTAGGAATACATACATCAAATCATGATATTGATTTTGTTCTGAAGTTTTAATACTTTACCGCACACAGAAAAAGCCCCTTCTGCCATATCAGCGGAAGGGGCTACACTTAAAAAGTGTTGTTCAGTTTCATCATTGAAGACAAGTTCGATGTTACCGACTCGTTTCCTGTCGTCCAGCGTAATCTTCTTTACAATCAAATGAATTAGTGTCTTGCGCTGCTGAAACGGGGAATTACGTAGCACAGCATCGAAGTTTCTCACTAGGGAATACACGAGCTCATAGGATACAGGATCAGCCTGATCGTCTCGAAGGTCTAGTGCCAGCTTTGACTTACGGGTAAGCTCGATATCCAAATCCTTGTTTAGTACGCTCAGGCGCTCAGAAAACATATTACGGTCAATATCGTCTATTTCATATAATTCGAGGTACTTGCGTTTCTTATCCTCCAGACTGGTGATACGTGTCTGTACTGCAGTTAACTCGTCTCGGAGTGGTTTGATTCGTCCAGAACGTTTTTCATTGACGTTTCGAACAACTCTTTGCAGAATCTCTGGATTGACTACGGCTTGCCTGATACGATCAGTTACCGCTTGTTCTGCTTCCACCTTTCGGACACTGTTGGCGTGGCATACGGCGCTTCCCTGGCTTCGGAATCGACCACATTGTCAATATACATACCTAATAGAGGATGTCTTTGGAGGCTCATATAATCATTGTTCATGCCCTGACCAAGAGTTTCGTGGTCAGGGATCTCATCTTGATTTGAAATTTATCAAGGAGGATGATGATAGAGATATTCTTGAAATTGAAGTTAAATCTATCCATGTTGAGTTTGAAGAAACAAATAGTGTGGCACATGATAAATATATGAGGTTATTAACAGAGGAGTTATCGGAGGTTATAGATACCTGTATTGCACTTTTAGTAAATATAAGCCTCAAAAAGCAGATGGATTCTGGTATATATAAAAGAGAGATAAGAGAGAAGTTAGTTTGGGAGATAAGCAACACAAACCTTGATAATATAGAACTTCCAAAAGTTTTTGAGAATGATTATTGCCAAATAGTATTGGAGGATATTCCAGAAAAATTTAATAAAGATCATTTGCTATTTGGTATTTCCAATCCTCCTACAAAAAGTGGTGGTCCTAAGGATATAACAATATCAGAAATTGAAAATACAATCATAAATTTAGATAGAGTTATTGGGAAAATCGATACTTACCTAGCTAGTAAAAAGGTTAGGAAAAAGTACAAAATTGATAATAGTACAAAAGTGATCTTGTTTATATTGAAATATCCAAATGCATTGGGTCTTTTCGCCAATGTTTTCAATGAAATACGTGATAAAAAGCTATATGAAGACATTTTGAAGTATATAGGGAAGAATATCTGTTTTGACGATTTCTTCGATCGAATAATAGTAGCGTTAGAGCCGATGGAGGGTGATAGCTCTATATATATTACGTTAAATAAGTAAATCAGAGTTGTTTAACCACGGTTTAGTTATTTGAACCTTGTCCAAGCAAAACCACAACAGTTAACGCTGGACAGGGGTTCGATATGATAGGGACTGTTTCAAATAGGGTGCTGGTGGTCTTAAAAAACAACAAATTCCGGTTTGGATTTATTCATTTTATAAATTCTACTTAATTCCTCATATTCCACATCTGTTATACGCTTTGTTAATCCTATTGGTGGGTTCACTACGAGCATAGCTACTCCATTGATATCTCTTTCCGAATGACCTCCGTACTTGGTATCGCAAAGAATATATATATCAGCATTCATATTTCTTCTGGCGTAGTCGTGATGTGTTTGGATCTTAAGATTTTCCTTTTTGTTACGAATAGGATACCAAATTATAAATGACCAATTGGTATATTGATTTAAAGAATCTTTTAATTTAATTAACATTTCAGCACAAGCTCGATAATTTTCTTCTTTTTGATTTCTTTTACCTCCGAAAAATGGATCAAAGAACAGCAGTCCCGAATTAGAATTTTGCATTTCAATTACATATTCATCTTCAACATCGAAACTATCATTGACCCGATAGTCTATTTTTGCTCCATCAGGGATTGCTAGGACTTGAGCGCTGTTTACTTCATCAGGTTCAAGACTGTTGTATATTAATTTGGTATTCACATTTCTTAATTTTGATAATTCGTAGGCAAATTTAGTTGATCCCCAATAATAATCCAGTCGATCTTTCCGATAATGTCCAATTGGTATTTTAGATACTAATTGGTAATAAACCGAGTTTACCATATTTGTTCCATTTGCTTTATCAATAAAGTCTCGGGCAGTAGAAAAGGAATTGCTACTTTCTTGCCATGCTTTTGTTATTTCTGTCCAGTAGTTTCCACCGAATGCATCATAAAAAACAGTGTTTGGGTCCATTGAGATTTTCATATCGAGCACTTCGAGCAAGAAGAAGTGCTTGACCACATCTGCAAACTTTCCAGCGTTCCCGGTCATCCCCAAAATAATCACCCTTTCCCGATTACCATTATATTATTGATGCCTATCGAAGACGATGTTTTTTTAAGCTATAACCCCAAAACAGACTTGGCAGCAAGCGGCAGGGTTAGGGGGTAATTTGGCTCAGGATCTAAGCCATTTCACCGAAGACTCGAATCATCAGACTCCGGCGAATTGTGGTTTTGCACAGCCACGGTTCGTTGACTCAAACCCCTGTCCATACTTTGAAGGGCACCCACTCAGGGTGTCCTTCATTTCGCCCTACAAATGATACGGTGAGCCGTACCATAAGTGACGGTCGAAAATATGGCAAACGGCTGCAAAGGCTCCTTATCAAAACATCCGAGCAACAATGAAATATATTCTTATAAACTTCGGCAATTTCATTTGATATCAATCCATGCTCACAGCCGTAATCCAATGAACACAACGGCAAAAGCCGAAGGCAACAGATCCAAGAGCCAAAACAGGGAGCATCTCGAGAGAGATGCTTTTTTTCGTTCCTAATTACAGCAAGATGTGGAAAGTCGAGTGAAACCGGTTATGTTATTTTATTTGCAGAGAAGGAATGATCAAATTCGAGCAAAGAAAGGAGCAGGCAGAATGACAAGCGAGCCGCGATCTTACAAATCAGAATCGGTAGGGAGTTTTTTGATAGGCGCATAGATATGATAGGTCGAATCCAGATGGTGGACGTCATCAAAAGCTTGAATGAGTTCAATATCGGTTTCTGCCGTTTCCTGCTTGGAAATCTTTAGAAATCTGGCATAGTCGCTTTCTAGTACATCCCCCATGTCAAGTATTTCACCATAATAGTTGAACCTTGCACAGAAAATCTGTGGCACATCAACCGTGAAAAAATAAGGTTTATCAATTTCAATGCTGCTTGGGATCCCAAACAGTACCTTAAACCGAGTTGAATCGGGTTGACAGTTTGAATAAATGACATAACAGGGACCATTTATGGTTTCATCAATATGACTCAACAGCATTTCTGAATGTGCGCGAATCTTCTCCTTGTAATCATCATTGGCTAAATCCACTTCAAAAGCGATCCCACTGATTCGGGTCTCCTTGAATTCGGTCAGTGTGAAATCCGTGACGATATCACCGTTAATGTTTTTAAAAGGTCTCTTCACCACTGTAGGTATGGTGACAGGAGAGATGGTTGTAAGTCCTGTTTTTAAAGAACTTGGAGCTACGCCGTATTGTCGTTTGAAAGCACGAGTGAATGAGGCTTGTGTACCGAAGTTGAGCTGATAGGCAATATCGGTTAGAGAGCTGTTTTTGTTTTGAATAAAGGTTAAAGATGCATTCAATCTTCTGGATAGAATGTATTGGTTTAACGAACAGCTCATCATAGCGGAAAACAGCCGATGAAAATAGTATTTAGACATGTTGAAGGTATTGGCGACGGATTCTACGGTTAAGGACTGTTGTAAATGGTCCTCGATATGGATCAAAGCACGTTCAATGACTTCGTTATGGTCCATAATTACTCCTTATATCAAGTTTTGTGGCAAGTATACCATACGTCCATCAGCAAATAAATTTATTGTCTTAGGAGGAAAAATAGATGACGCGAGACCGAAGAAATGCAAGGATACTGGGGATTTTTTATATCCTTGCTGCAGTGACGTCAATCATAGCAGTTGTTTTGTATGGGCCGGTTCTGTCAGAACAATGGCAGATGGCCGTGGCAAATGGATCGGAAACAAAGGTCTTAATCGGTGTATTAAATGATCTCTTACTTATGGTAACGGCTGTTGGTACAGCAGTCATGCTCTTTCCCTACGTTCGGCATTGGAATGAGCATCTTGCACTAGGGTATCTTTGTTTCCGGTTTATGGAAGCTGTTTTTATTGCGATTGGTCTCGTAAGTATTTTGGGTTTGTTACAACTTAGTTCACATTATGATACAACCAACTTAGCAAGTAAAACCAATTTTGAACCCATAGGGCTGTTGCTGCAGTCGATTTACCGCTGGACGGCTATGTTGGGTCCAAATCTCATGTTGGGCATAAATACGAGTCTGTATAGTTATTTGCTTTATCGAACAGGCTATGTGCCTAAACCGTTAGCGATTTTCGGAATGATTACAGCGGTTATGGTATTTTTAGCTGGTTTGCTGCAAATGTTTGGGATCATTGGACCCTATTCGGCGGTAAAAGGATTGATGGCCCTTCCTGTGGGCGTTTATGAGATGAGCTTGGCAGTCTGGTTAATTGTGAAGGGATTTCATGGGGAGAACCTTGCTAAATTGAGAGCAAAAACAGCTTCTCAAAAGTTCTTTGATCGAGAGATTAAGAGGTGATGATGATTCAACTCATAAAATCGGGCGAAATTTGGTGGAAAGACTCCTTATCTAATTAACTGTTCTCGATTAGCTTTTGTTGAATTTGATGCTCGTATTTGCGAACGCTTCCGACATTCAGAGTGAACTCGCACCGAAGAGGAATAGGGATAAAATTTTGTGCTACCGGGCAAGTTAGGGAATAACATCGAGGGGAGTGCTGTATGATGGCAAGAAGAAGGAGAAAATATGCGGTGCCAGGGGTCGAACAGGGAATGCAAGCGTTCAAAGCAGATGTAATGAAGCGCGAAGGATATACCGTAAATCCGAATCAACCAGACGATGTAAAATACGAAGTGGCGAAAGAGCTTGGTGTACCTCTGTACCCAGGAAATAATGGTCAACTGACAACGGAATCAGCAGGCCAAGTCGGCGGCAAAATTGGTGGTTCCATGGTTAGGGAATTGATCCGTCTCGCTCAGGAGCAAATAGCTCACAGGGAGTAATCCAGAACTGAAACCTGGAATGAGCCATACCATAAGTGACAGCGAAAAATTGGGAATAAAAGCATTTGATTGCGTAAACCAAGGAATCAATCAGCCATATCCATTTTATCTTCATAATCGGTTCTAAGCGCCGATTCTATTTTCGTGGAACAATTGAAAAAAAACGGCCGCTGTTCGCATCGTGAACTGTGACCCTATTTGTGGATCCTTTTAAAAAGGGTCCCTATTCATTAAGCAACAATGAGATGACTTCTGTATTCATCAGGAGTCATCTTTTTTAATGTCCATTGGAACCGTTCGGTATTGTAATACGTGATGTACTCATTGACACGAACTCTCAGTTCTTGTAGGGATGAGCAATCCTTGAACTCTAATTCATCCTTCATATGCCCGAAAAACGTCTCCATTGAAGCATTATCCCAACAGTTTCCTTTTCGTGACATCGATTGTTTGAACCCAGCTTTAGCAATCATGGAGCGAACTTCAGGATGTGTGTAATGGAAACCCTGATCAGAGTGAAAGATCGTCTCCGGATGTACTTCCCCATCTAAATGGTCAAGCAGTCGCTTCAGTGTTCGTTGAACAAGAGACAACTCCAACGAAGAGGACAAGTAGTGGGCTAAGATTTCTTTTGTTGCACCATCTTTTACACAGGACAAATAAGCCCGTTGTCCATTTCCATAATGCATATAAGTAATGTCGGTTAGCAATACCATTTCAGGCTCTCCCTGGTCAAATCGACGCTTCAGGAGGTTCGGGCAGGTGCGGTGCTCTTGCGTCGCTTTAGCCATTTTACGATAAGGATTCATTTGACGGATCGCAGCAACGAGTCTGAATTTCCGCATCAAACGGCGAATTTTCTTGTGATTCATAATGATTCCATGAAGCCGTTCTAACCTCATTTTGATGACCAATGCGCCAGCTTTCCCTCTAAGTGCATCAAAGTGCGACTTCAGAAGTAAAAAGTCTCGTTCATCGGCAGCCTCTCGAAGCTGGCGGTGTTCTTCCGCCGCACACCAGCGATAATACCCGCTTGTAATGACCTCAGCAAGCTTACAAAGATAGCGAGTCACGCGTCTCAGTCCGTGTTTACGAACGACCTGATTGATGAGCTGAAAGCGCTCGGAAGACGCTAGTAATTCATTGTTGTCTTTGTGCCTTTCGAGCGCTTCTAGCTTTTTTAAGAGTTCATTCTCGGCTTCCAAAAGCTTGATACGTGCCTCAGCAAGACGAAGCTTTTCCTGAGCCGATAGTTCACGACTAACCGGTCTCCCTGAGCTTCCCTTCCCCCTACGCTCTTCCAGCAGCCCAGCTTCACCTGAAGAAGCATATGTTTTCCTCCAACGCTCCAAACATCTTTTTGGCGTCTCCAGTCCGATCAGTTCAACGTTAAAGCCTGCCTGTACGAAGATTTCCATGGGTGTATGTCCCGCCTGATTGGCCTGTACAGCCGCAATCTTAAAGGCAGGGGCGTACGTGATATTCTTCTCTGAAACGCGAAGAATGGATGGATTCGACTCCAGTACCTTGATCTCTTTCTCCGTAAAAAACCGTCTGATTTTCCCCATAATCTACATCCCCATAAACGTTTATAATCTGATTAAAACACAAAAGACCCGTGAGAGGGCACTTTTTTCAAAGTGTCCATCTTACGGGTCACAGTTCATCGTTTGCGACAGGGCCG
This sequence comes from Paenibacillus sp. 2KB_22, assembly GCF_052115745.1. NCBI lineage: Bacteria > Bacillati > Bacillota > Bacilli > Caryophanales > Paenibacillaceae > Paenibacillus > Paenibacillus sp. 2KB_22. The sequence goes on from NZ_JBFRHG010000003.1 coordinate 79,026, forward strand.
TTTTTCGTTTTTCGTACGCTAGCTTCGAATTGCTATTCTTGCCAAACGCTCATAGGGTCCCATGGCTTGATCTGATTGCCATATTTTCCGGCCAAGAAAGCTTTCATGTCTTCCAGCTTAGCAGGCACCTCGTTCCAAGTTGGAAGGGGTGATAACCCTCGTTTGCTTTTCAATAGGATATCCACTGTAACATACAAGCGTTCTGGCTGAATCCAATGAAGGAAGCGGGAAATATCAATTTGCTTGGTCAGGGACAAGGAATCAATTTCGTCATTGTAATGCTTGTTGAACTCGCTGATAAGGTTCAGGAGGTATTCCCTCTGCTCCTTCACGAAGTCCAGGCCGCAGATGGCGCCATGTCCTGGAACAACGATTTCGGGTTTAATTTCATCAATAATGCGATCAAGCACCTTAACCCAATTGAGGGTTCCCTCTTCGCTGTATGCCGTACAACCGTTAAACACGACATCGCCGGCGAACAGCACTTTTTCTTTTGGCATCCACAGCAGCAAGTCACTGTCGGAGTGGGCCGGAGCTACGTTGTAAATCAAGACTTCCGTATCGTCTAGACGGATGCTAATATCGTCCTTTATCTCAATATTCGGGTGTACCCATTCTACGCCTTCCAGGTTGAATCCTTCAAATTCCGCTGCAAAAAACCGCTCTCCCGAAGTCGATTCCTTAGAATCCTTTCCTCTTCTGATGACGTTGTCCATCCAGGTGATATTTTCGGTGAGACGCTCTCTGGATGCTTCCTTGTGCATAATAATGCAAGCATCTTCAAACACTTTGTTTCCCCAGGCATGGTCGCTGTTATAGTGCGAGTTCACCACATATGCGGGAGAGCCGCCGTTGCTTACTTCCTTAAAAGCCTCCCGCATTTCCCGCGCATGGAACAAATCGAAAAACGTGTCGTACACCAGCCCTTCACCCTTGTTGATGAACCCGGCATTGGCCCAACTGATGCCGCGATACGGCGAAATACCGGCAAAGACGCCATCTGCGACTTCAAAAAATTTAACGCGAGGTTTTTGGACAATACGTCCATACTTCATGAAAATTCTCCTTTAGGTATATGTTTTTGGGATAAGGCATACTGACTATGTCTGTAGTATAGAGAATGGAAAACATAAATGCAAGCGAGTGCTTGCATGCATTTACTCTATGATTTATGATCGTAACAGAACAACATCACACTACATGGATGGAGGCAATGCAACATGAAGCTAGTAACCTTTCAAACCAAGACATCCCAGGTACCTTTGTTTGGGGTCGTAATTAACGAGAACTTTGTCGTTTCTTTTGTTGCAATCATGAAAAAGCAGGGAACATTCTCTGACAGTCTTGAAAGTATGGACAGCTATCTTCATTATTTACCGGCAAGTTATGCTGCCGCTAAGGAATTGATGCAATATGCTGTCGAACAGTCGCATCAATTCAATGAAAATGAAATCTGTCCGATTGCAGCGGTAAAACTGCTGCCGCCGGTTCCGAATCCGGCTGCGCTTATCGATTTCGGGCTGACGCCAAGACATCTAAGAAATGCTGGCGTAAATCTGCTGCAAAGAGAATATACAGGGCCGGAGAGAGAAGAGCTTAAACAAAAAATCGCCGAAAAATTCCAGCAAGATCCGAATAAAGTGAATTTCAGTTATTACAAGTGTAACCATAATGCTTTAATTGGCGATGGCGATACCATTCATTGGCCATCATACTCTTCATACCTGGATATCGAGCCGGAACTGGCCTTTGTTACAGGGAAGGGGAATTGCATCGCAGGTTATGTTATTTTTAACGACAGTACTGTCCGTGATGTGCAGTGGCCGGATTTCCAGGCATTGACCGGACCAACGCGCTGCAAAGATTTTGATCGCAGCAAAGGAATAGGACCATTTCTGGTTACGCCGGATGAAATCGACAACCCGCTGGCACTAGATGTGGATGTACGCATCGGAGAGAGACTGCACTGGAAGGGAAGCACTTCCGAGTATTCTGCACACCCTGGGAAAGTGATGGAGGAGGTTCTCAAAGTTTTCACGCCGCTCCCGGGCACGATTATAGGTATGGGGACGATACCAGATTGCTGCGCAATCGAGACCGAACAATGGTTGTTGCCCTCTGACCGAATCCAGATTACATTCGATAAATTAGGAACGCTGACGCAATTTGTGCCTGAACATGTCAAGATTACGGAACCAAGCCGCTGGGAAAAAAGAAGCGATTTTCCTTAAATCAACGTCTTTGAAAGACTAACCCCGACCCTGCTGCATATGCAAAACTTGTAGTAGAATAGGCTTAACATATGCAAAAGGAGAAATACAATGAATACTTCAGACAGAATCATTGAAGCCGCGACGCGGCTCATCAAAAAGAAGGGCTATCGGGGAGTAAGCACCAAAGCCATTGCAACGGAAGCTAAAGTCAATGAATCTACGATTTTTCGGCAATTTGGAAGCAAGCAAGGCATATTGGAAGCCATCGTTGAAAGGCATGCAGATATCCCGCAATTTGAGAAGCTGTTAAAAGAGGACGCGACCGATAATCCGGAAGTCGATCTACTGAATGTAAGCCAGCAGTACCGTTTGTTTTTCCATAAAAATGCGGACATCATTTTGATTGGCATCCGTGACAAAGGAATGCTTCCCGAATTGGACAGAGTGCTGGCCGATCCGCCAGTGAAGCTGCACTCCTTGCTGGTTGAATATTTTGAACGCCTGCAGAAGAAAAAAGTTATAGCTAGACAGGATGAGCGTCTTACCGCTATGTCTTTTCTCTCGATGTGTTACGGATTTCAGATGAGCGAGCTGATTCACCAGCAATATCAGTTCCAACTCGTCACCGAGGAAGAGTTCTACAAGCACAGTGTCTCATTGTTTGTTAAAGGAATTTTGTCTCAATCATAAGCTTTGTTGACTTATTTAAATATGCCTAAGACTGCTTTCCGCCTCCGCCTACTTCCATTAGTTTGTTCCATCCTCGTTGGTTGCGCTCTGTCGTCATGTTACAGCCTCCTAGTAAGATTCAAGTGAAACGAATGACCACTGCACTTCGCTCCAACCTATAAATCCACTACCATAGAAGGTTGTGGATTTTTGCGTATTAAAGTCTTTTGGCTATTGTTAAAAGCTATGACCAGTCATGCATTTTTCATATAACATGTTATATTTCCAATCATGCTATACTCAGTGAACCAAAAAGTTAGAAGGAGCAATAACTATGATACCATTTCGTAATGATCATGTAGGTAGCTTTCTACGCCCTGCAAACTTAAGCCAGGCACGTGAACAATATAAATCAGGCAACATCACATATGAAGAATTAAGAGCTGTGGAAGATAAAGAGATTATTCGAATCATTGAAAAGCAGAAGGAAAATGGCGTATTCGCCGTTACCGATGGTGAATTCCGCAGAAGCTGGTGGCATTTTGATTTTCTGGGCGGCCTGGATGGCGTAGAACTATATGAGGAAATTGATGGACCTCAATTCCATAACATGCAGACTCGCAAGGGCGGGATTCGAGTTGTAGGTAAAGTGGATTTCTCGAGTCATCCTTTTGTTAAGGATTTTGAATTTTTGAAAAAACATGCAGGTGACGCAGTGGCGAAACAGACCATTCCAAGTCCCAACATGCTTCTATATCGATTGGAAAATGGCGCCAATATCTATAAGGACCGAGAACAATTCCTTCAGGATACAATTGCGGCGTATCAAAAAGCAATTCAAGCCTTCTATGATGCAGGATGTAGATATCTGCAATTAGATGATACAGCATGGGCAGACCTATTCTCAGAAGCTGGTCACGATAAGTTACGTGCTAAAGGTCTGGAACCGGCGGAAGAGTTAAAAACGATGCAGCGAATGATTAACGAAACTTTGGCTCATAAACCGGCAGATTTAGTTGTGACGATGCATATTTGTCGTGGTAATTATAAATCGAACTATTTCTCAACGGGTGGTTACGAGTATGCTTCTGAAGTTATTTTTGGAGGCTTAAACGTAGATGGATTATTCTTAGAATTTGATGATGAACGTTCTGGTGGTTTTGAACCATTAAAGTATGTGAATCGAAAAGATTTGAAAATCGTGCTTGGTTTACTCACATCGAAAACAGGAGAGTTAGAGGATAAAGAACACATTAAAGCTCGGATTGCAGAGGCGGCAACCTATGTACCACTTGAGCAACTTTGTTTGAGCCCACAATGTGGTTTTTCATCTACAGAAGAAGGCAACATTCTAACGGAAGAACAACAATGGCGTAAACTTCGTTATGTGAAGGAAATTGCAGAAGAAGTTTGGAATGAATGCATCTAAATAACGGAGGGGATCTAGAATGACAATCCAAGCAGACCAAGAGACAGTTATCGTTGAAGCGTTCATTAATGGTCAGAATGTAAGATCCCTTTCGCAGTTAGCAAAAGAGAATCCGGCCAACCCAACGGAGATCGTAGGCTATTTCCCTGTCACTACGAAAGAACAAGCGGTTGAAGCGATTGAAGCGGCGGCAGGAGCTTTTAAAACATGGAAGAAGACCTCCATTGATGAGCGCATTATGGTGATGCGCAAGGCGATCGAGAAGATTAGAGCTTCTGAGAATGAAATTGTGCATTTGCTGTCCAGAGAGCATGGCAAGCCGCTGTATGATGCACACGGTGAAATTTATGTTTCGTTAATGTGGATGGAGTTTGCTTGTAATGAAGTTACATCGGCTCTACAGGAAGAGATCAAAGAGCATGAGAATGGTAAAACGATTCTTTCCTATGATCCCATTGGTGTAGTAGCAGCGATTAGTCCATGGAATTATCCCATTGCTTTGTCTACGATTAAGATCGCTCCTGCCCTACTTGCGGGCAACACAATTGTGCTGAAACCCAGTCCATTTGCGCCGCTGGCGGCAGCGAGGGTGGCCGAGGTTATCGCGAGTGAGTTCCCGGCTGGGGTAATCAATGTCGTTCATGGTGATGCGGATGTAGGCGTTGAATTGACTAGTAATCCTCTTGTTACTAAAATCGCTTTTACAGGTGGAACCGCGACAGCTAAGCATATTATTAAAGCGGCTTCGGAAACGATTAAGGATATGACGCTTGAGCTTGGTGGCAATGATGCGGCTATCTTCTTGGAAAGTTTTGATGTACATGATGAGCGAGCCATGCGCCGGATTGTCATTTCTAATTTCTTAACAACAGGACAGATCTGTATGATCGCCAAACGTGTCTATGTGCACCGTTCGATTTATGATGAATTTGTGGAAAAATATATAGAAGCGGCGAATCGCTGGATTCGAATTGGCGATCCCTTTGATTCAAATACGACGGTAGGCCCGGTGAATAACCTGAAGCAGAAGAATGTCGTGCTTGGTTTGGTTGAAGACGCGCAAAAGCGCGGGGCTAAGGTCATCCCTCTCGGCCAAATTTTGGATCAGAAGCTGTTTGACCAAGGTTACTATCTACAGCCTACGCTTGTTTTAGGTTGCGATGTTCATGATCCGATTGTCGTGGAGGAACAGTTTGGTCCTACGGTTCCGATTCTGCCATTTGACGATGAGGAGCAGGTTATTCATCTACACAATGAAAGTATATATGGATTGACGAGTTCTGTGTGGGGGAAAGAAGAGGATGCCATCTCCATTGCACGTCAACTCGAAGCTGGAACGACCATGATCAATACAGCTGCTGTGCAGGGGCTCGATGTTCGGTTCCCTTTCGGTGGCTTCAAACAATCGGGTATTGGCCGTGAATACGGCGCGGAAGGCATCCGAACGTATACCGAAAAGCATGTCATCAACGTTCCGAAGACACTGGATCTTCCTTATATCCCAGAATAAATCGTATATCACATTACATCGCATCTACAGGGAATGTAGGCTATAACCTTGCTCTGGTATAATCAAAATAAGAAATAAAGAAGCCACTCCATTGATGGAGTGGCTTTGTACGTACTTAGCTATTATACGGTGAACGGCGGCTATCTTCTACCTAGTGTCTCCCAAATGCCATGGAGCCACGAGTCGAACTCAGCATCTTTGTCGCCCTCGTAAGTATCATAAAGATCCAGACGTGTCTTTTGCAGTTTTTCCTTAAATTCCTCAAATGTGTGACCTTCAGGAAGGCTTTTTTTGATCCGTAGCAAAATTTTGTTAGTCCCTTTAAACAGCTCACCTTTGTTTTTGGCAGGCATTTGTACATCTTCATCCAACTGTTTCAGCTTGGAATATGCGGCTTCGCGCACTTGAAACACTTGATCATTTTTCAAAACATGCTGCAGCAACTTAATGGTAGGGGCTGTATCCCAGTTTCCCAATTCGTTCACCGCATTCAGTCTGTCTCTCCAGCTTGAAGTCCGATTAGCCGCTCGTTTGAGCTCTTCAAAGTTCTCCGGTAGTTCGTTCACTGCTCCAATATCATGGTTGTTCGTCAAAATTCAATCTCCTTAATCATCGCCATCTCGGCAGAATGATGAATGTTATTTATGTGATCACTATTATAGCACGAACCTGACTAAACTACTCATATGAAGCCGATTGGTTGGCCTGTCCCTTAATGAAGTCTACCATAAACACCCAACCAATTAGTCCACATAAGACAAAACCAAACGCATGCAGAGATCCGTAAATGGGAATGAAGTCGAGTATGGTTAAGGAATACATATTTTTCAGTAACGGATAGAAGATGGAAATGACAACAACCGTGTAAAAGGCTAGGCAAGAAAGGCCTAAGAAGAAGGCTGCCTTAATATTCAAAGCATTTTTCCTCAAGTAAGCAAGGAGATAAGCGGTGTAAACCACAATATTGCAGGCGAATAAACTGACACCAATGTATTCAATCGGCTTGGAGAAAATCATACCAATAGCAATCAATATGGGTCCGATGATATCGATGGCAACAACCCAGGGATACCAGCTTTTCTTCGTCATGATGCGTCCCAGTGCACCAATAAAAATGGGAACGATAGCAGATGAGAAATGAAAGTGGAGCGAGCTTAACGCGTGCGTTGCCGGATTAGCCTGGAAGAGGTCTAATTGATATTGATATAAGGTAAACCAAATGCCCCCGATAAAAAAATAAAACAGCCCTGCACCAATCGCTATTTCCGCTGCTTTTCCTTTAGAGATCACAATAGTTGCCAAGCCATAGATGCCAAGCAACAGTGTGAACAGTAGCCACCCAAGGGACAGAATCCCTGGGATTGTCGTACTTTCTAACCCCCATATCGTACTACTCATTATTGAAGCTAGAGTAAGAAGCGCAACGGGAAATTGAAGCCATTTCATAGCAGCATAAATCATTCGTTGATGTTTATTTTTTGCGTCATGGTTCAAAAGTAAAATCACAAGAGGCACTATGACGAAAGCTGCAAACAGTAGAAATTTTTCAACAAGTTCGAATTGAAAGTAATCCAGAGAAAATATCAGAATGGTTATGATTCCACCGGGAAATACGGGTGATTTCATGATTTTCTTCAAGGAAATGTTCATGGCGTTTCCTTTCTAACCTACGTTTATCGTAAGATCTGCCTGCATTCAGTTATGTAGCGTTTAATTAGTATGATCGGCAATTCTCCTTTTTAGTAGTCTATCACATTTATTTTTCAATATATAAGGATAAGCTTAACTCATCGGAAGTTATTAAAACATCAACTTCCTCGGAAAACAAAAAAAGAGCCGCGTATCACGCAGCTCTCCATCGTACTTTAGTTCATTCCGTTTCAGTTCTTTCTCTTTTAGCGGCCGCCCGTATTCGAAGCCCAGACAGGAATCCAACTGTTCGGATAATTGCTATTGGTCAGCGTTGTGTTATACAGAACTAAATTGCCATCACTTTGCATGACTAGTGTGTCACCCGTTGTGTTAGCTGGTAAGCTGCTCCCGTGATGACCTGGAATCCATGAGGTGGTATTGGGAGACCAAGCAGCTACCTGTACAGAAGTATCAATCATCAAAACTTTATCCCATCCCCAACCGGTGTAATATTCGAATTTACCTGTAGCCGGGTTGAAACCATAGCGATAGCCATATTGGTACACATCTTGATATTTCATTCCATATTTATACATGACGGGTTTCCCGTATTGTGGTTCAAACTTGAACGAAAGAGCCCCACTGTTACTGGTACCGCTACTCCAAAGAGAAGAACCATTCTGATAGATGACAAAATTCCCGTCATTCTGCCATATGGCTGAAAATCTGCCATCTTGCGAAGTGAGATAGTCTCCCTTAGCCATACTTTGGCCGATCGTGAGCTTATCTCCAAGATAGCCAGCAGAAGCGGTCGCTGGTACGGCAAATGCAAGAATCAACAAGCAAGCCAAAAAAACTCGAAAAGATTTGGGGAAAAATAAATGATTCATTGGACACACTCCTATATTCCTTAGAATGGTTGAGGCTTCATACCTAATACAATAAACACTCACAGATAATTCCATATGGCGACGCAGTGTTCGGTCAGGAGTGGTGAAAGAGCAATCAACACATCCCCCAATGATAATTAAAGGGAAATCAGATATACAATGCTCTCCGGTTCACCTCCTTTAATAGACAAAATTAGTTGCTTCAATGCACTATATGTAAATGGATGTGTTACTTAGAGTGGAGAGGTTGAAAACTCGGTGGAAACTTGTTATTCAGTGGACTATGCAGGTGATTGCTCAGATATATTACTTTTTATTCCATTATAGCAACTAAAAAGATAAAATACATTATTTTCTATGAAAATCTATCTGTTCAATAGAGGGAGACATCAATGAATAATGCTACTAGTTTCGATCTCGACTTACGGTTCGTAGTTTCTGCTTGGGAAATGATTTATTTTTATTTGTGGGTATAGGAATTCGGAGGGATATGTCGAATGATTGATTAGATTAAATTTGAAGTATTTAAGAGGGAATTGATTTTATTGAATAGTCCAGAGAGCGCTAAGAGGAGGAGCATATGTATTTAAGGAAGAAGATTGGAATTATTGTTCTCGTGGTATCCCTATTGACAGGACTGTTGTGTCTCAAAGCATCAGATAAGGTGTATGCTGCGGCTCCAACATCAACAATTTCGATGGAATATGCGCTGCTGGGAATTGGCACCACCGCAAAGGTATTCTTTACGTTCTCGGAACCGGTACAAGGGTTGGACAATGGAGACTTAACTGTTCCGGAAAGCGGCACACTGACTGCACCGGTCTCTTCGGATGGAGGTTATACGTGGACCGCAACTCTCACACCTAAACCAGATATTACAGATGCAACCAACGTCATAACCCTGAACAACGAAGGTGTGATGAATCTAGGCGGTATTGTAGGTGTGGGCACGTCCACTTCGAGTAATTATACTATTGATACATTAAGACCGACAGCAACCATTGTCGTAGCCGATACGGTCCTTACCGCTGGGGAGACATCACTGATCACCATCACATTTTCCGAAGCAGTGACCGGCTTTAGCGTTGACGACCTAATAGTTGAGAATGGTACGGTGAGTGGCCTTAGTTCCTCCAATGGAGGTATAACATGGACCGCGACACTAACGCCAGCTTTTGGTATCACCGATGCAACCAATATTATCACGCTTGATAATACGGGCATTAGTGATCTTGCGGGCAATACGGGCACGGGGAAAACGCCTTCGAATAACTATGAGATCTATACCGCCCAGCCAACGGCAACGATTGTCGTAGCCAATACAACGTTGAATATTGGCAAGACGTCTGATGTGACCTTCACCTTCTCTGAAGCAGTGACCGGTTTTACGCTTGCAGACCTTGAGATGACGAATGGAACCATTACCAATCTGGCTACGAACGATAATATTACGTATACAGCAAAATTGACCCCTACAGCCGGCATCACTGCGGGAACGAACAAGATTACACTCCATAATACGGGTGTAGTGAATCAAGGCGGCATAACAGGTATAGGTACAACGGATTCCAATAACTTCGCCATTGATACGGTCAGACCGACAGCAACCATTAACGTCGCCGATATGATCCTGACTGCCGGCAAGACATCAGAGGTCACCTTTACGTTTTCGGAAGCAATTACTGGTTTTACCAATGAGGACCTGACCGTTGCAAACGGCACACTGAGTGCTCTGCATACATCTGATGAGGGGATTACATGGACTGCGACATTGATACCAACTGTAGGAATTGATGGTGGAACCAATGTCATCACGCTTGATAATTCGGGTATTAGCGATATTGCAGGCAACGGAGGCACGGGAACTACTGCTTCGAATAATTACGCGGTCTATACCTCCCGACCAACGGCAACGATTGTTGTAGCTGATGGAACGCTTACTCTTGGCAAAACATCCTTGGTAACAATCACATTCTCTGAGGCAGTGTCAGGTTTTGATAACGCAGATCTAACGATTGCAAGCGGTACACTGACTACTGTTCGTTCAACCGATGGGGGAGTGACATGGACAGCAACGTTAACCCCGCAAGCGAATGTTAGCAAATCGGTCAATGTCATCACTCTTCAGAATACGGGAGTGTCCAATGGTGCGGGTAACGCAGGAGAGGGAATAACGGAGTCGAATCCGTACTCTGTTTTTACTGTACAGCCGGTACAAACAACAAGTCCGAGCAGTCCTTCTGCACCACTCGCCCCGATAGACAATACAGTTAAATCAACAACGGGTAAAATAACCGTTCCGATTGGTAAGTCAGGGTTGGTTAGCCTGGGCAAAGAGATTGAAATCTCAATTCCAGCAGGGGCATCATCTCGCGAGCTGACATTATCCATTGATAAAGTTTCCAATACGGAACCTTTGCTAACACATAAAGAAATTTTGGCCAGCCCGGTATTTGAACTTCTGAAGAATTTTACGGAGAACTTCCTCATACCGGTAAAACTGACATTTACATTTGATTCAACAGGTCTTGAGCGTCATCATTCGGCAGCTGTTTTTTATTTTGATGAAGCGAACAAGATATGGGAGAAAGTAGATGGAGGTATTATTCAAGGAAATCAAATCACAGTCGAGGTCAATCATTTCACGAAGTATGCTGTCCTTGTTGTTGATCAAACTAGTGGAAAGCCCATCTTGAATAGTCCAGTTGAACCGACGAAGGAATCGGGCTTTAGCGATATCTCGGGACATTGGGCTGAAGCAAGAATTCAACAAGCTTTAAGCAAGGGGATAATTACCGGTTATCCGGATGGAACGTTCAATCCGGGTAAGAACGTCACACGTGCCGAGTTCTCAGTCATGCTGATGAGCGCGTTGAATTCACAAAAAGCAGGAGCAGATCTGGTATTCTCAGATAAAACTGAAATCGGATCATGGGCCAAATTGGCAGTCTCGCAAGCAGTGCAAGAGGGCATTCTTAGCGGTTATCCAGACGACACGTTCCGGCCGAATGCCAATATCACACGTGTCGAGATGGCCATGATGGTTGCGAAAGCGCTCAAGGTACCTACAACAGGCAATGCTACAACATTTTTTTTAGATGAAAAATCTATTCCTGTATGGGCAAAAACCTCTGTGGCAGCGTTGAAGGAACTTGGCCTTGTCGAAGGAATGGGAAACAACAATTTCATACCTAAATCACCAACCACCAGAGCAGAGGCCGTCGTTCTATTAATGAACATGTTAGAGCATAAAGGAATCGTAGTTAACTGAGCAATATCTCAATCTCTATAGAGTTGAAAGTAAACTTGGATGAAAGATACTTTTGTTGTTGAACGTGTTGAGCTAGTTTATGAGCCGTTATATGAAGGTAATAAAGGCACCCTGCGAGGTGTCTTTAAGTTTAGTCAGTAGTAAACATACCTCTTCTCTATCAATCTCCCAAATATTTTTACAACCATTTGATATTTTCTATGACTTTTCTGAATTGAACTATGGTAAAATATCTCAGGATCGATAATTGGAGAGGGGTTTTGTAATTCATGTCTTGGAAAAAAGTTCTGGGCAAAAGCACAATTCGTATCGCTACTACTGCACTATTACTCACACAACTACTGGGGGCAGCAGGTTCAGTCTCTGCCGCAGGCAATGATGTAGAAGTACACTTGATTGGAATCAATGATTTTCACGGTCAGTTAGATACCACATCGATCGTTGGTGATAAAAAGGCAGGATCAGCTCCAATTCTAGCAACCTACCTGAAAGAAGCTCAATCGAAATATGAACACTCCCTACTCTTCCATAATGGAGATTCTGTTGGTGCATCTGCTCCGGTCTCATCTATGGATCGCGACGAGCCTACCATGGAATGGATGAATATGATGGGATTTGATGTAGGGTCCCTGGGGAATCATGAATTTGACCAAGGTGTTGCTGCTTTGAAGGCACAGATCTTTGGTGGCCTTGATCCAAAAGAAGGTAAGGTAACACATGCTGGTGCAAAATTTGATTACGTTAATGCAAACGTCATTGAAACCGCTACCGGAAAAACACTGATTAAACCCTATGTCATCAAAGAAGTAGGCGGAGTCAAAATTGGATTCATCGGACTAGTGACCAAATCAACACCTGCCAAAGTATCCCCATCGGGTACAGCTGGTGTGCGTTTCTTAAGTCCAGAAGAAGAAGTTGAAGCCGTTAATAAATATGCAAAAGAATTGCAAGATCAAGGTGTAGAAACAATCATCGTGTTGGCACATGATCCAGCAACCACCAAAGAAGGCGTAACGACTGGAGAAGCAGCTGATCTAGCAAAAGCTTTACCAGCAGATTCCCCTGTTGACGTGATCGTTGCAGGTGATAATCATGCCTTGGCTAACGGTGAAGTGAACGGAAAGCTGATCGTTCAAGCGTATTCTTATGGTACGGCTTTTGAAGATATCAAGCTGGTAATTGATCCTGCAACGGGGGATGTAACTGAAAAATCAGCTACGGTTACAACGACTTTCCAAGAGGGTGTAAAAGAAGACCCTGAAACATTGGCAATTATCAAAAAATCATTGGACACGCATCCTGAACTGACGAAGCCAGTGGGTACAACGGATGGTTCTGTATTGCGTACAGATGCCTACAATAATGAAGCGCCTCTAGGCAACCTGATTGCAGATGCAATGCGTCAAGCAGACTTTGGGGATAAAGCAAGCGCTGCTGACTTTGCATTTATGAATCCAGGTGGTATTCGTGCGGATTTACCAAAAGGCGATGTAACCTTTGCTGATCTTGCAAAAATCCAACCATTCGGTAATACATTAGTGAAACTGGAGCTGACTGGCGAACAGGTTAAAACCTTGTTGCAGCAGCAATGGGGTACCAATGCTGACGGTACACCAAACACCAAGACACTACAAATCTCTGGTTTGAAATATGCTGCAGATTTCAACAAGCCTGTTGCAGAGCGCATTACGGGTCTTAGTCTGGAAGACGGCACAGCCATTGATCCTGCAAAAACATATACGGCTGTAGTTAACAACTTCATGGCTGCAGGCGGAGACAACTATAAAGTGCTGCTGGATGCTAAATCATCCTTGGCAGGTCCGATCGATCTGGATGTATTCTACGATTACATTGTCGAAACATTTAAAGGCGGTAACATTGAAGCTAAGAATGAAGGACGTATCACTAACGTGGCTGCATCTACTGAGCCAACAGAAACACCTGCGACTACAGAAGTCATTTCTCGTGCTGAATTTGTAAGTGCGCTGGTGGATATGTTGAAATTAAATGAAGTAACTACAGCACCTGCATTCAAGGATGTAGCGGCTGATGCGACCTATGCAGATGCGATTGCTGAAGCTACGCATGCTGGATTCATCCAGGGCTATGGTGGAAACTTCTATCCTGATCGGGATATCACACGCGAGGAAGCTGCTACAATTCTTGCTAAATTGGTAAAAGGTCAAGCTACCGATAAAGAGACAGCCACGATTATTGCTAGTTTCGAAGATGGTAAATCCGTGTCTGCCTATGCAATGAAGCCTATGGCAAAACTGATTAATAAAGGTATTCTTGGTGGAACAGATCAAAAATCACTTCAACCAAAACAAGGCCTTACTACTAACGATGCCAAAGTATTGATTGAAAAAACAGTTGCAGCAAAAGCGTCATAATGTAGAACTTATTTAAACCTTATATTAAAAGGGGTTCTTCCTGGTAAAGGAAGAGCCCTTTTTCCTTTTTCCATATGGCGTCTAGAAGAGGTAGACGATGTTCTGTCATTTACTTCAGGTTGATCGACAAAAGGGTGTTTCTATGATAGGGTGGAGGCATCCCATAGGCATTCTACTCTTCGGAGTAGAATGCCTTCATGTATATTATGGGAGCTTACATTAAATGTATTTTAAATTCAATTGGATCCTTTATGGAGGTGGTGATGCTATGTTTCTCTCTTTAGCCCCAACAGGGGATGATTGGATGAGTATAAAAAATGTGAAAATATCATTTAATAAAGAGGAGCGAACATAGCATGACTACCAGTTTTCAAGCGGAGAACCGCATTCCATTAAATTCTTCTCGACTTAGGGATCTACGTAAATCCGGGCGTTTGCCAGGCGTTGTCTTTGGCAGAAATACGGACAATCAGATGATTCATATTCCAACAATAGAATTTCAAAAATGGTTGAAGCAAGGAGCATCTGGTTTTATTGAATTGCAGTTTAAAGAGAAAGGAGCATTGACCGTATTGTTGGAAGACCTCCAACGTGATCCAGTTACACGGGATTTGCTTCATGTGGATTTTCAACAGGTGCAAACGAATGAGATCATGCGCACTAAAATTCCCGTCAAGTTCAACGGCACACCGATCGGCACAAAACAGGGCGGAGTCGTGCAAGTTCAATTAGCTTCTATTGAAGTGGAGGCCTTGCCGAGACACTTGCCAACGTCGATTGAATTTGATATTAGTGCGATGGAACTTGGAGAAACGCTACATGTACGTGATGTAACGTTTGCTACAGATGTAACAGTGATCTCTGAGGGAAATGAGTCTCTTCTCTCTGTAGTTAAACCTTAACGATACCGAGTATGAACTACTAGAGTAAGTCAAAATTAGCCGTACGGATAATAATCCGTACGGCTAATTTGTGCTTTCATTCGCAAAATTCAGGTGTAAAGGAGGTAGACTCAGGATAGGTGATCACTATAATGGAAATAAGATACATTTAGAGGGCGGTGGGGGAAAGGAAATGGACAAATTAAAGAGCAGCGGATTCTATAAACTGAAGTTTTTCATAACTCCTGAAGAGTTGAAAGGTCTATTACAGATTTTCGAGCAGAGACAGGTGCAATTCCGTCATACCAATGCCGCCAAGACAGAGCATGATTATAGTCAAGTGTATGAGGCGTATCAGACGTTCTATCAGTATTATGTGACAGGAGAACAGAGAAATGATGTTCATCCCTTCTTTATATATTCCATTTCTGTTGCATTCAATCAAGAAAGTTCAGGATTTTTTGTGAGAAATGAAGGTGTTTCTTTCCCATATCACGGACAATGGGCAGAGGATGAACTGCCGTGCATCATGCTCTCATTTCCGAAAGGCGTTCAGGTTAATTTGGAAGACGAAAAAGGAAAATACTATATATATGAGGATATCCGGGATCATATGCCGTTGACCTATGCGTTTTTCGATGAAATTAGGGACTCTATCAAAAAAATGACAAAACCCTTTCGCTTCTCAGCCCATGATGCCGATGCGATGAAGGAACAGAAGCCCACTGTGCGTATAAGCCATGAAGCAATGCACGACTTGAACCAATCATGGATTTTCAATAAATATGGACTTGTGATTCATGGCAAATAGGTATGCGAGCATGGTTGGCGGAGGCGACAGAATAGAAGCAACCGTATCGCGAGCTGCGACCATATACGATATTCCATATCGACTTAATTAGATCATTACAATGATAGGGAGTGTAGGTCTATCATTCTCGAACCACCTTTGTACGGTAAAGGGTGGTTCTTTTTCGTGTTTAAAAACGACATCAAGCTACCAGTTCCCTCTTAACCATCGGACAAATACACTTTTTCACCCTTGTCCACTTCTATCCCCGCCGGTGGATTGGTGTTGTGCGCTACGATTGATCTGGAGCGTTCATTCCACTACCGGATCGGTGAAGTGCCAGATTATCAAGCTTTTAAGACGGTCAAGACGAAAGGTCATTATCAAAAAGGAATTATCGGCTGTATGGCGGTTGCGGCGACCATCCTTTTATCGGAATACAACGGGATCGTCTCGATTGCCAAAACCTACGATACAACGCTCCCTTACAAGATTCATGCGGTTACCGGTGATCGGTGGTACCCAGGTGGGCAGGAGGATAATAATAGATATCTCTTCTACGCCTCAGACAGGAACCAGCAGGTCACGAACTATTACATGCAATATGTAGGAAAGTATTTCTTGTATGCTCCACATGTGGACGGGATCGTGTTGTTCTATGAGGACAATATGGACAACCTTCTGAGCGGCTACGATTATCTGGTGGTCGTCGAGACGGATCTCAACGCCAAGTATTTGTTGAAAAAGCACTATGGCATCGACATACAGGAAGGTATCTACAAAATCACCCGTTCCGGGGATCAGATCGTTCTTACGTTGACTTGAGATCATATGAGATGAAATCCTTTTCTGGATATATGGTCAGGATAAGACCGTAATCAGGGATGTGGACCAGGAAGGAACTGCCGAAGCTGTACGGACATGATCCGTATGGCTTTTTGGTGTATTCTTTTGACTGGGATATTAATTAAAGTAAGGCTGTACTTGGATGCATTCATATTTTACTCAGAGCCATAGTATGCAGGTCGTCAAATAAGATACAATGGTACTGTAGAAATTAGGAAAATTATGCCTATGTCTAAATCCATCTAAAAGTGGTGAATCCATGAAAGAATTGCACAGTCAGGTGAATCGGAAAACGTATTATATTTCAATGCTAGCGATTATTGCTCTGATGTTATCGGGATTAATCCTGTCCACGACAGAATTGAACGGGATTACGGCAGGCTATATTTTGCACTGTCTATGCGTAATCATTCTTGCCGTGTGTTTATTGATGTATCCCAAGGTAGAGACGTTTACCTTCAGATTGAGCATCATTCTGATGGGGTTTGCATACTTTTACACGCTTGCTATTTTATATCCCCAGTCCTGGACAACTTATATTCTCATTTGTCTCCTTCCAGCCCTCGCAATCCTGTTCTACGATCTGAAACTATTCTATTTATCGTTGATATTAAATGGCATCTTGATACTCATAATGTTCAGCTCCAATCTCCTATATAACCAAGGGAACGAGTACGCATACTTACATACGGATGTAGTAGGCAATTTTATTAATATTATGGGAAGTCAGGTCATTCTTTTTCTTATTTTTCATCTAACCTTCTCTCGCATGAGGAAGCAGCAACTGTATTTTGAACAATTGCAGCAATCGGAACGTTTAAAAATGATCGCCCATCTAACAGCTGCTGTTGCCCATGAGATTCGCAATCCAGTGACAGTTGTGCGAGGTTTCTTGCAGTTGTATCGAGAAGATACCTCTTTTGAGCAGCCGGTAAGGAATAAGTTTGCTTTAATGATTGATGAACTGAATACCGTCGAGCAGGTGACCTCTCAATTTCTGACCCTAGCCAAACCGAATAGAGAACTGAAACCAGAGAAGGTGGATGTTAAGGAGGTTCTTGAAGGTGTGACGGGTCTGCTCAGCTCCTATGCGATGTTATCGGACAAACATATGGATATGCAGGTGGATGAGGATTGTCTGATTCTTATTAATACGATTGAGTTCAAGCAGTTACTGATCAATCTGATCAAAAATGCGCTGGAAGCTTCGGATGTGGGTAAAACCGTCCAGGTAACAGCGAAGCGAGTGAAGCAGTGGGTGGAGATACGGATAACGGATCAGGGAAGCGGAATGACGGAGGAAGAGGTGAAGTCACTGGGGACTCCGTTTTATTCGTTGAAAACCAATGGGACAGGACTTGGATTAATGATCTGTTACAATATCGTGGAAAAGTATCAGGGAACGATCGAATATCACAGCGCCAAAGGTCAGGGAACTTCCGTGATGATTCGCTTTCTAGCTAAAATGGACTCCTCTTAATAGAGGATGAGAGAGAGCGGGGATATTAAATAGAGCTAGAGATGTTATTCATTTATTTCATTCCAGATCATGGTATATTTCTAGTATTAAATAATGTAGGGAGATTCAATATGCGTAATCCATTCATCAAGAAGTTGATCATTTTATGTATGGTTTTTGTTCTATTACCAACAACGAGTGTATTGGCTGCGTCGTCGCTTATTAAGGACCCGGTCCTGGCCAAAGTTATTCGAGCAGAGTTGAAGCTATCGGCTAAGAAGGAAATAAAGGCTGGCGATTTAAAAAAACTAAAATCCATATATGCTATGGAAACGAAAAGTAAGATTTCTAACTTGCAAGGTCTTGAACACGCCGTTAATATGACGGATTTATTCTTGCCTGGCCAAAATATAAAAAATATTAAACCACTCAACAAGTTAAAGAAATTGACGTTCTTAGCGGTTGAGGGCAATCAGATTACAGATATCTCGCCATTATCAGGTCTGACCAATCTGCAAAATCTGGTTATGGACGATAATAAAATCAAAAGCTTGGCTCCATTAAAGAATATTCGTAAGCTGAGAAGTCTGCTCGCCAGCGGTAATCAGGTGACTGATCTAAGTCCTCTTCGGAAATTAAAGTTGGAATGGCTCATTATGAATGATAATAAAATTCAGGATCTGACACCTTTAAAAAAACATCCGACCTTGGAGTATCTATATGTAGAAGATAACCTCATTGAGGATATTGCAGTGCTCGAAACCATCCCGCATCTGAAAGAGGTATATTTGGCGAACAATCCGTTGAATGATCGTGCTGAGCAGGTAGTAAAGAACTTGGAGAAGAAAGGCGTCGTTGTAAGTTTGGTAAGCGAAGAGGCGAATCAGGCGCAGTAAGTGGTGTCTGTCTCTGCTAAAGCAGCTTATAATATCGGAAAAAGATAATCCTTCATGATAATGGACAAGAACAAAGAAGGCCGCAGATGATTCTGACGGCCTTCTTTAAGTATGTTGGACAGAAACGCTCGGTAACAACTTTCTCGCTTTACCGTTCCCGCACCAATATTATTCCACTTCGATCTCCTTCACCGTCTCTCCCTCAACCAGCACCGGCTGATAGTAGGTTTTCGTTGGCAGATCCTTTTTGCCTTGCAGATTCTTGATTACCCAATCGGCAGCATCACGGCCCATTTGTTCTTGGGGATGAGTCAGCGTGGTAAGCCGGATGTTGGCGTTCTTGGCGATGTATGAATTGTCCTGTCCAATGATGGATAACTCATCCGGGATCGAGATACCCAGTTGCCTACAGGCGTGCACGACTTCAAGTCCTACTTCATCGTTGTAACAGACGATTGCGGTGAGCGAATCCCTGTTTTCATCCAGATACGTTGCTACATTAGAGGATAAATCCGGTTTCGATGCGGTATCAAAGGAAAGCACTTGATCAGGATGGAACCGTAACTTGGCTTCACCAAGTGCCTTGATGTACCCTTTCATCCGGTACTTGCCCTGCAGATCATCCATTTTGGCAATAATGCCGATCTGGGTATGGCCTTTGGCGATCAATTCACGTGTGGCAAGATAACTGGATTGCACGTCATCTAGGCAGAAGAAAGGAACCTCCAGCTCCTCATAAAAGGCATTAATCATCGTAAACGGTACATCCTGCTCCTTGAATGACAGGTAGTATGCAATATTGGGATTATACAGATTACTTTTGGTCGGTTCGACGATCAGGCCATCCACACCGTAGGAGAGCATCATTTCGAGTGCTTTTTTCTCCTGTGCCACATCATTATTGGTGCTGGCGAGCAGTAACGAGTAGTTGTCCTCATTCAGACGACTCTCAATACCGCGGATAATGGAAGGAAAGATGTAATCCGAGATGTATGTTGTAATCACGCCAATGGTTTTTTTTGACGTATTGCCGCCTGATCGTGATCGATACTGATTGCTAACGTAAGTTCCTGAACCCTTTTCGCTTCGTAAAAATCCTTCGTTTGATAACTCCAAAATGGCTTTCCGCACCGTTTGGCGACTTACATTGTAGCTTTCCTGTAATGCCAACTCGGTTGGAATCTGTTCGCCTATGCTATATGCCCCCGAGAGGATATGACTCTTTATATCGTCAATGATGACCTGGTATTTTGGCTTCACGTAGTCCACTTCTTTCATCGTTACTCATCTATATCAACCTTGTTGTTCAAATAGTTGTACGTACATATTTTAGCATGATTCAGTTTGAATGCATATAAAACAGCATGTTTTTCGAAATAAACCGTACATATCCGGCCTTTTTGCAGAGAGGTGTACCTTACAGCATATCCATTTTATAGCCGCACGAGACCTTTGGATAGCCCAATAGAGCACTATTTGTGTCCTTTGTAAGTATAACTATTATATATGATTGACAAATGTACGTACAAAAAATATACTAAGGCTGTCAGAAAAGGAAAGCGCATTCTTTGAAAACACAGAATTTTCGAACCACCTTTTATACAAAATTCATGATTAGTTACTGCATAAGTAGAAGCTTCACCTTATATATGCATCCTTAGGGATGTGGAATCACAATCGGAGAGGGGATACACGTGATTATGAGTCAATTGGACTTGAAAGAAGCCATTACTAATGGCGCTACTTCGCTCGGAATTGAATTTGGATCAACGCGGATTAAGGCGGTGTTGATTGACGAGCGTTTTGAGACCATCGCATCAGGCAGTTATGAATGGGAGAACCTCCTGAAAGATGGATTTTGGACGTACAACCAGGAGGATATCATCACAGGTCTGCAAACGGCTTATCGTGAGATGAAGCAAGATGTGGAACAGAAATACGGAATTAAGCTGCGAACGGTGGGTTCGATCGGATTCTCGGCCATGATGCACGGATATGTGGCATTGGATAGCGCGGGGGAACTACTGGTACCTTTCCGCACCTGGCGTAACGCGACGACGGGAGCAGCTGCAAGGGAGCTAACGGAACTTCTGCAATTTAATATTCCTGAACGCTGGAGCATTGCCCACTTGTACCAAGCTATCTTAAACGAAGAGGTACACGTACCTCAGATCAATCATCTGACAACTCTGGCTGGATACATCCACTGGTTGCTGACGGGCAATAAGGCGATTGGCATCGGCGATGCGTCAGGCATTTTCCCAATTGACGAGTCTACACATAATTACCACCCATCCATGATCCAACAGTTCGATGAACGGATCGCAAGCAAAGGTTATCCGTGGAAGGTTGAGGGTCTTCTTCCCAAAGTATATCTCGCTGGTGAGAACGCAGGTGCATTGACAGAAGCGGGAGCCAAGTTGCTCGACCCTTCGCAAGATCTGCAAGCAGGCATTCCGCTCTGCCCGCCAGAGGGCGATGCCGGAACGGGTATGGTAGCAACGAATAGCGTGAGAAAACGTACGGGGAACATCTCGGTCGGCACCTCGGTATTTGCCATGATCGTACTGGAGAAGGAACTATCCAAAGTGTATCCGGAGATCGATATGGTCACCACACCGGATGGTAGCCCAGTAGGGATGGTGCATGCCAACAACTGTTCCAGTGATATCAACGCATGGGTGGGACTGTTCCGTGAGTTTTCTCAAGCGATGGGATATGAAGTGGATAACGGCAAGTTGTTCAGCGTGTTGTTTAACAAAGCTTTGGAGGCAGACCCAGATGGTGGTGGCTTGCTCAGCTACGGTTACTACTCAGGCGAGAACATTACAGGACTTGAGAAAGGCCGTCCATTGTTCGTCCGCTCCCCGGAAAGCAACTTCAATCTGGCAAACTTCATGCGGACACATCTGTTCAGTGCCTTCGGTGCACTCAAGCTGGGGATGGACATCCTGACGGAGGAAGAGAATGTAGCCATTGATAGTATTTTGGCACACGGTGGTCTGTTCAAGACCCCTGTCGTCGGACAACGGATTGTAGCTGCTGCGATGAATGTACCGGTGTCGGTCATGTCTACCGCTGGTGAAGGCGGCGCATGGGGCATGGCGCTTCTGGCTTCGTACATGATCAACAAGGATCAAGAGGAGAGCCTGGATGTGTTCCTGGAGCAGAAAGTCTTTAACGATGTTGAGGGAGTCGAGGTGGCGCCAGATGCATCGGATGTGAAGGGGTTTGAAGCATTTATCGAACGCTACCGGAGTGGACTTGCGATTGAGCATGCAGCTGTAAATCATCTGTTAGAGGTTGTTCAAAAAGACCGCTTTTGATTACGAAGGATGCCTAGTGGCATCATCAACGTCGAATATGGAATTCAGCCGAAATAAGTAGGTGCTTACGAAGTATGTTTCCTTTGGAAACATTGCGGTTGCTCACGTAGCTCTATCTACGCTCCGCTACTCCATTTCTAGCTTCATCCCATCTTCTCGGTACTGAAAACCGACTTTTTGAACACGCACTATTAGAGAACGGGAGGGAATAACATGTTAGAACAACTGAAAGAAGAGGTATTCCAGGCGAATCTGGAACTGCCCAAGCACGGACTTGTGAAATTCACATGGGGTAACGTCAGTGCAATTGATCGGGAAAGTGGTCTGTTCGTAATTAAACCAAGTGGCGTTAGCTACGATGTGATGAAAGCAAGCGACATGGTTGTGGTTGATCTGGACGGTAACGTGGTGGAGGGTGAGATGAGACCTTCCTCGGACACCGCAACACATGCCGTACTATATAAGCATTACTCGGAGATTGGCGGCATCGTGCACACACACTCCACATGGGCGACGATCTGGGCGCAAGCCGGGCTTGATGTTCCTGTAATGGGAACCACTCATGCGGACACGTTCTATGGGGCGGTGCCTTGCGCGCGTTTCCTGAACCAGGACGAGGTGGATCGCGGATACGAAGCGGAGACAGGACGTGTCATTATTGAAACGTTCGAACAGCGTGGAATTGATGTGATGGCGGTTCCGGCAGTACTGCTTCATGGTCACGCACCATTTACATGGGGGAAAGATGCCAAGTCAGCAGTGGTGAACAGTGTCGTGCTGGAGGAAGTATGCAAAATGAATCTGTACGCGCGGCAATTGAATAACTTCGCGAAGGAACTGCCACAAGGCATCCTGGATAAACACTATCTGCGTAAACACGGAAAAGACGCGTATTACGGACAGAAGTAATTTGGTTATGTATCGATCGGATGACACAATCCAATCGAATAGGTCTTGTGCTACTACTGCCAACGAAGTTGTATAAAACTTTTACACGATAACGGAGAAGACAGAAGAAAGCTGGAGAAGCGGAGCGTTCACCTTTATCCCCGGATTTTCCCTTTAGAAAAGGGAATCAAAAAAATCTGGGGATAACAGTGATCGGAAGATTATTCTGGCTTCGCAGTGTTCTGGTGTAAACCCATATTGTTCAACTATAAAATAATGAAATGAGGATGATTATATGTCAGCAACAGCAGCAAAAGAGTTCTGGTTTGTCGTCGGTTCACAGCACTTGTACGGTGAAGAAGCGCTGGGCGAAGTAAAAGCCAACGCACAGAAAATTACGGATGCCCTTAATGCCAGCGGCGTACTGCCGTACCCGCTTGTATTGCAGGATCTGGCGGTAACCGCAGATAAAATCACGAGCATCATGAAGGAAGTTAACTACCGCGACGAAGTAGCGGGTGTCATCACATGGATGCATACCTTCTCCCCGGCGAAAATGTGGATTCGTGGTACAAAATTGCTGCAAAAACCTTTGCTGCACTTGGCAACTCAATTCAACGAAAGCATTCCGTGGGCAACCATCGATATGGACTTCATGAACCTGAACCAAGCGGCACATGGTGACCGCGAATATGGCTTCATTAATGCTCGTTTGAAAAAACAAAACAAAATCGTTGTTGGCTACTGGGAGCGCCCGGAAGTGCAACAGCAGGTTGCAGACTGGATGGACGTAGCGGTTGCCTTTAACGAAGGCTTCAACCTCAAAGTCGCTCGCTTCGGAGATAACATGCGCAACGTTGGCGTGACCGAAGGCGATAAAGTGGAAGCACAGATCCAATTCGGATGGACGGTTGATTACTTCGGCATTGGCGACCTCGTGCAATACGTGAACGCCGTAACGGAGCAGGAAATCGATGATCTGATTGCTCAGTATAAAGACCTCTATGAATTCGATTATGGCACAAACAGCAAGGAAGCTTGGGAAGCTAGTGTACGTGTGCAAGCGAGTTATGAGATTGCGATCAAACGTTTCCTGGACGAAGGTGGGTATAGTGCCTTCACGACAAACTTCGAAGATCTGCATGGCATGAAACAACTTCCAGGTCTGGCTGTGCAACGCCTGATGGCGCAAGGGTACGGATTTGCCGGTGAGGGTGACTGGAAAACAGCTGCACTGGATCGTTTGCTGAAAATCATGGCCCATAACGAGAACACGGGCTTCATGGAAGATTACACCTACGAGATGGCTGCTGGACAAGAAGCAATCCTGCAATCGCACATGCTTGAAGTAGACCCTACACTGGCTAGCACGAAACCAAGAATCATCGTGTCCCCACTAGGCATTGGCGATCGTGAAGATCCGGCGCGTCTTGTATTCGATGGCAAGGCAGGCGAAGGTGTCGTGGTTTCCATGGCAGACTTCGGTACACATTACAAATTGCTGATCAATGAAGTATCTGCATTCGAGCCTACCGTTCCAGCACCTAACCTGCCGGTAGCACGTGTATTGTGGAGCGTGAAGCCGAACTTCCAGGATGGCGTTAGAGCATGGATCGAAAATGGTGGCGGTCACCATACGGTTGTATCCTTGAACCTGACGACAGATCAGATCGTGACATATGCGAAGCTGGTGAATCTGGAGTACGTTATTATTAAGTAAAAGTAGATTGGCAGCTACTACCTGAACTTATACAAATCTTTCTCTGTGGCCGGGGGTTAACCCTCGGCCCTTTGTTTGTTATGCTGAGAAGCATGATGTGAAGCTGAGCAAGAATTTGCTTTTCCATCGAAAAGAGATAAGAAATGTAGGAGGTAAGGAAAGGATATGTACACAAAAGAAAGCTTGATGCAGCAACTAGAGCAGCTCGGTTTGGATCGCCAAGGTACGTTGCTTATGCACTCTTCAATGAAGAGTTTGGGCGAGGTTGAAGGTGGAGCAGATACGGTGCTGGATGCCTGCAGCGATTATATGAAAGACGGATTGTTGGTGCTTCCCACTCATACGTGGTCTACCATCAATGCGGATAACCCAATGTTCCACGTGGAAAATTCTGTATGCTGCGTAGGGATTCTGCCTGAGCTTTTCCGTAAACGTCCGGGCGTGGTTCGTTCGTGGCATCCTACGCACTCGGTAGCGGCACTGGGGAGGGATGCAGAGGCATTTACGAAGGACGATCATCTCTTCGATACACCGTGTGCGAGAGGTTCAGCATGGGGGAAACTGCTGGATCGGAAAGCGACGATCTTGTTAGTGGGCGTTGACTTGAAGCGGAACACATTTATCCATGGCGTCGAAGAGTGGGTGGACATTCCAGGCAGAATGACGGACGAGCATGAGATGCTTTATTCGGTTTTACCGGATGGAAGCCAGATTTCAGTACCGTCCCGCAGACATAGTGGGTTGCCGTGGTCGGAGCATTTCTGGAAAGTAGACGAGGTATTGGTTCGCGAAGGTGCAATGCGTAAAGGACAGCTCGGTGATGCCGTTGTTAGAGTGTGCGATGCGGCTAAGACGTCAGAGGTAATCACGGAGTTGCTGAAGGAGAATCCAGACCTATTCTCGGACAATGAACCATTTTATTCCCCTAAATATGAATCTGATCTGGTCGGGATGAGTCATGAAGCATATCTCAGAAACGAGACACGTTATAAGCAACAATTGGAGCTGTTGATCGCTGAGAAGCAGGTCGTTGAAGGCGAACGTTGACTTGGTCATGAGCAAATCATAGCCAAAGTACGGGAAGAGTAGATGTCCCCGATCAGAAGGTTAAGTACTACTGCCGGAGAGATAAACTCCGCGAATGATATGGGTTATTTGAATCAAACCAATTGCTGGCTGGCCGCTCCGTTGGATATGGGCGGTTTTTTTGGTGGAACAGTCAGATTCCTTCACAAAAACGCAAAATAGATCAGGATTTCGATCAGAGGTTGGTCAGACTTCCAGTGTATGGGCTACTCACCCTTATGGTGGTGTGATAAGATATGGTTAAATTAACCAATGTTTGACGTAGCGGTATTGTATAGGTGTTTATTGAAGTTTTATATAGGTATCCCATAGAATTATGAGCAATCACGTTGTCATTGTAGCATCTAAGAAGGAGAAGATTCGTGAACCCATTAGTATGGTATGATCTCTTTTTATTCGTCCTATTGTTCGGTGTAGGTGTATATGTGTTTGCTACGGTTAGAATTACGAACTTACATAAGGTGTACTTTTTGTTTCACGGGTTAATGATGCTCTGGCCTTTCTGTCAATTTGCCAGTACACTCACGGATGATTCTGGTCTGCAGTTGTTCTATGTCATGTTGTCTTTCGTTGCGGTCTCTCTGCTTGGGAGCGGGTGGCTTCTACTGACGATCTTTATTACCGGTTACGCGGAGCGGTTGAGTGCAAAAGGAACCTTCCTGCTATTTGTCCCTGCGGTGATCGGGGCTATAGGTGTAGTCGCAAATCCATGGAACGAGTTCGTCATTCCCCTGGAGGGCGGGTACATCGAGCGGGCTTACGGCCCTTGGTTCTGGGTTGTGATGGTTATTCTGGTGAGCTATTTCTTGGCTTCCCTCGTCGTTCTGTTCCGGGCGGTGTATTCATCGCAGACGTCTGCTATGATCAAAAAACAGGTACGGATCACCCTATGGGGCATCTTGGTCTTGGCTGTCTTTGCAACCATTGATGCGATTCTGAATGTGGTTCTAGCCCGCTGGTTGCCAATCATTCCTGGCATGACTTCGCTGGGGATCTTTCTGTCAGACCTGTTCTTCGTCTATGTAATCAAAAGATACAATGTGTTTGATCTGGTCTCCATCGCGCATGAGGACGTAATCAATACGATTCCATATGGCATCCTCGTACTGGATGAGAATGAAGTCATTGTTGAAGCGAACAAAGCCTCACGATCCTTTATGGATCTACATGTGGGGGATTCTTTTGATATGGAGGTATTTCTGGAGTCTGTTCAAGTTGTGGGCAGCTGTCAAGAGTTCGTGAATCATTATAAGAAAAAAGAAAATACCCTCTCTCATATTGAAGTGATCGTGGAGCGGGACAACAACATTCGGCACTATATCCTGCAATCGTCTCCGATTGTGGATTCGGCCCTTGTGCCGATTGGTCATATTCTTACGTTCCAGGATGTCTCGCAGGAGCGCTTCTATGTGAAAGAGATGAATCGCCAGAACGTAACACTTCAGGAGCGCAATCAGGCGCTAGACTTGATACGTCAGGAGTTATCCGAGGCCAATCGCAAACTGGAGGAACTCGCGCTGACAGACAGTTTAACCAACTGTTATAACCGCCGTTATCTGACTCAACACCTGAATCATGAGGTTATTACCAATATTCAATATAAAACACCATTTTCACTCCTGCTGCTCGATATCGACTACTTCAAAGCGATCAATGATCGCTACGGACATATCATCGGCGATGAAGTGCTCGTCCACACGGCAGAGGCGGTCAAACAATCCATACGCAGTACCGATATTCTGACGCGTTATGGCGGGGAGGAGTTCATGGTCTACCTTCCGCACACGGAGCATGATTTAGCGAACCAGATCGCGGAGCGCGTGAGAACAGCAGTGGAGTCCAACCGCATTATGGTGGATCACGAGATTATGCAGGTATCCATTACGATTAGTATTGGGATTCTGTCCTTTGAAGACTTTGAAATGGAGCATGTACCGGACAATCCAGAAGGGTATTTGACGCAGCTATTCGCTGCGGTGGATAAGGCGCTGTATCAGGCGAAGCAGAATGGGCGGAACCGGGTGGAATTTGGGGTGTTTGAGCGGGGAGTTGTTTGAAACTGAGAATAAGAGAAGAGTGGAGGTGTACTCCACTCTTTTTGGGTATTAAAGAATGATGTTGATACAACTATATTTAATCGGAATTCTTATGTGATTTTTCGATAGCATTTAAAACTTCTTTGCTAATTTTGGTCAATGATACGATTGTATCTATATTTTTGCCGCTTATTAAAGTTATATGTTCATCCAAGGCTCTTTTGTACTCAGAGTCTTCTTTGAATTTAAAGATTTCTTCAGCAGTGACCTGCAATCCATTCATTATTTTCTCAAGAGTCTCCAAAGAAATGTTACGATCTCCCCGTTCAACTCCACCAATATAGCTGTAATGAAGACCTGCTGCTTCAGCTAGTTGTTCCTGAGTCCAGCCTTTTGCCTTCCTTAACTCACGTATTCGATTTCCTACGTCCTCTGGTAAACTCATTTGATCACCTCCACTTAAGGTTAGAAGAGGTTATAGTATCCTTACAGACTAATATGTACAAAGTGTTATCTTGAATAAAAGTACTTATAAGTACAATTTATATTGATCTTCTTTTGATTTATCTATACAATTATAAAAAAATGGATAATTAAGGAGGATATCTTTGCGGAAATCTATCCTAAGATCACTCAAACCGGACATCATTGTTGAAATGTTGGACATGGCTGTGGCTTTTGAAAATTGGAACAAGGTGATGGAGAGGGCGGACATGCTGTATCAATGCGTGCAGTCCATCCATGAAGAGAGGCAGGAGTATCAGTCAAAGGGAGTGCCTGCACCACATATACACATCGAGCGGCCCTTGGTCTATTATTACGGGCTAAGTCACTTAATGCGGGGTATGGCTCACCAGAAGATGGGACAGGTAGATCAGGCGCGGGCATGTCTCGATCAATATGCAGAACTGGGATCAACGGAGGATCTGGATGAGGTAGGCATGCAGGTGGTGCAGGAGTTCAGGCATAAGGCACAGGTGAATCGGTATGCTCTTGAAATTGAAGCCGGGCAGATGGAACTGCTGGAGGAGTTTGTGAACTTTTTGCTTGAACATCCGGAGGAATGGTTGGTGGGTCTGAAAGTCATTACGGAAGCAGCAGTGCGGCATAGATGGCAGATTGATTGGGTTTTACATATGTTTGAGGATCAGATACAGGGCGATGGCACAGAAATGGCTTCTTCAAACAACGATTATATGTATCATTACTGTTATCAGCGGGCTTTGTACGAACAGTGGAAGGGAAAGACCACAGGAGGCCGTGGAGTTCATTTTGCAGGCGATCAGGTTAGCGGACAAGCTTGGGTTGGATCGGTATGTTATAAGGTGCACAACATTGTTGGAATCATTGCGGGAAGAGGCGGCAGGGGAACAGATCGGACGTTATCGGGTGATGTTGGAGGAAATGAAGTAGGAAAGGTATTTACTGAAACTGGTAGGATATGCCTTGAAGTGGGTATATGCATATAGGACCATAGCACCGATGAGGAGCACAGCTTGTGTTTTTACCATGGTGAAATCAGGATGTTAGCCGGATAGTTTACATATTAGACTTCTGCTAACATAGGATAATCCTATTTCGAGTGAGCGGAGAAACATTATGAGTACAATCAAAGTTACCCCTGAACAACTACATCACGTATCGAATCAGGTGGATCAGGCCAGACAACAGTTGGAGAGTATACGAAGTGATCTGATGAGACAGATCATGTTCGTTCAGATGATGTGGATGGGCGCGACGCAGGAGCGATTTTACTATGAGTTCGAGCAGTCACGACCTATACTGGATAAAGCGCTGGAGAGTATGGTGAATACATCCAAGGAATTGAAGGATATCGCCACGCGTTTCCAGGATGCAGATGCTCAGAAGGGAAGTCTGGGTGGTGCAATTGGAGCTGTCGGTGCCGCAGCTATGATGACCAAATCATCAGGTGATTCAAGTTCGGGTGATAAGGGATATCGGATGGCGCAAATCAATATGTTCGGTAAATTGGTCTGGATGCCTGTCAACGAGAATGGTGTTGCGGATCAGGCTTCTCTTCAGGCTTATCAGAGGGATCAGGGAAATCTGGACTTTAATCGCATGCAAGCTGTGAACGTTGAACCGCCTGGTGAAGATATTTTTGCGTTACAGATCAAGGCATTTGAGATGGGGATTCATCCTACGACGGGCGAGCCTGTATCAGATAAATATGCTCAGATGATGGTTGCGTCTCTGAAGTTTAGTCAGATTTTCATGGCAATTCAGATGGTTCGTGGGAGTATGCCGGGACGTTCAGGACCATTTAAAACGTCGTCATCTGGTTTGACATCTAAGATTCAAAATAATATAAAGAAGGCTGAACAAAATTTAGGGGCTACACATGGAAAAGTGAATTCTAGTTCAACTATTAGTAATAAATTCCCAAATGAAGACTTTCCACATGACGGCAAAGTGCTCACATATCATTTAGAAAGTGGAAGAATAAAAGGAATTGATGGTAGAACTGAAGTTGATTTCGTTATCAATAAAAATGGAGAATTAATCATTGGGAAGCGACATCATACATTAGGAGGACGGGAAGAAGTCCTTGCTGCTGGGCAATTAAAGATTAATGGTCAAGGAGAAGTAAGAAAGATTACTAATCAGTCAGGGCACTACCGTCCTTCTCCGGAAGAATCAAGTATGTACGCTGACTTGCTAAAGAACGCAGGTGTAAAGGTGAAGAGCTCTTGGCTTGAAC
Source organism: Paenibacillus sp. 2KB_22 (assembly GCF_052115745.1). NCBI lineage: Bacteria > Bacillati > Bacillota > Bacilli > Caryophanales > Paenibacillaceae > Paenibacillus > Paenibacillus sp. 2KB_22. Next base: position 109,683 of record NZ_JBFRHG010000003.1, read on the forward strand.
TTTATAAGTTTGAAACAGACAAAGATGGTTATGTTGTAGACTCCAAACCAGTAATAATAAAGAAATTAAAGGAGTGATCATGTTGATCAAATATATGGACTTAGATTCTTTTAAGGAATACTTATTAAAAACTGTAGATGAATTATCCACCTATCATAACGAAGTACTGGGTGAAAACAGTAAATTCATAATTACTCCGATTGAGGAGCGGGGTAAATCTTTAAATTCTACAGACGAATATCTTTACCGGGGAATGTTGAATTCGAATAATTTAGATGGACGCGAGTTCGATATTGATTCTGTTATAAGGATGTTGGGTTGTAGAGTACCCTTGTGCCCCCTTTGGATAAAAGTTTTGCTTAAAGAGGTCAGGGCTGAAGCACCTGTAATTGAACTGCAGACGAGTTTAAGATTTCGTAAACCAAGTTTGTTACAAAACCAAGAAACGGGACATCCTCCGTTCATAGCAGTTCTAGAGTCCTTAAACTAATAAAGAAGAGGATAACTAATGGGAACCACTGCATTTTTCTTAACGGAGCGTGAAAAGTATACGCCAGAAAAGTTTTTGTCTGACACTATGATTGCAGCGTTTAACTCCGACAACCGGATTATTTTTGATAATCATAAAAACCTTGAAAATGGAAAATTCTCTTCTACAACGTTGAACATACTGGCTCATTCCTACAATAGCGATGAGAATAATCATCAATTCATTATGTATGTGAAGGCAAAGGAAAATAAGAGTGTAATATTCAGTGACTATGAAGATCTTGATTTGGATCCTAATCACGAACTCATTCGAGTGGGTACAATAGAAGAAGTGTTTGGAGCAGAAGAGGTCATTCTTCGTTTCGTTTATGAATATCTGATTTTTAATAGATCCGACTATTTTTGGGTGTCTGATTACGATTGGGTCTACACTTGGGAAGACATACAAAAGATATATTCAATGCCTTATGACTCTGATTGGTGCTATAAAGATCCGAAAATGATTTGAAAATTGTAACCTAGATTCCGTCTACATTTTTTATATGGTTCCCGGAGGGAATAGTATGGATTTAGCATTGTTCCTATTTTATAAAGAAGACACGAAGCAATTAGCAGATTTATTATTGAGTTCTCTAAAAGATTTTTCTCAGGAGACTTATATGAAATCGAGGGACGATTATTACAGGATTGCCAATCCTAACTTCTCAGTTATCGCACAAGACGATGATGAGTTAGTGAGTTTTACGAGAGAAGAGTTGAATATAAATATTAATTATTGTACCAATATTTCCGTTTTCTCACGCTCACCCGAAGAGGGATTACAAATCATATTCCAAGCGATTAATACTCTAAAGGACAAATTAGATGAGGATATTGCATTGACAGATAGTGAAACTGGTGTGATCTTTCTGCGGTTTGATGGTCAACTTGTCATTAATTCGCATTGTAGAGAGAACCCTGATATCTATGACTGGCCTTATGATTTACTGGATGGAAACTTTATTGAGAAGGATATGGCAGGGTTGATTTAAGAAGCCATTTTTCATGTGATAACGCAGTTGCTAGAGGACTGCGTTATTTAGTCGTTACCTCGTACGTAGCTCTAATAGGTTAATAATCGATCAGGAGGGGAATAATGTCCGTAGGTCTATACAGATATAACGGTGATATGGAAGACCGGAATAGTGAGCTGACACTCAGTGAGAATATTGCTACTCAGGAATTTTATGATGAGTACTGGGAGGTAGCAATACATGAATTAGGAATAATCCTGATTCGGGATGGATCTAAAATATATTTTCACCAATTAGAAGCTGCTGTGGTTGAGTTAAAACGATTAAGTGAGTGGGCAAAGGAACATTTAAACGGGAGTGAGTTAGATTATATGACGGGTAGAATTGAAAATTTACTAGATATATTGCCTAGCGCATTTATTAGTGAAAGTACAATTCTGTATATGTTCTGAGGGTGATAGCTTGATGTGGGAATTTATTAGAATTGAGTAGTTGTCTCTATAGGGGGAGGTATTAATGAATCAATTATATAAAGGTATAGAAAGGATAAACAGCATCAATTGGAGTACTTCCGGTGGAACAGATGAGCCCTCAAACATGGCATTATTACAGGAGTATATTAGAAGAGCAGCACTATTGACCACTACATACCATTTGAAAACATCGTATCCCTTCTTCAACGCTTCTCGTGCGTTCGGATATGACGTTGATCTGGATATAACTGAAAAATGTCCTAAATTAAAGGGATTGAAAAATGGTTTCTTAAAAGGGACGTGTGAAGCATATTTGGAATGGCTGTTATTAGTTGATTCCGGTAATGAAATTGCTTCGGAGTTTCATGATTTGTATGAACCTTTGATTCTTTTAATTGAAAGAGGAGGAACCATTAGAAGAAAGCATGGTGAGATTATTACAGGTGGTTATGCTTTTCCTCTAGCAAATGCCGAATACATGTCTAAACAGGCACCAATTGATATAAGTGATGAGGGACTGGAGGCCTGGTCGCACCAGTGATTTCTTAGATAAGTCGTATAGCTCTAGCTCAAGCATTAAAAAGGTTAGAGGAGTGAGAGCATGAATTTTTATATCGTTGATATAAAGGACTACTATGACACGGAAATAATTAATTATGACTTTACTAATCTAAAAGATTGGGGCATAAGTGAAGAGAATGCTCTATTTTTAATCGACATAGGAGTTCCAGAACAATATGATGATTTTTCCTTTTATGAATCTGATGCTTTCCAAGTGAAAGTTATTGAAGGAGAGGAATATATTCAGATTGGTCACTTCGCAAGTTATGGTATGCGTGACTCGTATGGTCTCTATCTAAAACAAGGGAGCGATATGTTTTTCGCAACGTCTTCATTGGATAAGTCCAACGTATATATGCTCAACAAGAATTTGGGAACCTTCTTTTTGTTTCATCTAATTAGAAGTGAACTGGCAACTAAAATGAGACTGGAAGGTACATATACCTCAGATGAGTATGCCGGAGGACTTCGTGGTTATTTTGAGAAGATTGATCCGATAGCAATGGAGAATGTCGAAGGTTACTGGTCACATCTGCTGGAAGACTACGAAACTGGGTTGTAACTCTTCGAGAAAATCTTGCATGGTATCACCTGTAAACAATCCCGGAATGCAAATGAAAGGCCCACTAATAAAGCCCTCATATGTAACCAAAAACATGAAGAATCCGCTCTCATCCGAGAGTCGGATTTTTTCTCGTTTCACCACCAACATAACTCTTGTCAAAACGTAATCATTACGATATGATAGTACTCATTGTTTAGATCATAATGATTACGATTAAGAGAGAGGGGCATTACCTTGAATAAAAAGACGCCACTGCTAGCGCTGGTCTCCTTGGCCTTGAGCGCTGGACTGTTGAGCGCCTGCGGATCATCTGAGTCCAGTCCCGCTGCGCAGCCATCCACCGATAATAAAAATGTTCACTTCCTATATAACTTCTCCACCAGTTCACTAGATCCACATGTGGATTCCAGCTACGTGCCGCTGCGTGCGGGCATTACAGAGACTTTGGTGCGTCTCGATGAGGAGAATCTGACGGTGGCTCCATGGCTCGCTGAGAGCTGGGAGAGTGAGGACGGACAGCACTGGACGATCGATCTGCGAGATGATGTGACCTTCCAGAACGGCAAGCCAATGACGGGTGAATCCGTTAAGGCATCCCTTGAACGTGCACTGGAAGAGAATGTAGCGATCCAGAACGCACTGAAGATCGATACGATTGAAGCCGAGGGCGACAAGCTGGAGATCACCACAACTCAGCCGTTCCCGGAGTTCGCTTCAGAGCTGGTGAATCCCAACACGGCGATTATCGACGTGAGTGAGTCGGACGTTGTGAACAAGCCCATTGGTACGGGCCCGTTCAAGCTGACTTCTTTTACCCCAGGCAGCAAGCTGGAATTGGATCGATATGATGAATACTGGGACGGAGCATCGCCTCTGGATTCCATCACGTTCTCATTCAATGAAGATGCCAATGCACGCACACTAGCGCTCAAATCTGGACAGGTAGATATCGTATACCGCCCAGAAGTCGAGAGCCTCGAATCGCTCAAAGCGATAGACGGCATGACGGTTGAGTCTACATCGACGTTCCGCGTGCATCAGTTAACGATGAACATGCAGCGGGAGAGTATGAAGGACCTTAATGTCCGTCGTGCGCTAGACGCGCTGATTGATCGTCAGGGCATCGTGGACACGATCCTGCTCGGCTACGGCGAAGCAGCCATCGGACCGTTCCTGCCATCGCTGCCATTCGCGCCAACCTATGCAGAGACGGCTACGCAATCCGGGCCTGACGCCGCAGTGAATTATCTTCAGGAAGCGGGATATACACTGCAAAACGGCGTGATGACCAAGGACGGTAAACCGTTGCAGCTGACGCTGCTGACGTATTCGTCTCGTGCCGATTTGCCGCTGATTGCCCAAGTGTTCCAATCTGATGCGAAGAAGATCGGGATTGACGTGCAGATTCGCCAGATCGACACACCGGAAGATTATATGGCATCCAACCGCGACTGGGATATTGCAACGTACAGTAATCTGACCGCTCCTCGTGGGGATGCCGGTTACTACCTGAATGCAACGTACCATCCCAAGGGTGCTCTTAACTTCAGCGGATCGGAAGATCCGGAACTGACCAAGATCATCGACGAATTGAATCTCACAGTTGCACCGGAAAAGCGCGCAGAGCTTGCCGAGAAGGCAGCCAACTACGTGCATGACAACGTGCTGAATTCATTCGTGCTGCATCCGGGTACGATCGTTGCCTATAACGGCAAGAAGATCAAGAACTGGGTTACCACTCGCAGTGAGTATTACATGATTACCAATAAGCTGGATGTGATGTAATGTTTCGCATTTTGCTTCGCAAGTTCCTTGAGGTATTTATTTTTCTGTTGTTCATCATGTTTGTGAGTTTCCTGTTCATTCGTCTGGCTCCGGGTGATCCGGTGCTGACGATCCTGAACGTGGACGAACTGTCTGTCAGTCAGGAGCAGGTCGAAGCTGTACGTGAGGAGATGGGCTTCAACGATTCGCTTCCTGTCCAGTTCGGCAACTGGTTGCTCGATTTTGTTCGGCTCGATTTCGGTGTATCGTATTCGACAGGCCAGCCCGTCATGCAGACCCTGATGCGTGCGCTGCCAGCTACGGCTGAACTGACGATAGGCGCTCTACTGGTCATGCTCGTCATAGCGATCCCGCTCGGCTCGCTGTCGGCGCTCCATCGTGGCAGTTGGATTGACCGGGGCAGTCGGATGCTCTCCATTGTGGGTGCGGCGGTGCCGAGTTTCTGGCTGGGTCTGATCCTGATTGACATGTTCGGCGTACGCTTTGGCAATCTGCCGACCATGGGTCGAGATGGATTCACATCGCTTATTCTGCCATCTCTGACACTGGGACTTGCCATCTCCAGCGTTTATGTGCGTCTTTTGCGTTCCAGCCTGCTAGATTCACTAAGTCAGGAGTTCGTCCGCTCTGCCCGGGCAAGAGGGGTATCCGAAGGCCGGATCTTCATGCTTCACGCGTTTCGGCACAGTCTGCCGCCTGTGATTACGGTATTTGGCGTCAGTCTTGGCAGCCTGATTGGCGGAGTCGTTGTGATTGAAGTGTTGTTCGCTTATCCCGGTATCGGCAAGCTTGTCGTTGACGCCATCCGCCAGCGTGATTATCCACTGATTCAAGGGTACATCCTGATCATGGCTGTCGTGGTATTCCTTGTGAATACGGCGGTTGACCTGTCTTATCGTTATTTGAATCCTGAAATGAAACTCAAGGAAAAGGAGGCCCACCGATGAAAACCATACCCCTGCCCATTCCAACTGCAAAATCTAAAAAACATAGCTGGCAGGCGATCATTGGTCTGTTGTTTGCACTGCTGGTCATCGGGGCCTCCTTATATGCCTTTTTATACTTAAAACATGACCACACCTTAACCGATCTGCGTGGACGATTGCAGGGGGCAAGTGCTCTCCATCCGTTCGGTACCGACCATCTGGGACGCGATGTTATGACACGTCTGCTGCTTGGCGGCGGTCAAACGTTGGGTTATAGCTTACTGGCACTCGGCGCTGCACTGCTGATCGGTATTCCATTTGGTTTGATCGCAGGATACAAACGTGGCTGGGTCGATAAACTGTTCATGCGGATTGCAGATGCCTTTCTTGCTTTTCCCGATACCATCGTGGCGATTGTGCTCAGTGGCCTGCTGGGGGCGGGAATCGGTAATCTGGTGTTGGCGATTGTGATTGTAAAGTGGGTTAGTTATGCACGTCTCGTTCGAAGTACGGTTTTATCGGAGTCCCAAAAGGATTACATTCGCATCGCCCGGACCAACGGACTATCCGACGGTCGCATCATGAGAAAACATCTTCTTCCACATATCGCAGGGCATGTGCTCGTGCTGGCCAGTCTTGATCTGGGCAAAATCATCCTGCTCATCTCATCATTGTCCTACATCGGCCTTGGCGCACAACCGCCAACACCTGAATGGGGAGCGATGCTGAATGACTCACGGCCTTACTTCCAGTCTCGGCCAGAGCTGATGATCTACCCGGGCCTCGCTATTGTCTCGGTAGTCCTGCTTGCCAACATGCTGGGCGACTATCTGCGAGACCGCTTTGATGTGAAGAAGGAGGTGCAGCCATGATTCTCTCCATTGAGGAACTGAGCATTTCCAGCCGAGATCGCACTATTGTAGATCAAGTCTCTCTGGCTGTTCGCGAAGGTGAATTCATGGCACTCGTTGGACAGAGCGGTAGCGGCAAAAGCTTGCTCTCGCAAGCCATTGGTCGTCTGTTGCCGCCCAACCTGCACGCGTCAGGACGAGTCATGTTCGAGGGCAGCAACCTGCTCGAACGAAAGCCAAAGGAGATGCGAGCCCTGCGGGGATGCCACATCTCATATATTTTTCAAGACTATCAGGGAGCGTTTACGCCATTTCGCAGTATTGGTGGGCACTTCGATGAATACCAGAAGGTTCATGGGGAGAAGTCTTCTGCCATCCGCAAGAAACGAGCGGAGGAAGCGTTGGAATCCGTTGGTCTTGGTGCGGAATTATTGCGCCGCTATCCGTTTCAATTGAGCGGTGGACAGCTTCAGCGGGCCTCCATTGCTACCTCGCTGATGCTGTCTCCTCGTCTGCTGATCGCTGACGAAGCGACAACGGCACTGGACAGTGTATCCGGGCATCGCGTATTGGAACTGCTGGCACGCAAACAAGCGGAGACGGGCTGTGCGATTCTGTTTATCACGCACGACTGGCGTCATGTTCGCCGCTATGCCAGCCGCTTGGCTGTCATGAAGGAAGGACAGATCGTCGAATCGGGCGGCAAGCATCGCATTCTTGACCATCCCCAGCATGAATATACGCGCCAGTTAATCGAGGCAGCTCCCGTTCTGAACCGCTCACTGAAGTCGGGATTGAAGGAGGCAGGAACAGAATGAAGACGACTTCAAATGAAGAACGCCAAGGATTTGTGCAGTCTGACGAATCCAATGTGCGAGTTCATGACCGTGCTAAAGGCGCAAACCATACAGAGATAGACAATGCAGTTACAGACAATGTGGTCATAGATACTATAGATACAGATCAGGCAGTCATAAATGCTACAGATACAGATCATGCCGATACAGATGCGGAGCTAGAGAGATCCATTGCAAAGACTTCTTCATCATTCAGTATCTCCGCAGACCCCGTGCTTCAGGTGGAACATCTCAGCCGAACGTATGCAGGTGCAGACCGAGCAGCTGTGAATGATATTTCCTTCACTTTGAACCGCGGCGAGTGCCTTGGCCTGGTTGGCGAGAGCGGCTGTGGCAAGAGTACACTCGCCCGCTGTCTGCTGCGGATTGAAGATGCAGATACAGGCTCGATTACACTGGGCGGACAGGATATCGCGCGGCTGAGCGGCCGACGGTTGCGACCTCATCGGCGAAAGATTCAGATTGTATTTCAGAACCCGATGGCTGCATTGAATCCAAAGCTCAAGATTGCCGACTCGCTAATCGATCCGTACGAACAACTTGGACGGGGCGCCGAGCTTTCTCACTTTACCTACACGTCGAAGGACGCTTACGTGCAAAAGCTGCTTGAAGCGGTCGAACTTCCTAGCGATTTGGCTGGACGTTATCCGCATGAGCTAAGTGGTGGACAGCGTCAGCGGGTCACGATCGCACGTGCCATTGGCATTGAGCCGGACGTTGTCGTTCTGGATGAGCCGACGGCCAGTCTGGACGTGATCTCGCAAGGTGCCGTTCTGCAGTTGCTCACCGATCTGCGGACATCGCTTGGTCTTTCATACGTGTTCATCTCGCATGACTTGGCCGCGGTACATCGCATGAGTCAGCGCATCATCGTTATGAGGGAAGGTCAGATCGTTGACCGTTTTGGCGCAGATGCGTTGTTCGCTGAAGAACGCCATCCGTATACAAAGGAACTGATTTCGATCTTCTGAGTACTTCCTGAAACGCCGCATAGGCTGTCATGCCCATTCCCTTTAATTAAAGAGCCGCTTAGCGAAACATTCGAGAGCGGCTCTTCGTGCATCCATTTTCAAGGCTATACAACATTTGATTCCCTAAGTCCCACTAAAACCGGGCTCCTTTCTTTGTTTTGAACAAATATATCTTTCAGGCCTATAACCGGGCTAACGTTCCGATGTAAACTAGCGTATACTGATGGAATAGCAAATATCTTGAAATTGCATATTTAAATTGCTCTATATTATTGATACACTAGATCAAGGTTATAATCATTCAGAGAAGGTGCGACCCCGTTCAAGAATGGGCTTGCTGCAAATGCCAAATCGATAACGCTTACATCCTTTTGGCAAATATAGGATATAAGGACGGTAGACATGAGCCAGGGACAAACGAGTACAGATGTTATCTTGATTGGTGCCGGAATTATGAGTGCAACTTTGGGAACTTTGCTAAAAGAATTGGCACCAGACTGGAATATTAAGGTTTTCGAAAAGCTAGCCAATGCAGGAGAGGAAAGCTCCAACGAATGGAATAATGCCGGAACCGGGCATGCTGCATTGTGCGAACTTAACTATACCGTTGAACGACCAGACGGAACCGTAGATATTAGCAAAGCGATTAAAGTGAATGAACAATTTCAGATCTCAAAGCAATTTTGGTCCTATCTCGTCAATAGCCGTCTGATTCGTAATCCGCGGGACTTCATTATGCCGATTCCTCATTTGAGTTATGTACACGGAGAGAGCAACGTCCAGTTTTTGAAAAGACGTTATGACTCCTTGTCGAATCACCCGCTGTTCGCAGGCATGGAATTCTCGGATGACAAGAAAGAGCTGGCGAAATGGATGCCGCTGATGATGAAAGATCGTACAAGTAATGAACCTGTTGCAGCGACCAAAATTGACTCCGGTACGGACGTTAACTTTGGTGCTTTAACGCGTATGCTGATCAGACATTTGAAGGAACAACACGTGGGTATCCACTACGAACATAGCGTGAAGAATATGAAACGTACCAGCGATGGACAATGGGAATTATCCGTGAAAAACCTGAAGAGTGGTGCAGTCGAACGCCATAAGGCAAAATTCGTCTTTATCGGTGCGGGCGGAGGAAGTCTGCATCTGCTCCAGAAGACGGGCATTCCGGAAGGTAAACATATCGGCGGATTCCCGGTCAGTGGCATCTTTATGGTGTGTAAAAATCAAAAAGTCGTGGAACAGCATCATGCCAAGGTATATGGCAAGGCTTCGGTAGGGGCTCCGCCCATGTCCGTTCCACATCTGGATACCCGGTTTATCGACAATAAGAAGTCGCTGTTATTCGGGCCGTTTGCCGGGTTCTCGCCGAAGTTCCTGAAGACGGGTTCCAATGCTGACTTAATCACGTCGGTTAAGATGCATAATCTGCTTACGATGCTCGCAGCAGGTGTCAAGGAAATCTCTTTGACCAAATATCTAATTCAACAACTCATGTTATCCAAAGAACAGCGTATGGCAGAATTGCGTGACTTTGTTCCGGGTGCGAAGAGTGAGGATTGGGATATGGTTCTGGCAGGACAGCGTGTTCAGGTCATCAAGGATACCGTCCAAGGTGGCAAAGGTACGCTCCAATTCGGTACGGAAGTGGTCACGTCTGCAGATGGAACAATTGCGGCTTTGTTAGGTGCATCACCTGGTGCATCCACCGCAGTTCAGGTCATGCTTGAGATTCTTCAGCGTTGCTTCCCGCAGCATATGGAGGCATGGGAGCCGAAGATCAAGGAAATGATTCCATCCTACGGCATATCCCTTGTGGAGAATCTGGATCTGCTCAAAGAGGTTCATTCTTCAACAGCCAAGGCACTGGGATTATCGGATGAAAAACATGTCCTGCACGTATAACCATTTATCTAATCGTGTTAGATCATATAATTAAACCAAAGAAAAGAGCTAAGCCGGGATGAAGCCCGTGCTTAGCTCTTTTTTCGTTTTATTTGATATGACTGAACTTGGAGTTGAACCTGAAGATGAATATAAGTATGTTCTTCACTATCGCGCTTATCTTAGACTTTACGCGAAGCAACGGATACGGACTAAACTGAATGCCCGTTGTAGCGTTATAGAACTATCTTATCACTCAGACTCCTGTGCTGCGGTCCAAAGGGATGACAAAGGATACTTTCGTGCCTTGGCCCGGTGAACTGGCGATGGTCAGTCCTTGTCCGTACATTTGGGTCAACCGGCGATGTGTATTGGTTAATCCAATGCCTCCAGTTCCGCCTGGACCTTTCTTGGGCCACGCCAATGCCCGTTCGATCTGCTCAGGTTGCATCCCTACGCCGTCATCCTCAATTTCGATTACAGTACCCATTGTTTGATGAATGATCCGAATATGCACGGTTCCACCCTCAACTTTGCTTAGAACGCCATGCCGAACGGCATTCTCAATGAGCGGTTGAATGGTGAGTGGAGGCAGGGATAGATCAAGTTCATCCGGAATATCCCAGATGACGTTCAACCGGTGCATGAATCGTTCTTTCTCAATGTAGAGATAGGCTCGGGAGAGATCCAGCTCGTGAGTCACCTCAACCATTTTCTCCGAATTGACAAAATGAAAGCTGGTCTGCAAGTACTCGATAAAAGCATCGCCCAGTTTCTGCATGCGTTCTGTGTCCATCTCGCTAAGAACCATGATTGAATTAAGCGTATTAAAAAGAAAGTGTGGCTGGATCTGTGCTTGTAAGTAAGCAGCCTCCATGCGCAGCCGCTCATCGATGGATTGTTTCAGCACAATTAGGGATGAAATGCGGTGCCTCAACTCAACGGCATCAACGGGCTTGGTGACATAATCCGTAGCGCCGGCCATGAATCCGGCGTACACATCGGCTGGCTCATTCCGGGCCGTCAACAACAGAATCGGAAGCTCTGATACCGAATATCGCTTGCGCACGTTCTCAGTCAATTCATAGCCCGACATATGAGGCATCATGACATCAGCAATCAGTAAGTCCCAGGGCTCCGTATCCAGTAACGCAAGGGCCTCAAGCGCGGAGGACGCAGGTTGAATGTGATAGGGTTCATTCGCTAGCATGGAGATTAGCACTCGCAGGTTTACAGGATCATCATCAACGGCAAGAATGCGGGCGACAGTCTTATCATGAGAAGTGGATAAGGTCTGCTGCTGCGGCTCTGCAATCGCGATTTCATCAAAGCTGTGAGCCTCCCATCGCTGTTCAGTCTGGTCAGCCAGCGATGCGGTATCTTCCCGTGGAAGCGAGATCTGGAAGCTTGATCCTTGCCCAGGTACAGATTGTACAGTGAGCTGGCCGCCATGGAGTTCGGTGAGCTGCCTGCTGATATTGAGACCGAGGCCGATTCCTCCGCTTAAACGAGCCTCTGGGGTCCCCTGTTCATAGGCCTCGAATATTCGCTGCTGTATCTCCTCACTTATGCCAACACCTGTATCCGAGACTTGAATTAAAATGCTTTCCCCATGTTCCCGGACAGATACGGTAATCGTACCTTCATCGGTAAATTTGAGTGCATTATGCAACAAATTGTAGAGAACCTGAACAAGTCTTCTCTCATCGGCCTGGATAAGTGGAAGTGTATCTGGAATGTCCACCTCCATATGGACAGGCTTGCCCTCTGCCATGAATCGGAACATGCCGATCACGCCTGGAATGACAGATGCAAGAGATAAGGGTTTCTTCTGAAGCGTAATCCGCTTCTCCTTCAGGCGAATCACGTCAAGGAGATCATCAACCAGTTGGGACATGCGTCGGCCAATGGTAACCAACAGTTTCATGTCTTCTGCTTGCTGTCCGCCTGATTTACGCCGTTCACGGACCGCGATGCTCTCCGCAATATTGATGATGCCATGCAGCGGTGTACGCAGTTCATGAGCTGTATTCACAAGGAACTGATCTTTCTGTCGATCCTCCTCTTTGAGCTGTTCGTACAACTTCTCGATCTCACTTGAATTGCGGAAGTATTTTCGGAACCAATAGGCAGAGAAGCCGAATATGGCTGCGATCACATCAATGGGGTAATACACGTTGGTAATTTCGTTACGCGAATTCACGATTCCCCACAATACGCTGGATAAGCTACTGGTTGCCGCAAAGAGCAGAAAGCTTGCGTCACTTCGCTTCTCCGCTGCCATTCGGAAGAACAGGTACACAGACCAGCCAATGGCAAACAGGTAAAGGAAATCAGATAGTCCAATTTTAAGGACATGGTAGATCAAGGTCACCGGTGCGATTAGCAAAAATACACAGTACACACCAAGCACGCTGGCGTAGATACGAAACAGTTTACGGCCTTGTAGACTATGGGAGAAACTTCGAGCCATCTGTAGAAGAAAGAATGCGAACAATGGATAGGAAAACGCTTTGGCCTTGACGATCCAGGTGAAGTTGAGAGGAATCCAACTCAATAACAGATTGTCATGGTCAGAGGTGACCGTTAGGGCAGCTACCAGTGTTAGCATCGAGAACGTCAGCAGAGCTCGTTCCTTGCGGATAAACAGGAACATAATAAAAGCGTATAAGCTGTGCAAGATCAGTATGGCGAACGTAATCTTTTGCAGATCAATAGATAATCCCCGTTCACTTCCAATGGCTTCTGGAGAGCCGAAATAGAGAGAGCGCGTGATCCCTCCGCTATAAGGGTCATCAAAGTTAGCTGTCTGCACCAGAAGATTGATTTCGGCGGAACCGCCAAGCGCATAGGAAGTCGCAAATGCAGTCCTTTCCGGTCGATAGGCTTCGGCATGGGTGGCGGGTTGACCAAATTTGGCAACAATGGTCCCGTTCATCTCGATAATGGATGAAGTCTGGATTTTCTGAGCCCAGAGAGAGACTTCCGTCACGGATGGATCTACAAGTATGCGAAGACGGTATGTTCCATATCCAAATGATGATGAGGATTGGGGTAACACATTCCGCCAGTCACCGGGAACTTGTATGGGTGTGGATGAGTGGTCTGCTACTTTTATATCATGATTAGAGATTAACGCATGGGGGTAAAATTCCCATTCTCCATCCAGGGATATGGGTGAAGCGTTGGCGAGGTCCCAGCCTCGAAGGTCCAGCACGCCTTTAGCGGGTTCAGGATGTTTGGGTATAGCGAAAGACTCAGACCATATCCAGCGAAAGCCAAGCAAAATAGTCAGGAATAGAATCGACAACAATACATATCGGGGTATCTTTTTATAGGTTAATAGTTTCATGGCAGACTTTAGTTTTCGACAGTTTACTCCAAATTCCTGCATGCCCTCTGGTAATGAAGAACATTTTTTTCAATACCGGAACATAAATTCTATATTCAAATGATAGCGGTACCACATCAGGATTTATGGTAAAATTATAGATTAAAGGATGATCAGTGAGCCAGAGGAGTTGTGCATATGAGAGTGATTTTGGTAGATGATGAATATCTCGCTCTGAGCAGGTTGAACAAACTGTTGGAAGAGAGAGAGGATTGTGAAGTTATCGGCTCTTTTTTGACGGCACAAGAAGCCATCGATCAGATCGAACTTCATCTGCCGGAAATCGTCTTCATGGACGTACAGATGCCGGGGATGAACGGGATTGAGGCGACCGAACGGATCCATGAGGTTTCTCCTGGAACAGAGGTTATTTTTACAACAGCCTATAACGAACATGCACTGACGGCCTATGGGCTTGAAGTGCTGGACTATATTATGAAGCCTGTAACGCGTGACCGTTTGGAGAAAACGATGAAGATGTATCAACGCCGAACGGTGCCAGCAAGTCTGAATATAACAGAAGGGCCATCCATGGTCATCCGCTGTCTGGGAATGCTTCAGGTCCAACTGCATCCGAACGAGCCGCCAAAACATATGAAGTTCAGAACAACCAAGATCAGAGAATTATTCGCCTATTTACTCCACCATCGGAACAAACCGATTAAGCGGGACACGCTGCTTGAACTGTTGTGGCCCGAGTTGGATGAGCGGAGAGGCATATCCAATCTGCATAGTGGCATCCATCGCTTACGCAGCATGATGAACGAATTCATGGGCGAAGACAAGATGTTCATCCGCTATCAGCAGTTTGGTTATCTTCTGGAGACGGGAGAATTCAGAATTGACGCGGAAGAATGGGAGAATCGGCTGCACCTATTGCCTTTATTATCTTCTTCCACAGTAGTCGAACATCGGCAGACCTCAGATCAGTATGAAGGCAAATATTATGGCGAGGATGATTACGTATGGGCCGAACTGGAGCGTCAGCGCTTGCATGCCCTTTGGCGTAACCACGCCATGCAGCTTGCACAATACTATATTGAACTGGAACAGCACACGGATGCACTCACGTTATATCATCGGGTTCAGCAATTCGAGCCTTCATTGGAGCAAGTTGGACTGGCGTTAATGAAAACCTATGATCGATTAGGCAATAAAGATCCTGTGATCGCTCAATATAATCAGTTGGTTACTGCATTAGAACAAGAGGCGGGCCTCCGTCCTGGGTTGGAAGTGGAGTTGTGGTACCAGCAATGGAAACATTTAAATATGTAATTGGATATAAACAGCCTTGCAGCTTCATGTGCAGGGCTGTTTTTTTGGTTGAATTTGCTGGCGAAGGGTTTGGTAAGAGTTTGGTAAGAGGCTTTGTGTAGAATAAGTGCGATGTGGTGAGATTCCACAACGGAGCACAGATCATTCAGGAGCGATGAACATTTTCAAATAAGGGGGGCATGTTCATTAAGCAAAAAAAGGGGACATTTCAGCAGGATGAGTTCCATTTTTAAGTGCAATTGATTTGAATTATAAAATGATAGTGAACAAAAGGAGGATGTACAGCGTTGAGAATAATTAAAGTAATGCTAATGTCGATATTGTCACTTGTAATTGTGACCACATCTGCGTTCACACCAATGCCTATTGCCATGGCAGCGGACAGTATATTCTACGTATCATCGATCGGCAATGACGAGAACGAGGGAACAGAGGAAGCTCCCTTTTTAACAATGAATAGAGCTCTAACTGAAATTACAGGCTCAGGGAAGATTGTTCTATTAAGCAATCTTTCGCTGAATGACGTGTGGACTGTTGCTGCTTCAGGAAAAACAGTTACGATCACATCTGAGGAAGGTAACAGATACTCTATTCTTCGAGGTGAGGAATTTAAGAACAGAGATCTGATTCGGGTGCCGAATGGAAACATTACATTTGAGAATGTGGATATAGACGGTAATCATGTTGCTACCAACCAAGCGATCTATGGGATGCAAGTAACGGGCGGTAAGGTGATGCTTAAAAATGTTGAGGTTCGAAATCACTATGTCACAACTGGGGGCTCAAGTACGGCAAGCGTTATTGCAGCACTTGGAGGAACGGTAGTCATTCAGGATGGTACACGGATTCACCACAACCGGATCACCGGAAAGCTGGCAAATAACCCTCCTTCTCTCCTTGGTGCAGGTAGTGGGGGAGTTGTAGAGATTCAAGACGGAATCATTACTGAAAATGAAATTTCTGCGGATGGTAATGGTGTCATTGTTGGTATTGGGTTATCTGGCAAGCCCAGGTTTATTATGACAGGCGGGCAGATTACGGGTAATATTCTATCGGGTAATGGAATAGATGCTGATGGACAAACAATTGGGAATGTTGCTGTGTATATGCGGGGAAGTGCCGCCGATGCTCGTTTCGATTTCGGAGGAACAGCCTATGTATATGATAACCTGAATACCGAGGGTGAACAGCGTAACGTTTACTTGAAAAACACGTCGGCCACCGGCAGTGCATATCTGACATTGGTTAACCCTTTGCAGACCGGCGCGAAGGTTGGTGTATACGCTAATATTATGCCTGATGACGTAACGAACCCAGTCGTTGATATTGCGATTGGCGGGGGAGGTTACCTTGCACAAATAGCGGATCAATCCTATTTCGTATCAGATATCAATACGACTGCAGCGGTTGCGTATGATAATCAAGCGAATAAGGTTATTCTGACGTACCGATTGCCAGTCAATCTGGTACTGGATACTCCCTTGAATCTTTCTACTGTGGGTGCCAAACCTACTTTGAAAGGTTCCGTTACATCTGGTGCCGTGGTAACCATTACAATGGTAAACAAATCGGACCCAGCTAAGAACGTTGTCGGTGAAGCTACAGTCAACCCAGACGGAACATGGGAGTTCACACCTTCCGCTGCATTGTCGCCTGGAGAATATACATTGAGGGTTACAGCAACGAATAATGGAATCTCTGCTGAACCTGTACGCAGGGATATTACTGTAGTAGACAAGTCGGTTGGAGGCACAGCTGGTCCGGGTGGAGTTGATGCCCCGGCGCTATGGCTTCGATCTGATCTGGGCATGGAAGTTACCAGCGGCCAGAAGGTGAGTACCTGGGAAGATCAAGGTAGTAAAGTAAATAACGCAACACAAGATGAGGTCGATAACCAACCGACTTATTGGAATGACAAGAATCATAATATTAATTTTAATCCGGTATTGGAATATGACGGAACGAAAACTTTTATGAATCTGGATATAAGTAAGCTTCCACAAGGGAAGACTGCCAGATCAATTATTACGGTTAGCAAAACCAGTAAAACTGGAGGCATCAAGTATATCATTTCTTGGGGAGCCCAAACGAGTGGTTATACTGGTATAGGGATGCTTCAAAATGGTACAAGAGGCGGCTTGACCACATTTAACAGTACCATGAGTCAGACATTATACACTCCTGAGGGGTTCCTAGGAACGACGTTCCCGAACGAGCAATTTGTTACTTGGACAGGTGGAAATACTGAATCTAACATAGCTAGATTGTACAGTAAAATGAAGCAGGTACAGGAACTAGGTGGTTACGGACAGGATGTTCCTAAGTCATGGGATACGGGTAACTCTGGCGGAGCAGTAATCGGTAAGCTTGTTCCAGCAACTGCGAGTGTTGAACATTGGCAGGGAACGATTGAAGAAATTATCGTATACGATCATGCGCTGACGGACGAGGAACGCCAAAAAGTCAGCACATATCTGGCGATCAAATACGGCTATACGCTGGATCAGACGACAGCCAATTCATATGTCGATTCAAACATGACTACGATCTGGGATTCAAATGTGAATGCAATCTATACCCATCGCGTTACAAGCATCGGTCGAGATGATCAGAGTAACTTGCTGCAGAAACAAGCCAAGGCGCAGGAATTGGGGTCCATGTTAACGATTGCATTGGGCAACAGTATCGAGGATACAAATTCTGCGAATCAAAATAATTTTTCAAACGATTCTTCTTTCTTTACGTTTGGTGATAATGGAGCAAGTACTGAGTTCAAAACACCTATGACGAAAGATCAAGAAAAACTGCTTGGGATGGAGCGCATCTACAAAGTACAGAAAGCAAACTGGACTGAATCACAGATTACACTTCAGTTAGACGACACCGGAGGTACCTCGGCGTTGCCTCAGTATCTTGTGATCAGCGATGATGCTCAATTTGGTAATCCAAACTCGTTACATTTAATTCAGAACGGCCAAGTAACGCTTAATACCTCGAATTTTGGTCCGGATTCGTACTTTACCATTGCAACTGCTGTGACTCCTTTGACAGCACCAGACGTCACACTGACCGATGATGAATTAAATTGGGAAACCGTTGAGCATGCAGATAAATATGAAGTAACGATCGAAATGGAAAATGGTACGAAGCGTACAGTGGAGGTGCCTGGAACGGTACTGAACCTGTCGCAATTGGAACCACCGCTGAAAGCTGGCGCCTACACGGTGACAGTCACAGCGAAGACGAACAATCCAGCATATGCAGACTCAGAAGCATCAAATGGGAAAAGTTATGTTGTTATTATTGACAAGGCGAAGTTGAAAGCCAAAATTGATGAGATTAACGGGAAGACTGAAACAGGTGAACTGGACAAAGAGGCGTACACGCCAGAATCATGGCAAACGCTACAAGATGCCTTAGAAGTTGCTCAATCCGTGTTCGATGATGAAAACGCAACACCCGAACAAGTGGAAAAAGCGTATCAGGACTTGGTGGATGCCCAGGAGAATCTTACCAGGAACCCTGGTACTGGCATCGACACGTCAGCGCTAAAAAGCGAATATGATAGAATCAAGGCTGAAAATCTAACTGAAGCGGAATATACACCAGGTAGCTGGGTAGCACTCGATAATGCGATGAATGAAGCAGAGCGAGTGTTGAATGATCCAACGGCAACCCAAGCACAGGTAGATCAGGCGCTTCAAGATCTAACTGATGCGAGAACGGGACTTACCAAAGTGATTGGTACTGACACATCAACGTTGCAAACGCTGATCCCGTCTACAGGAAGCTTGTCCCCGGCCTTTGATCCGGCTAAAGACACGTACACCATCTCTGTGCCGAATAGCGTATATCAATTTCAATTAACGCCAACGGCACTTGATCCACTTGCGAAGATTGAAATAGCGGTTGGAGATGGAGAATGGAAAGAGGTTACAAGTGGTAGTGCCAGTGAGAATTTACCGCTTCAAATTGGCGGAAATACCATTGTTGTTAAAGTCACGGATTCACTTGGCCATGTTACGGAGTACAAAATCAACGTAAACAGAGCATCCAGTGACAATGGTAACAATGGTGGAGGCAACAATGGCGGAAATGGAAATACGGGCGGCAACAGTGGAAGTACGCCATCACCTACACCTACGCCAGTTCCAACTCCAGCACCCGTGAAGGATAATTTGGAA
The DNA here is from genome assembly GCF_052115745.1 of Paenibacillus sp. 2KB_22. NCBI lineage: Bacteria > Bacillati > Bacillota > Bacilli > Caryophanales > Paenibacillaceae > Paenibacillus > Paenibacillus sp. 2KB_22. The sequence goes on from NZ_JBFRHG010000003.1 coordinate 128,911, forward strand.
ACCACTCGGGACGGTAGTCATCAACCGTTTGCTACATCCAAAACATCTGACAACAAAGAAACAATGGTTCAAGTTGATCCAGCCAAGCTGAATGATGCCATGTCTCAAGGCACAGGTCAGCAGTTCGCCATTCATTCGCCCAATGATGGGGATATGAAGGTGGATGGTTTAACCCTTGAAACACTAAAACAATTAGTAGATCAAGGTTCCAAACTAAACATTAGCAATCCGCTTGCGATCTATCCGGTACCTGGTGGCAAAATGGACATAAACGGTGTCTCCAGGCAGCTTGGTAATGCAGCATTGAATGATATTGATGTCCATATCGATATTGCACGTTCATCGGATACGTTGATTGACAGCGCCGAAACAAGAGCCGCTTCCCAAGGATACGAGCTACTTGTCACACCGGTTGATCTGGATCTCACATTCTCAAAAGATGGGCAAACGGTTCGATCCGGGCAACTGAACGGCTATGCACCGAAGTATATTGCACTGCCGGAAGGAATCGATCCGAACCGGATTACGACAGGCGTGATCATTAACCCGGACGGTAGCATCTTCCATGTACCAACGGTTGTTACCAAAGTTAATAGCCGTTACTATGCGCTCATTAATGACTTGCGTAGCAGCGGAAGTTATTCAGTTATCTGGAATCCGCAAGATTTCGAAGATGCCAGATCCCATTGGGGCAAAATGGATGTGAACAACATCGCTGCGAGATTAGATCTGAAAGGTAACGGAGATAACACGTTCTCCCCTAACCGTCAGGTTACTCGTTCCGAATTTGCCGAGATTGTTGTACTTGGACTGGGCTTAATGCGTCAGGATGCACCGCAGAATCTATTCCCTGACGTTAACGATTCGGCATGGTTCCGCAATGCGGTAGCTCTTGCGAATGAATTCGGTATCGTTCGCGGATACGATAATGGGAACTTCTACGGTAATCAGGAAATCACACGTGAGCAGGGGTTTGCCATGGTTGCTCGTGCCTATCGTCTGATCGAACCGGATGCAGCAATCAGCCCGGATCAGATGAATGCTGAACTGGGACGTTACAGTGATGCAGCGGATGTATCGAATTGGGCGAAAGAAGATGTAGCCCAGTTGATCTCCGCGGGGATCATCCAAGGTAATGGACCGGAGGTTCTGAGTCCGAAAACTACGATGACCCGTGCTGAGGTCACTGCATTGATTGCAAGAATGTTGAAAGTAACCAACTTGATTGATCAATAAACGCAATCTAAAACGAAAAGCCTTTGCTGACATTGGGGGTCGGCAAAGGCTTTTTCCTATTTCATTAAACTCATGCTATTCATGTCGTAATACTTTCGCCCTGTTGGCAGATCGTGGAATCTGAGATGATGGGTTCACCAGAGGTTCGGGTGACAAACTTCGAACCGCTGGCCTTCAGGCTATTGCGATCCTTCCTTCTACAATCATTGGAGATCATAGGGTCGCAGCTCTCCTGAAGATTTCATTATCAGAGAGGAGGCGTCCAGGCTATCACATTCCTTCCTTCTAACCCTAACCTTTCATGTTATATAGGGATGTGGCTTTCCTGGACTCTTTTATCATGAACAATACGATCTATTTGCGCAGAGCGAACAAACTCATCATTGAATCTAACGAAGGGAAGCAACAGTTGCCGAAGACACACCTGGCGACTGCCCTCAAAAATATAGAAGCGCTCGGATACACCTTCTCGGATGAGTTAATGCAGGCGATGCGGCAGCTGTCCAAGGAACAATTTGAAGCAATATATCACCAACTCGTGTGTGATCTGAGAGTTATGGTCGGTGCACATGTGCAGTACCAACCGATGTATGCAGGATTCCCGATGCAGGTGATGCAGGCGGATGAAGCGGAGTTATACCTGAATGCAATGATTCATTATCTGACCAACCTGACTGTGGTCTATTCGGATCAACCATCTGTGGAGAGAATGCCTTTGCTGGAGAAGACGGACTTGAAAGTCATTGGTTTGGGAAACAAACAAGCATTCCAGACGCTCATTCGCCAGATCATTGAAGCGAAAGGTTCCATCTCTGATACGGACAAGAAAGATATCGATACCGTGTTGAAGCATGCAGATCCAAGCGAAGTGGATACGATTCTGCCCGCCGAGATTCCGTTCAAAGAAAATGTAGGCTTCGTGGTCTCCTCGCTGTTGAAGCATGAAAAGGCGAACATCGACAGAATCGGTCCGTATTTCAAAACGGCAAGTGATGTCCTGCGTCTGGCTGTTGCCTGGTCGGATGGTGATGTCAGCCTCGCTGCGGCTTCTCTCTTTCGAAGATTCAAACGGCGTGAGCGACGACTTTTGCTCGGATTACTAGAGCAATGTAGCTCCATCACGGAGGATATGCTGCGATATAAGGATCGCTGGATTCGCCTTGGCGAAATTCTGCATCCTTCGGAATATAAGCTTCGGTATCCACGATGCGAAGAAGCCTTTGATATTTTGCGTAATAATAAACCTTATTCGACCTTCAACGGAAGTGTGGAACTTGCCTTCCAATATCGGAATGTCTGGAGTCTGATCGATCTGTTGTCGCAGCGTCCAGGTGAATTCGCGAGAAAACTGGATCACGTGCTGCGGATAACTGAAGATGAAGCGTATGTACTGTTGGCCTTTGGTGAAGTGGCTGCACAGGTATCCACGCCGGTGTTGTTACAGGTGAGACAGCATTTTGCACAGCGGAATGAAGCCTCGGATTTGCGGGTCTTTTTTCCGAAAGGCAATGTGGCGAAGGCTTTTGGTATCCCGAATGAGCTGCCGGAGCTTGACGAGGCGGTCTGCCAGGAAGTGGTGCAATTGTGCGAGCAGGCCTTGATTACACGTTTTGCTGACTTTCCAGCACTCGGGAAGACGTATATTGATGAACGTCTCCAACACTATCTGGTTCCTTTTTCACAACGATCCGCGAGCAAAGCTCTGCGAACCATTGTGCGTGGAAGCCGCATCCCGATGGGTGAAGGTGACACGATACGTTTCTTCAGCTGGTGGAAAGAGGGCGAAGTAGACGGCACACCTACGGGGCGTGTGGATATTGACTTGTCGGCGGTCATGTATGACGAGAATTGGAATTACGTGGAACATATCTCCTATACCAATCTGCGATCTGTCAAATACAAAGCGGCCCATAGCGGGGATATTGTGACTGCACCTCATGGGGCAAGTGAATTTATTGATCTGCATATGCCATCGATCGTGGATTATGGCGGACGTTATGTGGTGACGACACTTCATTCCTTCACCAGCCATCCGTATTGTAATCTGCCGGAATGTTTTGCAGGCTGGATGATGCGGAAGAAGCCGGGCTCGGGCGAGATCTATGAACCAGCTACCGTCCAGAACAAAATGGATATCACTGCCGACACCCAGCTTGCCATTCCGGTTATTCTTGATTTGGTCGAGCGTACAATCATCTGGACGGATCTGGCGCTGACCAGATATCCGGACTACAACAATAACGTAGAGGGGAATCAGAAAGGTATCGTGCTGATGGGGAAGGCGATGACCACATTACGTAAACCCGACCTGTATGACTTGTTCATGCTGCACGCCAAGGCGAGAGGTGTGCTTGTGGATACGAAGGATCAGGCCGATACCATCTATGCGGTCGATGAAGGCGTTACGCCGTATGATATTGAAAAGATCATGGCGGAATATCTGGCTTGAGTCCAAGCACATATGACTATCGGGTAAGAACAGAGAAGAGCAGCGGAATGCTGCTCTTTTTGAGATTTAATTGGTTGTTAACGGGGTCAGCCTTTTGGTTTCTTCTGCACATATTTCTTGTAATTCGTAACAGAAGGTATTTTTCGGCTTTGAGAGATTAGTTCTTTGTCGTTAATGATCCATGTATGGTTGGATGAGTTTCTCCGGCGTATCGCGACAAAATTACTTTTCCCAGCAGAATAAACGTTGTATCCGTTTCGTTTACTTCTAATGCAAAAAAGATCATCCTCACCGACGCTTCGATTCGGGAACTGAACTTTGTTTACTACCTTGCGTTTAAAGACAAGCGTTGCGCCAGGGATTAGGGTCACAGGTCGATGTTCATCATGTGGAAAACGAAGGATAAACGTCTTTGATCCGCGTAAATACATGTAATGTGCCCGCTTGCCAATGACATCGGCATTGGTTCTTTGAAAGGTCTGCACGCTTTCCGTCAAATAGTAGGGAGCGTAATAATCATTATCATCAAACTTGGCAATATAGTTGTATTTCGTTTTCTTAATAGCGTAATTTAGACAAGCGCCGAGGGAGGTACGTTCCGGAAGACGATAAACGTGTACGTTTGGAAGTTTTTTGGCTAAGCTTAGATAAGGAGTAAGGGGGATGTTATCATTGTTAACAATGATGATAAGTTCTTTCTTGGCGTGGTTCTGTCGGCTGTAGTTATTAAACAGGTTTTTTATATAGCTTTGGCGCTTCGTGCAGGCAATAATAGAAACTCCCTGCTTTTTGATAGATCTTTTTGGCCTGGCTCCCATTTTAACCGCTCCCCTTATCCGTTATGGTCAAAACTATCTCTCTTTAAAATATGTGAACGGCAAATAAGAGGAACGGCATATCTGCAAAATGGAGAATACGCACAAAAAACCGTCAATGTACCTGTCTGCTCCATTGTCTTCTTCATTGGAGAGTGCGGAAATGGTAACGAAAACCAGACTTCTGTATGTTGAAGTAAATCAACCAAAACCTTCTGTACGAACAAGCGAGATTTTTGCAAGAGAAGAGCTACCTGAAGAATGGTGCAGGAAATGTCGGATGCGATGGGAACGGCTTTGCTATCCTTAAACTAACGAGGGAGGGGATGACATGGATATGCTGGCGGCGATGGAGCTGAGCCGGAATGACAGCAAAGTCATTGACGTTGCACTGAAATATGGGTATGTCTCGCCGGATTCCTTCGCCAGGACTTTTCAAAGCATGCATGTATCAGGCCTTCATCGGACTATGAGCTGAGTGAGGGTCCGGAAAATGCTATGGAATGAGCACAAGGATGGTACCGTTGAGCAATATAGAAGCGAGATATGGATACCCATTCGGAAGAGATTCTCTAGCTTGGTATCTGCGGGTGCAACTTTTGAAGTTACGCTTTTTTGCTTTTAGAATTTTCTATCGGATATTCGAGCCGTTTTCATTGCAAATATATGTAATATAATGGTATTATTTCATTGGAATTGTAAGTTATGAGACGGAAGGGTAGGTTGTTATACATTATAATGTAAGCGCTTTATTAAATGATTTCCAAGGAGGAGTTTACTCATGACTAAAAGTATAGTGAGAAAGGCGCTTGGTTTGTTTTTAATTGTCGTTATGGTCGCAACAGCTGCCGTATACCCTGCATCTACCGGACACGCAGCCACCATCCAGGTCACAGACAACGGCTCCAGAATTGAAGTGAACACCGGTTCGGGATTAGTCTATGTAGTGAACAAAACGAATGGTGATATTATCTCTGCCAAGATGAATGGAACTGAGCTGAATAGCAATAGGGGCTCACATATTGGCTCGGGGTTGGGATCTTCTGCAAATGTAACGTGGAATAAGTCACCTTCGGGTTCAACGGTGCTAATTACCGTTTCCACCAACACATTGACTCACTATTATGCTTCGCGGGGTGGCGAGAACATCATATACATGGCAACGCATATCACAGCTCAACCTTCAATTGGAGAGTTACGATACATTTTCCGCGGTAATGGTAGTGTGTTGACAGGCGTTCCGGCGAATTCTAACAACCGGGGTAACACTGGAGCAATTGAAAGTCAGGATGTGTTCGGGTTTGCCAATGGACAGTCGGCCTCCAAATATTATGGTAATGATCAGGCCAAAGACTTATCCGTTCGTGGGGTGACCGGGAATGGCGTCGGTGTATTTATGGCCTACGGCAATCGGGAAAAAAGCTCTGGCGGCCCATTCTTCCGTGACATCCAGTTCCAAAGTGGAACAGAGACGGAAGTCTATAATTATATGAACTCGGGCCATGCACAGACGGAAAATTGGCGCCTGGGTCTGCATGGGCCGTACGCTCTGATCTTTACCACAGGGGGTACGCCAAGTGTACCTGATTTCAGTTGGATGTCTGGTCTGAATCTGCAGGGCTGGGTATCCAGTCGGGGGAATGTGGTGCTTAATGGTCTCTCCGGGATGGATACGGGGTACGCGTATACAATTGGGTTTGCCAATAGTAATGCTCAGTATTGGGTGGGTACCTCTTCAAGTGGGGCAGCCGCCAAATATAGCATGATCCCAGGGACATACACCATGACAGCCTATAAGGGAGAACTGGCGGTATATACGGAAACGGTTAATGTCACGGCAGGCCAAACGACGACGCTGAATACACGTACGATCAACAATGATCCGAGTCAAGCCTCCAGCATCTGGCGAATCGGTAACTGGGATGGTACGCCACGGGAGTTCTTGAATGGACAGACCATTCCGATCCGTCACCCGTCCGATAGTCGTAATCCAAGCTGGGGGCCTGTCACCTATGCTACGGGCAGCGCGACCAATCGATTCCCGGCAATCCAATTCCGTGGTCAGAATTCACCAACCACAATAACGTTTAACTTGAATGCATCTCAAGCGGCATCTTCCCATATGCTCAACATCGGGATTACTGCAGCCTACAATAATGGCAGACCTAGCGTAACGGTTAATGGACATGCATTATCCAACCCTGCCGCTTCTTCACAGCCCAATTCTCGTAGCTTCACGATTGGTACCTATCGTGGCAACAACACAACGTTTAGCTGGAATGTCCCAGCATCTTACTTCGTGAATGGTTCCAACACGATCACGATTACACCAATCAGCGGTTCCAGTGACTTGGGTAACTGGTTAAGTGCAGGATGGGTTTACGATTGTGTGGAGTTACTGAATTGAATTAAGAATTCAATATAAGAGCAGGTGAAGAGACGATCCGCAATAAAACATATTGGATGTTACTAGTTTTCATAGGGTTGATTATTTTCTTAATGGGATGTACTTCGTATTCCAATGTTTCATCCGCTCTAATCAAGGAGTACAAGCAAAACATCAAGCAGGAGTTTCCGAATATTAGAGAGACGAAATTTCGTTATTCCACTCCACGGGTAGAAATTGCCTACATCGTGGAAAAGCAACTTGGAGAAAATGAGGTAGAGCGTCTGTTTGTTAAGACCCGAGATTTCATGACCAGCCCATCATTTCAAAATGAAGTAGTCAATGGAGAGTATAAGGACGAAAATCCGAGTTGGGGTGATCCGGAACTGGCGATTACATTAACCGTTCGTGGTAATGATGTGACAGCCTATCAGTTTACTTGCAAACCGATGGAATCAGATTCTGATACAGGCGCAGTACAGTATACGGAATGGTACGTCCAGACAGCAGACGATTCAGAAAGCAGGCCTTATTCAGTCTCAAATAACGAGCACGACAAATGAAATAGAACATCGTTAATTACTAATTCTGCAAATGTGCTAATAGGTAAAGTAGTCTGAGTTGCATGATCAGAACATAGTGGGTGTCATTCAAGTCGACTTGGATGACACCTATTTAATTTAAATTTGCGGGCAGTCCATTGCTGGAGATGGTGATCTGAATAGTGGTATAATTTTCAATACGTAATCATGAGTGAATGAACGGGGAGGCCAAAGGAATGAGAGACGATCTGTTGGTTCAATTGCAGGAGTGGCATGAAGAAGATGAATTTCAGGAAATTGTAGATGCAATTCAAGCGATTCCTGTGGAAGAAAGAGATTATGAGCTGGTTAACCATCTGGGACGAGCGTTGAATAACCTGGAACGGTACGACGAAGCGGTTGAACAATTCCTGACGGTTGCTGAAGAGGGTACAGGTGACCCACTCTGGCATTATCGGATTGGACTGGCTTATTACTATCTGGAGCAATATGCGCATGCGCTGCAAGCGTTCGAAAGAGCGGATCAATTGGATCCTGAGGATGAAGATACGTTGGAGTTTCTGGAATGGATTCGAAGCAAAATGGAGGAGGAATCCTCAGAGGAACTCTTAGAGGAATCCGTATATGAATCGGTGAGTCCCGACCCATCTGTCTCTGAGCTCTCAACCGTACCTTTTAGTGTTAGCCATCTGGAACCAACAGGTTTTTGGAATGATAGTGCTGAAGCCGTGGATCAATATGTGCTGGCCCCACCTACTGATGGACAGATTGAGTCAATGGAGGAGCAGTTGGTGTTCAAGCTGCCAACATCCTATATAAACATGATGAAATTACATAATGGTGGTGTTCCCCACTATCGGTATTATCCTGTTAGCCAAGCAGAGGCTGCCAAGAAGGTCCGCGTTGAGGTCAAGGGAATACTGGGTATTGGACGTGAGAAAGCACATTCGTTAGGTGGTCAATCGGGTAGCCGGTACATCATCGAGCAGGGAGGGTACCCCGAGATTGGTGTTGTGTTATGTGAGTGCCCTTCCGATTCGGAGATCGTGATGCTGGATTATCGTGAATCCGGCAATGCTGGTGAGCCCGAGGTTGTTCATGTGGACAAAAATGAAAGCTACAAGATCACTTGGCTTGCGCCCAATTTTGAAACCTTTATTCAAGGTCTGGTGAATGAGGAAAATCAGCCTGCAAACCTTCAAGGTGCACTATAAGAGGGTATGAGCTTCTCATTATACGAAACGTTGAAAAGGCTGCATCCGTAATGACGGATGCAGTTTTTTTGTTGGCTAGTTATGCGGGATAAGTCTGAAATGTCGCGTAAACCGAGCTTTTTTTCAACTGCGTTAGCTTCGCTAAGGAATCCAAAATAAGTATATAGAGCTGTACTCGTTGCATTAAGACAGTTAGTTTGCTAGTATTTAGACATATAATATTTAGATGACTAAATATTATATGTCTAAATACTTTGGTTTCTTTAAGATAGGGGGCTTAAGCATCATGTTAAGAATGAAAGACAAAATAGCCCTGTTACTTACAAATAAATAAAATACGTTAGGAGCAATTCACATGGGAAAATTAGATAATAAAGTAGCCATTATTACTGGCGGAGCATCGGGAATCGGGGAGGGCATGGTTGATCTTTTTGCACAGGAAGGCGCCATCGTCATTGCTGCAGACATTAATGAGGAAGCACTGGAGAGAGCAAGCCAAAAAGAGAATGTGTACGGACTGAAGTTGAATGTATCTTCGGATGAAGATTGGCAGGCACTTGCGAAGGTAGTGAATGAACGATTTGGGAAAATTGATATTCTGGTCAACAATGCAGGCATTTCTTCGGAGAAGCCATTTGAGGAAATCAATGCACAGGATTGGGAGAAAATGCTCTCCATTAACGGTTACGGCCCATTCGCTGGCATGAAACATGTCACTCCCTATATGGCAGCCCAGAAAAAAGGTTCCATCGTCAATATCTCATCATACACTGCTATGATTGGACAAGGCTTTAACCATTACTCGGCTTCCAAAGGGGCCGTACGTGCATTATCCAAAGCCGCTGCGACCACCTTCGGACGTCAAGGTATTCGGGTGAATGCTCTTTTTCCTGGGATCATCGAAACACCAATGACCCAATCCTTGAACACCTCAAAGGAACTGCTTGAACGGTTAATTCAGGCAACGCCTTTGCAGCGTCTGGGCCAGGCTATTGATATTGCCAAAGCCGCGTTGTTCCTGGCGTCGGATGATTCTTCGTACATTACCGGATCTGAACTGGTGATCGATGGTGGCTACTCAGCCCAATAGCGTGTAAAATGATGACAGCCCTTAAGTTAAATGAGGGCTGTTGTTTTATTTTTTCGAGGAGGATCTAATGGAAGAACAGAACATTTTTGAGCTTATACACAACATGGATAATTTCACCAATAAATTGATCATACAATGGAACAAATCATTCAATGAGGACCTGGGTGTCTCTCATGTGCTTGTACTCAGCCATCTCCATCAAAATGGAAAAAGCCGACCTTCGGATATTGCAAAAATGTTAGGGTTCACGCCGCCTACACTCAGTTATTTATCGGACAAGATGGTAGCCAAGGAACTAGTCGTCAGAATGGTAGATGAAGCGGACCGCCGCATTATTTATTTGAACATTACGGATAAAGGGACCGAAGTCCTCGGAAGAGCAATATTGGAGGGCCAGAAGCTGCGTAAGAATTTATTCCAGAAATTAAACGAAGAGGATCGAGCGCAACTAGCCCATATTTTTGAGAAGATGAATCGGGAAGATTGAGCAATAGACTCGAAGGGAGACCGAAGGTGATATGGAGGAACCTCTCAAAGTATATAACACCGCAGTTGAAGCCTTTCTTGAAGTGATCGGGGGAAAGTGGAAGCCTGTTATTCTATTCCATCTTACCTTTGGCAAGAAACGCAATGGTGAACTGATGAAGCTGATCCCTGCGATCACCCAGAAAGTGTTGACTCAGCAACTTGGTGAACTAACGGAGGCGGGGGTCATTGTCCGAATTTCCCATCACCAGGTCCCGCCTAAAGTGGAGTATGAGTTAACAGCGTATGGGTGGAGTCTTAAAGAGATTCTTCATCTAATGTGTAGATGGGGCGATATACACGTGGAGAATGTTTATGGTGATCGAGGAAAAATTCTGTTTAAGCCGCCAACGACTACGGACCGTTGAGTGACTGCTATAAGCCGATTCTGGAATTCAGGAATCGGCTTATTCTGCATTTTATTTACGTTACGGAAGGATCTTGCGATCACGTAGATTTCTGAAAATATCCATAAACATAGCCTCAGTGTCAATAAAATCATGAAATCCGAAGCGGCGAGCTTTGGAACCATCTGCGAAGAAATCGTAATCCCACGAGAAGACAAAGTCACCAAATGCCCAGGAAGAGACATCATCATAAGGGGTGTTTACCAAACCATACTTTTCAATCATGGAATCCCAAAGATCTTCTTTATCTGCCATCACAGTTGCAAGTGAGAGGGTGAGTGGAGGTGCAGTTTCCAATTCGAAAAATGCAGCAATTTTGGGCCAGAGCTCATTCCAGCGAAACAGATCGCCATTGGTGATATTAAATGCTTGATTGGCACATCGCGGATCGGTTGCTGCCCATACAGTTGCATGAGCGAGCAATGTGGCATCAGTCATTTCAAGCAGCGAATGATACGCTCCTGGTTTCCCAGGGAATCGAAGTGGTAAGCCAAGCTCCTTGGAGATAGCCGCATATACGCCAATAACCATGGCAAGGTTCATTGGATTACCCAGGGCAAATCCACACACCACAGACGGGCGCAGGGCTGACCAGGTCCAGCTACTTCCGGGTTGCCGTTCCTCGAGAAACTGCTGCTGATCGACATTGAATTCAGGGGGCATATGATGTGCATCCGTTTCTTTGGCAGGTGTTTTGAATGGGCCCAGATGCGCACCGTACACTTTATAACCTTGCATTAGGCTAATATGTTGGAGATTTGGAGCGATCGGTTCAATCGTATTCACCACATTGACGAGCATGGCCAAGTTGGGCTGTACCAATTCGGCCCAGGTTGGGCGATCCTGATACGCGGCGTAGAAAATATGCGTAACGGTCGTTAAATGACTTAGTTTATCTTGTGTGTCTGCTTCATTCAGTAAATCAGCTGATATATAACGTAACCTGGGGGCATCTTCCCCTCCACGGCGAGATACACCAATGACATTCCACTCGGGAAGTGTCATCAGATAATCAATAAGGTTTCTTCCAATGACGCCTCCAGCACCAATGACAAGCGCGGTATAACGGGTAACCAATTCTTCGGTTTTCAATGGACATGCTCCTCTCTTCTTCTGTTCATATTGTGGGTCAGAAAAAGAAGGATGAGAAGTACGCACCTCAAAGTCATATACGTACTTTGAAGTAATATATGAGCCTGGAGCAGGATATGAGCGTTATATAATTTGTACTTTCACGGATGTTACTTGTTACTTGCCTACAACCACAAGAAGCTGCAAAAGGAACAATCGTCCTTTCACAGCTTAGATGTGTCTGTATATTCGTTCAATAGATCTGATGTAACTATGGTTTACGCCGGATATCCGCCACCTGGAGGCGGCCATACACCGTAGAAGCGACGCAGCAGAACGATCTCCCCTAGATGGTACGAGTTATGGGAGGCGATATTGCGCAGAAGTCCTGCTTTGGTTTCCCCGGGGAAATAAAGGAGTGGCTCATCTAATTGTGCTGTTTCTGCAATGGTTACCGCTTGATCAACCCCATCCAAGAATGCCTGAATATCTGCCTTCCAGGTTGCTTCGTCCTGAGGGCCTTTCTCCTCAGGCCAGCTCTCACTCACGCTAGCGGGGGGCTGGGGCTTGCGTCCTTCCAAGTGTTCGAGCATGAATTGCTGCCAATAATGCATATGCTTCACCAACTGATAGATCGTATAAGGCATGGCCTCGTGCGTACGAGCAGCAAGTGTGACATCAATATCGGGTAGAGCACGGGCGATGCGGATATGACCGCGTTCCCCCACTAATGATTTGACAAGGGCTTGCCCAAAGCTTTGATTCGCATCTGACATATGCAACCTTCCTCTCTTCCAGACCGGATCTGTTAACCTGTCTTCTATTAAGTATTATACAATTAAATTGCTAGAAATTGAAATTGGGAAATGAGAACCATAATACTTAAAATGCCTATGATATAATAGTGAAAATAAATCTCAAGACCTCAGGGTCGAGGAGGAAGCTCCTGTGAAAGTGATATTGGTTGACGACGAACGTCTAGCGTTGATAGGCCTTCAAAAATCACTAGAAAAAGAAGTAAGCGGCATCCAAATTATTGCTACTTATATGAATCCAACAGAGGCTATGGCAGGTATTGTGGAGCACAGACCTGATGTTGTATTTCTGGATATCCACATGCCAGAGATGGATGGGATGGATCTGGGAAGACAGATTCAGGCGGCGACACCGGGCACCGAAATTATTTTTGTGACCAGTTACGATCAATATGCAGTTCATGCTTTCGAACTACAGGCATTGGACTACGTGATGAAGCCTATCCAAAAAGAACGATTGAAGCAGACGGTGATCCGTGTAAGAGAGAAACTGAGCGTTAAACGCGAGCAGCGGTCAAAGGATACAAATGTACCTTTAATTTGCTGCTTTAATCAGATTCAGTTTAAGCTTCCAGGAAAGGATATCCAGGTTGCCAAATGGCGTACAAGCAAGGCGCAGGAACTGTTTGCATACTTGCTTCACCACCGGAACCAGGTTATCCATCGCAGTGTTCTGCTGGAGCTTCTGTGGCCGGGAACGGAAGAGGAGAAGACGGCACACCAACTCTACACTGCGATTTATCATGTCCGTCAAACCCTGAAAACTTGCAATATGAATATGATCACGATTCAGAGTGGACACCTGGAGGCAGGTTATCGACTTGAATTGGGTGAGGCTCAGTTGGATAGTGAGCAGTGGGAACGGGAAATCAGGCAATGGAAAGTCGTAGACGAAAGTACCGTTCATGCCTATGAGCAAGCGCTTCATCTATATAAGGGTACCTATCTTGGCAATTATGAATACATGTGGGCTGAACCTGAGCGGGAAAGATTACGCTATCTGTGGCTGTATCATATGAGACAACTAAGTCTGTATTACCAGCAGCATGGACTGGCGGATAAAGTGATTGAGAGTACTCAACGTATCCAGCATATGCTTCCGGATGAAGAAGAAAGTTATTTTACGCTAATGAAGTTATATGATGAAATGCACAACGATCTCGGTGTGGAGGAGCAGTATCGCCTCTTAACCACCAGAATGGAGCAAGATTTGGAGATACCGATTAGTGAAGAGGTTTGCGAATGGTACAGGGACTGGAAGCTCGGGTTGATCAAGTCAGGACATCGTAACCAATGAACCTACGACAGACAAATCCCGTGAGACATTTCAAATATATGCTGATCCTGTCGATCATTTTAGCGGCATTGTTCGGCATGCGCTGGGTCTGGTCGCAGTTCTTCCCTGCCTTGGACAATTATCACGCTGTGAATGGTGTAGTTGATCTGCGAGGTGTCGATCTGGAGCAAGTCCCGGTCATGTATCTGAACGGAGAATGGGAACTATATTCGAATGAATTACTGACTGGCAAAGATACTGTGGATAGGGAAGGAATGCAGGCGGCGGATGTGGTCCAGGTTCCGGGAGATTGGAAAAATGCCGAGAACCGGGATCAGGAGAGTTCAGTTGGCTATGCCACATACCGATTGCGCATTTTGACGGATCCCCTTCAAACACCTGTGGCCTTCTGGTTCAAAAACATCCGAAGTTCATCCGAGATTGAACTCAATGGGGATATCACAGGTGGAATGGGGAAGGTGTCGGAGGATGTAGAAACGTATGTACCGAGAAGTGACTCGTATACGGCGACCTATGAACATAACGGAACCACCGAGATTGAATTACTCATTCGTGTAGCCAATTATGATAGCCCGTACTTAGGAGGAATCGGAAAACCCGTTCGCTTTGGTTCTCAAGCGGCGGTTGATTACGCACGTTGGTATTCCATCGGTTTTCAATTGTCCATTTTTCTCGTTTTACTACTTCATGGCATGTATGCCTGTATTCTGTTTGTGTTCAACCCCCAAGAGCGGGCCTTACTCGTCGCAGCTATTTTAACCTTATCTGTGGGCGTCGTGGTTATGGCTGGTCATGATAACATTCTGATGTTATGGCTCCCTATTAACTATACGTGGGGGATCAAGCTTCGTCTGATCTGTCTGCTGCTGCAAAATGCTTGTATTCTGCTGTTATTCCAGAGATTGACCTTGATACATATACGAACAAAAAGCCTTCAAATATGCATTGTCACGACAATAGCTTATATTGCTGTTATTCTGGCGGTGCCCATTCATGTTGTCTATGCCATGGTTCAGTACTCGCTTATCGATGTGTTCTTTCTCGTCTCTTCTCTCTGGTTCCTGTACATTGTAGGTGTCATGCTCTTTAGGAAACAGGCGGATCGGGATATGGTCTTTCTGCTCCTGACAGCTGGAGGCATCATATCCAATATGTTGTGGAGTACAAGTGAGACATCGAAAGATGTGACAACAGTCTATTATCCCATTGACATCATCTTTGCCATTACCGGTTTCTCCGCTTATTGGTTCAAGAAATACTTCAGGAATGTCAGGGAGAATATGAAGCTGAATACAGAACTGCAAAAGGGTGACAAAATTAAAGATCAGTTCTTGGCGAATACATCACATGAACTGAGGACTCCGCTGCACGGGATCATTAACATCGCTCATAACGTAGTCACCCGAGAGAAGAACAAGTTGGATGGACAGAGCCTGGAGGACATGGAACTGCTGATTACGATCGGTCGGCGGATGTCCCATCTCCTTGGTGATCTACTGGATGTAGTACGGCTGAAGGAACATCGTATTGTATTACGTCAGGCTCCTCTTTCCATACAGTCGGTTGTGCCAGGCATTATCGCCATGCTGCAATTCATGGCAGAACGCAAACCGGTCCACCTTCATATGAAGATTCCGGAATCGTTCCCGCTGGTCATGGCTGATGAAGAAAGGCTCGTTCAGATTTTGTATAATCTGCTACATAACGCGCTTAAACATACCGAGGAAGGAACGATATCCGTGAGTGCCGAAATTCGTGACGGACAGGCTCTGATTCATGTGACGGATACCGGCATTGGCATGGATGAGGACACGCGGATGCGCATTTTCCTTCCGTATGAACAAGGCTCATATGGAATAAGCGATGGACAAGGCATCGGGCTTGGACTGAACATTTGCAAAGAGCTCGTAGAATTGCACGGCGGGGCACTAACAGTTCACTCGGAACTCGGAAAGGGCTCGGTATTCAGCTTTAACCTGCCGCTCGCGAATGAAACCACCCATCAGGCTCAGTCACAACTTCCCCTGATATGGGAACAGGCCGCGGAGATGATGCAAGATGCACCTAGTGGATTCCTGTTACCCCGCCCAGGTATGGGGGACGCGGAAGCCATGGCGACAGCAGAGATGGCACCGTTGTTAAAAGAGGGGAAAGCCACCATTCTGGCTGTAGATGATGATCCGGTGAATCTGGATGTGCTGGTCAGCATTCTTTCGAATGAACCCTACACCATAACGACGGCCCAGTCGGGCCAGGAAGCGATGGAACTGCTGGGCACACGCCAGTGGGATCTGCTCATTACGGATGTGATGATGCCTAATATGTCAGGATATGAATTAACCCAGAAGGTGCGGGAACAATTCTCCATGTCAGAGCTTCCGGTGTTATTGTTAACTGCACGAAGCCAGCCGCCGGATATATATACCGGTTTTGCATCGGGGGCCAATGATTATGTCACGAAGCCTGTAGATGCGTTGGAGCTAAAATATCGGATACGTGCATTGACCATGTTAAATCAGTCTATCCAGGAGCGCTTACGCATGGAGGCCGCTTATTTGCAGGCTCAGATCCAGCCCCATTTCCTGTTCAATACGCTGAATTCACTTATGGTCCTAAGTGATATTGATACAGAGCATATGCGGAAGCTTGGTGAAGCTTTTTCATCCTATCTACGGATCAGCTTCAATTATCTCAATACAGGAGAACTGGTGAAATTATCATACGAGCTGGAACTCGTGGAAGCCTATCTTTATATTGAAAAAACACGATTTGAAGATCGATTGTCGGTGGTATTAAACGTAGAGCCGGACCATACGTTACTTCTCCCGCCGCTATCGATTCAACCCTTGATCGAAAATGCCGTAAGACACGGGTTATTAAGCCGAAATGTGGGTGGGACAGTATGCCTGTCCATTACTAGACATGAGGGTTATACCCGTATTGAGGTGAAGGATAATGGCAAAGGCATGGAACCGGAGAAGGTTGCAGAGCTGCTGCATGCTACGCCAGGTGGAAAAGGCGGAATAGGCATTGTGAATACGAACCGCAGATTGTTGCAACGGTATGGTCAGGGTTTATCGATCGTAAGTGAGCCGGGCGAGGGTACGATGGTTTCATTTGATATTCCGGATGAGGTATAAAGAAAAGGCCGTAGAAGTGAAGACTTCCGGCCTTTTTGTGTTGCGCTCATGTTCATTCCCTAATTTTAATTATTTCTAATGCATCTTTCATATGTTAGTATATTTAACATTAGAAGCGCGGATTCCGGCATTGGGCGCTAAACGTTGTTATAGTGGGTGAAGAGATCGATGCGCAATTGGGTCAAAAATGAGAATGTGCAGATGACGGCCATTGCCTTTGCCACAGCGGTAGGGGCGCAATTCAAGATAAATCCGTTCCGGGAAGATTACTTCCGAATCGGGCTGGGGGTTAGCATCCTTTTATTTCTGCTGATGATCATGCCACACTTGTCCTATCTGAAGACAGGAATCCTGACAGGCATCGCAAATTTGCTGTTTCAGTCGGCAGATCTCATCAATCATGTACAGACTGTATCCATCCTGGAAAGCATGCGGGACAATCTGGGGGCGGGCGTGTATTATGTGGTCTTTGCCTATGGTCTTAGCAAGTTCAGGCATCGATTCCATGAAATGCAGCCTCTTCTGCTCGGCGGGCTGATTACCTGTATCGACTTTTCCTCTAATCTTGTTGAGCTACTGCTTCGAGGCATGTTAAGTGGGACCAATATCTTTTATATGAAGGAATGGTTGTATCTGCTTGTGGTGGGCGGTCTGCGAAGTTATTTTGTGATTGGGCTCTACAACAGCTTTGCGGTGAGGCAGATGCGGCTTTTGCATGCAGAGCAGGAGAAACGGATGGAGCAGATGCTGAGTGTAAACTCAGGTCTGTATGGCGAGGTATTTTACTTGAAAAAAGCGATGAATACGATCGAAGGCATTACGGCAGACAGCTATGATCTATATCGAGATCTTCGAGAGCAGGAGATGAACCAATACAGTCAGCGCACACTGGGCATTGCTCAGCAGATTCATGAAGTGAAGAAGGATTCACAACGGATTCTCGCGGGTCTGGTGAAATTGTATGATAACGAAAAAGCGGTCAACATGAGCTTGTCCGAAGTACTGAACTTTGCCAGCAAAGCAAACCGAAAATATAGTGAGATGCTGCATAAGCAGGTGGAGATCGACATCGAGCAACAGTATGATTGTGAATCCCCGTATTACATTCCTCTTCTAACGGTCATGAACAATCTGATTGCTAATGCGGTAGAGGCGATTGAGTATGATGGGAAGGTTCGAATTCGTGTGTATGAGCAGGGAGATGACGTGCATTTGGTCGTGATGGATACTGGAAAAGGCGTACCTGAAGCCAAAAGGGATGTGATCTTCGAGCCGGGCTATACAACGAAGTTCAATGAAGTCGGCATTGCTGCAACAGGCATTGGCTTGTCTCATGTACGTGATATCGTTCAGTCATTGGAGGGACATATTAAGGTAGAATCGGCACTTCCGGAAGGGAAAGGGACTACATTTACTATAGCTATTCCCAAAATGAATCTAATCAAGGGGGGCGATGTCGATGACACTTTCTATCATGATCGTGGATGATGATGTGGTCAGCCGGAGCATGCTGCATGATATCATTGAATCCTGTGGAATCGGCGAGCTTGCGGGCATGGCAGAGGGCGGCATAGAAGGAGCGCGGATGATCATGGATCTGCGTCCAGATGTGGTGCTGATTGATCTGCTGATGCCCGATCAGGACGGAATTGAGACGGTTGCGAAACTGAAGCACAGCGGATATACCGGGAAATTTATCATGATCTCTCAGGTGGAGAACAAGGAGATGGTAGGGGCGGCCTACCAGAACGGGATTGAATTCTTCATTCATAAACCGATTAATCGGGTCGAAGTGGAGCATGTGCTCAGCAAAGTGAATGAACAGTGGAAGTACGAACGTTACGTGCTGGAGATTAAACAGTCGATGGCCCGATTGAATCTGGTGGAAGTGCCGGCCCCTGCCCAAGGTCGTACGGTGCGAGACGCGGCGAGAAGTATTCTAATGGATCTGGGGATCATCGGAGAAAGTGGTAGTAAGGATATTGTGGCCCTTATGGAATATGCAATTGATCAGAAGCGCGCTGGAGAGTGGCCGCCATTGAAGGAGTCGTATGAAGCAGTGGCCCGGACATACAAGTCTACGCCCAAGGACGTGGAGAAAGAGAGTAAGGCGATGGAACAACGTATTCGCAGAACGGTGATTGCCGCACTGACGAACATGGCCTCGATTGGACTCACCGATTATAGCAACCACAAGTTTGAGCACTATGCTCCCCTCTACTTCGACTTCCAGGATGTTCGAATGAAGATGAGAGCGATGGAAGAAGATCAGGCAGGCGACAAAGGCAAGGTTAATATCAAAAAGTTCCTGCATGTGTTCTATATGGAGACGATTGAAAAGATGAATAACTGAATAACTGAGATAGGGTATCTCATATCCAAAAGCCGAATTCCCGGAGGTAACACTTCACGGATGTTCGGTTTTTTTTGTTTTTAATGCTCGTCATTGTTATATAACATTACATAGAATGTCGAAATTAGATCTTTTATTAGCGCTTTTTGCGCGTTTAACTATCAAAAAACACTTCATGTTAATTTAAATTTCATGATTTGTAATTATTTTATGTAGGATCATGTAAGTTGGCGTAGGGAGCAAACTACAATACGTACATAAATACAAATGGTCGATTCGGTCGATCCCAATCTAATTCGGAAAAGGGGTTTTTCTATGAAAAAGGTAGCATCCATTGTAATGGCGTCCGTTCTTGCTCTAACACTTAGTGCCTGCGGTGCAGCGAAATCGGGTGAAGAGAATAGTGCCCAGTCGGCAAGTGGTTCAGCTGTTGAGAAATACACATTTGGTACCGATGCAACGTATCCCCCTTTTGAGTTCCAGAAGGACGGCAAATATGTAGGGATCGATATTGACCTCATGAACGCAATTGCGGAAGAAGAGGGCTTTGAGGTAGAGATCAAACCGATGGACTTCAAAGGCATTATTCCAGCGATTACAGCGAATCAGTTGGATGGGGCGATTGCAGGCATTAGCATTACAGACGAACGTAAAAAAGTCGTGGACTTCTCGGACCCGTATTATCAGGCCGGTCTGTCCTTAATCGTACATGAAGATAACGCGGACATCCAAAGTCCTGAAGATTTAAAAGGAAAAATTATTGCGATTAAAAAAGGAACCTCAGGTGCCAATCTTGCAGATGAATATGCAAAAACCTACGGGGCAACCGTGAAATATTTTGATGACAGTCCATCGATGTATCAGGAAGTCGCGAACAAAAACGCAGATGCTACACTGGAGGATTTCCCCGTCATCTCCTATAAGATCGCCATCGATCCAAACGCCAAACTCAAAATCGTTGGAGACCGATTGAACGGTGACTTCTACGGCATTGCTGTTGCCAAAGGTGATGCGGAGTTGCAGAAGAAGATTAATGATGGATTGAAGAAATTGCAGGAAAACGGAAAGTACGACGAGATTGTTGGCAACTATCTGGGAACAACGGCTAAATAGAAGGGAATGTGGTACGGATGGACTCCTCCTTGCAAGTCATAATAGACGCACTGCCTCTTCTGCTGGAGGGAACAGTGGTTACGTTGAAACTAGTCGTGATCTCGCTCATCATTGCGATGGTGATCGGATTGATCTCAGGTCTGATGAGCACTTCTTTGAATCGAGTGTTGCGGCTGGTAGCCACACTTTACGTGGATATCATCCGTGGCACACCCCTTCTGGTACAGGTATATTTCATCTACTTCGGGCTGCCTGTGTTCCTGGATATGCGCATTCCGGCGATGACCGCAGGCATCATTGCAATTAGTCTGAATGCCGGCGCGTACATCTCGGAGATTTTCCGAGCGGGGATTAATTCCATTAGCAACGGGCAGCATGAGGCGGCTCGATCCTTGGGTTTAACTCGTTTTCAGACGATGAGACTGGTCGTGTTACCTCAAGCAACCCGGCGCATGATTCCTACCTTTGTGAACCAGTTCATTATTACAATTAAGGATACATCGCTGCTGTCTGCAATTGGTATCGCAGAATTAACGCAGAGTGGGGAGATTATCATTTCCTCCAACTTCCGGGCATTCGAAATCTGGGGTGTGGTGGGCATATTTTATCTAATCATCATTGTTCTATTGTCCCGGGTTTCCCGGTTCATTGAGAGGAGGTATGCGATCCGATGATTACCGTACAGAACCTGAAAAAGCAGTTTGGTGCCAATGAGGTATTGAAGGACATTTCGACAACGATTCAGGAGAAAGAGGTTGTATGCGTCATCGGGCCTTCCGGGTCTGGTAAAAGTACGTTTTTGCGCTGTCTCAATCTGCTGGAGGGTGTGACGTCCGGGAAGGTGACGATCGGGGATGTCGAGGTCACTTCACCTAAGACGGATATCGATCAGTTGCGAACTAATGTGGGCATGGTGTTCCAGCAGTTCAACCTCTTCCCGCATCTGACCGTGCTAGAGAATATCATGCTCGCGCCGAAGCATATCAAGAAACTGAGCAAAGCCGAGAATGAGAAAAAATCAATGGAACTGCTTGGCAAGGTCGGGCTATCTCAGAAGAGGGATGCTTATCCCGAGCAGTTGTCAGGTGGGCAACAACAGCGTGTGGCCATCGCGCGTGCACTCGCCATGAACCCAAGTGTGATGCTGTTCGATGAGCCTACGTCTGCACTGGACCCGGAGATGGTTGGAGAAGTGCTGCAAGTCATGAAAGACCTCGCTCACGAGGGAATCACGATGATTGTTGTTACGCATGAAATGGGCTTCGCCCGTGAGGTGGCGGACCGTGTGATCTTTATGGATGGCGGATATATTGTGGAGGAAGGCACGCCTGAAGAGCTCTTTCAGAATACCCGGCATGACCGGACCAAGGCATTTCTGGGTAAGGTTTTATAGTCTATCAAAGTGATAACCCCTTATGGCAAACCGTGTACTAAATACATCAGATATGATGAACTTAGGTCGGGAAGCTGAAGGGGCTATTATTTTAATCCAGAATTACTTCTTTATCTGGTTGTTCAAGAAATTCAAACATGATTTTAATTTGTTCCAACGTATTTCTCTCCAATGATAATTCAGGTAAAGCGTCGATAGCAAAAAAATCAACTGCGCTGGTTTCTACACCTGTTTCCGCATGCCCTCCCACAATGTCACAGCGAATAAACATTTTATATACGTGATAAGGCTCAGGTGGGTGTCCATGGAATTTTTTATCCAATACGGCTAACAACCGCATCGGCACAACATCAAAACCGGATTCTTCTTTAATTTCTTTCACCGCTACTTCTGATGGTGAGAGGCCGATGTCACTCCATCCCCCTGGTAATGCCCATGCCCCATCTATGTTCTCTCGAACCAAAAGTACTTTGTCTTCCCTGAAAACAACACCGCGAATATCGACTTTAGGCGTTGCGTAACCTGAATCACTTGCAAATGTAAGTGATATTTTCTCTTTGTTAACAGAAGTGTAGTTGCTTAAGATATCAATACTAATGCGTCTCAATTCCTCATAACGCTCGATATCATAAACATCCTTAGCATAGGTTAAACCTGTTTGTGAGATAGCCTGAATCTGTTTTGCCCATTCTAGCCACTTTGTGTCCATGGACTCCTCTTTTCTTCGCAAATCATGAGATTTAGTTTGGTTAGGAAATAAATCCATTATATCATACGAATTACAGTCTATAATGATTGCTTTTTATTGTAGAACTGCGAGATATTATTAAGAAACGATGTCCAGAGGAGAAAGTGAGATGAACATAACTATAGATCAACAAGGTAATTCCAAGGTCGCCATTATTGAAAGTAATCGCATCGTCATCAACAATACTCAAGATGCACTGGATTTGATGGCTTCGATAAGATATACCGATGATGCTGACAAGCTTATTATCGACAAATCGAACATCACGGAAGAGTTCTTCGAACTGAAAACCAAGCTTGCAGGCGAGATTTTGCAGAAATACGTGAACTATCATGTTAAGCTTGCTATTGTGGGAGATTTTGAAGGATATAACAGCAAGAGCCTGAGAGATTTCATCTATGAGTGCAACAATGGCGAGCATTTTTTCTTTTTGAAAAACAAAGAGGAAGCGCTTCAGAAGTTGCATAATATCAGTTAAACGCACATCCGAAGCATGTAGAGAGCCTGCTTATAATCTGAGTCAAACGTAGGAGGTTGCATGGTGATATCTAATAAGAATTTAAAGGTAACTGCTCTGCCTGAGATCGGAAATCTCAAGGTGCATGGCAGAACAAACGGAGAGTTGTCGCCGTTGACGTTATTTTGGACGGGAAGTGCGGTTGAACTCAATGTACAGGGCTCCGAACTATGGGTTGAGGTGGAGTCGCAGTATGACATGTATGAGTCATGGATCAGCATTCTGATCAACGGTGTTCCGGTGAGCAGACAGATGTTAACCTCGGGAAGGTACTGGATCTGTGTATTCCGGGGCATGAACGCGAATGTGGTGAAGAATGTTCGGATTATTAAGGATATTCAAGCGATGAGTGGTGACCCGGGTTGTTCCTTGCAGATTCATGCGGTGAAATCCGATGGAGCGTTCCTGCCTGTGCAAGAAAAACCGTACAAGATCGAGTTTATCGGTGACAGCATTACATCTGGCGAAGGTGCGATTGGGGCTAAAGCGGAGGAAGATTGGATTCCAATGTGGTTTAGTGCCATACATAACTATACGTATATGACAGCAGAGGCATTGAATGCAGAATACCGGGTTATTTCGCAAAGTGGCTGGGGTGTGCTGACAAGCTGGGATAACAATCCGAAGGGGAACATCCCCGATGTGTACGAACAGGTCTGTGGCCTGCTTGCTGGTGAACGTAACGAAGCGTTAGGTGCAGGAAATCCCCATGATTTTAGTTCGTGGCAACCGAATGTAGTGGTTGTGAACTTGGGTAGCAATGATGGAGGTGCGTTTCAGTCACCTGAGTGGAAAGACCCTGACACCGGCAAGGTGTACAAGCAGCGGCTGAACGAAGATGGTACGTATCATGAAGAAGATCTGGCCGCTTTTGAGAAAGCGGTAGAACAGTTCCTGTTCAAACTTCGGAAAAACAATCCGGCCGCACATCTCGTATGGGCTTATGGCATGCTTGGTTTTCCCATGATGCCTGCCATTTACCGTGGGGTTAATGCATATATGAAGGGGACAGGAGACCGCAAGGTCTCAATCATTCAGCTTCCTGATACAACCGAAGAGACGGTAGGGGCGCGCACCCATCCAGGCGAGTTATCTCACCGCAGGACGGCAGAGGTATTAGCGGAATATGTACGAGGCATGTTAGGATAGCTTGAAACATGGGAATGAAAAGACCACTCTTTCATGAATTGTACCCCAATGGTTAGATGTGTCTCGCTTAATGGGGTTCCTTCATCATAAGAATGGTCTTTTTCTTTTCTTCTTATCTACACATTTGAGGGTGTGTCCACTGCATTGCTGTTCTGTACCTCATAACGAATCGAAATGATCTGTCCGAGCGTCTGAGTTCGGACCATTTTGAATTGACTTGGCACAGTGCCTGTCGGGAATAAAGGGATGCCTTCACCAAGAATTTTCGGAATGATGGCGACTTCAATCTCATCCAGTAATTTTTTGGCTAAGACAGCTCCAACCAATATGCCTCCACCCACAATCCACACGTCTCCATCAGAATTCTGCTTTAATCGAGGGATGAGTGTATCTACCGTCTCGGTTGTAAACTGTACATGAGGAGCGGCCGGCTGTTCTGAGCGGGATAGCACATACGTTGGGCGATCCGCATAGGGGAATTCTTCAGAAAGTGTGAGCACCTCCTCATACGTATTACGTCCCATAACGACGCTACCGATCGTCTGATAAAAGGCGGCATACCCGTTGTCTCCACCATCACCCTCCACGTCAAATAACCAATCTACCGAACCGTCCAGTCTTGCGATATATCCATCCAGACTCATAGCAATGTACAAAATGGTTTTGTTATTGTTCATAGTAATCGCTCCCTTCTACAATGTATGATACACTTTAACTATGACAAAAGTTGACGTAGTTAGGATGTTGAATATATGAATAATCGGAAACTGGCTATCATGCGACTGATGGATTCCAGACAGAAGTTTACAGCCCGGGAACTGGCAGAACGGTTTAACGTATCGGTACGTACGATCCAGCGAGATCTGGATGCATTGCAGGCACTGGGTTTCCCTTTGTACACCGAAGTTGGTGTTAACGGGGGATATCGGGTGTTGCCCAATCGGATCTTGCCACCTCTTCAACTGACACAGCAGGAGGCGTTAGGACTATTTATGATGCTGGAGTATCTACAGCAAGTCCCGGATTTTCCGTACGGTTCCATGCGTGAACATCTGGCTGAACAGTATTTCTCCACTTTGCCTGAGGATGTACAGGACCTCATTATGCGGATGAGAGAGCATATCACTTTTGTCCAGCATCCCGGTGAGCATGCCGAGCCTTTAACAACCGAGATATTGGGTGCAGCGGTGGAAAAGAGAGAAATCCAGTTTATGTATCATGCCCGCAATGGTCATAAAAAAGTCCGAGTCTTTCCCTATGGCATCTACTATGGGCAGGGGTATTGGTACATGCCAGCACGAAATAAGGATCGCGTGTTGTTGTATCGGGTGGATCGAATGCAGCAGTTGGCTGTGATGGAATCGGTTGATGAATCTGTTCCGAGTCTGAAGGCATGGCTAGATGCCAAAGAAGACAGAGCAAGCGTAGAGGTGGTACTGCATTTCACGGAATTTGGAGCAAGGATGGCCGCGTCAGATGTGTTGTTCAAGTCGGTTCAAGGCAACGAGTGGCGTGGAATGGTTCCGCCCGAGGAGTTTTCTTTTACAGCGAGAAAGTTACTCTCCTATGGCCCGGAAGTGAAAGTGATCTCGCCCACTGAATTGAAGCAACAGGTTAGAGAGTTACTCGAACGGAGCATAAGCCAGTATGGCAGGGGATAAAAGCTATATACGCTCGATATTTGGGTATTAAGAAAAAGATAAGAGAGGTGTGTAGAGATATGAGCAAAGTGTGGACTAAAGACATCATCCCAACTGTATCCAATAAAGTAGTGATTGTGACAGGTTCGAACGGTGGGTTAGGGTATGAAACGGCATTAGCGTTAGCTGAAAAAGGCGCGAAAGTTATCCTTGCCGTTCGTAATGTGGAAAAAGGTGAAAAGGCAGCTAACCAGATAAAGTCGTCTGTACATGTAGCGGGAGAGGTCATCGTTATGCATCTTGACCTTAGTGATTTAGCCAGTATCCGTAAGTTCGCAGCCGCGTTTCTTGAGCAATACGATTCCTTGTCCATTCTCGTTAATAATGCAGGCATTATGAATCCTCCATTCCAGTTGACGAAGGATGGCTTTGAGTTGCAGTTTGGTAGCAATCATCTAGGCCATTTTGCGCTTACGGGCCTGCTGTTGCCCCGATTGATTTCTACTCCAAAATCGAGAGTGGTTACTCTAAGCAGTTTGGCAGCTGGTAATGGCGCAATTGATTTTAATAATTTGGATGGCTCCAAAGGATATGCTCCTATGAAGTTCTACAGTCAAAGCAAGCTGGCCAATCTGATGTTTGCAAGAGAACTGCAGAATAAGTTTAATTCCGCCCATATGGATTCTATGAGTATCGCCGCTCATCCAGGAATTTCGAATACCAATCTGTTCTCCTTCGGTTCGGGGAAACAGGCGAATATATTCATGCGGAGTCTTCTGAAAATCGTTAGTCAACCTGCACATATGGGAGCCTTACCTACCTTGTACGCTGCAACAGATCCGACGATTACGGGAGGAGAGTATATTGCTCCTAGCGGTATTGGCGGCACTAAGGGCTATCCCAAGAGCGCTAAGATTATTGAAAAATTATATGATGCTAACATTTCAAACAAGCTATGGAGCGTTTCAGAAGAATTAACAGGGGTTTATTACCAATTTGACGTGTAGATTTTGCCATTAAGATAATTATTCCTTATTATGGTATAGATAGTTGAAGTTCTTCAGCACGAATATGATTGAATGGGGGGCTACCATGATTCGATTCATAAGAAGTTTCACGATTCGCTCTATGCAGAGTCCATGCGATGAACAACGGCGGTTGTTTGCATAGAGCTTGAAATTCTTTTCCGCCATACCATTGTAGTGCATATCCAATGCGTTCATTGTACGACTCTGCTGCCTTAAAATTTTTAACTTTTAAGGAGTGGAGTAACGTGAAATATATTAATGCCGATACCATCTTCCCGGAAGAATTGCTCCGAGAAATACAGCGTCATATCCCTGGAGGCTTGATCTATATTCCGCGGCCCAAGGATGCCCATAAGAAGTGGGGCGAGAACTCGGGCGGCCGAAAGATTATTCAGGAACGGAACGTTGAAATCCGCCAGCTTTTTGCTGCGGGAGCGACCATTGATCAGCTTGCAGATCAATACTGTTTATCCGTGGATAGCATTAAGAAAATTGTATATTGCAAAAAGGGATGAAACTATAGAAGCTACGTTCGAGCCATCGAATGTGGCTTTTTTCCTGTAAAGAAGAATAAAGAATGGTTATGAAGGATTCTTTATATATTCGGGGCTGGTGATATTGCTTACAATTCATTTGACGGTGCAAGGATACGTGAGGGAGTTTTTGAAATACGTTTTCAAATTATCTGACAGGGTTGGTGAATATGAATATAGAAGTGAAATTAACGAATAAGGACGAGGCGTATGTGATTAAAAATATGTACCCGCTATATCTTCATGATCTATCCGGTCATTACGGTCTAGGTGGAGAGCATAGCCCAAATGAACACGGCATTTTCGAACCAAGTCCTGATTATAAAACGTTACAGGATCAGTATGATGTACAGAGCATATGGTGGGAAAAACCGGAGTGCCTTTATCCGTTCCTAATGAGTGTGGATGGTAGACCGGCAGGTTTTGCGTTCGTAGCCACGCCGCCATATTGCTCACAAGGAATAGATTTCTTCGTACATGATTTCTTTCTGATGCAGCCGTTTCGAGGGGTAGGCGTGGCTGAACACGCAGCGTCGACAATCTTCGGAAGGTTTAGAGGGAGTTGGGAGTTGTTCACCAATCCATCGGAGAACAATAAGATCGGCCAATCTTTCTGGCGGAAAACAGTGGCTAATTATACCGAAGGTAACTATCGGGAAATGTACGGGCAAACGTTCGATGGCTATAAATTAATTTTCCAATTCTCCAATCATCTCTGAAGGTAAATATACGGATCTGTATCACGTAAAAGAGAGAGAACGTCTCCCTTTGCGGAAAACGCTCTCTCTCCATTGTCTTTTACAAAAGACCGCTGAAATAGTGATACTCAGAATTCACTTCAAAACCAACACTGCGGTATAAGTTCAAAGCACGTTCGTTCTCAGTAACAACGGATAGGCGAATATCTGTATAGTGTTGTTTCCTTAGGAGATTCACCAGAATATGAAGCACGGTGCGTCCTATTTTCCGTCCCTGATAAGCAGGCAAGATGCAAAAGTTATGAATAAATGCGGTTGTTGCATTAATGGAGTTGACCCGTACCAGCCCAACAGGCTGTTGATCATGCCATGCAATATAGGTAACTCGGCTGGGTTCATTCGTTTGCATAAAGTAATTGCGTGTCCAGTCCTCCGAATCTCCAAAAGCCTGGGATGTGCAAGTGACCATGAACTCCATATCCTTGGCTTCTGCTACGGACAACGTTAGTTCAGGCGATGCCACAACCTCAACGACTTGATTCACAAGTTGCATCGAATACTCCGCACGATCATAAATGGTTCCAAGGGACTGGGCAGTAAGAACACCCGAGGATAAGCCCTGAGGAACGCGATAACTGAGTTGGTTAATCCCCTGTGGTTTCATGTCCAGGATGGCCCGTTTTAGTAGGCTGGTGAACACACCTTGGCGACGATAATGCGGATGTACGATGGCATTAATATTCCCGGTTACGCCGTCAGAATTATACCAACTGAGGAGTCCTGCCAAATCACCGTCACGATAACAGAGGAGCGCGTGGTCTCCGTCTTTTTGGCTAATATGATCAAGGTCTGCCTTTAGATGCACGGAATCGAGCTGTTTACATTGTTGTTCGAGCAAAATAATAGCATCAATCTGTTCCTTGGAGTCATAGACCATGGGTACGACTTGATAAATTGACATAGCTTTCACACCTTCATTGTTGAAAGAAACGCGCAGTTATTGGACCCGTAGGCGCTATCCTTCGAGAGTTGGTCCATTTGTAATTTTGATCATCATCATTATCGCCTCCAAATCACTTCCCGATGACTATAACATAATCTATGATGCAGATGACACCTAATTAGAAATTGGTTCGCCCAAACGTGGCATCACTCTTCGTCGTTGAGCTGCTGGCTGCATTGATGGCGTCCAACTGTAACACATAATCATAATGCCGGATGTAATAGCCGGGCTGACTGTACGATTGAAGGGATACTTTGGTGCTGTCAGCCCAACCGGGGCTGCTCAGGAACGTAGCATCTCTCTTGTAGGTAGCGGTGTCGGCGTAGGCTTCAAGTACAATTTTGTTGCTGGCATTACGCTTCAGAAAGTAGCCTGGGAAGTTAATGGACTCCAGTGATATTCCTGTGGAACTCGCTAGACCCGGTACAACGCGGAACTGGGAGTCCAGCGCAGGAGAGACATTAGCGTCAATTCGTGCGATGTAGTTGGCGTGACGGATGTATCGATCCGGAACGTTGTGTGAACTGAAGCGGCTGTACCCTGTGGCTTCCGGTGTGGCTGGACCCAACATTTTGACCTCATGCAGGGTTGGGGTGTACCAGTTCCCCGGATTATTCCACAAGACCGCGTTCACCATATTAATTCGTACATAACGTGCGGTGAAATGCACAGCGTCCGTGGTGAAACCATAGGTCAGATTATTGGTGCGATCCAAGGTGGAGTAATTGACACCATCGTTGCTAATCTCGATTTTATATTTGTAGTACCCCTCGGAACCTTTATACATAAACCAGGAAGTATCAATCTCCGTGATCGTCTTCGGTGCGCCGAAGTCCACCTGCCACCAGGCAGGCCAGCTATTGGAGGAAGCTACCCAAGACGTCTGGTAGTTACCGTCATTGACGTTGGATGCGGATGAGCCGGAGACTGTGGAGATGGCGGTAGCTGTTTTGCCTTGTGCATGGTTGACGAGAGCAGGTGGGGTTACGATGCCTGTCGCTGCGTCGATGTTCCACGTTGTATACCACTCCAGTGATGCTGTTCCGTTCGAATCATTCAAGGTTAGCGGCAGCCAAATATGTTTGTGCTCTCCAATGCTCATGGGGTTCCAGCGGTCTGCCATATAGATGTAGGATGTGGTGTTGCTGCCTGTAATCGTGGCAATATCATGGATCTGCGAACCGAAGGCAGATGGATTGCCATATGGTGTAAGTGCAGTCCACGGGCCCGCCATGGAAGTTGCTGTAGCATAAGCCCCCTGATTCGGATACCAGCCAGCGGCTTGGGAGGTGAAGAGGTAGTAACGGTTTCCTTTTTTCACAACGGCAGGTGCTTCGCGGTAGGCATTCTCAAACAGCCAGCCTTCGAAGGATTGTATTCCAGTGTAACTTGCATTCATTTTGAAAATAGCCATCGTATCATTGGCACCGCCATTCTTGCGTGAAGCAGTAACCAGATAACCTGTGCCATCTGTATCAACAAAGACGGTCATGTCACGGGATTCATAATTGAGTGGGCGGAAGCTGCCCTCATAGGTGAATTTGCCATTCGGGGTATTGCTTGTTGCGACCGCTACACGCCCGAGGTTGTAGTCCGTACCGTTCTCATAGTGTGCCCAGAGCACATACTGGTTGGTGGAGGCATTATAGATAACTTTGGGGCGCTCGATTTTGCTGGAGGCCAGCTCGGTTGCGGAATCTTTCGTTAGTATGGCGTTGCTGAAAGTCCAGTTCTTCAGATCCGTGGAGGTATAGACGTTCACACTGTCGAACCTGGCGCCCACCGCATGTTCACCGTACAGATAATACGTCGAGCCTACCTGCAGAATGTTGCCGCTGTTCGCATGAATGGGATTGCCTGCGGTGTCGAGCCAATCGGTGCCATTGGTTATCGTGACACTTGCTGCGCTTGTTCGTTCAGGATGAAGTCCAAACAGGGTGAACGTGAGTGCAAAGACCAGAAACCAAACCGCTTTCCTGTTACCCGTGACATACACCTCCCGGAAGATATGCAACTGAAATATAACGCTTTCATTTATATTTTAGTTGGACTAGACTCTTTTTCAAGTGAACAATTCGTCCATTACTGAACAAATCTTCATCTCTTCGGGGTTGAGCGGTGAGAGCAAGGGAATTGTCCTTAAATATCATGTGCGATGATGTGGAGAGAACCAGATGTACGCGCTAAAATGAGGAGAGACTGATTTCACAACAGGGTTGGAGGGTGAACCGTCATGGAAAAGTTTATTGTAGATGAAGACCTTCAGGTGATACTGCAAAATGAAGAAGATGGAACCAGCACCCCGATTAAGGGTGGCATTACCGCTCAGGATTTTGAGGTCATCTCTACTTATCCAAAGGGGTGGCTGACTTTCGCCTATCTTCGGGATCGTCAGGGAATATGGTGGTTCAATGCCCGCAAGAACAAGGCGAGTTTATTCAGCCGGGATACGGAGGCTTTTCGTGTAATTGATGAAGATTACTGTTGTGACTCGCGATATGTCTATCTGGAAGATCAGGTCGTGCCTGACTCCGATCCGCCCAGCTTTCGGCTGCTACCGGATACGCCCTACTTCGCTCAGGACCAACGTTATTTATATGTGAAGAGCAGCACACATTTTTATCTATTTGAGGATATTGATACGAATGCTGTGATTGCTCATCACGATTATTGTACCGATAAGGACCATCTGTTCCATCTGTCCAGTTCTCTTCGCTATGCGAATGGGGAAAAGGATGAGGTGAGAGAATGGTTCCGTGAACATCATTCGGACGTACCTGGCTGGTGGCATTCGCATTATGCCCATAGTGCTGAGGGGGCTACGCAGATCACAGGGAATTGGGTTGAGACTGCGTCGTCCATTTTTTATAAAACCGAATGGGGCGGTACGGCTCATCGGGAAGCGAAGGAAGTGTACAATCTCGTTCGGGATGTGCATAGGTCTACCTTTGAACCGCTGGATGGACAGTTTGCACGGGACCGGGAACGTGTTTATTTTCAGTGGCGCACTGTAAAAGGAGCAGATCCAGATACTTTCCAGCCACTAGGGGGACCCTTCGGTCGTGATGACAATCATGTGTATTACAACGGTTACCGTGTGGAAGGAGCTGACGCTCGGCAGTTTGAAACTTATGCCGGGACGGAACATCTTGGACTTTCCAAGGATCTGCAACATGTGTATCGTGCTGAGGTTGCTCGGACAAGTCAGCCTTTTGGTCATCCAGACGATGTGCTTCAGATGATTAAGGGGGCAGACGCATCAACATTTGAATTAATAACACCTTCTGGGAGCTGGGCAGTGGATGCCGATCATGTATATCTATGGGGAAAACCGAATAAACATATCGATCGTGCCACCTTTACACATCTATTCGATGCCTATCCCCAGAGCTGGGCTATGGATCAGAAGGGTCTGTATAATGCCAATGGCAACCGCACGGTTAAGGGCGTGAACGGCAGTACATTTGTGATGCTGAATAAATATTGGGGCAATGATGACCGTGTGGTGTTCAGCTTCGTGACGGGAAGTGTATATAAGTCGGGGGACGCAGCGACGTTTCAAGTTACGGATGATAATGGGGGCGCCGAAGATGCGCTATTTCGGTATGCGGTGGAAGGCGGTACAGTACGGAAAAAGAAGAGGTGAATTGAGCAGTAAGAAAGTTCTAGAACAGTAGAGTCATACATCGAAAAGAGAGAAAAAAGGGATGGCAGACTTAGAAAAGAGTCCACTATCCCTGTTTGAATTCCTATTTATTTGGCGACATTCACCAATCTATTTATGACCTTTACGAACCTTGAGCTGCATCTTTTTGATCGTTGTATTCTGCATAAGCTCCAATACGATTGGGCCTTTGCCATTCAGAATCTCCACATCTGTTACATTGTCTTGAATGGTAATGATCCCGATGTCGTCAGCCGTAACGCCTTCAAGCTTGGCGATGGTACCGACAAAGTCTACGGCACGAAGTTTCTTCTTCTTGCCTCCGTTGAAGTTCAGCTTCATGATCTGTTGGTTCAACTGTTCACGCTTGTCCTTTTTACGTTCAGGCACGATCTTCAATCGCTTCTCAAAATCTTCTCTGCGGCGATCTACAGCTTCCTCGGAAGGAGCTTTCACAACAGGAATTTCGAAACCGATATAGGATTCAATCTCGGCCAGCCGTCGGCCATCTTTCGGTGTAATCAACGTAATGGCTTTACCTGTTTTGCCTGCGCGACCCGTACGGCCTGTACGGTGAACATATCCCTCTTTTTCCAAAGGAATATCGTAGTTGATGACATGAGTGATATTGGTGATATCAATACCACGTGCGGCTACATCCGTCGCGATCAGATAACGGAATTGTCCCCGTCTGAAGGCGTTCATGACTTCGATCCGCTCATCCTGCTCCATGCCACCATGGATACGATCTGCTGGATAGTCCAGGTCAGCCATGACCCGGAACAGTTTATCTACATTCTCCTGCGTACGGCAGAACACGATGCAGCTATCCGGATTTTCCACAATGAACAAGTCCTGAAGCAGCGCGGTTTTGTTCACTTCTGGCACATGAATCACAGCATGTTCGATGGTGGCTGTAGTCAGTCCACTTGCTTTGATCTCGATTTCCACCGGTTTGTTCATGTATTTGCGTGACAGCTTGGCTACATCTTCAGGGAACGTAGCCGAGAACAGCATCGTTACTCGCTCCTGCGGTAGTTTCTGAATAATCGCTTGCACCGTCTCGATGAAGCCCATATTTAACATCTCATCGGCCTCGTCAATGACAAGGTATGCAATCCGTTCGAGTGGCAGCGTGCCGCGTTCGATATGATCCAGTACCCGACCTGGTGTACCTACAGCGACATGTGTTCTTTGTTTCAACTCGGCTTTTTGGATGTGAAAAGGGGACTGTCCGTATAGTGCGGTTGCTTTAATACGCTTAAAGCGGCCGATATTTGTAATATCTTCGTTAACCTGCAAAGCCAGTTCCCGGGTTGGTGTAAGAATCAGAGCCTGTGGCTTATTCTCATTCCAATCCACCAGCTCGCAGAGCGGAATGCCGTAGGCAGCTGTTTTACCGCTACCCGTCTGTGATTTCACCACAAGATCCTGATTCTCCAGTGCTACCGGTATAACTTTAGTTTGAACCTCGGTTGGTGTCTCATAGCCCAGACTGTCCAGTGCTTTTACGATCTCTTCACCAAGTCCATAATCTTTAAATTGTTGCTCGCTCATCGTTTACCTCTTTTGCGTTAGTTTTTGTACAATTATTGCACCGTACATTTATCGTATACCTCTTCATTATACTCTATATGCAGGCAGGCTAACGGAGGAAATGCATCAAGTGGTTAAATTGTTTAGATCCAATACGATATGAAGAGTAAAGGTGTTGCTGTTCGTAGGTGTATCATAACGTTCCACGTGAAACGAAATGTATCGGTGAATATTGCTTTGTGTTAATGGATGACCATTTTCACAGCCTTGGTTTGGGGAGGGTAAGATTGAGCAATAATTCCATTGATCCATACTTCTGCACCTCGACCAACGAGTGTCTCATCCAAAGAGACGGTGACAGTTTCTCCTTCAATGATGAGTTCGGCATCCGTGTTGAGCGAAATCCAAATCGGTCCTGATTCAACACCTCCATCTTCTTTGTTCTCGATGAGTACCTGACCTTTTTCTTCTTCAAAATCCGTAATCATTCCTCGCACATGTGGCTTCTCTTCCCCCTGTTCCTCGGATTTCTCTGTGCATCCGAGCGTTAGCAGAAGTAAGATAAACGGGAATAAGGATAACCTTCGTAAAATGGACATCGAGTTACTCACCTCCTTTTTAATACATCTATAAACTATGGACGTTACCTGAGACGCCCAAGTTCCTGTATATCAATAAAAAGAACCAAAAATATTCCATTCAGTCTGGAATTGGGATTTGGAGTATGTTAGCATATGGGTAACTTATTGAACGGAGGGATACGTGTGCAAAATTTTTCCCGATTGAGATAGTTTGGCGAAACGTTTGTTTACGCTTGCTGTTTTCTGCCTGTGTGCAGCTCATCGGGATTGGTTTGCCAATTTACACGTATGCCGCTAGTCGTGAAAGAATCACTCTGTGAAGTGGTTCTTTGATGTACTACTATTTTTTTTGTGAGCATTCAGGTATACCAATATCCAAAATGAACTGCACAGGCGAACATGTCTGTGTTTTTTAGTTTATCCAGGAAAAGGGGAGTACCCGATATGACAAAATCAAACTCGAATGAACATTTGGCAATTCAAAAGGAACTATTATCTTTAGCAAATCAGAACGGACTAATAATGGATAAGGAGTTCTTGGAGATTAACGAGTCGGGTATGGACTTTCGTGTAGCATTCGCCACCGATGAAGAAGGTCACAGGTGGGTTCTGCGCCAGCCGCGACGTGAAGACGTATGGGTACGAGCCGAGAATGAGCGCAAAGTGTTGGATGTGGTTCGAGACAGTATACCCGCACAAGTACCCGATTGGCGGGTCTGTACGCCGGAGTTAGTCGCATATCCTTTACTTGATGGTGATCCGATTGCAGTTGTCGATCCTGCAGGGGGAGGGTATGTATGGCGATTCCCTCAGGAAAACTTATCTGATACGTTTCTCGATTCACTGGCTGTGAATCTCGTCGCGCTGCATAACATTGATCCACACGAGGCGAAGAAAGGTGGAGTACGGATCAAAACACCTATGGAAGCACGCAAAGAATTTGCAGCCAATATAGAAGAGGTTAAGCAGAATTTTACGGTGCCAACCGAACTGGTTGAACGCTGGACGATATGGCTGTCTGTAAGTAGCTATTGGCCGCAGCACTCGGCGTTCATCCATGGTGATCTGCATCCGCCGCATATTATTGTCGATGATGCCCAGCGAGTAACTGGACTTATTGATTGGACGGAAGCGGAGATTGCAGATCCGGGTAAGGACTTTGTCATCTACTATGCACTCTTTCAGGAGGATGGGCTGCGTGAGCTTTTGAGTCGTTATGAGAAGGCAGGGGGAAGAACATGGCCCCAGATGCTGGAGCATATTCGGGAGCAGTGGGCAGCCTATCCTGCAATTGTTGCCAAGTTTGCACTGATTACGGGCAAGGAGTCGGACATGGAGATGGCGAGAGGCATGCTCGCAAACTGGGATGTAAAGAGAGGTTGAGCATTAGTGGAACGGCAATACGCATAACCTTTCCTTAACATAGCAAAGGGCGATCCCGACCATGAGTTCCATGGGAGAATCGCCCTTTTTTTCGTTAAACGTGGTGCGTAACGATTGCTATTTAAAAATGCTCACATATTTCCCGTATACAAATGCTACACGTCCATCAAGCTTCACTTTTACCCAGCCATACTTGTCTGTGCTAATCACCTCAAGCAGGGTGCCTTTCGGTACGGCAGCAATGACCTTGGCTTTGGATGAAGCACCAGCACGTACGTTCAGGTAAGCCGCTGTAACCTTGGCTTGTTTACCTTTGGTGACGGTACCCGCTTTACCAGTGTTTGGTGTTGAGGGTTTGCCAGGTTTCGACGTGCCTGGAGTCGGTGTTGGTTTAGGTACGGTTGGTGTTGTCGGTTTCTCAGGTTTAGGTGTTGTCGTACCACCATCACCACCTGTTGCCGTTTTGCGAGCCTTGTTCAGCTGTTGATAGAATGCTCCCTTGGTTTTCACACCTGCGAATTTTGATGTATTCACGCCTGCTTTGGCAGAAAGTGCATCAATCTCTTCTTGCGTCACCGCATCCAAAATGTTAATGGAGGCAATGTTGGTGTACTTGCCATCTTCTGTCGTCGGCACAGACATGATGCCATCGTTAATTAACTCCACTACATCTGCGCGTTCTGGTGCAGTCAGGTCTACGCCGGTGATTTTCCAGTTGTGCTGAATCTTCGGTTCGTAGACACCTTTCATAACATCTTTCAGATAGGCGATGGACAGGTTGCGAATTGTACCTTGGATCTCACCAAATGCCGAGGCATCCTTGGAGGACCAGAGCTGCTTGAACTTACGTCCTTCCATGGCGCCGCCTTTGGCAATCAGGGCTTCCATTCGGTAGGCATTCATGCCCAGCTTCAACGTATCGTCTTCTTTGACTACTGACCCATTGCTGTACTTGAGATTCGTAATCCGACTGCCGTATGGCTTGGTCAGGTCAATCTCATACGTCACGCCGCCGAAGAAATCATCGGTGCTGTATTTGGAAGCACGCCGTTTCGGATCGAAACTAATGGTCACATCACCCGGGCGTGTAGAGTTGAAGTACCCCGCAGACCACTCCATATAATCCATCAGATCGCGTCCGGTTACTTCATACACGGTTACTTCACCAAAGGTATATTGGTAGTTGAACGCAATATCCTTTTTCTTGATCGGGCCTACATCCAGCTTGGCTTTGTCGTTATCAATCTGGTGCGCGACCACATCGGCATCACTGTAATGCAACATCACTTCGGTGAAAAAGTCAGACAAAGGTGTTTCCTGGATCTGCACAGCAGGGATACCCTTAATCTCATCGGCAGGGACCAGGTTCGTGCCTTTCAGTTCAGCCACTTCAATGTTGGCATCGGCACGAGCGAACTCGTGGAATGGATGCAATGTCTCTTCCAGCGCAGGATCGGAGACTTCGTACGTTCCGTCGGCTGTTTTTACAGCGAGTGCTTGAGCTTCCTTGCTTTTCAGCACAACTTTGTCGCCGTCTTTGGCAAATGTCAGATCGATTCGCGAAATATGTGAGCCATATTTATTCGGTTCGGAGATCAATACACCGTTAACCGTTTGGGATTCAATCAAGGTATGCATGTGTCCGGCAAAAATGGCAGCCAGCTCCGGGTTGGCGTTGGCGATATCTGTGACTCCGGTCCCCGGATTTCCGTTCTCGTTATCCAATCCCATATGCATGAGTCCAACCATAACATCCACTTTGCCTTTCAACTCAGCAATGGCCTTCTTGGTCTCTTCCACAGGATCTTTGACGATGATGCCGTCCAGGTGATCCGTACCTTTCTCAAATTCGGTAATCATCGGTGTGTTCATTCCAATGACACCTACTTTGATTCCGTCTTTCTCAATAATCGTATAGACAGGCATGTAGCGGTCGCCGTTTTCTTTGAAAATGTTACCCACGAGAGGCTGTCCATTGAATTGGGAAGAGATCTTCTCCAGTACGTCCAGTCCAAAGTTAAACTCGTGGTTACCCATAACCCATGCGTCATATTTCATTTCATTCATCGCAACCATCATGGGAGATTGAGGTTGATCATTGAATAACTCAGCGGAGTTATCCTGAATCATGTCCCCTGCATCCAGCAGAATCGTATTGGGATTCTCGGCACGCACTTTTTTCACAATGGTATAGAGCTGCGTCATGCTGCCGGTTGGGTTTGGACCGTCCAGAGCATAGTCCCACGGCATAAATCGGCCATGAATATCCGATGTACCCAGCAATGTGATCTTGGTTTCCTTGTCTGCCTCAGCAGCCTGAGCTGGAGTAGAAGCGAAAGGGGTGAACAAAATGGAGGCACATAAGAGGAACGATAAGGGCCATCCGGCGAAGCGTTTTGTTGAAATTTTGCGCATGTTGTAATCTCCCTTGTTATCTAGTGTATGTAAAGATATGTATCATTTTATACTAGATAAACATGTGGTAAATGTAAACTCCAATGTAAGAGTCATGTATGATTTAGAGTGGGGTTATAGATAGCATCAAAACACTAAGTTCTATTTTTTGCAATAAAGTACTATAATTTGACAGGTTTTTAAAACCAAAATTATCCAGTAAAATGGTTTTTGTAAGCGCTTAACAAAATAAATTCTAAGGAGGAAAATCATTTGATTAAGTCCAAGTGGTTTAAGACAATCGGCTCACTGGCATTGGTAGGGGTTCTCGCGGCTTCAGTTGCGGTGGGCAGTGTGAGTGCTGGTTTGGCGAAAGGTAGCAAATTTTTGGGCAATATTATAGCTAGCCAGGTTCCTTCTAATTTTAGTCCTTACTGGAACCAAGTAACTCCAGAGAACTCTACCAAGTGGGATGCTGTGGAAGGTACACGTAATGTAATGAACTGGGGTCAGGCAGATATGGCATACAATTATGCTAACAACAATGGATTCCCGTTCAAGTTCCATACGCTCGTATGGGGAAATCAGCAGCCAAATTGGATTAACAGTCTCTCTGCCGCAGATCAGAAGGCTGAAGTGACGCAATGGATTCAGGCCGCAGGCCAGCGTTATTCCAAGGCAGCATATGTGGATGTCGTTAATGAGCCGCTTCATGCCAAGCCTTCTTATCGCAACGCGATCGGTGGAGATGGAGCCACTGGCTGGGATTGGGTCATTTGGTCATTCCAGCAGGCGAGACAAGCTTTTCCGAACGCGAAATTGCTGATCAATGAATACGGAATTATCGGTGATCCGGCTAAAGCGGACCAATATATCCAGATTATTAACCTTTTGAAAAACAGAGGTCTAGTGGATGGTATTGGTATCCAAGCACATTACTTTAATATGGACAACGTCTCTGTGAGCACAATGAACACAGTACTGAATAAGCTGGCTGCGACAGGTCTGCCGGTCTATGTATCCGAACTGGATATGACGGGCGACGATAATACACAGTTGCAGCGCTATCAGCAGAAATTCCCTGTACTGTGGAAACATGCTGCTGTTAAAGGTGTAACACTGTGGGGCTACAACCAGAACCAAACATGGGTGAACGGTTCGCATCTGGTTAATAGCAACGGTACAGAACGTCCAGCGCTGCAATGGTTGAGAAATTATCTGGCGAACAACCCTTAAGCGTGCATTTTGACGAGTCTGAGTTTCCCTTGTGAAATTCGTTATTATATAACACCAAATAGCGCCTATTCCACATGTTAAGCATGGGAATATGGCGCTATTGGTGTTAAGCAACCGAGCGAGAGGAGAAGCATTTGATTTTAATCCCTATCAATACAAAAGCGATCAGTGCAAATATCATCCCACTCCAGATCAATTGATGTATTCCGAAGTTCGCAATGAACCATCCGCCGATGGCAGTACCTAGTGTAATGCCAAGGTTAGAAAAGGATACATACAAGCTGTTGCCGAATTCAGGCGCATCCTGCGCTTCAGCGGTTAACCAGGTTTGGCTTACAATTAATCCTCCTGAATGTACAGATGCCCAGATAATGACTACCATCATCATCCACATGAAGTGGGGACCGGCCCAATAGACGAGTGCGTAAGCTGCTACATACAGCAGGGGGAACATGAGGACAGTATGGATCACGCTCTTCCGCAGAAACTGTCCAAACCCCAAATTTCCAATGATCATGACAACACCGAAGACGGTAAGCATGACACTAATCCATGATCCGCTCATTCGGGTGACTTGCCCAAGATACTCGGCGAAATAGCTGTATACAGAGAACATGGCGGCGAATATAAAAATGACTGCGGCAACATTCAGCCATAATTCAGGTTTGCGCAGAATACCGAGCTGCTTGCCATAGGACATCTTTTCCTTCACGGGCATCGAGGGTAGCCAGATCCATATGCCGATCAAAGCGACTAGACTGACCATCGCGCCAAACAGAAAGGCGATTTCGAGGGATAGGCGTTCAGCAAGATACGATGTCAGCGGCACACCAAAGGCAAAGCCCGCGGTAACTCCGGTAAATACTTTGGCAACCGCCTGGCTGCTCTTCTCTGCGGGAACAAGTTGGGCACTTGTGACCAGAGCTACGGAAAAGAAGACGGGATGAAATAACGCGGGTATGATACGGAAGATCAGCATGGTATCAAATGTTGTGGCGTAGGCATATACGACGTTCGAAATGGCAAACATCAGCACAGCAGCTACAAGGATAATTTTGCGATTAATCCCGGACGCCAGCAAGGTGAGAAAGGGACCCGCAATAGCTACGACCAGCGCAAATATACTGACCAGCCAACCTGCCTGTGCAGCCGTGATGTTAAATTTGTGCGCAACCTGAGGCAACACCCCCACAATCCCCATTTCTGTTGTGATGATTCCGAATACACCCAGTGCCAGAATCAGGATAAGGAGCGGGTTGACCTGTTGTGATTTCATGTAAAGCGAACCTCCAATAAATTTAAATATACAGAAAAATAGATATATTGCTCTAAAATGATCCTGCCTTGCCTCCTATCATGTAATGGACAGGGAAGTAAGTTCTCTGGATTACATTATATCTAGATTTATAGATTTGTAAATATAAAAGATAAAACGAGTAACCGCAAGGTCTTCCATAACTTGTATTCTACCAAACCAATAATAGTGACAATACACATAGTCTTGCGCATGAAAAATAGCGCCAGCTCAAGGGATTCTCGAGTCTGACGCTATGGATGTCTGCACTTTAACGATGTGTTGAGTTTGTTACTTCGGTTGAATTACCATGCTGTTGAATGAATCGCCCTCTAGCTCCATGTAGAGGGTCTGCCCTTCTTCAAGGGTTAGATAGAGGTCGCGACGGTCCCGGAATGGATTATTGATCACAATGACGAGACTGTTATCCGGGTTGCGGAAAGCCACAGATTTACCGCTCCAGGCCCCAGACAGGCCGACTCTTCGAGCACCAGGGACCACATGATGTGCGAAGTGTTTCATCACATAATACT
This sequence comes from Paenibacillus sp. 2KB_22, assembly GCF_052115745.1. Classification (NCBI taxonomy): domain Bacteria; kingdom Bacillati; phylum Bacillota; class Bacilli; order Caryophanales; family Paenibacillaceae; genus Paenibacillus; species Paenibacillus sp. 2KB_22. The sequence goes on from NZ_JBFRHG010000003.1 coordinate 170,694, forward strand.
CGGGGTTCCGAGTAACCTCCTTATTATCCGGATCTACGGTGATCATGGAGTTCTGCTCCCAGCCCCATGTGCTGCGACCTTTGGGTTCCAGAACCATGTTCCAGTAGATGTACGCGTTCACGCCGTTGCTGAAGTAATGCTGGTAGAGGTTATATACATATTTGGCGTAATTCCATGAGTTGTTGCCATCACCGCATTCGTTCTCGGTTTGCATATAACGTAGCTCCGGATAACTTGCCGCGGTACGTTGAATGGCATGTTTGCCTGCCCATTGATACCCAACACCCTTGATATAGGAATAGGCCTTCGGATCACTCAGGACAAGTCCGGCGTACTCATCGAAGTCATTTGTCTTTTTCTTGATCAATTCCTCCCATGGATCAGGAGCGTTGATCGTCCCCAGCCAGATTTCTGTATCCAGACCGTGTTTGTCAAAAGCCGGGCCCAGATAATCGGCGATAAACTCACGAAGCTGCTCGCCTGTCCACATGCAAGAAGGGAATTTCTGATCTGCAATGACTTCGTTCTGCACATGCACCTGATGGATGGTAATACCGGCGTCACGGTAAGCCTGTACGAATTTTACGAAATACAGGGCGTAGGCTTCCAGAATATCTTTTTCCCAACGAAGTGTGCCGTAGTTATAGGCTTTTGGCGACTTCATCCATGTTGGCGGGCTCCAAGGGGAGGCGAAGAATTGCAGGTTCGGGTTATAACTCAGAGCTTCCTTGATGTAGGGAATCAGATATTTGAAATCACGTTCGATCGAAAAATGTTCCATGGCCACGTCGCCGTCCACCTCGTTGTGGCTGTACCACTGCTCTGCATAATCACTTGCGCCTATGGGCAGGCGGCAGATGTTAAACTTGTGCTCACCCTCCGGATGGAAGAGGGAATGAAATACCTCATGGCGCTGCTCCTCGCCCAAGTGCGATAGAGCGATATAACCAAGCTCGTTGAAACAGCCGCCAAACCCTTCCACAAGTTGGTGCTGTTCACCCGTCAGTTTTAAGTTAGCGCTTTCATTAGTAGGCACAAAAGATAGCTCTCTCCACGAGCTGTCTTGGGTTGTGGAATAACCAGTGAACGTGAATGTCATATGAATTTCCTCCTCGATTGAACCTCAGTTGTCATATATATTACGTTCAGTATAACAACCCCCGCGGCAAAAGAAGATATGCTAAACCGTGTAAAATTTGCCCTAATCCGAGATAGAGCGTTACAAGATTATGCCCGTACAAACAGATGGTATGCTGTATTTGCTTGTGATTGATGCTATCCATATACCACTATCCAAGGTCCGTAGCACAATTGTCATAACATAACCAAAATCCCCGCTGATTGTTCAGACGGGGACTTCGCTGTGTTTCTCTTATGGCTGCGATTGATCGTAAGACACTACTTAAGGCTGTACACTCTCACCAAGCTCTTTATTTTCAAAAATCAGAATCGTTTTGCTGCTTCCGATGTAACCAACAGAGGTATTGAATTGCTCCGAAATAAAGCGAACCGGAACAAATGTTTTGCCATTTTTCATCAATAGAGGAGCATCATTGATTGCAAGCGCGTCGTTCACGACAACTTGTTTGTTGCCTACAGTCCAGCGAATCGTCTTGTCATTCTGTGTGATCACCGCTTCGCGCGTACCGCTGTTCCAGTTCACACTGGCGTTTAACTGCTCCGAGACAAAACGCAGAGGCACATAGGTCCGTCCTTCATCAATAAAGGGCGCAGCATCCAATGCATAAGCGCGATCTCCTACATAGGCAGTGGTAGACCCTTCCATCAGACGCTGGAAGCTGCCCTGCGGCGTCCGTTTCTGCTCCCGTACATTCATACGGTTCAGAAGCTGCATCGTCTGACTGCCACTTGTGACATCCAGATAGTTATTCTGCACGGTAAGTCCCGCAGGTTCAACCTCGGAGACAGATGTCTGAATACCCGAGGATAACGAAGTGGACGCTGAGATATCCTGTGCGGTGTTTGTCAACGTGTGATCACGGGTAAACGTAAAACCTGCAATCGGTGTCAGGTCCCACACCCGGTTGTTGGATAATTTTAATACGTCCAAACTTGAGAGTTGCCGAAGCGGTTCCAGATTATAGATCTGATTGGATTCTGCATTCAGCTCCTTCAGCCCAGTCAGTCCCTCAAGCCCCTTGAGGTGTTGTATCTGGTTACCAGAGATATCAAGTGTCCGAAGCCGTGTCATGTGCTCTAGTGGTGTCAGGTCGGTGATGTGATTGCCTGCTACATTCAGATTCCGCAGCGTATTTGGCAGTTCAGCCAGTGCTTCCAGCGTCTGAATCTGGTTGTTTGCTACATTGAGTTGTTGGAGCCGGGTCTTACCCATGAGCGGTGTCAGATCACTAATGGTATTGTTTGAAATTTCAAGCCACTTCAGTGCATCCGCATCCGAGAGGGCTGCAAGACTGGCAATCTGGTTACCGCTGGCGTGGAACGTATGTAATCGGTTGAACCCACGTACAACCTCTATGGATGAAATGGAATTGTTGCTGATATACAGCCGTCCCAAGTCTTTCAATTCAGCAAGTGCTTGTATGGATGTAATGTAATTGTTGCGAACATCGATCTCGCGAAGCTGGGTTAGGTGCTTCAGCGGTGTCAGATCCTCAATCTCATTCCCATATAATCGGAGGTGAGTCAGGTTGGTCGCATATTCCAGACCGGACAGGCTTTGAATACCTGCATTGCTCAGGTCCACCACCTCAAGCTGCTCCAGATCCGATGAAGTCAGTGGAACATCCAGAGGTTTGTTCAGAATTAGCTTCAGTCCGTCTTCAAGTAAGGGATCTTCAATGATTCCCTCGCCCGAGTCTGTAGTCGTGTAAGCCATAGCTTGCCCCGATGTCGCGAGACTCAGGATGAATACTAGAAATAGTAGAGTCATTCTTCTCATTGCATGTATTTCCTCCGATTTTTAGAATTTATAAAATAATCGAACAGCTTGAGTTAGATAAGTATAGTATTTACACGATAACGGAAGGTTGTTCTGCCCACGGAGTATTCCGTGCAAATTGAACACTGTACATATGAAGAATCGGCTAAAAGCACATCTATAGTTATTAACCCGACAACAGGAAAAAGGAACAATAAATTTCGTAAGGGGTATTCCTATACTTCTATTCTATATGAAACAAACCCTGCTCTGCACTCTTCAGAGACATGTTTATCAAAAAAAATAGAACATCTCCCGCAGAGCCTATTCAATCTACCCTTGAAACGGGTATAGATGAAGTAAAGATGCCAATTTGGAGGGGAAGATGTGAGTATGCGCCAAGCCATGATCATTAGTAATCCGTCGTCAGGTAAGGAAGAGGCCGAACAGTATGTGTCCCAAGTCAGAGAAATTTTGGAGTCACAGCAGTACGAGGTGGCGGTTAACGAGACGGCCGGGGAAGGTGATGCGACGGACTATTGCCTGAACGCCTGCAAGGACGGCTGTGATCTGGTCATTTCCATCGGAGGCGATGGCACACTTCATGAGACGATCAATGGCATGATGGATCAGAATCATCGTCCCCGATTGGGCATCGTACCGCTAGGTACGGTGAATGATTTTGCGCGTGCGCTGAATATCTCGCTCGACCCGGAGGAGGCCATTCGGCAGTTACGTTCGGATCAGACCCATATCGTGGATATCGGGAAAATCAATGATCGCCTGTTTGCCAACGTTGTGGCTGCGGGTTCTTTGGCAGAAGCTCTATTCTCTGTATCCTCGGAAGAGAAGTCGAAGCTAGGTTCATTCGCGTACCTGAAGGAAGGCTTGAAAGACCTGGTGAATACACCAGCCAATCAACTGACCATTGAATATGACGGCCAGATCTGGGAGGGAGAATCTCCTCTTTTTCTGGCGGCGCTGACCAATTCGGTTGGGGGATTCGAGAAGTTGTCACCGGATGCTGAGGTGGACGATGGTCTGATCCATTGTTTTGTTGTTCGCAACATCAGTGTGTTCAACAGCCTGACACTAGGTACTTCCCTGTTTTTTGGTAATCTGAAGGAGCATAAGGATGTGGACTATTTTACAGCCAAAGAAGTTCATGTTCGCTCAGACGAAGCCATTCGCACGAATGTAGATGGTGAGGAAGGTCCTGCTCTGCCTATTCATATCACTGTCCTACCAAGGCATATTGAGGTTATCGTACCGGAAGAAGTATAACTTCTTCTTTTATAATTATAGGCTGGAATCAAGAACCTATCATTTCTCCATATGAATGTAGGATAAATCTATTGAAACCGATTGCAGATGTGTGTCACAATCAAAAGTAAGATACACGATAATATTCGAATATGGAGGGATAACATCTTGAGAACCATTAAATTGGGCAGCAGCACACTTGAAGTACCTGTAGTCGCTGTGGGTTGCATGCGGATTAATTCACTAGACGGTAAGGAAGCTGAACATTTTGTTCGTTCTGCAATGGAGGCTGGTGCGAATTTCTTTGACCATGCCGACATATATGGTACAGGAACATGTGAGGAGATCTTCGCTGAAGCGGTACAGATGAATCCCCAAGTTCGTGAAAATATGATTCTTCAATCCAAATGCGGTATTCGCAAAGGCATGTTTGATTTCTCCAAAGAGCATATCCTGAATTCGGTGGATGGTATTCTGCAGCGTCTGAAAACGGAATACCTTGACGTTCTGTTGCTGCACCGTCCGGATGCATTGGTTGAGCCGGAAGAAGTGGCTGAAGCCTTTGATCAACTGGAGCGCGAAGGTAAAGTGCGTCACTTCGGGGTATCCAACCAGAATCCGAACCAGATCGAATTGTTGAAAAAATACGTGAAACAGCCACTGGTTGCCAACCAGTTGCAGTTGAGTATTACCAACACAACGATGATCGACAGCGGAATCAACGTGAACATGGAGAACGATGCTGCGGTTAACCGTGATGGCAGCATTCTTGATTATTGTCGTCTGCATGATATCACCATTCAGCCGTGGTCCCCGTTCCAGTACGGATTCTTCGAAGGCGTATTCCTGGGCAGCGACAAGTTCCCGGAATTGAATGCTAAGATCGACGAGATTGCTGCGAAGTATGACGTGAGCAATACAACGATTGCAATCGCTTGGTTGCTTCGTCACCCTGCGCATATGCAGCCTGTGACAGGCACGATGAATATTGAACGTCTGCAAGACTGTGTAAAAGCAGGAGATGTTCATCTCACTCGTCCAGAGTGGTATGAGATTTATCGTGCGGCAGGTAATATACTGCCTTAAATCCAAGTTATAGTGAGCATACTGACTAATGAGTCAGTTGAGAGCACGAGCCGGTAGATGGCTCGTGTTTTTTGTCTATTTTCAGGTTTGATGCCGAGCGCGTTTCCGATATAAAATAAGGATAGGGACCTGTATTTTAATTAAAGGATTAAAATGTAATTAATACAAATTAGTTGAAATTATTATATTGACCGATACTTTTTAATTACATATAATTACTTTTGCATACCGATAATCCTGTATATGTTTTTTATTTTGGAGGGTGGTGTTCGTTTGGAGCCGACAACCACGATACGCGATCATTTAGAAAGTTATTTGAAGCGTGAACAGATGTCCATTAGTCATTTTTCGGAAACGTCAGGGATTAATTCGGGTACGCTGAGCAATATTTTGAATAAAAATCGGCCTATTGCTATGCAGCAGTTGGATCGTATTACTTCCGCCATGAGACTGGAAGAAGGTTACTTCTATGAGTTATACATAGATGAGTGTTTTGTACATGCAACCCCGGACTGGCGAAGATTGGGACCTTTCCTTCATCGCTGTGCCGAGTTGGACAAGCTGGACTGTATTGAAGAGGTTATTCGTCTGATGATGGATAATCTATCCTATATTCCTTTGTTATTTGATGTGGCTGAAGAATTCTACCAAGCGGGTAAATTCAAACCGGCCATCCTTCTATATGAGAACATCGCTGAAAGCGAGAAAATGCAGCATTCCGAGCGGCTTGCACTCTGTCAGTATCGACTGTTCAGGTTGGGGCTTACCAATGATCAGCAGCGGAATCTGATTATTGCAGCTCGGTTTGAATACTATGTGGATCGGTTGGATGAACGTTATCAGTTGGATGCGCTTAACGAACTGATTAATGCGTTTGGAGCATTGCATAGATGGAACAAGGTTCAGGAGTTATCTGAAAAATTGAAAGTAAAAGCGTCCATCCATTATGAGATGAATGGCCGACGGAAACAAGAAGAGACGAAAAGACCCATTGTCTTCTATATTCTTTACTCTTATCTAGCTGCAGGAAGTGCCTGTTATCATTTGAAGGACTACACTGGGGCACTTAACTATGTTTCTTTATATTCAGATAATCGCTGGGTGAGGAACCCGGATAAAGATGAAATCGTTGTTATGAATCAGTTTCAGGAATGGGCTGAAGCTAATCGTTATATATATCATTTAATGGGTGGTCAGTTTGAGGTATTACCTGATTATCTGGCGTATATTTCTACAAAAGAAAATGAGATATTCCCAGCGCTTTGTGATATTGTAACCGCAGCTAATCGCTATGATAAGGATATTGATCATGTACTCAAACAGTATGAATCCTACTTCACTTATCAGGAACAGAGTAACCGAATTGGCAAAGTGAGCAGACAGGTTACGGATGATCGATATTTACGACTTTTAGCAGATTTGGGCGCATACTATTTAAAGAAGGACGAGTTTCATTTAGGGATAGAATTTGTGCTGGATAGTTTAAGATTTTCTATTGAAATTAGCAGTGGACGAGGTATTCTTAGAGGTGTCGGACTGTTTGAGCAATACCGGGAATTTGCATCTGAGACGGCGAAACAGCAATACAAAATGATAATTAGTGAGGTGCAGAAACTCAATGAAGAGAAAGTTGGCTTTGCTGATAGCTACCTGTAGTATCGTTGTATTCATCGTAGCCCCTGCTACGGAACCTGTCCCAGACAAGACAATCCCGAACCCCGAAATTATGAGACCTTCTGATCATGGATTTGGAACTTAATAAAATGTTAAAAGAAACGCTTCTGATTTATTTCAGAAGCGTTCTTTTTTTGTGTGTATCCAAGTGGAAGAATAAGTATGTCTTATCTCACATGCGCTTTTGATTGGCATAATACACTAAAATATGACAAAAAGGAGGGGTATTATGGATCGCCTGGATTTGATGTTACGGATCGAAGATGCCAGACAGTTGTTATATCGCATGCATATGGAATACGACAGTCTGCTTCATCCTGAAGTGATCCAGCAATCCGTAGTCCTAGACGGTCTTATTAATCAATACAACAGAGCAAAGGTAGAAAAGACAATGAATTAAAGTTCGCCTATTTACATTTGCGTTTTTGTATACTATAGTTAGTTACATGAGTAACTAACCGACTAACTCGCTAATGAATACGTATGAAAGTTGGAGGCACATGAAATCGACTTTGGATGAATCTCAGCCTATTTTTCATCAGATTGCCACGATGATAATGGACGATATTGTGGAAGGCAGATTGAAGGTGGAAGAACAGGTTCCATCAACTAATGAACTGTCACGCTTCTATAATATCAATCCGGCTACAGCCCGCAAAGGACTGCAGGAACTCGTGGACAAGGGGATTATATACAAACAGCGAGGTGTTGGAATGTTTGTTGCGAAGGGAGCAAGAGAAGCCTTGCTCATTGAACGGAAGCAGGATTTTTATGAAGAATACATCAAGCCTTTACTTGAAGAAGCCAGACGGATTCACATGAATGAAGACATGATTATTGATTTGATTCGTGGCAAGAAGGATAAGGAGAGTGAGTTATGATTCATATGGAGCAGGTCAACTACAGTTATCAAAAGACACCCGTTCTGAACCAGGTTACGTTACATGAGAATGAGCCGATCATTAGTGCAATCTGGGGAAGAAATGGAGCGGGCAAAACAACACTGATGAGTATACTCGCAGGGCATAACCGCCCGGACAGTGGAACCGTTCAGATCATGGGTCAAGATCCCTATAATAATCTGGCTGCTCAAGAGCATCTATGTTACATCCAGGAGAATCATCCCCTGGGGAAAAACTGGACGGTTACTGATATGGTTCAAATGGGGCCATATTTTCATCCGCAGTGGAATCAGGATTTGGCGGAGCGTTTAATTGATATGTTCGAACTACCGGCGAAGAAGAAGATCATTAAATTTTCGAAAGGCATGAAGACGGCTACCCAGATTATATTAGGTCTTGCCAGTAATGCAAAGGTAACCATTCTGGATGAACCCACCAATGGGCTCGATGCGGAGAAGCGTAAATTCTTCTACAATGCGCTACTAGAAAGTTACGAAGATAACCCGCGTCTGATCCTGATATCCAGCCATCATATTGAGGAGATTCAGCCTTTATGTGAGTCCCTTATCGTTTTGCAAGCTGGAGAAGTGTTATTGAATCAATCTATGGAAGATATGCGCGAAAAAGGAGTTCTTCTAACAGGGAGAATTGAAGATGTTAGTCGGGTGACAGCAGATGTTAAAGTTATCGAGTCTTCCCAAATGGGATCGACTGTGAAAGTGATGATTGATGAGCCCTACTCGAAAATGTGGAAGGATATCGCTCATGCACAGGGGCTTTCCATTGAGAAAGCGACATTACAGGATTATTTGGTTAACAGGACCCGTAAACAAGAGGGGGTTAAACCATGAATGCAGTAAAAGGCACCAATCGTTTAATTCAGGATGATATGCGTTTGTATTTGATCATATTTACATCCATCGCTCTAATGCTTACCGTTGTATATCTGGCCATTGGTATCGTATTTGATGTCTCGTATACCACGCAACTGTTTGGCCCCATGTACGGAGGGATATGCACGTTTGCGATCGGGGGGATTATTACACTGTTCCCGGTTGCGATCGGTATGGGTAGTACACGAATCCAATTCATGAAATCCTTCTATATGAACTCGGTATGGATGGTTGCAGGTACCATGGCCATTCTACATGTGGTGTATTTCCTCGTACACCTGCTTCAGGAAAAAGGAATTGTTGACGTTACCCTCTATCAACCAGGCATGTTGTATTCAAACGAATATCATTTCCTATCCTACCTGTGGATCGATCTGATGTGTGGCTTTCTCGTATTGGGAGTCTCTGTCTTCCCAACGGTATGTTGGATGCGATTAGGGTTGCGTAACTTCTTCATTATGTTCTTTGGGGTTATTTTGATCATTACGCTGATCATTACATTGGGGGATCTTGGTGAATTTATGTTGTGGATTGCTGGGATCAATCGCATGACACTGTTTACCGTTCTGGGATGCATAGGTGGTGTGCTACTTCTGTCTACGTACCCGATGATGAAGAATGCGCCGCTTACCATGAAATCCAAAAGAGACTGACAGCATATTGTTATATAAAGCAACCGGGGCTACTGAAAGTATGCGAAAATTCCTCGAATACCAAAGACACGAGTGCGAATACGCCTCGTGTTTTTGGTATCATCTTAGATTACTGAAAATACCTATTCAACAATCGTTGTTCAATTCAAGGAATGTGTATACGTTAAGCCTGAGCTTGTGGTTTGAATCCTTCGTCTTGGAGATACTCGCCAGCTTCGCTACGCGTTTCAAAGGCCATATCCAGATTAACACCGGAATACACGTACCACATGTCATCTTCATATTTCAAAGTCAGCGTATGTCCATCTTCATCGATCCATGTTCCACCACCGGTAGAGGTAGTAGTCAATGCAGGAGCAGCTTTTTCTTGTTCTGGCTCTTTGAATTCAACTGCATTGGGATTGTGAGACATCGCTTGGATCGTTTCATCTAACAAGGTGCGCAGATCTGCTTCGGAGTAATCACGAATATTGACGAATCCTTTAGCATCGGTCTCAACGTTAGGCAGTAGACCTGCATAGATATAACCGTTACCGTTAGGGTGAATATGGAGAGCAACAATTTTTTTATCATACGCGCTTCCCTCGTAGTGGAAATTAACACGACCGAGAGATACATCTTTGCGTTGCAGTTGGGGATACGATTGTAGCACTTCAAGCTTTTGTTCCACGTTAAGCATAATTGCCTCCTAGTTAGGTCGTGTCTGAAAACTCGCTGAAGTGCATCTTTTACCGCCTTTTCGCCCCCTGCTGCGTCACTTTCCCTTGACGTGCCCCGGCACGCCTGCGGAAAATTTCCTTGCTTGGAACGAAAATTCGGCAAAATCTGCTACCTTCGGAGTTTCCAGACACGCCCTAGTGTTCAATAGGGGTGATTATACCATAGGTGTTCGTTTATGACGATTCGGAACTACTCAGCAAAATACTTCGCCCCAGTTCTTTCAGGTGTTCCATAGCTTGCAGGTAAGGATAAGGCCCATAGCTTACGCGTGCTACACCCAATGCGGCAAGTTGTTCTGGTGAAGGCTCAGGAGACGTAACCATGATGTTAATTGGTAGCGGTGAACGCTCACACAATTCTTGAATCAGTTGGTGATCCTGTAAGCCTGGTACGAACAGACCGCTGGCTCCTGCATCTGCATAGTGGTTTGAGCGCATGAGTGTTTCCTCTAGAAGGGAGTGGTTATGTTGATCAGCTGCATGTTGCAGAAAAATATCTGTGCGGGCGTTAATGAACAAAGGTATACCTGCCTGCTCCGCAGCTTCCCGGGCGGCGGACAGTCTCGGGCATTGCTCCTCCACAGTGTACAATCCCAAGCCGGTGGGAAGTTGATCTTCAATGTTGATTCCTACAGCACCATGATCGATGACTTGCAGGACATTTTGCTTCACTTCTGACACCAACCTCCCATACCCTCCCTCTATATCCATCGTTACAGGCAGATCCACGCTCGCTGTAATCCGTGCGAGATTGGCAAGTACCAGATTGAATGGCATGGCTTCGCCATCGTGCTCACCATGGGCTGCAGCAACGGACCAGCTTCCGGTAGCAATGGCCTTTGCTCCGGCGGATTGAATGGCTTGTGCACTCCCGGCATCCCACACATTGACCAGAACAAGTGGATTTCCTTTCACATGGTATTGTTGGAACAACACTGCTTTCTCTTCTAAGATACTCATATTACGTTGACTCTCCTTTGTTATATCATGTATTCCTTTGGATATTTGATGCGTACTTTATGACTTCATTAAGTTATTCGCAGCTACCCTATTCCTGTTGTTTCTCATGCGTCAAAAGCCAGTTCTTGCGAGTTAACCCCCCGCCGTATCCGCCTAGTTCACCACTGGCATTGATTACACGGTGACATGGGATTACAATCGCAAGCTGATTAGCCCCATTCGCCTGTGCCACGGCTCGGCAAGCAGTCGGTTTACCGAGTGCATTGGCAATCTCCTGATATGACCTCGTTTCACCTGCCGGAATGGCCATTAGCTGTTCCCACACCTGTTTTTGAAATAGTGTTCCTAAACAGAACAACGGTGTGTCGAATGCTGTCCTTTTTCCTTGAAAGTACTCGTTTAGTTCACGCTCAATGGACTGTATGGGAGCCGTAGTACCAGGTACGATAGCTGATTTGGTTCGTTTGCGCAGGCGCTCAACTTCGCGTTCCAGACCTCTACGATCCACAAATTCCAGTAAATATAGGGCCTCGTCATCTGCAATAGCCATCATCGGACCAAGGCGGGTGTCAATCCAGGACGCTTTTAGAACTTGCCCTTCATGCACTTGGGTAGGAGCAGCACCCATGATCCGTGAAAAGGCATCGCGGAAGCCGCTGCTTGACTCATATCCAGTAGATAATTGACTATCAATCACGGTGCGTCCAGAACGAATATTCTTCAGTGCAAGTCCCATGCGACGGGCACGGGCATATTCGACAAAAGTCATGCCGAACCGCTTCTTAAACTGGCGGCGCGCCGTGGATTCATCGATGGAGAGTGCCTTGAAATCCTGTCCTTTCCAGCGTTTCTCCGGATTTTTCTCCACAGCTTCCACTAATATGCGAACCACATCGGAGACTTGATTGGGGTGAGAGAGCGGGCGACAGCGCTGGCAAGGGCGATAAGAGGCCAGAAGTGCCTGCTGAGCCGTCTCATAGAATTCGCAGTTTTCGAATTTTGGTTTTCGCGCAGGGCATGTGGGACGACAGAACACACCTGTGGTTCGGACCCCAACATAGAATAAACCCTCGTATTCCGAATCCTTGGCCACAAGCGCCTCGTAATATTGTTCCTTCAGATCAGCAGAAATCATGGGGGCACGTCCTTACCTCATTAGAATCTTTTTCTATAACCTATTATAGAAAAACGTTGCAGCATGCATCGCCGAAAATCAGGCATGAATATTGGAAAGATTGCATTGGATATACCAATGAAATTCGGTTGTTCAGAATTTGTTTAGAGTGGACTGGTAGTATAGACCTATCAGGGTGGATCGACTTAGGCAAAGATACCTAGATGGCTAAAAAGGGAATTATTGATTATTCATTGTTATAGGAAAAATACATAGGTAAACATGAAATTAAAGATTAGCGGAATGAAAGTCTGGAGGTCGACTAGAATGAAATATTCTACGTACAAAAGCATATATGAATCCGTTTATACCAAAACATCCGAGTCTCGCACCATCTATGTTAAAGAGCAGTTCTTGCAGCGTCTGAAGACGCCAACCTGGCTATTGAAGATCGTCACCATAACTCTAATTATAATCATAGGGTGCAGTGCTGTATTCACCGTGTTTGCCGGAGACGAGCAATTGTTATCAGGGGACCAGATCGTTGTATCTCAGGGAGATACGCTGTGGGGCATTTCTTTGGCACATAAACCTCAGCAGATGGACACTCGGGTGTATGTAGAAGCCATTAAGAAAGTGAACAAACTTGAGAATAACGCCATCCAGATTGGAGAAGTGTTAGTTTTGCCAGGGTTTGATCGATAGAATAATCGGTGTATGACATCATGAACAGAGCTCTTTTTTTATTCATTGAAATGCAGTCACATACTGAATTTATGAATCATTTACATATAATGGAGCTTCATGAGGGACGATATGGTGTAGTGATTAATAAGTGGTGTAATCGATATGTGTGCTGTAGATGATGAATGAAGGGAGAATGAGATGATGATCATGAATATAAAGAAATCTGCACTTTGTATGTCTGTGCTCTGTATTTCGCTATTGGTTAGTGCCTGTGGTGCCAAAAATAATAACGAATCCGTTCAGGAGCACGCCTATCCACAATCGAAGCAACCCGTAGAGGAAGCAGGAGAAAGCTCTGTTCCGAATGCGGATGCGAAGAATAACAGTGATCAAGGAAGTACGAGTGGTAATGAGGGCAAGCCTACGGCTCAATCGGAATCCACTGAACCGTCCGAGCAGATTGATATCGTCATTGACCAGTCGGAGAAACCGACCGAGGGCAACAGCTTTGATTTTGGCATTAAACAAGTTCCGAAGGGGTATACACTAACGGAGATGCGGTGGACATCTAATACGGTAACCATTGTGAATTCGCTACAGGAAGCCATCGAACATGGTGGAAATGGCGAAGAGGGGTTTTACTTTAGCGGCAATGGACAATTCTCCGGATTTATCTATTCGGATGAGATGAAGGGTGAGCGCGGCAAAGCCACGTTTGTCTTCACAAATGATGAGGGGAACGAAATCATGGCCGAGAAAGAAATTACATTGAAATAGCACATACATCATGAAGGCTCAGTCTGGAGCCTGTTGAACAGGAAAAGCAGCCCATTCGGCTGCTTTTTTTGACATGTATGATTTCAAGATCGTCAATCTTTCTGTTGCTACATAAAGTCAAAGAAATAACGGACCACGTGGAACATAACCGGAGAGGTATAGGTCAGGCTGTCGACCCGGCTCAGGTAGCTTTTTTTGAGCGAATCAAACTTGTTGTCATCCCCGATTAACAGATCGCGCTTCAGTACAGATACGGTCAGACTGCCGAAGAATCCGGCCAAACTGATCAGCACCCCGATGAACAGCGAGAATTTCCAATCAAATGGTGTCAGGTAGGGATGGATGAAATAAGAGGTAGCTGTTGTTACAATGAACGCACACTCGAACCCTTCCCAGGTGACAAACGGATTGGCGGTAGGTACCACTTTTCGTTTGCCCAGATAGAGAGAGACCAGATAATGCACCACATCGTTAAGCTGCGTTAACACGACCAGGAACAGTACCAGCTTGGACCCATACTCCGGTGTGGCGAACGGGAAATAGGCCAGGTGGCTTAGCCCAAAGACCATCAGCATCAGTCCCCATTGCGTGGAGCTGACACTGCGCAGGAACCCGACTGTACCTTTATTAATCAGGCGTGGCAATGGAAGCACCAGGAACACATATAGTGGAATAAACACGATAAACATGCCATACCATCCAATGTAGATCCAATAAAACTGAACCGGAATTGCCAGATACGCCCATAGGAACAGCCTGCGGTCGGCTTTGCGTGTACTGCGAATCATGGAGAAGTATTCTTTGAGTGAGAAGAATGCAAGCACCATGAGGGAGATCAAGGACACGATGGGGTTGAAGAGGGTAGCGAGGCAGAAGATCACGAACATGCCCCACCAAGTTTTGATTTTTTGGCCGATGCCTGAATAGTCTTTGCTTGGTTGAAGCTTCGCAATAACTTTGTAGACGATATGTATCACAAGTAAAGCTGTGAAGATTAACGTTAGTGTAAAGAGTGAACTGCTCACGTACCGATCACCTGCTTATTCAAAGTAAGATTCCATTATAGGGCACCTATGTTATTATGAAGGAATAGTGCCAACTTGATAAGGGGAAATTTTGCTATGACAGATGAACGCTCCATCTATATTTTGCTTACGAATACAGGAACGCTGTTTACAAAGGTTATTCAGAGCTATACCCGAGCGCCGTATAATCACGCATCAATTGCATTTGACAAGGAATTATCCGAACTGTACAGCTTCGGTCGCAAGCATCCAAGTAATCCGCTGAACGGCGGATTTGTGAAGGAAGATATTCAGACAGGTACATACAGCAAGTATCCCAATACGACATGTGTCATATATGAGCTTCAGGTGACGGATCGTGAAGTGGAAAAGATGAAACGCGTACTGCACATCTTCATCCGCAGCCGCCAGAAATATATGTACAATCTGCTAGGTGTGATTGGTATTACACTGAAGGAGCCGGTGGAATTCAGCAACTCCTACTTTTGCTCCCAATTTGTAGCCGAGATTCTACAGCGTTCGGGCATCAAGTTGTGGAACAAGCTGCCTGCGCTGGTGACACCGGATGATTTTCGCCAGAGTGAACGATTGCAATTGGTCTATGAAGGGAAATTAAGCGAGTATACGCTAAGAAATGCAGAGCAGGAATAGGGTAGGTGCGTTGCGTGTGCTGATGCTTGCCAAGGAAATTCAACCATAAAACAGCCTGCTGCCACGGATGATGAGGCAACAGGCTGTTTGTGTACTTCATATAGGAGATGGTGAGAGCAGATTTCTAAGGAACACAGGACGTCTTATTTGGCCTCCCGGCCCTCTTTTGAAAATGTAAGGAACACTAGACACGTTATTTCCCGTAATCCCTTGATCAAACAGCTGCAAAAGGTTATTTATCCAGATATAGCGTGTCTCAGGTTCTTTAGATTTCTGTGGGCGTTTCAAACCGCTTAATAAGACTTCTCAGATTCTTTAGCGCTTGGTCTGTTTGTGCAAATGCACAATGAATTTCGTCCTTTCATCAATATTTATTATCGTCTCCAGCAACTATAATGAAAGCGTGTTCAACAAGTGCATGGGGGCAATTAATAATGGAACCTTTAACAATTAGCTGGATTGGCGCGCTGGCAGGACTGGCTATTGCCATCATTTTAATTTTGAGGAAGCTGAATCCGGTCTATTCTTTATTTCTGGGTGCAATTGTAGGCGCTTTAATTGGCGGCGCCAATCTGGAAGAGACCGTAAATATACTGGTGAATGGCACCCAAAGTGTCATGGGAACCGTACTCCGCGTACTGGCAGCCGGGGTGCTTGCAGGTGTGATGATGGAATCGGGAGCAGCGGAGACGATAGCGCAGGCGATTGTACGTAAGTTTGGCGGAAGCAAAGCGATTCTCGCCTTGGCACTGGCTACGATGATCATTACCGCGGTTGGGGTATTTATCCCCGTAGCCGTGCTGATCGTTGCACCAATTGCATTGTCTGTAGGTAATAAAATGGGCATATCCAAATTGGCCCTACTGCTGGCTTTATCGGGTGGAGGTAAGGCGGGGAACATTATTTCTCCGAACCCCAATACCATTGCAGCAGCACGAGGATTCGATCTGGACCTGAGCAACGTTATGCTGGCAGGCGTAATTCCCGCCATCTGCGGCTTGATTGTAACTGTAATTGTAGCTTCAATGCTCAAGAACAAAGGGGTTATGGTTTCTGACCAGGAAGCCGAACAGGGCGATATAGATACATCGAAGTATCCACCACTGAAAAAGGCCATTGTTGCTCCCTTGGTAGCGATCGTCCTATTGATGATTAATCCCATTGGCTCCATTGCTGGCATTGAAGCTTTAACCACCTTCAAAGTGGATGCGATGTACATCCTGCCGATTGCAGGCATCATCGGTATGCTGGCGATGGGGCAAGGCAGAAACATTGTAAAATATACAACTTCAGGGTTAAACAAAATGACCGCAACTGTGCTCATTCTAGTGGGTGCAGGCGGAATAGCAGGACTCATCTCTGCTTCAGATCTGTCAGGTCAGGTGGTGGGTCTAATTGAAGCGTCCGGCATGTCCGGTACCTTCCTCGCTCCGATCGCGGGCATTCTGATGGCAGCAGCAACGGCTTCGACATCGACGGGGGTTATCTTGGCAACAGGTTCCTTCGGTGATGCCATCCTGAACATGGGCACAGCACCGCTCGCAGCCGCTGTTATGGTGCACACCGGGGCTACCGTTATCGATTCCCTACCACAGGGGAATTACTTTCACGTGTCGGCTGACAGCATGAAGATGACAATTCGTCAGCGGATGGGCGTTATTCCATATGAAGCGATTGTGGGTGGCACGATGGCTATTGTCGCAACGATATTGTACGGATTTATCCTTTAATTCTTTAATTTAACGGATGGAGTGAGAGAGATGAGAGATACGGTAGAAAATAGAGGGATGACGTTTGTTCTGGCACCAGACTCGTTTAAAGAAAGCATGACAGCGAAAGAAGTATGTATCGCGATGGAAAAAGGATTGCGTAAAATATATCCGACCGCAGGATATATTCATGTACCCATGGCGGATGGCGGGGAAGGCACGGTGCAGTCCCTTGTGGATGCCTCCGGCGGTTCCCTTCACCAGCAAGAGGTGAGCGGACCATTAGGTCAGACAGTGACTGCCCAGTATGGCATTCTGGGTGATGGAACAACGGCGGCCATTGAGATGGCATCGGCCAGTGGCATACATCTGGTCACCAAGGAAGCTCGAGACCCGTTACGGACGACAACCTATGGAACAGGAGAGTTGATTCGGGCATGTCTGGATCTGGGTATCCGTAAAATTATTATTGGCATTGGTGGCAGTGCCACTAATGATGGTGGTACTGGTATGGCTGAAGCGCTTGGTGCGAAGTTTCTGAATGCACAGGGTCAACCGCTTGCGCGGGGTGGTGGGGCTTTGGATCAACTGGCTCAGATTGATGTATCCGGTCTGGATGAGCGTTTGAAGGAAGTGGAATTCATTGTCGTCTGTGATGTGACCAATCCACTCTGTGGGGAGCATGGTGCATCAAGGGTATTTGGGCCACAAAAAGGGGCTACCCCAGAGATGGTTGAGCAGCTGGATGCGAACCTGTCCCATTATGCAGATGTGGTGAAACTGCAACTGTGCAAAGATATTCGTGATGTACCAGGTGCCGGAGCGGCTGGCGGATTGGGTGCGGGACTTTTGATTTTTACACAGGCAGTGCTACGTAAAGGGATTGAAATTGTCATTGAATATACGGAGTTGCGTGAAAAATTGGTTGCTGCAGATGTGGTATTTACGGGCGAGGGCGGTATTGACTTCCAAACGAAATTTGGTAAAACGCCATATGGCGTTGCTCGGGCAGCCAAGGAAGCGGGTAAACCTGTGATTGCCCTTGCAGGCTTCGTGGGTGAAGGGATCGACACCCTGTACGCGGAAGGCATTGATGCCATATTCGGTATTGTGCCGGGGGCAGCGGATCTGGAGCGACTATTGCGGGAAGGCCCGGAAAATGTAGAGCGTACAACCGAGAATATTGCCAGGGTGCTGAAACTGGGTCTACTCTCTTAGATCAGTGACGATCAGGATCGTACGGGGAGTTACGTGATCGTATTGGAATGCGATGTAAAATGACGGGATACGGATATGCCTGAAATCAGGTGATCTGTGTCTCGTCTTTTGCTATTTTCGAAGCTGTTCTGACGTTATTGGTAGAACGCGAGTAGTCCGTGGGTAAGTTCAATGAGTTCCAGCAAATTACGGGGGTCTTTGCCCGTCAGGGTCAGTATGCGTTTAAGCCGATATTGAAGGGTATTGCGGTGAATATTGAGATGGTCTGCTGTCGTGGTCATGCTGCCGTTATGATGGATAAAACTGCGCAGGGTATCCAGCAGATCAGCTGTGTCCTCAAGTTTGCTGACGATGTTGGCATGAGGCGTTAAGTCAGCTGCGCTGAATCGTACCAGAAAGGGCACTTCCTCATACCGAATGATCAGCGAATCTGGTTGAAGTGCCAGCAGGATGTTCATCACAGACCGGGCCTGTTCATAACCGATGGCGATATTCGCTTCTTTTCGGCTGACGGCGATGAACGCTTCGGATGTGATCTGTCTCAAAGTCTGGATTGTAGGATCAACATCTGCTTCATTCTGAATCAGAATGATCTGTGTGTCGCCATCACCTTCAACAGAGAATGAAGGAACTTGGTGCAATATTCGGTTGATCTCAGTGTCAGCAGCCATGGATTTCCTGGGGAAACGGATATATAGAAGAATGGTGGGCAATTGCAGATCAATACGGTATTGCAGAGCTTCCTTTTTGACCTTTTGTGAGTAGGAGCCGGATTGGTTCAGCAGTCGTTCGATAAAGGCTTTTTTACGTGAAGCTTCATGGGCTATACTTTCCAATTGGTTACGCTGTTCGATCAGGAGAGATACGGTGGTGCGCACGATATTGCAGAAAGGCCGAACTTCATCCGGATGACCGGATATGCCAATGACTCCGACATGCTGCTGATTGATGAGAATCGGTTCGTTGGTGCCCATTTTCTCAAGTATGCCATCCCGCCAGACCTCAATCATGCTTCCTGTCGTCAACGCGCGGACAGCACCCTGATGAACGGTGCCCACACGTTCCTTCTGACCACTTCCAATAATAATGCCGTGCTCATTCATAATGTTGATGTTGTATGGAATGTCCTGCATCATTTTATCTACAATATCCTGCGCCTGTTTTTCCGAAAGCTGCAACAACAGAGCTCCTCCCCTTCCATATCATCGTGCAAAATGTACTTCTTCTCTAATTAATGATTCTGCCCGATATTCATATTGTGCATCTGAACGAAATTATAAAGAAATGGTAAGGCTTACACAAGCGAATTGGCTACAATAAAGAAATTGCTCATACCGTCACGTAGTTAATGACCAATACATTCACGACCGGCAGCACATTGTATGTGGATGGCGGGTACACCTTGATTTAAGAGTCTGAGTTATATAGGTCTATAAGAATATTATTTTAAAAATAAAATGATGAAATATGGCGAAAAAAATTGAGACCCACCCTGTTTTATACTACAGGGTGGGTCTTTTTCCTTTTATTTTCAATTTTTGTTTAGATTCTGTTTATTGCAGTGCACTACAATAGGCCTTACGTATCAGAGGTAATAAATTTATATGTAAAAAAACATGAGATCGGGAGGATCAAGTACATGAATTACAGAAAGCTGATAAGCTGCCTTTTAGTTGCGGTTCTGTTATTACAGGTGGTTAGCGTTGGTGGGGTTGCAAGTGCTGACCCGGTTACTCCAGTAGAGCAAATGAATGAATTAAAAAATTCAAATAAGGATATTGAAGAGATTGTTTTAAATCTTCAGAGTGTATTGGAAGATGACGGCATAATTGGTGTAGACAGTATATATAACGAGTTGGATAGTATTCAAAAGAGTGAAATCGCACGAGGCATGATACTCTTGCTACCGAGCGGGACGGATTACAGTAGTTCTGATCAGATTCTGGACGTTTTCCTTCTACTACACGAATTAGTAGTCCTGCCCAGAGAAAAAAATCCGGATTATGTCCAACAAATTTTGGATCATCTATACGACACTTCGTATCGAGAAGCCACTAGTTTTCTTCCTTTTGATCAAGCCGAACCAATGGTTGAAGCGAGTGCTAAATACAGCTTGTTGAAAGGCGCCGATAAGCAAATTTTTACGAATATTATCATGTTTGAACCTGTTATAGGGCCCAACCCAGATAAAATCCATTACCAGGGTCAGCTTGATGCATTAATAAAAACGCTGTCCGAATACCTTCCGATTAACGTTCCCAATGAAGGTTCAGTCATGAAGAAAACATTAACTGGCATGTATGAACACTACTTCATGACTAGTATGTTCAATGAGTGGAATCCCAATATTAGCGTTCAGCCATTTCCAGTAAATATGGATAAAATGTCTAATATAGATGACACAGAAAAATCCGAGCTGGCTCAGTGGATGATTGATCATAAGCCGCAAAACGGTTATGAAACGGTATCCGAAGTTCAGAAAGAATTTGATGCGTTTTTCGAACCCAATAGTTCAGCCTTGTTGGAGCAATTTAACGATATCAAAGAGAAAAAAGATCAGGATCCTATTACCGATTTCATCCCAGAAGTAATAGAGCTGCTTAGTAACAAAAATTTCATTGCTACTCCGGATTTTGAATCATTATCTGAAGAAGAACAATCTGAAATTGCAAAGTATATGTTGGAGGAATCAAGTCCGCCAGCATCTAGTAGGTATAAGAGTAAGGAACAAGTCCAATATGTAGTGCAGTTAGCCTTGCAAGCCTTGGAGCTTCCTCACAAAATTGGAGGAACTGACTCCAGAGAAGTCCTTGATGCATTTTTTAATAAACAAGCCGAACGAATACAGCAACAATTCAATGATATAGAAGCAGATGATGAATACTATGAACTTATTCACTATTATCTCAATTCCTCCGAAGTTGAAAGACGTATGGCAGCTTTTAGATATGAGCGTAAACTCACAAAAAAACTCAATATCTCGGAGATACTGAATTATACGCAATCAGCACTGGATGAAACCCCTTTTATTAACAAAGTAGAAACATCAGAAGAAATGTTGAAAAAGTTAATAAATATGTTAGAAATTCAGGGAGATATTGAGAGATATAATTCCGATGAAGACGTGGAGATTCCACTTGGAAAATTCCCGCTGGATGTTAGCAAATTGGATAATCTCAACTCTGAAGAACGAGAACAACTGGCAGACCATATGCTTAGCCAGAGACCACTTGGTGGATATGCAAGTTTTGAAGAAATTCAGACTGCATTTAATAAATTTTTCCCTGATGATAACGAAACCGATCCATTGACTGTCTTAAATACTGCAAAAAGTAACTTTGATAGAGATGCTATGCGTGTAGCTATGGAAAACCCGGATCTGGGTATTACTCTGCCTGATGGCTACGGCGCTCTAAGCTCGCAGGTCAAAAATTTCATTGCAGAGTTCCTGATTCAATATGTAAATAAAGATTACAAAAATAAAGAACAAGTTCAATATATGATGGAGCTTGCTGTTCTGGCCCAATCTGTTTGGGAGCAAAAGCAACTTGTTACTCTTAAAAACAAGCTGGATGAACTTTCGCAGAAGTTAGCAGATTTGCCAGTGTCCTTTAATGATCAACAAAACGAGAAATTTCGTAGCATTGGTAAAGAGTATTTGAAACGAACCAACAAAGTAGATAAAAGTGTTTTTGCTTATAGATACTTGTATTCAATAGCCTACGAGAGGTTAGAAGGGGATTTCCAAGGGGATATCGTGGAACCTATGGTTGTGCTGGGGCTCTTGACTACGCCATACCAGTCTATCGATAAGGCTACCAAGGTTGATCGAATGGATCAATGGCTTGATTCAGCTATGAATGATCGAATTACAGGTGAAGCATTCTTTAACAAATACAAATTTGATCGTACAGGTGCCCTTGATTTATCCAAAAGAGCAGAGCTTAGTCCTGAAGACCAAAAGGAATTGGCAGAATGGTTACTCACTGAACAAGACAGCTACGAGACTGTTGAGAATCTACAATATGTATTTAACCGATTCTTCACGGCTCCTAATGTAAAGGGGAATGACATCAATAACACCCTAACGGGCTTGGACGACATGATGGAGATTTCCTTTGACAATAAGTTGCACTGGATTGATGTTGCCTCTATTCAGAAACTTGATTTTAGCGGTAACAAAACGGTGTGGGTTCGTTACAAAGCAATCAGCGATGAACTGCCAGGTCGCGCCGTGAAGATTGTCTTTACAGCGAATGGAGATAGCAACACTGATAATGGCTCAACGCCTAACCCAGGTGGAAGTAATGGGGGCGGTTCTACGTCTACACCTGTAACCTCCACACCTGTACCAACAACGAAACAAGAACAGATCGTGGTTGACGTTAACGGAACGAACGGTACCAACTTGACCAAGACACCGATCACCCGTACAACCGAAACCAACGGCACGATCAAAGACTTGGTGAAAATGACCGAGGCCATCGCCAAGGAATCAGTGGAAAAAGCAAAACAATTGAACATGAACACTGCACGCATCGTGATTCCAGACACTAAAGATGCCGTGTCCGAGACACGTATTGAAGTACCCAAGGCGGCGGTGAAAGAACTGAATGATGGTTCGCTGAAACTTGAAATCTCTACTGAAAATGTAGTGATCTCCGTTCCGACGAATTCCATCGCCGGATTCGATCAAGACTTGTACTTCCGTGTGGTTCCACTGAAAAAAGAATCGGAGCGCAAAGAAGTTGAAGAACGTGCGAAGAAAGAGCAGTTGATTCAACAGGTTGCTCCGAATGCGAATGTACGCGTACTGGCTCGTCCGGTAGAGATCGACACGAATATGCAGAGCCGCGAGGTAACACTTACGTTGCCACTGCGTGACAGTCTGCCGACTGATCCGGCTGCTCGTCAGCAGGCTTTGGACAACCTGGCGATCTACATCGAACACAGTGACGGCACCAAAGAATTGATTCAAGGCAAACTGGTGCAACTCGCAGATAACAGCGAAGGCATCGAATTTACCGTGAGTAAATTCAGTACGTTCACCCTCGTTGTTGTGGATGGGTTGAAAGCTTCACAAAGTACACATCAACCGTATATCCAAGGTTTTGGTGCAGATTTCCGTCCAGATGCATTCGTAACACGTGCACAAATGGCAGCCATGCTGGCTCGTAATCTTCCAGCTGAAGCGGCAACAGGTTCCACGAATAGCGTGAGTTACAAGGATGTATCTGCGACACATTGGGCAACAAATGAAATTCAAAAAGCTCAATCCGCTGGCATTATGAACGGCATGAGCAACACTCAATTTGCACCGGAAGGTTCGATTACCCGTGCACAGATGGCTACCATTGCATATCGCTGGATGCAGAATCAACAAGCAAACACAGCAACAATGACAGGTACAGCAGTTTCCTTCACAGATGTATCCGCAGACTTGTGGGCAGCAGATGCGATTGCATACGTGCAATCCGCTGGCCTGATGGTGGGTTATAACGATGGGACATTCAAACCGGATAGCAAGTTGACGCGTGCAGAAGCCGTGAAAGTGCTAAATGTAATGTTCAACCGTACACCACTCACTGGTGCAGTTACGCCAACGTTCAGTGATGTACCAGCAACACACTGGGCATATGCAGATATTGAAGCTGCTGCGCAGAAGTAATATCTGTTACAAATGCACAGAGCTCAGAATGCAGAAAAAGAGCAGGTTATCGATAAGATAACCTGCTCTTTTTTTGCATCTATGAGGTCAATAAAAGGCGATCCGAGGTACAACGGACTCACTTTTGAATTCATGGTAATTATTTAATTATTATTGAACATGGGCTCTGTTCGGAGCAAATAGTTACCTCTAACTTCTGCCGCCCAATATGCAAAGACCTCTCTCCATTGAACACTGTTAAAGAAATCCTCTACGGATTGATTCTCGGAATCCCAATCTACAAATATGTTGAGAGGTGTAATTCCTCCAGCCCAGATACCATTACTGACGTCTGTTCCCGTCTCTCGAACTAATAAGATTGGAATGCCGAATTGAAAAGCCATGGCAGGTTCAATTTGAGAAAAAGTAGATCCTTCCCAGAACGGCGTACTCGTTGGTGGACCACCCACATTGGATTGAAGAATTTGAACAAAAAATCGTTGGAAGTTGATTGCGAGCAAGCCATAGCTTGAAAAAACCAAGCGTCGTATATTCGTCAGGATATTTTCCGGATATTGTTCGCTCACGGGCAATGTGCGGGGGAAGAGCAACGCATCTTCAATTTCTGCAATAGGACGGTTCAGAAATTGTTCTTGCAGATCATTTACCGTGTTGGTTGTACTCAAAAAGATCGGAATACGAAAAGCGCGATCTACGCATTCATTGATAGCCGAGGATGTGTCCTTTTCATTATGGGTGAGCTTGGGGACTGAGGAGGAAGTCCTTGCGTTACCGCGGACAGGTGGGAGTTCAGATATAATGCTTACGGGAGAAAGCTTTTTCATGGGAATTTGCTGAGTCTTAACCTTATTTTTTGGATTACTCAATGTTCACATCTCCAATGCATAAGAATCTGGTTTTTATTTAGTCCCAGTCTATGCATTAGCCCATTTTGTGTTACCGATTGCCCAAATACAATGCCGACGGTGATGTAATCGTTAGTCCATTAAGAACTTTTTCCTTGCTTTGTATCAAAAAAACGGCATAGGGTTTGTTCCCATACCGTTTTGGAATTACTTCTTATTCAATCTTGTCTTTGAGCGTATCTCATTTAATGCGGTTACTGCACATTAGTCGTTTTTCTGAGGAGAACTCTCGTAAAACTTACCGTCCCGCAACTGATCCACGAATCCTTGTAACCAGACGTAATATTGCTCTGCGTGTTGGAGTTTGTGCAGATCACGCAGTGCATCATCTCGATCTTCGGAAGAAGTATGCTCCGAAAGAATCATGGCCGACAGGTCAGGGATGACCTCACGAATGCCTTCTAACATCACATCCACTTCCCGTTGGAGCTTCGATCCGAAGAAATTCTGGAATGTACGATAAAAGTCCGTCTCTGCCAGATACTGATCCTGGCGCTCCTTCTTTTCCTCCAGTTTATAGATCATCTGTGACTCCGTAAGTGACCGAACCGCATAGCTCATGTTGCTCTTGCTCATATTCATCGAGGTCTTCATCTCTTCAAGTGTCATCGGTCGATCTTCAAAATACATGATGCCGTATAATTTGCCAAACGTATGATTCACCCCATACAGATCCATCGTATTGGCGATGGCCTCAATGACTCTCTCCCTCAGCGCATGCCGATCAGGTAACGAAGAATGATTCGGGTTCCCGGCAGTTTCTTTTCCCACAATGTCACCTCTGGTTTATGATAGCGTTCCCACTAGCTGCCTCATATTTTACATGACTTGCTCCAATTTTAACATAAGCCGGAATTAGAATTTTCAATACGAGTGTACAATTAATTTTGTACAGAAGAAATATAAAGCTGATTATACTCAAAAATTCCCAATCGTTAAAGAAAAATTGAACAGTAAGGAGTGGGGGATTTGCGTTTAAAACTATGGAGGGAGTCTGAGGCGGTTCTATTCACGCTGCCAGCTCTAATCCCGTTGCTGATCTTCTGGCTGGGACCTCTGGGATATATCGTTTATCTCAGTTTCACCGATTGGGACTTCATGAGCACGGACAAGCTGTTCGTTGGGTTGGACAATTACAGTTATCTGCTGACAAACTCTGAGTTCTATCGATCACTGAAAGTCACTTTGTTATTCGGACTGGGGAGTGTAATTCCAACCATTGTAGGCGGATTGGCGCTTGCGATGCTCATGAATAGCAAGATCAAATCATCCGGCATCTTCCGAACATTACTCTTCTCACCATGGGTTACCCCGACAGTTGCGGTGTCCATTGCATGGTCCTGGATCTTCGAGCCTGAAGTGGGACTTGCTAATCTTATGCTGGGTTGGGCTGGTGTATCTCCGATTGGGTGGTTGCGTGATGCTGACTGGGCACTGTTTGCCGTTCTGATCGTCACCCTCTGGAAGTCGATTGGGTGGGCAATGGTATTTTATCTCGTTGCACTACGAAATCTGCCGTCCGATCTGCTTGAAGCAGCTTCGATCGATGGGGCCAACGGTTGGGACAAGTTCAGAAGTATCACATTGCCGTTGATCTCACCAACAACATTCTTTCTCTCGATTATTCTTACTATCCAGTCCTTGCAAGCCTATGATCAGATTAATGTCATGACGCAGGGTGGACCGGCGGGATCAACGAGAACGTTACTGTACATGTATTACCAGTCGGCATTCGAATCTTTTAATGTGGGTGAGGCTTCGTCCATCGCCGTTGTGATTATTCTGATCTGCGTGTTGCTGTCGGGTGTATCCTTCCTGCTTGGCAGACGTCTGGTGCACTACTAATGACAATGACGTTGCCTAACAAAAAGTCTAAACGGATGAAGCGCAAGGAGTTGCAGAACGTGTCACAACTGAATTTTAAAATAAGTAAATTGATCCGCTACCTTCTGTTAGCCATTATCGCGCTGGGTACAGCCTTTCCCTTCTATTGGATGGTCATTAGCGGGTTCAAAACCAATGATGAGATCTGGCAGTTTCCGCCGACCTTCTGGCCGGAGACGTTCTTGTGGAGCAACTATGTGGATGCCTGGAATGCGGCACCCTTTGCCCGTTACATCCTGAACAGTACCGGGGTAGCCTTAGCCATCTGTCTATTTCAGATCGTCAACTCCAGTATGATGGCGTACGCCCTGACACATATGAAATTCCGTCTCAAAGGTGTACTGACATCCCTGATTCTGGTGGGTTATATGATACCAAGTACAGCCGTGTATCTGCCCAGTTACCTGGTGCTTAGCGAACTTAATCTACTAGATTCCTACACGGGCTTGATTGTATCCAACTGTGTTAGCGTGTTCTCAATCTTCTTGATCCGGCAGGCGTTCATGCAGGTATCTCACGAATTGGTGGAAGCTGGACAGCTTGACGGTGCGTCTCACTTCCGGATTCTCTGGACAATTATCACGCCGCTTGTTCGCTCAAGCTTCGCCGTGATGGTTCTGATTACGTTTATTGAACAGTACAACAACTATTTCTGGCCTATGCTCATCACCAAAGACCCTGACTTGCAGCTGGTATCGGCTGGTCTGCGCAGTTTCTTTGTAGAAGGCGGGGCATATGGACTTGCTTGGCCACAGATTATGGCTGCGAGTGCCTTCACCATTGCACCCCTACTTATTCTTTTCCTGTTCACCCAGAAGACCATCATGCAGAGCGTGAATATCACGGCTGGTGTGAACAAGAACTGATATGAATCACCATTTCACCTAAAACGGGAGGAACGACAATGAACTGGAGTCAAGCAAGCATGACATGGAAAAAAAGATTGAGGTTGAACTGGAAGGGTGGCATGTCGCTGGTACTCGCGACCAGCTTTGCTCTACTGACCGCATGTGGAACACAAGCACCCGCAGAATCAGGCACGACGGCTGCTGCCAGTGGAACCGAAGTTCAGGCGAAAGATCCGGTGGAGATCGAGTTCTGGTATGGTCTGGGTGGTAATCTGGGCGATAACATGAAAAAGACGATTGACGCGTTCAACGCCTCACAGAACGAAGTCGTTGTGAAGGGAATTGTACAAGCAGATTACACGGAGACGGAACAGAAGCTGCAAGCAGCGATTGCTTCCAAGAATGTTCCCGCTGCGGTACTTAGCTCCAATATAGACTGGGCACGCAAAGGGTATTATGCGCCCATGGATGAGATGATTGCTGCTGATCCGAATTTTAAGAAAGACGATTTCATTCAGACATTCCTGAACCAGGGACAGGTGGATGGTAAGCAATACTTTTTACCAATGTACGGTACAACCCAGATCATGTATTACCGCATGGATACGTTCAAGGAGAACGGGATCGACCCAGCAAGTTTGACGACATGGGAGAAGCTGGCTGAGGCGGCTGCGAAGATGAGCAAGCAAGAGAATGGCAAGACCACCTTCTACGGTTGGGAACCGATGTGGGGCAGCGACAATATGATTGATGCCGTGCTGGGTAAGGGCGGCCAGATTCTTAGCGACGATGGCAAAACCGTCATGATTGATTCCCCGGAATGGATCGAGACATGGGAGCTGTTCCGTAAATGGATTAACGAAGACAAGATTATGGGCATTCATTATGGAGGTCAGGGCTGGGAGTATTGGTACAAAACGATTGATGATGTGATGAAAAATAAAGCAGCAGGTTACACCGGATCTAGTGGTGACCAAGGGGACTTGGACTTCAGTGTAGTTGCTGCGATGCAACAACCAGGCTGGGAAGGTATTGGTGAAGGAAAACCGGTAGCAAGTGCGATTTCGGCAGGTATTCCGTCAGCGGCAAGTCCAGAGCAACAACAGGCAGCATACCAATGGCTCACGTATTTCTCCGAAACTTCGAACACAGCTTCATGGTCCATGAACACCGGATATATCGCAGTACGTCAATCGGCTCAACAAGATCCAGAGTTCATGAAATTTAGCGAGGAAAATCCACAGATCACTGTACCACTGCAACAGGCAGCTCACGCCTCGGCTCCATTCCAGGATCCAACGGGTGGCAAAATCAATGATGCATTGAAAGATGCAGCTGATCAGGTGCAGATCAATAATATGCCAGCGGAACAAGCGCTGAAGGAAGCGAAGGAAAAAGCACAGAAAGAACTGGATCGTGTAACGAAATAACGATATCGATGAACGGCTTTCACGAGCTTTGGTCGTGAAGCTGCTCGACTTACAAGCAAAACGTATTGCTATAAGTAACTCATGCGGAAAGGGCGGTACATGCTGTACCGTCCTTTCCGTTCATACAAGATCGCAGACAAGGAGTTTAACCAATGCAAGAAGAGATATATGTAGACGGATTAACATTTCCGATAGAAGCTGTTTTGTTCGACAAGGATGGGACATTACTTGATTTTACGGGCATGTGGGGGTTCTGGACCGATTGTGTGTTGGATCGCTTCAGAGACCAGCTAGCTACCCGGGGACTGTGTATCAACACAGAGGAACTTCCACAGATCTGGGGTACATTCCACGATGACCAAGGCCGAATGAATGGGTATGACGTGCGCGGGCCGCTTGCGATGGGAACCATGGATGAAGTGTACGCCGTGTTAACATGGCATGGATATCGTGCGGGTCTCAGCTGGGCGGAAGCCAAGATGATGGTTCGGGAGTGTTTGGCGCAAGCAGAGGAAGAGATGGAGAAGCATCGTCCGGCACGTCCGTTACCGGGAGTTCGAGAATTCCTTGAACAGTGCCGTAGCGAAGGCGTGGTTATGGGTGTCGTGACGGCGGATGATACACCTAGTGCAGTCAAGCACTTGCAGTGGATGGGGCTGGATTCCTTCTTTGACGTAGTGATTGGTACCGAACTGGTGGAGCGAGGTAAACCATTCCCCGATATGCTTCTGCTTGCCTGTGAACGGTTGGGAATACCTGTACAGCATACGGTGGTTATTGGAGATACGGACGGAGACATGGAGATGGCACGAACCGCTGGTGCAGGATACAGGATTGGGATTGGAGAACCGGGAAGAATCCGCTTGGCGGACAGAACGATTCAATCATTCCATGAATTGCTGAATGGCGGGCTGAATCGATGACGAACAGTCACGCCTACTTGGGCTGGGTACTGTTGGCACTGGCCATTGGTCTGGAGCTGAGCGCTACCATTTTGCTAAAAGTATCGGATGGGTTCTCACGGTTCTGGCCTTCGGTGTTGATGTTTGTCTGTTATGCTGCAAGTTTTACGTTTCTTAATTATGCAGTGAAGTATATGCCGCTGGCTGTGGCCTATGCGATCTGGTCTGGCGTGGGCATTACGCTTATTGGCGTTGTGGGGCATTACTTTTTTGGTGAACGTCTGCGGCTCAATTCGATAGTATGGATCGGTTTTATTCTGATTGGCATTATTGGACTGAAATGGAGTGATTCTTGATGAAAAATGAACATACACCGGAGCAACCTATTGCCAGCTTCCAGGTCATTACGGACACACATGTGCGAGATGAGGCAGACCATATTCATAACCGGCATCTGGACCAAGCATTAGCCGACATAGCTACATTCAGTCAGGGGAGCAGCGGAATTATGCATGTGGGTGATGTGACGGATCGGGGGCTGCCGAGCGAATATCGTGAGTTGCAGCGTATATGGAAGCAACATGCGGAGAGCTTGCCGGACATCCGGTACACGGTAGGGAATCATGATATTGGAGCTGTGATATGGCAAGATCCGCCGATCGTTTTGCTTGAGATGAAAGAGGACGAAGTAGCCGAGTTGTTGGAGCAAGAAGCAGATATAGAACGGGTCACAACACAAACTGCTGCTGAATCAGCTGCACTGATTGAGCAACTATCCGGCGGGACTTATACGTTGTCTGCTACCCCTTCGGAGCAGGAGGATCAGGATGGGCGACCGATCTCTTCAGGAGTCGACCCCATGACGGTTGCCGGGTTATGGCAGCGTCGGTTGAGTGATTTTGAAGCGATAACCGGCATGAAGGGCTCTTACCACGATCATTGGATTGATGGGTATCATTATATATTCCTGGGCACTGAACAACCTCACCCGAAGGATTGCGATATGTCAGTTGAACAGTTGGAGTGGCTGGATGCAAAATTGTCTGAGCGTGCAACGCCAGATCATCCCATCTTCCTGTTCTTGCACCAGCCGCTAATGGATACGGTAGCTGGATCAATGAAGGAACAGGGATGGTATGGTGTGAATCAGGATGCGGAACTCAAAGCCGTTCTAGAAAAATACCCGCAAGCAATTCTCTTCTCAGGCCATACCCATTGGCAGTTGGAGGCGCAGCATACGATGTACGATGGTGCGGGCCACATGCCAACGATGTTCAATGCTTCGTCTGTAGGTTATCTCTGGACGGATCAGGATGAACATCTGGAGGGCAGTGAAGGACTTCATGTGGAGATTTATAAGGATCGAGTCGTTGTGAAGGGACGGAACTTTGTTACAAGCGAATGGATTGAGGGTGCTGAGTTTACGGTGCGATATCCGAGTGTAGCGCATATTCTTGGATAATTAGGATGAGGGGCACTCAAAGAGTGTCCTTCAGATTGTCGAGAAACCCGGTTCTCCTTCGAGAGTTGGGTTTCTTTGTTATCAAAGTACTCGTATTCTCCTAGAAAGGCAGGCCAAGGAGGCCGTTCAGCGGATTGCTGGGATGCTTGCGACCGAAAGTACAACCCGGTTAACTCCCTGTCAAATGAGATTGATGCGTGATTATATGGTGCTCGGGTGAGCTGGTGGGTTCAGCAACTCCTGCTTCTGCTCCCAATTAGTAGCCGAGATTCTGCAACGTTCAGGCATCAAGCTGTGGAACAAGCGGCCTGCGCTGGTGACACCGGATGATTTTCGCCAGCGTGAACGATTGCAACTGGTCTATGAGGGGAAGTCGAGGGAGTATACGCTGGAAATTTAACGTTGAACAGACTGCTACCGGAGAACATTGCATCGGTAACGAACGCTAACAAAGAATTAAATTCAATTAAGAAGAAACGAATGAGGAAATTGCATAATCTACCAATCCGTTACTTATCTTGGTCTTATGTTAATTTACGTATTGGCCAGATATTCGTTAAATCTCCTATAAATCCTTTCGGGAACAGAAAGACTTATTTCAGCTAATTTGGCCTGTATAGTTTCAAAGAATTTTAAACAATCTTGTTTTTTGTTTTGTTCAATTAGGAATTCTAATAATATAAACATATATTGTTCATTGAATTCATCTAGTTCTAGCAGCATTTGTAAGCAATTGTATTTTAATAAGGGATTAACTGAGTTTGTGCAAGTGACATATTGTTCAAGTGCATGCAATACGCCCTGCTTTAACCGGAGTCTTATTTGGATAGCCCATAAGTATTCCTCCTCCACTAAAAAATCTCCCTCATAGCAATTAATTAACTGTTGAATCGATTTTTCATCATGTTTTTCCCGTTCTAACAATTGATAGAGTTCCTCATAATCACTTTCAATTTCAACATTTAATTGGTAGTGATTATTTACTAATTGAATTGGATCTTGTATTCCCCTTTCTTTTAAAAGCTTTCTCAATTGATAAATAGATGTATGTAAATTACTTGAGGCCTTTTCAAAGTCCAAATTTCGCCATAACTCTTCTGCGATGATGGCATTCGACATTGGTCTTTTTTGATTAAATAATAAGAACAAAAAAAGTTCGCGAACCTTCCTTGTACGCCATTTTACTACCTCCTGCTGAGGATCAAGCAGATAAAAACTGCCTAAAGTATGAGCATATAACAGGCTTTTTTTATTCATAGGGGGCACCTTAACTTGTAAATGCGATTTTTTCTGGGCTTTTGTTAGCGCTTTAATCAAGCGCTTTTCATGTACAGGTTTTAATAAATAATCGGTAGCCTCTACTTCAAAAGCATCCACTGCAAATTGCGAATGTGCTGTCACAAAAACGATTTGTAGGGAGGGGTGTTTTTGTAACATTTGTCTAGCTATTTGCATACCGTGCACATCGATCATTTCGATATCCAGAAATACAAGTTCAATGGTCTCTTTCTCCAGAAAGCCAAGGGCATCTACTGCATTTGTAAATGTCCCTTGGATTGAAACCTGGAATTGCGTTAACCGTTTAATCATAATACTTAATACATCGATTGCCATTTTTTCATCATCAACAATAATTATGTTCATGCTCCACCACCCTCTGGTAATAAAACGACAATAGTTGTTCCCTTTCCTTCCTCGCTGTATAGACGTAAACTTGCATTTTTCATTAATTTGAATTTCTTTAATGGGTTCATAAAACCAATACGTGTGCTTTCTTCATTAATCAGCTTCTGAAGTTTTTCCTCAGGAATACCTACACCATTATCATAGATTTTAATTCGGACAAATTGGCCTTCCCGTTGAATACTTACCTCAATTGTACCGCCTTCTTGTTTCTTAGAGATCCCATGGAAAACAGCATTTTCAACTAATGGCTGAATGGAGAGTGCTGGAATCATTAATTGAATGGACTCATCAATATCATATTTAATATTTAAACGGTCACCAAAACGCATCTTTTCAATATATAAGTATGCCTTGACAAGCTCTACCTCTTCTTCG
Source organism: Paenibacillus sp. 2KB_22 (assembly GCF_052115745.1). Classification (NCBI taxonomy): domain Bacteria; kingdom Bacillati; phylum Bacillota; class Bacilli; order Caryophanales; family Paenibacillaceae; genus Paenibacillus; species Paenibacillus sp. 2KB_22. The sequence continues at coordinate 204,084 of NZ_JBFRHG010000003.1, forward strand.
ACAGAGACAAAGTTATTTCGGTAATGGACATTGAGTTTGGCACGGAAGTAGGTCGCAAGACAGTAGAGTGCTTCTCGTGTGTTGTTCATATCCGTATAGCTTAAACCAATAATTGTATTCAGCGTGTTGTAGACAAAATGCGGTGTGACCTGTGAATACAAATAATTCAGTTCTACTTCAATTGCATCAATTGAAGATTGACGGATGGCTAACAGAGATTCAATACGAATAAATAGTTTATCCATTAAAATAGGTTTCTGTAAGTAATCATTTGCACCAACTTGTAAAGATAACACTAAATCAGAATGCTTCATGATCGCTGTTAAGATAATAATCGGTAGTTCCAACATATCATATTGTTTTCGTACTTGCTTACACAGCTCATAACCTGACATTCCATTCATCATTAAATCGATTAACATACAATCTACCTGATTCGTCTTAATATAGTCTACTGCATCGAAACCATTATCTACTGCAATTACAGTATATCCCTTAAGTCGTAACGCCTCAGCTAAAACTTGTATATTGACATGGTTATCGTCCACCACAAGTATCTTTTTATTATTTCCTTTATACATGAGTGGCAATTGAAGCTGTAATTCTTTAGCTCTATGCCCGGTAGATGATTGCTCAATGCTCATATGCTCGCCATTAGCAAGTGGCATTGTAACTGTAAATGTAGTACCTTCTCCTACCGTACTTGTAACATAAATCTCGCCTGTTAACTTTTCGACAATGTTTTTAGTGATACTTAATCCCAAACCGAGCCCTTCTTTTTTATGATTATTTCCTTGATAAAAGGCATCAAAGATACGGTCTATATCTGGTGCCGGAATACCACAGCCTGTATCTCTTACTTGAATGACCATCTGATGTTGATGGACATAAGCTGTCACAATGATTTCTCCAACTTCTGTATATTTAATGGCATTGTGCAGCAAGTTGTATAGAACCTGCTTAAAACGTAATTCGTCTGTGTACATATTCGGTAAATTCGAACCAACCTCTGCATCAATACTTACTAGGTGATTCATTGGCATCACACTACGAATTTCTAACACAACTTCCGTAATAACAGAGGGTGAAACAATAGAAGGGACAACCCTTACTTCTCCTGTCATTTGATTCGAAGAGAACAACAAATCCTCTACTAAATGTCCTAAACGCTGAGTCACACTATGAATTAAAATGACTTGCTCCTGTTGAGCCCGTTTTAGAGGGCCTTGAGCTCCTTCCATTAAGGACTTTGATAAATTTAAAATACCGTTAAGGGGTGTCCGTAATTCATGAGAAGTTTTCAGTAAAAATATATCCTTCATTTGATTATGTGCGAGCAATTCCTCTGATAAGGCCTGGATTTTTAAAATAGTCTGGTTTGCACGGGAATTTAATAACGAAGCAAATCCGAATAATATTAGTAAAAATAATGCGAATTCTGTGTAATCTATGGGAACGCCCATCATAAAGTTAAAAGTCAGTAAAAGGGTATAACAACTAATAGCCGAAATCACGATTAGAACATAACGAACGCCTTCAAGGCGATGTAACATTACTTTAATAAGAGTCCATAGATTATAGAATATGACTGGAGCCGTAACACAGATATACGCCATTTTTCTAAGGAACAACTCCAAATCTGAAGAAGCTCTGTGATTTTGGGTAATTGGGTTATAAATACCATAAAAAATAATTACAACCCCAAGTAAAATCATAAACATATATATTGTTTTTCTTCTTTGTACTTGCGGGTACATCGAATGAATAAACAGCGTTAAAGTTAGTAGCGCTATCGGAATAATACTGAGCTGTAGACGCAATTGATTGAAGGGGGAGATATCGGGAAATAACAGGAAAAACACTTTTTGATTGATAAATGACATATACAGTCCCAATGAAATGGTAAAAAGACCAAAAAATAATTCTTCTTTGCGTTTACGATTCTGTAAAAATGTAAAGATATAAATGATTCCGAATAACACATGCCCAATAGTTACTAATGCGTCTAAAAATACTTTCCAACGATATTGGTGCTGGATGACTTCCATCGTACCAAATTCAATAGGATAGACAATACCAGCCTGTGGGGAATTATAGTTGGTTACATGGATAACAATATTCAGTTCTTTATTTTCGCTACGAGCAAAAACTGTATATTTATCATCATTCTCGGATCCATATTCACTTAAAACTGTGCTTGTCTTCCCCTTTGCTCCTACCTCTACATCATTTATAAACACACGATTCGCTTGACGAATAGTCCGTATAAACAAACCGTAGAATCCCTCCGTTGGTACATGTACCTTGACATAATAGGTCCCAACTGAAATTCCCTCTTTATTGGGCTCTACATACTCTCTCCAGTTAAATGGCACATCAAGTGTGATTCGTTTATTCTGATCGTTATTGATCTGTTCCAAAGAAGGAATTAAAACGTTTGGATAGAAATCCCAATCGCCTTCCAGCTTAACGGGTCTTTGTAATTGCTCGGTGGATATCTTTACCATTCCATCTTGTACAATTTTGGAATGGTTACTGGTAATATAATGCCAATTGCCAAGTGAAAAGACACTAACAAACAGCATGATAATACTCAAAATGATTAGGATATTCCTTTTCACTATCATGCCTCCATATATGAGTGAATTCTTATGTATGTTTACATCATAGGGTTATTGTTTTTTTCAATCAACTCCTTTTGGAATGTTATCATACTGCGCTTGAACAAAATCTGAACAACGGATCAGGGTTCTAAAACATGTACTCATATCAAAAACACCCAGTCAGGGTTAAGATCCTAGACTGGGTGTTTCCTTTAGCTACATTTCTTAGATACAGATATTACTTTTGCAGCACTTACACCTATCGGATGGTTAATTCCACCACGTCTTCATCCTTAGTATTATGGGCAGCATCTTCTAGGTTATTAACCTTTACAGTTACTGTACCAGCCGCTGTAATATCGTCTTGTAATGTTACTGTCAACGTTCTCTTATCTTCCGACCAAACTCCCGATCCCGGATCGATCTCTTGGTCACCGATAGATAGTAGACTGAAAGTTACGGGTTCACTAAATGTCAGCTCAACAATTTCGCCCGTACTAGCTTTTCCATCAACATTATGATCTACTAATGCTGCTAAAGTAAGGATTGGAACTTTACTTTCCTTAATAGTGACAGGGAAAACTTTCGTTTTCTTCATCCCATTGTGTGTAAATGTAGCTGTTAATGTCACCACATCATCTGCATCGTCATTGCTGCTTCTAGTAACCGTTCCATCAGCATGGACTGTTGCACCATCAACTGTATCTGCAATCCATTCGACTAGAACACCATCTACATCCGTTGGTAAATTTAAAGCCTCTGTTACACCCTGTAAGGTTGGATTACTGGCTTTAATTAAGTTTCCATCAATTTTTGCCCGTGCCTCATCAAGTACTGCCAAGTCATCAGGATTATGCTCATACGCATCTTTTGTTTTTCCAGCACCAGCAGCATCTAAATCAAATATAGTAGTATTTGAAATATTTAAATTTGCATAGTTGACGTTATTTCCAATCCCAAATCCATTGGCGGCTGGAGCCGTGATAACAATTTCACTAGCACCACTCGTTGTTAAACTAGAGCCCTCCCCCAAGTAAATCCCATATACGGTACCAGGGAAAGTACTTGTTTTCACATTTATTGTACTATCAGCGATATTTACAGTAGCACCTTTGGAAGTTTGAATACCATTGGCACCTCCGTTTGCACCATTAGATGAGATTGTAGAATTAATAATGTCTATTGAAGCACCTTCTACATCAGCTCGTACTCCAATAGCATAATAAGAACTATTGTCAGAATTCGTAAAATGAACTGAAATAGTTGTATCTTTTATTTCTAGTTTTGCATTAGCATTTTTTAATAGAATCCCTGAAGCTCCATAACCACCACCTGCTGGAAAATCCACCGTTACATGATCAAGTATAACGTCCGCAGATCCGCTAATATAAACTGGTCCACGTTCACCATCCTGTGCTGTTCCTAAATAGCTACCTGTAACTGTTAGATTTTTCAATAAAACTTCACTTGGCGTTGCTGTGACCGCCACTCCAGCAGTAAATTCCAATTTATTCTGACCATCAATAATAACAGGGTTAGCTAAAGCTAATTTAGGAACTGAAATAGGATTTGTTACGGTATCATCCACTGTTATTGTTTTTACCAAACCATCTCTCACATAGTTATGATTAACACTATTTACGACTTCCGTACTGTCTTTTACACGTAAAACAGTCGAAGTGGTAACCTTAAGAGTTTCCCCGTCTGCAAAAGCGACTTTTTGCGAATTACCGCTTTTTGTAACAGTTACAGACTTGAGTGAAAATGAACCTGATGCGATGGTACCTTGAGCGATATCTTCATCTGTGTAAGAGATTGCTAAACCTTCAACTGATTCCCCATTCTTTGAGAAAGTAATCGAATTTTTTATTTTACCAGCTGCTTCACTTACAAATGTACCATTCTCCCAAATGAAGTCGCCGGTTAAGTTGTTTTGAACAATTTTATAAGCAAATGGAGTATGCTGTAATTTGACCGAATTGGTTATACTTTGACCACCATTTGCATCTTTTACTGAGCCTTCCACTAGGGAAATATCAGAGCCGACTTTAAAAACATTAGCGCTGGTAATGTCTCCACCGATGGTCATGGTGAGGCTTGTCCCATCCTGAGACCAAACCGCTTTGATTGGATATTGATCAGTACCCATCCCAAAAACGAAATCTTTCCCAAAAAGATGCTCATCAATACTATGATCCTCTGTGTTCCCGCTATATCGAACGGGTTCACTAAATTTGAATGTAATTGTATCTCCTGGTGAAGAATCTCCGTCTTTATCGATATCATTTAAAATGGCACTCACTAGGTAAGGCTTTTTCGATTCTAACACTGTCGTTTCGATGGAAGCCTCTTTGATTGCATCTCCATTCGTTGCTGTAACCTTTAACAAAAGTTTATCATTCTCATTATCCGCATCATCTTGCATTACGTTTCCTGTTGAAAGATCAATGCTTGCGTTATGGTCGCCCACTTTTGTAGCTGAATCCCATTTAAAGCTTGTACCATTTGGTCCCACTGTAACTAAATCAAGCGGGGTAGACACCTGCTCTAAGCTTGGGTTGTCTTTTTTAATAAGTGATGGAAGCAATGCGGTATCAACTACTAACTTTAATTCATTCTCTGTTAAAGGCTTCTCTTTTTCAGCAATCGCTTTTTTAACTGCGGTTGTTACATCTGTGATATTTTCCGGCGTAACACCCTTAATATCAATGCCTTCAAATAGTTTGATTAAAACATCTGCACCCGGTGCTGGTGTTGCATTGATTTTATCTTGCATTACCTCTACAGGGCGTTTAATCGTATGTGTCATTTTACCATTAGCATCCACTGTAACGATAATTTGTGCTTCCTTTAAGGAAGGTGCATCTTCTTTAATTGAAATAGTAGCTGTACCCGGACCTTTGGATGTGATGACGATTTCTCCATCCTTTAGAGCAGCGGTTGCGACCGTTCCATTACTTGATGTAACTGTTGTACCAATCATGCCTACAGCAAGTGGATCTTCGTTGTCTGTATCTTCAATATTATTGGCTTTTAAAGTTTGTGAAACAAATGGATTCGGTGTGCCCCCATTGTTTCCACCGTCTGTTGATCCGCCACCATTAGATCCGCCTCCACTCGAAGGTGCTGTCGGTGTTGTTGGAGTTATCGGGGGTTCTACCTGCGCGGTATTCGTCACATTTTTTATTACAGAAGATATACCTCCCGGGTATTTTACAGCGTCCTCAGGCTTTATATTTACTGGCTTAATTAAAGTATCAATTGTAGTGTCTTTTGGGACAATCAGTTGACTTCCGTATTGTTTCGTTTCTACTGTTGCCAGTTGGGCTTTGTTTTCAAGCGTTACTTTTATTGGCGTGTCAATTGTTAAATGGTTTGTTTCAAGCTGTCCTTTGACGACTACGTTCTGATTCCCGTTAAAATGGATTGAATTAATTTTACCGGCAACTTCGATACCCGATACATTATTACCAACCTTGATAGATGGTGTAGCATTGTTCGTGACTATTTCAGTGTTGTCACGATTCACAACAATTTCATCTACTGTTGTGTTCGTAAGCTTAATAACTGATTTCTGCTCACGCTTTGCTTCTCCTTCAATGATCAAGTGTCCGTTTAATGCAAGCCCATCGAATTCAATTTGCTTTTGGTCACCTTTTTTAACCGTAATATCACCAGTAATATTAGCATTTTCCAGCTTAATATAATCGCCTGCAATGGTTATATTGGCTTCGACAGTACCTCCAGCCAAATCCAATGTTAGCGGGTTATCCACCGTTCCTCCATTAGTCAATTCCAGGTTGCGAATACCGATGATTTTTGTGCCAATTTTGATAAAGTCTAAATTTGCCTCATTCAACGCTGCTAAATTTTTTGAATGAAGTAATGGCTGGAGTTCTTTTTTGATGTAATATACCTGACCACCCATAGTCATTTTATTGCCGATAATTTCAGAAATAATTTTCTCATCTGGTTGGCGGTTATCACGATAATCTGTTGTTTTCTCGGATCTTATTGTAAATGCTGCCATATCTCCACGAGTTAGTGTTGAAATTCCACCGTATTTTAGGGCAGATTGTCCGGTTGTGATACCTAGATCATATAAGGTTTGAATATATGGAGCAGCCCAATTATTTTTTAATTGTGTATCCGTAAATGGTAAATTAATTTCTTTAGCGGGTTCTAGACCATAGCCATTGACAATAATTTTTGCCATTTGATTTCGTGTAATAGGTGAGTTCGGTTTAAATGTCCCATCCTGAAAGCCATCGATAACACCTGCTTCTTTTAATGCTTCTATGTACGGATATGCCCAGTCACTCGTTGAAACATCCTTAAACGTAGGATTAAAAGATTTGGTAACATTTAATCCTAGATTGAGTGCCAAAATCTTTGAAGCTTCTGCACGTGTTAACAATCCTCCTGGTTTGAATGAACCATCTTTATAACCACTAACAAAACCACGCTCAAATAATTCATTCACATATTCATAATAATTCGAAGCAGCTTTGATATCTGTAAACGTTTCCCCATTCTCACTCGCTTGTATATAATCCGGTGCCACAACGGTAAGTGCACTTGTTGCTATCGTTGTAGCAAGTGCTATTTTGAAAAATTTGTCATACAATACTGTGTTTTTATTCATCTCACTATTTCCTCCTCATGAAGTTTAATTTCAGTTTGATAAGTTATGTCCTTAATTTAACGAAGTACATCTGAACAAAATCTGAACAAAATTAAGACATGAGGGAGAGTGGAATCTGTCACTCCATCGAATTAGGTTATGTATCAGTGACGGATGAAAGCATAGGTGCAGTACAGTCTCACTTGTGAATCTTTCGGCAATCTGCCCATGAGGGTATAGGCGACCGTGGTGCTGCAAGAATGTCAGGAGTTGCAACAGAGGAGGATGAGCACATGAAGGGTAGTGAGATTTTATACGAATTCTTTATTATTGCAGTAAAAGTTCCACGTGAAACTTAGCTTTAGCGCTTGAATCTGGACAAACTTGTAAATGGGTCTTGCGGAGATCTATACTCAAATAAGTGGAAACGCGCCTGCCAGTAGACGAAAGGGCGATGATGCAAATGAAAGATTATTCTTTGTGTACGATATTTAATAAACCTTGAGAAAGAATTTCGGCAGCCCAATTTTACACTGGATCTGAGCAACACCTGTCGTAAGCAGGAACTATCGATCAGTAGAGAGGATGTATGTGACTCATGAGAGAACTTCAGGTTCAAACGAAATATGGTACAGTTCAAGGCGAACTTTTGCACGATGCAAGCGTATGGAAAGGCATTCCCTATGCGAAACCTCCGGTAGGTGAGCTGCGTTTCAAGGCTCCGGTACAACCCGAGTCATGGGATGGGATCAGACAGGCTACACAATTTGGGCCTGAGAATATACAACCTCGGAATCATCAACCTGAAGGCCTGACAGAACTTCCAAATGAGTCAGAAGATAGTCTATATCTAAACATCTGGGCGCCTATGGAACAGGAAGCAGCACTACTACCGGTTATGGTATGGATTCACGGCGGTTCCTTCGTATCGGGTTCGGGCAGCCAGCCGATGTACGATGGTACACAGTTAGCAGTTCGAGGTGACGTCATCGTTGTCACGATCAACTACCGACTAGGACCTTTGGGTTTCCTCCATATGGCTCCATTCGGTGATTCATATGTATCCAATGCAGGTCTGCTGGATCAGGTTGCGGCATTACAGTGGGTGAAAGATAATATCTCTGCTTTTGGTGGTAACCCGGATCAAGTGACGGTGTTCGGCGAATCGGCAGGCAGCATGAGTATTGCAGCACTGATGGCGATGCCAGCGGCCAAAGGACTCTTCCAACGTGCCATTATGGAGAGTGGTGCATCCCAGTTCATGCCGGCAGAGCAAGCCTCAGCGTTGCGGGAAGGCATGCTGAAGATTCTTGGGGTGGACCGGGATAATCTGCAGAAGATAAATACAATTCCTGTAGAGCAGATTATTGCAGCGGGTGAAACGGTCAAACAGCAGAGCGGGGCAGGTATGGCCTTATTGTTCCAACCTGTGTTGGATGGGGAGACTCTTCCGCAAGTTCCACTACAGGCGGTGAGCGAAGGCTCGGCACAGGACATTCCGGTGCTCATCGGTACGACATTGCATGAGGGTGCACTGTTCATCCAGCCGCAGGTACCTTATTCAAAAGAGATTGATATGGTTCAGGGCGTAGACTTTATGACGCCAGATCTGGAGAACCGGGTAGCCATCGCGGATAGCTATCCAAAAACGGCAGACGGACAAGCCCAAGTCATGACCGATATGTTCTTCTGGCGGTCTGCGTTGCAATATGCTGCTGCACAGCAGAAATATGCTCCGGTGTGGATGTATCGATTTGATTGGGTGATGCCGGAACATCCCCTGTTACAAAGAGCGATTCACAGCATCGAAATGTTCTTTGTGTTTAATACCCTGCATGTCCTCAAATTCATGAATGCGGAGCCGGATGAAGCTGCGGCGGCACTTGCCCTCAAGGTACAGGATGCCTGGATTTCCTTTGCCAAGAACGGCAAACCCGAGGTTGCAGGTGTGAACTGGCCTGAATATGAGCAGGATCGTGCGACACTAATCTTCAACCATGAGATTGAGGTTGTACATGATCCGGATGCAGCCAAGCGAGAGTTGTTGGGGTTATAATCTAGGCCGATTATTGTTTAGGGTTACTCTGAATAACTGTTATGAGCCCAATCAAAAGACGACGTTCATTTTTTACAATGAAACGTCGTCTTTTTTTGATTCGGCTGAAGAAGCAGAACGTAAGAATCAATTCAAGGAAAATCATACATTGTTATTTCCAAACATTATTTACGAGAGGCGCGTGTGCGGGACACCTCATCGAAGTAGAAGGAACGTTTTCCACGGGAGAAGAGCACGATCAAGACATGAACAAAGAGCACCGCGTAGACTAACATATAGACACCGACTGTTCCCAGGGAAAGCAATATTTGATAAGGCCGGAGCATAACATCCTCATTACTGGTGAAGGCATAATCATTGATCCAACGGATGATTGTAATCACGAACCAAGGCGTGTAAAGTGCGAGCAGCCTTTTAAATAATGATTCGATGGTCGGTGATCCACTCTGGCGATTCACATATCGGAAGCGCAGAATAGCTGAGCCTGGTGTTGTTCCGTTCCGTACCCATGGAATGAAGAACAACACGATGACCATCGCAATGGATGTATTCAGTGCTCCTTGAATTACATCGGACGGGGTGAAGATGGACAACACATTGGTAATCAGCACGACTACCGCACCGTCGATAAGCAATGCAAGCAGTTGTGGTACGGGATACACGCGATTTTGCTCCACAATCTGCTCGCTTTTCGCCTGAATGCTTGCACGGGATGGGAATAAAGCAAGCAGGATGGGAGCTGCGAAGAACCCAATGACCGTTCCTGAAGTATTCAATAACAGATCATCTACATCGAAGAGACGGTAGGGACAATTATAATACCCGTAGAATCCGGTGATCTGGGTAATCTCGAAGAATAAGGAAAGCCCGAATCCACCAAGCAGGGCGTACTTCCAAAAAGCTCTCTTTTGAAAAAAATAACGGATATACACACCCAGCGGCATGAGTAGCAGGACGTTAAATAGAACTTGCAAGAAGGCTCTGCCCTGAATCATGCTGAGATAGCTGGATGGCTGAGACCATACAATGGGTGTTTCTTTCATAATGTCTTTGATAAAAGTGAATGGAACCAGATTGTAGTAGATTGTGTCAGCGGCTTGCTGCGCACAGGTATCTCGCGTAGTCGGAAACGGGAGAATGACGAGGCAATAGGCAGCCAGAATATAAAAGATAAAGGAAAAGCTGACGCCAAACCGCGACCAACTGAAGAAGCCGTCTTTGCGATAACCATAGATCAACCACGGCACCAGCAAGAACATGGCCGCAACAACAAAGATGAAAAAAGCCGTTTGCACAGGGAAAACATATGAGGACATGAGCAGGGACTCCTTTGGTATTAAATATAATATTAATTCATAGAGACATATGTGTTGTTGTAGTGCGTATCGAATAGTTATATCATATGTAGTTACCCTTAAAGTGAGGGATGCAAGAACCTTAAATTTGGTTTAAATCCATCCTTGCAGTGAGCAATCGTATGGAATATACCGCCGAAATCCCGTATACTTGCGGGAAAGCCAATCGTAGAATGGAGAGTTTAATACATATGTCTAATTTGCCTAACTGTCCCAAGTGTAATTCAGAGTACACGTACGAGGATGGTAACCTGCTGGTTTGCCCGGAGTGTGCGCACGAATGGTCTTTGGAAGCAGACAGTGATAACGCAGAGGATACCAAAGTAATCCGTGATGCCAACGGAAATGTGCTAAGTGATGGAGATACCGTTACGGTTATTAAAGATCTGAAGGTTAAAGGTAGCTCGCTTGTAGTCAAACAGGGTACCAAGGTGAAGAATATCCGCCTGATTGATGGGGACCATGACATTGATTGCAAGATCGACAGCTTGGGCGCGATGAAGTTGAAGTCTGAATTTGTGAAAAAGATATAAGATTAAGAAACGTTCAGTTCTGCATACATTGGGAATTGAGCGTTTTTTGGTTGACAGGAAATATTTAGCAGATATATACTGGTTGGAATTTAATTTTTGAACATGGTTGAATGCTCTACATATAAAAAAAGGCAGGTGTCAGAGCGATGAAGAGAGATCACATTATTGAATATTATTCGAGGTTTGATGAGTGGGGGAGACTGGAGCGGGAACCGATTGAGTTCATCATTAACATGCATTACATCAAGGAGTGTCTCCCCGCTACCGGTCATATTTTGGATAATGGCGCTGGACCGGGAAAATATGCCATGGAACTGGCGAGACTGGGGTACCAGGTCACTTTATCGGATCTGACACCGTCTTCCGTGGATACTGCACGGCAAAAGGCTCAGGAGTTCGGTTTGACACAGCAATTCGATGGATTCCATGTTCTCGATGCCACTTCGCTCTCCGGTATGGCTGACGAGACGTATGATGCTTCACTTATGCTGGGGCCGTTATATCATCTGCAGACAGAGGAGGAGCGAACGGCCGCTGTACGGGAGTTGTATCGGGTGACCAAGCGAGGAGGCGTGGTATTTGTAGCAATGCAAAGCCGTATGCGCATGAGTATCAATTCGCTGCAATCCCCGCAGCATTGGAAGCCGAATGATAATATGGCAGCCATCAGTTCTTTTGTGGAAAAAGGTATTTTCGATCATCAGGATCAAGGACGATTTACGGGGGCATATTATTTTAATATTCAGGACGTTACGCCCCTCATGGAGCAGCAAGGATTTGAAACCGTTGATTTCATTGGTTCATCCAGCCTTAGAGCCATGCTTACGGACGAGCAGCAACAACACTGGAAAGAACGTGGCGAGTATGATGAACTCATTCAATATATGATTGAAGCCGCCAAAGACCCTTCCATATTGGGAATCTCTTCTCATCTGTTGTACATCGGGAGGAAGAAATAACATAAAAGTGCCCTCTGAAAACAGGGGGTACTTGTGTTTTTCATCAAAATAGTTCAATATTAAGATACATAACAAAAGGTGATCTACTTACAATAGGTTAGATGAACGACGGATCGCTTCATACCAAGGAGGAACAGACAATGGAAATCGGAATTAGTACATTCGTAGAGACGAACCCGGATGTAAAAACAGGAGAGCTTATCAGTCATGCGCAGCGCATTCGCGATGTTGTTGAAGAGATTGTATTGGCAGATCAGGTGGGTCTAGATGTATATGGCGTGGGAGAACATCATCGTGTTGACTATGCGGCTTCATCACCAGCTGTCATTCTGGCGGCGGCAGCTTCACAGACCAAGAATATTCGCCTGACGAGCGCGGTAACGGTGCTGTCATCACATGATCCGGTACGGGTATATCAGGATTTTGCGACACTGGACGGTATTTCGAATGGGCGTGCAGAGATTATGGCAGGGCGTGGATCATTTATCGAATCCTTCCCGTTGTTCGGCTACGATCTGAACGACTACGATGAGTTATTTGATGAGAAACTGGATTTGCTGCTCAAGCTGCGTGATTCGGAAAAAGTAACCTGGGAAGGCAAACACCGTCCTTCCTTTAACAATTTGGGCATCTATCCGCGCCCGGTACAGGAAAAACTTCCGGTATGGATTGGCAGTGGCGGCAATCAGGAATCGGTTGTTCGTGCAGGACTGCTTGGTTTGCCACTGGTGCTTGCCATTATTGGTGGCCGTCCGGTGCAATTCGCACCACTGGTGGAACTGTACAAAAAAGCAGCTGCTCATGCCGGACATGATGCTTCCAAGCTGACTGTTGCTTCTCACTCGCACGGCTTCATTGCCGATACAACAGACGAAGCGGTGGAGAAATTCTTCCCACCAGCTCAAGCGGTCATGAACATGTTGGGCCGTGAACGTGGCTGGGGACACTACAGTCGTGAGACATTTGATGCGGCGCGCAGCCTTGAAGGTGCATTGTATGTAGGTGATGTAGATACGGTAGCTCAGAAGATTATCTATCTACGCAAAGAAGTCGGAATTACCCGCTTCATGTTGCATACCCCTCTCGGCACCATGCCGCATAACGAGGTGATGAGAGCGATCGAATTGCTCGGTAAAGAAGTCGCTCCAATCGTGCGCAAGGAAATTGCACGTTGGGAAGCGGAGAACCAGTAAACACGTTCATCGACTGAGGTCGATACGGTTATATACTGAGTCAACCAAATAAAGGAGCACGTCCTCGGCGGATTACGCCAATGGACCTGCTCCTTTTTCATTTGTTTGCTAAAAATCTCTATAAAGTACAGATTACATGCTTATCCACTCGCAGATGTGCTGAGAAGGGAGTGTATAACCATGGACACCGTATGATCATAGAGGGTTTTGGCAGCTTCTTCGCTCTCAATATGGCCTCCCAGGTACAGATGAATAACACCGTGTAAGGGAGCCCAGATCATTCTTACCGCAAGCAAGGGATCTTGCACCTGAAGCATTCCCTGTTCGATGGCTACTTCAACTAAGGCAGACACTTGCTTCAGTGCAGTCGCTGTTCCCTGCAAAGTCTCTCCATCCGGTTTGAATTCGGAAAAAGACCCTCCAAACATTAGCTGATAGAAGCTGGATTGTGAAATGCCGAAGTCCCAGTATACGTGGGCCAGATCCCGGAAATATTGTTCGAACGATTCCTGCCGGGGCATCGCTTCAAAACGCTGGGCCATGAGGGAGCATCCCTCTAGATATAAATGCTTGGCTAACCCTTCTTTTTTGCCAAAAAGGTTATATATGATTTTGGTGGAGCACTCCATGCGCTCAGCTACACGGCGTACCGTGACGGCTTCCGGTCCATGCTCTTGCAGTAAAGCAGCAGCAGCATGCACAATATTTTGCCGCAAATTATCCGAGTGCTGGAGTCTGGCTTCCTGAAAGGTTGTTACCGTATGTGCAGATTCCGTGGAACCCGAATTAAGATCCTTCATTGATTTCATCCTCATAACCGTATTGTTGTTGAACAGAATACGTTTCCTTTTCTTAAGATTATAGAATTTATACGTTTTCAGCGGAGCTGAAGGATTCGATGATCGCAAGAAAAACTTCAGCTTAAATGCGGTCTGTCTTCTTGAAAGTACGTCGATATATTTTTTTCTTATGGTCATTCTACTGTTTTACGCCGGATGACGTCAATTTAATCCGGATCTAGTAAGGAAGCACACCGTTCTATATTCAAATGTAACAACTTTAATTTGACACAATCATGGATTTAAATTACGATGGTTCCATACAGAAACAATGTTTCTTAATAAAAACAAGTGTTTCTATTATACGTAGAGGGTGGATGAGAGATGTTAAAGGATCAACAACAATGGGCACTTATTACAGGCGCATCATCAGGTATTGGGGAAGTTTTTGCACTTGATATGGCTTCCAAGGGTAAAAATATCGTGCTGGTGGCCAGAACAGAGACCAAACTGATTCAATTGGCAGAACGAATAGAGCGTACATATCAAGTAAGGGCTGAGGTGATCGTATCGGATTTGTCTCAAGTTGATGCACCTCAGAGCATATATGAGGAATGCCAGAATAGGGGAATACACATCGATATATTGATTAACAATGCTGGATTTGCTACCCATGGATGTTTTGAACAGGTGGATGGTTCAAGGCAACAGGACGAGATTATGTTAAACGTGTTGGCCGTGACCAATATGACACATCTTTTCTTGCCAGACATGTTGCAGAAGCAAAATGGTACTGTCATTAATGTATCGTCGACCGCTGCCTTTCAACCTGATCCGTATATGGCTGTGTATGGAGCGACAAAGGCATTTGTACTTTCTTTTACTGAGGCGTTATACGAAGAAAACAGGAAGCGTGGCGTTCAGTTCTTAGCGCTATGTCCGGGCTCAACCGAGACTTCGTTCTTTGATATCGTAGGTGCGGAAGAAGCTTCTGTGGGCAAGCGTGATACACCTGAGCATGTCGTGGCCGTGGCCATGAGGGCACTGGATTCAGGCAAACCTTATGCTGTGCCGGGGGCCGGTAATTACTGGACAGCCCAGCTCACCCGCCTCGTGCCACGCAAGTTCATGTTGCGAATTGTAGGAAGTATGCTTCGTCCACGTTCCAAGGGTGGTAAAGCAGAAAAGGCGAAAGCCTGATTAGAAGTATAGGGTGAAAGCTTAGGCCAGAATGCCTTTGGCCCGAGCTTCCTTTATCCAGTCTGGAAATTCAGTAAGGAGACGATCGTACAATTCTTCATCGCTGATCTTGGAAATGTCGTCGAGAGCAAAAAAGTCAGCATTATCGATGAAACGTCCAGTCATGTCATCAAGATTCTCCAGAATACCGTAATTGGCTTGCCCTAGGCCAACGAATTGCCAGAATAGGTTTTTGGTTGAGCTTTCGGTAATAAGCCGCATGATCTTCCCTTTTTGACTGACTCCGCCATCGCTAAAAAAGATAATATACGTTGGAATCTTCACATTGGGTTCCTCAATCGTGTATTTGCGAATGACATCCTGCATCACAGGAGGTTCGTTATTGGTACCGCCTTTGCTTCCCAGCGTATATGTGCGTTCAATATAATTCTCGAAATCCCTGGCGGTGACGCTAGGTGCACGCAAGAAGTCTTTGGCGAAGAACCAGACGTCCAGTTCCCCGTTATCATCAAACGCTGATGAAATCGCCAGAATACGCTCGAAGGCTTCTTGCACGATGCCTTTGCGATACAGATGGTACATGGAGCCTGATGCATCAAATACAACAGCAACACGTGCCTGGATAGGTTCAATCTTTTTCTTTTGGAGAGACAGGGTTACTTTACGCTTGAGGAGATCGATCTTGGTCAGGTTAAGCGGCGGATGATTCGTGTTTGGTGCAGCTACAGGTGCCAAGACTTCTGGAGAGGCCGCTGCAACTTCAGCACGTGCGGTGAGAAGAACCTGTTCGGCTTCCGAGGAGTCGTTACTCTCAATTTCAACTCCAAACGACTCTGCAAGAGGCTGCAAACCTCCAAAGAAACCGCGTCCGATGGCACGAACCTTGAATCCGTCTTGATGCTTATAAATTTCAATGAAAATAAGTGCTGTTTCGGAAGTAGCTTGCGTAATCTCGTATGTAATTTGTTGTGAACCTGCTCTTACAATGGCTTGGCATTTCTGAACATCTGCAAACGTACCTCCGGAGTCAATCGTAGCGGTGAAGACGCATTTTTCTACAGGAGCCTGTCGTAATTTGCTGGTATCCAGAACGAAGGATGACTTGAGGTCCTCGGCATGTTGGAGAACAACGCTGCGGTGGGGATCAACATTCTGATTATAAAATACAAAATAATCGTCCGAGGGAACTTGTCCCCTTTCGTTGACCATAAAACAGCTTGCATCCAGAGCGGAGGGTGCTGAAGTACTTTGAATCGTTACGTGAATCTGGCCCAATTCAATGAATAGTGGTATTTTGGCCAGTGCTCAAATGAATGATGGGATCTGTCATATTCGGATTGCCTCTTTTCTTCAATCTCATGAATAGATATTACATAGTAACAAGTTAGATTCTGATACAAATCTTTCCATAAGTCAACGAGCAGATGACAGATCCAATCCGTGAGTCTATATTACATTTCCCCCGTTTTTCTACGCCTCATCAGACTCATACTTTTCCCGATGTTCCTTCTTCATCTTTACATAGTCCGGGTCTGTCTTAGCAATCTCCCATTGTGCTTTGAATATGGCTGCCGCTTCTGCCTTCACCTTGTCATTCTGATAGGGCAAGATCGAGCCATCCTCCTTCGAATATTTGCGTCCTCCTTTGTGATTCGTGTACCGTCTGGCCCGTGTATAGCCCATCTGGAGAAATTTACGAGCCATGTCCATACCCACGAAATCCCCCTTTTTCTTATATTCCAAAAATAGCTCATAGATTTTCTCCGATGACTCTGTCGCAATCTCAGGTGTTTTGAATCGCCAGTGTGGCAGAATCTCGCCTTTGTACGGTTCTACCATCAGTACACCTTGCTCACCCCGGCCTACGGTGTACAGCTCAGGATGTTTGCGCAGATCCAGCTCTTCATAATTGAGACTGTAATCAAATTTTTTCATGTATACGACCTCCTTGATAGGAATTACCCCGATTCTGAACCAACAAGCACGGTTAATGGGGAACATTAGAATCAATTACACAGGAGGGATAACGGTATGGGAATGTCCGGCAGATATCTTGTGGTCACGAAGGAGCTAGTTGAATCCATCAAGTCAGGTGAGATCAGTGTGCATGATTGTGCAGTTGATCTGGATATTGATAAAACGTGGCAGATGCTTCAATTCACGCTGAACGGTAACCTAGTAGAAGGGAAACCGCCCCTGGGCTATGTGGTGCCTCTCGCAGGTGAGCAATACTTAGGAAACTATTCTGACATGGATCTGTTCTTGCTCAGTAATGAGCAGGTGCTGGAGGCATACATGGCATTGGAGCAGCTCGCACCGGAGGAATTGAAGCAACGGTATAGTCTGGACCAAATGATCGCTGAAGGTGTCTATCCAGTCATGGAAGATTGGGATGCGGAAGAGACATTTCAGGAGATTGCCCAGACCGTGGATGATATCCAGGCCTTGTTTCAGGCTACGGCTGCAAGTGGAAACGGAATCGTCTTTTATGTTTTCTAAATGGGCACTGAAATGATGGGAAATGGTTGTCCGACGCGGAGACAGGTTTGAACTGTGCTTATTCGGGTTATTGATAGACACAAGGCTCATGCCTTGATGACATGACAATCCGGTAGAAGAGAGGGAATACGATATGACACAGGATCAGAACGAAGAGAACAAAGCGATTCAAGAGGACGAGCCGGATCAATTCGAGACTCCCGTCACTGCGGAAGACGAAGCGTCTGATGAGGAACTCGCAGAAGATCAGGATCAAGAATAACTTCCATTATTGCATAATGAAGCAGGATGTTTTATCGAAACATACGATATGCTGAAATATAGATAGACCAGAGGTCGGACATGTTCCGGCCTTTTGGTTTATTTTTTTGCGTATCCGTTTACAAGAATTACCTATACCTTCATAATGGAAATGAACCATATTTTTCTAAGGAGGGGATCTTATTACGAATCGGAAGTTAGTCCAATGGATGGCAGTGCCACTTGTATTATTAATGGTTGTTCTTACAGGATGTCAGGCTGTGGGTGGAATCGACGTTGGCAAAGCAATGGCCAATGGCGCGAGTATCAAGTCCGGTGAATCCAGACAATCCATGAATATAAACATAGAACCGGCTAAGGAATTTGCCACAGAGAAAGACCTTGAAATGATCGAACTTATTAACTCCATATCCCTGGATATTGATCAAGCCAAAATGAAAGATGCGAAGACAGCATCGATCAAAGGTACACTGAGCATGGAAGGAACGAAGTTACCTTTCCACCTGTCCATGAATGAGTCCCAATTGGTCATTGATCTGGACGGAGCCCAGAAACCGCTGTACATATCTCTGGATACGTTCCAAGAAGCACAGGCTCTTCCAATGGTGGATACGAAGGCTCTGGAGAAACAACTCGAGGAACTTTCCCCGAAACTGTTCTCTTTTGTCCTGAAGCATCTGTCCAATCCGAAGAACATCTCCGTAACACCGGTACAGGAATCCGTGAATGGCGAAGCACTTAGCCTCTCCAAGCTGCATCTGGAGATTAGTGGAGAAGAGATGCTTGCTATGGTTAAACCGTTCCTGACGAGTATTTCGAAGGATGAGCAAGGACTGAAAGACCTGATTGGAGATCTATACGATGTGTTCTATCCTGTACTGGAAGCTGTGAATGAGGTTGAAGGCGGAGGAGATGAAACGCTGAATTCGATCGTTCCTGAATCGAAAGATGAAGCCGTTGCATCACTATATGCCATGATCAAAGTAGGACTGGACAGCATGCTGGTCAATTATGATCAGGAGCTGAACAACCTGTTGAATGAGACTCCTGAATTCAAAACGGTATTTGGCACAGAAACCAAACTGAAATTGGACTTCTACCTCGATAACAAGCTGGATATTCGCAAGCAAAACTTTGAATTGAAAGTAGCGCTGCCGGCTTCCGAAGATCTGCCAGTGAACGCTGTAACCGTAAGTGGAGACAGTGAACAGTGGAATATCGGTGGAACGGTTGCAGTGGATGAAGTGGATGTATCGGGCGGCGTTATGGATCTGATGAAGGATGATATTACGCCTGGACAGATGCTGCGCAATTTCGATTCCAATTCACTTGCATATCAATTGCTGAAAGATGAAGCTGGGATCACGAGTAAAAGTGTAGTGCTCTTCCCGGATGATGAATACGCCGGGGCAATCACCGTTAAGAATACAACATTTGTTCCACTTCGCTACGTGTCTGAAGAATTGGATGCTGAAGTGAAATGGACCAAAGGCTCGAACCGAATTGTTGTCATTGACGACATCACTGGTGATGAAATTGTTCTGACCGTAGGTTCCAAGAAGGCAACCGTTGCTGGTAAAGAAGTAACGATGGTGGAATCCGCTTATGTAGGCAAGGACGGCAAGACATATGTGCCGCTGCGCTTTATGGCTGAATCCCTTGGAGCTACTGTAGATAAGGAACAAGAAACAGGCTGGATTTACATTGACCGTCCTTAATTGAGACATTATAAGTAAGCCTTAGTAAGAGAGGGGATTTCAGAGTATGCCAGATTTCTCGTAATGATCGTGAAAAGAACACCGCAAAAATTCCGTTAGACCATGAACGGGATACGTGTGTCCTTTTGACCAATTACGAGGAGCTTCGGCGTTTCTGAAATGATGAAACGGATCGGGGAGTGCCTCTACTGGAGGTGCTCCTCTTTGTCGTGTCATCTTAAATAAATCCCCAGAGGTGTTGTATATGAAAAGTCAATTTAATATCCATTCAAACTCCGTTACATTGCGTCCATTTATGCTTGAAGATCAGGCTGCCGTGTATGCATTGACTCAACAACCTGAAATCACCAATATGCTACCGGATTGGAAGATGACCGAGGAGCAGTTGCGTGAATTCTTACAATTTGTCGTTGGCAGTTACGAACAGTTCAACCCGGAAGATGTGCGCATCCTGCTTGCCGTTGTACACAATGAAGATCAGCATATCATCGGTTGGTGTGGCGTGTTTCCGAATGACATGCTGGATCATGCTGACCGCGAGGTGGCTTACGCCATCTCCCGGGATTACCGGAATAAAGGATACATCACAGAGGCTGTACAGGCGCTAACAGCATATCTATTTGAGCATACCTTGCTGGATCGAATCGTGGGCATTGTGAAGCCGTTCAACCAGCCGTCACGCAAAGTTCTGGAGCATACGGGGTTTCGTTATATCTCTCGCACAATGCTTACGGACCAG
This sequence comes from Paenibacillus sp. 2KB_22, assembly GCF_052115745.1. Taxonomy (NCBI): domain Bacteria; kingdom Bacillati; phylum Bacillota; class Bacilli; order Caryophanales; family Paenibacillaceae; genus Paenibacillus; species Paenibacillus sp. 2KB_22. The sequence goes on from NZ_JBFRHG010000003.1 coordinate 224,603, forward strand.
GAGTGCTACGATTATTTTGAACTGCTCAACGTAAAGTCCGAACCAGTGCAACCAAAGCAGGTACATTCTGAAATTCGCTTACGACGAGCGCAGCAAGAAGATGCTGTTGTACTTGCAGAGATATGCAGTCGTGCTTTTGATCATGCCATAAAAGTCTGGTCGGATGGTGAGAAGGATATCGATAGCAATCTATGTCCGCCTGATTATTCGTCAGCCCGAATGCATCGTTACGTAATCCGTGAATGGGATTATTATGTTGTAGAATCAGATGGATGTGCTATTGGCGGAGTGAGTGTGAACGTGCTCGGACGAAAATATGCCAGAATCGACAAGATCTATATTGATCCCGTATGCCAGGGACGTGGAGTGGGAACTGAAGTCATGAGGCTTATTGAGGGTGAATTTCCGCAGATTGAAACCTGGAAGCTGGAGACCTCAGGTCGGCAGCTAGATAATCATCATTTTTACGAAAAAATGGGATATGTTCGTATCTATGCATCTGAGGATGAGTTTGGATATGAGAAGAACGTATCAGCGGCTTCTTATGATCCAACATGTGATGAGACATCATCCACGGATTCGGGTGAATCAGTGATTGAATTTGTTCAAACTAATCTGGACTCAGTTCGTTACAGTACCAGTAATCTGACCAATAGTCGGATCACTGACTGCAACCTGAGCGGAAGCAAACTCACCAATCTAAATATGACCAATATATTGCTAGCTGATTTACGCCTAACCGATAGCAAGATTGAATTCTGTGCTCTGGATGGCGTTCAATTGCAGGACACACATCTTGGATCTGACCGGGTGCCCATGCAGTGGGCGCATTGTGATCTTGGGGGAAGTCGTTTTATCGATTGTGATCTATCTGGCGTGCAGTTGGAACAGTGTCAAGTGACCGGGATGAAGATCAACGGAGTAGAAGTAGAGGAACTACTTGCAGCCTATGAGGCTATGAAGTCCTGAAAGGCACCTCGTTGCCTTCCTGTTGTCGTGGTGAACGTGTGCAGTCAGCCAAATACTGATACCATAATCAAACCGCGTATCCATGTGACATAGATATACGAAAGAACGCCCTTAACTGGCCAATGTGCTGAGTGGGGCGTTCTTTTTTATGTCATCCAGATAGCGTAGTATCCGCAGGTTAAGTGTGCTGTAGAATCTGCGGCTTTTTGCTAAAACCGGTGCTTCCGGCTGTGAAACCCATCTGGCGATAGAATTGATGTGCAGCGTCACGTTCCGGGCGATTGGCACTGTTCAGAGACAGGGAGTCCACGTTATGCGTGGCTGCCCATTGCTCAGCTTCAAGAATGAGCTGACGGCCGATGCCAGAACCTCTGAACTGGTCATGTACAACCAATGCCAAGATACGGCAGTGCCTTCCGTTCTTTTCATACAGATATGATGTCTGTAACCCGATCAATCCAACAACACGTCCGCGTGCTTCAGCAACCAGTGTGGTAAAGTTCGCGTCTGCAGCAATGTGGGTATAGCGCTCCTCCATCTCGGCGTAAGTGGTGGGGTAACCGAGTTGGTCCATCAGAATGACCATATCTTGCAGATCGGTAGGGGAGCTATGTCGAATCGTCACATCTAGGCTCATAATGTTGTATCCTCCTTGGGTCTTTCCTTCAATGAAAGTTCAATAATGGTATCCAGTAGTTCTGCAAAAGAAATGCCTGCAGCAGCTGCACTTTTGGGCAGCAGACTGTTACGGGTAAGCCCCGGCAGCGTGTTCACTTCAAGCACATAAGGCATGCCTTCCCGAATCATCATATCCACGCGAGCGTAGACGCTGCATTTCAGCACCTGATAACAGGCCAAGGCCGCAGCTTCGACGCGATGGTAAAGGTCTACAGGCAATTGTACTACCTGCTCATCGGCTCCGTGGTCATCGTATTTGGAAGCATAGTCGAAAAATGCAGCGTTCGAACGAATGGAGATCACCGGCAGCATCTTACCATCCAGAATGGCACAGGTGATCTCCTCACCCTCGATATACTGTTCAATCATCACTGTATCATCCCAGGCGAGGGCAGCCTCTACAGCGGCGGGCAGGGCGGACGCTTCCTTCACCACTTGGGTACCGATACTTGAACCGCCTGAATTCGGTTTGACCACCACGGGGTACGCTAATTGTTGAACAGCAATAGAGGATAGTTCCTCCATATGGCTCACTCGCAACCATTCTCCGGTAAGCACACCTGCATGCTGCATGAGCTGTTTGGACATGTCTTTATCCATGCATACACTGCTTGCAAGCACACCACAGCCTGTGTAAGGAATACCCAGGGATTCCAGTGTGCCTTGAACCGTACCATCTTCGCCGTATTTGCCATGCAGGGCAAGCAGTGCTACATCGATCCCCGCTGACTTGTCGATTAAATCGCGCTTGGAATTCAGCTCAATGGGCACAACCTCGTATTTGTCTCTATTCAGATTGGCAATCATCTCCTGTCCGGTGAGCAGGGAAATATCCCGCTCTGAAGATGTACCGCCCATAATCACGCCAACTTTCATGTGAAATCCTCCTTATCTCATTTGAGCTGCTGTCTCGCCAATGATGCGAATTCCTTTACGTATATGCTCATCGCTGACTCTGGAGAAACCCAGACGCATCGTGTTTACGCCCTGACCGGGTTCCAGATAAAAGGTATCCCCTGGTGTGAACGTTACACCTTTCACTTTACAAGCCTCCAGCAGTTCACGAGTGCTGTAATCGGACGGGAACTGCACGAACAGGTGCAGACCCCCCTCACCGGAAATCCGGCACATTGGCAGATGCTGCTTCAGGCAACGCACAACCAATTCATATTTTCGCTTATACTCCGTGCGAGCTCGCTTCAGATATTTCTCGAAATTACCGTTGCTCAGGTATTGATACAATAACGATTGGTCCAGTGTTGAGGTATGGATGCTGCGTGCCCGTTTCATACTCTCCAGATAATCAATGAGCGCCGCATCCGCAATAACCCAGCCAACGCGCAGTCCCGGAAACAGTACTTTGGAGAAGCTGCCCAGATACACCAGCCCATTGCCCGCACCCATGCTGGCAATCAGGGGCGAGATGTGAGAACCGGAATAGCGTAATTCTTCGTTGAATCCATCCTCAATGATGGGTACCTGATACTTGTTCATCAACCGGATGATCTCTGCGCGTTTTGCGGGTGAAGTCACAATCCCGGTTGGATTGTGGTAGGAGGGCACGAGATACGCCAGATCATATGGACTTTCCTCAAGTTCATGTTCCAGCTGCTTCAAGTCCATGCCATCCGGCTCCATATTCACACCGGTTAGGTGGAACTGGTGCAGCTTCAGGTTTTTGATTGCCGTATGGTGCGTGGGATTCTCGCAGAGCGCTTTTCCGCTTTTTTTGCGCAACGCTCCAAGCACCAGATCGAAACCTTCCGTGAATCCGTTGGTGATCAGAATGTCCTTCCCACGAAGGTTGACACCTTTGTTCTCCATATAGCGTAATAAATAGTTCATCAGCGGTCTGTATCCTTGCGCATATCCGTAATTCAGCAGTACTTCGCCTTCCAGTGACATGCGATCCAGAAAAGCCCGCTTGACATTGTGCAGATCGAACAGCTTCTCATCGGGTGCTATGCTGGTAAACGAGATCTCACCGCGCTCAACTCCGGAGCCATGCTTCATCAGATCGTACTGCTCTGCCTGAATGGCATACTCACTTACCTCCGTCTTCCAATCCAGTTGCCAGCTCGTTGTGGCCTCAGGAGCTTCAATGGAAGCACTGACGTAATTACCTTTGCCTTTGACGGCGTAGATCAGACCTTCATCTTCAAGCTCGGCATAGGCGAGCAGAATCGTGCTGCGACTAACCTTCATGAGTGTACTAAGTTCACGGGTTGAGGGCAGTTTTTGTTTGGCTTGCAGGCCACCCTTGAGCATCAATCGCTTCATATAATCTTTGACTTGTATATATACAGGGCGGTCCTCCGTCAGTTGCAGATCGGAATACATCCCATCACTCCCTCTACTGGTATCTTGCCATATTATAAACCCGACAGAAAGAACCACGATACCTCTGTTTCCCTGCGGAGGTGGTTGGTTATTCGCGTAAACGCAAAAAAGCCCAAGCAATATGCCGGGCCTGTGGTGAAACTTGATCCATTTTCTATAGTACTGCTGCTATAATTCTACAGTTGCATTGCATGACTAGTCTCTCTAGGATCGATAGCTATCTGACCTTCTACGTGTGTCTATTAACTTCAGTACGACTATAATTGCAGGCTTTCTAGGTGATACTTAAAATCTACAGTGAATCATGAGTCTAGGTCTTTCTACGTTTGCTTGCTGCAAGGGTCGATTAGATGATGAATCTACAATCTATAAGCTAAGGTTCTTGCTAACTGTACTCTTGTCGTGATCACGTAACAGAATTCAGCATGAAAAAGAGTTTCAATCATAGGGTACAATAGACGGAGGTAGATATAAAGACATATGTCTCAGTGCCCAATTTCTTCCTCATACCCCTATAGTACCACTTTGAATCAGGGAAGTTAACCTTTTTTTTGAAATATTTGTCGTAATAGCGAAAATTGCGTGAATTGTACTTCTTATAGATTGAAATGGTGTCCCTTTATAATATGTGATAGGATGTAAACCTATAGATAATGAGGAAGTGAGCCCATTGATTAATATTACTGTGCCAACACCGGATGTAACCATCACAAAGCAGGTTGATCCACAGCTTAGCCACATTTATGGATTTACCGATTTTCACCTGATAACCCGGGAACTAGGCGGGATTTTCATGTTCTACAATGCCGCTGGAGAGCTGTTATTTGTCGGGAAAGCACGAAAATTAAGACCCCGTATCAAAAAGCATTTTGAAGACACTGTATCACCAATGAAGAACCACCGCGAGGAAGTAACAAAGATTGAAGTGTGCGTGATTGAAGATCCAGTAGATCGTGAAATTTACGAGACGTATATCATCAACACGATGCGTGCGAAATACAATGTAGATAAAGTCTTGTACAAGTAAGACGCATAAAAACATAATTAACATGCAATGTCTGGGACATATGTCCTAAGTGTTGCGCCAGTGGGTAAGGATGTAATCTAAGGGTTGCATCCGATCCTATCTGGTGCCATCCTGATTTTTCAAAGGAATAGCTTGTAGAATTGGAAACGTAGCATGCCCAAACAAACTTAGTATCACAGATATACCAAATACATATGAAGAGGTGATTGTGTTGATCGGTCGTAGCGGTAACCCTACACTTAAAGACAGCACGTTTGAGAACAGAGGATATGGAGAAGATCGGTATCAGAATTACATGACGATCAACGGCACGGTGAACAAAGCGTTTATTACGCTGGTGATCCTGCTGGCTAGTGCGTTTGCAACCTGGATGATGTTCTTCAACGGACAACAAGTGATGCCGCTCGCGTATGGCGGATTGATTGTTGGTTTCATTCTGGCACTTGTCATTTCGTTCAAACCCGTAGCGGCACCTTATCTGGTACCTGTCTATGCCGTGGCAGAAGGCCTGTTCCTGGGGGCACTCTCCGCAACCTATGAATCCCTGTATAACGGAATTACCTTGCAGGCGGCTCTGTTGACCATGGCTGTATTCATCGCGTTGCTGATGGCATACAAAACGAAATTGATCAAAGCTACGGAGAATTTCAAGCTGGGTGTTGTGGCTGCAACCGGCGGAATCATGATCATGTATCTGCTGAGTTTTGTACTTGGTTTCTTCGGCATTTCGATTCCTTATCTGCATGATAACAGCTTGATCGGCATCGGCATTTCGGTCGTTATTGTTATTGTGGCTGCTCTCAATCTGGTCCTTGATTTTGACTTCATTGAAGGTGGCGCTGAGCGTGGCGCGCCCAAGTATATGGAATGGTACGGCGCATTTGGATTGATGGTGACGCTGGTATGGCTGTACATTGAGATCATTCGTCTGCTTGGCAAACTGCGGAGCCGGGATTAGTCCTAATGTTAAAATTATCATCATAGTTTGGCCTTCTTGGAAGCTAACGCGTGTTACTCACGTCGTTGGCTTTTTTGATAGTTGAGGATGAGAATTCCGGGGCCAGATTGTATACCGCGCAAAAGACCAAAAGACAAAGAAATCACTATCATTGGTGCAGGAATCATCTGTTCAATTGAAAGAATAGGTATTGTTATCTGAATAAACACCAAAAAATCCCTGACAGGTTCGCCAGGGATTTTTTGGTGTTTATCTCAACATGATTGCTGGTTGGTATATCTACAATAAAAAATCTAAAAGCTTATAATTGCTATGATCATCCGTGTATTGCTTTGGTTTTAAGCTGCTCGAGCAATAATCTGATTATTTTCCAGAACCGCTTGAGCTTCAGCATTGGAAGGACGGTAGCCTTTTTCGAGCAACTCTTTAATGTAGATTTTGTTGTAAACGAAAGAGAAGACGATCCCACTAATCCAAGCTCCAATTCCTGCAGTGAAAATACCAAGGGCTACGGAGATCAAGAACATGATGGCAGCCCATTTCAAATCACCACGGAACAACGCAGGGAAAAATCCGAAAAATAATGTTGTCCAGCTGAAACCTACTTTCACGTTCTTGGTTACACCTGCACTGTTTTGCAAAAAGATATGCATTTGTCCACTTCCTTCTAAAATAATGAATCGGAGAGAGAATCGAGTACTAACAAGTATGTAGTGTGAAACTAGTCGTAAATACCTGATTATTATTACCTATTCTTCTTCCTTTTGGTCCTATAGTACCATTAACTGGACAGGATGTTAATCTTTTTTTTTTGAAAATTATGGTTTCCTATATGAGATATATTCTCTTTTTGATAAAAAGTAAAAATGAAGGAGAGTCAATGACCGCTCCTTCATCATATTTGCAATTCTAACGAATTTCACACTTCTTAATAGTGGATTATTAGGGTGTAGGGAAACCTAACGAACCTTAGACACCTTATTGGTACAGAATTCAGTAATAACAACGTAAAATAGAGCATATTGAAGGAAATAACGTGTGTAGGATTCCTTAGAGTGCGAAAGTCGCGTAATTCTAGTTAATAAGGTATATCAGATTCGTTAGAGCCGAGCTCGGCTCAGCTTAAGTCTCAACTCAAACTTCAACCAAACCTCAATTAATCCTCAACCAGCCGCAAACTACACCATTTCTGCGTATAGATCTTCCAAGGTTATGATATCGGGCTGGCTCGGCGGATCTCCCCCAGCCGAACATGCCGCAAGCATATGTCCTTCATCCAGTCGCTGACTGTGAAAGCGATATTCACCGGCCTGCTCGCAATGCCATTCCTTCCGTTCATCCGGGAGGATGGCGAAGGAGTCCAATGGTATGGACAAGCCCATACCGACTGCCTTGATATAACTTTCCTTCAGCGTCCATAGACGGTAGAAGGTTTCCAGCCGACGATCGTCAGGCGCGGCGGCCAAGAACTTGCTCTCCATAGGAGAGAAGAAACGCTCTGCAATCTGCATGTCAATTGGAGCTATTTTTTCCACATCCACGCCCAGTTCATCTGTACCGCCGGAGATCAGAGCAATCCAATCACCAGAGTGGGAGACGTTGAATTGTACATCCGAATAGTGACTGAGTGAAGGTTTGCCGTAGGAATTACGGGTAAAAGAAAGCTCAGCAGGCCTTAGGCCAGTTAGCTTACTCAAAGTCACACGAGTCAATATCTCTCCCAACACGGAGCGATACGCATCAGCCTGACGAACAAAACGCAAAGCCTGGGCACGACGCTCGGCCGAGACTTGCGAGAGAAAATGGTTCCAGTATGCCTCGGGCAATACTTCTGGAACTTGGAGCATACGAATCGTTATCATCATTTATCACCTGAGGACATATTCGGCATGGATTAATAACTTTCCTTTATATGGAACGTACCCTCTATGGATCTCTATACGGATGTCTGATCAAGCAGGTTAATCCCGGTGTTCCTTTCAATTTAAGGTTTCAGGTTATGCATCTTTATCTTTATCGTTATCTTTAAGCTTCTTGCGCTCGTTTCCATTCCGAATGCGCAGCCTGCACTCGTTCCCACATGTCGTGGCATTCCAGTTCGCTGTAATTCACCAATGGTTCATGGAATATTTCAGTTAATACGTTACGCCACTCGGTATAATCCTGGATCTCCGTTTTCTGGATTCCTTCCTTATCATGTGTTCGGAGCATACATCCACGTAGTTCATGACTGCTGATCTCATCCCGCTGACGAAGCAAAAATACGTTATGCCAAGGTGATTCGGCCGCCCGACTGTAGAATTCATGTTTGGGAATGAACTCCCCCAGATCGTGGACTAGCTCGGCAGCATAGTCGACGCCTTCACTTGGCCCATTCGGTTCGTACTCAAGCCGCCATCCCCCAGCAGCAACAGATGATGGCATCAATTGGTATGTGAACGGAGCTTGACCGTAGGTTCCATAACGAAGTGGCAGAGGTTCAAAGGGCATTCCGCCCAGACCTACATCCACAATCCAGCGTTCAACTGTTGGGTCGGCATCCGGCAGATGGACAGACAGACCGAGATGGAATGAATTCACACGGGGTTGTTCCCCATGAGGCTGTACTCCACCGCGATGCCAATCAACCGTATAACCCAGCGAGCGGAGAAGAACACTAAATGCACCATTTAGATGAAAGCAGTAGCCGCTGCGTCCCTGTAATATGAGCTGAATTGACTCTTGAAGGCTGATTCCCGAAGGACGACCTGCAAAAATATCGACCGTTTGCCAGGAAAGATATTGCACATGTGCGCGCTGGAGTTCAATTAAGTATTCCAGCGTAGGTTTCTTTATATCATCCATGCCGATCCGTTTCAGATAAGCCTGTATTTCAGATGGATTTAGTGTAACGTTCATTCAGATCACCTCACGTCATATATTGGGCTGCAAGCACTGGTTATAAACTTCTGCTGCCCTGAGTTCATTGTAAAAGTCAACGGGTGAAAACAACATCGTCAATTGGGCTAATTGTAACGGTACAATTAATAGGACAGCCCTGAAAATCATCTCAAGAGATAATCATGGTTTTGATGGTACTGAAATACAATATATGGATGAGCTATTTCTTTTTCTCGGGTATGCTAACCCTTTGGAGTGGATATAGGTTAGAATATAGATAGATAGCAGGATTAGGAGATGGAAAAATGGCTAATGAAGAAGTGATTTTGACACAGGAAGGCTTGGAAAAGCTGGAGGACGAACTGAGGGAATTGAAGACAGTGAAGCGTAAGGAACTGGCTGAGCGTCTGAAACTCGCAATCAGTTACGGTGACCTGAAGGAAAATAGTGAGTATCATTCAGCCAAAGATGATCAGGCCTTTATGGAGACCCGGATTCTGATCGTGGAGAAGATGCTGAAAAACGCCAAAGTCATCACGTCCGAGAACATGGATGCTACCAAAGTGGGTGTAGGTTCCACTGTATTGCTCAATGATATCGAATTCGCTGAGAAGATTGAATATAAATTGGTTGGTCCTGCTGAGGCCGATGTAGCAGATAATAAAATTTCCTATGAGAGTCCACTGGGCAAAGAACTGATGGGCAAAGAAGTGGGCAGCGTCATTCATGTCAATGCTCCGATGGGTGTTATCAAGTACGAGTTACTTCAAATTAAAGTTTAATTTTAAAAGAGAGGTGTTCCGCAGTCATCAAAATGGCTGAGGGACACCTCTTTTTGGTTCTGTTGGGCTTTGAAAGGTTGGAAATTATGGTTGTGTTGAAACTTCATACGGTTGGTCTAACGGACTTTATCACATACTGTGTTTAGGGAACTTATGAGATATAGATTTCCGAGTGTTTTTATATGTAAAAAAATAACATTTCGACAAATTTCGAATTTCGAATGACCTGACAAGGCGAGTAGTATATAATTACGGGAAAACTTTAAAGTGATGGAGTAGATACGATGAATTTTAGTAAGCCTAATCTAAATCAAGACAACGCTGGCAAAGGAGAACGCTTCTCCCAAGCTGGATTTATCCTTGCAGCCATTGGTAGTTCGGTTGGTCTGGGCAACATGTGGAAATTCCCGTACATTACGGGTGAGAACGGAGGAGCAGCGTTTTTCCTGCTCTTCATCGTCTGTTTGTTACTCATCGGTCTGCCAGTGCTCCTGGCTGAACTTGCGATTGGTCGCAGCGGCAGAGGTAGTGCAGCTACTGCTTTTATCAAAGCAGGTGGACATAAGGGTTGGCTCGCAGCCGGATTGCTGCAAGTATTAACGCCATTTATTATCCTGTCCTTTTATGTCATTATCGCGGGCTGGACATTGCAATATGCGATTACGTCTTTCAGCGGTACGTTGTTTGACAATCCGGATTATGCTGGACAATTCGGCTCCTTTGTAGGCGGGTATATGCCGATTGTATGGCAACTGTTTGCAGTTCTGATCACCGGGTGGATTGTTGCTAAAGGCGTATCGAACGGAATCGAGAAGTTTAACAAAATTCTGATTCCAGCCATGCTTGGACTGCTTATTATCCTGATGATTCGTGCTGTTACGTTGCCAGGTGCAGGAGCTGGGGTTTCCTTCTTCCTGAATCCAGATTTCTCGCAGCTGACAACTGAATCTGCACTGGTGGCGCTTGGACATGCTTTCTTCTCCCTGTCACTCGGGATGGGTATTCTTGTAACCTACGGTTCGTATGTGGATAAAAATCAATCCCTCGGTGCGGCAACCGTCGCCGTTGGTGCGGGTGACCTGATCTATGCATTCATTGCTGGTCTGATCATCTTCCCAACGACATTCTCATTCGGTATTGCACCGGACCAAGGCCCGTCACTCATCTTTGTGGCTCTTCCGGCAGCCTTCTCGGCTATGCCGCTTGGATTCCTGTTTGGCGGATTGTTCTTCATCCTGCTGGCTATTGCGGCTTTGACGTCAGCAGTATCCTTGCTGGAAGTTCCGGTGAAATATTTCATGGAACGTTTGTCATGGAGCCGGAATCGTACGGTATGGGTAATATCACTCGCGGTCTTTATCGTGGGACTTCCTTCGGTACTATCGCTCGGTTTGCTGCCTGAATGGACGATTGGATCGAAGAGTGTGTTCGACTGGATGGACTTTGTAGCATCCAACATCCTGTTGCCTGTAGGTGGACTGCTTGTGACGATTTTTGCGGGATACTTCTGGAAAACGGCTGCTGAAGCTTCCGGCCTGCGTTCTGGATGGTTCCGTGTGTGGCTGTTCATGCTGCGTTACGTGGCTCCGATCCTGGTTCTGCTGGTTCTACTGCACACATCCGGTATCATTCACTTCTAAATGTGAAGGCCCGATAGGGTTAAAGTTGGTCTGTTGTGCAGATTTACCATGGATAAAACCTCTTGGAAGAAATGCAAAAGCCCTTGTTTTCCCTCGTCAATTTTGGGACAATACGGAGTAGAGGTTTTTTGGGTAGGACCGATAAGCCATATGCTTTTTTGCGAAAAGAGGATTATACAATGAACAAATCATCCATATATGGATTAACATTAGAGCAATTACGTTCCTGGCTGCCGGAGCATGGGCAGAAAAAATCCCGTGCATCCCGGATCTGGGAATGGTTATATCAAGAACGTGTACACGATTTTCCGGAGATGTCCGATGTCCGTCAGGAATGTCTGGATGTCCTTTCCGAGCATTTCACCATGAACTCGCTGAGCGAACATGTGAAGCAGGAATCGGCAGATGGTACCGTGAAATTTCTGCTTCGGATGCAGGACGGCAACCTGATCGAGACGGTATTGATGCGGCAAAAATACGGACTTACTGTCTGTGTGACCACACAAGTCGGCTGTAATATTGGTTGTAGCTTCTGTGCGAGCGGTCTGATCAAGAAGAGCCGTGACCTGACCGCTGGCGAGATTGTCGAGCAGATTATGCACGTGCAGCGGCATCTGGATGCAGCAGGTCAAGACGAGCGGGTAACCAACGTGGTGGTGATGGGCATTGGCGAACCATTCGACAACTTCCAGCACATGAGTGATTTCATCGAAGTCATCAAGGATCGCAAAGGACTGGCACTTGCCGCCAAACGCATAACGGTGTCCACGAGTGGCCTTCCGGACAAAATCAAGGAATTTGCAGACAGCAATCTCCAGGTCAATCTGGCGATCTCTCTGCATGCACCTAATAATGAACTGCGTACCCACATCATGAAGATCAACCGGGCTTTCCCGATTGAGCAATTGATGGATGCAGTCGATTATTATCTGGCTACGACGAACAAACGTATCATGTTCGAGTATATCCTCTTGCGTGATGTTAACGATCAACGTGAGCATGCCGCGGAGCTCGCTGAACTGTTGTCCAGTCGCAGAAGTATGGTCAGTGTGAATCTGATCCCATACAACCCGGTGGATGAGCACAGTCAGTATCAACGGAGTACAGAAGAGTCGATTCTGGGCTTCTATGATACACTCAAAAAGAACAACATCAACTCTACTGTACGTATGGAACATGGTACCGATATCGATGCTGCTTGCGGACAGTTGCGCAGTAAACAAATGAAGAACAACACTGCCGAATCAGAGTCAGACCGTCTGGCACTGGGATAAGACACAACGCGGAGCTGGCAAGTCAGTTTAGCATACTTGATTACTATAATCGGAGTCTGTATGTGCCATATACCGTTGTTGGGTCACGAATGAATGTGTTGCCTGAATACAAAACGCCTCTGTACATCACTGAGAAGTGATAACGGAGGCGTTTTTGGGATTTCATTATTTTAGTTTTTTGGTCATCAACAGATGGGGAATGCCGTCTTCCATAAATACGTCTGACGCGGGTGCATATCCGAGACGTTCGTAGAACCCGGAAGCTTGTACCTGGGCGTGCAGTTTGGCTTTCTCCAGTCCTTCTGCAATAGCCATCTGCTCCAGCTTGTCGATCAGCACACGGCCCAGACCGTGTTTACGGTAATCGAGCATGACACAGATCCGTTCCAATTTGGCGACCTGCTCCACAACGCGCAGTCTGGAGGAGGCAGCAGGTACACCGTCTACGTAGAGGAGGATGTGGCGCGCCTCCGCGTCTAATGTATCATAAGCGTCGAATTCATCCGTTGCGGGTACGCCTTGTTCTTCGACGAAAATAGCGGTGCGGATGGCGAAGCAGGCATTAAGCAATTCCTGATTATTAACTTCAACAATGGTTGTATTCATGAATGTTTCTCCTTTGGACGATAGTAATCATATCCGGGCATGATAAACTGGTATATAGCATAATCATTGCAGCCGTTCCATGTGAGTATCATGGTTAAAATTTAATCCAATTTAACTGTAGTTATATCACTATTTATGTTGTGAATGCAACAATTTTATAAAAGGGCGTGAGCGCATTGACTGATAAAAAAGAAGTGTTGCGTGAAATTGGCATGATTGCCCGCTGTCTGGATTCGATCAGCAATGTGGAATTTCAACATCTGAACTTGTCCCGAGGCCAATATCTGTATCTTTATCGTATATGTGAGAATCCGGGCATTATTCCCAACCAGCTGGCTGAACTAATCAAAGTAGATCGAACGACAGCGGCCAGAGCGATTAGCAAACTCGAATCCGATGGATTTATTGTCAAACAGTCGGCAATAGACAATAAGAAGAACAAGTTGTTATATCCGACAGAAGCTGGCCTGAAAGCATGGGAGTTCATTCGTAAAGAGGGCGAGCATTCCGATCAGGTGACGCTGGACGGCTTTACGGATGAAGAGATAGAGACCGCGGTTAAGCTTCTCCGCCGAATGCGCCACAACATCGAGGTAGACTGGAAATTTGTCAAAAAGGGCGGACGGCGTTCCTACATGGATATCTCAGAATGAACAATACCTCTATCCTTGACCCCTACATCCCAGACCCTAGCCGAACCGATCTCAAGGAGCAGAGTCATTTTCTCACAATAGCAAAAGTACAGGAGGGAATCATGAAGAGAATGAACCGGAAAACAGTAACGTGGTTGGTCCTATTGATGGTCAGTATTGCAGCAGCGTTCATTATTTTCATGAAGGAGCGGTTCGTGTTGAATGAATTATCCCCTACAGTATCCTTTGTCCAAGATCATATGACCAATCCCAATGGTTTACTTGCATCCTATTTGCAGGATGCCACATCCGAAAAAGCGGATATCGTAGCAGGCAGAGAGGTTTTATCTGAATCACTTGGTCTTTGGATGCAATATGCTGTAGCCAAGAACGATCAGGCGTTATTTGAGCAAAGCTATGAGCTGCTGACGACCTATTTCCTCATGCCGCAAAAATATATTGCCTGGAAGCTGGATGCTGAGGGAAAATCTCACGTGACCACCAACGCGCTCGGTGATGATTTCCGAATTGTCGGTGCCTTATTAAAGGCAGCAGATCAATGGCAACAGGGAAGAGAAGCCAAACTGGCAACGGCCTCGGATATTTCCCGTACACTGACGCAGTCGGTTCAGAATAAAGGATATTATGTTGATTTTCACGATTTTGGCAATGGTTACTCCGCGGATATGTTAAGCCTGGTTTATGTGGATCTACCGTCTCTCCAATTAATGGAGAAGCATGAAATGCTGGAGCCGGGCACATATGCCAAGTACGAATCCATGTTGAAGAGTATGCCGGATGACGGGATATTTTATCCGAAAACATTCAATGTGGGGACGAAAGAGTATACATATGATGACACAGTGAATCTGATTGATCAGCTGATCGTAGCGAACCATCTAACTGCGACCAGCCGCAAACCGGACAAGCTCATTGCTTTTTTGAAAAAAGAATTCAATACCCGTCATCAGCTGCCGGGACAATATAAGCGTAGTACTCGCACACCTGCGGTATCTTACCAATCTCCATCCGTATATGGACTCGCGATGCTGCTTGCGGTACAGTCAGGTGATCCAAAATGGGCGAAACAGCTGTATAAGCATATGATCAGCATGCGTAGTCTGGACGCCAGTTATCCAGGCGGATATGTATTTAGTGGAAACACACATATGTTTGATAACCTGTTTCCTTTGCTTGGGGAGACTGAATTACAAAAGTTACTTAAAAAGTAATGAAAATGTCATATAATATATTCAACAATGTGTTAACATGAAGTTTGTCTATTCATGTCATATATTGTTTACTCGAAATATCACTAACCAATCTACTGGAGAGAAGAAACCTATGAGGAATAAAGCACCCATCCTTCGTATTGCATGGGGATATGCGAGTTTGATTGGATTAGCCGTAATCCAGCAGCTCGTTGTCTATCTTAAGATTTATATGAATCAGAGTTATACTACACTGGATGTGGTGTTTAGCATTGTGTCGCTTGGAGCGCTGATCCTGGGTTTTGTGATACCTGTCGGGGTATCTGTCGTCGCCGGATTTATCTATCTGGTCTCTTATTTTGTATGGCTTGTTACCTACGCGGATGTAAGTGTACTTACGTTCTCTTGGTGGCTGCTCATTCCAGGCAATGTGGCTGTGGCTGCTTTTATCAAGGCAAGTCTTGTGCGCAATGCGCGTGTCATGGAGCGTCTGCAGGAGCTTCAGGAGCGTAATCCGGAGATTGATCTGGATACCTCCCTGGGCAATAAGGATGCACTTGCGGATACGCTTGTTAAGCAAAGTAATCTGGCCAGACGTTATTCGGATCAATATGGATTCAGCATGGCGATGTTCAAGATCGAGTTTTTGCCGTTGGTACTGGAATCACTCGGTTCCGTACGTTATGCACAGTTCCTTCTTGAACTATCCACTACCATACAGAAGCAGATTCGGTTTGAGGATTATAAATTTTTTGTGGATCGAGGACGTTTTGTGATTATCTGTCCAATGACCAATGTGGAGTACTTGCCCATCCTGACACAACGGATCAAAAAAGCCATGATGGATCTGCAAATCATCGATAAAAAGGGAAATGAGTTGCAGACGGTTATTCGATCTGGTGCACTGGTATTCCAGAAGGAACAATTCAGTAAGTATGAGGATATCGATGCTGTTATTGCGGCACTGGAACGGAACACAGAGACAGATCTCATTGGTGAATACATCTAGATGCTATGGGGGAGGAGTATTTCTGTGAATTATTTAACATGGTTTGTTCCATTATGTATTGTAGTTAGCAGTTTCTTTGCTATTACGATTCTTATATTAACCTTCGCGACTCTTCGTTTTCGAGGGAAAATTAACAGGAAATATGATCGGAGGAAATTGAATGGCTGATTTCCTGCTGTTGATGTCCATCCTCAGTATTTGGATATCCGTCACCGAGTCGATTGTCATTATGGCTGGAGCTATTCGTTTCATTAACAAACAAGAAAAAAAGGGAATTCAAATTCCTGAAAGTATGGATGATTACCCCACTGTGACTGTCATGGTGCCTGCGCATAATGAAGGGGTAGTTATCGTGTCTACCGTTGAGCATATATTGCGTCTGAACTACCCTGAGCATAAAGTTCAAGTTATTGTTATTGCAGATAATTGTACAGATAATACAGCAGAGCACCTGAAGGAGCTCAAGGCCAAGACGAGTTATGCAGATCGTGACTTTACCATTCTGGAGCGTACCGGTACAGGTGGGAAGTCGGGAGCTTTGAATGATGGCCTTGAACTGGCGTGGGGAGAATGGATATGTATCTATGACGCAGATGCGGCGCCTGAGCGGAATGCATTGATGTTTTTGACACAAAAAGCATTGGAAAACCCGGAGAAGTATGGTGCTGTATTTGGTCGAAACAAAGCTCGTAATCGGGGTCAGAATTTTCTCTCCCGTTGCATTAATTTGGAACTTGTAACGGTCCAACGTGTTCACCATACGGGGCTATGGGAGTTATTCAAACTGGGCACGATTCCTGGTACGAACTATATTATCAAGGCAGCACTGATCCGTGAGATTGGTGGATGGGACCCTGATGCGATCACGGAAGATACGGCCGTGTCGTTTGATATTCTTACTCGGGGTCAGCTTATTGCATTAGCGCCACAAGCAGAGGCTTATCAGCAGGAACCTGAGCAATTATCGGTATATATGAAACAGCGCCAGCGCTGGTCCAAGGGAAATTACCAGGTTGTTATCGACAATGTGAAGCATTTATTTGACCGTACTAGCTGGAGAATTAAACTGCATGTTCTGTACTATGCTGCAAGTTATTTCTGGTTTATGATCGCTATTATTGTATCGGATATTATTTTTGTCTCGAATCTAGTGTATCAGGTTATTGCATTATTTAATCCGAATGTCATTTCTCCCTTCCAGTTCTCAGGGGATGTTTACGTGTATCTCGTAATAGCATGGGCATTAATGTACTACATTTATGTACTACAAATTAATCTCGCACTCTCAGCAGATATTGGGCAAAGCAATACGCAGAATTTTATTGTGGCCTGCCTCTCCTATTTCACATATGCCCAGTTATTTCTGGTCATATCCGTCAAAGCATTTATCTCGCTTATTGGAGATAAGCTATTCCGGAGAGAAACCAAATGGTACAAAACGCAGCGTTTTGGCTGAGAAACATCAACTTATAAATGAAGGGCTGTTTTCTGGATTCGTTCAGAAGGCAGTCTTTTTTACTATGGAAAGATCGGTTGGCATTATGTATACTCTTTCAGGCTGTACATATTGAACGTTGCATAAAGGAAACGGAGGCGTGTGGAATGGGCCACAGAGGATCAGACTTCTACGATGATGAGGCGAATTTCGAGAAGTATATGGAACGTCGCAAGTGGCAGGAGAACGCCAATGATACACTGGAAAAGCCGGTGATGCTGGAGTTGATCGGAGATGTTGCTGGCAAGAATATACTGGACCTCGGTTGCGGGGATGCAAGGTTCGCCGCAGAATTGCTGAGCAGGGAGCGCGAAGGTGCGACGTATACGGGAATTGAGGGTTCGGTGAATATGATTCAGGCAGCTAACGAATCCGTAAAAGGATTGAATGCCCGGATTGAGCAAGCGTTCATGGAAGATTGGACCTACCCGGAAGAAGTGTACGATCTGGTGATATCGAGACTGGCTGTTCACTATATTGAGGATGTAGACTGCCTGTTCCGCAACATATACAACACGTTGAAAGAGAACGGGACATTTGTATTCTCGGTAGAACACCCTGTGATCACGTCCACACTGCAACCCTCCGGGACTCGAACGGATTGGGTGGTTGATCAGTATTTTGTGGAAGGATTCCGTGAGCAGCAGTGGCTGGGCGGTTCTGTGAAAAAAATGCATCGTTCCATTGAATCCTACTTTATGGCATTGCAGCGAGCGGGGTTCCGTGTAGAACATTTGCGCGAGTCAGCACCACAACGTGCTTATTTTGTAAACGAGGAAACCTATCTGCGCAGGCAGCGCATTCCATTGTTTCTGTTCCTGGCTACCCGGAAATAGATCGCGGAGAAGAAACAGATGGAATAGCTGAGTTATACTCAAAAAGTAGAAAGTTCTACACAGAAAACGGTGGATAACACTAGATATAGCACTGAAAAGCCCAAAATCTATCCACATGTGGATAAGATTTTGGGCTTTTACTGTTAAGTTACTGCACCTATGCTGCGTGTGCTGTGTATAACCACGTAATTATGAATCCGCCGCAGCTCTGACATAGACACGTTCCCCATGCCGATCAACTTCCACAGGTGCCTCGAAGAAGTTGCTCAGCACTTCGGTGTTCATCAGCTCGCTCGTTAGTCCGCTATTCACGATTTCACCCCTACGAAGCAAGAGACTGTGACTAAACACGGGCAATATTTCTTCGGTATGATGGGTGACATAGATGAGTGAAGGGGTATCTGGACGCTGTGATAGTTCACGAATGCTGTCCAGCAATCGCTCTCTTGAGAACAGATCCAGTCCATTGCAAGGCTCGTCCAGAATGAGTACGCGCGGATTGGCCATGAGTGCTCGGGCAATGAGAAGTTTCTGTTTCTCACCTTGAGAACAGGTACGATATTCGCGATCCCACAGGTGCTGACAGCCCAGCGTTTGCATCAATTCCTGTGCCTGATCCAGATCATCATCCGATAGCTTGTCATACAAGCCAATGGTGGCATGTTTGCCGCTGATCACGACATACTGTGTGCGATCCGTGCCGTACAATTTCTCTTGCAGAGACGAACTGACCCAGCCGATGGATTTGCGGAGCTGCCTCAGATCCACATCGCCATATTCATGGCCCAGCACGGATATATTGCCTTCAGTTGGCCAGAGATACCCGGTGATCATGTTCAGGAGTGTTGTTTTGCCGGAGCCATTCAGGCCAAGCAACGCCCAGTGTTCACCATCATTAACCTGCCAGCTCACATCGTTCAGCAGGGTAAGTGGTCCCCTTTTCCAAGTGACATGCTGTACATCAATAATCATGCGTTATTCCTTCCTTCTGTTATCCTCGAGTGTCCTAGGTGTATTGTAGTCACAAAATCAGTGAGGTTTCAACGGTTATCACGCTGTTCTTGGTTGGTCCTTGCGCAGAAATACAGCACACACACCAAGCAGTGGCAAAAACGAACATAACTTGATAACAAACGAAATGCTGGTCACGTCAATTAAGGAACCTAACACAACCGAGCCAAGTCCAGCCATGCCGAACGACAGACCAAAAAACAATCCGGATACCGTTCCAATATGACGAGGAAGCAATTCCTGTGCATAAACAATGATGACGCTGAAGCCGGACATCAGGATTAGTCCAATGATCCCGCATAATACCATGGACAAAACGGGGCCAACATAAGGTAGCATCAGGGAAAACGGTGCAGTGCCTGCAATGGAGAACCAGATCATCGGTTTGCGTCCGTAGCGGTCAGCGAGTGGGCCGCCGAGCAAGGTTCCGACCATACCTGCAAATTGCAGGATAAACAGACAGATCTGTGCCTGGGAGAGCGGCAAGTCATATGCATCCGCGTAATAGAAGGCGTAATATCCGGTCATGCCAGCAATATATACGAATTTGGAGAATAACAGCAGGATAAGAATTCCCATTGTAAAAGCGATGAATCCCCTGCTCACAGGTCGAGCTATTGGTTCTGCACCGCTTGATTTTAAAGGTTGTTGCTGACGAATGCGAGTCTCGGCAAGCTTGTCTCTGTACCAACGACTGACAATAGATTGAATGAAGATGCCGATCAGGGCAAAGCCCATCAACCATAGAAAACTACGCTGCCCATGTGGCAGCAGGATGAAGGCGACCAGTAATGGAGCAATCGCTTGTCCCGTGTTGCCTCCCACCTGGAAGATGGATTGCGCCATTCCACGTCCACGGCCTGCTGCCATATGAGCCACGCGTGAGGACTCGGGGTGTAGGATGGATGAGCCTATGCCAATCAGTGCTGCAGAAACAAGCAGCATCCATAACTCGGAAGACAAGGCTAAGCCGAGCACACCGATCAGGGAGAATAACATGCCTCCGGGAAGCAGAATCGGCATGGGTTTGCGATCTGACATATAACCGACCAGTGGCTGAAGGACGGATGCGGTAATATTCAGGGTGAAGGCAATCCAGCCCATCTGGGCGAAACTGAGCTGCATGGTTTGCTGAAACAGCGGAAAAGCAGATGGAACCACGGTCTGCATCGCATCATTCAGCAGATGGGCGAAGCTGACTCCGACAAGTGCCCAATTGGCGGAGGAGTTGATTTGCATTTTGCTTAAAGTAGCCTGAGCCATGGGAGATCACCTCGAATTATTTTTTTTCTATGATAAAAGATACGGTCATGTATTGTCTTTGTGAAAAGTGCTTGGAAAGTGAGCACGATTTGCTATAATGTCAGCAGGTGAGGAAACGATGGAATTAAACATGACGTTAAATGGGTTGGAATTATGGAAAGCTACAGGAGGGTTCGCGAATGAACCCCATGTGCATAATGACTGGTATCAGCTAACGTTGCCGGTCAGAGGCCAATGTCATCTGGTACAGGAACGGCACGCATACCCTCTGAAAGCGGGCAAGGGGATTATTGCTCATCCCCAGACCGAGCATTATTTTGAAATAGGTTCGGATTCGGCTGTCATCGTGATCAAGTTCCGTAAACCGCCATTAGGCAGTTACGCGAGTGGGGAGATTAGTAGCGGACAAGCTGAGTTTCAACCCACCCATACTTTTGATCCAACGGAGATCAGTAGCCTGTTCCGAGGTTGGAACTCCATTTTGGTAGATGACATGCCGGATTCGCTCCAAGTACAGGAAACAGAACTGGCGGTCGAGATGTATCTAAGGCGCATGTTGATGGGGCAGGAAAATGGAAAAGCGATTGTAGATAATCGTACATGTATGGACCCTCATATCCGCCGGGTGCTGGAGTACATTCACAGTGCCTATACAGGTTCAATGGATATTGATTCGATGGCGATGGTCGCGCATCAGAGTCGGCATCATTTTATGCGTTCTTTCAAGGCTCTTACGGGAACCACCCCGTATCAATATTTGCTGAATTTGCGCGTAGAAGAAGCTTCCAGAAGGCTCCGCCTTACAACAGATTCAGTGACCACAATCAGTTATGATCTGGGATTCTCCAGCGTCAGCCAGTTATATAGAGCCTTTCAGCGAGTGTATGTTATGACACCGATGCAATATCGGAATCAGGTGTAGATTTTAATGGGCAGTCTCGCGTATGCGAGACTGTATTTAGTACGTTACAGCATGACACTGATTTTTGTTGTTGCCAAACGATGGAGACTTTGCTAAGATGGGAAAAAGTTTATGTAAGCGTATACATTTAGATTAAAATTACAACGTTGTAATTATGGTTTTGGAAATTATTGAAATGACAGAACTACGGTGTAAGGAGGACTATTTCGAGCAAATATCTCGTTTTACGCAGAATATTATCGGTTGTTACAAAACGTGGATGGAATGAATAACAAATACGTCAGTGAAATGACAATTTCATTTTTATTCAAAAATTCAAACGTTGTAATTATGTAGCGAAGGGAAGTGTCTCACGTTGAAAAAACGCATGTCTACGCTGTTCAGCCTGATTAGACGGGATAAGTATTTGCTGTTGATGTTTTCACCTATCTTCCTGTATTACCTCATCTTCATGTACCTTCCGATGCCTGGCGTGTTGTTGGCATTTCGCAATTTCTTGCCGGGTCAGGGCATGCTCAGCGGGGAATGGGTGGGACTGCGCTGGTTCGAACAGTTCGTGAACTCCATTTACTTCTGGCGACTGCTACGTAACACATTTCTGCTCGCTTTCCTGCCACTCCTGTTCGGCTTCTCCATTCCGATTTTATTCGCTGTCTGCATCGTGGAGATCAAGAACCGAACATTCAAGCGATTTGCCCAGACGGTTACCTACCTTCCTCACTTCATCTCCACTGTCGTTGTAGCCGGCATGATCATTAACTTCCTGTCACCAACAGACGGTATTGTGAATACCCTCATCGCGAGTCTGGGCATGGAAAAAGTGAATTTCATGATGGATGCCAGCTGGTTCCGTACCATCTTCACAAGTTCCGACATCTGGCAGAGCTTTGGCTTCAGCTCCATCATCTACATTGCAGCCATTATGGGGATCGACCCCGAGATGTATGATTCCGGCAAAATTGACGGCGTCAACAAATTCCAGGAGCTATGGCACCTGACCCTTCCCAGTATCAAACCAACCATTGTCATTCTTCTGCTTCTGTCGCTTGGCGGCATTATGAGTGTAGGTTTCGAGAAAGTATATCTGCTCTACAACGGAGCCACCTACGAAACGGCGGATGTCTTGTCCACCTATGTATACCGGATGGGGATTGAGGGCCAGAATTACGGCTTCGCCACAGCGGTCGGCTTGTTCAACTCCATCATCACCTTTGTCCTTGTGTTTGCTGCCAATTCCATGACCCGCCGCCTGACCAAGATGTCACTCTGGTAAGACTATAACCCGGACCAAAGGAGACCTGTATGCAAAAATCGAGAAGTGACCGTTTGTTCTACGGAGGTGTCTACCTGCTGACCATACTGGCGGTTGTTGTCACGTTGTATCCCTTTCTGTACGTCATCAGCATTTCATTCAGCTCGGTGGATGCCATCGACAAACAAAAAGTTGTATTGTGGCCCGTCGGCTTTACCCTGTCAGGTTACCAAATGGTATTGCAATACAAGGAGTTATGGGTGTCGTTCTACAACACCCTCTGGTACACCGTGGTAGGCACACTGTTGAATATTGTGGCAACATGTCTTGCCGCGTTTCCGTTATCCAGACAGCAGTTTTTCTTGCGTCGCAAGCTGAACTTTTTCATCGCTTTCACCATGTATTTCTCGGGTGGACTCATTCCGGTCTACATGCTGATTACCTCGCTTGGGCTGTACAATACCCGCTGGGTCATGGTGCTGCCTGTGCTGGTGATTACGTTTAACGTCATGATCTGCCGTTCGGCCTTTGAAGGCATTCCGAATGAGATTTTTGAAAGTGCCAGTATAGACGGGGCCAATGAGATGACAATGCTGTATCGTCTGGCGGTTCCGATCATCAAGCCAACACTGGCTGTGCTCACGCTATACTATGCGGTATTCCACTGGAACAACTTTTTCACGGCCCTATTATATCTGGGCAAACAGGATATGCAGCCCTTACAGATGTTCCTGCGAAGGGTGCTGATCATGGCTTCGCCGGAAGTGATGCAGAAGATGGGCGGTACGATGACATCTGGTGCGCTGGCGGTCTCCTCCCTTCAGGTTCGTTATGTATCCATTGTGGTCAGCATTCTGCCTATTGTTACGATCTACCCGTTTATCCAACGGTACTTCGTTAAGGGGATCACCCTCGGAGCCGTGAAAGGATAGCTTTTATTACTTAAGTGTCATGTCATTCAAGGGAGTTCAGAATGGTTCATACCAAGGAGGAATGATGGATGAGATTTAAAGGGGCAGGAAGAAAAAGTGTAATCGCAGCGATACTGGCAATCAGCCTGGCGGGATGTAGCGGCGGAACAGGGGCGGGAACCGATGCGGGGAGTACCCCGTCCACTTCGGAGCCAGCCTTCAATTATACCGGAGCAGGACCGGTAACGGATCAGACGGATGCCAAGTTGTCTGTTCTCGGAACCAACGCATGGACGACCAATGTGGATCTGTCTACCGCCGCCATTGTGAAGAAAATTGAGAGCAATGCCGGTGTGACGGTGGATTGGGATCTAATTCCGCCGCAGAATTATGCGGATGCCGTCAATCCGAGGCTGGCTGCCGGTACCGGCTTGCCCGATATCGTGTACCTGCCGGATCAGGATCAGCTGATGAAGTACATTAACAGCGGTCTGTTCATTCCAATTAATGATCTGGTGGAGAAGTACGGCGTGAATCTCAAAAAAATATATGAAAAGTCGCCTTCGGTCAAAGCCAGTTTAACAACACCAGATGGTAAAATGTATTATATCCCGCAGCAGACGTTAACCCGCAACTACATGCCGGTATTTATGGTTAATGTGCGCTGGCTTGATAAGCTGGGATTAAGCGAGCCAACCACGCTGGATGAATTTACGGCGATGCTGCGCAAGTTCAAGACAGACGACCCGAACGGCAACGGAAAAGCCGATGAGATTCCGCTGTCCATGGAAGCAAAATTTGTGTCAATGGCCTTTGGCCCCGCGTTTGGTCTCGATCTGTCCAACCAGTTTTATGCAGACGATCAGGGCAAGGTGCATTTCAGTTATTATGAGCCAGCGTACAAGGAATACCTGACCTATCTGAATGGACTGTACAAGGAAGGTCTGCTTGGGGTGGATTATGCGAGTACTACGAGTGATCAGGTCACATCGCGTATCTCTCAGGATGTGACAGGAGCCACATTTAATTTCAGCTGGTACATGTCGATGGTCTACAGCCCGCTGTTCAAGGATTACAATCCGGAAGAGCCAATCATCAAAGGCATTCTGCCACTGAAAGGACCGCATGGCGATCAGTTCTACATCGGTCGTACCCCGGTTAGCGGCATCTTCGGTATCACGCGGGATAGCAAAAATCCGGAGCTGGCTTTCCGCTTCCTGGATTATGCGGTAAGTGAAGAGGCACAGACGTATTATACGTGGGGCATCAAGGATGACACGTATACGGAAGAGAATGGCGTGAAGACATTTACGGACAAAGGCAAGGACAATGAATACATTCAGAAGCTCGGCATCGGTCCGGTGAATCTGCCGAACATTCAATCCACCGATTCTGCCGATTCCGTCGTGGCCCCTTGGCATGCGAAGATGGATAAGGAACTGGAGCCGTATGTCCGTGAACCGTTCCCGTTTGTCTATGCCCTGCCGGATGAAGCGAGCGTGGAGAGCATGGCGATGCCTGACATTACCACATATGTGGAAGAGATGAATTTCAAGTTTATTAGCGGTGATGCCAGTCTGGACCAGTTTGACAGTTATATTGAGACGTTGAAGAAGATGAACATAGAGCAGGTTATTGCGGGCAGACAGGCACAATATGATCGTTATAAGGCTGCACAGAAATAGGAAATAGGTTTCAGGCGTATGAGAGGTGTTGATTGATTTTGATAACCATTAAAGACATTGCCAAACTGGCGGGGGTGAGCTATAGCACAGTATCAAAGGCGCTGAATGATGATCCCCGAATCAAACCGGCAACGAAGCAGAAGGTGCTTGCGGTCGCAGAGAAACACCAATATCGGAAAAATATGTTGGCCCGGCAGCTCTCCACCGGCAGGAGCAACATCATCGGTTTTGTGCTGGATGAACTGAGCAATCCGTTATTCTCGAACATCTCCGGCCGTCTGCACACCGAGCTGAAGAAGCGGGGATATCAGATGATCCTGGTTGTGGCGGATGATGGCGTGGATGTCTTCAGCCAGCTGCGTGTGGATGGATGTATTCTGTGGGACTATGCACTGGATAATCGGGATGTATTTTGGAAAAAGTTCTCGACACTCAACATGCCATGTTTTGTGCTGGGTACAGATGAAGCTCCGAACTCTCCTTACATCAAGATTGACCGCAAAGAAGGACTGTTCAAAGCAGTGGAGCATCTAAAATCGCTGGGGCACAGCCGAATCGGATTCATCGGCAACTCGCAGAATATTAAACTGGAGGGATACCGGGAAGCGTTGCAGCGCACGGGTCTGGCTTTTAACGAAGATCATGTGCTGCCAGCGTATTCCTCCTGGGAAGACGGATATTTTGCCATACGGAATCATACGTTTGGGCCGGAGTCGCCGACAGCTTTTATTGGACTGAACAACCTGGTCACCCGAGGTGCGCTCCGGGCTTTGCTTGAGGCTGGGTACAGCGTTCCCCGCGATATCTCGTTAATTGGGTATGATGATCTGCCGGATATGCAGTATGCCGAGGTGGCCTTAACGACGATTGGTCCGTCTCTGGATGAACTGGCCGTGCAGGCAGCAGAGCTGATTGTATCGTTAATCCGTGATGAACAGGTGGACGTTCCGGTAGTCATCCAGCCCAAATTGAACCTTCGCAATTCAACGGCAAAGTGTTAGTCATACATGTATTAGGTGGATACAACATTCAAGGAGGAATTGCTTATGCAGGTACAGACACAGTTATCCTGGTCTGAGCGAATTGCAGCAACGATCATCCAGCAATGTGACGGGGACGGTTATCATGCGTTCCCTTCGGGACGATGGGCATACGTGGAAGGTATGACATTGATGGCGATGGCACGAACTGGGCGATATTATGGCAAGCAAGAGTATGTTGATTTTATGAAAAAACATATGGACTTGTATATCCAGCCAGACGGTTCTATTGGCACGTATACTTTGGAAGAATATAATCTGGATCAGATTAATCAGGGAAAAAACCTGTTTGCATTACTGGATGGTGCAGAAGATCGGCGTTACGCAGAAGCGGCGCATCTCTTGGCCGCACAGCTTGCAGGGCAACCTCGAACGTCGGAGGGTGGCTTCTGGCACAAAAAAATCTATCCTTTCCAGATGTGGCTGGACGGCCTGTATATGTCATCTCCCTTTCTATCCGAGTATGCGAAGACATTTCATCACCCCGAGTTATGGGATGAAGTGGCACACCAGATTCTGCTGATCGAACGCCAGACCCGTGATCCCCGGACCGGACTGCTCTATCATGGTTGGGATGAATCGAAGGAGCAGGTCTGGGCCGATTCATCGACAGGGTGCTCGCCACACTTCTGGAGCCGGGCGATGGGCTGGTATGCCATGGCGATTGTGGACAGCGTGGAACATTTTCCCGTGAATCATGCAAAGCGCGGAACCATCATCGGTATCTTCGAACGGATGTGCCATGCTTTGGTGCGCGTGCAGGAGCAGGAGAGCGGGTTATGGTTCCAGGTGCTGGATCAGGGGTTCCGCAAAGGCAACTATCTGGAAGCATCCGGGTCAAGCATGTTTATATATGCACTTGCGAAGGGGGTACGGCTAAAGTATCTGGAGCCGCATTTCAGAGCAGCGGCGGAGAAAGGATGGCAGGGGCTTTCCTCCAGATTGGTGGAGGAGACGGCTGACGGCGTTCGGTTAAACGGGATCTGTCATGGCGCAGGACTAAGTCTGGACCGGGATGGCTCGTACAGCTACTATGTGAGCGAAGCGGTTGTAAGCGATTCCTTTATGGGGGTGGCTCCGCTCCTGCTGGCAGCGCTGGAAATGGAGCGATTGCCATGACACAGCAGAGATTGCCGAATACAGCATTGGAATCATCGACTCCCTGTCTGACTGTTGCTTCAGACGGGACGGGGGATTATGTGACGATTCAGGCTGCAGTCGATGCGCTGCCGGAGAATGGCATCGGAAACGTCCCGATTCGAGTGAAAGCTGGTGTTTATTATGAGAAGCTGCATATGGAGAAGCCGGGCATCCATCTGATTGGTGACGGGGCGGAGCAGACAATCATTACGTATGATGATTATGCACTCAAGAAGTTCCCGGACGGGTCGCCATATCATACGTTTCATTCCTATACAGCTTTCATCGGTGCCGATGATTTCACGGCAGAGGGGGTTTCCTTCGTAAATGCTGCCGGGCCGGGCAGGGAGGTTGGTCAGGCGCTGGCCGTTTACGTAGATGGAGACCGGGCGGCCTTTCGTCGCTGTCGTTTGATCGGTCACCAGGATACGATTTTCACTGGCCCGCTGCCGGAGCAGCCCATGGACCGCAGTTACTTTGGCGGGCCACGTGATGGTGCCGAGCGGCGCAAACTGCGGCAGTATTTCGAAGACTGTTACATCGAAGGCGATATCGATTTTATTTTTGGCTCGGCTACGGTGGTATTTAAGGGGTGCGAGATCTTTACGAAGAATCGCCTGACTGAAGCGGAGGCTGCGGATGGGCAAGTGAACGGCTGGATTACCGCAGCATCTACGCCAGAGGATGTGCGTTACGGCTATGTATTTCTGGACTGTGATCTGACCAGCAATGCTCCGCCGCAGTCGGTGTATCTGGGCAGACCGTGGCGTCATCATGCCAAAGTCTGTTTTCTGAACTGCTGGATCGGCGCTCATGTGAAGCGAGAGGGATGGCATAACTGGAACAAGACAGATGCAGAGCAGACCGTTCAGTATGCGGAATATAACAGTGCCGGTCCTGGTGCCGGACGTGCTGCTGATCGTGTGCCTTGGGCCAAAATGCTGACCGAACAGGAAGCGGCGGAGTACGCTGTACCTCTGATTCTATCCGGCATGGATGGTTGGCAGCCTTTTGAAGGGAGAGGGGAGCAGCGGTAAGATTCGCCCTATTCTCTACACAATATATAACACAGGCTTTCTTTCAAGTCTCCTGAGGACTTGGCGGAAAGCCTTTTCTGTGCGCTATATTACATTTTTCGCCCCCAATAGAACTATTTTATCCCTTATCTCCTAGGCATTTTACTGATTAAATACAGGGTGAGGATCTGTAAATTCCCTGTAAAATTTGGTGATGTCTGCTGAAAGAGAAAACGAGAGGGGAAGGTCCATTTTGGATTAGGGAAGGGAGTGAAGCGACACGCAACATCAGATGGCTGAATGAGGCTGGCTCTAATCGATCACAGATCAGATGCAGGTGGACGATGGATATCTTTGTTTGCAAGGTGAACGTATCCTTAGTACAGGAGGGATTTTGCTTGAATCAAGCTATTCGATTCCGCCCGGTTATTACATTTGCTTTGGTATTTCTTCTACTTCTTTTGTGGTTTGCACCGAGAGCCGATGCCGCCGCCCAGTGGCAGGCAGGCACCGCATACAAGAAAGGCGACCTCGTCACTTATCAAAATAAAGATTATGAGTGTATTCAGGCCCACACGGCATTGACCGGATGGGAGCCCTCTGTTGTACCCGCGTTGTGGAAATACGTCGGGGAAGGTTCGGGAGGGGAAACGCCAACGCCAGATACGGCGCCACCTTCTGTTCCTGCGGGTCTGACTTCATCCGCCATAACGAACACCTCCGTTAGTCTTGCCTGGAATGCATCCACGGATAATGTGGGCGTAGTGGGATACGAGGTGTACCGGAATGGCGTTCTTGTGACAAGTACCTCAACTACAACAGCTGTAGTCACGGGACTGACAGCCAGCACGACCTATGCATTTACGGTAAAAGCCAAAGATGCCGCAGGCAATATATCCGCTGCGAGCACCTCCCTCAGTGTAACAACTTCCAACGGTTCTTCTAATCCTGGGCCAACCGGCAGCAAATGGCTGATCGGCTACTGGCACAACTTCGATAATGGTTCAACGAATATCAGACTTCGTAATGTATCAACAGCCTATGACGTCATTAATGTCTCCTTTGCCGAACCGATTTCACATGGCAGTGGAACGCTTGCTTTTACTCCATACAATGCGACGGTAGCCGAATTCAAATCTGATATTGCCTACCTGCAAAGCCAGGGAAAAAAAGTACTGCTTTCCATGGGGGGAGCCAACGGTACCATTGAGCTCACCGACGCGACCAAGAGACAGCAATTCGAAGATTCATTAAAATCAATCATTTCCACGTATGGTTTCAATGGTCTCGATATCGATCTGGAGGGAAGCTCCCTGTCTCTGAATGCAGGGGATACCGACTTCCGTAGTCCAACTACACCGAAAATTGTTAACCTCATCCAAGGTGTGAAAGCGGTTAAGTCACACTTCGGCGCCAATTTCATCCTGACGGCTGCCCCGGAGACGGCCTATGTACAGGGGGGATATTTGAGCTACGGCGGTCCTTGGGGGGCATACTTGCCAGTCATTCATGCCTTGCGTAATGATCTAACTCTGCTACATGTGCAGCACTATAACACGGGCTCCATGGTGGGGCTGGATGGACGCTCTTACGCGCAAGGAACAGCCGATTTCCATGTGGCCATGGCGGAGATGCTGCTTCAAGGCTTTCATGTAGGCGGCAGTTCAGGCCCGTTCTTTAGTGCCTTGCGACCGGACCAGATTGCGATCGGCGTACCGGCCTCCCAACAGGCTGCCGGAGGAGGGTATACCACGCCGGCCGATCTGCAGAAGGCGCTGAATTACCTGATCAAAGGTGTGTCATACGGCGGTTCCTATACTTTGCGCCAGCCTGCCGGCTATGCGGGGATAAAAGGGATTATGACCTGGTCAATCAATTGGGACGCATATACGAATAACCAGTTTTCGAGCGCACATCGTCCGTTCCTGAACGGGCTGAGTACGCAAACGACAAAGGAGGTTGTGTATTAGATGATACCTTTCAATAAACACACTGCTTTCAAGAAGACTGCAACGTTTTTACTGGGTCTATCCCTGCTCTTATCCATCATTGTTCCTTCTTTTGTGCTCCAACCCGCTACAGCAGCAGCAGCGGATTCTTATAAAATTGTTGGTTACTATCCGTCCTGGGCTGCGTACGGGAGAAACTACAATGTAACAGATATCGACCCAACCAAGGTCACGCATATCAACTATGCTTTTGCCGATATTTGCTGGAACGGTATTCATGGAAATCCGGACCCTTCGGGGCCAAATCCTGTAACTTGGACTTGTCAGAATGAAAAAAGTCAGACAATTAATGTGCCCAACGGAACAATTGTGCTTGGCGATCCTTGGATCGATACGGGGAAGACATTTGCAGGGGATACATGGGATCAACCCATTGCAGGCAATATCAATCAGCTGAACAAGCTGAAACAAATCAATCCTAATCTGAAGACAATCATCTCCGTCGGAGGATGGACGTGGTCCAACCGCTTCTCTGATGTAGCTGCGACTGCTGCAACGCGAGAAGTATTTGCGAACTCTGCCGTGGATTTCCTGCGAAAATACAATTTTGACGGGGTGGATCTGGACTGGGAGTACCCGGTATCAGGCGGGCTGGATGGTAACAGCAAACGTCCGGAGGATAAGCAAAATTACACACTGCTTCTGAGCAAAATCCGTGAGAAGCTGGATGCTGCCGGAGCTGTGGACGGCAAGAAGTATCTGCTTACGATTGCAAGCGGAGCGTCGACGACCTATGCTGCAAATACTGAGCTTGCCAATATAGCTGCCATCGTAGACTGGATTAATATTATGACATACGATTTTAACGGGGCCTGGCAAAAAGTCAGCGCGCATAACGCGCCGTTGAACTATGACCCTGCGGCTTCGGCTGCCGGGGTGCCGGATGCAAATACATTTAATGTGGCTGCCGGAGCACAAGGGCATCTGAATGCCGGGGTACCAGCCGCCAAACTTGTGCTTGGTGTTCCATTCTATGGCCGCGGCTGGGATGGATGCGCACAGGCGAGCAATGGTCAGTATCAGACCTGTACGGGAGGTTCTTCCGTTGGAACATGGGAAGCAGGTTCCTTTGACTTCTATGATCTGGAGACCAATTACATTAACAAAAACGGGTACACGCGTTACTGGAATGACACGGCCAAGGTGCCATATCTCTATAATGCAACCAACAAGCGTTTTATTAGCTATGATGATGCGGAGTCTATTGGATATAAAACCGCTTATATCAAGAGTAAGGGACTCGGTGGTGCGATGTTCTGGGAGCTTAGCGGTGACCGGAACAAAACACTCCAAAATAAACTGAAAGCCGACCTGCCTACCGGAGGTACGGTGCCTCCAGCAGATACGACGGCGCCAAGCGTACCGGGAAATGCCCGCTCGACAGGTGTGACAGCTACCTCGGTGACGCTGGCTTGGAATGCTTCAACAGATAATGTGGGTGTTACTGGGTATAACGTCTACAATGGTGCCAATCTTGCTGCCTCCGTCAACGGAACGACCGCAACAATCAGCGGCCTGTCCGCGGGTACTTCCTATACCTTTACGATCAAAGCAAAAGATGCGGCAGGCAATCTGTCTGCAGCCAGTAATGCTGTAACTGTAAGCACTACGACTCAGCCGGGAGGTGATACGCAAGCGCCAACTGCACCGACGAACCTGGCATCGACAGCGCAAACGACATCCAGCATAACGCTGAGCTGGGCGGCATCTACGGATAACGTGGGTGTAACGGGTTATGATGTGTACAATGGAACGGCTTTGGCGACATCTGTGAACGGAACGACAGCAACGATCAGTGGGCTCGCTGCGGACACCTCGTATACATTTACGGTGAAAGCAAAGGATGCGGCGGGGAATGGTTCTGCTGCGAGCAATGCGGTGACTGTGAAAACGGCAGCAGGAACGACGAACCCGGGCGTTTCCGCCTGGCAGGCGAATACAGCCTATACTGTAGGACAGTTGGTCACATATAACGGCAAGACGTATAAATGTTTGCAGTCCCACACCTCCTTGCCTGGGTGGGAACCATCCAATGTCCCTGCATTGTGGCAGGTTCAATAGTTAAAATATGCAATACCTCATTTTGAATTGAAATATGCAGTGTTAGCGAGGTTTGGCTATAGGGAAGAGAATATAACGAAAAACCACCGGTTCCTTGTCCGGTGGTTTTTCGTTATATTATGTCAAACAACGCAGGCTCGCAAAAGGCTATTCATTAGAAATCAAAGTTGTCCGGATCAGGTCCAACGCGTACATCTTCGTTCAGAGCACTGATCTGCTCCATCTCTTCATTTGAGAGTTCAAAATCGAAGATGGAGGAGTTCTCAATAATCCGGTTTTCCTTGGTAGACTTCGGAATGGTAATGACCCCATTTTGCAGATCCCAACGCAGGATTACTTGTGCAACCGATTTGCCTTTGGCTGAAGCAATCGCCGTGAGTACTGGATTGTCCAACAGCTGACCTTGCATCAGAGGTGACCATGCTTCAAGCTGGATACCATGCTTCTCACAGAAGGCTTTAAGCTCAACCTGAGTCAGACGAGGGTGATATTCCACCTGATTGATCATCGGTTTCACTTTGGCATCCTGCATCAGGTCTTCGAGATGATGAATCTGGAAGTTGCTTACGCCAATAGCCTTAATGCGACCTGCTGCGTACAGCTCCTCGATTGCTTTCCAGGCTGCTTTGTATTTGCCTGCCTTAGGCCAGTGAATCAGATACAGGTCCAGGTATTCCAGTCCCAATTTGTTCAATGTCGTATCAAAAGCAGCAAGCGTCTCTTCATATCCGAGGTCTGCATTCCATACTTTGGATGTCACGAACAGTTCTTCGCGTTTCAGGTTGTTTTCTTGCAAAGCTTCTGCAATCGCTTGTCCAACACCAGCTTCATTACCGTATATTGCAGCAGTATCAATACTACGGTAGCCATGTTTAATCGCATTTTTCACAGCTTCGATCAGTTCAGATCCTTCTTCTACCTTAAATACACCAAGTCCGAACCAAGGCATAGGAACACCGTTATGCAGAGTTACTGTGGATTGTAAATGTTGTGCGGTTTGGGCTGTTGTCATGAGATTTCCTCCTTAAAGTGTGTAAAAATCAGTGATTTCAAGCTGAATTATCGTTTTTTATCATACAAAATTAAATCATAGTAGATCAAATTGGGTTCAACGTATATAGTATAGTAAAATACGATATGAAACCGGTTCCCCTTGAAGGCTGGAATTGATATTTATATAAGAGTGCGACCCAAGGTCGGAATGGAAATTAGAACAAAGCTTTCTCCATTTAGACGGATGCATGTTGATCCTTGCTTTCCAGCATTTTAGCCCATGCGGTCAGGATTACAGCTACGAGAACCATTAAGGCTCCGACCCATGTCGTGTGAATCAAACCAATGGAGTCATTGATCACGCCACCCAGATAGGCTCCTATAGCAATCCCTGCATTAAACGCAGCGATGTTAAAGGCTGAGGCTACATCTTTGGCCTGTGGTGCATATCGTTCAGCCAAAGTTACTACATACATCTGAAGACCAGGCACATTCATGAAAGCAAGTAGTCCCATACCCATGATGGTTAGGAGTGCTGCCAACTTAAACGGAACGGTGAAGTACATCACAGCCAGAATGATCGTCTGAATGATGAACATGTAGAAGAGAGCCTTGAGCGGGTTACGATTGGCTGCTCTGCCGCCGATGATGTTGCCGACAGCAATGGCGATTCCGTACAACAACAGAATGAACGCGACTGTTTTCTCGGAGTATCCGCTGATATCATGCAATAACGGGGACAGGTACGTAAAGACAACAAATGTTCCTCCATACCCAACGGCAGTGATGACAAAAGCAAGCAGCAAGCGTCCGCCTGTAACCAGCTTCAGCTGATCCCGAAATGCTGTTCGTGTTCCTCGCTTCAGCGTGGATGGCACGAGTATCATGTTCCCAATCATGGCAACGATACCAATCACAACAATTAGGATAAACGCAGCGCGCCAGCCCCAATGTTGACCGATAAGTGTACCGAGAGGTACGCCAGTTACAGTAGCTATCGTTAAACCGGAGAACATGATGGCAATGGCACTCGCCCTGCGGTTGGCAGGCACCAGATCGGCTGCAATGGTGGAGCCTATGGACATGAACACTCCGTGTGCCAGAGCGGACACCACTCTTGCAATGAGTAACATGGTGATGCCCGTCGACAGTGCAGCCATCGTGTTCCCCGCAATGAAGACTATCATGATGGCAAGCAATAGCGTTTTGCGTGATATGGTAGACGTCAGTGAGGTCAGAACAGGAGCCCCAAAGGTAACGCCTAATGCATATAAAGTAACGGTCAGTCCCGCTGTAGTTACGGAAATGCCCAGGTCATCTGCAATGAGGGGCAGGAGCCCAACGCTGATAAATTCTGTGGTACCGATCGCGAATGCACTAATGGCCAGTGCTAACAGTGCCCACGTGCTGCGTTTTGAATCTTGTAACATTTCTTGCTCAACTCCCCCGAATGTAGATTTACGTACCGGCAAATGCTATTATGAGTTATTCAGTATAGATTGAATAGTACGTACTTTTTAGTACCCTACGTACTTTTTGGTGCCTATATAGCATGCGACGGATGTAATTCAATTCATCAGGGAGGTAACAAGTTATGGTTAGAAAAAAATATAACATCTCGGTTGAAGCTACCTTAGAGGTGATCGGTGGCAAGTGGAAATGCGTCATTCTCTGTCATCTGACACATGGGAAAAGACGAACCAGTGATCTCAAGCGTATTATGCCCGCAATTACACAGAAAATGTTAACACAGCAGCTGAGAGAGCTTGAAAACGACGGGATCGTAAACCGAATTGTATATAATCAGGTCCCTCCTAAAGTAGAATACGAATTGAGTGATTACGGGCGGAGTCTTGAACCGATTCTCAATGCGCTCTGCAATTGGGGAGATCAACATATCGTGAAGGAATACGGAGACAAATCAGCAGTTCTGGAAGACAATGGGCTCAATGATTTTAACTCTGACAATAGGGAGCTGGTGCAACCGTGAACTATGAGATTCTATATGATGGTGCTTTTGCAATGCTCAAGGTACATTTGCAGCGGGGAGAGCGGTTTAAGGCCGAAAGCGGTGCGATGGTATCCATGACGCCTACGGTTGAACTGAAGGGTTCAGCAGAAGGCGGGATGTTTGCCGGGTTCGGTCGGATGCTGAGCGGAGAGAAGTTTTTCTTTCAGGAATTGACGGCTGCGGGCGGGTCGGCAGAGATTCTGCTCTCACCTTCAAGCATGGGCGATGTAGAGGCTGTTGAATTGGACGGTTCCTATTCACTCTATGTGCAGAAAGACGGATTTCTGGCGGGGACCGAGGGCATTCAGGTGAATACCAAAATGCAAAACCTGAAGAAAGGCCTCTTTTCGGGAGAAGGTTTCTTCATTATTGAGATCAGCGGACGTGGAACCGTATTTCTGTCTTCCTATGGTGCGATTCATGCGATTAATCTGGAAGCAGGTGAAGAAATGATCGTGGATAACGCTCATTTGGTGGCATGGCCTCATTATGTAGATTACCGGATAGAGAAAGCTTCACAGGGCTGGTTATCCAGTGTTACAAGTGGAGAAGGATTGGTATGCCGGTTCCGTGGAGAAGGAACCATTCTTATACAGAGCCGCAATCCGCAAGGATTCGGACAATGGGTGAAGCAATTTATCCCTGCACGATAATTCATTTTTGGAGAAAGAACACACAGAGTTGCAACGGATGTGTTTCCATCATCGTTTATGAAGAATAATGGATTTACTTCATTGACTGGTAGGTACATAATCTGTTGCATAAGGTCGCACATCATGGAGGTATGAGATGAACAGCTCACGGTATAAAAACGCACAAGAAAGCCCGGGATATCTGTTATGGCAGGTTACAGCGATGTGGCAAAAAGAAGTACGCAGAGTGCTGGAGCCACTCGAACTGACACAGCCCCAATTTGTATTGTTGCACGCCTGTTTGTGGCTCAATGAACGTGATGAGGAAGGTAAGGGAGTCACTCA
This sequence comes from Paenibacillus sp. 2KB_22, assembly GCF_052115745.1. Lineage (NCBI taxonomy): Bacteria > Bacillati > Bacillota > Bacilli > Caryophanales > Paenibacillaceae > Paenibacillus > Paenibacillus sp. 2KB_22. The sequence goes on from NZ_JBFRHG010000003.1 coordinate 261,231, forward strand.
GGTTCAAATTGCACAATTTGCCAAAGTAGATGTAAACGTTACTTCTCAGGTTCTGCGTGCTCTTGAAAAGAGAGGGTTGATTACGCGTGCTCGTCATCAGACGGATACGCGTGCCAATATTATTACAACAACGGAAGAAGGAACCCGATTGGTCATTGAAGGAATCCACTTGGTAGAGGAGTCGGACAAGGCTTTTTTTGAAACTTTGGATGATCGTAAGGAAGAGTATATGCAGATCATGCAGGAGTTTCTTCGCCAAAAAACAGAGGGCTAATCCATAATAAGATTTTTTTTATTTTATTAAACTACAGATTGTAGTGGAATTGGAAATTTTCTGAATAATATCTATGCAAAAATCAAAATAAACCTCCTGACTTTATCTGTCGGGAGGTTTATTTCAGTTGCTTCAATCGATTCGGTAGGAGGCAAATGGCTCGCGGCGACGGAAAGAGTCACTGATCTGATCCAGATCGGTCAACAGCTCATCGGGCAGTGACATATCCAGACTAGCCAGATTATGCTCCAGCTGTTCGGTGCCTGTAGCGCCAACAATTACTGTGGATACAGCCGGACGTGTCAGTAGCCATGCGAGGGACAGTACACTCGGGGAGCACCCGTATGAAGCAGCTTTGGCACTTACTTGTTCACTCAGTTGGAGATTATGCTCCAGCAGAAAACGATTGAAGGACGGGTCGGTGTCGGCTCTGGAGCCGGAAGGTACGCTGGCCTGTCCGTTATATTTACCCGTCAGAATACCGCCTGCGAGCGGGAAATACGGGATAATGCCTACACCCTGATCCAGACACATCGGTACCAGTTCCAGTTCAGGCGTACGGTCTGCCAGGGAGTAGCTGGTTTGGGTGGAGATGTAGCGCACATAACCTTTCTGTTCACTGATCCCGAGAGCTTTCATCAGCTCCCAGGCTGCGTAGTTGGAAGCTCCGATGTACCGAACTTTACCGGAAGTGACCATATCGTCCAGCGTGCGGAGTGTCTCATCCAGCGGTGTATGCGGATCAAAGGTATGGATCTGATACAGATCCACATAATCCGTTTGCAGTCGCCGCAGGCTATGTTCCAGCTCTTGTTGCAGATGGTAGCGGGATGAACCGCGACCATGGGGACCGTCATGCCGGGGAAGTCCGGCTTTGGTCGCAAGCACCGCGTTTTCCCGACGACCCGTGAGAGCCTGTCCAATGATGCGTTCTGATTCCGTACCTGCGTAGATATTGGCGGTATCGATAAAGTTGATGCCCTGATCCATCGCTGCATGAATGATGCGGGTAGAAGCTGCTTCATCCGCGCGTTTGCCAAACGCATTGGTGCCGAGCCCTAGTGCCGACACACGCAAACCACTATTGCCCAAACGTCGATATTCCATTCTTTATCGCTCCCTTTATGTTCATTTATGTAATGCAGATTATAACGTAATCTATTGTCAACGTGTTATTAATATAGTTAAATGATTCTAAGAACCCGTTATTAAAGGAGATATGATGGAAAACAGTGCTGCACATTTAACAAGACGGAAGCCGAAGAAACCGAAGAAGAAATGGAAGAAGCCATGGATCATCACCCTAAGTGTGCTGCTTGTGCTCGGAGGACTCGGATTTATTTATCAAAAGCAACTTGTCGTGTTTGCCTTTAACATGTTCGCTTCAGCTACGGTGAAGGAAGCCTTGGATGACTCCTTTGTACCAGCTGGCGATAAGGATGCCCCTGTCGTGGAACATACCGACCCGTTCTCATTGTTGCTGCTGGGTATTGACCAACGCGATAATGAACCAAGCCGTTCGGATACCATCATCTATTCCGTCGTGCGTCCAGAAGACAATAAAGTGCTGCTGCTGTCCATTCCACGTGATTCCTATACCGAGATTGTCGGCCGGGATGTGAAGTCGAAGATCAACTCAGCATATGCCCACGGTGAAGCCAAGATGGCGATGGATACGGTGGAGAATTTGCTGGGGAACAAAGTGGATTTCTATGCCGCGATTAATTTTAACGGGCTCAAGGATATTGTTGATGCGGTGGGTGGCGTTGAACTGCCGATCAAAAAAAATATTGAGAACAAGCTCAAAATTCATGAGAAGCTGTTTGTTGAAGCGAATAAACCGATCTATAACGGCGAAGAAGCGCTTGGTTATGTGCGTTACCGGGAAGATTCCGATTTCAATCGTACGATGCGTCACCGGATTTTCCTAAGTGCCTTCATGAATCGTGCGCTGGAGGTCAAAAATCTGACCAAGATCCCGGACGTCATCCAGATTGCCGGATCGAATTTTACAACCAACATGACTTCGGACTTTATCGTGAAATTTGCCGAGTCTTTATATATGAAAGATAGCATACCAACGATCAGCAACTATATGCTGAAAGGAGAGGGTGCAACGCGCAGTGGCACATGGTACTACGATCTGTCGGAGGACGATCTGCAATATGTGCGTGGTATGATCGCCAGTTGGCTGGATCCGGATGCGACCGAGATTATTGAACCGGAGACAACGGACCAGGCAGATACACCTGATGCAGCATAAGAATCCATTCTTGTGCAAAACTCATATGAATATAAGTCGGGAGAAGCGGTTGCTTCCCGGCTTTTTTTGCGTTTGAGATCCTTCGATTGAAATATTGCACAAATATATCTAATGTTTAAACCTCTTTTTATGGCATACATATAGTAAAATATAGGGAAAAGATTAAACATCAACCAATGGAGGAAGTACATGAAGGAGTTTAAGGATCGGCTTGAACAGGTTCAGGAGCAGCAGAAACAGCTGGCGAAGGAGTATCACGCCTTGCTCCAGGAATACCAGTCCGATGACCTGATCGTTCAGAATGAACAGTTACAGGAACAGTATGAAGCCCAGAAGCTCAAGCTGCGTCAGCTTGAACTTCGCTCGCGCAAGATGGAAGAAGAGAATGCACGTCTTCGCATGGCGTTATCTGAACAGATGCTGGATGAGAAGCTTAATCTGATCCGGGTATCGCGGGAGAAGATGGAGACTTATTTTCAAGGAAAAACGGCGGTACATAATGATCGAGTTGCCTTCCATGAACATCGAACCAAATCCAACCTGAACGCGCTGTACAACCAGGCAGCACAGGAGTTACAAGAGGATTCCCACGAAATGAAGGAGAGGATTGCTTACCTTGCGGCAGAGGTGAAGGAGCGCATTGAATCGCACAAGCGATTCGTATTGGAACGAGAAGAGGCTCTACGTGGGCACATGGAACATGGATATGAGCAGATGGCGGAGGAGGGATTGAGCGAAGAGACCATTCAGCGCCGGATCAAGCAGAATCGCATGGAGATGAAGATTGGGCTTAGCTGGATCAACAAAGTAGCCATCCTGCTCCTCATTCTGGGGGTTGGAGCAGCGTTCCAATACTCGTACTCGACCTGGTTTAATGACGAGATGAAGAGCGTAGCCTTTTTCCTGCTCGGTGCGTTGATGCTCGCTGGAGGAGAGTGGCTGTTCCGCCGCAAAAAGCAGACGTTTGCGATGGGGCTGCTCGGCGGCGGGATCTCCGTGTTATTCGGGTCCATCTTCTATAGTTACTTTTTACTGCATATTATCGGGTTATATACGGGACTTGCCCTGTCTGTATTGGTATCGGCAATCTCCGTATTGTTGTCCCTAAGATATCAGTCGAAGACTATCTGTTCATTGGGTCTGGTGGGCGGATATCTCCCGCTATTCTCCTATATGTTCTCGTTCGGGCTTGAGGGTACTGCTGTCTATGTAGCCATGATCTATCTGCTGCTCTTAAACGGCATTATTGTGTTCATATCATTCGGCAAACGATGGCCGGTAGTGCACTATATCAGTTTCCTGTTCAACACACCATCCATGCTTATTCTTTTGTGGCTGTCGCCAAGTGAGAAGATCGGCATGTTGTATTCCATTGTGACGTTTGCATTATATCTGGGCATTACACTGGCATATCCGTTTAAACATCGGATGAAATTAACCTGGTGGGATTTCGCTCTGCTCGCTATGAATACGACCATCAGTTGCCTGATGTTATACGTGTTATTTGATGTGGCGGATTGGAATGATGCTCAGGGCTTGTTGGCATTAATCTTCTGCCTGGTATATCTGGGTCTCGCACGATTCGTTCAGCGCAATATGGCTCAGGAGAAACAGACGATTCTGCTCTTCTATATCACTTCCCTGACCTTTGCCATTCTGATTATTCCATTCCAGTTCGGGGCCAAGTGGTTATCGATGGGCTGGTTAATTGAAGGGGTTCTGTTGGTTACGCTTGGACATCTGAAACGGTTCAAGTCGGTGGAACGTGCCGGATGGGGTACCGTGCTTCTATGTCTAATCACTTTCGTGTACTATGACCTGCTCACGCTATTCTTCATCGGGGAACGTTCTTACTTCATGTTAAAATACTCCAGCATCACGCTAGGAACCCTGCTGATTACACTGTATTATGCCTGGGCAGTTCACAGCAGCTCATCTGCCAGGGAGAGATTCAACTACAGCCCGCTGGAGCTGGGATTCCTGAACGGATTCAAGTATGTGACACTCGCCAATCTGTGGTTATACGTGCTGTATGAATCGAATGAATTGTATACCAGAGCTGTCGATGGGACGTTCCTGTTATACATGTTCTACAAGTTGCTCATGTTCGCAGCGCTCACCATTGCATTGGCCTATGGATTAAGCAAAGTGAAGTTGTTGCGTGATCAATACGTACAGATGTATACCACTTTCCTGCATGCTATTGGTTGCTGTATTGCACTGGCTGTTACCTTAACCATGCCAGCGCTTCAACCGGAAGTTCAGCAGCATACAGCGGCAGAGATTGTGGGTTTGCTGGTGCTAATCATCTTTAACGTAGGGGTATTCTTTGCAGGAAGGGATCTGCTGATTGCAGGCATCCGCGGGCAGTTCAAGAGCATTGAATGGTACCCGGTTATCGCAGGGGTATATCTGCTAGGGGTCATCACCGTATTCCTGACGATCCAGTTCCAGTGGGGTGATGTGGGGCTGATGTTCAGCCTGATCTATCTGCTCCTGGCGATTCTCTATATTGCCTACGGATTCCGTAGAAAATATGTGATGATTCGGCGTCTGGGCCTTGGGTTGACGTTGTTCGCCACCGGTAAAATGGTGTTCTATGATGTGGGGATGCTCACCTCGGGCAGCAAAATCTTTGCCTACTTCAGCTTCGGTGTGCTGCTGCTTGGCATCTCTTACCTGTATCAGAAGGTGTCGAGCCGTATGGAGGAAATACAGTCCAGAGAGTCAACGAAGCCTGACGACGAACCGACTGTTCCTGAGGATGAACAAGATTGATATAATGATTCTACTTTCTTTCAGCCCGTGATGTGTTATCCATGTATTACGAAGGAAAATGAAATGGGATATAACCCAGAAGGGACCGTTTGAAAAGATATTCTTGCTGTTGTAAGTTTTCATTTGAACTAAATGGGAGGACTCCGGAAGTGGTTCAAATCCAGAGTTCTTCCACAATTCTTTACTCCTTGTGCTTAATCTCATCCACGACTTGAAAGCCGTTTGCTTCTCCATTAAGATATCCTTGCTCATAGTAGTCTATCCCGTCAGGGGTTATAGTTACTGCAACTGTCTCCGAATCATTCTCTACGGGCTGTGCAACGATATATCCTCTGTCTAGCAGATATGAGATGGCCCTGTACTTTTCTATGTTTTCCTTTTGGTAGAATCTATTTTTCGGTAAAAGCATTGCGGGATTTTCAGTAAACCAAGCTGAATATATTTGCTCCGTAATATCGTACCTTTCTTGTATCCTCTCTTTAATTTGAATCTCTCTTTCATCGAGCATACACACACCTCCGCAAATTAAGCTATAATTACGGGTCAGACTACTGATCATATCTTTTATTCTTCAAAACTACGCTTTGTTTTCCAATACCAGAACTTCTCGCCCTGAGAGATTATAAACCGTTCTAACCATGTCTCAAAGTTACTGTAAAAAGATCCCGTATGTTCAACAGAATATAAACTCTCACAAAGCAACAGATATTGCTCATCACCTGAACTCCAAAGCTCTAAATCAATTAGGATTCGATCATCAAGAATATTGGCGACCACAATCTTATTATCTGAGGCTTCATTGTAATGTATAACATCTTGGGCTGAATATAAGAGGCTCTCCCCGCCATATTCAGGGTCTTCAAACAAGGACGCTCCATTACATAATTGTAAAAAGCTTATGTAATCTGGAGGTAATGGAGTAGAAAAATACTCCGAAAGCTCTTTAATTTTATCTTCGGATGCACCTGGTTTGAATTTATTCATAGCAGTCATTTTCCCAGTAGGAGCAAGTATTTCAATTCGACCATTATTTTGGTCCGACCATTCCTTAAATACTTTAATTAACATTTACATAGCCTCCTCAAAAAAACTGGAGCTGTCCAAGGCCCTTTCTGGTTTGAAAATTATATTCACAGGAATTTTCAGAATCAATTATAGGGAATCTCTCCTGGATATTAGCACGAAACTAATTACATAACCTTAATTCATTTTACCGAGATTTTCTTAAGCTCAAAGATAGTTGCCTCTGATAACAAGATAAGCTTCTCGTTATTAACAACAAAAAAACTTAAACTTACAGGTATACTAATTTTTGTAGAAGGGTTACTTACACCTATTGCTTTTACGACATCATTTTTATTTAAGTTTGGAATATCTAATTTATATAATCTATAAAAAGAATCTGAATTATTGCATGTCGCTGTAAACTCATATAATGGGTTTCTTAGTTCAGTTTGATATTTACTGTAGTTTTTAATTCCTTTTGATGAAAATAAGTCTTTTTTGATGATTATTTCATCACCAATAAATTTTTGACCTGTTGGATATTCTGAGGCATCATTATATGAATTTGCAAATCCTAAAAGCTTCTCAACGTTCCAAGTTCCATAGAAATATTTTTCAGTTTCACTATCCAAACTTGTACGTTCTAGAGAACAATACTCATTATTTTGCTGTGTTGTTACTTGTTTACTCGGGGACTCACCCGAAACTTGCATAACCGATGCGGGATTACCTGATCCACCACATCCTGAAAGAAAAACGATACATAACAACATCAATACACCAATCTCTTTTTTCACCTATGATCTCCTTTCGTAGACCTAGCAGAAATTATATCAGAGAAAATTAAACCATGAATAACATATAATTAACATTATTTATAATTTAAGTTAAATTTATGTTATATAATCCCTCAAAAAAGGCGTTCCTCGATAGTCCAGAAGCACCTAACAGAAATCTACTTGCAAGTGGTCTATACTCCACCCGTTAACACCGTGATTAAATGGAGAAATTGTTGGGTTGAAAGGTGGAGAGGAAACCGAAATCACAAAACTAAGAAATGTCACCAGCACAAATGGCTGAAATCCATCTGCGTGCCGGGCAGTTTATGATTGAAGTCATGCAATCATCTATACTTTCGGTATTGTTTTACAATCCAAAATGAGGCTCCGGGCTGCTGTGACCAGCAATCTGGGGCCTTATTGATCTGTTTTAATTTGGGTTCGATGCCATAGCCTAATATGACATTCGTGAAACGTTTTGCGCGGAGATCACGTTATAATAGAGTAGACTAGGGCTGAATCTTCATTTGTAACCATGAGGTTTCGGCAGCCGAGGTGCCTTTCAATGATTCTCCGCCATCATCGTTCATACGGGAGAGCACGGTTAATGTCATGGACAAGGCGAAGGCGAGTAGCACATATATGAAAATGTTTTTTTTGTTCATAGGAAGGTACCTCTCTTGTTGAATGGGCTATAGTAGATATCCGGCCGTCATGAGAAAAAAAGCACAACGTCTGGTATAGTAGAGTGAGTAGAACCAAACTTCATTCGTTCCTGAATATCACTATATTGAACTATAGCGGTGCAAACAATGGAACAAATCTGATGAATTTATCATTATTGTTAACGAGATGTATATAGAGATCGAGTTTGAAGGTGGGAGAATAACATGCGGGAGACGGCAAAAATCGTCATTCGTACGCCAGGGCAGGAAAGTGACGGCTCGTTCGCTTATGTAAGCCAGGGTCGCTCCATTACGGTGGGACGTTATACAGGCGGTAATGAATTGGACTTGTCTGTCTATAATCAGATGATATCGAAGCGGCATTGCCGCATTCATTATGATGTACAGCAGCAGTTATGGATTGAGGATCTGGATAGCAAAAATGGAACCGAACTGAACGGGCAGCGTCTCGTTCCCTATGAGAAATATCCGTTTGGCGAAGGTGACAGCCTGACGCTCGTCAACGGCTTGATTCAGCTTCGCGCTGAAGGGGATCTTGGAGAGACAAGGGAATATCGGGTGTCGGATCTGTTGGGTGAGGGTGTACGTTTGCAGGATCACTTGCAGACCGTGCAGATCGGTGAAGTGGAGATTCCGCTGTCCAAAAAGGAATATCAGCTGTTCAAGCTGCTGTATAGTCAATTGGACCATTTTGTGACCCGAGAGCAGATTGTGGCTCAGGTGTGGCCGGAGCGGAGCATGCTGGAGAGTGACGCGGTAGGGATCGACGAGATTAACTCGCTGATCTATCGGACGAATCGCAAGCTGGGTGTACACTTTACCATTAAGTCCGTTTATAAAAAGGGTGTATATATGAAGTCTCATGTGCCGGAATGAATGAGTGATAACAAAGGGATGAGTTCATGTTCATCATTTACCTGATTCCATGGCTGATTGCCGTGGTGACATTGATAGGTGTCATATCCATCGTACTCGTCAGTTGGAAAAACGGGATTTCCCCGATGCCCACATCCGGCCGCGTCAGGCAGGTGGTCATTCAAGAGGTGAACCGTATACCCGGGTACGGCGATGTGATTGAAGCGGGTTCCGGATGGGGCACACTGGGATTGGATGTTGTAAGGCATTGTCCTGGTAAAAGGCTGACCGGGATTGAGAATTCGAGAATTCCCTTATGGTCTTCCCAATTAATTGCGTATCTCAGTGTTCGCTTACGTCGAGCCAAGGGAAACAAACACTCTCTCAAGGGCAGGCTGAGCTTCATGCGCGGGGATATCTACACCAGTTCCTATGAACATGCAGACTGCGTAATCTGTTATCTGTACCCTGGAGCGATGACCCGGCTTCTGGACAAGTTCAGTCGGGAGCTTCCGCCGGGCGCCAAGGTGATTAGCGTCTGTTTTGCGCTCCCGGGTAAGGAACCCCTACGTACGATTACATGCAGGGATGCCTTGCGTACCAAGGTGTATGTCTACTCGTTCTGAGGAAAAGAGTACCTTCGCTGCACCTTGAGCGGAGGGCTGTAATTCCCTGTAATTCTGGTTCCAGAAGAAAAACGAAAGAAAGCTCCGAACTCACATAACGTGAATTCGGAGCCTTTTTTGTTTGCCCTGCGCCTGAGAAGCGAGTTATGCGCTACGCCTCAGGACATGATGATTATTTTGAAGAATCGGTAGTGCCCGTTCTGTCGGATGTTGTACCGGATTGGGATCTGTTTCTGCCGCCTCCGAAGCCGCCTTGACCACGTCCTCCTCCTGGACCACCCATACCTGTATTGGCTGTGGTCACACCAGATTCATTCACCCAAGTCACATTACTGGTCGATTGGAATGCAACTACCTTGGTTCCGCCACTGTAAGTACCGTCTGTGTAGAGTCTATCCACCGCTTTACCTGTAGACGTACCACCGGAGTAGATCACATAAGAGCCATCTTTTTTCAGATCCGGGGAGCTGACAACCACCGTTTGATAATCTTTTGCCGGAGCAAACGTCAGAATGTTATTGCCTTCGCTGTCTTGTACATGGACAAGTGTTCCAGCTTTTTGCGTTGCAGGGAACGTCATCACAATGGCATTTTGCGTAGACGCATCGGATGTTCCTTGTGCCATACCAGAGCTTCCAGCAGCAACGAGGTATCCACCGCTGATTTCAAATGTACCGTCATAATCCAATGCTCCGTTACCGTTATCCGTTGGTCCATTCACAATAACCGTACCACCAGTCATATTAATGGAACCATTGGAATCCAGTCCGTCACCACCTGCGTTCACGGTAAGTGTACCGCCGTTAATGTGGAACTCGTTATTACTCGCTGCTCCCATTCCACCCGGTCCACGTCCTTGCTGAGTGGTAGCTGTACCTTGGGATGTTTGATCGGTAGTCGATGTTGTACCTGTCGTTTCAGTTACAGAGATGTTGGATGTCGTAGCAGCATCGGTTGCTGTAGTAGCACGATCTGTACTAGTCGCTGTGTTCGCAGCTGTTTCCGTCTCGCCACCTGCAGCATTGACGCCATCATCGGATGCCGTTACATCCACATCCCCATCGTTCAGGGTGATGATTGCTCCTTCAAGTCCTTCATAGCTCTTCGCGATTGTGATGGTTCCACCGTTAATCGTCAGTTCCTGATCGGCATGAATGCCGTCATCACCGGATTCAATGTTGAATGTTCCGTCGTTGACTGTCACGTTATTGTTGCTGTGCAGGGAATCATCCATGGAATCAATGGTATACGTACCGCCATTCACCGTAAGGTCTGTACCTGCTTTGAGCGCTTTGGCACTTGTGGACTCGGTTGCTGTTGCAGCAGTGTCCGCATCGACATTGGTATCGGTATTTGTTGTTGCTGTTGTGTTGGCAGAGCTGGATGTTGCGCCGTTTGTATTAGCACCTGCATTCGTACCGCTGTTATTAGGCATTTCCGGCATATCTGCAGGAGGTTCGCCATCTGGTGGTGTGCCCATATCGGTTGGAGGTGTTCCGCCACCCCATCCACCGCCACCGCCGCCAAATGGACCTTCTTCGACTTTGGCTGGTGCATTGGCGCTACCGCCAGCAGTCACAATGTTGTATGTGCCGCCATCCGTAACAAGTGCGGTTTCGGCTTGAATACCGTCGTTACCACTTTGAATATCGAAGGTACCTCCTGCGATGGCAACGAAACCTTTGGTGGTATCCGTGTCATTGGTGGATTTGATGCCGTCGCCTTCGGCTTCAATGGTAATCGTACCCGCTTGGATGGCGACCATGTCTTTACCCTTGATGCCGTCATCGGTTGCTTTGACACTGATGTTACCGCTAATGATTTTCAGATCATCCTTGCTCGTAATCCCTTCATTATAGTTACCAGTGATGGTCAATTGACCTGCACCGTTGAACGTAAGATCCGCTTTGCTGAAGATTGCAGCATCCGGCTCGTCTGTTGTAGCGTCAGCGTACACATATGTTTTACCATCGGAAACGGTATTTTTGGTTCCTTTTTCGAGTGTAATCACCGCTTTACCGGCCTTCTGAATATAGATCGCTGCACTGTCATTATCATGGATGGTAGCTCCGTTTAATACGAGATGTACGGTGCCCTTATCGGCAACGTTGACCACGATCTGACCGTCGGTTAGCTCACCACTAAGTACATAAGTACCTGCTTCAGTAATTGTTACGGAGCCATTGGCTGCTTTGGCGCCCGAACCGGTCACCGTTGCAGTTGTGCCGTTCAACTTAATCGCTGTGGAATCTGCCTCGCTCCAGCTAATGTTGGTATCGTCAGCATCCAGAGAGACCAGATCTGCGTACTTCACAGAAGTTTGCTCACTGACCGATACCGTTTTGGTTGTTCCTGTCGTTGACGTTGCGGCATTGGCGGTTGTGCTTGTGGTTGCTGGTGAACTGCATGCGGCGAGTAGGCTGGTAATCATGGCGATGGACCACAGTTTGCTGCCTGTTATCATGTTCTTATTCATATAGATCGTTCCCTTCGAATTAAGAATTAATATTCCGTTGTTGGACTCATGGTTAACGAGATATCCAGGTTGCCGTTCCGTGTACGTATGGCGTCGAGGAATTCCTTTTGGCTAACACTTTCGTGAATGGTTACACTGTAGACCAGCTCATACAGACTGCCGAGTTCGGTGGTTCTGATTTTTTTCAGATCAAAAGGTACGTTGAAAGTATGGAACACTTCATTAAGTGCTTCTTCATAGCTCAAGTTCTCGGGGATGGTGACTTTCAGCGTTTTCAACTGACTCTTCTTGCCGCCGAAGTTGAAGCGACTCAGGACAAACATCAGAACACACAGGATAATCGTGAACAGCACTGCATATCCAAAAGCACCTACGCCGCAGGCAAGACCGGAAGCCATCGTGAACAATACATAAGCAATGTCTTTAGGATCACCAGGGGCACTGCGGAAACGAATAATTGAGAAGGCACCTGCCAAGCTGAATGCTCGAGCGATATTGCTGCCAATAAGCAGGATGATGATGGCGACAATGACGGGCAGGACGACCATCGTTAAGGTGAAGCTCTGGGAGTATGTGGCTTGGTTGGTCTTCATGTACGTGAGGCTGATGATTAATCCCAGAATGATGGCAAGACCAATGGTAATGACTGCATTACTGAATGTTAAATCGGTATCGGTTAGGGCTGAACTGAACAGGGAATCAAGCATATATGACACGCTCTCTTTCTATAATCGGTTTATCTTGTTCTTGTTCTATGGATGGGTTGAAATCGGTGCCTGGTACAAGAATGCGCTCCGACTGGTAATTCAGGTTGGTTGTTCTCACCAGATGTCTGAACTCGTTGCCGTATTTCGAAAATCCGGTGCGATATAGACCATGCTCACAGAGCAGTTGCGACAGCCACAGCGGAACGGTTTTCTCGGCTTTCACTTCCATCAGCCACCTTCCGTCCTTCACCAGCGCCTCACCGTAATCTCCCTGTTCCAGCTTCAGATCATATCTGCGGCTGCGAATGTTGGTGTCAAAGGTAATGCGGAGATCCCGGCTGTTTTTGTCGAAGAGTGCTTTGCGTTCATACGCCAGATACACTTTCGGTTCAAGATCGTAGAGGCGGAGGAAGTATTTGATCTCTTCAACAACCTGTTTATTCATATAGTCTGCCAGCTCCGGTGCCTGTCCTGAACGAACGAATTCGTACGCTTCATCCAGCTTCAATGCAGTTCTGCGCTTGTTCACCAGGCCGAAGACTTTCTTTTTGATCTCCAGATACACTTTGGTATTCTCTTCAGGTACTCCATACGCCCGCAGTCTCAGCTTCTCCTTATATTTTGGTTTGGAGAGACTGGCGCGAATCAGGGAATCCTGTGGAGTGTCGAAGTACAGGTTACTGATGGAATAGTACTCATGTTTCTTGTTGTAGGCATCCAGCTCCATGTATTTCAGCAGGTCGTTGTAGAAATGTGCGTACTGTTCATCCGTCAGGAGGTATTTGCTCTCATATCGGTTGAATACTTCAATTGCCATGTGGGAATCAGTCCTTTCGTTGGTGGGTTGTATGTTTTGTTGCATCGTGTATTGCTTCCATGTCTGTATCTTAGAGGGCTAACCTTGAATGAATCTTAAATGGTTTTACATTGCGTTAACAATTTTTTACCTTCCTATAATAGTTCGCATCCGCAAAATGAATTAAGATTGATTCAAGGTTTAATTGATAGAATAGGTGATACCATACAGCGTTCATGATGACGAATAATTCAAGCAGAGGAATGAATAGAGCATGAGAATATTAATTGCGGAAGATGAGGTTCATTTGGCAGAGGCAGTATCGCAGATTTTGAAAAAAAACAACTACTCCGTGGATATGGTCCACGACGGCAGATCAGGACTCGATTATGCGCAGAGCGGCATCTACGACCTGTTACTGCTCGACATCATGATGCCGGAGATGGACGGGATCACCGTCCTGAAGAAACTTCGCAGTGAAGGCAATCATACGCCAGTCATTCTGCTTACGGCCAAAGGTGAATTATCGGATAAAGTCACAGGCCTCGATTATGGTGCCGATGATTATATCGCCAAGCCCTTCGCTACAGAGGAATTGCTGGCCCGAATTCGTGCAGCCTTAAGGCGGAAGGGCGAAGTGGTTCCGGAGGATGGACTGAAATTCGGCGATATGGAGCTGAACACAACTCAGTTGAAGCTGAGCGTGCAGGGCAAGGAGATCAAGCTGAATCTGAAGGAGAATGAACTGCTGGAGCTGTTGATTACGCGCAAACAGGCGATTACCTCCAAAGAGCAGATTATTGAGAAGTTATGGGGATTCGATTCGGAAGTGGAGTATAACAATGTGGAGGTGTACATCTCGTTTTTGCGCAAAAAATTAACCTTTCTGAACTCGGCTGTCCGCATTAACACGATTCGGGGTGTGGGGTATGTGCTTGAGGTGACGTCCTGATGTTCAATAAACTCCGAAATCGATTCCTGATCGTGAATCTGGTGTCCATCTCCGTTATGATGCTGGTGGCATTTGCGACGATCTATACGATTACTTATCAGAATGTGCAACGGGAGACAAATATGGAGTTGTACAAGGTGTCTGATTTCTATCATAGTCCCTATAATTCATCCAAGATGCCGCGTGGGGAAGGTGGGGGGATGGGGACGGGCTCTGGATCAGGTTCTAGTACAGGTGCTTCAGGTTCCGGTTCAGATTCGTTGCCCTCCGACGCCATGGGTGGTGCTAATGGAGGACCGGGAGGTGATCCCAACTCACCACCGGCACGTTCCGTTTCGTTTATGATCAAGACAGATAACCAGTGGAAGATTACGGATACGCAATCCCGATTTGATATGGAAGACACGTTCTACACCGAGGCGTTGCAAAAGGTTGACCAGAATAAAGTTGGTGATTCGGAACGGCAGACTGGACAATTCGCACTGGATGGAACGAACTGGGCCTATGTAGTTGATCCGAGCGGTGATGGCCATATGATCGTATTCATTGATGTGACGGCACAACAGGGCATTCTGACCAATTTGATCTATACATTTGCTGTTGTTGGATTACTCATGTTGATTGTGATCTACTTCTTGAGCCGTTATTTTGCGAATCGCTCCATTGCACCGGTTAGAGAAGCATTTGAGAAGCAAAAACAATTCATCGGTGATGCTTCACATGAGTTGAAGACCCCTCTGGCGATCATCAATACCAATGCTGACGTGTTATTGGCGAATCAGGAGGATACCATAGCGAACCAGGCGAAGTGGCTTCACTATATCAAGTCGGAAACCGAACGCATGACCGGACTTACGAATGATCTGCTCTATCTGACACAGATGGACGATTCACGCTCAACGATGATTCATACGAAGTTTAATATGAGCGATGCGGTAGAAAGTATTATTTTGCCAATGGAAGCCGTTATTTTTGAGAAAAACATCTCCCTCGATTACAACATTGAGCCGAATCTTACGGTTCATGGAAACAGTGAGCAGATCAAACAGGTCATTCTGATCCTGCTCGATAATGCGGTGAAGTATTCCGGTCCCAAAGGGTCGGTAAACGTTACGCTCCAGAAACAGAATAATGATGTTATGCTGGCCGTGTCCAACACGGGTGAAGGCATTGCACCGGAACATCTGGATCGGATCTTCGATCGATTCTATCGTACGGATTCGTCCAGAGCCCGCACACATGGTGGACATGGTCTGGGGTTGGCGATTGCTCGGTCCATTGTGGATCAGCACAAAGGAGAGCTATACGCCCGAAGTGTGGTCGGAGAGGGCGCTACATTTTACGTACGGTTGTCGTAGGGTGAGTAGCGCAGGCGCAGAGTTGGATGAAGCGTTAGTGTATGAATGGGATTGAGGGATTACAACTCTGTTCCAAAACCGTTCTTCAAGCATAAGTTCTGCCTGTAATGGGTTAACCTATGCTACAATGGCAACAGTATGTATGAATCAAGGAGATGAACTGAACGTGGCAGAAGCAAACAATATTAATGAACAAGAAATGATGCAATATATTGCAGATAAAACAAAGGCAAGCCAGGCAAATATCGCCCTTGTATTGAAGCATGAGCAAGCGTACATCAACAAGGCGCACGAAAATGCCAAAGGTAACGATGTAGATATTGACGGCGATGATCTGGCTGACTACATCCTTAGTCGCAAAGATGTGAAGCTGGATGAGTTGGCCGTGGAAAGCATTTTGGATGCTGAGATGGACTACTTGATGGACAAGGGTCACGCGGGATACATCGATTAAGTTCAGCATAGGCAAAATCTAACGAACCTGACACGCGCTATTCGGGTATTTCTCGCTTGATTGAGAGTTTAAGGAATCTGAGACGCGTTATTGTACGGCTATGTGTGAGTTTCCAGTGCAATTGCAGCATTTGTGCGGAATTAGCGTGTCTGAGATTCGTTAGTTCGGGAAATAAGCACTTTTAGCCGAAATAAGGTGTTCTGGGTTCGTTAGCGTGAGTGATCACAAGGGCAACGGCGAGGCGTTATATGGCTGTTCCAAAAGTAACATTTCATATGTGCAGCCTTCAGCATGCTAAGTCTAAATGTTGTACTGTAAAAAAGACCTCAACTCCGCATTACTGTGGTGTTGAGGCCTTTTTTAGATTGTAGTGACCAGGCATCCCTTGGGGGATACTTGTCAGTATAACTCCTACAGTTTACAGCTTCTTATTGACCCATCATACCGCCATCTACGGTGTAGAGGGAAGCTGTTACATAGGATGCTTCTTCGGACAACAGGAAGTTCATCACCGCAGCGACTTCTTCCGGTTCACCATAGCGACCCATTGGAATGGCGGACACGGTTGCGGATTGGTAGTCTTCCACGTTACCGGAATTCGCCTCGATCTGGCGCATCATACGTGTGTTGATTGTGCCTGGCAATACAGCGTTAACCCGGATATTGTAAGGTGCCAGTTCATTGGCAGCGGTACGTGTGAGGCCAACTACGGCATGTTTGGACATAATATATGGAGATACGGCAGGTGCGCCCATCAGACCCGCAAGGGAAGAGGTATTTAGAATCGCACCGGATTTTTGTTTTTTCATCACTGGAATGACATTTTGCAGACCAAGGAATACGCCACGAATGTTGACGTTATATACGGTGTCGAGTGCTTCAACACTCAGGTCTTCGATCAGCCCTGTTGGACCTTCAATTCCGGCATTGTTGGCAAAATAATCGATTCGGCCAAATGCATCCAGTGCTTTTTGCACATAGTTTTTCACGTCTGCTTCCTGGGATACGTTTGCTTTTACAGCGATGACGTGCTCTTTGTCGAGGTTCAGATCAGTAATCGTCTGTTGGATGGCTTCTTCATTCAGGTCCACCAGAACCAAGTTGATTTTGCGCTCTGCAAGGCGGCGTGCCAATTCTTTACCAATGCCTCCGGCTGCTCCTGTAATTACGGCTGTATGTGTATACGTTGTACTCATGATATATTCGCTCCTTATTCATTATTGGCAGGTATTTCTCAAAAAAAGTTTCAACCTGTCGTCTATCTTTCCTGTCTCAATGTTAAGATATACATAGCCATGTGACAATAATCATTGACAGCGCATATGTCAGCTATCGGACAGAGGTGTAAGCGGTGTTTATTTATATTACAATAATGAACAAAGGAGGCGAAAATGTTGATTATTGAACATCCTCAGGACCGGAGAGCACGAAGAACACAGGATGCGATCATCGCTGCGGCGGTTTCTTTGATATTAGAAAAGGGAGCGGATGCCCTCACAATCCGGGATATTACGGAGCGGGCGGATTACAACCGTGGAACCTTCTATTTACATTTTCCCGGCAAACCGGAGTTGTTGCAGTTCATTCTGGATGATTTCATGCAGGGGGTAGGACAGGCTTATGCAGCACCATACGCACAGCTCAAAGAAGTGGATATGACTGCATTGCTGCCATCCACGATGCCGGTATTTGAATATATTGAAGCCCATCAGGATATTTTCCGCGCATTAATAACGATGCATTCGGATATGGGTTCCCGGCTGTGCAATATGTTTAGAACGTATTTAACCGAGGATTTTGTGCTGGTGACCGAAGATAGCGAGCAGACGATTAATTACGACATCATGTTAAGTTATCTGGTATCTGCTACGGTGGGCGTGATTATGCACTGGGCGGAGATTGGGTTCAAATATTCTGCGCATTATATGGGAGAGCAGCTTACGGCACTGATCAACATTAAACCGACCCGTCTGCTGATTGAACCAGGGCAGAAGGGTCGGACAATTCACGAGCGTATGCTGTTGGATTAGAGAGTCAGATTATCCCGTCATGGAGGCGTTGGCGGCCTGTTGCATCTGAAGCAGCTGTTCGCGAATCAGGACCGACTCTCCGATCATGATCAATGCCGGATTATTCACTTGATGTGACAGGGCTAGGGAATGAAGTTCGGCAAGTGTGCCGGTAATAATCCGTTCCTCCGAAGTGGTTCCCCGTTCGATCAAAGCCGCAGGGGTGTGTCCACTTTTACCATGGTGAAGCAATTCATGTTGAATCTGGGGGAGTTGGCTAATGCCCATGTAGATGACCAGTGTATCCACGCTATGGGCAAGCAGGTCCCAGCGTACCAAAGAACGATTTCCGTCGCTGCCGGTTCCCGTGACACATGCGAACGATGAAGCGATTCCGCGATGGGTTAACGGAATAAGGGAGGAAGCGGACGTGCCGACAGCCGAAGTGATGCCGGGAATGATTTCATATGGAATGCCTGCTTCCGCCAGCACAAGCGCTTCTTCACCACCACGGCCAAAGATAAACGGATCGCCACCCTTGAGTCGTACGACTTGTTTGCCTTCCGCTGCATGTGCAGCCAGCATCCGTCCAATCATCTCCTGACTCATGGAGTGAAGCCCTGGCGCCTTGCCGCAGTAGATGCGGAGTGCTCCATCACGAGCCTCTGCGAGCAATTGATCATTCACAAGCCGATCATACATAATGACATCTGCGGACTGAATACGTTTCAGGGCTTTTACCGTAATCAGATCCGGATCTCCAGGACCAGCGCCAACAATACTAACCAAGCCCCGGCTCATGATCGTGTCCCCAATTTCGGTGCCACATCGGAACTTGCCAATCCTGAACGACCACCCTGAATGGTTGCCAGTTTGGTTGATATCTTCACCGGTTTCCCCCAGTGATGGGCAGCATATAGACCGAGTCCAGTAAATACAGCTCCGCCAATGAGGTTACCCACCAACACCGGGATCTGATTCCACAGCCACCAGTCAGCGACACTAACCTGTGCACCGAGCATCATGCCTGCCGGAATAACAAACATGTTCACCACAGCGTGTTCAAAACCTTGGGCGAAAAATATCATAATAGGCAGCCACATTGCTACGATTTTACCCAGGGTTGATGTGGATGTCATCGCCAACACTGCCCCAAGTGTGACCATCCAGTTACATAGAATGGCTTTGATGATCACCAGAACAATGCCTGCTCCGCCCAAATGCTGATATCCTAATGTTTTAGCTTCACTGGTTTGGATCAGTGTTTGAATGAGTGGGTTGCTCATATCCGTACCCATCTTCGTAATGGTCAGGCCGTATAACAGAGCATAGAATGCACATCCAAGCAGATGACCTGTGATCACCCAAAAATAATTTCGGAGCATATCCATCCATGTAATTCTGCGTTTCATCATTGCGAGTGGAAGCATCGCAAAGTTTCCTGTCACCAATTCAAGGCCCAACAGAATAATAATGACGAATCCCGCCGGGAATATCAGTGCACCTGCCAAACCAACGGAAGTTTGAGTTACAGCGGTATATGCCATTGTGGTTGCAAAAGCAAGGATGGCCCCTGCCAGAAAACCACGGATCAGCATCTGTACCCGATTCATGCTGGCTTTGCTCTCACCAGCTTCGACCATCGATTGCAGCATTTCTGCAGGTTTAACAAAATCCATAGCGCACGCCTCCTTGATGTCAGGGTATCTCTAGCCTTTAACCCGCAATTGTGATATAGATTTCTCCGCTGTTGCCATCTACTTCTGTTTTGTAGGTGTTCAGGCAGCCCTCATCCGGCTCATGTACCTTACCGTTGCGCAGATCAATCTTCCAATCATGCAAAGGACAATGAACAGCTGTCCCGCATACCATGCCTTCCGACAGCTTGCCGCCCTTGTGAGGGCAGCGATTCTCGACGGCGTGCAGACTCCCGTCGCTCAGTTTGAAGACTGCAATTTCGGTATCCTGTATCAGGAAGGTCCGTGCACCCTTTTCATCAATATCCGCCAGGTGTCCAATCCGGAATTTGTTCATCGCTGTTCCTCCTCTTCTAGTGAGTTACCGGCTCGGCACCGGCCAGTGGGGTGAAGTTCTTACGCAACTTCTCGTCTTCAATAATTTCTTTCCAAGGATCAACCGTGTGACCCAGCGTAACTTCCAGGCGTTCGATCAGAGCGAGACGTACATCCCGATCCGCCAATGCTTCCTTCACGTGATCCAGACCTACCCGTTCAATCCATGCCGCTGTTCTCTCATTCCATTTTGCGTTCTCTCTATAATATTGGAGGTAAGAGTAGGTCCACTCTTCCACTTCCGCATCGGTTTTCACCGTACAGAGCAACTCAGCTGTGCGAACTTTAACTCCGGCGTTACCACCAACATGAATCTCCCATGCACCATCGATGGCGACAACACCCAGATCCTTGATGGTTGCTTCAGCACAGTTCCGCGGACATCCAGATACAGCAAGTTTCACTTTTGCCGGAGCAACCATTTTGTCGAGTTTTTTCTCCAGTCGAATCCCCATCTCGATGGAGTCCTGTGTTCCGAATCGGCAGAATGTGTTACCTACACAAGTCTTCACCGTACGCAGCGCCTTGCCATAACCGAAACCGGAAGGCATATCGAGCTCTTCCCAGATCTTCGGAAGGTTCTCTTTCTGTACTCCGAGCAGATCGAGTCGTTGTCCGCCTGTAAACTTCACCATCGGCACATCATATTTCTCCGCGACTGTTGCAATCTTGATCAATTCCGCTGGGGAAGTGACACCACCATAGATCCGTGGAATAACGGAATAGGTACCGTCCTTCTGAATGTTGGCGTGATAACGTTCATTGGTGAATTTGGATACACGCTCATCTCTGTATTCAGCCGGCCAGATCATACCGAGATAATAATTCAGGGACGGACGACACTTGGAGCAACCTTCCGGCTCACTCCAACCGAGAACGTTCATCACTTCCTTCACGCTTTTGAGTCCCATTTCCTTGATTTGTGCAACAATCTCATCCCGATCATAGGATGTGCAGCCACAGATGCCTTCTTTGGTCTGTTCACCTACATTATCACCGGCATAATACGTGAGCAGGTTTTCGATAATCGGTTTGCATCCACCACAAGAAGCGGAAGCTTTGGTGCAGGATTTGATTGCACCGAGAGTGTTACAGCCTTTATTCAGAACGGCATCTCCGATGGAGGCTTTCGTAACACCGTTACAACCACAGACGATCTCGTCATCTGGCATACTGGCCATGCGTTCTGCGACAGATGGACCAGAGCCTGAAGCGCCGGAAGTTACGCCGAGCAAAATTTCTTTCTCCCGACCGCTGATGTTCTCGCCACTCTTAATGAGAGAAAACAGCGATGCGCCATCTGTGGTATCCCCGAACAATACAGCGCCAATGAGCTGCCCATCCTTAATCACCATCTTTTTGTACACACCATCGACATCATCCTGAATGCGAATGCTGCGCGTATCTGCAGCGTCTTTGAATTGTCCGGCAGAGAATACGTCGACTCCGGATACTTTCAGTTTGGTGGAAGTTACCGATCCTGCATATCCTTCGGTGGCTGCACCAGCCAGGCGTTTCGCGAGCACCATACCTTGTTCATATAATGGAGCAACCAGTCCGTAGGCAATACCGCGGTGTTCAGCACATTCGCCGACGGCAGAGATGCCAGGAATGCTGGTATGCATATAATCATCTACGATGACACCACGATTCACATCGAGGCCGGTATTGCGAGCAAGTTCAACCTGAGGACGAATTCCGACAGCCATGACTACCAGATCAGCTTCAAGTACCGTTTGATCTGTGAAACGAATGGCTTTCACTCGATGCTTGCCTGTAATTTCTTCGGTATGTTTATTCAAAAGGAACTTCATGCCCTGCTCTTCAAGCTCCCGCTGGAGCATCAGGCCTGCCGGGAGATCCAGATTCCGGTCCATCAGATGGCCGTTAATATGGATAACCGTGACGTCCATGCCCAGATTGAGCAGCCCGCGTGCTGCTTCAAGTCCTAGCAATCCACCTCCAATGACGGCGGCTTTGCGATATTTTTGTGATGCTTCCATCATGGTCTCGCAATCTTTGATATCACGGAAACCGATAACACCTTCCTTGTTGGCACCGGGAAGTGGCAGGATGAACGCTTGTGATCCGGTTGCCATAATCAGCTCATCATAGGCTGCGCGTACACCGTTCTGAGATACAACTTCCTTGCGCTCGGTATTGATCTGAACGACCGGGTCACCCGGGTATACCTGAATGCCGTTATCTTCGTACCAGCTCCACTCGTTGATGACGATATCTTCGATGGATGTTCCGCCAGCCAATACAGAGGAGAGCATGATCCGGTTGTAGTTGGGATGCGGCTCTGCGCCGAAGACTGTAATTTCATAAGCATGCGGAGCGAGCTTGAGGATATGTTCGATTGTGCGAATTCCCGCCATGCCATTACCGACCAATACCAGCTTTTTCGTTGTACTCATTATGATTAGCCCCCTTAGGTCCATTGTGCAAACTGCCTCGGAATCTTGTCTCTAAAATCGAAAAAGCCTGTTATGCCTCGGAGGACTGCGCATATACATACGCATCCCTTGCTCCGAGATTGCAAAACAGGCTTCATTGCCGTTTCAACCAGCTACGCCGTTGTAACTGTGATCGATTCAAATATGGAGTTGTTATGGCTTAACTATAAAAGATCAATCTAGCCATGTCAATATAGTTAACATAAAAAAGTATTTGAAATTTAAAGTTAATTATGTTTACATGAGTTTATTGGAACACGAATGATCGAAGAGGTTTTAAGGGTATATATTCATGAAAATGAATGTTTTAGTGGGGAATAGTGTGCCGGGAACTACAAAAAGCATAGAAAACGTGTCATGATTAGTGTTTCAATCTTTTTGGCTACTAGGACAATCTGTCATGATTTTTCTATTTATTATCTCGAAATCAGTTATAAAATCAGATTGATCTGTTTTTTTGTCAGGTAATATAACATATATAGCGCTTTCATGTGTTAATGCCTTGAATAATGCGATTCTAATTATACGTAATTAGGGAGGGATTGCTCCATCATGCGATCTTTATTGGTCATCCGTATACAATCAACGATAGCTGATTCGTCCAATGCAATCCCTCTGACACCGGAGAGGCTGCTGGGAGCGAACGGGTACCATGTACAGGTGGCAGGCAGTGAAATGGAAGCGGTGAAGCTGGCTCGTGCTGCGGAAGCGTCCATCTTGCATCTGTCGCTGGCTGATGTGGAGTACTGGGTGAACTGCCTGGGAAAGGGGAAGTCGGATTCCCCGCTGCTCTGGTGGTGCGCGCCAGATACGGCCTCTTCATCCGCAGAGTCCTGCGAGGTCGAAACTTCATTTGATGGCATACTTACGCCATCCATGACTGGGCCCGAGATCCACTGGACGCTTCACTTTGCAGCACGGCGCTACATGGAACGCAAACAGTGGGAGCAGGAACGGAAGCAGTTGCAATCCAGGCTGGAGGATCGGAAGTGGATTGATATGGCGAAGGCCATCCTTAGTGATCTGAAGCAGATTTCCGAGGCTGAAGCCTATGACTTGTTACGCAAGAGAGCGATGGATGAACGCAAACGGATGGTCGATGTAGCCACAGCCATTGTGAAGGCACATCAACTGCTCCAGTCTTAATTGGAAGGAGGATTCTCCATGGATATGTCTCAGATACTCCGAGAGGTCGGACGTGGGAAACGAGGCTCGCGTGATCTGAATTATACAGAGGCACTGACCGTTGCAGAGAAAATCCTGAAACAGGAGGTTTCCCCTGCCCAGACGGCTGCCTTTCTCATGGCTGAACGAATGAAAATGGAAAACGTAGAGGAACTGGAAGCCTTTGTTCATGCATGCCGTAACAGTGCGGAACGTTTCTCCTTATTTCAGGACGGATTGGACTGTGCGGGTCCCTATGACGGGCGGACGAAGTCGTTCATGGCCACGTTTCCGGTTGCGTTTGTACTCGCGGCAGCCGGGTTGCCAGTGACGTTGCACGGGAGTGATCCTTTACCGCCCAAGTGGGGCGTTACGCTGTCGGTACTGTTGAAGGAAGCAGGAATAGATCCCGGTAAGATGGATCGGGAAGATGCCCAAGGCGCTGCGCTCCGTTCAGGTGTCATGTACGTATCTTCCGAGGAGTGGTGTGAGCCTCTTCGCAAGCTTCGTCCGTTACGGGAAGAGCTGGGATTCCGCACGGTGTTTAACACAGCAGAGAAACTCATTGATTATAACCATTCACCGTATCTGGTGTTCGGTGTGTTTCATAATACCTTTCTGGATCGGATTGCAAAGCTGCTCACCCGGTTTAATTATCGTCGTGCTTATGTGGTACAGGGGATGGAAGGTTCTGAGGATCTGTATATTGATCGGCCAACCCGCGTATACGCCGTGGAAGACGGTGATATGAAGCTGGAACTGGTTGATCCAGCAGCCTATGAACTGGATATGCCCGTGCCTGAACTCGTCTGGACGGCTGCGAAGCAGCTTGAAGTGGCGGAAAGTGTTTTAAGTGGTGACGGCCATATTGCTTTTGTGAATCAGGTTTTGTTAAATGGGGGATTCCGCTTGTACGCAGCAGGGCGTGTCAATTCCATCGAAGAGGGCATATACACTTGTCAGGGATTGCTGGAGAGTGGTGCAGCGTATCGCATCTATCAACAGTGGTGTGTCTCCATGGGTGGCGAACTGCCGGATAACAGAGCGGTGTCCATCTATCCGGCATCGTCCAGGTAGCCCTTGGTTCAAGCTTGTGCTTGTTTAGTGACTTCTTATTCCCAAGGATAAGTAACGGTCAGGAAGTCAGCGAATTTCTTGCTCTCTTCCCGCCGTCTTTTCCGCATGGCCGCCCGATCCGGAGCGGTCTCGTATAGTTTCTTCTCTTCTTCCGTCTCCGGGATAATGCGGGGTACGATCAGTTTGCGATTATTTTCGTCCAAGGCCACAAAAGTCAGAAATGCCGTGGCTGCAATTTTTTTCTCTCCGGTCTTCAGATCCTCACGTATCACCTTCACAAAAATCTCCATGGAACTGCGTCCGGTCCAGGACGCGAACGACTCCAGCGTAACCGAATCCGTTGGGTTAATCGGGTACAGGAAATCGACCGAGTCGGTTGAGGCTGTTACGGTATTGACCCGGCATAACTTGGAAGCGGCAATGGATGCAATATCATCGATGTAGGACATCAGTTTCCCGCCAAACAGTGTATTATGATTGTTGACATCGGTTGGGAACACCCGAGCCGTCTTGAAACAACGCGTTTCGCGTACATACTTTTTCTCCACCTGATCCATCTCCGTAGGTTTCGGTATCTCTCTCATGCTTTTTCCTCCTTACCGTATGGCTGCTGTGACATAAGTTCAACTAAAGATTATTTACATGGCCACTCCGATGATAGAATAACTCTCCGATCGCTGTTATCCCCAGATTTTTAGTATTCCTTTTTATAGAGTGAAAATCCGGGGATAGCGTATGCTTCCGATGCAGCTTTCTTTCAGAAAGCTTTGAGGCGAACGCTCCGCTTCTTCAAGTTATTTCTCTCCTCTTCGTTCTATGTAAATGTTTAGTTTGACTTATATAGTATCTTTAAGTATAAGTGTCGGTCAGAACCATATTCAAATGAAGTTGGACTGCAAAAAAACCACCAGGCGCGGACCGGCGCGCTGGCGGTTTACTGCTGTATATTAAGCCTTGGGCTTGAAAATGCCGGACGGTTTGCCGATCGGCAAGAACGCATAGCCGAAGTGAGCGTTCAGTACCGAAGCACCTGTACCATACAGGGACACAATTCCGATCGCCATTTCAGCGTATGCTGCAATGGTGTGGAAAATGTGAGGAGCTACGCCGAAAGCGTCAAAGGTCAAGCCAAGGAACAGGAAGTCGATCAGAATGAAGATGATAAGCAATACTTTATTCGCTTCAATCGCACCGATTGTCATGAACAGGGTGAATACAAGGTATCCGGCAAAAGCAAATCCGAGCTGCTTGCCATCGGCCTGTTCAGCAAGAGTGGAGCCAAATACGCCCATTTTGATCATCCAGTTGGCAGCCATGGCGAACCAGAAGAATGCGTACGCACCAAATGCCGTTGTGCCAAAGGTATTGTTGCGTTTGGAATCTTGAATGCATGCGAATAACTGGGCAAAAGCGCCCAGGAAGATCGCCCAAGGAATAGCGTAGCTAAGTCCATCTGTGATGCCAAGCTTTTGGGAAGAAGCGACCAGGGTTACGATAGCCAACCCAAATAATCCCATTGCGCTGGGATCGGCGTTAACAATTTTGACTTTAGTCTGTGAATCGGTCTGCATGGTGATGATAAGCCTCCAATAATATCAAATCAGGATCAATGGCCGTCGTTGGCCGTCCTCTACATTACATCATTTGTATCCGCCGGGTCCGGACACACACATCGCCCTATTGTACCTGAATGACCCCATTATGGAAAGGGATTTTATTACCTTTTGAACCAATAGACTTTTTGTTTTTTCAATATACACATTTACGACACAATCCATTCTGGGCGTGAATGATGGGGTCAGACGTTAGAATAAAGCCCTTGTGATTACCTCTAAAATTGCGTCATATCAGCCATTTTCGGATAAGCTCTTGTATGATAAAATAATCTTTATCAAAAAATGGAGAAGAATACAAAACATCCTTGTCTCCTATGCCATATGTTAATCCACCTATAGATTGACAGGAAAAACTAAAATGGTTCACAGAATAAGGAGGTATCAGGGGTTATGGTTATGAGTTTGGATTTGAAAAATAAAATAGAGAAGGCCAGACGTAACCTTTATGTGCTGGTAGAGCATAACAAGGGTGGGCTTGGGCATCCTGATGTGATTCGGCAGTCTATGGCATTGGACGAATTGATTAATGAGTATAACCGAATTAGCCGAAACCATTCACGGGCTTGAACCCGAAGGGATTTTGAATTTATATACAGTACGAATCACATAGATAAGTAACACTTGAACGTACAGATGGGCATGAATAATGCCGGGATGGACTGCCTCAGTTGAAGAGTATTCATGCCTGTTTGTTTTTTGCCAAATATCAATCAGCTATCTGTTTAATGCAGCAACCGTTTGGCTTCCAGATATAGGACCTGTACGAACTTTTTCGTATTAATTCGTGTCTGGGACAAGGAAGGCTCCACATTGTTTTGCAGCTCCAGCATTTTCTTGCGAATTTCCGTGAAATCAAAAAATTTGGATGCGTAGTTCTCGAACTTGGGATGAGTATAATCGGTTAATCCCAGAGACACCACATGGCTCAATGTCTGGAAGATGGCTCTGCGAACACGTTGTTCCGATGCCTTGATCTCCTTGTTAATCTCTGCGAGTGAGGCGTTCTCTCCCAGCTTACGTGTCGCTACGTTCTGAAAGATGTCTTTGAGGGACGGGAACGTATAGGGAGACAACTTATGTTCATCTGTCTCTACCTGCTCCAGATATTCCAGCATGTCCAGCAGATCCCTGCTGCCCGCTTCGCCGATCATGCCCATCTCGGACAGTAGGAAGTGTCCTGCTGTCGTTATTGTTTTGTCGGGAACCGGAGCCGCAGTTCGCTCGTTAGGATGCAAACCGGACAGTCCCTGCAACGTCCGCTGAATATCTGCGATGGATTGCTGCATCCGAAGCCTTTCGCTCACCAGACGCAGAACAGATAGAATCTCCAATCGGTTAATGGGCTTAGTAATATAATATTCAATGCCTAGCGAATAGGCTTCTCCAATCATATTCTTCGACTCGATCTGGGAGATCATGACGATCTTGCCCTCGAACCTTCCTTCAAGCGCCCGTACAGTCTGAATCCCGTCTCGTTGTGGCATCAACAGATCAATCAGAAGAACATCCACCTTATGCAGTTCCAACAGTTCCACGTGAATATGTGCTCCGTCCTCAGCTTCCCCGGCAATATCGCCAAGCCCTTCATCTTCAATAATATCCATCAACATGGAACGAACGCCAGGATCGTCATCCACGATAAAATAACGCATGTCAGTCATTCCCTTTCTCTGTGAATGGTGTGATTGATACATCTATGGTAAAGGCGGTTAACTCCGCCATGAACTCTCGTTCCAGTGTAATCGTTCCTTTCCTTCTTGCATAGAACCTGACATGTCAGGTTAAATGACAATGATTGGGCGATCAAAGCCCATTTTTAAAATAAATGTAGAAATTGCATGTAGGTATTTGTCTATTTTCGTAGATGCCCTTGTAGTATAAGTAACATCCCAAAGTCTGGGGCAAGTGTTGTGCAGAATGGTACAAACTTTTCACGTGACCCATCTCTGTACTTGAAATACACCATAAAAAGGGGCATACCAATGGAGCAAACAATACAAGATATTGTCGTCATTTTCAATGATTTTCTATGGTCCAAAGTGTTAATTATACTATTGGTAGTATGTGGTATATACTTCACCACCAAGACCCGATTCATGCAATTCCGCATGATTGGAGATATGGTGAAGGTGCTTCTAGAGCGGAAAAGCAAGGAGCTAGGCAAAATTTCACCTTTTCAGGCGTTTTGTATCAGTATGGCGGCCCGTGTAGGTACAGGGAATATTACCGGTATTGCACTGGCCATCGCACTGGGGGGACCTGGTGCTATATTCTGGATGTGGATCATTGCAATTATCGGGTCAGCCTCCAGTTTTGTGGAGAGCACGCTGGCTCAGATCTATAAAGTGAAGGATAAGGGCGGATTCCGCGGGGGTCCGGCGTATTATATGGAGCGTGGGCTAGGAAAGCGCTGGATGGGAATTTTATTCGCCATTCTCATTACGCTTTCATTCGGTTTGGTCTTTAATGCGGTGCAATCAAACACGATTACCGTTGCATTTCAAAACTCATTTGGTACGGATCGGTTAACGGTAGGGATCATTATGGCTGTGGTATTTGCAGGAATTATTATGGGCGGTGTCAAACGTATCGCAAAAGCATCGGAATACATCGTCGTTGTGCTTGCTGTATTGTACATTGGGGTAGCGGCTTTTGTGGTGCTGGCGAACATTACCCAGCTTCCGGCCATGATTGCGTTAATTGTGAAAAGTGCCTTCGGCATCGAACAGGTGGCTGGCGGAACGTTGGGCGCTGCACTGATGAACGGTGTGAAACGCGGATTGTTCTCCAATGAGGCGGGCATGGGTAGTGCCCCGAATGCTGCTGCAACAGCGGATACAACACATCCGGTGAAACAGGGACTTATTCAGGGGTTTGGCGTGCTGACAGATACGTTGGTTATATGTACAAGCACAGCCATGATTATTTTGCTATCAGGAGTGTACAAAGGTTCCAATCTGGGTGGCATTGAGTTAACTCAGGCTGCACTAAGTGTACATATTGGTTCATGGGCATCGGGATTCCTGGCGGTCATGGTGTTCCTGTTTGCCTTCAGTACACTAATCGGAAATTATTACTACGGAGAAACCAACATTGAGTTTATCAAATCCAACAAAGTTTGGCTGTGGGTATACCGCATTTGCGTCATCGCGATGGTGGTGTTTGGCGCAGTTGCCAAAGTACAGCTAGTGTGGGATTTGGCTGACCTGTTCATGGGGCTGATGGTGGTGGTGAACCTGATTGCCATCCTGATGCTGTCCAAGGTAACCTTTGAAGCGCTGAAGGACTACAAGAAACAGAAGGCTGAAGGACGTGACCCCGTCTTTACGCGTGACCGGATTCATATTCCGGGTGAAGTGGAGTGCTGGCAGTCGGAAGAAGAAGTTATTGGAGATAAATCAATACATGTAGCTAATTAAGATTTTATCTGAACGTGGTTGGTTATATAAAATGGACACAACAAACAACAGGACTTGGATTATCCATCATGGGCAACCCGAGTCCTGTTTGTTGCATATAAAATGTATCTTTGCACTAGCCAGAGTTCATCAAAAGATATATTTTGATTAATTTTTAACAGAATAGCTAATCAGTTGCTCGGACAGAACCTTCATTCGCTCGCCTGTTTCATTGAGCTTCTCAATCACATCGGTAAAGGATGATACAAGCGTTGCTTGTTCCTGTGAAGAGGCAGCAATCTGGGAGACTTCAATTTCCATCTGTTTGATGACCTGTTGTACATCTCTCAGACTGGTATCGATATCACTTGTAGCTTGTTTGGCATCCACGGAGAGTTTGCGTACTTCCGAAGCCACCACGCCGAAGCCGGCACCAGCTTCACCAACACGAGCGGCTTCAATAGCGGCATTCAGGCCAAGCAAATTGGTTTGTTCAGAGATTTCACGAATGAACCCGGCTACCTTATTGATTTGGGAAGAGTTCTGAACAGCAAGTCTTGTGTTCTGCAAGATCTGTTCACTGGTTGCTTGCAATTCTTCGGCATGAGCGGCGACATGCTGCACCATATCAACGAGGTTTCCATTGATGGTTTGATTTTCTTGTATAATGTCTTCAAGCTGGTTCTGATTGGATTGGTCGTAAGATACACAGAAAACAGCAACAACTTTCTGGTGATCATCAAAGATCGGAATGTTCAGAATATCCAGTTCGATACCATAAACATCCTTGGAGAGAGTAGCGAGAGTAGCTTCTCTTCCGTTTTTTAAGATGGAAAAGTTTTGATACGATTCCAAGAGTGGCATTCCTTTTTCAAAACCAAGGTCAAACTTGTCGGTAGTAATAACCTCCAATACCTTTTCGTGATCATATACAGTTAAACTGGCTGGTTCTCTAAGGATCTTGCTGATATAAGGCATTACTTTAAGCAGGGCATCTACAACGTTCATGGAAGAGGACCATCCTTTCAATATTTGAATGTATTATATTTAACGATCTATGGAATGCTCTATCTTTCATCGGATAAGAAGGGCGTTTCGTGAACGGCATTTTGCATGAAAGAATGAACATTTTATGATTAAATTTTAAAATATTTCCCATTTGAAATGATTTACTGGATATAAGTGTTAGTTGTAACTATTTTTATATCAAGATATTTGTACGAATGTATATCAATTATGGGACATATGTCCCTTTGTGTACGTTATATACGACAACGGAGGGGAAGTCGAAATGAAAGAAATCATGGACTTTGGACTTGTGCGGCAACTCGCCCGTGAGAATGGGTTGGACCAGGTGCTGGATGAGTCTGCACTCGCTGAGTTGCGACTACTTGAGGCTGCAAAGGGTGAGATGATCTGTGCCAAAGGTGAGCGACCCGAGCGATTGTATTTTCTGGTGCAGGGCAAGCTCAAGATCTATACCACCCTGCCTAACGGGAAGTCTCTGTTGCTTCGTTTCAGTACACCACTCGCGCTCGTGGGAGATTTGGAACTGGTGAATGGCAAGGAGGCTATGAATACGGTAGAGTCTGTGAGCAAAAGTCTGTTGCTGGGTATCAGTTATCGCTCTCTCCAGAATACGTATGCAGAGAACCCTAAATTTCTCCACTTCATGCTGAGTCAAGTTACGCACAAATTGTATACTTTTTCCAACTTATCGAGTCTGAATATGTTATATCCGGTAGAGAGTCGCTTTGCCAGCTATCTGTTGTCCACAATGGGCCAGGACGAGTCTTCTTCGGAAGAGATCCAGACCTCCAAGCTCACAGAACTCGCCGATATGCTGGGTACCAGCTATAGACATCTTAATAGAGTCGTTCAAGATCTGTGTAATCGAAGCATTATTCGCAAAGTGCAGCGAAAGCTCGTGATCTGTGATCTGGAACAGTTGCGTGCCATCGCGGGGGGCAATATATATGAGTAATGGCATCTAAAATAAAGATCAAGCCAGCATATATGTACGACATGACGCGACACACTAAAATAGAATACGGCACAACAAAGAGCGCCCTCCCGAATATACCAAGGGGTGCTCTTTTTGCACTGCACTTCAAGTGGATTAGATATCTCCGCGTTGCTCGAATAATTGAGCGATCTCTACAATGACATGGGTTGCCTTCACCATATTGTCTACCGATACATATTCGAATTTGCCATGGTAGTTCTCACCGCCAGTGAAGATATTTGGTGTTGGCATGCCCATATAGGATAGCTGGGAACCATCTGTTCCTCCTCGGATGGGACGAATAACAGGTTCGATATCCAGTCGGGTCATGGCTTCATGAGCAATGTCGACGATCTGGCGTACAGGTTCAATTTTCTCGCGCATGTTATAGTACTGGTCATTCAATTCAACCGTAATGCTTTTCTCTCCATACTTGGTCTTCAGCTCGTTCGCGATATGGAGCAGATTTGTTTTGCGGTCTTCAAACTTCTCCCGGTCGAAATCACGGATGATGTAACTCATTTTAGTCAGTTCAACGTCACCCTCCAGAGACAACAGATGGTAGAAACCATCATAACCGTCCGTGAATTCAGGAGCTTCCTCCACAGGCAGGCGTCGATTCAACTCCATTGCAATTTTCAGAGAGTTCACCATCTTATCCTTCGCTGTTCCGGGATGTACATTGGTGCCTCGTACGGTAACTTTGGCGGCAGCTGCGTTAAAGCTCTCATATTCCAGCTCGCCAAGTGGTCCACCATCAACCGTGTACGCATATTTGGCTCCAAAAGCAGCTACATCAAACTTGTGCGGTCCGCGGCCAATCTCTTCATCCGGGGTAAAAGCAACCCGAATCTTACCGTGTTTCACTTCCGGGTGCTCAATCAGATAGGCCATCGCGGTCATAATCTCGGCGATGCCTGCCTTATTATCTGCACCAAGCAACGTTGTACCGTCAGTTGTGATCAGGGTGTGGCCTTTATACTCGTGCAGTTCCGGGAAATCCTTGTTGGACAGCACTACATCCAGCTCCGAGTTCAGCACAATGTCAGCACCATCATAGTTATCGATAACCTGTGGTTTAACATTTTTGCCAGTAAAGTCGGTCGCTGTATCGAGGTGAGCCAGGAAACCAATGACAGGAACATCCTTGTCGGTATTGGATGGCAGGGTAGCCATGACATAACCATTCTCATCCATCGTCACATCTTGCAGACCAATGGATGTGCACTCTTCAACGAGCAGCTTGCCCAAGGCCAGTTGGCCGGGTGTGGAAGGGCATGTCTCACTATTCTCATCGGATTGGGTATCCATCTGAACATAAGTACTTAGTCTTTGAATTAATATATCTTTCATCTATTTTCTCTCCCTAGCTTGAGTAGTATATAAGTTGAGCTACTTGTTTTACACTGATCCACTACGAGTCCGGAATAACCTTTTGGGCGAAGTGTATGCTTTCGAAGTAGCTTTCTTGCAGAAAGCTTTAGCTCTGCTTCTCCAGATTATTTCTGCCCTCTCCGTTATCGTGTATCCGTTCGTCACAACTTATGTAAATTGGGTATATTAATTATTGTGGCTCTCTATAGTTATCATATCATGTTTTGCAGTCATTTCCAGAATGGGACAGAGCCGAAATATGAGGATAACTAGGTATCAAAAAGGGTACTAGGTCACAAAAATGTACGTACTTGTATTTCTATAACTGAGGTTCATAATAAACGATGAAGAAAGGATGGGTTCTAGACATGCCATTTATCACGGTTAAGGTATTGGAAGGCAAGTCGGTTGAGCAGAAACGTCAGTTGATTGAACGTATGACTCAGGTGGCTTGTGAGACACTGGATGTTGATCCGAGCAAAGTCTTTATCTTCATTGAGGATTTGGAGAAAGATAATTACGGCAAGAATGGAAAACTGTTTTCGGATATGGACAATAAGTAAGGCTTCATATATATCATGATCAAGGAACAGGAGATGCAGCAACGATGACTGAGCAATTATTTTCGCCTTATCAATTCAAGAGCCTGCAATTAAATAACCGTGTCGTTATGGCACCGATGTGCCAATATTCTGTCACTGCGAAGGATGGTATTCCAAACGATTGGCATCAGGTTCACTATGTAAGCCGTGCGGTTGGAGGTACAGGACTCATCGTGATCGAGATGACCGATGTCGACCCGGATGGACGTATTACCGATAATGACTTGGGGATATGGTCAGATGAGCATGTACCTGCCTTCACCAAACTGGTAGACGGAATCCATGCCTACGGCTCCAAAGTAGCCATTCAGATCGCACATGCGGGACGAAAAGCAGAGGATGCAGCGCAGCCGGTTGCTCCTTCGGTAGTCACATTCCCGGGAGAAAAGTACAAGGAGCCGCGTGCGTTAAGCACGGAAGAGGTAGAAGCTATGGTGCAGAAGTTCGCAGACGGTGTTCGCCGCGCAGTACAGGCTGGAGTGGATACCATTGAGCTGCATGGCGCACACGGATACCTGATCCACCAGTTCCATTCCCCGCTGATGAACCATCGTGAGGATGTATATGGGCAGGATCTGTCCCGTTTCGGCGTTGAAGTCATTCGGGCAGTGAAAAAAGAAATGCCAGCAGACATGCCGCTGATTATGCGGGTTTCAGCTGTCGAATACGCGGATGGCGGGTATGACATCGACCATACGATCAGTATTGCTCGTGCCTACCAAGATGCAGGCGTGGACATGTTCCATATCAGTTCAGGTGGCGAAGGACCTTCCGGACAGCGGAAACCGGGGAACTATCCAGGGTATCAGGTACCATTTGCCCGTCGCTTCCGTGAAGAACTGAATGTTCCTGTCATCGCAGTGGGTATGCTGGAGGATGCAGCATTGGCTCAGGCAGTGATTGGAAACGGCGACGCGGATCTGGTTGCCGTGGGCAGAGGCATGCTGCGTGATCCATACTGGGCGAACCATGCCGCTCTGGAACTAGGTGTCAGCAAGGATCAAGCTGCCATTGCAGAGCAATATTCTCGTGGATACTAATTTGCTCTAAATCATATTTACACTTGCCACTCCGAGGACAGAATAACCTTCCGATCTGAGGATAAAGGCGAAGTATATGCTTTCGATGCAGCTTTCTTGCAGAAAGCTTGTAGCGTCGCTTCTTCAGGCTATTTCTGCCCTCTTCGTTTTCGTGTAAATGTTAGGACAAATTTTATATAGTAAAGAAGGCCACAGCAGGGGTTACCTTGTGCTGTGGCCTAATTTTGTATAGTGGGAAGCATAGCATCCAATTATGGATGGATGACTACGCTCTTCGAGTTGCTTCATAGACGAATTTTTGATTCGACTGTGTAGGTGGCTGATCCGGGTTAAAGTCGGCGCACACTTTAATATCAGAGAAACCAATGTGTTCGAGGATCAGGCGTAACTCTTCAATACCGTACCAACGCAGGGTAAGTTGTTGCATCTCTGTAGCGACAAGATGACCCTGATGCCATTGTTCGTAGCGAATCAGACTTCGTTTATATTGGTGTAGAAGGTTCACTTCAATGGTTTTGACTTCTACTGTGATCGTATCACCATCGGGTAATGGAACGGTTGATGATTCTATCGAAGAGGGCTGTGTCACATCGGGTAGAAACAGATCAAACACAAGCCTGCCGCCAGGTTCCAAATGTTGAAATAGACTACGCAATGCGTTAATCGAAGCCTCTCTGTCTTGAATGAGGAGCAAGGAACCTCCAGGAATAATAATGGTTTCGTATCGATACGGAAGGTCGAGCTTCTCCAGATTGGCAACAAACAGCTCAGGCATAGGTAATGCCCGCTCGGTGCAACGAGAACGACAAGAATCAATCATATCGGTTGAATAATCAAGTCCATCCACCTTCAGGCCTGCCTCAAGCAAAGGAATGAGCATTCGGCCTGAGCCAGACATGGCTTCAAGGATCCGTCCTTTGCAGCCTTGAAGATAGTGGCGATAGAATTCAATATCTCCTCCCAAGGAGTGTCCCACGGGTTTGGTTAGATCATATACGGCGGTACATAATGGACCGTAATAACTGAAAGACATGGTATAGGTATCCCCCACATTTAAATGTAATGAATTGCAAAAGGGGAAGGGAATACGTTAAAATAATCCCTTCCGGCAACGGTTGGAATTGGATTTTTCAGAGCAGACTATCATAGGAATCACGCCTTATATGTAGTATATTCCAATTATGGGGTGAGATCACAATAGAGGTCAACACCTTTTTTGTCCGTTATAAGAACCCATTTGACATGAATCTTAAAATCTCAAACAATGAATAAATACATCCAAGGAGGCGATACGAGTGGAATCATCATCAAGCGCATTACCGGATATCCGGCAGGAACTTGTGCTCCATGCACCTGTAGAGAAGGTGTGGGAGATGGTCTCGACCGCGCAAGGACTGGAGGCTTGGTTCATGCCGGGCAATCTGGAACCCGTGGAAGGGCACGAGTTTATATTGGAAGCAGGCCCCTTTGGTCAATCACCATGTCAGGTGACGGAAGTTCTACCGCTGCACAAGCTTTCATTCCGCTGGGGTAAGGACTGGACGTTAACGTTCCAACTGAATGAACAGCCGGAAGGTACGGATTTCACACTGATTCACAGCGGCTGGGATGCGGATAAACTAACCGAGTTTGGACAAGCACATGCCATGGTGCGGGAACGTATGGAACAAGGATGGGCCGGAATTGTTCAGAAGCTTGCCCAAGTTGTTAAATAATCATTGAAATTCAGATTCCAGAATCAGATTCAAAAAAAGATTATCATCTAAGCTTATTCATTCAATCAACCTCAGGACATCTCGCCCGTTCATTCGGATGAACATCGGCCTGGGGTTCTTTGATGTACCAAGATTCGGCGGAAAGGGACAGAAAACCTTCAAGTTATAAGGAATTTAACCGATTATGATACGGAAACTATTTCAGTGAGCACTGGAAACGTTTAAAATGATTTATAGGAATAAAACGACAAAATTAGACGTCTCTCGCCCTTGTGGATGGAAGGAATACATAGATGAGAAAACACTGGATTATGCTGACCATAAGTTTCATATGCATTGTCATTTTTCCGCTGGGCTGGATTGCCCAGACGTTAATTAGCGAGCGGGGTAACCCCCAGGCTACGGATGGAAAAATTGACCTGACCCAATGGGACTTTGATCGCAAGGGTGCAGCGTCTTTAAAGGGAGTCTGGGATTTCTACCCTGGGCAGTTACTGAGCCCGGCAGATATTGAAGCGAGTGTATCTGGTCGCAAGCCATTGCCAGCTTCGTCTGGCACTCAGGTCCCGGCCCGATGGAACAAATCTCTCGGGCAAGCACATGGGTATGGAACCTATCATATGCAAGTCCAGCTTACACCCCGAACGACGAAAAATGATTATGGCATACGCACGAAGAATATACGCATGGCTCACCGGGTATTTATCGATGGTAAAGAGATTGGCGGCAAAGGCCTGCCAGGAAAGACCCCGGACATAGATGTACAATTAAACCTGCCCTTTACAGGGTTCACGTCCATTGAAGGCAACACGGCTGACATTATCATTCAGGTATCGAACTATAGTTATTCCTCTGGGGGAATTGTAGCGCCGATTTTGTTTGGAGACGAGCATAGTATTCTGAAAAGCCAGCAACAAGATTGGCTCAAGGATCTGATGACCTTATTCGGCTTTATCTTGCCTGCCGCCTTTTTTCTACTTTTGTTCAGATTACGGCGTACGGAGAAGGAGCTCCGTTTCCTCGGATTATTCAGCCTTTCCGGTGCGTTATACGCTCTGACACATGGGGAGAAGTTACTGGGAACGTTTGTACCGTTTCTGACCAATAATGAGATGCTTCGAATTCAGCTCCTTAGTTCAGCCTTTGCCTATTACTTTTTGCTTCGGTATATGGATGCCCGGGTGCCAGGAGCAGTTCATCAGTGGTTTGTACGTCTGGCTGTCGTGCTAATCGTTACCCAGACCATTGTGGGTCTTACGCTCCCTCCGGCTCTATTCTCGATGCTTGAGCTCCCCATGTTGCTGATCTCGCTTGTTGTCATGTTCTATGCGCTGCGAGCCATGTTCTATTGGTTAAAAGGGCAGCCGAATGATAGCCACGTTGCACTGGTGAGCATGATGAGCATACTCATGGTTGTTGTGTTGCATACGCTTGGTGCGTTCACTACCCTAGACACAGCGTTCTTAGCGCTGATTGAACTTTTATTATTTGTATTTGCCCAGATGATTGTGACCGCAATCCGCTTCGCACAATCATTCCGCGACGTGGAAGCCCTGTCGGAGCGTTTGCTTGCTATCGACAGCCTCAAGGACGAGTTCATGGCGAATACGTCTCATGAGCTGCGAACTCCCCTGCACGGCATCATTAATATTGCGCAATCGATGCTGGAAGGGGCGGCCGGAGCGGTCACACCCAAGCAAGCCAAAAATCTGTCCATGATTACTTCAACCGGCAAGCGCCTTTCACTGCTGGTTAACGATATTTTGGATTTTTCCAAATTAAAAAATAGTGAGATTGAGTTGAAACGAGTAGCTGTTGATCTGGAATCCGTTGCTCGTACTGTGGTTGAAGTCTCGGGTTTCACGTTTGAGGACAAGCCAGTTATATTGATTCAGCAATGGCCCCAGTCGTTGCCGCTTGTTGAGGCAGACGAAGATCGCCTCCGGCAGGTTTTGTATAACCTGCTGGGTAACGCCTATAAGTATACTGAGCAGGGTGAGATTCGATTGTACGCCAGTGTCGAAGGGGACTGGGTGAAGGTATCGGTTGCTGATACGGGGGTGGGCATCGCCCTGGACAAACAAGAAGATATTTTCCAGGCGTATGAGCAGAGTAACGGAACAGTGGAACGGGTGAATGATGGAACTGGACTCGGTCTGAGTATTACACGAAAACTTGTCGAGCTTGGCGGAGGTGAGATCTGGGTTGAATCGGAGCCGGGGCAAGGTTCGACCTTTCATTTCACCCTGCCTGTTATGAAGTTGCCTCTGCTGCAATCTCAGTCGAAACCAACTGCGGCACGATATGTTGCTGCACAGGGGGCGCAGGCAAAGGAGCTTGTGACAAGAGAGTCAGATGAGCAGGAAGATCTTGCAGAAGCGGAGCACACGATTCTGATTGTAGACGATGATCCCGTCAATCGACAGGTCTTGCTTAACCTGTTATCGACGGAACGGTATCGTGTGATTGCAGCGGACAGCGGGTCCACTGCATTGAAACTCCGAGAAGAATTCCCGTCCATTGATCTTGTTATTACGGACTGGATGATGCCCAAAATGTCCGGGCTTGAGTTATGTCGCAAGCTGCGCGAGCACAGTTCCTTGTCTGAGTTGCCGATTCTGATGCTGACCGCCCGAGGATTGCCTGAGGATATCAAACATGGATTTCAGGCGGGGGCCAATGACTTCCTGAGCAAACCGGTGGATGCTGGTGAATTGCGAGCTAGAGTTCGGACGTTAATTGAAATGCGGAGTTCGGTGCAGGAAGCTATTCGCACTGAAATGGCCTTTTTGCAGGCCCAGATCAAGCCGCACTTTCTATATAATGCACTCAATGTCATTATCGCGACCTGTGCAGTGAATCCGGACAAAGCAACCGATTTGCTGATTGAATTGAGTCATTACCTGCGTGGAAGCTTTGACTTCCAGAACAGGGAGCAGCTTGTTCCTTTGACCAAAGAGTTGGAATTGGTAGAGTCTTACGTGCATCTGGAACAGGCCAGATTTGAGGAAAGACTGGTGGTTGAATATGAGGTGGAACCGGACGTGCAGCTCTATCTGCCGCCTCTAAGTATCCAGCCACTTGTGGAGAATGCCATTCGACACGGCGTGATGGAGCGGGCAGCCGGCGGGACAGTTCATCTTAGGATTTTCAAAGAGAGTGAGCATGTGGTCGTACAGGTTCAGGATGATGGTGTGGGTATCCCTCCTGAGCGTATGGCTCAGGTCAAGTCTGGGAACACCGAAGGTCCTGGAGGTGTCGGGCTGCAAAATATAAACCGTCGCCTGATGTCTCTCTATGGTCAGGGACTGGAGATTCATAGCCATGTGGGTAAAGGCACACAGATTCGGTTCCGCATCCCTGTGCAAAAGGTGGATTATGCCAAATAATGTGCCGAGTTAAACAATTATGGTTAACAGACTAGGGGGTGTCTGAAAACTCCGAAGGAAGCAGATTTTGCCGATTTTTCGTTCCAAGCCAGGAAGTTTTACGCAGGCGTGCCGTGGCACGTCAAGGGAAAGTGACGCAGCAGGGGGCGAAAAGGCGGTAAAAGATGCACTTCAGAGTTTTGAGACACGCCCTAATAAAGCGGATGCCGATAAAATCGGTATTCCTATTGAATCTTTCATGGCAGGAGGCTGAAAGAACGGTGAGAGCCATTGTGATCGATGATGAGAAGCCAGCGCAGCTTCATCTGGAGCGCCTATTACGAACGGACGGACGAATTACACCCGTGCAATGTTTTTCAACTGCTCGTGATGGTCTGCATTTTCTGGCAAAGGAACGTGTAGATGTTGTATTTTTGGACATTGGAATGCCCGAAATGAATGGCCTGGAAGCGGCTGAATATATACAGCAATTGGATCAGAGTATTCGCATCATCTTTGTGACGGCTTATGCGGACCATGCAGTGGAAGCATTCGAACTGCATGCACTGGATTATGTGCTTAAACCGGTAAGCTCCGCAAGATTGGCCAAAACCATTGATCGGATCGCGGGCATAATGTCGTATCATTCCCAGGTTGCAGCCACCGCCGAGGTACAGGCATCGGAACCTGCCTCTGTGGAGCTGGATACCGAAGTTCCAGGGCTGCTGACGTTCAAACATCTGGATATCTATAGAAGTCTTGATCAGGGTGCTGAGAAACATAAGTGGCGCACAACCAAAGCGCAGGAACTATTTGCTTTTTTGTTTCATCACAGGGAAGAGTGGGTAAGCAAGGAGATTCTGCTTGATCAGCTGTGGGGTGATGTTTCCCAGGAAAAGGGGCTAACTCATCTACATACCTCCGTGTACCAGATTCGAAAGCTTTTTAAGGAATGGAACATGACAGGCAAGCTGGAGTACAATATGAACCGCTATCGTCTGTTATCAGGCAATCTGGTAAGTGATGTGGATCAATTTGAAAAATCCATGGTCTACAACGCCATCACATCAGACAATGTCGATGATCTGAGGCATATGATTCCACTCTATCGTGCCGATTATCTGGAAGAGCATGATTATCGTTGGGCACAGGCCAAAGCAAGAGAACTCAGACGCAAGTATACAGGGCTGGTTATGGATATCGCGAGATGGGATATGGAGCATGGTCGTGGCAAGGAAGCGATTGAGCAATTAACGTTATTGCAGGAACGGGAGCCTTATTTGGAAGAAATCTGCCGACTCATGATGGAAGTGTATGCATCTATGGATGATCAGCAAGGCATACTTCGTTTATATCATTCATTCACATTGACATTGAATGAGGATCTGGGACATCAGCCGGAGCCGGAAACAAGCAGGCTATATCAGAATTTGACGAATAAATAAACATAAGTTCAGACAGGAGGGTGAGGCATGAAGCTATTCATACACCGTAAAGATTTGCGTACGGATGATCTGGCGGCATTCGATTATTTGCGGGAACACAAAGAAGAGAGTGTGCATGTTCTCATCTATGATCCATTTCTCCTGCGGCAAGGCCGAGAGAAGGAACACAGCGGTGTGAATTTTAGACAGCATGCAGCGGCATTAGGCAGGCAGTATCTTGAAGCCAAACAAAAACTGCATGTTGCTTATGGCAAACCGGCTGAAGTGGTTGATTTTATCCTGAACGAATTCATAGGCGAGATCGATGAAATTGTCGTCCATCGGGACATGACGCCATATGCAATCGAGCGGGATAGGGCCATACGCAAAGTCAGTGACGCGCACGAGGTTCCCTTCACGCAACTGACGGATCATCTGCTGATGGATCTGAATGGATTCGCGAATTTCACGGGCAAGTCGGAGCCTTATAAGGTATTTGCAGCTTTTCATCGGCGGTGGGTGGAATTCATGAATGAACATCCCAATCCTCCTTCGGCAACAACGCTTGCCGAGTTGAAGGTGAGCGATCGTCCGATTGAATGGCCGGATGCGATGAGGGTACCTTCAGAGTTGCTGGAGGGCATTGGTTCGAATGACGAGGACCCGCATCTGCTGCTGGATCAATTCTTATCGGATCGAATTGCTGAATATGGGGATCATCGAGATGAATATAAGGCTTACGAGCCGAGTCATCTCAGTTCGTATGTAGCGGTTGGAGCCGTGTCTATCCGCAAAATGTACGATGCCGCGAATCGCACGGCGGAAGCTGGAGAGTGGATCAGGCAGCTGTGTTTCCGCGACTTCTATCTGTATCGGGCGGTCTATGAGACTCACTATTTTACATATGAAAAGGTGTACGATCTCTCGTCCCTCCATGACGATCATTTTGAACGGTGGTGCAGGGCGGAGACGGGCATTCCGATTATTGATGCAGCCATGACGGAACTGAATGAAACCGGACATATGCCGAACCGGTTGCGGATACTCACGGCGATGTTTCTCACCAAAAACCTGCAATGTCCGTTTACCTTGGGTGAAGCCTATTTCAGGCGCAAACTGAGTGACTATGATAACATTCAGAACCGTGGTAATTGGCTATGGTGTGCTTCGCTTGGTGAGAATGCGGCTCCGTATTTTCGGGTGAACAACCCGGTAACGCAATCCGAGAAATATGATCCGCAAGGCGATTATATTCGCAAGTGGTTGCCTGAATTGAAAGACTTGCACAGCAAAGACATCCATCAGCCGCGCAAAGATGCAATTGTGGATCTGAAGGCATCGAGACAGGCAGCAATTGAGGTGTACAAACAGATTCTGGCGAGTCGTGGGAAGTAGACTCGGGCAGGGCGAGTAAGTGTCTAACCCAGATTTACCATTCTCATCCGGACGAACCAACAATAATTTGGTTGAAAGCAGGATGTTCGAAAGACCGCGTACTCGCGGTCTTTTTTACATATATAGACATGAAAATAGTGTGAAATGTGTTGAAAATTTAGGAATTATTAAGAAATTGGACTACCCTTCTTAAGCAATATGGCTTTTAATAGATAGAGAGCTTTAATGTATTAAGTCATATCTGACATATTGACGAACACATGAAGGAGAAACCTGAACATGAGTGAAACACTGAAAAGAGAGCGAATTCCAGAGCTGAATCTGGTACGTGCCATGGCAATTATCGGCGTACTGTGCGTGCATTCCACGTCTTATGCGACGGTGGACATGACGGGCTCAGGCTACTACTGGCTGTACAACTTTATCAATATATTTATGAAATATGGTACGCCAACCTTTATTTTTATGAGTAGTTTCGTGCTGTTTTATAACTATTATTCCCGTCCACTGGACAAGAAACTCGTGAGTAACTTCTACAAGAAAAGATTCGTGTATATTTTGCTTCCGTATTTCCTGTTCTCATTGATGTATTTTGTTATCCTGCACTTCACGCACTATCAGGGTCGACCGTTCGGCGAATCGACTGTAAGCTTCATAACGAAGCTGTTTACGGGGAAAGCATATACGCATCTGTACTTTGTATTCATTAACATGCAATTCTATCTGTTATTCCCACTGGTGTTATGGCTGCTTAAGAAGTATCCTTCTGTGGTGAAATGGTCTGTACCGATTGGATTATTGATTCAATGGGCATTCATCGTAAGTAATAAATATGGATTCCAGGTACCCAACAAGGGAAGCTGGGCGTTCTCGTATTTTTCCTATTTCATGCTGGGTGCTTTTATCGGGGTGTATTTCCCTAAAATCAAGCAATGGTTCGTCATCAGTCGGGCCAATGCAACCAAAGGGCGCGTAGCTTCATGGATTCTGCTCTGGGCGGTGTGGATCATTGCCGGACTTGGCCATGTGTATATCTATTATCTGCTGCGTATGAAGATCGCAACGTATAACACACTATGGTATGAATTCTTCTGGAATGTTCATACTTTCGCCTGTGCGCTTGTACTGATCCAGATTGCTTATCTGCTCTACCGCAAAGGGCCATCACTGATCGTGAAGCCCTTAAACCGGCTTGGGGCTCTGTCATTCGGGATCTATCTAATCCATCCCTTCTTCCTGCTGGTGTATCGTGAATTTCCACCGCAAACAGGAGTCTCCTGGTTAGTGCATCTGTGGTATGCCGGAGGGTTTGGTGTAGCTCTGATCGCTTCGTGGATTGTCGTTGGATTGACGGCAAGGTTCGTTCCTTATGCATGGGTCATCTTTGGCAATCTGCCGAAACCGAAACCGCGACTGGTACCTCAGCAGAACTCGGGACAACTGGACGTTCGATAAGATCTTTTCCATTACAGGAATAATAAACCGTTTCTTGGTCGACCTTAGGGGAGAACAAGAAGCGGTTTTTTTATCTATACGGATATGCTGGATATGGGGAACGAGTGTTTCTTTTTCCTGGTTGAAGGGTAATCATAAGGCGGAACGATAATACATTATAGATAACAGGGTTAAGGTGAATAACATGACAACATGCGAAAAATGCGGGAGACCGATGCAGGATATATTGGAATATGTGGAACACATTCTTCACGAATGTAATGAACAGACACAGGAGTACAACTCGAAAGATTATCAGGCCTATAGCCATGAGGGTGTTCACGAGCAGATGTGATAC
The DNA here is from genome assembly GCF_052115745.1 of Paenibacillus sp. 2KB_22. Classification (NCBI taxonomy): domain Bacteria; kingdom Bacillati; phylum Bacillota; class Bacilli; order Caryophanales; family Paenibacillaceae; genus Paenibacillus; species Paenibacillus sp. 2KB_22. The sequence continues at coordinate 305,750 of NZ_JBFRHG010000003.1, forward strand.
AATAGAAAGAAACCGGATTCATACGGAACCGAGGTGACAACATGGAGACGGGTCCAGCCCCTTTCCGGCAAGGAAAGACGGAACAAGAAGCGCGACTGAGCAAAACATGTATGTATTGCGGACAACAGCGGCCGATGTCCGAATTCCGGCGCAGAACCGGAAAGCGGGCAGGTCCCGGAGCCAGGCGGGGAGCCTGCCGCAGCTGTCGTCAGATCGGTGGACAGGCTGATCAAGGTACTCGTTCAATCGGGGACACAGGTGAACAGATAGAGCGCCAACGGGATGGCATGGTGACCCATGCGGTTAATGCCAGACCGTCTGTCTCTGCGAAAAATGAAGCAGGTCAGATCGCTCATGGTATGGAACGGGGATCTGTTATGGCAACTGAGTCAAATCGAAGTCGGGTGCCACAGCCCACATTGGATTCGACCTCTTCGGATGACGATGAACATGCTGACTTGGTGATTTCTTCCCCCTCTTCTTCGGGAATTCGGAAGAAGCGGAGAAGACGGAGGAAGAGCAAGCGTGTAGAGGGAATGAAAGGTAATGAGCAGAAAGAGACCAGTCTGGAGCATGATGGTATGGCAGGTGAGGTAGCAACTGATCTTGCTGAGCCACAGCCAGGCGAACGCTGGCGTGGGGAAGGGCATTCGCAGGACCATGCTGCTGCGAATGCAAAGGGCACTGCACAGCGGGCTGGTGCGCGAGCAGCCGCTGCAGTGCAGGCCGCCGAACAAGCTGCGGCGGCCCACCAAGCTCTGCTGCCTGCTGAGCCGCAAGGCCCGGCAGCAGAGCCGATGGCTGCGGATCAACCGATCGCAGCCAAACGCAAGCGCAAGCGGCGCCGCAAGCGTGCTGGCGCGCTCGCGCCCGGCGCAGGGCAGGCCCGCAGCATCGCTGCTGAGGCCCATGCGCCGGCCCAGAGCGACCGTGGCGATGCCATCACGGTCGCCGCACCAACGGCGGCGGAGGCACAGCCTGCCGCCACGAGGCGCGAGCCTGGGCAAGCGCCCGTGCGCCAGCCTGGCTCGCCAGGGTCCAAGCCGCGCCAGGCGCGCAAGGAGCGTGCGCCCAAGGCGAACGGCGAAGACGCTGCCCGCGGTGCATCCGGGCAGCGACCCGCGCATGCCAGCCGTAGTCACGGAGCTGGCACGGACGGCCGTCCCCGCCGCCAGACGCCGGCGGCTCCGGTAGCCATCGATCCGGAAGATCCGGCTTCGCTCCGGACCAACCGGCAGGGCATGGTACGGATGCGCGGTAAAACGGACAAGGGACGTCGCTGGCATCAGGAAGTGGACATGGAACTCGCGGTCACGCTGGTGAAGGAAAAAGCTGCGGTGGTGGTCAATCGGTACACGATTCGTCGATTGTTCAGCAACAAGGATTTCAAGCGGTATATTCTGACGCGGGATCACTACACTTGTTACTTCTGTGGATCGTATGGGGATACAATCGACCATCTGCTGCCGCGTGCCAAAGGTGGACATACCACCCCACTTAACTGTGTCTGCGCCTGCAATCTCTGCAACCAGTCCAAAGCGGCAATGGATGCTGAAGAGTTCATGCGTTCCGGGATTCCCGAATGGAATGCTGCCCATCAGGCAGAATTAATTGAACTCGCAATGCAGGAAGCGCAGCTGGAATAAGGATGATATACTCCCGAAGATAAAATCGGGTTTTAATATGAAGAGCACACCAAGACCACAAGAGGGTCGAGGTGTGCTTTTTGGATTTCATTCAGATTTTGATGGGAATTCAGTTCACTGTGCAATAATTTCTTCAAATTGACAACGGTGTTCATCGAAGATGTACGTTATACTGGGAGGGAGTTGCGTAAGAAGCTTCATCATTCAGTTGAATGATGAAATGTATAGTGAACATCAAACCTAAGAATTTATATTGTATAGATTGGATGGATGCAAATGACCCCAGCAGCATTGGATATTATGTCATATATTACGGAAGAAAATATTCGTTTCTGGCTGGAGAAGTTTCGCTCTTTCGGCCCGTTACCGGGAATATTGCTTACGTTTATGAAATCATTTGTGCCGCCACTTCCAACGCTGTTGATTGTGGGCGTGAACGGTGCGGTATATGGTCTGTGGGCAGGGTTCTTATATTCATGGATTGGCATGATTCTCGGTTGTACCGTGACATTTCTGATCGTAAGGGAGATCGGGAAATCTGCTTTTGTGGAACGCTGGGCACGCAAACCTCGTGTACAACGCAGCATGGTATGGATTCGGAGGAACGCGTTCGGGTATGTTTTTCTGCTCAGTATCTTCCCGGTGGGTCCGTTCGTCATTATTAATGTGGCGGCAGGAATCGCACGAATGCGGTTATTATCCTTCCTGCTTGCGGTGGGTTGTGGTAAAGCGATCATGATCTTCTCTGTGACGTATATCGGTTCCAATGTGGAACAATTCCTGGAGCACCCTGTACGATGGGTAGGTGTATTGCTTTTTATTGCAGTATCCCTGTGGGCAAGCCGCAAACTGGAGCGACATTTTACCCGGTCATCGTCAGATGGTGAAGAGTTGAAAGATCTGAATCAACCATCTGGAAAATCAATCTCCTCATAAACAAAGTATCAGTGTTCAGATATAGTTTCTGTCAATATTGACGTTAGCTTGAAGGAGGATCAGCATGATTGATGATATCTTTGCTTTCAGTCGATTGTTGAATCGCATGAATGAGAATGAACTTCGTTCAGTATTGCGTGTGCTTTATATGAAATCAGCACAGGTGGTCAAGCGGCAGGAGGAGCAAGGCGAAAAGGTGGATTTTGCGGATGCGGTACAGTCCCTGTTTCGGAATATGGAACCCCCTTTTGCACTGGAATTGCTGGAACAACAAGCTCTGGCTGAGACCGACAAGCCAAATGAAATTCATATTACGTTTGGAGAATCACCTCTGAGTAGTCTGAAAATGGGAATGAGCACATTACCTAATCAGGAAAAGCGGAGCTTTTTCTCTATGGATGATGATTATGCTGTGGGTCCTTTAGGTGATCTGACCCATCGTGCAGATTTGCAGCGCAGGCATCTTTGGCTGACCGAACGAATGTGTCTCAGTGACCGCGAGGCTTATGCCATGCATGAACTTGAATCAATATTTGAGCTTAGCTCCACAATGCAGTCTATTGATTCCAAGACGTCAATCACCCTCTGGTATTCGAATAATGCACGTGAGAAGACGGGACTGCTCTATGCGATGCATCTATTGCGCAGCAGTAAGAGTCCTATATATCTGATCGAAACGAGCGGCTTATATCAGCAATTATTCAATAGACCTGATGTTCAATATGATGTGCTCCACACAGGCGAGATTCTTCCGGAAAAGCTTCTGGCGATGTGGCAAATCTGCTCTGAGCAAGAGCCGCTGTCCAAGCAAGAACGCCTGCAACTGGAGCAGGATTGGCTGGAGCTTTCGGTACAGCCCGGATTATTGCGTATGATGGACAATGGCGAGATTCGGAGTCTGCCTGAAGATGCGTTGGACGAGTACATTATGCAGAAGGTAAGGGAATTGACACCGAACTGGGAGCCAGGCAAGTATATCCGAGCAGCTCGTATTGTGGGTGAAGTGATAGGTATGAGCAACCAGCATATAAGTGATGTCTTCGTGGAGTACCGTCTACGCCAACTGGTGCTGCAAGGCCAACTTGAGATGGATGGAAAGCCACTTGCAATGAGGTATTACAGTGTTCGGCTTGCCGAGCGCTGAAAGGGACTAAGGCTGAAACGTACAGATAGAAAACAAGATACGTGATCGAAAAGTTTGAAATAAGACGGAAGATCTAAGCATTTCCTTCTGCAATCAGGAAGGTTATCACGAAGTGTCTCCGATACCAGATGTTCATAATTCCCACTTAAATAGACTGTTCCACCGGTGGATAACTCCTACATGTCCGGGGAACAGTCTATTTGTTTCTCGTTAAAAACTGAACCAACTTCAACTGTGCATGGTCCAATAGTATTCTTTGCTTCATTTTCTTCATATCGGTTATGACTTCTTCCCGCTCCAAATTTCCATTAGAGGACCATCCTGCCCAAAGACTGGATCGGTATCCGGAATCGGAACCTCTCGGATTTCCTGAAGAGCCTTGGCACGTTCGGCGTCCTCGCCTGTACGTGTGTTGTAACTCATACCGCCCGGATAGGCACCGACAATACGAAAATCAGTGCTAGAATCCAGACGTTTATGCCCTGTCCCAGCGGGAAGCACGACAACGTCGCCTGTTTGAAGATAAACTTTCTGCCCATGTTCTCCGCCCAGAATCAGTTGCACGAATCCACTGACCACCGCAAGAGCCTCATGAGCGTTGCTATGATAATGATGATAATTGAACACACCATTCAACCAGCTATTTCCCCATCCATTATGGTTCAGTAACGATTCTGCGTGGAGGGCCTCTTCAGCCCATACGTTCTTATACAAAAGCACGGGCAGGGTCGGATGATTGGGAATCACACCGTTATCCTGAAGAAATAACGTCTTTATATTTTTTTTCCATTCATTCATCTCATATCACCTCTTCTATAAATTACCCGCGAACTATAAGTGTGAACAAAAATATGTTAAATGATAAAACATGTACCATCTTAAGGTCATACTTAGCGCATTAAATTCTACAACAAGGGAAACGCGCAGTTTCATTATCGATATGGCAAGATACTCAGTTCCAGCGGTATAAAATGCACAAAAAAAGCCAGAGAAGGGTGTATTGAGTAACACCTTCCTTGGCTTTTTTGCGCCTCCGTCTCATTTTCGAATTTCATCGGAACACGGACGGTCAGGCTAGTTTAAAACGATCTATTGCACGAAATCTTCGTGCTTTCTGAGTTTTACATCAAAAGGATCTAGTGATCTCTTTTAACGTCGGCAATTTTATCCTGTACAGCACCTTTGGCTTTGTCTTTCTTACCCTCAGCCTGAAGGGATCTGTTATTGGTTGCATTACCGATCTGATCCTTCACTTCGCCTTTGGCCTTGTTTACGCCTGCTTTGATTTTATCGCCAGTTGAATTACTCATATCGAACATCTCCTTCGTTTCTGGTGTAGTCCTTATTAACCGGGATGTCCGCATTCTAAACGTTCACTATTTCATGGCGGTCAAAAATTTGTTCTGGATATTCTGTCAGAAATGATCTGTACGAAGAGTCAGTATAAGTATAGGCATTGCTTAATCGCGTGCTTCATTAAAGGAATGAGAGGATGTTATGATATGAGCAATTATATTGGAAATGGTGCATATTGCTACGCCAATTCAGCTTCAATGCTGCTGTCGTCCATTGGAGAAAAGATAGATCCCGGTCTGCTTGAAACCATCGGTGGCTTTTCACTAGGGGCCTTTCTATCGCAGGAAAATATGCTTTTTTTTGATAACTGTACCTCCAGTCCTGATCTGGCGATCAGCAAAGCGATGAGCATTCTGGGATTTAGTGTGCGCGAAAGTGTGCAAGCACGGGGTACGGAAATGCCTGTAGATGAGCTAAGAGAGGCTTTGAAGCAGGGCCCTGTAATGATGGGTCCGCTGGATATGGGCAAACTCGTCTACAATCCCAACTCTCCCAACCTGGGTGGTTGCGATCATTATGTAGTGGCGCTCAATATGAGGGGCGATGAAATATGCCTGCATGACCCGGCTGGATTTCCGAATGTCTTCCTGACACTGGATAAACTTGAGGAAGCATGGAAGTCTGAATTCCCATGGAGTAGCGGTGTGTATCGACGATGGTGGAGTCCTGAACGCATTGAACATCCTGATCTGGAGGAGATTAACCGCCGGGCTTTTACTTGGTTCAAATCAACCCTTACAGAACAGACCCATGATATTGCTGCACAGGAAGGACGAACCGGAGCTTCAGCCATTCTGCATAAGGCCGAACAGGTTCGTACTGGAGCAATAGATGGTAATGAGTGGGCTCATTATGTGTATTTTTCTCTGCCAGTAGGCGCGCGTCGTGCCCATGATTATGGTTTGTTTTTTAACACAATCCATCCTGACCTTTCTGCTTTGAAATACGCACAATCCCGCCAATTCGGTGAATGCCAATCCCGTCTTGTCTCTCGGAACTGGGAGGCTGCTGCTACAATCATGGTGGCACTCGCGGAGACGGAAGCCATGATCGAAGCTTCTATTTTGAAGATGGAGTAATGAAAGTGAAGCGGCGCTATAAGAAAGGGAGATATACATGGATGGATTAACTAACAATCGCCATATTAGACCAGGGGAAGATGAGATATTAGAGGATCGGCAAAAGGAGCAGGATATCACGCTTATCCAACGAGCCCAAACGGGGGATACAGACGCCTTTGGAGAGTTGATTCACCGTTACCGTGGGCAATTGTTTCGTTATGTACGAGCACTTACGTATGATTCTTATCTCGCAGAAGACATTTTACAGGATGGGCTTATTCGTGCGTTCATTCATATGGGACAGCTTCAGAATGCTGAGCGTTTTATGGCCTGGATGCAGCGCATTGTGCGTAATCAGGCATACTCACATATGCAGCGCCAAAAGCAGCAGCGGGAAGAACATTTTTCTTCGTTCTTTGCATTTGGATTTGGAGCCGATGATGCCTCATGGAGCGATCAAGACTCGCTCGACATAACGCTGAATCATCTTTTGAATGACTCAAATCGGAGATCGCAGGAGACAGGCTATGATCCGTATCAAGCTGTTGCTCAGCAGGAAATGAGGAACAATCTCCACAGGCTGTTGGGTTGTCTGAATGAAAGAGAACAACAGGTCTTCACATCATATTGGATGGAGCAGCTGTCACCGCAAGAAATGGCCTGCAAATTCAATCTGACAAGTGCCAATGTGTATCAAATTCTATCTCGTTCACGTAAAAAAGTGGCTCAGCTTCATATTCATTTATCTGTAGAAGAAATGCTGGCAGAGTGGAATTCACTCGGGCAAAATCGATTGACTCTGGAGGAACCCCTTTCGTTTCGGGCTCCCCAAACCTGGAACTCGGCAGCAGCATCCATTCACGAGATGTTAGGTTATATCGGTCCAGCTCCGTCTCTCCCCATGGTTATGGGGATGAGTGGACTTTCTTTTCGGCTGACCATCCTGCCTCAGGACATACATATCGCTGGACCTACCGCCTATAACTTCAAAGAGGTGCTTACAAGAGGATTGCAACATATGGGTTATCGTTCCCATGCGGTTGAGGCTTTGGCGAGTGATGCGGGACTAAATGCCAATCTGGTCGATCCTTCGATGCTAGAGGAGAAAGCGAAAGGGAAAAGGTTGCTTAATCCAAGACTTGTCCAGGCCCTCTCCCTGATACGTTACGCCATTCATCGGGGAATTCCGGCCGTCGTGTGGGACCTGAATATTCCCGAATTCGGGTTGATCTATGGCTATGATGACGCAGCCCGCACCCTATACGGTACCGATTTCATTAAATCAGGAACAATTCCCTATGATCATGTAGGCCGGGGTGTGAATCAGGAAGTATTTGTACTGGCAGCGGAATCGGATGGCATGATACGAGAAATGAACTTGCACGGGGCACTGACAGCTGTGTTGGCTCATTATCGTGGAGAGGACCCGTATACCTTGCCGAACACAGTCAGTGGTGTGGCTGCCTATGCAGTCTGGAGAGAAGCCCTAGAATACAGACGGGTAGAACCAAACGGTCACGCCTATAACATTGCGGTTTTGTGGGATGCAAGACGTTATGCAAGTGAGTTTTTCAAAGAAGTTTCTCTAAAGTGGGCTTCGAATGCCTGCTATTCCAGTTTAATTCCATTCTGTCTTCAGGCAGAAGAGTTATATCGAAACATGTCCCAAAAGTTAAATACACTCGTGGAATTATTTCCTTTTCCAGATGGAGGACTGCCTAATGAGAAGCTTCATGCTGATCAGGCTATCTCGATACTTCTGGAAGTGGAGGAATTGGAGCGAGCCGCTGTCGTTGTAATAAAAGCGTTGCTTGAAGGAATGGATCAGCATTCCCCAGAAATAGTTATGGTGTGATCTAATTGTAACGATCAGATTGGGCAAACAGCGGAAACAAATATCAGGAGGCAGGGCGATACGTCAGGCGTTCTTTCTGTCTTTTTTTGCATTCGTGACGCAAGAGGTTCATACTTGAAATAGAAAAGATGTCTCCGTGATGGAATAAGGCTGCGCTCATCGCTGCATAATAACGACAGTGACCAATTTCGTTGCGCGAAATGATTGAATTTGGAAAACAATTCCTGTAAATATCAACAAACGAATCCTTCCTTGTGTACATATCGCACATCTGGTCATATGTGATCTTGTCTTAATACCACATGTGGTAGGATAGCGGATCTTGGACAGGAGGATCGGCAGCTTTAGCTTGCCTGCATGGGTTGACAAAAAAATCGATTTTGTTACAATGTTCACAATATCTTCACAAGTGTAAAAAATTTCTTTTTCATGTTCATGTGTAAGAGGTGTAATATAAGGGTATAGAGTTCGGTTTCGGCCTGCTTGTCGTTTTGTGCGTCAACACATGTTGTCCGCAATAGATCCAAGATACAATGCATGATGTGGAAGTAGCCATGAGCTACGCTCATCCTATTGTGTGAAATTTGGTACATTTAGATGTATTCGATGTATTTTGTGGTTCGGCTCTGCTTGACAGGCATCATGAAAGTCGCGGACTTCTATCCCAAAGTAAAGGAGGACTTTCTCTTATGTCACAATCGCCTACTCAACAAGAGGTGCCAGTTACAGAAGGTGCCAACGTTTCCGAGCGCCAGTCCTTGGACGTTCTGGATCAACTGATGAAGCCTGAGGTACAGGAGTCTTTAACCGTTCTGGTGGAGAACCTGCCTAAATTGGCTGAAATGGTTACTGCTATGACGAAAGCTTATGACTTTGCACAAAGTGTAGCAACAGACAAAGTTCTGATCAGCGACACAATGAGCGCAATGGGCGAGTTCGCTAAGCCTGTTGTAGACAAAGCTAAAGGTGTAGCTTCTGCTGCCATCGAAGCCAATGACCGTGCGCAAACAGAGCAAACTTCAGTTGGCTTGTTCGCTATGCTGAAAATGCTTAAAGATCCAAACGTACAACAATCGCTTCGTTTTGCTCAATCTTTCTTGAGCATCTTGAACGAGCGTCAACAACCGAAACGTTAAGACTTAGAAGAACGGAGGATGGATATGTCGAAGCAAATTTTGATCTTGGGTGGAGGATACGGCGGTCTGTTGACTGCATTGACTGCACGTCAATACTTGTCTCCGGAAGAAGCGACAATTACTGTCGTTAACCGTTACCCTACACACCAAATTATCACGGAACTGCACCGTCTTGCAGCAGGAAGCATTGCTGAACAAGCTGTTGCTCTTCCACTTGAAAAATTGCTGCGTGGCAAAAACGTGAACTTGAAAATCGATACGGTGGATACAATCAAGCCGGACGAGAAGAAAGTTCTGATGACCAGCGGCTCCACATACTCTTACGATGCGCTTGTCGTTGCCTTGGGCAGCGAAACGGCATTCTTCGGAATTCCGGGATTGCAAGAGTACAGCTTCACGCTCAAATCGGTTAGCGATGCAAACCGTATTCGTGCACACGTTGAAGCTCGTCTTGATGCTTACAAACAGTCCGGCAACAAAGCAGACGCTACGTTTGTTATTGGTGGCGGCGGCTTGACAGGTATTGAGCTTGTTGGCGAATTCGCTGACCTGCTTCCTGCAGTATGTCAAGAAAAAGGGATCGATTTCAAAGAAGTATCCCTGTACACGGTTGAAGCAGGTCCTTCCATCCTGGCAGGTTTCCCGCCAGAGCTGGTTGATCGTGCGAAATCGAGTCTTGAGAAACGTGGCGTTAACTTCATCGTTGGCGTAGCGATTACTGAGATGAAAGAAAATGAAGTTCTGCTGAAAGACGGCAGCTCGATCCCTACGAATACACTCGTATGGACAGGTGGCGTACAAGGCAACGCTGTTGTTGCTAACAGCGGAATTGAAGTGGATCGTGGCCGTGCGAAAGTTACGGAAGTTCTGCAATCTACTTCTCACAAAGACGTGTTTGTTGCTGGTGACAGCGCAGTGGTCTTCCCTAGCGAAGGTGCTCGCCCTTACCCTCCAACAGCACAATTGGCTTGGCAAATGGGTGAAACCATCGGTCACAACCTGGGCGTAATGTTCAAAGGTGGCGCAATGGAATCCTTCACACCAGTATTCTCCGGTACGCTGGGAAGTCTGGGTCGTAAAGACGCTGTCGGCATGATCGGTGGCAACCAGACTCGTCTGAAAGGTCTGCCTGCAACCATGATGAAAGAAGCAAGTAACATCCGTTACCTGGCTCATATTCACGGTTTGTTCGCACTGGCTTACTAATCTTCATGCCATTCAAGGGCGCCCTTTTGGGCGTCCTTTTTTCTGTTGTAATGGACAACAAAGATCATTAATATTCAGATGTGAAGAGAGTGCGGCGGAAGTGGTCGATCTGAGGTCGCGTATAAATCATCTAGGGTATAAGGTATATTATTAGACAACGGAATGTTACATTTCCCATAGATGTTCAGATGATGTTCGGGATATGTATTTAACGGACATGGACCAGGAGCCGGCGCTTAGAAGCGCCGGCTTTCGTTTAAATTATAAGATGAGCATCTTTAAATATAAGGAACGGGTAGCCGTAACAAGCAGTCCGTTCAACTGAGAGGAGAAATGACGTATGAACGTTTTAGTTATAGGAGCAAATGGGCAAATCGGCAAGTTTGTGGTAGAGCAGCTGGCACAGGAAGGCAAACATAAGGTAACGGCCATGATCCGCAAACCGGAGCAGGCGGACGCATTGAAGAAACTCGGTGCCGATGTGGTGATCGGGGATCTGGAAGGCAGTGTGGAGGACTTGGCTGAAGCCATGAAGGATCATAATGCCATAGTGTTTACAGCGGGCTCTGGCGGATCTACTGGTCAGGACAAAACCCTTTTGATTGATCTCGATGGAGCAGTTAAAACGATGGAAGCCGCTGAGCAGCAAGGCATCTCCAGATATATTCTGGTCAGTGCGTATGGTGCAGATCAACGGGAGAAATGGTCAGAGTCCATCAAGCCTTATTACGTGGCGAAACACTATGCGGATCGTGCCTTGTTTGCAAGTGATCTGAATTACACGATTATTCGCCCGGGTGGTCTGAAGAATCAACCGGGTACGGGCACGATTGCAGTTGGAACCGATCTGGAACCGGGAAGCATCCCGCGTGAAGATGTGGCCCGCGTCATCGTGGCATCTTTGCAGGAAGAGAAGACGTACCGAATGGCCTTTGATCTGATTGCCGGGGAGCATCCGGTTGAAGATGCCTTGGGCAAACTGTAGATGTTATTGTAAGATAACGGGAGAATGAAATGATGGGGATGAGGGGGAGCGCTGCATGAACGAAGCCGTGCTGGTCATAGAGGATGAGCCCAAAATAGCACGTCTGCTTGAACTGGAATTACAGTATGAGGGATATCAAGTAGGCAAGGCGGGGAGTGGAACAGAAGGACTGGAGAAGTATGGGGAAGGTCAGTGGGATCTGATTCTGCTTGATGTGATGCTGCCTGGTCTGAGTGGAATTGAAGTGTTGCGCCGAGTTCGAGCCAAAGATGCTACAGTTCCGATCATTATGCTCACCGCTAAAGATTCCGTAGAAGACAAAGTGTCCGGCCTAGATCTCGGAGCCAATGACTACATCACCAAGCCATTCCAGATTGAAGAACTGCTTGCCCGAGTTCGGGCCGCATTGCGGCTTAGTGCCGTGGCATCGGCTGTTTCTTCCGTTTCTTCGTCTACACCTGCTGATACAGGCAATGACTCGTCTGGGCATAAGCATGAAGCTGATGCAGGCTGGTTGACGGCTGCCGGGTTGAAACTGAATGAAGGAACGCGAGAGGTATCGCGAGATGGCGTGGCTATTGAACTTACTCCACGTGAGTTCGATCTGCTGGTGTATCTGTTGCAGAATCAACGTCAGGTGCTCAGTCGTGATCAGATTGTTCAGGCTGTGTGGGGATACGATTATTATGGAGATACCAATGTGGTGGATGTGTACATCCGTTATGTGCGCAAAAAGGTCGATAACGGATTCACACCACCCTTAATACATACCGTACGGGGCGTAGGATACGTCCTGAAGGAACAGTCATGAGCCTGCGCAGTAAAATCTATGGCTATTCATCTGTATTATTTGCTGTGTTGTTAATCGTGGTCAACCTGTCCGTCTATATCGTGTTTGAACGGATGTCCATAGATAACGAGGTTAATCGGGTGGAAGCGGAAGCGGAGTCTATTGTCAAAGGAGTGCGTCAGTCTGCCGGCTCCATTCCGCCGGATGACTTGCTGCGGGCCTACGCGCCTGTGAACGGCATGCTTCGGATCGTCAATGAGGACGGCACCAGTTCCCCGGTGACGACAACATCAGCTTCAGAGCAGCTGAGCAAGCTGCCCTATAAGTATGAAAGTGAGAAGAAATCGGAGTATACCCAAGTGGAACAGATTGGATATGTGTGGGTTTCAGTCCCCGTCATCTGGCCTGATGGTGAAGTGGTGAACGTGCAGGTCACCGAGAGCATCGCAGAGACGGAGAATCGTTTGTCTGTACTTCGTACCGTGCTTGTAGCAGTCACGATTATTGCTCTCATTCCAGCGATTATCTCTAGCCGGATTCTGGCGAACCGGATGACCAGACCGATTCAGCAGATGACACGCACGATGAGTGACATTCAGTCCAGCGGCCAATTCAAGCGTCTTCCACTGGAGGAACGGTCGAAGGATGAATTGAAAACGATGGGACAGACGTTCAACCGGATGATGGACCTGCTCGAATCCAACTTTGAGCGGCAAGAGCGATTCGTATCGGATGCATCTCATGAACTCAAAACGCCGCTGACCATTATTGAGAGCTATGCCAGTCTGCTTCAGCGGCGAGGAAAAGAGCGACCTGAAGTATTCGATGAAGCTGTAGAAGCGATTCTGTCCGAATCGGTTCGCATGCGGGAGATGACCGAGCAACTGTTACTGCTTGCGAAGCAGCCGGAGCAGTGGAATGTACAGTTGGAGCGAGTGGATATCACGAGACTTGCGATGGATTCCACACGTGCGTTTCGCGAAGCCTACCACCGGGAAGTCCGGTGTGTCGATCCAGGTCCAATCTGGGCAATCAGCGATGAGAGCAAGCTGAAGCAACTGTTGTTTATTTTGCTGGATAATGCCCGGAAGTATAGTGAAGATTCCATTGAAGTCAGGCTTGAAGCCAAGGGGCAGGAGTGCCGAATTCGGATCGTGGATACCGGGATTGGTATGCGGGAGGACGAGCTGGAGAAGGTATTTGACCGATTCTACCGGGTTGATCCGGCCAGAACACGCAGCTTGGGCGCAAGCGGTTCGGGTCTGGGATTGTCGCTAGCCAAAGAACTGGCAGGTGCAGTGGGAGCCCGGATTGAATTGAGCAGTACCGAGGGTGAAGGAACTGAGGCTTCGATTATTTTGCCTTTATCGGTTCAGAACGGTCCGCTCTCATGAAATTCTCATTCTTCTCTTATATACTATATAAACTGAACTAAAGATTGTTCACACTGACACTACGATGACAGAACAACCTTCCAATCGCTGTTATCCCCAGATTTCTCGATTCTCTTTTCTCAAAGGGGAAAATCCGGGGATAAAGGCGAACGCTTCGCTTTTTCAGGTTTTTTCTGTCCTCTCCGTACTGTGTAACAGATTAGTTCATTTTATGTAGTAGCCATTGGAAACTAAACTCAGACCGAATATACAGCAGACGAACTCGGGCTATAGGAGAGCTATAAGGGGGAAACGTGATGACAGAGCATGAGCAGCGACCACCGGAAATGAAGCGGCATGAACAGGGGAACAGTGGATGGGCGAAATCGCGAAGATCACTCTGGTGGGGTTCAGGGCTTCTCATTGTGCTGATTGTGGCAGCAGTTGCTTGGTGGAAGCCTTGGCAATCGACGGGTGCGGTACTTACGGCAGATGCGGCAGCCCAATCCGTACTGGATCAATATCCGGGCGAGATTGTGAATTCCACGTTGAAGGACGGGACGTATATCATGCAGCTCCGTTCGGAGACCGGATTATATGACGTGCAGGTGGATGCCGTCACGGCTACGGTGAATTCCATCAAGCGGCTGGAGTCGAACCCACAAGCGGAAGAGAAGACGTTATGGAGCCGCGAGCAGATCAAGACGGCGTTGTTAAAACAACAAACAGATAACCAATTGGTCTCGCTTGAACTTGTAGAGCAGCAAGGCAGCCCGGTATACACTGCGGTAGTGAAGGCGAAGGATAACAGCCGTGAAGAACTCACGATTGATCCATATACGGGAGAGACGATATCGTCCAAAACAATAGCAGCCCCGACAACTGAACCAACAAAGGATGATCCCAAACCTCAGTTTCTGAGCGAGAAACAAGCCAAGCAGAAGGCACTTGCAGAGGTCCCGGGGGATGTGGACGACATTGAACTGCGTGGAACCAACAGCGGGAATCCGTATTATCTGGTTGAGATTGATCTGGAGGATGGCCGGGAGGCTATTGTGCAAGTGAACGCGATCTCGGGAGCCATTCGTTCGGTGACTTGGGATGAGGACGAGGATTAAAAGTTAAAGTTCAGAAGAAAACCCTTTGAATACAGGGTGAAATCGCTTCAAAGAGATGATTCCTTCATTTTAGGGGATCATCTTTTTTCAATTACATGGACAATGAATACCCGTTAAATGAGCAATCTCCTCATTTTCTCATCAAATTCTAATCTAACTCTCGCTGATCTCTCATTCCTGCAGGTTATTCTATGAATGTAGACGAGAACGAAACAACATACGAGGAGATGAATGATGATGATGAACAAACATAAACTTTGGATTGGCAGCTTGTCAGCAGCGGTGTTGCTCGGAGGATCGGCAGTAGCAGCTAGCGGGAATGTGAACGGACAATCAGTGCAAACTACACCAACGTCAACGACACAATCCGTAACACAGAATCAGAACAGCACAGGCAAAATGCTGAATGCATCCCAAGCAAAAGCGTTGGCGTTGAAAGCAGCCGATGGTAAAGTGGATGACGTGGATCTGGAGCGCAGAAACGGCCAAACGTTCTATGAAATCGAGATTGATCGAAAAGGCAAAAATGATGTTGTCGTTCGTCTGGATGCGTACACAGGCAAAATCTTGGCAGTCGTGGATGATGAAGACTACGATGATGACGATGACTATCAAGGCTCTGTAACAGGCAATACATCTAACAGCTCTGCCTCCAAGCAGGTCAAATTGACGGCATCCCAAGCTTCAAACATTGCGTTGAAACAAGTTACGGGTGGTAAAGTAACCAAAGTCGAGCTGGATCATGATGATGGTCGCTATGTGTATGAGATTGAATTGAGAACTGCTCAAGGTGAAGCAGATGTAGATATCGATGCCAACACAGGTAAAGTGTTATCGTTCGACCAGGATTTTGACGACCAAGACTAAGCAATAAGGGCGAGTATACGCTGATAAAACATCTTATATAAAAGCCTGCCTATGAACAGTAACACACAGCTAGAGATTGTTACATCATGAAGGGGCAGGGCAGGTATAGCAGAGGACGCTTCGGGGGAAGCGTCTTTTTGCTTTTTATGGAGAGCGCGGAGTATGAAATTGTACATGATCCGCCGGATTGTTCACTATTCGAGCAGGAACGTGGCGGATACAATCGGAATCAGGGAGGTGAAGCTGGGCCAATCAATCTTGCCAGGAATTCTAATGTTAAAATGCATCATCGATCGGAGGCAGATGAGACATATCAAATTTATTTTTGTGTAAGCGCTTCATAAAAAACATGGAGGTGCATTACGATATGGCTATGAACGATGGATGGTTGAAAAAGAATACACACTCACGCCGCTTTCGCTTTACTCAGCACTTGAGTTATCTGCTTGTTTTGGTGCTGGCGCTGCAATCAGTAGGCATGCTGCTCGCACCTGGATCGAATGCTTCAGCTGCTCCGCTCAGTGTAACGAACGGGGTACAGTTCAAGGACACCAATGGCAATATCGTACATGCTCATGGGGGCGGGATGATCAAGGCGAATGGGTATTATTACTGGTTTGGCGAGAACCGCAATGCGAATGGAACGTTCAAGGCGGTATCCGTGTATCGTTCATCGGATCTGAAGAACTGGGAGTATCGCAATGATGTGCTCACCAGCAGCTCGGCACCTGAGCTAAATATCTCGAACATTGAACGTCCGAAGGTCATCTACAACAGTGCTACCGGCAAATACGTACTTTGGATGCACAAGGAGAATGGTCTGGATTATGGCGAGGCCAGAGTGGCCGTAGCTACTTCTAGTACGGTTGATGGGAACTACACGTATGTGGGAAGTTATCGTCCACTTGGATATGATTCCAGAGATATGACGGTGTACAACGATAACGGAACAGCTTATCTGATCTCCGCGACCCGAGTGAATGCAGATCTGAATATATATAAGCTGACCCCGGATTTCCTGGGTGTGGAATCGCTTGTTACAACACTATGGCCCGGACAATACCGTGAAGCACCTGCTTTATTCAAAAAAGACGGCGTCTACTTCCTGATCACCTCGGGTGCAACCGGTTGGAATCCAAATCAGGCCAAATATGCAACAGCCTCCAGTATTACAGGCACTTGGAGCGGTCTTAGCAACTTCGGAGACAGCACAACCTATGGTTCTCAATCCACCTATGTCGTTCCAATAGAGGGTTCACAGACCACATCCTATCTCTACATGGGCGATCGCTGGGCTGGAGCGTGGAGCGGACCTGTGCAGGATTCCAAGTATGTCTGGCTGCCACTCTCGTTCCCAAGCGCAACCAGTCTGGCGATGAACTGGGCCAGCAGTATCACGATTGATACAGCAACAGGTACTGTGACCGGAGTGAATACACCGGATGTTTGGGACGCGAATGCTTCATATCAGCTGATTAGCCGTAAAAGCAACAAGTTGCTAAATGTCATCGGGGGTTCTTCTGCCAACGGTGCGGATTTGGAGCAGCGGGCAGATGGGGGAACAACAAGTCAACAGTGGCAGATTACTGATGCGGGTGGCGGTTATGTCAAAATCATCAACCGTTCCAGTGGCAAACTGATCGGTGTGGAAAATGGTGCTACCACCGATGGGGCTGTCATTGAACAGTGGAATGATGGGGGCTGGGCCAGCCAGCAATGGCAGCTCGTCCATGTAGGTGGTGGTTATTATAAACTGAAGAATCGCAGTACAGGCAAAGTATTGGATATCTCCGGTCAATCCTTGGCAGATGGGGCTGCGGCCATCCAGTGGACGGATAATGGCGGTACGAACCAGCATTTTCAGATTGTTAAAGTGCAGTAAGAAGGTTTGAGTATTAGAAATAAGGTTCCAAATACAGATAAGCTATAGATAAAGCCCTTGTCTCTTACCTTGAAGGTGGAACAGGGGCTTTGTGATGTGTTCACGCTTGTTACGTGATGCTTTTGCTCGAAAGGGAAAACCAGATGATGGCTCACATCGTGATTTACTTCCGATCAATGTCATACCAAAGTGTGGTAAACTAGTAGAATTGTAGAAAAAGATAGAGACAGGAGCTGGATAACGAAGTGAGTGAACAACATGTGCTATCCATTGAAAGCTTGCGTATGAGATACAACGGACGTTATGTGTTGAATGGCATCGATCTGGAAGTGAATCGCGGTGAGATGATTGGATATATCGGTCCAAACGGGGCTGGCAAGAGTACGACGGTTAAGATTTTACTCGGACTGGTTGAAGGATATGTGGGCACGGTGCGAATCTTTGGCAAGGATATTGCGGATGGGGATGTGGAATATAAACGCAGAATAGGCTATGTTCCGGAGGTCGCGGAATTATACGAACAATTAACGCCTGCGGAGTATCTGACTTTTACGGGAGAGTTATACGGCATGTCCTATGAAGATGCGGATTATAAAGCCAAGTTATTGATGGATTGTTTTGGACTTGAAAAATCATATCATTCCCGCATTGCATCCTTTTCCAAAGGCATGCGGCAGAAAGTGCTGTTAATCTCTGCGCTGCTGCATGACCCGGATCTGTTGTTCCTGGATGAACCGCTCAGCGGATTGGATGCCAATAGTGTGATGGTGGTCAAAGAGATTTTATCGCAGTTGTCAGCCAAAGGCACAACGATCTTCTATTCGTCACACATCATGGATGTGGTGGAGAAGATCAGCAGTCGAATTGTACTGATCGCTGAAGGACGCGTGTTGGCAGACGGAACGTTCAAGCAGCTCCAGCAGCAATCCATGGAAGGTTCATTGACATTGGAGGAAGTCTTCAATCAATTGACGGGTTTCAATGAGCACATAGCCATTGCTGAGCGATTCGTATCGATTGTGCAGGAGGTGTACTGATATGGAGGAAACCTCCGATTTCCGCACGCTGAAGATTCTGGATCGCTTTCGGCCAATCATCGCCAGAACAGGGGCGGATTATGATGTGCTGCGCCTGATCTTGCGAGTGAAATTCCAGATGGATCAACGCAGAGTACCTACCATTTTGTCCAACAATTCAGGGAAAAAAGAGCGCAAGGAAGGTAATCAGTTTCATCGATCCCTGTGGTTGTATGGATTAATGGGACTGATGATGGTTCCCTTCATCGTGTGGGATACAGGGCATTTCATGCTTCAGATGGGTCTGGTGTTCGGCATCTTAATGTTTATGATCATGACGTCCATGATCTCGGATTTCTCCTCCGTACTGCTGGACATCCGGGACCGCAATATTCTCATGACGAAGCCTGTTAATAGGCGAACGGTAGGTATGGCCCGAGCCATTCATGCAGGTGTCTATCTGGTACTGCTGACGGGTTCGTTAACCGGCATACCGTTAATTACCGCGTTGGTGACGCATGGGATCGGATTCTTTCTGATCTTCCTTGTAGAATTAATTCTGATCAACATGCTGATTCTGGTGACCACATCCCTGATTTATCTTCTCATGATGAAGTTTCTGGATGGCGAGAAGCTGAAGGATATGATCAATATGGTACAGATTCTGCTCTCGGTGGGGATTGCGATCGGTTATCAGCTGGTCATTCGTTCGTTCAGCATGTTTGACTTTGGTATGGTATTTACACCGGCTTGGTGGCAATTGTTGTTGCCTCCGTTATGGTATGCGGCTGCCTATGAATGGTTATTTGCAGGGGGCGGGAATGTATGGATCTATACCTTCACAGCACTGGCTGTCTTGGTTCCGGTGGTAAGTCTGATCGTATATGTGAGGCTTATGCCTTCCTTTGAGTTGTATTTGGAGAAAATGGCACATTCGGGCCAGTCCTCTGGGCGCAGACGCGGAGGGTGGGATCGCTTGATCTCCAAGCTGGTTAGTCGTTCCAGAGAGGAGCAGGCTTGCTTCCGACTGTCCGCCAGCATGATGCGTAATGAACGGGAATTCAAGCTGAAGGTGTATCCATCGCTTGGTTTATCCTTTGTTTTACCTTATGTATTTTGGTTTACCCAATTGCAATCTTCGACCTGGGCGGAGTTTAGGCAAAGTTCGTTCGTATACACCTTTTACATCGTGCTGATTCTGGTTGTAACGGTGGTAGTCATGCTGAAATTTTCGGGACAATACAAGGCGTTCTGGACCTTTCGCGCTGCACCGATGGCGAATGATAGTGCGTTGTATAAAGGCGCTCTGAAGGCGTTCTTGTGCAACATGTTCCTGCCTATATTTCTGGTTAATGCCATTCTGTTCACCTGGACATTTGGATTACGGATACTGCCGGATATTGCAATTATCTTGTTGACGGCAACTGCAATTGTCCCACTGGCAGGCAAGTTGCTGCTGCGTAAGCCGCCGTTCTCCCAATCCTTCAGTGTGGCGCAGCAAAGTGATGGCTGGTATGTATTTGCCGCCCTCCCTGTGCTTGCCATGTTATGGGGAGTCCATGTCTTTTTCCGCTCAGTGTCGGGGGGCGTATGGATCTATGGTGCAATTCTGATTGTGGCAAATGTGTTGCTGTGGACGCTGCTGTTTCGGGAGAAGAAGACAGCGAGGAAGAAGTCGGTTGCAGTTTGAGAATAGAGTAGTAGAACAGAAGAACAGAAGAATAAAAGAATAAAAGATGGAGCGAACAAAAGGGTGAATGGGATAAGAGGGAATGTTCCAAGAAAACTCAATGCATGCAATCCGCGCAGAGAGTGATGGAACAAATGGGCCAAAGGGTGACATATTAGATAACTAAGAAATTAAAGTGCAGTGCATCGGAGAAGTAAGAGTTAAACACCGAAGAACGAAGAACCAGAGAACCGAGAGCCAAGGACAAAAGAAACAGAGAGCCAGTAACCGGACCAAGAACCAAAGAACCAAAGTGATAAGAGAATAGAGATGAGAAGAACATAGTGATGAGAGCTTAGAAGGGCTAACCGGGACATTTATGTCTAGGTTAGCTCTTTTTGATAGAGATAATTCAGCAGAGATCTCCTTGTCAGCAGCGCTAACGAACCTGAGGCGCCTTATTCAGAGGAATAATCGGAAAAATAAATTCTAACGAATCTCAGTAACGTTATCCTTCGGAAAAGTAGCTATTTAGTTTGAAAAGGAGCAAACTCGGCACCATAGCGTCTCTGAGATTCGTTAGATATTGGATCTACGCTAAAAGGGGCAAATAGCGTGTATCAGGTTCGTTAGAATGGGGTAAGCAGATGGTGGCTCTCTTGCAGGTAGGTTTGATAGGCATGCTCCCTCAAAGAAACTTCATCCGCAGCGCTAACGAACCTGAGACAACCTATTCACGGTCAAAATCTGAAATATAAATTCTAACGAACCTCAGGAACGCTATCCTTCGGAAAAGTAGCTATTTAGCTTGAAAAAGGACCAATCCAGGCACAATAACGTGTCTGAGATTCGTTAGATTTTAGATCCATGCTAAAAGGGTCAAATAGCGTGTATCAGGTTCGTTAAAATGGAGTGAAGCACTGGAGGCTCTCTTTCAGTACGTCGAAATACCAAGATCGAGCGAAGCCCGTGATGAGTTCCAGGTAATAATATACTTTGAATGAATAACGCGGTGGCGGATGTGTTGGTGGTATGAATATGCTTAGGTGGAAGGGTGCTGCTTGTATATTAAATGCTTTACCCAGTCTAGTAAAGAGGACTAGCAGTAACGTCCCGCACAGCGAGCAAAGTTGAGGTTCAGGCGTGTGAGGACGCATGAGCACACAATCAACCGCTTGAATTGTGATAGAAGCGAGTGAGCTAATACGGGATGGTCTCGACTTGTTTACGGCGTAGGAGTCAACGATTGGAATGGTTCTTTATCTGCATCTTCTGGCAGATTAGGGCGCTCTAGTTCTTATGGCCAGATCGAAGGATGGATTCCGCTAGCCGATCAGCTGCATCGGCTGTGGAGATCGCAGATTGCGCAGCTTCTGCGTATACCTTGCTCAGCGTGCCTGCAATCCCCGCCACCTTTTGGCGGATCAGGTCAGGCCCGGCGCCTTCCAGCTCGTAGGCGGTGGAGATGATTCCACCTGCGTTGAGCACATAATCAGGCGCGTACAGAATGCCGCGCGCCTGCATGCGGCCTGCAACCAGCTGTCGTTCACTCAGCTGGTTGTTGGCCGCCCCGGCAACGATGGAGCAGCGCAGCTCCTCCACTGTTGCCGGGGTCAGTACGCCCCCTAGGGCACAGGGGGCGAAGACCTTGCAGTCAGCGGCGTGGATATGGGCCGGATCGGCCGGGATGGCGCCGCTGAACTGCACAAGGGCACGTTGTACACGCTCCGGTACAACGTCTGCCACAATGAGCCGTGCCCCGGCTGCATGCAGGTAACGGCACAGGGCATACCCGACCTTGCCCAGTCCCTGGACGGCAACGGGAATGCCCTGCAAAGATGCAATGCCTTGCTGGCGCAGCGAGGTCACAATGCCGATGTGTACGCCATAGGCGGTCATCTCGGCAGTGAAGTCATCCTGCGCCCCAAGCGAACCCGTGGTGTCCGTCACATGTGCGGTCTCCAGTCGGATCTGGTCCATGTCTGTCGCCGTGGTACCCAGATCAAGACCGGTCACGTACCGTCCGTTCAGCCGCTCCAGACAACGACCCAATGCTCGAAAGCGCTGCGCCCGCTTGGATAAGTCCGTATCCAGGCTTTTATCTATACGATCAGCAACCTGATCAGCGACGACTTCTCGTTCAGCGGCAGCACCCTTTTGCTGCTCTACCCCCAGATCTCCAGCGACCTGCTCACCACTTTGAGATCCGCAACCATCCTCATCCGGTTTTGCATTCTTCGCAAAAGGCACATTCCATATGACCACCTTCCCGCCGCCATAGGACAGTCCAGAGATTGCATTTTTGTACGTCATGCCTTTGGCAAGCTTCACAGCGTCCCGAACAGCCTCTTCTTCGGACGCATACCTCCAGTAGCGGCATCCACCCAGCGCAGGTCCAAGGGCCGTGCTGTGAATGGCAATGACTGCCCTCAAACCACTATCTGCATCATGGCAAAAAATGAGTTCCTCCATGCCTTCCCGCTCCATCTCCTGCCATAGCTGCATGACGGTTCCCCCTTTTGTTTTGACCCATCCATCCTGGTTCTGACCCGTTACTCTGTGCGATCGTGCTCGGCGTTATGATGATACAGCATATTCACAGGCACCGGTTTTCGACCCTGGGACCTCCGCCGGGTTGATAATCGGTACAAACGGTTCTATAATGGCAGTTCTGGCATGGCGAAGAGCAGAAAATGTCTACGAATTAATATCCAACCGTTTAGAATAAGGGTATAACGTCCAATGATGGAGATAGAGCGAACGTACAGGAAGTATAGATGAAACGAAATCGTCGAGTATACGCAGCAAAGGGCCGATTCACTTGTGAAGGCCAGGAAAGAGGGATTACAATTGCTTAAAATATTGATATTTATCTTTTTGATCCAGATTGTATACGTATCGGCTTATACACTCCGGATGATTCTGACGCTCAAGGGACAGAAGTATATCGCCGCATTGATCAGCATGGGTGAGATTGTGATCTATGTGCTTGGTCTGAATCTGGTGCTAAACTATCTGAAACAACCGGAGGCCCTGATCGTGTATGCGGTAGGTTACGGGTTGGGTGTGCTGCTCGGAGCGTGGATTGAAGAAAAGATTGCGCTCGGTTATATTACCGTTAAAGTAATCTGTAATCAGTTGGATGGAAGCGTCGCGAATGCCCTGCGGGATAAAGGGTATGGTGTTACTGCGTGGGTAGGTAGTGGACGTGACGGGGATCGGCTTGTGATGGAGATTCTGGCGAAACGCAAAAACCAGAAACTGCTCTATCAGACGATTCTCAGCCTGGACCCCAAAGCATTTGTCATTACCGTAGAGCCCAAACAGTTCCATGGCGGCTTCTGGACACGTTCCATCAAAAAGTAAAATCGAGCAGGTCTGCAGCAGATGCAGTCCTGCTTTTTTGGTTTCATTTTATCCGACACCGCCTTGCTGTCTCAAAGTATCCCGGAAATCTTACTCCTCAAGTTAACTCCGTACGATTCAAGGTTGCTTACAGTACAATTCCTTGCCGCATCAGCCTATCCCACCTACATGTGAGTTAGGGATTATTGTTGTAATCGCTTACAACATTTACATTGAGAACATGTCCTTCGTAACCTGTCATGGTAGCGATGGACGAATGTAATCATCATATTTCGGGAGGAATGGATTCGATGAAAATGACATTTCGAAGCTGGTGCAGCACAGCCTTGGCTATAACGTTGGGGCTAACCTTATTGTCCGGACCGGCAAGTGTTCAGGCAGCGGGCAACGCAGACTACAATCTGACAGGCTTCTCCCAAGGGAACACGGGCGGCGGTATCGTCAGCGAATCAAACACAGCCACGTATAAGAAAGTGTATAATGCGACTGATCTGGCACTGGCTCTCAAAAAGAACTCGGGTGTGAAAGTCGTTGAGATCATGAACGATCTGAATCTGGGTTGGAATGAAATTCCGAGTGCAGCGCAGACTTCGCCGTTTGCCAAGCATAATGACGCGCTGACGCATCCCGTATTAAAACAGACAGGTGTCAGCAAGCTCACGATTGACGGTTTCAATGGACTCACCATTTTCTCCGCCAACGGCTCCAAAATCAAACACGCTGCGATCAGCGTGAAACGAAGCTCCAACGTTATCATCCGCAACCTGGAATTCGATGAGTTATGGGAATGGGATGAATCGACCAAAGGCGATTATGACAAGAACGATTGGGATTATATTACCCTGGAAGAGAACAGCAACGTATGGATTGATCACTGCACATTTAATAAAGCCTACGACGGACTCATCGATTCGAAAAAAGGAACCAGCGGCGTGACCATCTCCTGGTCCCTTTTCAAAGGGGATGACGGCAGCTCGAACAGCTGGGTTACCCAGCAGATTAACGAGTTGGAAGCGAATAAGGCTTCCTATCCGATGTACAACTACCTGCGCAGCAGTGCTGTAGGTCTCAGCAAAGCCGATATTATTGCCATCTCTGGACCGCAAAAGAAAGGACATCTGGTCGGTTCCACCAGCTTGGAGTCGGCTAATGCCAATCTGTCCATGACGCTGCACCATAATCTCTACAAAGATATTCAGGACCGGATGCCACGCCTGCGTGGAGGCAACGCACATGCGTATAACATCGTGATGGATGCAACAGGGGCACGTGCCGCTAAAGCCAAAATTACAACGGCGATGGCAACAGCGATTGCGTCCAAAGGTTATAAGTTTGATATTATTGGCAATGGGGCAATCTCTACGGAAAGCGGAGCTGTATTGGTTGAGAAATCAGTCATTAAGGACGTGCTGTATCCTGTTCGTAACAATCAGACCGATCCGGCAGATCCGACCTATACCGGCAAAATCAGAGTGACCGATACGATGTATTCTTTGGATGGAAGCTCATTCCGTGGCAGCAGTGATACATCGGGCAGTCCGTTAGCGCCAATCCCTGCAGTGGTGAAATCGTTCGCCTGGAATGGCTTCTCGACACTTCCTTACAGCTATACCACAGATGATCCATCCACGTTGAATGCACGTATCACGGCTTCCAATGGTGCGGGTTCAGGTAAATTGACCTGGTCCAAGGACAATTGGTTGAAGACAAGTTATTAGGCGATGATGTGATGTAAGTCTGAGAACAAAGCGAGGGGTATCAGAGTATCCTGTTGCTTGTTCATTCTCCAAACAAGAAAAGAGTACTCCTGCAGCTACGATAGCCGGGAGTGCTCTTTATTATATAATTTAGCTCTATAAACAGTCATTAATACAAGTTCTTCTTGTAATTATACTTACCGGTAAATATAATTAATGAATGGAAATGATAACTAGTTAATCATAAACAAAATTAGCAAGTGAATATGAGTTGGAATATATAACACCTTTGCAACTTTCGAAAATCAGAACAGCCACTACTCACTAATAGGGCTGGATATAAGGATGGTGAAGCAGCTTGGATGTATGGATATACTTCGCACTTACTCTTGTTTATTTAATACTTGTTATTCGGATGGTCGTCGTTTTAACCCAGAGGAAGCAATGGCTCACATATTCCAGTTTTCAGCTATTTGTAGCGTTTAGCTTGGCGTATGATAATGGAATTATTGCTGTAGGTAACCTGATAGGAGAAGGGGAATTGTTAACCGTTCTTAGTAGCCTTCGATTTTGGCTACATGCCTTCGCTACGCCAACCCTTATTCTTGTTGGCTACCATATCTTGCGTAGCTCAGGTGCCAAGTTTGCAAATAGAAGTATAACGAATGTGGCAGCATGGCTGATAACGCTGGGTCTGGTTATCTACCAGATTGTAGGCTTTACTTTATCCGAGGTTAAAAATCTCACTGCTATAGAAGAGTATGGAGTACTGCGATATATGGCAGAAGGTCATGGAGGTCCGCCGATGATGGTTATCGTCGTGGGTATTGTACTCTTGTTTGTTAGTTTGATTGTGCTTTTCAGACATAAATGGGTATGGCTGTTTGTTGGGACTTCATTATTGTTTGCAGGGCAGTTAATTTCCCTGCCCGTGAAGAGTGGGGCTTTTACCAATGTATATGAACTGATTCTCATTCTCTCGATTTGGAGAACAACTACATTTTTGATGGATTCAACAGATCGCCGCCGTTATTAATCCCCGGAGCATCAGAAAAAGACTGGCCAATAAGATAGAGGCCAGTCATCTGTGTTCGTTTTTAATTCTTTTATTCAGCTATCCATTTGTATCTGATGAGGCAGACGCAGCACTCACGGAGTCACGATAGATGATATTGCCTTTCACGTGTACACGGCCGAAACTGCGGTTGGGATTGTCGACCTTTTTGAGCATCGACTGGACTGCCGTGCGCGCCATCTGTTCCACATCCACTTCAACGGTTGTCAGCTTGGGATCGGAGAGCATGGCATAGATATCATTATCAAAACCAACAACAGAGCATTGGCCAGGTACCTGAATATCCATCGAATTCAGTCTTTGAACGAGCAGATGAGCGACCTGATCACAGTTGCATACAAAGGCCGTTGGCAGTTGTTCAGGGAGATCAATCTCAATAAACGTACCTCGTTCATCCCGATCATTCAGAACCAGATCCGGATTCATCGGCAACCGATGTTCCAGCAAGGATTTGTAATACCCGAGGAATCGGTCCTGGATGCTGCTCGTGGAATATAGGTTCCCCACATAGGCAATGTTACGGTGGCCCTGCTGAACCAGATAATTCGTCAGCTCATAGGCAGCATAGAAGTTATCGGTAACGACCGAATCAATGTCCGAATGTTCATCATAGAAGTCGAGAAACATTTTGGGAACTTCCATTGATCGCACCAGTTCAATATACTCTTTGCTGATCTGTCCGAGCACGATGAAACCATCGACCTTGTTGTCGCTGTACAGCTTGGGCAGTGTTAATTCTTCTTCATCCTCCACATTCAGAATGTGCAGAATACCGTAGTAGCCCTGCTCCTCCAGATGTTTCGTAATGCGCTGGAACACGCGTACATAGAACGACTGTGTAGGTCCGGTAAAACGCTCCGGGATAATTACGCCAATATTATGGGTTAAGCCTTCCTTCATCGAACGGGCAGCGGCATTATACCGATAGCCCATTTCAATAGCAAGCACTTTAATTTTTTCTTTTAATTCGCCACTCACGCCATCTTTATCATTCAACGCTTTCGAGACGGTCACACTGCTGACCCCGAGCCTGTCGGCGATATCCCGCATGGTGATATTGTTCTTCAGTATGGTCGCCTCCTTCAAGCCGGTATAGGCACAATGTGCTGTCACTATGATGAGTGCTTTCCTCCAACATAATAACAATCCATATCAGTATACATCGTTACCCACTTGGAATAAAGCCATTCTAGCTGTTGTTTCGCTAATTTTCAGCACATTGCAGGTTTCCCTGAGAGGACGCTCTACCGATGTTACGTTAATTGTTTCTGTAAAAGCTTCTCATTCTGTTCAATCAGCTGACCCCGCTGGCTGGCACAGTCCAGGGAACGATATGGATCGGCCGGTGTGTTGAACGTATAATCAACCAGTTTCTCCAGAGTGGTAGTTGCCACATGACAGCGGGTATCACTGGATGCGTAATAGATAAAGACTTCTTCTTGCTCATTGACCACAGCACCGTTGCAGAAAATAACATTGGATACATCGCCTACACGCTCGTCGTCATAAGGGGCAATGAAGTGGCCGCTCGGCTTGGCAATCATGCGCGCCGGATCATTCAGATCCGTTGCGAAAGTGTATAACACATAGCGCAGTCCTGCTGCGGTGTTCCGAACCCCGTGAGCAATGTGAATCCAGCCACGATCCGTTTTGAGCGGAGCAGGGCCTTGACCGTTTTTGACTTCGTAAACCGTATGATATTGCCGTTCGTCGATAACCTTCTCTTCATGAATGACCGGGTTCAAGATATCCTCACACACGCCAAAGGCAATTCCGCCGCCGCTACCTGTCGAGATGAATCCGTCCTGTGGACGGGTGTAGAAGGCATACTTTCCATCCACGAATTCCGGGTGCAATACGACATTGCGCTGTTGAGGGGAATTGGTGGTGATGTTGGGCAATCGTTCCCAGCTTGTAAGATCACGTGTACGGACCAGTCCTGCTTGTGCAACTGCGCTGGATGTATCAAATGCAGGAGCCTCCGGGTCTTTGCGTTCAGAGCAATAGATGCCATAGATCCAGCCGTCTTCATGTTGAACGAGACGCATATCATACTGATTGGTTTCATCCGCATCGATATCATCCCAGACCAGTGGTTTACCCGTGAAACGGAACCCGTCGATTCCATTGTCACTCTCGGCGAGCGCAAAGATCGATTTACGGTCCAATCCTTCCGTACGGATGACCATGATGTATTTGCCATTGAAATAGATGGCTCCCGGATTCAGCGTTGCGTTAATGCCCAGGCGTTCCATAAAATGCGGGTTAGTCGTCTCATCCAGATCGAATCTCCAATGCAGCGGTACATGATGGCGAGTGATTACCGGATATTGATACCGATCATATACGCCGTTGTAGAAGGAAGAATTGATCTCATTGGGGCGAGCAAGCAGTTGCTCCTGTTTCTCCAGTAACTCCTTGTATTTCGGGTGTATCATTCTGATCCCATCCTCTCAATTAGTTCAATACAGAATCTGCTATTGTGATACGGGCATTTCCATGGTCCGGCGATTTCGCTCTGATCCGGTGTGCCGTTTCCGTCCACCGACCAGTACCATTCCCCGCCGGCACGCTGATCAATGATGTTTTCTTTTGTATAGGTCCACAAGCGTTCCACTCTCTCCAGAAACAGTGGATCACCTGTGCGCTGATACGCGTTATAGAAGCCAACCATCGCCTCTGCCTGAACCCACCAAATTCGCTTCTCATCGATATGTTCACCTTCTTGTTCATTGAGCAGGGAACCATCGGCATTCACGGCCACATTGGAGATGTTATAGGCAATATCCGTTACCATCGCCGCATACTCCGGATGTTGTTCCATCCCCAGAACTTTCAGTGCTTCGTCAATCAGCCAGCTGGCTTCAATGTCATGTCCGAACGAGCGCAGATCGATGATGGACTCCCACTGTTTGTTGAAAAATACCCCGAGAAATTTGGTGTCTTGGTCATACACCTGTTTATATAGAATTCTGAGCAGGCGTTCCAGCGCCGCCTTCACTTGCTGAACTGGCCACACTTGATAGAGCGTGGTGTAGGCCTCTAGTACATGGATATGCGTATTCATGGTGTAATCCGCAATCACCCCGTTTTCGCTCAGCATTTCATTGGGCTGTTCCTTCCATGTGCGATCAAATTGTTCCTTGTACGCAGGTAGTTCGGCATCCAGACCTTTGTCCTCGATGAGAGCAAAAAGCGTTTTCGCAAGTTCCAATGCAGAAACTTCCCCGGTTGCACGATAGTACTCACTGAGTGAATACACACCGAATGATTGCGTATATACATGTTTGCTCGTGTCCAGTGCTTCCCCTGTGTAATCTACCATCCAGTACATGCCGCCATATTCGGTATCCATCACATGATCGGCGAGAAAACGGTATGCGTGTTCCGCGTGCTCGCGCCATCTCTCGTTTCCGGTAACCCGATACGCCGCTGCAAAAGACCATAGTTGACGTGCCGTGGCGATCCCGCCTTTGGGTGCCTGCGGATTCACCTGAAGATCATTGCCAACCCAGCCGTAGAATCCACCGTGGGTTGTATCTTTAAGGTTGGACCAGAAGGGTAAAATCTGCTTCTCCCAATGCGCCTTAATCTCAGATTGGAGTTGGGGTGTTTTTGTGTTCATAAGTGAGCGCTCCTTCAACGTGTTACATAAATCTTAAAATATAAACGGACTAAAGAATATTTACATTGGCCACTCCGATGACAGAATAACCTTCCGATCGCTGTTATACCCAGATTTTTTGATTCCTTGTCATAAGGAGAAAATCCGGGGATAGCGTATGCTTCCGATGTAGCTTTCTTGCAGAAAGCTTGTAGGCGAACGCTCCGCTTCTTCAGGTTCTTTCTGTCCTCTCCGTTTCGTGTAAATGTTTAATCAATTTATATATTTAAGTTAACGGTAACTTTATAAAATAATATTAGTGCTCTGAAAAACAGATGTCAACGAATTAACTCTCAATTTTTCCTGTTAGGTTATAAATAAATGAATTGACAGGTAAGCGTTACCATAATAGAATTCATTTTGTAACCTTAACGATAACTTAATTAAATTAAGAGAGGGGTCGAAACAATTGAGAAAAAACAAAGGTTGGATGATGTTGCTGACGATGCTGCTCATCACTTCACTACTTGCTGCATGTTCATCCGGAGGTGGATCTTCGCAGGCAGGGGAGGAGATTAGTACAGATCCGGCAGATATCAAGGGTGAAATTACCGTCCTTACACAACGTACAGATATTGTGGACACCGTGTTCAAAGATTACGCTGCTGAGTTCAATAAGGAATACCCGGATGTGAAAGTAAACTTCCAGGCACTAGCCGACTATGAAGGACAAGTGAAAATCCGTATGAGCACCAAGGATTACGGTGACGTACTGATGATCCCGACCAGTGTTCCGATCGCAGATATCCCGGACTTTTTCGAGCCGCTCGGCACGTACGATGAATTGAAAGACAAATACACCGCTATTGAAGAACGCATGGTGGATGGTCAGGTCTACGGTATCCCTACCGTAATTACGTTCTCTGGAATCATTTATAACAAACAGGTCTTCAAAGACGCGGGCATTATGGAAGTTCCAAAAACACCGGAGCAATTCCAGGCTGCGCTTCAGTTGATCAAAGACAATACAGATGCGGTTCCGCTCTACACCAACTATGCATCCGGCTGGGCATTAACCCAATGGGAATCGGATCTGCCAACCGTTGCGGGCAGCGTGGATTACGTTAACGTGGACCAGCCGAACACGGATGATAACTTTGTGCCTGGTCAGCCGCACTATGAACTGTACAAAGTGCTCTATGATGCCGCCAAGAATGGTCTGATTGAGAAAGATCCAACGACAACCGACTGGGAAAGCTCCAAGGCTGATCTTGCCAAAGGCAAAATTGCCACAATGGCACTTGGCTCTTGGGCCATCACACAGATTCAAGGGATGACAGATACGCCGGACGACATTGGATTCTTGCCTTTCCCTACGAATGCAAGCGAGGTTGTGGTCCCGCTCTCGGCTGACTATAACATCGGCATGAACGTGAACAGCGAGAACAAACCTGCTGCGAAAGCCTGGATTGACTGGTTCCTGGCGAAATCGAACTATGCAGTTGAACAGGGCGGCGGTATGGATGCAGACAAAAACGCGGAATTGCCACCGATTTTGGATCAATATAAAGATGTGAAATTCTCCACGCTTACCCCTGCCAAAGAAGGTCAGGAAGGTCTCGTTGACAAGATTGATAACGAAGGCGAAATCGGTCTCTGGCAGCCTGACTTCAAGAAACGCATTATCGAAGCAGGTATTGGTAACCGCAAGGAATCCTATGACGACATCATGAAGGACCTGAATGACAAGTGGGTAAAAGCACGAGCAGAACTCACGAAATAATGGGATTAACGTAAGTGGTCAGGTGGTGAAAAGACTACGGGAGCATGGGATAAAATCCATGTTGTATGGGGGCAAATGGTGTCTGAAGTTATGGTGCCAGATGCCTTCTCCGGCAGTTGTTCAGCCAAATTTCCTGGACGGGAGTCTTTCGATATATAGGCGGGTGAACCGCTTGGAGGTGTGGAGAGCATGAAGTACTTAAAGGTTTCGAATTGGGGTTACTCAGCGCAACGCATATTTATCATCTGTGCCTTCTCAATTATTCCGCTGGCGTTGCTGTTCACGTTTGCATACTTACCGGTCATCAACATGTTCAAATACAGTTTCACTGATTGGAATGGATACAGCAAAAGATTCGATTATGTTGGCTTTGAGAACTATACCCGCATATTTAGTGATCCCGAATATTTCAAAGTATTTATTGTCAGCTTGTACTATTTTGTTGCAACGTTTGTACAGATGGGCCTGGCCCTCTACTTTGCCACGATTCTGAGTTTCAAGGTCCGAGGCAAAAACTTCTTCAAAGGCATACTGTTCTTTCCTTATTTGCTGAATGGGGTAGCCATCGGTTTTATCTTCCTCTTTTTCTTCAAACCGGACGGCACACTCGATATGCTCATGCATGCTGTAGGGCTGGGACAATACACGCAGCTTTGGCTCGGTAATCCGAATATCATCAATGTGTCTCTTGCAGGGGCATCGGTATGGAGATACATGGGCTTCAATTTTATTATCTTCCTGGGTGCAATCTCCTCCATCCCGAAGGATGTGTATGAAGCTTCGGATATTGACGGCGCCAATCGCTGGCAGCAATTCCGCCATATCATTCTGCCGAGTATTACGCGCATCCTGCAGCTTAACCTGATCTTGGCCATTAGCGGCGCAATTAGTGCGTTCGATATTCCATATATCATGACCGATGGTTCCAACGGCAGTATGACATTTGTAATCCAAACGGTTCACTTGGCATTTAAATATGGCAAGTTGGGACTGGCATCCGCCATGGCTGTGGTGCTGCTCTTAATCGTTATTCTTGTTACGCTCGTGCAACGCGTCACGATGAAAGGGGAGGAATAAACGTGACACAATTCAAATACACCCTTGCGAGCGTAGTTAAATATGCTTCCCTGATTATTGCGGCGTTTATCGCATTGTTACCCATCGTGGTGATCCTGTTTGCTTCCCTCAAAACCAATGCGGAATACGCCACCAGCAGCCCACTTGCCCCACCAGCCAACTGGCTGAACTTTGCAAACTACACCAAGGCTTTTGTGGACGGCAACATGCTGGTCGGTTTCAAAAATACGATTATTATCCTGATTATCTCCATCATTGGTGCAACCTTAACGGGTTCCATGATCGCGTATGTACTGGATCGGTTCAAATTCAAAGGCAAGAAAATCATGGTTGCGGCATTCCTGCTCGCTACCCTGATCCCCAGTGTGACAACGCAGGTTGCCACATTCCAGATCATCAACGCGCTCGACCTGTTCAACACGCGCTGGGCGGCCATCGTCATGTATCTGGGTACAGATATCATCGCGGTTTATATCTTCCTGCAATTCCTGGGCTCCATCTCCAGTGCATTGGATGAATCCGCCATGCTGGACGGTGCTTCGTACTTCACGATCTACTGGAAAATCATTCTGCCACTACTGAAACCGGCCATTGTTACGGTCATTATCGTGAAGGGCGTTAACATCTATAACGACTTCTACACACCGTTTCTGTACATGCCGAAGACTGATCTACAGGTCATATCCACCGCCTTGTTCAAATTCAAGGGACCGTTCGGATCGCAGTGGGAAGTCATCAGCGCTGGCATCATGATCGCCATCATTCCAACCATGATCATCTTCCTGTTGTTACAGAAGTACATCTACAACGGCTTCGCGCAAGGCTCCGTTAAATAAAAAAACGAGAGGCTATATGAAATGCATATTGAGAATGCACAGGAACGAAGAGGACAGAAAAAAGCTGGAGAAACGGAGTGTTCGCTAAAAGCTTTCTGAAAGAAAGCTCACTTCGTAAGCATATGCTATAACCGGATTTTCCCCTTTTATAAGGGATCAAAAAAATCTGGGGATAACGGCGATCGGAAGGTTGTTCTGTCATCGAAGTGGTCTAGTGTAATTTTAGTATTCATTTCATAAAGCCTAACCGAAGGGAGAAATGAAAATGTCAGTTGCTGAAACGAAAAACGTACACATTGTTGGGGATGCTTTGCCGAATATGCCGTGGGAGGCCAAACCGGAGGGAACGGAAGGCCCGGTATGGAGACATTCGGCGAATCCGGTCGTGCCGCGTAACCCGGTGAAGGGTGTTGCCCGTATCTTCAACAGCGCCGTTGTTCCGTATGAAGGGAAGTTCATCGGGGTATTCCGTGCTGAGACCATTAATGGTCGCCCACACCTCCACATGGGAGCAAGTGAGGATGGTCTGGAGTGGACGATTGAAGAGGAACGCATTGCATTTGTAGATGAAAATGGAGATCCCTTCATGCCGAACTATGCGTACGACCCACGTCTGGTCAAAGTGGAGGATACGTATTACATCATCTGGTGTACGGACTTCTACGGCGCTGCATTGGGACTGGCGAAGACGGATGATTTTAAAACATTTGTCCGCCTCGAAAATCCAATGCTGCCGTTCAACCGTAATGGTGTGTTGTTCCCGCGCAAAATTAACGATAACTATGTGATGTTGTCCAGACCAAGCGACAGTGGACATACCCCGTTCGGAGACATCTTCCTGAGTGAAAGCCCGGACCTTGTATACTGGGGTAAACATCGTCATGTCATGAGCAAAGGCGGTCAAGGCTGGTGGCAATCGGTCAAAATTGGCGGCGGGCCTGCTCCGATCGAAACGTCCGAAGGCTGGCTGATGTTCTACCATGGCGTAACTGGAACGTGCAACGGATTCGTCTACAGCATGGGTGCAGTCATTCTGGATCTGGATGAGCCTTCCAAAGTGAAATATCGTTCCTCCAACTTCGTGCTGACCCCGGAGAAATGGTACGAGGAGCAAGGATTCGTCGATAATGTCATCTTCCCGTGTGCAACGTTACATGATGCTGAGACGGGACGTATCGCCATCTATTATGGTGCAGCCGATACGTATGTTGGCGTGGCTTACACAACCATCGAAGAAATCGTGAATTATGTGATCGAGACGGATGAAGTTATTGCCGGAGACCACCAGGAAGGCAAGCTGTAATGCACATGGAGTACATCAAAGGATTTACATTTGGCTGGATGAGTGGCAGGGGAGACTTCCGCAAGCCGGAAGCGAAGGAGTCCTTGCGTCTGATGGCTGAACGTACAGGCAGTTCGCATGTTATTTTTGCACTGGCGGCACATCAGGATCATCCGCAGGCGGTAGAGGTTAAATATCGGGGTGACCATCTGGTGGATGATGATGAACTGGTCGATATGATGCGTTATGCCCGTACAATCGGGCTGCGTGTCATTCTGAAACCAACTGTCAACTGCACCGATGGCACATGGCGTGCACATATTAACTTTTTTGATATCGATGTGCCTTGTGAACCGAAGTGGAAGGATTGGTTCCGCAGCTACACGGCATTTCAGAAGCATTATGCAGCGATAGCAGAGCAGGAAAAGTGTGAGATGTTCATTGTAGGCTGTGAGATGGTGCAATCCGAGCGTCGGGATCGGGAGTGGCGTGAAGTGATCGCTGGTGTGCGTGAATCGTACACTGGACTGGTGTCATACAACACTGACAAATATCAGGAAGATCATGTGAAGTGGTGGGATGCTGTGGACGTGATATCTTCCAGTGGTTATTATCCCATCGGAGATTGGGAGGCACAGCTGGATCGAATCGAGCAGGCGATTGCTCCTTATGACAAACCCTTTTTCTTCGCGGAAGCTGGTTGTCCCAGTCGTAGCGGATCAGCCCAGGTACCAAACGATTGGGGACTGGAAGGCAAAGTGAGTGCGGAGGAACAGGAGCGGTTCTATGAAGCCATGTTCCGGCATGTCAGTCAGCGTGACTGGGTACGCGGATTCGGTCTTTGGGATTGGAGCGCACATCTCCATGCGGAGAAGGATGCGCTGACCGATGATGGATATGGAGTTTACGGTAAGCCGGCGGAGAAGGTCATTCGTCGGTTCTATGAGAGCATCACTATAGAAGTTTAACAAGAAACAAGAAGGTGTATGTGAAGACGAATTTCAGTGATATATCTGAATATGTAATTTCGTGATTTCCATGCTGTGAGCAAGGAATAGCAGATTATAGTGGAGCTTATTTTTCCAGTTGTAATTCACATTCAGGTCAAGAAGCCTTTCCTCCCACAGGAAAGGTTTTTTGGCTATTTTAGTAACAACACATACCATGTCGAATTTTGTTGACAAAAGGAGGGCTCATGCATATTCTTAATGGATGAATATGATAATCATTATCATAAAATAGAGAAAAGGGGTTCAACATCCATGTCTGCACAACATCGCAAATCTTCGGCCCTCACGCTGGTAACTATGTTCTTGTTGCTATTGGTTATCGTGGGCTGCAGCAATACAGGAAGTGGAGATGAATCCTCATCTGCTGCTTCGGATCAAACATCTACGAAGTCGATTACGATGTCATGGCCACGTGATATCGGTACAATGAATCCGCATACGTACAATCCTTCGCAATTATTTGCCCAATCCATGCTCTATGAGCCACTGATCAGTTACCAGAAGGACGGAAAGCTGGAACCTGCCCTGGCAGAATCATGGACTATCTCCGATGACGGCAAAGTATATACATTCAAGCTTCGCCAAGGTGTGAAATTCTCTGATGGTACGCCATTTAATGCTGAGATTGTGAAAAAGAATTTTGACGCTGTAATGAAAAATAAAGATACACATAGCTGGCTGGGCATTGTAGGCGTGCTCGACAAGACGGAGGTTGTGGACGACCAGACTTTCCGACTGACACTCACAGAGCCGTATTATCCTGTTCTTCAGGATTTGTCGGTGGTTCGTCCTTTCCGCTTCCTGGGTGAAGCTGGATTCCCGGATGACGGAGATACTTCCCAAGGCATCAAAGAGCCAGTTGGAACGGGCCCGTGGATGCTGGCTGATTACAAGCAAGACGAATATGCTGTTTTCAAACGCAATCCGAATTATTGGGGAACAGCAGCGAAGGTAGATCAGATTACGGTCAAAATCATTCCTGACGGTGAAACCCGTGTCCTTGCTTTTGAAAAAGGCGATCTCGACCTGATCTACGGGGAAGGTGTGATCAGTCTGGATGCATTCCAACAGCTGCGTGACAACGATGAATATGTGACCCAATTGTCTGATCCGGTGGGCACACGCAGTCTGCTGCTGAACTCATCCAATCCAAAGCTGTCCGATGTCAGAGTGCGGATGGCGCTCCAGCAAGGGTTTAACAAACAGGCGATGGTTGAGGGGGTCACTTCCGGTTTGGAAGAACCAGCCGACACCGTATTGTCCAAAAACTATCCTTACACCAATGTAGACCTGGAACCGATCACGTATGACGTGGAGAAATCCAAAGCATTACTGGATGAAGCGGGCTGGAAGCTGCCGGCTGGTGGTACGGTTCGTGAGAAAGATGGACAGCAGCTTGATTTCGAAATGATTTTTGATAAAACGGACCCGATTCAGAAAGCGATGGCGGAGACCATTCAGGCGGAATGGAGCGAGCTTGGGGTTAAAGTAAATCTCACTGGACTGGAACTGACGGTTCAGATCAAACGTTTGAAAGCCAATGATTTTGACCTGTATTTCTGGTATAACTATGGCGCTCCGTATGATCCCCATTCCTTCATTAATGTTGTGGCGAGCCCTGGATTCGGGATTTCCGAGACCTTGAGTGCGTTGCCGATGAAAAAGGAACTGGACGATCAGGTGCATGCAGCCCTGTCATCTACAGACGAGACGAAACGCCAGGAGTTATATGGCTCTATCTTGAAAACACTTCAGGAGCAATCGGCGATCGTACCGATCTCTTATATTAAGAAAACGGCTGTATATCAGAAGAAAATTTCCAACTTTATTTTCCCGGCGAACCGTGATGAAAATCCGTTTGTCGGCATTGAACTGGGCAATCAATAAATAGTAATTACTTTAATTAGGGAGTGGATGGCCCTTGGTAAGGCCAAGTAGCTTGATGAAAGGGAGGAACGTTTGGTGATCAGTTATATCGGTAAACGAATGATCGCGATCATTCCTATCGTTTTTATCGCTACACTTGTTACCTTTGCGCTTATTCATATTTCACCAGTTGATCCGGCCGAGGCTTATCTGACAGCAGCTCATATCTATCCAACACCGGAGCTGCTTGCGCAAAAGCGACATGAATTCGGTCTGGATCAGCCCTTGTTAACCCAATATGCGCATACGATTCAGAAGATTGCCAAGCTTGACTTTGGCACCTCGTACCTCACCAATAAACCCGTATGGGATGAAGTGAAATTAAGGCTTCCGGCTACGGCTGAACTAGCCTTCTGGAGTATGTTGTTATCGGCTCTGGTAAGTATTCCTTTGGGAATACTGGCCGCAGTGTACAAGAATAGCTGGATTGACATGGTCAGCCGGGCCATTTCCTATATTGGAGCATCTATTCCGCAATTCTGGCTCGGTTATCTGCTGATCTTCTTTTTCTCGGTGAAGCTGGACTGGCTGCCTGTGGAGGGGCGTGGATCGTGGGAGAATCTGGTTCTGCCTACGATTACACTCTCCTTGATTCTTATTGCGGTCTACACCCGATTATTGCGTTCCAGTGTACTGGAGCAATTGCAGGAGACGTATGTACAGTACGCGAGAACACGCGGGATTCGCGAACGAGTCATTATGCTCAAGCATGTCCTGAAGATCGCTATATCGCCCCTCATTACGGGGATGGGGATGAGTATGGGCAAGCTGCTCACAGGCACCATTATTGTAGAGCAGGTGTTTTCCTGGCCTGGATTCGGACGATATTTTGTTGATGCGATATTTAATCGGGATATTCCCGTGATTCAATGTTATGTCTTCCTGGCGGCATGCCTGTTCATCGTATGCAATCTACTCGTTGATCTGGTGCAGCTCTATATGGACCCACGGATTTCAGCGAAAGGACGGGCGGAGCATTGATAAACAAATGGCGTGCGGTATTTAAAGGACAGAGAGCCATCCAGATCTGCTCGGTGATCATATTGCTTTTTTTCATGATTGCGGTATTAGCTCCATGGATTGCTCCCCATGATCCTGTGAAGGTGAATCTGTTACAGAAGCTGGCAAGTCCATCGCTTGAGCATTGGCTGGGAACGGATCATCTGGGACGCGACAATCTCACCAGGCTGATGTACGGCGCGCGGGTGTCGCTTGGTTTTGCTACCCTGATTTTTCTGTCTTCTCTGCTCATTGGTGTCATTGTGGGTTCGATCTCCGGTTACCTTGGTGGGTGGGTGGACAGTCTGCTAATGCGCTTGTGTGAAGGCATTATGGCGTTTCCGAATCTGGTGCTGGTGCTTGGTATTGTGGGGATCTTTGGTCCAGGTCTGATGCAGGTGCTTCTAGCCCTCATGATGGTGCAGTGGGTGTATTACGCACGTATCTGCCGGAACATGGTCGTTAGTTTGAAAGAACGGAACTTCATCGCGGCGGCGCGAGTTAGCGGTTCCTCTTCATGGACGATTATTCGTAAACATATCATCCCCAACGTGCAGCGTCCCATTGTTGTCATGGGCACGTTAGAGATGGGCTGGGCGATTATGGATATATCCGCTCTGTCCTTCTTGGGGCTTGGCATTCAACCACCCAATGCAGAGTGGGGCGCCATGATTCATGAAGGAACGGGTTATATTCGCAGTCATCCGGAGTTAATGATCTATCCAGGTGCATTGATTCTACTGGTAGTCATTACGTTCAACATCTTGGGTGAAGCATTATCCGAGCGTTATGGCATTGCAAAACGGTAGTTGATTCGGAACCAAACTCACACGGAGGTGAACGTAACGGTGGATGATGCAGCGAAAGTACTCGAAGTTCGAGGTCTGCAAGTGAATCTTAGAACAGCGGAGGGTTCCGTCCCGTTACTTGCGCCCATTGATTTCGAATTAAAAAAAGGTCGTGTCTTCGGTCTGGTCGGCGAGAGTGGCAGCGGCAAGACCGTTACGTGTAACGCACTGCTCCATCTGCTTGATCCGCGCAGGATGGAGGTATCGGGCAGCATCCGTCTGAATGGACGGGAGCTGGGCTCGTTGTCAGGTGAGGAGATGCGACGCATCCGAGGCAAGGACATCGGATTTATTATGCAGAATCCGATGAATGCTTTTACACCTGTATATACGATTGGATCTCAATTCATTGAAACCTTGCGTACACACTCGGGAATGTCCAAAGCAGCGGCCCGAGAGCGGGCGATTGCAGCCTTGGCAGATATGAACTTACCTGAACCAGCTAAACTGATGAAGCGATATCCCTTCCAACTGAGTGGAGGTATGTTGCAGCGGGTGATGATCGCCATATCGATGTGTCTGCGACCCGCCCTGGTTATTGCTGACGAACCAACGACGGCACTGGATGTTGTGAATCAGTTCAAGGTGCTTCAGGAATTGGATCGTTTACGTACGGAATACGGCACATCCATCATACTCATCTCCCATGATCTGGGTGTGATCTCGCAAATGGCAGATGAAGTCGCGGTTATGCAGAAGGGACGAATTGTAGAGCAGGCAGATGTATACCAGCTGTTCGATCAGCCGCAGCATGAGTATACCCGGATGTTGTTAAATGCTAGACCTAGTATGTCTTTGGGGCGTTAGCGATTACAGGTGAGTTGAATCGTTCAGTGAGTGTATGTGTGGAGCGAGCGGGTATGAACTGTATTTTGAGTGGGTAGCGTAGGAGTGGAATGGTCATGGTGATGATGTGTAATTTCGTCTTCTTCGGAGATGATTGCTTCTGCCAAGTACAAGAGAGGAGGATGACCTGATGCTTCAGGTACGTGAAGTAAGCCATAGCTATGGCAAACGTAATTGGCTGGATCGTTCGGGAGCGCGTCCTCCTGTGCTGGCAGACATTTCACTTACGATTGAAAAGGGTGTTTGTCTGGGACTGCTGGGTACGAGCGGGGCAGGTAAAAGTACCTTGGGCAAAATCATTCTTGGTCTGGAGAAGCCCAGCCAGGGTCAGGTTTTATTTCAAGGACAGGATATCTACCGATCCAGCAAACCCGTGTTCAAGGGATTACGACGTGATCTGCAAGTCGTTTTCCAGGACTGTTATTCGGCTGTGAATCCGCTTATGACTGCCGCGCAGATCATCGGTGAGCCGCTGGATAATTACGAGCGATTGTCGGCAAAAGAACAACTTCGTGTGGTTGGACAACTGCTTGAGCAGGTCGGACTTACACCAGAGGATGGGAGCAAGCTTCCGCACCAGTTCAGCGGTGGCCAATTACAGCGGGTCAACATCGCACGAGCCATTGCGCTCAAGCCGGAGTTAATCGTACTGGACGAATCGATTAGCAGCCTGGATATGGTGCACCAGACACAAATCCTATCTTTGCTGGCAGAGCTCAGAGCATCGTATGGGTTATCGTATCTCTTTATCACGCATGATATTCGGGCTGCCATGACGATCTGTGACCGCATTGCCGTAATGGATCAGGGGAAGCTAATTTATAGTGGTGATGCCGGGGATTCAGTCATGCAGTCGGATCATCCGGCTGTGCAGCAGTTGGTATCGTCCATTTTACCTGAGCATCCTTCGGGTCGTATTTCGTTTGGGTAATGGTTGCTTGAGTGCAAACCTGCCAAAACCTGCGAAAGCACATACAGATTGGGAGAATAACGCTTCTACGATTCGTTAAACGGAAGACTTGTCGGAAATGGAGCTATTAACGTGTGTAAGATTCGTTAGACCATAATTAAAATGAATGCTAAAAGGGTTGTCCCCTACGCCTTGAACAAGACGTAGGGGACAACCCTTTTTTTGTACCTGGGAATAGGCACATTTCCTGCTTTCTGATATAAGTTAAACTAAAATTACACTTAGGCCACTCGGATTACAGGACTACCTTTGAATTACGCTTATCCCCAGATTTTTGATTTAACTTATAAGGTGAACATCTGGAGAGAAACCTATACTTCCGATGAGGATTTCTTGCAGAAATCTTTTACCCCATCTTCCGACCAAGCAGCTCAATCTTATCCAGCCATTTCTTTCTCTGTTCCTCGGACTGTTTTCCCACCACATCTACAGGTGTTAAGCGTACAGGCTTGATGCCAGTGAGTGCAAATGTGGAGATTTTCATCATTTTATGTGCGGGCTCACCCTGGAACCATTTGAAGTACCAGTACGGACCATCCATCGTGGTGATCATGCGAGCGGTACGGCCTTTGAGCAGCTGATCCGGGAAAGGTTTTCCTTTTTGGTACTTGAATGCGTAACCTGGCATGAAGATTCGGTCAACGAATCCTTTCAGCAGGGCAGGCGGTCCTCCCCACCAAATCGGGAATACCCATACGAGATGCTCTGCCCATTTAATCGCCTCTTGTGCTTCTAGCAAGTCCGGTTCAAGCGGCAGTTTATTACGATAGCCTCCCTCTAAATTCATGTTGAATTCCAGTTCGTTCAGGGTGATCATGCGAACCTCGGCACCTGCCTGTACAGCGCCTTTACGATAAGCTTCGGCGATTGCGCCATTATAACTTCGGGAAACGGGGTTGCCTTGGATGATTAATATTTTCTTCATGATAACGACACGTCC
The DNA here is from genome assembly GCF_052115745.1 of Paenibacillus sp. 2KB_22. Lineage (NCBI taxonomy): Bacteria > Bacillati > Bacillota > Bacilli > Caryophanales > Paenibacillaceae > Paenibacillus > Paenibacillus sp. 2KB_22. Next base: position 348,049 of record NZ_JBFRHG010000003.1, read on the forward strand.
TGACTATTTTAGTTAATGAACACTAACCTCATGTCCAAAAAGAAAAGGTCACGTATGACCCGGTAATCCATCGGTATATCCTGATGGTATGTTGACGATTCTCTTTTAGAAGTTGTTCAAAAAGTCCGCTTTTGATTACGAATCATGCCTAACGGCATTATCAGCATCGAATATGGGATTCAGCCGAATAAGCATATGCTTACGAAGTATGTTTTCTTCGGAAACATTTTAGTTGCTCACGTAGTTTTCCCTACGCTCCGCTACTCCATTTCTATCTTCATCCCATCTCTACCATTACTCCTGAGATACGTGCCCTAACATCAATGAGAGTCGGTGAACGGTTTCCCCGGTGTAGGGTACCAACAACTCTGGCAATTCACCTTGCATACTCGAGACCGCCATACGTGTAATCGCGCCGATCACCAGAACGGCTGTGAGCCGTGAATCCTGCTGAGGCAGTTCGTCCCGCATCATTCCCTGATCGATCAGATCCATTAACGCATCCAATGGTTGACGGTAATCTTCACTGCTTCCGGCTTCAATGAATATTTCATGATTCTGTGAGATCAGCAGCAGTCCATAGGGATCTTCATCGTGCAGGTGAAGAACCTCGGTAATCAGTTGCTTGAAGCGCTCCAACACGGGACCTTCCTGGCGAACATACCCGTCAATCAGTGAAGTATAGTCCGCGCAGTATTGGGTGAAGGCTTCCAGGGCAACGGCATCTTTGTTTTTAAAATGTTTGTAAATCGCCGCATCGGTTACTCCGGCGGCGTCACCGATCTCTTTGACGGATATGCCGTCAACGCCTTTGGTTGCAAACAAGCGCATCGCCGCTTGTAAAATATCTTTCTTTTTACTATCTACATGAGGTTTGTTCTTCATAATCGTATAGTAAGTGATTACTAACTAAAATGCAACAAGCAATTTTGAAACTCTAAATGGAGACATGGAATAAGCGCTTACGAACAAAGCTTGCAGGCTTGAGAGAGGCAACGTATGATGAATAGAAATCAACATCGGAGCAGCAGGAAGAACGAAACGGATGGTGGATTGCGTGAAAGATGAGATGGATGCATATAGCTGGGTGACACCCGAAGGAATGCTGAATGATCACTATATAACAAGCCGCGAACAGTTGTATAAAGGAATGAACGGACGATATGTGGAGCGATTCACTGTTCCTACCGGTGAAAGTTATATTTTTAAACCGCTGACGAATCCTGCACAGCACGGACGAGAACGATGGATGTACGAGCGTGTGATGTCTGGTCTACCCCCAATCTATCCGCAGCTTGTTGCAACGTCGGACCCTACCATTGCACCGGCACAGAGCTGGATGATCTATGAGGATCTGGGGCAACTGGTGCATGATTCGCAAGAAGTGACAATGCTTAACACAGCGGTGCATATGGCAATGTGGCATGCGTTGCCTGTTACGGAATGGAGCGAGTTGCCTCGCGTGGGCCAGAAACCGTCTATTCGCGCCATGTTGGATGAGTTGCAGATGCACAGACAATCTACGGATGACCTGTTGTCCAGGCTGGATATGCGGCTGTCTTCATCGGATTGGGACAAGATTGCCATGTTGATTCTCACAGCAGAGGAGGAACTTCCTACCGTTCTGTGTCACGGAGACCTGCATCCCGGGAATCTGGCGGAAGTTGACGGTAGGCTGGTCGTCTTGGACTGGGAGCATGCCCATCTGAATACGCCGCTGTGGGACATGTACCATCTGGTAGATCTCTCGCATCCGTTGTTTCCCAGAACGGTTACGCCTGCTTTGCGAGAGCGGGTCATAGACATTTATTTGGACAAACTAGAGAGCCTGGGCGTGCAGATTGAACGGGATTCTTTTGCAGGATGGTACAATGCCTATGCTATTGTATTTTCCCTCTGGATGCTGCGTTTGATTGATGGTGACCTGAGAAGTGAGGAATGTGTATGGCCGAAGGAACAGCTGAATAACCAGTGGCTTGAGACGACAGCGACGCTGGAACAGTGCATGAAGCAGATGCGTGAGGAATAGAAATGAGGGGTGAGAAGCTTGCGTAAAGTCGGACTTGTTATGCGTAAAATTCAATTCACAGAAGCACAGGGGCCGCGTGTATTTGCGGATCGGCTGAAGCAGATTGGTCTGGAGCTGGGCGTGGAGATTGTGTTCATCTCGCCGGAGCGTCATGTCAGCGGATACGACTGGTTGCCGGGGTATGAGCATGAGAAAGGTGACCTGGTGAACTACGATATCGTGCTGGACCAGATTTATAGCCAAAATATAGAGCATGTCATCTACACGGTATCCGGGTTTACGTTTTTGAAGATGTTCCTACCCAAGAGTGTACTGTTCCCGCACAGTTTCCCCGATCCCGCGCTGACGGGATATGAGATGATGAAGCCATTTTATACGATGGTGGACAAAGCAATTGTGCAGACCGAGTTTTTGAAAACAGAACTGGGCCGCAATTTCGGCGTACATGACGTGAACGTCATCCCGATAGGCTTTAGCGAAGAGCTGGCGAACCGGCACTATGACCCGAGCCAGGTTGTGCATAATCGGGTGCTCTGGATTGGTAGGGATGAAGCGAATCGTCGACCGGATCTGGTGCTGGAATATGCGCGGCAGAACCCGGACAAGGAAGTGTACATGGTGTTCGGCGGTGTTCGCTATAAGGAAACCATGAAGAAGTACGACATTCCTGCCAATGTGAAGCTGAAATTTGCGCTCACACAGGATGAGATATTTACGTTGATGAATTCTGCAAAGGTCTATTGGAACTGTTCCGCCTTTGATACGTTTGCAATGCCGCTGACCGAAGCGATGGCGATGGGCAAAATGGTTGTGAAGCCGGAGCACGCTTGCTACGGTCACATTCGATCCACGCATGCCTTTGCAGGCAACGAGGACAACTGGTTTGAACTGGTGAACATGGCTGTGGCAGCGCCGCGCAGTGTGTCGGAAGACAATCGGGAGTATGCTTTTGGTGCTTTTTCGCGCACGAAGATGAAAGAAGGGTACCGGAACTTTTTCTCCGATTGGTTGAAGTAATTCATATTTATCCTGCTATAAACGGCTTGAGGTCACGTTAAATCAACTTGAGCAACAAAAGTAGGACGAGCAACGATAGCATATTCGGTCCATGGATTGAAAACATGGCTAAGAGGCTTCTAATCGGGTAGATAAACCGGTCAGGAGCCTTTTTGTTATACCTGAATCAACGGGGGCCCTGATAGCGATCAACAGAGGGGTATATTAATTTGACCTGAATGAAATGGACATATTTTAGTATTTAACAATAAAAAAACGAGTGTTATGCTGTGAGCGTAAGGAAGGAGTGATCCCCAATGAAAGCGCTATCTGCGAGGGAATATCAGATTTTGCATTTTCTATTGGAGCGTAGGGATTTCGTTCCGGTCAAAGAAATAGCCGGTCAGATGAACTGGTCGGAAAAAACGATTTACAGGGAACTAAACGCCTTGGAACACAATTTGCACATTCGCGGGATTCGCCTCGAACGGAAGCCGGGAAGAGGTATTGCACTGGCTTTAACTCAGGAACAGACGATGGAGCTAAGGAGAACGCAATGGAATTCGGGGAAAAGGGTGGTCTCTACCCTTTCCGTAGAGGCAAGAAGAATCAAAATATTGACAAATTTATTATATGATTCTCCTGAGGAAACCTCGATTAACAAACTGTCAGAAGAATTCTTTATCGGCAAGGCATCAATTGTGAATGATCTCAAGGCTATTGAAGAACGAATTGAACCCTTTGAGCTCCGACTGGAAAAAAGCCAACTCGGCACCCGTTTGATCGGTTCAGAGATTAACATTCGCAAAGCCATGGCCTCTCTCATTCATGAACTTGTGAGTGAAGAACGGGCAGGAGAACAAGAGCATGAATTCCGGATTGATGGCAATACACGAGTTGAATTGATAGAACATTTTGGCTGCGATTCAGTTGAGGGGATTCAACGTATTTTGGAAGAAACCGAGCAGCAATTAGGATATACCATAGGCGATCCCTACTATATCAACCTGCTGACTCACCTGCTGATTTGTATCCGCAGACTGAAGAGTGGCAAGGTCATTCGATTGGCTGATGGCATTCCTGATCATCCCGTAACTGACCCTCATGTGTATTCCATCGCAAAAGCCATGGCCCAACAAATCAGTGAGCTATGCGGATTGGAATTACCAAGTGAAGAGATCTATTTCATCTATCAATATCTGATCTCCTCAGGCATGAGTATTCCGTCCCTTAATCTTGAGTTGTCAGGTCTGATGGACAAGGTTTGTCCAGAGTCTAAAGCGATGGTCAAGGAATTAATTCAGACTGTATCCGGGATGATCCGGCGTGATCTCACAACAGACGAACAATTGTATAAGGGTCTGATCATTCATTTCAAACCGATGCTGAATCGTCTTAAATACAACATTTCCATTAATAATCCTCTGCTGGAGGATATACGTGAGGCGTATGCCGAGATTTTCTCTCTGGTCCGTTTGGGGATGCTGCCCTTGACCCAAGCCTGCGGGTTGAATTCGTTTAGTGATGATGAAATAAGTTACCTGGTCCTTTATTTTCAGGCATCCATTGAGAAAAGCAGTAAAAAGAAAAGAGTTATTCTGGTCTGTTCCACTGGAATAGGGACATCTCATTTGCTGAAAAGCCGGATTAATCGTTCATTTCCTGAATGGGAAGTCGTTGATGTCATTTCGACAAGCTGGTTCAAGCGGATGGAGGATTGGACGGATATTGATCTGATTATTTCAACCGTGAAACTGGAGCATCATGACTTGCCAGTTGTGTATGTCTCGGCGCTTTTAAATGACACGGATGTCAGCCTGATCAAGGCGAAGTTTAACGAGGAGGGGTTGAATCAACATCAAAACAGGGTGTTTTCGTTTCCGCTGCTCAGGGCGTACTTCCACCCATCTTATGTTCAGATTGAAACGAATACGAAGGAACAATATGCAGAAGGTACAACATCCAGTCTGAAGCTGTGTGCATCCATACTCCAACACGTAGATGCTAATCCGGAAAACCGGACATTTGCCGAGGCCAAGTTGAATAAAAATTTGTCGGTTTTCCTGATTCGCGGTGAGGTGAACGTTAATCCGATCGTCGGTTTTAACGTCATTCAAGGCGAAAGGGCCAAATGTAAACTGGAAATTGTAATCGCTTTCCTTAATGATGGGCCACTAACTGAGTTACTGATAGAAATACAGAGTTTGTTGATGTGCAGGCGCATGTATGAACAGATCATGAGAATAACTACACCACAGGAGCTTTTCGAGATATTACAGTCCAAGCACGATCAGGAGGAGAAAGATTATGGATATAACCAAGATTATCAACGAACGGTTGATTAAGCTGGATCTAAAAGCACGAACCAAAGATGAAGCCATCGAGGAATTAGCGGATTTGCTGGCAAAGGAAGGAGCCCTTTCCTCCAAAGAAGAGTTTATCAAGGACGTCTATTTAAGAGAGGAAGAAGGTCAGACTGGCCTGGAGAACCACGTAGCGATCCCTCATGGCAAATCGGCGGCGGTCCTCAAGACCTCCCTCACCATCGGGCGAACAGAGCACCCACTTGAATGGGAGACCTTGGACGGCAAACCTGTCCATGTCGTTATTCTGTTTGCTGTACGGCTTGTAGATCGGAATACAACCCACATGAAGCTGTTGGTCCAGGTTGCCAGTATGCTTGCTGATGAAGAGGTTTTGGAGCGTTTGATGCATGAGCCGGACCCGGTCCAGATTATGGAGCTGTTTGCTAGCAGGGAGAGCGTATCGTAAAACATGGCAATTCAGGATTTTAATATGGAGCACGATAAATCATTTGGAGGGATTCTGATGAACATTGTAGCCGTAGCCGCGTGCACTGCTGGTATTGCCCACACGTATATTGCCAAGGAAAAATTGATTAAAGGTGCAAAAGCGCGTGGTCATGAGATCAAAGTAGAGACCCAAGGCACCATAGGAACAGAAAACGAGCTTTCCAGGGAAGAGATCGGGGCAGCTGATGTTGTCATTGTGGCTGCCGATATCAAAATCGGTGGAGAAGAAAGGTTCAAAGGCAAACGGATCATTCGAGTCAAAACCGAGACGGTCATTAAAGCCCCGATTAAATTCATTGAAAAGGTGGAGCAGTCTTTAGGGGTATCCTCATAACAAGGGAGGCAGGGCGATGAGCGCAAAATCCAATCACGCAGGTTCAGTCATCAAAGGTCATCTGTTAACAGGCATTTCCTACATGATTCCTCTGATCGTTGCTTCAGGGTTGTGTATCGCGCTGGGTCAAATTCTGGGAGGAGCCGATGTGGGCAAGGCGGAGGGTACCATTCCGTATATGATTAATCAGATCGGCGGTTGGGGCATGGGGCTAGTGGTCCCTTTAATTTGCGCAGCGATTGCTTATTCGATCTCGGACCGTCCCGGAATTGCTCCAGGATTAATTGTTGGTTTTATATGCAGTCAGATTCAAGCAGGGTTCATTGGTGGCATGCTGGGCGGATTTCTGGTGGGTTATGTCGTACTCGGTATCCGTAAATATGTGAAGTTGCCAAAGTCCATGCAAGGATTAATGCCTGTTCTTGTTATTCCGTTTCTAGCCACACTGATCTCTGGTTTGGGTATCTTTCTGGTCATTGGTCAACCGATTGTCTGGTTACAGGACAGTCTTACCCATGTTCTTGAATCGATGCAGGGAGGATCCAAATTTGTTTTAGGTGCCATTCTGGGCTTGATGGCCACCTTTGACTTCGGGGGGCCTGTGAATAAAACGATGTCACTATTTGCTGATGGGATGTTAGTCCAAGGTATCTATGGACCTGAGGCTGTCAAGTTTGTCGGCTCCATTATTCCACCACTGGGGATTACCCTATCGTATTTCCTGACGAGAAACAAATATACGGCAGCAGAAAAAGAATCGTTAAAGGCCGCATTTCCGATGGGAATATGCATGGTCACGGAGGGTGTCATTCCGATTGCGGCAAGGGATCTGATCCGGGTGGTCACTTCCTGTGTCATCGGCTCAGCGGTAGCTGGTGGGTTGATTATGATCTGGGGCGTTGAGGCTCCAGTGCCACACGGGGGACTATTCGTTGTACCCCTCTTCACCCATCCATGGCTGTTTATGTTATCTCTTCTTATAGGAACTGGAATCTGCGGTGCAACCCTATCTTTATTAAAGAAGCCCGTTACGGCGATGGATGAAGAATTCGACGATACCGAAGACGAGAGCGTAACCTTCGATGACATTGTGTTCAAAGTGGAGTAGCACCCTTCATATAGATAACGCTTACAAATTAATTATCCAAAGGAGATGTATCTCATGTTGATTACGATGAAGGAATTGCTTAAAGTAGCCAAGGAACACCAATTCGCGGTGGGAGCATTTAACGTGGCAGATAGTACATTTTTGAGAGCAGTGATTGAGGAGGCCGAACATTCCAATTCTCCAGCGATCATCGCCATCCACCCCACGGAACTTGAATTTTTGACGGATGAGTTCTTCGCATATGCCCGCCAGCGTGCACATGCCAGCCATGTTCCACTGGTGATCCATCTGGATCATGGCGGGTCCATTGCTGATATCATCCGGGCGATCAAGTGTGGATTCACCTCCGTCATGATTGACGGTTCCCTGCTCCCTTATGAAGACAATGTGGCTATTACAAAACAGGCGGTAGAAATTGCACACGCTGTCGGCGTCTCTGTTGAAGGGGAATTGGGAACGATTGGGCAGACCGGTAACTCTATCGAAGGCGGCGTATCGGTGGTAACTTACACGGACCCGGCCCAGGCAGAAGATTTTGTGACACGTACGGGGATCGACACGTTAGCCGTAGCCATCGGTACAGCCCATGGTATCTATCCCAAACATATTAAACCAGAGTTGCAAATGGAAATCCTAAGAGAAATCAATCAATTGGTAGACATCCCTCTTGTTCTGCACGGGGGGTCTGCAAACCCTGATCAGGAGGTCTCCGACTCCGTTCGACTAGGTATTTGTAAAATCAATATTTCCAGCGATATGAAACATGCATACTTCAATAAAGCTCGTGAAATTCTAAGCACTACGGAATTATGGGACCCTAATGCCATTTATCCAGACTGCATTATTGAGGCTCAGAACGTCATTCGTTATAAAATGAATCTGTTCAATTCCGCGGGCAAAGCAGACTTGTATAAAGGGCTGCGTTATGAGCAACGTCAGGCTGAAAGTGTGAGCCTTTACTAAGCCTGCTGGCGGAGAAAATCACCCGAAGAACGATTCTCATTTCATCTCTCGGAGCCTCCCTGAAGCCCGCTATTCACGAAGTTCATTTATCGTGAGTAGTGGGCTTCATTATGTGATAAAATCTACACGTATCAGAATGCTCAGCGTCAATATGTATTCGGAGAATGTGTGAAGAAGGAGGGGGAGCATGAGTGAAAGGTCTTATTATATTGACACTCCTTGTTTGGCTCGCATTGCTGCTGATTGAATGGTTGATCTACCGTTTACAAGGACGGCGAATGACATGGGTTCAGTATATATTGCCATGTGTAGCCTTGCTTGGCGGTGCCGTTGTAATTATGATCAGCATTCATATTGGCGGCTGGAATGGCATCGGATATGCGTTGCTCGGTGTGTCACTCGGTACTGCGGGAATGTTAACACTTATTACGGTGGCAATCAGAGATGTGGTGCTTCGGCGACGGGGCGGGAACTAGATCCAGCAGTAAAGCTGTTGTGCAGTAAGGATGAATTGGGCGATGGGATGGTTGCAGGAATGCATTCGTCTGTGATATATTGACATTAATTATGACAAGGGAGGTGAAGACAGGTGAATCACGAGATGCTTAACAACCGTATTAGCCAGCTGCCGATTGCTATGGCTGGCATTGTTCATACTTTTCTGACCAACGGGAGAAGTCTGTCCAATTATGAATATACGGAAGTTAACATGTACGAGAAGATGCCTGCCTTGACCTCATTCGGACGATAAGCGATATTGCTTGAATTCTGAAGGGCCGCGGAGCTAACCTCCTGCGGCTCTTTTTGTGTTGCGGTCAGGATCTTCCAACTATAGGAGGAACCTTATTATGATAATGATTAACGCGCAACAACTGACTCAATACCACGGAGCACATCTGGTGCTGGACGGTATTACATTTGAAATTATGGAAGGTGACAAGGTTGCCTTAATCGGCCGCAACGGAAGCGGCAAGACCACACTTATGCGCCTGATGGCAAGAATGAACAAGCCAGATGAAGGGCAATTGATGATCAAAAAAGATACACGAATGGGATATGTAGCTCAGGTTCCGGAAGGACTGGATGACCATACCGTACTGGATGTGCTGAGCCTTGGATTCAAGGAGCTTATGATATGTCGCTCGCAAATGAAGGAAATGGAGCAGCAGATGTCCGATCCGGCATGTGCTGCAGACCCTAATCAATTGGAGCGCCTCTTGAAACGCTACGCGGCGCTGCAAGAACAGTTTGAGCGTGAGGGTGGATATGAAATGGATGCCCGCATTGATCAGGTGGCGGACGGTCTGGATATCGCTAATGCGCATTATGAATGGCGCTTCGGTTCACTGTCCGGTGGGGAACAGACCCGGGTGGTGTTGGCTTCGCAGCTGATCGTAAAACCCGATCTGTTATTGCTGGATGAGCCGACGAACCATCTCGATCTGGAGCGGGTGGAGTGGCTGGAAGGATTTTTACGAGAATACTCCGGCACCATTGTCCTGATCTCGCATGATCGCTACTTTCTGGATCGGGTAGTGAATCGAACGCTGGAGCTGGAGGATGGTGAGGCGCTATCGGCAGCGGGGGGCTATACGGAATATATGGCAGTGAAAGAACAGCGTCTGTTGCAGCAATTCGAGGAGTTCAAGGAGCAGCAGAAGGTGATCAAAAAAATGAAGGAAACGATCCGCCAGCTGGAAGAGTGGGGCCGAGTTGGTGGCAATGAAAAATTCTTCCGGCGGGCCGCTTCCATGCGCAAAGCACTGGAACGGATGGAACAGGTGAAGCGTCCCATATTGGAGCGGCGCAATGCCGACTTCGATGTGCGTCCTACGGATCGAACAGGTAAACGGGTTGTGGTCCTGGAACAAGTGGAGAAGAGTTATGGCTCGCGTGCAATTCTACGCGGGATCTCGGGTCTGCTGGAATATGGTGACAAGATTGCTCTTATTGGTCGGAACGGTTCCGGTAAGACGACCCTGTTCAAGTTGTTGCTTGGAGACGAGCAACCCAATACGGGCAAGCTGGAGTGGGGGGCTCGCGTGGATGTAGGGTATCTGGCTCAACAGGAGGAACCTACGAATCCGAAGCTGAATGTGCTTGAATACTTCCGTCTGGAAGCGGGCGTGGAGGAAGGCGAAGCACGCGGGATTCTGGCTCGATACCTGTTCTATGGAGCGGATGTATTCCGCGCAGTGGGACAGTTATCCGGCGGGGAATGGACGCGCCTGCGGCTGGCTCTGCTGGTGCAGCGCAAACCCAATGTACTGCTGCTCGATGAGCCGACCAACCATCTGGATATCGCATCAAGAGAAGCGCTGGAAGAGTCACTGGTTGATTTTGAAGGAACCGTGCTTGCCATCTCGCATGATCGATACTTCGTCAATCGCCTGGCGTCCCGTGTCTGGGAACTGGAGAACGGGCAAATGACCGCTTATCTGGGAGACTATGAGGCGTATCGCGAGAAGAAGCTTGAATTGCAAGCTCGTGCGGCGGCGACAGGTCAGAGTACAGCGGGGGGAGCCGTTCCATCTGGCGGAAAAGCCAAGTCAGAGATGAAGTCAGGTATGACCACAGCTTCAAGCGGGACTGTTCGATCAGGGAAGAAGCCAGAAGCTACCTCGGTAGCAACTGCAGCGAACGATAGAAGTGGCAATGGCAACCAACCGTCTGCGGAGAAGCTGGAACAGACTTTGGCTCGTCTTGAGGCACAGATTCAGGCGCTGGATCAACAGCTGGAAACGGGGCAGAACAATCCGCTTGAACTGGAACAAATCTGGCATGATCGCGAGCAATTGTCCGCTGAATATAATGATGTATTGGCCCAGTGGGCTGAGTTATAGGTCCGAATGGCATGAGCATAAGATGGAACAAACGAGGTCGGAGAATCTTCTCCGGCCTTTTTGACACGGGGTTAAGACATACCAAACGTGGAATCTGCTTGTTTTTTCAAGCTTTGTTGATTCAAGAACGTGGCGACAACCTGTTCTCATTTTTACATGTCATGGTGAATAGAATCAATTTCATAACTCACAAAAAATAGAGTTTTGTAACTATATATAGACAAAATAAACCGTTTTGATCTATATATAGCCTGGATTGAAGCAGCTAAAGGTATTATGAAATTGATTCACTAGTGTAACTTTTTACCTTCTCGCGCGTTAAATACGTTTGTATGAATTGAAACGGCTCACCTAAGAGCTTACAGAAGGGGAGGTTATCGGTATCTATTATTCATTGACGTATCGGAGTTGGTCGGATGATCGACAGGCGGAGACGGGGGTGCTTGAACAGACTTCAGTCACACGAGATGAACTGTTCATGCGCAAACTGGTGGATGCCACCTTGGTGAAAAATAAACTCTGGGCGCATCTGTCCAATGAATGCCAGGATGGACGTGAACATGCGGTATACGTGACGGCGTATGAGCAACAGATGCCGGACGAGTACGGTGCAGCCATTGCGGATGCTGCGCTGGCGATGTGCAAAATGTCTTCCATGTACAGCGCAGAGTATATGTTGTGGAATGGAAGTTCATTTCAGGAGTTGGAACGCACAGCGTCATCCGCCTATACGATGGAGCTTGCCGAGCAACTGCTCGACCATTATATCGTTCGGGATGGCAAGACTTATGAGTTCCTGTATTCCGTGCTGGATGCGGATCGCAAGAAAGTGTTGTTTTATATGAAAGAGGTGGATCTGTGATGAGTGAGCAAGAGCGGGGGCAAGCATCGAAACCCGGATCAAAAGCGAAGCTGGTTGCTTTCTCCCTGATGCTGGCGGTTCCTGCCGTGTTATCCGGTTGCGGCAGCAACAATGATGAATGTGACCCGGAGTATGATACCGGATGTGAATATGATTCTAGCAGTGGGCACTACTACTACGGCGGGTCGTCGTATCGAAGCAATAAGGACAGTAACAGCTCCTATAGCAAATCCAAGTCCAAATCAAGCGGCTTTGGTAGCTTCTTCCGCAGTTCGGGAGGATAACCGGATGAGGCAAGTGGTTCAACTACCGTTTAGTCACGAAGAAGTATTTCAGGGCGAAACGGAACAACAGATTCCATATCATCGAATGTATGGGAAGCAGTATTGTGTGCCTGCATTGACGGTCTATTCTCCCTCGGAGGTACAAAAGCTGCGTGCCGCAGCCGAGGCGGTAGACGGCATTTACTGTAAAGTGATGCGATTTATCCAGCAATATATGCCGGATTCTTTTTTGGAGCATCAATTGGGTATCCATCCCGGGCTTATTCCGGCGGCACGTATGGAGATGGTGACTGGAGGGATTACCCGCCAGGACTGGATTATTGGAGAAGCTGGACCGAAGTGTATTGAAAATAATACAGACACCCCTACGGGTATACCAGAGGCCGCTGCATTGGAAGGTATCCTGGTCGGCCTTGCAGGAAATGCTGCGTTGACTGCACCATCTGCGGAGATGGATACGTGTATTCGGGAATGCTTCAGAATGTGGCTGGAATTTTATGCAGCGCAGGGGTTACAGGGCCCCGTGACGTTCACTTCTTTTGGGGAACATATCGAAGATCGAACGAATACCGAGTACCTGATGAAGCGTTGCCGGGAAGCTGGATACGAAGCCTGTTATGCTCCGCTGGAGGAACTGGAGATTGTTCCGGGAGAGGCGCTTTACCATAAAGGTCGGGAGATTAATCTGCTCTACCGCCTCTATCCACTGGAATATCTAGTTGATGATCGGGATGAGACAACAGGGGTGGACATTGGGGCTGCACTGCTTGATCTTGTACGGGAGGGACGACTGGGCCTGATGAATCCCGTTCAGCATGTACTGATGCAGAGCAAAGGTTTCATGGCGGCGATCTGGTCGCTCTACGAGCGTAATGAGCAAACCCCGGAATATTGTGGTTTTACGCTCTTTGATGATACAGAGATGGACGTCATTTCCCGATATCTGCTGCCAACTTATTTTTCGGCTGAACCCTTCGAGCTGAACGCCATGCCATATGTAGCCAAAAGTTATTGGGGACGCGAAGGCAGAGGAACTCTTTTGCTGGATGGAAATGCAGTACAGCAGAAGTTGGATCATCAGAGGCTTACGGAGCTGGAGGAATCCCCTCTAACCGTGAGAACGGCAGATACACTCCAAGAAGACGAGGATGAAGAAGTTGAGGCCTACTACAATAACCAGCCCAAAATCTATCAGAAGCTGGTCCCGATGGAGCAGGTCGTAATCGAGACGGAAGATGGCGCGTACAGCGGCTATCTGCTTACAGGGGTGTTTGTTATCGGTGGGCGTTTGGCTGGGTTGTTACCCAGGGTCGGAGAGAAAGTAACCGGAGATATGGCCTATTATTGCGCGGCTACAGTTTGTGAACGGATGAATGATGAGGAGGAGAAGAAGGAATGGAGAACTTGGGATTGAACCTCGTGAATGTGGCGGTAGGTGTGGGCATTCTACTGGTGGTATTGGTATGTGGATATTTCGCTTTTAGCAAATTGACCCGGTATAACGATAGTGAGGAGATCGCGAAAGGGAACGAAGCGGCAGGCATGTACATGGGCAGCAAATTGTTGGGACTGTGTATTATTGTGGGCATGGTATCTTTCTCGACGCATTCGTGGTTGGATATGCTGCTGTGGTCGGCGTTTGGAATTATTGTGCTGTGCCTGGTCTATATTATATTTGATTTCCTGATTCCAAAAATGCGGGTATGTGACGAAATTGCACGAGGAAATATGGCGGTAGCACAGCTGCTGCGTTCCATTATCATCGGCGTTTCCATCGTCATCGGTACATTTTTGATGTAAAATATACCTAGAGATAAACGATAATTTAGAATGAATATAGTGCTTACACATAAACGAAGAGGACAGAAAAAATCTGGAGAAGCGAAGCGTTCGCCTTTATCATCGGATTTTTACCTTTGAGAAGGTATAAAAAAATTCCGAGGGTAACAGCGATCATAAGATTGTTCTGTACGCAGAGTTATTAAGTGTAATGTGGTATTTTTGTTCTAAATGAAAATTAAACGGAAGAAGGAGCGCGGCATCATGAGAAGAGTCATCATCGATACAGATACAGCAGGAGACGATACGATTGCGATCCTGACGGCATTGCATCACTTTCAGGTGGAAGGCATCACCATTACGGGCGGTAACGTACAATTCGACCAAGAGGTTGAAAATGCCCTGTACACGGTACAGGTTGCTGGACATGGCGGCAAGGTGCCTGTGTATAAAGGATGCGAGCGTCCGCTAATGGCCTACGGTAAAGCTCAGCACCGTACAGTGGAAGACGTGCATGGCGATGATGGCATGGGCGGCGCGCATTTCCCGAAGGCGGATCAGCGTCCCGAGAGCGGGCATGCGGTTGATTTTATCATTGAGAAGGTGCATGCACATCCAGGTGAAATTGAACTGCTGGCAATTGCCCCGCTGACCAATATTGCCATGGCGATTCAGAAAGACCCAACGATTATTCCAGAGATTGCTCACCTGTACATCATGGGCGGAACAAATAATGCACTGGGCAATATCACCCCGGCGGCGGAGTATAACTTCTACGTAGACCCGGAAGCAGCGAAAATTGTACTGCATGCGGGCATTCCGATCACGATGGTTGGCTGGGAGATGTGTACGCAATATTCAGTGATGGACGATGACGATCATGCAGAGATTGCAGCTCTCGGTACATCGGGTGCTGATTTCTTCACCGCAATTAACAAAGTGGTTATGCAGTTCAACAAGTCGGTACATAAGCTGAATGGTACTACTCATCCCGATACGTTGTTAATGGCTGTTGCCGCAGATGAATCCATCATGACCAAGTCGGGTCAGTATTATGTGGATGTCGAAGCGGCAGGAGAGCTGACACGGGGATACAGTGTGGTTGATATTAACGGACGTTTTGGCAAAGAGCCGAATGTACGTGTCTGTGAAGCCATTGATCGGCCGAAGTTCAAATCGATGCTTCTGGATGTGCTCTCAGCGATTCAATAATTGAGCGACTTAGCATTTCAATGAACAGCATAGCATTCCTGATGAATCCGTACCTGTAATAGGTACGGATTTTTTATTGCCCATTTTTAGAATAACTACTTCACCTGTCGTAGTAAGTTGTGCTATACTTCAACTACTACGACAGATGAAGTAACGAGGAGGAGTATCTTTTGTGATCAGCAGTGACGTTATACGTGGCTACAATGATACGCTGATCCTCTACATGCTGCTCGAAGGGGAGTCGTATGGCTACGAGATTTCCAAGAACATCAGACAGCTGACAGAGGAAAAGTACGTCATGAAGGAAACGACATTATACTCGGCCTTCACCCGATTGGAGAAGAACGGTTATATTGAATCGTTTTACCTGGATGAGAATAGTTTGGGGAAGCGTCGTACTTATTACCGGATTACGCCGCCCGGCCTCGACTATTACAGAGAAAAGTGTGAGGAATGGAAGGTTACGCAGGAGGTTGTTAATTTATTTATCAGGGAGTTGTGACGGAACATGGAGACAATTATGGTGTATCTGGAGAACATGTTTGTTGGTCTGCCGAAGACACCTGAGGTGGAACATCTGAAGCAGGAGCTCCTTTCGGGGATGGAAGATAAATACCTGGAATTGAAGCGAGAAGGCAAGTCGGAGAATGAAGCCATCGGCATTGTGATCTCGGAATTTGGTAACATCGAGGAGTTAACAGCCGAACTCGGTATTCAGCCAGTCAGCCCGGAAGAGACAGTACCTGTGTTAACGGAAGAAGAGATTTACGCATATACCACTGCGAAGAGAAATGCTGGATTTTGGATTGGACTGGGTGTTTTATTGTGCGCGTCAGGTGTGGCATTTCTAATTTTCATGGATGCCTTATTTGAGAACTATGCCATTTCAGCTGCAAACCGTTCGGTGGAAACGGGCGCTGTACTAGGCCTGATCGGCATGTTCGTATTGATTGCCATTGCGGTAGGCATGTTCATATACAGCGGTATGAAGCTGGAACGCTTCAATTATATGGAGAAGGGCTTCCAACTTCCTTATACACTTAAAATGAGTATTCAGCATAGTCGGGAGAGCTTTGCTCTAACTTACCGTATAGCCATCATTACGGGTGTCTGCCTGTGCATTCTGTCTCCTGTGTTTATTTTCGCAGCCTCTTCTATCAATGATAACTACGCCTCTTATGGTGTATCTGCCTTTATGGTCATGGCTGGGGTAGGAGTATTCCTGTTTGTATATTACGGTAATATTCAGGGGGCTTACACAAACTTGCTGGAGAAGCACCAGTTGACGGTAGAGAAGAAGCAGGAGGTCAAGGTTGTGAGAGCCGTGGAAGCGATTGTATGGCCGCTGGCGACAGCCATCTTCTTGTTCACAGGCTTTGTATATCAACGGTGGGATATCAATTGGGCCATATTTCCGATTACCGGTATTCTCTCCGGCAGCTTTAGCAATGTGTACCATATTATGAGAAGCAAAAATCCGTCCTGAGCATGCTGCTTTGGATAGTAAAGCCCACCTATCTACTATATAGATCAGGTGGGCTTTTTTACACGTTTAATCTACCCTTGCTGCAACAAAAACGAGCGAATTCCTGTCGTGACTAGATCATGGTCTTCCTCATCAGGCAGACCCGATACCGTAATGGTGCCGACCTGTCCCTCATTTTCGAGAATCAGCGGGAAAGCGCCACCAGCCAGTACATAGTCCGATGAAGGCAGATTGAAGTTATGCTCAAGGGTCTGGTTCTCGTTTCTCAAACGCAGGGCGGTATGCCAAGAACTGGAGGAAAAATGATTCACCACGTTGTTTTTACGTCGAATCCAGTCCTCGTTGTCGGGATGAGTTCCTTCCATCGCATGCAAAAAGAGACGATGTCCCTTCAGGGTAATGTCGATGGTCACGGCCTGTGAACGACGCTTCGCTTCTTCAACCAGATGCAGGCCAAGGTTAAGCGCCGTTTCAGAACCAAATGTGCCAAATACCAATTCTATTTCTTCCTGTTTCATTTCCTTTAATTTTTCGATCAAGGTGAGGTTCAAATTACAGGCATCCCCTTTACATATATGATTGATGTCTACATTCGACATGAATGGGGACAGTACCTTCCAAGTGCGACTGGACCATGTTACTGGACGCTATATGTATGGCTGGGGATGGCTCATTTGGAGACCGTACATCAGCTGTGTTAAAGTGAAGGTAACCTAATATACAAAACTCTTAAAGTTAAAATAAGTTAGCGCTCAGTAGGCAGGAGGAGAAGCACGATGCTGTTTTATTTTGTAGCACTGCTGGTGACTTTAGTGGATCAGGGGACCAAGATTGCAGTGAGGATGTATATGGAGGTTGGCGACGTCATGAGACTGGGTAACTCGGGCATGCAGTTACAGCATTACGAGAACAGTGGAATGGCGGGCAGCATGTTTCAGGGGAATGCGCGTTTGTTCGGTGCGATTGCTGTTCTGTTCATAGCAGGCATGCTGTATTACCGGAGTAAAGGTGAGATTCGCGGTTTCTGGATGCAAGCTGGCGCGGGTTTTATGGTCGGAGGGGCTTTAGGAAATGCGATCGATCGATTTATCTATGCCCGGGTAACGGATTTCCTCGTATTTCCGTCAGGACGCGGGATTTTGAATCTCGCTGATGTCGCAATTAACATCGGTGTTGTCATGATTATCATTGGCATGTTGATTCGTGCGTTTAAGAGCTATCGAGCCAAGCGTTTACGCAATGCCTTGCCAAAAGTTGAGCGTTCGTAACACGTGGATAGAAACTGTATAGTGGGTGAATATTAGCTTAATAAATAAGGACATTGGATATCATCCAGTGTCCTTTTTGTTACGCCCAATTCGAGTCGTGGGAAGAAATGCCTTGATTCATTTTTATCGAAACCGTTTTAGGAATAATAAAGGCTTGTATAGCCAACGCTCATAGTATGAGTTTGTGGAAGGATTAACCAAATGGTTATTTCACCACCTGAATGGGTAAATCTTTACGTATATAAAGCTGAGGGAGGTACAACATGAGAACAACGCTTACCAAGGCTCTCGGGACAATGTTGCTATGTGGAATGATGGCTGTACTTCTAGCTTCCTGTACCAGTGGGGATAGCGCGAATGGCAAAGTGCAGATTGAATTTTTCCAGAACAAGCCTGAAGCCAAAACAACCTTTGACGAATTGATCAAAACGTTTAATGCGGAGCATGACGATATTCAGGTGACACAGGTGAATCCGCCAGATGCGGAGACTGTATTGAAGACACGTGTTGTCAAAAATGATATTCCGGATATTATGGCCATGGGGGCAACCGACACCTATTCCATTCTGGCCCAGAGTGATATTTTCACCGATCTGACGGACAGCTCCTTACTCCAGACGATTGATCCGAACTACATACAAATGCTTAATGATCTCACAGGTATGGACGAAGTGACGGGTATTCCTTACGCGACGAATGCAAACGGCATCATGTACAACAAAACCTTGTTTAAGGAAATGGGATTGGACGTGCCCAAGACGTGGGATGAACTAATTGCGACTGCTCAAAAGATTAAGGATGCGGGCGAAATTCCATTTTACTTCACATATAAGGATGACTGGCAGACAAGCCTGCCGTTCAATGCACTTGCCTCCAATCTGGTCGGCATTGATTTCTATCAGGAACGGCGCGATAACAAGGTAACGTTCAAAGAGAAATATGGAGAGGTTGCTGAGAAACAGCTGGAGCTCATGAAGTACGGTCACGGCGATAACTTTGGTAAAGCTTATTCGGACGGTAACCGCGCTTTTGCTAACGGTGAAGCCTTCATGTACATCCAGGGAACCTGGGCCATCTCAGAGATTCGTAAAGCGAACCCAAATGTAGACATTGGTTTCTTCCCATTCCCAACGGGCAACGATGCAAGCGAGATTAAGCTGGTGAACGGGATCGACTCCTTGTTTACCATTGCGGCAGACACGCCTAATCGCGAGCAGGCAGAGACGTTTATTGCGTTTCTGTTAAAGCCTGAAAATATCGGAAGATACATTGACGAACAGACGCTGTTCTCTGCGGTCGAAGATGTGAAGCAGGATGATCCTGCCGTGCAGGAATTGATGCCTTATATCGAGCAGGGCAAGGTGGTAGACTTTGCCGATCACTATATTCCGGCTGCGGTGCAGCTGAATTCCATCGTACAGTCCTTTTTGCAGAACCAAAACATCGACAACTATCTAGATACACTCGACAAAGAATGGGACAAGGTTGCCAATCGGCGCTAAGCCTTGTCTGAAGGAGGATGGAGTATGAACAAGCGTATCGCACCTTATTACTGGATGACGGTTCCGGCGGTAGTATTGTTCTTTGTATTTATGACACTGCCGGCCCTCCAGGGCATCTATTATTCATTTACGAATTATAACGGATTCGGGAAAGAGTATGATTTTGTTGGCTTCAAAAACTATTTCAACTTGTTCCAGGACGACAATGTAGGTAACGCCTACTGGTTTACGTTCAAATTCGCGATCGTGGTAACGATCCTGACCAATATTCTGAGCCTGCTCATTGCACTCGGGCTGAATGCCAAGATCAAGTTCCGTAACTTTTTCCGCGGCATCTATTTCCTGCCCAATATCCTGAGTGTGCTGATCGTAGGTTACATATTTAACTACCTGTTCTCCAATGTATTCCCGATCTGGGGACAAAATCTGGGCATCAACGCACTATCTACGAACATACTTGGTAGCGAAAGTCTGGCCTGGATCGGTATCGTCATTGTTGCCGTATGGCAATCCGTGGCTCTGAATACGATTCTATATTTGGCTGGTCTGCAAACGATACCAACGACACTGTACGAGGCATCCAACCTCGACGGTGCAGGCAAATGGCGTGAATTCTGGAGCATAACATTCCCGCTTATTGCCCCGTTCTTCACCATTAATATGGTGCTGGCGATGAAAAACTCGCTGATGGTCTTCGACCAAATCGTAGCCTTGACCAACGGTGGTCCCGGACGGGCGACGCAGTCCATCTCCCATCTGATCTACACCGGAGGATTTGAAGGCGGCGAATATGCATATCAATCTGCGAACTCGGTTATTTACTTCATCGTTATTGCGGTGATTTCAATTCTGCAAATCCGGTTCCTGCAAAGAAGGGAGATGGATCTGTAATGAGAAGCCGTACACGAATCAATTGGCTCGTTATGCTGCTCGTTGTGCTGGGTACCCTGTTTATCCTGTTCCCCTTGTATATGACCGTTACGATTGCTTTGAAAAATCCGGAGCAGATGGCCCAATCGGTCTTTGCCCTTCCGACAACTTTTCACTGGGAGAATTTCGCAAGAGCCATCGACATGACGAACTTCTTCCAATCGTTCCGTAACAGTGCGATCGTTACCGCCTCAACCGTGCTTTTGACGTTACTTAGTAACTCCATGGTGGCCTATGCGATTGCGCGGAATATGGAGAAACGCAAGTTTTTCAAAGGACTCTATTATTACTTCGTCAGTGCGATGTTCATTCCGTTCCCGATCATCATGCTGCCGATTGTTAAGCTGACCGCATCGCTGGAGATGACGAACCTGGTAGGTCTGATCCTGCTGCATACGGTCTATGGTCTGGCATTCAACGTATTTGTGTACGTTGGATACATCCGGTCCATTCCGGTGGCATTGGAGGAAGCGGCTTTTGTGGATGGGGCGACAACCTGGGGCACGTTCTGGAAAATTATTTTCCCGCTCATGGCACCGATCAGTGCCACGGTTGGTATTCTGACCTGCCTGTCAACGTACAACGACTTCCTGCTGCCACTCATTATTATCAGTGACCCGGGACAATACACGCTGCCGCTGGTACAGTATGTATTCCAAGGACAGTTCAATACCGAGTTTAACCTTGCGTTTGCATCCTACTTGCTCGCGTTGCTGCCAATGATTATCATCTACCTGTTTGCACAGAAGTGGATCATCAACGGGGTTACACAAGGGTCTGTAAAATAACCGAAAATGTGCTAAAGAAAAGATTAGGTGTGAAGGGATATGAACCAAGAGAGGTGGACTCTAAGAGTCCCCTCTCTTTTTTGATCTTTGTCATTTGCCGTTTGGGAACTGCCAGAAGGATTGATTAACCTGTAAAACTATGCTATTTTTTAGTCGTTAGTTTAATCGATAAACAAAGACGATGAGAAAAGGGGATTCTGGTTTTTTTGCAAGCGCTTTAATAAGTAAAACTGAATACGTAGATAAATCCGGCATCGTTTGTACCCAGTCCTCAAGAGCACGGGCGTAAAGTGGTGGGTTCTTTTACATGCAAAAAAGAGAGGAGTATGGGAAAGTTGCATAGGAAAAAAGGACATTTTAACTCACTCCGCAATCAGATCTTCATTGGTTTCGTTATGGTGATGCTTGTTGTTCTGCTGCTCGCAGGCATATCGGCTTATGATCGGGTAGCTGCTTTGTTGAAAAGCAATGCAGAGAAACATATTCATCAAACCGCCGTCCAAGCCAGTGGCAGATTGGATGCACTCATTGCACAAGTGAACTCGCTGACCGCCCAGGTGGCGGATGATTCCTATGTGCAGCGTCTGCTCAGCGATGAGAAGCAAGGCAACCCGGCCACCTTTAATCAACGTCAAGCTCTCTTGCAGATTGCAGGCAGTTATCAGTCTTTCATCAATGGTGCGCAGAGTATGGAGATATACACTACGGGTTATAACCGCATCTTTCCCATGGATGACCGATCCCTCGATCTCAGAGTGGAGCGCAACTGGATCAGCCTGGCGGATGAAGGAAAAGGCAGACTGGTATGGGCAGGCGATGACCCTGAAGATCCGGGTGTGCTTCTGGCTATTCGGCGAATAAACCTGCTGGACCATTCTTTTGAACATGGAGGCTATGTGGTGGTGCGGATGCAGCGCAGTTTTTTTCAATTGAATGATTCGAATGGGGCAGATGGTTCACAGGACTCAATCATGCTCTTGGATGGGGCAGGCGAAGTGGTGACTTCCGATCTGGAGATTAATCTCGATCCAAAAGCCATATTGGACAGCGAATCCGTCGTGCAGAACGGAGAGGAATCCTATATCGTCGTCCGGCAAAAGTCTGAATTAACGGGATGGACACTTGCTGTGCTGACTCCGCTGCGGGAGACAACGGAAGGAGTATCCATCCTGAGGACGGCGCTTCTCGTTTCGGGAATCATTGGTGTTGTTCTGTTCCTGATCATGTCTTTCTTTCTCTCCACGATGATTACACGTCCGCTCATACGCCTGATGCGGGCCATGCGTAGTGCACAGCCGGGAGCCATGAGGCCTAATCTAATGGTTAGCTCTACGATGGAGATCAATGAACTCAATGACGTATATAACCAGATGGTCTACAGGCAGAACGAATTGACCCGCGCGGTTCATGAGAAGGAAGTCATGCAGTCCCGGGCTGAGCTGAAGGCGTTGCAGTCTCAGATTAATCCCCATTTTCTATTCAACACACTGGAGGCGTTTTATTGGTCTCTTGAGGAAAAGGGAGATGAGGAGATGGCACGTATGGTTGTGGCGATGTCCCGATTATTTCGCTACACGATCTCCAGTTCGCAGCAGGATGAATGGGTTACGATTGCCGACGAACTGGAACACGCAGAGCGTTATCTTCGAATTATGCAGATGCGGTTGGGAGATCGAATGCAATGGGAGATTGAGCTGAGCGATGCGGTTCGTAAGGTCCCCATTCCGAAACTGCTTATACAGCCCTTGGTGGAAAATGCGATTCTCCACGGCATTGAAAGTAAACTGGGACCGGGAAAGATAAGCATCCATGTGGATGCTTCGACCGAGAGAGACCTGGTTCGTATTGAGGTTAGGGATGATGGTCCCGGTATGGATGAATTACGGCTTCAATCTGTCATTCATGCTTTAGATGGTGGTCCCGCTGTATCCAACAAGGGGTCAGGCGTAGGTCTGATCAACGTACATCGGCGGCTGAAGCTCTATTTTGGTAGCCAACTTGGCGAACGGTGCAAGCTCTCTTTAACAAGTAAGGTGGGGGAAGGAACCGTCATTTGCTTTGAGATTCCCATGGGAACGGAGGGTGCATATGATTCATGACAAAACGATTCTTATTGTTGATGATGAGCCACGTACAAGAGAGGGGATTCGCAAGACACTGGAGGGGTGGTCGGCAGGGCGAAATCACATCCGGACTGCGGAAAGTGGTGCTCAGGCCGTGGAGTGGCTCAGAAAACAGCCAGCAGATCTGTTGATAACGGACATTCGCATGGCGGAAATCTCCGGGTTGTCTCTGATTGAAGCCATTCAGCATTTTTCGAACAAGCCTGCTGTTCTGATTATGTCAGGACATGCCGATTTTCAGTACGCCCAACAGGCCATTAAGCTGGGTGTCGTGGAGTATATGTTGAAACCGATTGATAAGGAACAACTGTTGCAGACCGTCGAGAAAGCCTTGAAGTTCAGCGAACAACAGCGGCGTATTCAAACGATGCAGGAACTGGTGGACCCCAAGTTGCTGGATGTTAAGGAGCGCAGGGAGCAGAGGCTCAATAGCCAGATCAGTGAAGCTTTGACTTATGTGGATACGCATCTGGGTGAACATGTGACCATGCGAGAAATCGCTGATTTACTCCACCTAAACTCCAGTTATTTCAGTGTGTTGTTCAAGGAACAGATCGGCATCAATTTTAGTGAATACCTTACCCGTAAACGCATTCAACGCGCGAAGAAGTTGCTTGTGCAGACGACTATGCCCATCTCGGAAATTGCGGAACAGGTAGGTTATCAGACGGATAAGTATTTTATCACGGTATTTAAAAGTCTGGAGGGGCTTAGCCCAAGCAAATATCGTCATTCCTTAACTGTACGCGGTAACGAATAACCTCAAAATAGTGGAGTTTTACCAAATAATCCTAGTCTTATGGGGATGTAAGGCTCGTGCTACAATTTGGTTAAAGCGGTTACATTAACCGAAAAAACCAAGGGGGTTGGGATAATGAGCAAAAAGACGATGGCCATGCTTCTGTCATGGACGCTGGTTCTCGCCGTAATTTTATCCGGATGTAACAGTTCAGGTTCGGATCAAGAGGGTGAAGCGGGCAGCAACGGCACAGACGGGAAAGTAACCCTCAAATTCATGCACCTCTGGCCAGCGGGCAGTTCCGCACAGCAAAACAAACTGGTCAACGATATCATCAAGCAATATCAGACGGATCATCCGAATGTGACCATCAAGCAGGAAGTGCTGGAGAATGAACAGTACAAGAACAAGCTAAAAATTCTGTCTGCATCCAATGAACTTCCCGATGTGGGTGTAACTTGGGCTGCCGGGTTTTTGGAGCCTTATGTGAAGGGCAATCTGTTCGCACCGCTCAATGATCTGCTCGGCGACTCGCTGGGTGAGAAATTTATCGCTGGAACAACCGAAGCTTATGCGATAGATGGCAAAACATATGCGCTACCCATTGAGTTGAACATCTCCCCCATTTATTATAACAAAGCCATTTTTGCGAAATATAACTTGCAGCCGCCAGCAACGTACGATGAATTCCTGAGTGTGCTGAAGACACTGACAGAGAACGGTGAAGTGCCGATCGCACTGGGCAATAAAGACCGCTGGACCGGATCACTCTGGTATATGTATCTGGCGAATCGATTAGGTGGAGATGCACTGGAAAAGGCCATCAATGGCTCCGGCAAGTTCGATGATCCTGCTCTGACTCAAGCTGCTGCCGAGGTACAAAAGCTGGTGGATATGAATGCCTTCAACAAAGGCTTCAACGGGTTGTCCAACGATGAGGGCAAATCCGAATTCATGAACGAAAAGGCTGCCATGTACCTGATGGGCACATGGGAACTGCCAAACTTTACGACCAACCCGGACATCCCGCAGGAATTCAAGGACAAGATCGGATTTTTCAAATTCCCAACGATGGAAGATGGCAAGAGCGATATTAACAGCTGGGTAGGTGGTCCAGGCGTAGGGCTGTTCGTGGCCCAGAATTCCAAAGTGAAGGAAGAAGCGCAGAAGTTCGTGCAATACTTTGTGGAAAAATGGGGTGAGAGTTCGGTAACTGAAGCAGGCGTTATCCCGGCTACCAAAGTGGATACGGCGGCAGTACAACTGCCACAGCTCTACATCGACCTGCTGAACGAATTGAATCAGGCCAGTAGTCTCACACTCTTTGCAGACGTGCAGATGAAACCGGCAGCCGCTCAGGCACATCTGGACATGATTCAGGCATTGTTTGGCAAAGCGGTAACACCAGAGGATTTTGTGAAGAATCATCAGGCTGCGATTGATAAAGGCAATTGACGTACACACGTTTGAACGCTTGAAGGGAGGATAATGTGATGGACAAAGTCATGTCCAACCGTCTCGTTGCTGCGTTGTACGTGCTTCCTGCACTGCTTCTGCTGCTGGTCTTGGTCTACATCCCGATCGTGCTCACCGGGTATTATGGGTTGATGCAATGGGACGGGATCGGTGCAATGACCTTTATTGGATTCGATAATTACGCCAGACTGCTTCAAGACGGGACATTCTGGCAGAGTGCGAATCATACTTTTTTGCTTGCTTTGTTCTCCGCGCTGAGTCTGATCGGTTATCTGATGATTGCTTTGGTGCTGTCAGGTAAGATCAAGGGTGCCAATCTGTTCCGTAAAATATATTTGATCCCGATGCTGCTGTCTTCGGTCGCGATCGCCCAGTTATGGCTGAAGATCTACCATCCCAGCAATGGTGTGCTGAACACCTTTCTGGAAGCGATCGGCTTCAGCAATCCGCCAGCCTGGCTGGCGGAGCCATCCCTGGTGCTGTATGCACTGTTCGTACCAATTCTGTGGCAGTATGCAGGCTTCTATATTTTGATCTATTATGCGGCCCTCAAAAACATTCCGGAATCTCTGGTGGAAGCAGCCCGGATTGATGGGGCAAGCCCTTGGCAGATCGCTTTTCGAATCAAGTTGCCGCTAATTACTGAAGTCATCAAGGTGACTGTGGTACTGGCTGTGGTGGGTTCACTCAAGTATTTCGATCTCATCTACGTGATGACCGATGGCGGACCGAATGGCTCCAGCGAAGTGATGGCCTCCTATATGTATCGTCAGGCGTTCCGTAGCTTCGACTTTGGTTACGGCAGTGCTGTAGGGTTCTTCCTGCTCTTGATCTGTCTGCTTGTTACCTGGCTTCTTCGCAAAGCGACGGCATCCAAAGATACGATCCAGTATTCCTGACGCTAGTTCGTGTCTGAAAACTCGCTGAAGTGCATCTTTTACCGCCTTTTCGCCCCCTGCTGCGTCACTTTCCCTTGACGTGCCCCGGCACGCCTGCGGAAAATTTCCTTGCTTGGAACGAAAATTCGGCAAAATCTGCCACCTTCGGAGTTTTCAGACACGCCCTAGTGAAATGAAAGGAGGTCCATCCCGGTGAAGACGGATACGGCCGTTAGATTGCCAACTTACCCGGAGACAAGCCGAGGTTCGGCATGGTTAAGGAGATTCGGATATGTTCTGCTATATTTCCTCTTGTCCCTGGTAGCTCTGCTGCAAATTTTACCCTTGGTATGGCTGCTGTTGTTCTCGCTTAAAAATAATCAGGAAGTATTCGACATGGCGCCTTTTTCCCTTCCTGCTACCCCGCGTTGGGAAAACTATGTCAAGGTATGGACAGAGGGAAATATCAGCTTATACTTCTTCAATAGTGTGTGGATTACGGTGGTCTCGGTGGTGTTCACCGTGCTGTTTGCCAGTCTGGTGACCTTTGCCATTACACGTATGCGCTGGAAGGGTCGTTCATTGGTGTTGGGGCTATTCATGGTGGGTCTGATGATCCCTGTACACTCCACGTTGATCCCGCTGTTCAGCTTGTTCCTGAAGCTTCATCTCACAGATCATCCTTTGTCAGTCATCTTGTCTTATATTGCCTTTAATATGCCAATCACCATTATGATTCTACTCGGGTTCTACTACGCACTTCCTCGGGAAGTGGAAGAGGCCGCAGTGATGGATGGTTGCTCCGTGCATCGGATTTTCTTTCGGATTATCTTGCCGATGACAGCTTCGGTTATCTCCACAACGGCAATCATCAACATGATCTATAACTGGAATGAGTTTATCTTTGTTAATACGTTCATCAGTACGGATTCATACAAGACCCTGACCGTGGGGGTACAGAACTTTATCGGTCAATATACAACGGATTGGGGAGCCATTGGTGCGACGCTGATGATCAGCATTATGCCGATCCTGATTGCTTTTCTCATCCTGAGTAATCGAATCGTGGAGGGAATTGCTGCGGGTTCAGTTAAAGGTTAAAAAGTCGAGGACCCAAGGTCCTTCCATTACTTGCTTAAAAGCGAGTAATGGAAGGACCTTTTTTGTCTTCTAAAACCTTGGATAGTCGTACGGAAAAGGGACTAGATGAAAACGCTGAAAATACCTATTTATGGAATTACAAAAAACTTTCAACTATTTTCGCAAAACTACTGCATTTTCAAACTACCTGTGCTAACATACCCTAAGAATTAAAGCCCACATGGGAAAGGTGAGAAAATGACAGCAATATCCTCAACCAAAGAGTCCCTTCGTTCTGATGCCAAGGATCTGAATCTGATTCGACTGACATGGCCTATTTTCCTGGAACTCTTCTTATTTATGTTGATGGGGAGCGTGGATACGCTCATGCTCAGCTCGGTATCCGATAATGCGGTCTCCGGCGTTGGAGCAGCCAATCAGATTATTTCTATCGCTATCCTTGTATTGGAAGTCATTGGACATGGTGCTGCGATTGTAGTAGCACAATATATCGGATCGAAAAAGTTAAGTGAAGCAGCACAAGTGACAGGTAATGCGATTACGCTGAACCTTATCGTAGGTCTGGTCCTGAGCGGAATCTTTCTTCTGTTCGGAGGACATTTGTTATTACTCTTGAATATTCAAGGCGAAATTTATGATTTTGCCCGTTCGTATATAAATATCGTCGGTGGCGGGATCTTCCTCCAGGCACTCATTAATGCGCTGGCTGCGACGATTCGTACACATGGTTACACCAAAGAAACAATGTACGTCGCTGTATTCATGAACGTGATTCACGTTGTCGGTAACTATGCATTGATCTTTGGTCACTTCGGTCTGCCAAAACTTGGGGTGGAAGGGGCAGCGATCTCCACGGTGGGAAGCCGGTTTATCTGCCTGCTGATTTTCTTCTGGTTGTTGTATCGTGTGAGCGAGGTGCGGGTGGATTTCGAATACTACATTAAATTGTCCAAACATTTCATTGGCAAAATTCTGCGGATTGGCATTCCGTCTGCTATGGAGTCCATGGTATATCATTCCTGCCAGCTCGTGTTCACACTGTATGTGACCTATCTTGGTGCAGAAGCCATGGCAACCAAGCAGTATGCGGGCAATATCTCCAGCTATATCTACTTGTTCAGCATGGCGATTGGTATGGGGACATCGATCATTGTAGGCCGGCTTGTCGGTGCGCGGCGCAAAGACGATGCGTACAAACGTGTTTTTGACAGTGTGAAATGGGCGCTTCTGGCCACAGTCATCATTGATGTAATCATCATTTTTTTCCGTGTGCCGCTGATGAGCATATTTACGGATAATCCGGAAATTATCAAGCTGGGTGCTCAGGTGATTCTGCTCAGTCTGTTGCTCGAAACCGGACGTACCTGCAATATTGTAATCATTGGTTCCCTGCGTGCGGCAGGGGATGCTAAGTTCCCGGTATACATGGGTCTGATCTCCATGGTCTGCATGAGTCTGCCACTGGGATACCTGCTCATATTCCAGCTTCATCTGGGGCTTGCTGGTGTGTGGCTTGCCATTGCGGCGGATGAGTGGACCCGTGCGGTCATTATGTTCTTCCGCTGGAAGAGCAGAGCCTGGGAGAAACATGAACTGGTGGAGCATGATGACGAAGAGGTTGGCGCACAGCCGGTACCGGCTGTCTGATTGTTGAGTTTTCGTATAGAGTCGGTCAAGGGCAATGTTGTCCCTGGATCGGCTCTTTTTTTGTTTTTGTGAGGCGTATATATACCCTTTTAACCAACGCTTAGTTACACCAACTCCGATGAGAGAATAATTCTCCAATTACGGTTATCTCGATATGTAGCAGAAATGATCAAAACGCCTTATGCTGTAGCACGTATAGTAAGGATATGGAAGGGGGATCTACCACAGTTGAGCCGTTACCGTGCAATGATTCAGCAAAGTTTGTTCTACATTGAAGCCCATCTGCATGAGGAGATCGGGCTGGAAGAAGTGGCATCCGAGGCGTTGTTGTCACCCTATCATTATCATCGGGTTTTCCGTAATGAGGTGGGTATGACTGTGGTGGATTATATCCGTAATCGCCGGATGAGTCTGGCATCCACAGCCCTGCGATCCACAGATGCAGGCATTCTGGACATTTCCCTGGCATGTGGATTTGAAAGTCAGGAAGCCTTCACCCGTGCATTCCGCAAATTATATGGCATGCCACCAGGACGTTTTCGCAAGTTGTTCGATCTGAAATTATTCGAAGGAAGAACCAGAGGAGGAGAATTACAGATGAATCAGACGTCAACAATTACAGGTTGGATGTTAACCGGAAGTCATCCGCAAAATTATGAGATGGGCATTGATCCTGCCGAAGTGCATCAGGGGAAATCTTCAGGCTATTTGAAGGCAGTTACACCGATGGAGCCTAATGAATTCGCAACAATGATGCAACAGTTCAGAGCGGACAAGTATGTAGGCAAGCGGATGAAATTATCGGGATTTGTGAAGACCGAGCGTGTGGACGCGTTCTGCGGATTATGGATGCGTGTGGATAATCATGTCCATGATGTACTTCAATTTGATAACATGCATGATCGGCCGATTAAGGGTACGCAGCCATGGAACCAGTATAGTATTGTGCTTGATGTGCCGGAGGGCAGCGCGGTCATTTCGTTCGGGGTTATTTTGAACGGTAAAGGAAAAGTGTGGGTTGACAGCTTCCGCTTCGAGGAGGTTGATCTGAACACACCACTGACACATATGGAGACAGAGTACGAGATGTCGGACGAGCCTCTGAACCTGTCATTTGAGGAGTAGGTTATATGTATGTGATTTCGGAACTAAAAGATCTATAAACGATTCAGCATTAACTCTGGGGCGGGGAGCTAATCTTACTCCCCTTACTCAGTGTCATCATTTATTTCTTATTTATCTCGTACGAGTAAAGTACTTCAATAAACTTTGTGACTAATTCCTGTCGTAAGTCTTCTCGATTTTGAACAGATGTTTGACGAAGTGACTTTTTTATTTTTGGCTCGAACTTCCTTATTATTTCAATAATTACAGTTGGATTCTCCGCCTTGGCTTCAGATAGAAGTTCGTATAACTTGTATGAATTACTCATATTGTCTTCCTCCTAATACTTTATATCTTATAGTTATGGCGATGTATTAAATGAGAGCTAGGTATAATTGAATCTACAATCTACTGGGTTCATCAGATAAAAAATGACGTAATTTTCTTAATGCATTTTTCCTTGTTTTTGAGATGCTTTGTGGACTTACTCCAAATTTCTGTGAAATTTCTATATCTTTCTTTTCTTCCGCATAAGTAAGGTTAAGTATCTCTTTTTCTCGTTCAGATAATTTTAAGAAAAACTTGTGTAAATTTGGATCACTTATTTGATTTTCTAGTCTGTATAGATTAAATCCCAATAACTTCTCATCCTCATAACCTATATAACTCTCTTCAATATCTTCCATGATCAATGGGTTTCTTTCATTATATTTGCGAATTTTCTTATCAAAGTTTATTGAATTGAAATGTAAGAGAGAAGATATATAACTTACAAATTTTTTCTCAAGAGCAGCTTTGATTTCAGGGGGTGTTCTTTTCTTTTCTAACATATATTTGCGACCTCCTAACAAATTATTTTAAAAAAATAAGAACAAATGTTCCTATTTTATTATACACCTTTTTGAGAAAGGATGGTCATTATTTTAGAAAAAAAATATAAAAATGTAATAATATTAAAAAAGGTAGCTCATCAGAAAGATGAGCTACCTTTACAAGTTATAAATTAATTAGTTCGGGTTAGAGTTGTAGAATGTAAAACCAGAAAGAGTTCGTGCTGTTGTATTTCTGATCATACTAGTATTAACTTTAACTGCAGCTACGCCTTGTTTGGATTCTGCAGCGATGATGCCCCCTTCAGTAACATAGTTACCGATAACAGCACCGGATTCAGGTGCGCCCTCCGCAATGAATCGATCACCACACTTACACTTGAAATAACCGCTGTGTCCAGGAAACTGATTAGTTAAGAGTTTACCTGTACTATCTGCTACATAAGCCGCCCCCTGTAAATACATTCTGTGACTTGCACCGTATGTTGTGCAAACTGATTCTGCCATTTAAAATCTCTCCTTAATATGAATTTCAAGAACGTTCTTTCCGGATAAGAGCGGCCTTGTAATAAGGTAAAGAGACGTGAACCAATAAAAAAACAACCTTAATCCTATTTTTTTAAAATTCTTTTTACAGTGATTTTCTTAAACGAATTGGATGATATACTACTTTTTTGTTGCCTTTGGGGTATAAAGAAAGTAAAACGAAGTCCAAGCTGAGAGAATATACGCCTGTCATACAAATTGCTACTCATCCATAGCTAATTAACATAGACCTTGCTAACATAGACCCATAAACTAACCCATGACATAGATAAAGAGGATGAATCCCATGAATAAAAAAGTGCTCGTGGTAGATGACGAATCAAGCATCGTCAGTGCCATTGCTTACGCGCTGCGGCGCGAAGGATATGAAGTAGAGACTGCGAGTGATGGCGAAGAGGCCTTGGTGAAGGTCGCATCGTTTCACCCACAGGTCATGATTCTGGACGTCATGATGCCCAGGCTCGATGGATACGGCGTATGCCGCAGGCTGGAAGACCGGGAGGATATCGGCATTATTTTGCTAACCGTCAAAAATGATATCGTGGACAAGATCGTCGGCCTGGAAATGGGCGCCGATGATTACATGACCAAACCATTCGAGATCCGTGAACTACTCGCAAGGGTGAAGGCGCTCATGCGCCGTGTCGAGAAAAGCAGTCCACCACCGGATGATTCAAAGAATCAGGCCATCGTGAATGGAACCCTGCGTATTCATATTGCTCACCGCACGGTGACCGTGAATGAAGAGAAGCTGGATCTGACACCGAAAGAGTTCGATCTGCTGACCATTCTCATGTCCAATCCTGAGCGGGTGTACACACGAGACGATCTGCTGGATCGGGTATGGGGCATGGAATATGCGGGTGGGACACGTACCGTGGACATTCATATCCAGCGTTTGCGCAAAAAAATCGGAGATACGGATCAGCAAAAATTGCAGACGGTATATGGGATTGGCTACAAAGCATCTGCACCTGAACCAGGCGGGGCCATATGAGAGTCAGCATCAAACTGAAGTTCAGTGTTTTTCTGGCAGCCTTGCTTATCCTGACGGTAGTTGTGCTTAGTTCACTGGTCCTGCGCGGTATTGAACGCAATCAGCAGTCACAGACTGAGGGTATTTTGTCGCAGCAGACACGGCTGGTGAATCTGAATGTGCGACAGTCCTACTACACCGAGTCGGTTCATCTAGATCAGGAGGTTTTTTTACAGCGAAATGGCCGTAGGCTGGCACAGGAACTGGCCAACTCTACCGGATTGCCAATAGCACTCTACAACATGACAGGCCAGCAGGTGGGAGCATCCTTCGCCTCTGGCGAGAGTGAACTCGTACAGGAAACGCTGGACTATGCACTGCAAAATAAAATAGCCTATCATGAGCAGGGCGAGACCCTGCTCTATGCCGCACCACTGGATGGTCCAGATGGACAGATGGGCGCTGTATGGATACAATATCCTGTCCAGAGTTACCATGAATTCTATACTCGCATCCTTCAACTGTTCATATGGGCAGGAATTACCGTGGTTGCGCTGAGCTTCATATTAGGTTATCTGTTCTACAATCGGTTTGCCGTTGCGATTACCCGGCTGAAGAGGTCCGCAGATTCCATTCGAGAAGGGAAATACATTACGGAGTCTCCTGTAAGGCGTAAGGATGAATTGGGAGAGCTGGGGCAGGGCATCTATTATATGAGTACATCCATTCAGCAAAATATCACAGCCATGCATGCGGAGCAGCAGAAGCTGCAACTGGCGATTGAGAAGCTTCAGGCGCTGGAACAGCAGCAGAAACAATATATCGGTAACATCAGCCATGAGTTTAAGACACCGCTAACGTCGATCAAAGCTTATGTGGAGCTGCTCGACATGTATAAGGATGATCCGCAACTGCTTGATGATGCCACGAGTAACATTGGCAAAGAAACGGAGCGGCTGTACGAGATGGTAGAGAAAGTATTACATTTATCTGCACTGGAAAAGTACGACTTCGAGAACCAGGCCGAAGATGTAGAGGTCAGTGCTCTGCTGGAGGATGCCTGTGGCCGGATGCGCGGGAAAGCGGAGAAGTTTGCGCTCAACATGGAACTGGAACTTGAACCGGCGGTGATCCGCAGTGATCGGGAGAGTCTTATGCATATTTTCATCAACATGCTGGATAATGCTATCAAATATAACGTTCCGGATGGTGTGATCCGGGTGAAGAGTGAACTACGAATGCAGGAGCGTCAAGCGGTCATTCGCATTTATAATTCGGGTACGCCGATTCCGGCAGAGGCGCAGGAGAAGATTTTTGAACCCTTTTACACCGTGAACAAAGACAGAGCCAGAAAAACCGGCGGAACCGGACTGGGCCTATCTCTCGTGAAGCAGTTTGTCGAAAAGCAAGGCGGTACAATCACCCTGCTGTCGGGCAATCCAGAAGATGGGGAAGGCGTGACGTTCCAGCTCATTTTCCCTTTGGCTGATTCAAGTTTACAAGTTCGAAACAAGTCTGAATAACTTTGGAAGTATGCCGTGTGTATGCTTGGTCTTATAGCAAGAGAAACCAGGGGGGACCATGATGAATTGGAAACAAGCAGCTTTGGGCACGTTTGGGGCCATTGCCCTGTTAACAACAGCAGCATGCGGGGGAACAACGGAGCCGGGGGGCAACGAACAAGGCGGGAAAACAGGCACTGATATTACAGTGAAAGATAATACCAACACGTCCGTGTACCAGAGCTTCAAGTTGGAGAAAATTGATAAATTGCCGAATATGCGTGGAATCGCATGGCTAAGTGACGACTGGATTGTATCCGACAAGGAGAACAAGTCCTTGAAACCCGTCACCGTTGAAGGCCAGGAAAGATATCCGCATAACTTATATATGTATGATCTAACCAAAGGTACAGACACGCCGCTCAAGGAAAGTGAAGTCAGCCTGGGTGCACCGCTGGTGTCACCAGATAGTCAGTACCTGTTCTACCGGGAGCCGGAGGAAAATACGGGTAAAGGTTACATTCTGAATCTGCATAACGGGGAGACAACCCCCGCCGGTAAGGAGGATGGCTTCATCCAAGAGGGCGCATGGCTGGATAATGAACATGTCGTTTTTCCCAATATGAAGGGTGATCTGATCTCGGCAAGTGTGGACGGTACAACAAAAGTACTGGTGGAGACAGGCAATTTCAATGTACGGAGTATCAAGGTGTCAGGCAATATGCTCTATTATATTACGGGCGAGGACGGCCAGTTGAATGCATACGACGTCAAGACGGGTGACGTGAAACAGGTGCTGAAAAGTGTGGAATGGGTCATCCCTTCTAATGATGGAACAAGGCTTGCGATTGTGAAAAGAACGGCGGATACCAAACGGGCGCTCGTGCTCACCGATCTGGAAGGTAATGAGAAGGCCACACTCGCCAGAGGCACGCAGATCTTCGGCACCAGCTGGTCGGGTGATGATTCCAAGATTGCGTATACGATCAATTCCGAGAATGATAATGAGAAAGGGCTGTTCGTCTCCAACACGGAGTCGGCTGAGCAGTTCCAGATCTCGGCGGATATGGACAACGCCTCTGATCCACTCGCCTGGAGCCCGGAAGGCAATAAGATCCTGTTATCGCAGGCGGTATTGGAGAACGAGTCTTATCACTTTGTGACCTCGGTCATTACGATCTCCGAATAAAACAGTTCAGAAAAGCCTGTTCCCGGGAAGGAACAGGCTTTTAAATATGCACTAATTTTTTGTGTTCAACAGTAATTTGACCGCTTCTGCACGCGTAGTTTTATCACTTGGAGCAAAGGTATTCAGTGCTTTACCGTTCAGCATCCCGGCTTTTTGCATGCCAGCGACAGCTGCTTTGGCCCAAAGCGGAATCTGTGCATCATCTGCAAAGGTTGAGCTTGTGCCAGTTATCGCTTTTAATTGAAACGCACCGGCTACCATGACAGCCATTTCTGCACGGGTTACAGCGTCATTGGGGCGGAAAGCCCCCTCAGTGTCCCCCTGAATAAATCCTGCTCTCACTGCACGAGCTACAGCAGACTGTGCCCAGTCTCCTATTTTTGAACGATCGGTAAAAGATAAAGTCGCTTCCGTGTACTCTGTTTGCAATGCATTCATCAGCATCACCGTAAACTCTGCACGTGTAATGGATGCATTCGGCTTGAATGTTCCATCGGCATATCCTTTCACTATGCCTTTACGAATAGCCTGCTGGATGACTTCTTTCGCCCAGTGACCTTCGACATCATTAAATGAAATTTCGGTCGGCTCCTTGGACTGATCAACCGCCAATACGGCAAATTTAGTGAAATGGTTTACGTCTACCCGAATTTGATTTCCATTCACAGATGATTTACCGGCGGATAGCCAAACCTTATCCTGTTCATCAAAGTAAAATAGTTCAGCCCGCTGATTGCGCTGTAAGCTTGATGAATCAAATGTCAGCGTTAATGTTACGGGTACATTGAAGTTTTGCGGAACATTTTTGAGCAGTTCATATACCGGGCTGAGCAGGTGGACCTGATGGGTCAGCAAAGCAGAAGGATCTGCAATCTGTTCAATGGTAACCTTGAGTTCCTGGTTCATTGCCCCCGCAGGGATATTTACAGCGATGCCACCGCCCAAACTTACTTGCCCGATCTGCCCCGATGCGAGGGTTATACGGCCATTATTGGATGAATTCGTTGTGTTAGGTGGCGAAGGATTACCGCTCGACCCGTTGTTATTCTGGTTACCAGAGCCTCCGCCGCTGCTGTTACCATCATTACCACCTGATGGTGGCGTGGAATTAACACTCCATTTGGCATATAAGATCAGATCGACTGTAATCTCTGTTTGAGCAAAGTTGAATGGAGTCTTCAACTCGGGGTCTGCGTACCAGCCTGCAAACGTATAGCCGGAACGGCTTGGCGAAGCAGGTGCTGAAAGTTTCTTTCCGTATTCAACAGCTGCATCGGATACTGTTGATCCTCCAAGTGTATTGAACGTTACCTTATATGTGTTTGGTGCCCATTTTGCATACAATGTGGTGTCCTGAACAATCGATCTAGTATTCAGGTCAAATGGCGTACTCCATTCAGGCTCAGTATACCAGCCTGCGAAAGTGTGTCCTGCTTTGGTTGGAACGTCAGGAGCTGCCACCAACTCACCATACGTGACTGTCTGATCAGGAACGACTGACCCACCATTAGTTTCGAAGTTAACGGTATAGGAGTTGACCTTCCATTTCGCATACAAAGTGATATCAGAGGTCACGGTGGTAGTCTCGAAATCAAAAGCCTGACTCAATACTGAATCGGTAAACCATCCAGCAAAGGTGTGTCCAGCTTTGGTTGGAGTATCAGGTGCAGCCGCCAAGTCACCATGTTGAATTGACTGATCCGCAACGACTGAACCACCATTAGACTCGAAGTGAACAGTATAGGAGTTGACCGTCCATTTCGCATACAGAGTGATATCAGCGGTAACGGTGGTATTGTCAAAATCGAAAGCCTGACTCAATCCTGAATCGGTATACCATCCACCGAAGGTGTACCCTGCTTTGGTTGGAACGTCAGGAGCTGTCACCAACTCACCGTATGGGACCGTCTGATCCGCAACGATTGAACCACCATTAGGATCGAAATTAACAGTATAGGAGTTGACCGTCCATTTCGCATACAGAGTGATATCAGCGGTAACGGTGGTATTGCCGAAATCAAAAGCCTGACTCAGACCTGAATCGGTATACCATCCAGCAAAGGTGTATCCTGCTTTAGTTGGGACTGCTGGAACAATCACCTTGTCACCGTAAGACACCTTTTGTTCGTTTACTTCAGAACCGCCGTTACTGTTAAAGTTGATCGTTCGCGGCGTATAAAAGCTGAAATGTAAGGTTGTGGTATTGCCCGCACTATCGGTAACAATCAGTGCATATTCTCCTTCAGATTGAAGCGTTTCCCCGCTGCTGAAGGGTGAACCGTTCAGAGTGGCTGTTCCTTCATTAAAAGTGATTGTTGGGCTTTCATTGTATTTTCCATTATCGGTGACACCCGATACAACGGGAGCTACCGTATCAATGGCAAAATTCAAAGTTGTACTGCCGATACTGTTGGTTACCACCAATGTATAAACCCCGTCAGCCGTAACTGGAGTGCCACTCGGGAATGCAGCGCCATTCAGAAATGCGGTACCACTATTAAATGCAGGTGTTACCGTTTGATTATATATTCCACCGTCAGATATGCCGTTGACTATAGGAGGAGTGGTTTGCTCAATCGTTATGGTCACTGACACCGGAATACTTGTACCCCATGGATTGCTGGCACTATAGGTAAAGCTGTCACTTCCCACATAATTGGGGTTCGGAGTATAAGTAAATGCCCCGTTAGCATTCATTACCAATGTTCCGTTCATCGGCCCACTTTTCAAAATAGCAGTAGAACCGTCGCTATCATTGGAAAGCACGCCTGGTGCAGACTCAGCTAAAGTGGAGTTTTGATTCGTGGTATAGGTGTCTTCGATTGCTTCCGGAAGCTGCCCACCGTCCAAGTTGGGGAACGCTCCTGCGTTAGCAACATAATAAACCAAGTCGGATTGGCTGCTGTTCAAATTAGGTACTTTAAAGTTCACCTGACCATCGCCCCCAAACCTGGTGCTCAACAGACTAAACAGGGGCTGATTA
Organism: Paenibacillus sp. 2KB_22; assembly: GCF_052115745.1. NCBI lineage: Bacteria > Bacillati > Bacillota > Bacilli > Caryophanales > Paenibacillaceae > Paenibacillus > Paenibacillus sp. 2KB_22. The sequence goes on from NZ_JBFRHG010000003.1 coordinate 386,340, forward strand.
CCGTTGGTGGGGAGTGTCGTACCATTCGCTAATATCCAATTGTTCGTCGAAAGATTAACGAGCATGGGAATGATCTCACCAATGTACTCGTTACCTGTACCATTCTCAGCATGGTTAGCTGGATTTGTAAATATAGCGTAATGTACACCATTAATCTCTGGAAAGTTAGGCAACTTGAATTCATTCGGTGTGTCTGATCCGTAGGTTGTACCAATCATTTTATATAGATCCGAATATACGGAGGTATTAAGGCTCTGCCCTTCAGCAGTTAACCAACCCGTGGGAGAGAAGAAATATGGAAATAGGCGAACCTCGCCTAACACAGCATTTCGGGTATATAAACCATCTGGGTCTCGGGAAGGGAATATACCATCCATAGCTATGTAATAGCCCATCCCTTCTGGTGCAGCATGGGTAAGGTTAGGTAAGGCAAATGTTGATGTGCCGTCCCCGCCGTACTTAATGCCTAGCAGCGAGAAGAGTTTTGAATTTTGGCTTATAGAGAGCGTCTGTCCTCTGGCAGGCATCCATCCTGTGGGCACCGCGCTGTAAGGGAATAATCTGATCTCACCAAGGTAGGGATCTGCGGCTGCGGCATGCGCTTGTTGTACTATGCTGATATTATTCCATAGACCACTTAGTCCGATCAGGAATACCAACCATATGATGCTTACTTTCCTGAATAGTGTTAAACTCACGATCTCATCCCCATTTTTCATTTAAATATGTTACGTTATGCTTATTCCTGATCCACCTTATCTTTCTAAATCACAGGGGGAAGTCATATAATGATGAGCATAGTTTAATGGATATGAAAGCAAAAATGAATACGATTTTAGTTCAAATTCGAAATATTTTTTTTGATTTTCCAGAGACAAATCATTTATGGTTGAAATGTTCCATATCTTTCATCCCTTTCTATACATTTATATTGACTAAGCTATTCCGCTTCCGATAAACTAGAATGCAGGAATAAAAGTCGAATGTCAGACAGCAGTTCGAGACGATGTTTCGGGCGGCTGTTTATTTTCTTTTTACAAGTAAGGGTGCAACGTAGTCGTCTTGCCGAATGATTCGGCTAATAACAACATGGAATAGGAACAGGTGATATACATGTGTAACAGCGCGTATCGCGTGCTTTTATATTATAAGTTCGTGAAGATTGAAGATCCCGAGACGTTTACACAAGAGCATCTGCAATACTGTAAGGACCTCGGTGTGAAAGGCCGTATTCTGATCGCATCCGAAGGCATTAACGGTACGGTATCCGGAACGCCTGAACAGACGGAACAGTATATGAAAGACATGCATGCCAACCCACTGTTCAGTGATATGGTGTTCAAGATTGATGATGTGGAAGAGCATGCGTTCAAAAAAATCTTTGTTCGTCATAAAGCAGAGCTGGTTACGTTCCGCGTGGACGAAGATCTGGATCCGAATGTGATTAGTGGCAAACGCCTTTCACCGAAAGAGTTCCATGAGCATCTGCAACGTGATGATGTCATCGTTATTGATGGTCGCAATGATTACGAATACGAAATCGGCCATTTCCGCGGCGCCATCCGTCCAGATGTTGAGTCGTTCCGCGAGTTTCCGGAGTGGATTCGCGAGAACCTGGGTGACATGAAGGACAAAACGATTATTACCTACTGCACGGGTGGTATTCGCTGCGAGAAGCTGACCGGGTTCATGATTAATGAAGGATTCCAAGACGTAGCTCAATTAGACGGCGGTATTGTCACGTATGGTAAAGATCCAGAAGTACAAGGCCATCTATTCGATGGTAAATGTTACGTGTTTGACGAGCGAATCTCTGTACCGATTAACCGGACAGAGGAGGATATTGTCATTGCCAGCTGTTATCACTGTGGAACGACACATGACCGATATATTAATTGTCCAACCTGCAACCTGCAGCACGTAAGCTGTGAGGATTGCGAAGAGACGCATAACCGCTTTTGCTCGGATGCCTGCCGGGAGGCAGCACCGGTACACGCATAAGCAGGAGAGCAGGTGCTGATCGTGAAGCGCGAAGAGGAACGAACGACGCGTGAACGGATTTTGTTCATGCTGAAGCAGCAAGGTACATTGACCGCGAGGGAAATGACAGCTGATCTGGGTCTGACCGGCATGGCCATTCGTCGTCATCTGACGGCACTGGAGCAGGACGGCTGGATCGAGGTTCGGGAGGCCCGGGCTACGGCCGGACGTCCATCCTCGGTGTACCAATTGACGGTACGCGGGGACAGCTTTTTCCCAAAATCATATTCGTCCCTTACGCTGGAACTGCTTGAAGAATTGTCTGACTCAGCCGGGAGCGGTGTGGTGGATGCATTGTTCGAGAGTCGCCGGGACAAGTTGCTTCGTAGCGGATTGCCCCAGATGGATGGCCAGGACCTGGCCGGACGGGTGGAGGAACTTGCGCGAATCCAGAATGCCAACGGATATATGGCGGATGCGTCCAGAGAAGAAGATGGAACTTACGTTATTACGGAAATGAACTGCCCGATTGTGCAAGTTGCGAGTGTCTACAAGCAGGCTTGCCGCTGTGAGCTGGAGCTGTTCCGTTCGCTGCTTCAAGCCGAGGTGGAGCGTACCGAATGTTACGCCGATGGCGGTAAAAGGTGCAAGTATGAGATTCGCGAAGCGTCGGGGAACTGACTGGTTTATACAAAGAGATTGTTTCGATTCGTCGAAATAGTCTCTTTTTTTGAATGGAAATGACGTAAACACGTTATATTTATGGTGAGATGCGTGATATAATTTGAAATAACATCCAGATGTTTTATACAAAACTCAATATTAGATGGGAGGCGTTAATGATGCACGAACCCGAACCGGCTTTGAAAAAGGCCATGAATCTATTGAAGGAACTGAGCAAGGATGAAGAGTTCCGCCAACAATATGAAGCACGTCAAAAGTTTTTACGGGATCAAGTATCCATGATGGAAGGCGCACGAGAAGAGGGTCTCAAGAAAGGCATGGAGGAAGGAATTCAAAAAGGAATCGAAGAAGGGATTAAAGAAGGAATTAAAGAAGGTGAAGCTGAGAGCAAGCGGAAAATTGCATTGAATATGCTCACCTTGGGTCTTGATCATGAGACCATTGTCAAAGCGACGGGACTAACCTCTGCTGAGCTAAAAGCAATTCAAGAAGAAAAATAAGCTATCTATATGAGGCTACTCGCATAACATGTGGGTTGCCTTTTTTGATCTTATGTAATGTTTTCTATCACAATCATACGATGAGAGTAAATTGGAAGCGGTTCAACCATTGACGTATATCGGGACGCACCTTAATATTAGGGGAACAATAAAACACCAACACGGGTCATGGACTTCAGTCGCATGACAAAAGTCTATATTTGTCTGCTTTTGTCGATCAAAGCAACAATGCGTTGAAGCGTTCGTTTTGTCCCACCCTATCGTGTCAATGGAATCTCGATAAGGGTAACCACATTTTATAAGATGGAGAGGGGTTCTCACACATGAAAAAGAAATTTTGGATGTCACTGATGATGGTTGCTTCAATGATCGTTGCGGCAGGTTGCGGAAATAACAGCGGTACAGGCTCGGAATCCGAAGGATCGGGGAGTACAACAGGTGGAGACAGCGAGGAAAAATCATACCAGATTGCCATCTCCCAGATTGTTGAACATCCATCCCTGGATGCTACACGTGAAGGGTTCATCGCAGCCCTGAAGGATGCGGGTATCGAAGAGAACAAGAACCTCAAAATCGATTACAATAATGCGCAAGGTGATTCGACGAACAACCTGTCCATTGCACAAAAAATCTCGGGTGACTCCAAAAATGATCTCGTACTTGGAATCGCAACACCATCTGCGCTGGCTCTGGCTCAGCAAGTGAAGGACAAGCCATTGCTGTTCGCTGCGGTAACAGACCCACTGGGTGCCAAACTGGTAACCGATATGGATAAACCGGGTGGCAATGTTACAGGTGCATCCGACACGAACCCGGAGGCCATCGTACAATTGGCTGACTTTATCGCCAAAAATCTGCCGGATGTAAAAACGGTAGGATTGGTCATTAACGAAGGTGAACCAAATGCGGTGGTTATGGCAGATAACGCAGAAAAAGCGCTCGCAACACATAATATCAAGCTGGTGAAAGCACCGGTTACGAATACATCTGAAGTAAAACAGGCAACGGATTCTCTTGTTGGCAAAGTAGACGCCTTCTACATCACACTCGATAATTCTGTCGTGAGTGCGGTGGATACGATCATTCAAACGGCGAACAGTAATAAAATTCCGTTCTTCTCCAGTGATCGGGATACCGTTGAAAAAGGAGCTTTCGCAACGGTAGGATTCAAATATTATGACCATGGATATCAGGTGGGTGAGATGGCTGCGGACATTCTGAAAAATGGTACAAAACCTGGTGATATGAAAGTCACCGTTCCAGACAAACTGGATCTGATCCTGAACCTGAAAGCAGCGGAAGCCCAAGGCATCACGGTTACGGATGAGATGAAGGCGGAAGTAAAAGACCAGGAAAACAACATTATTCAATAGAATCAATTCATAATACCTTTAGTTACTTCAATCAAGGGTAGATATAGATCAAAACGATTCAATTTGTCTATATCTAGTTACAAAAACAATAGTTTAATGAGTTATGAGATTGATTCAATAATCTGACCGGAGTGTAATCCGGCAGTATGGATGCGAGGCGAACGTGCAACGGGTTCGCCTCATTCTTTTCGATAGACAGGGAGGAAGTAGCGTGAGTATAAGCTGGAATTCAATTGAAGGAGCAATCGAGCTGGGGCTTTTATATGCACTGATGGCACTTGGTGTATATATTACGTTTCGCATACTCGATTTTCCTGACCTTACCGTAGACGGAAGTTTTACAACAGGGGGCGCAATCGCGGCGGTGATGATCTCCAATGACTTCTCTCCTTGGCTCGCCTGTCTGGCGGCAATGGCTGGCGGTATGGTAGCCGGGGCTTGTACGGGCCTGCTTCATACCAAAGGCAAGATTAATGGATTGTTATCCGGGATCTTGATGATGATCGCGCTCTACTCCATTAATATGCGTATTCTTGGCGCACCGAATAAATCCATTATGGGTATGGATAATCCATTCTCAGGTGAGCATGTCATGGTGCTTATTATTATCGTGGTACTCGTGTTCAAAATCATGCTGGATCTGTTCATGAAAACAGATGTTGGGCTGGCGCTCCGCGCCACAGGGGATAACAAACGCATGATTCGCAGTTTTGGTGCAAATACGGATGTGACTACAATTGTAGGTGTCAGCCTGTCCAATGGACTGGTAGCCCTGTCTGGCGCATTTATTGCCCAGCAATCCGGCTTTGCGGACATCACGATGGGCATCGGCATGATCGTCATTGGACTGGCTTCCGTCATCATTGGTGAAGCCATCCTTGGTGCAAGAACAGTGTTCTGGGCTACACTTGCAGCGATCGTTGGTTCGATCATATACCGGATCGTGGTGGCCTTGGCCCTTCAGGTGGAGTGGTTTGATACATCTGATCTGAAGTTGATTACAGCAGTGATTGTCATTATTGCCCTTGTATTCCCAACGATGCAGCGCTCTATGAAGCAGCGAAGTCTGGCTCGCAAACGAACAGAAGAGTTAATGCGATCCGGGGGTCATCAGGCGAAGGGAGGTATGTGATCATGCTGGAGATTACGCAAGTAACCAAGCTGTTCAACCCAGGCACAACGGATGAGAAAACTGCGCTCGTTGGTGTGAATCTGACGATGAATCCGGGAGATTTTGTGACGGTCATTGGTAGTAACGGAGCCGGTAAATCCACGTTGATGAACATCATTTCGGGAGTGATGAAGCCTGATATGGGCGATGTGCTGATTAATGACCGCTCCATTAAAAACCTGCCGGAACATAAACGTAGCAGCTGGATTGGCCGGGTGTTTCAGGACCCAATGGCAGGAACAGCACCACATATGTCCATTGAAGAGAATATGGCCATGGCGTACAAACGGGGTAAAGGACGTGGACTGGGCTTCGGCGTTACCCGTGCCAGACGTGAGATTTTCAACACGCAACTGGAGAAGCTGGGTATTGGACTTGAGAAGCGTCCCAATGCCAAAGTGGGTCTCTTGTCTGGCGGGGAGCGGCAGGCACTCAGTCTGTTGATGGCTACGTTCACCCAGCCGCAGATTTTGCTATTGGATGAGCATACGGCAGCCCTTGACCCATCACGTGCCGAACTGATCACGGAACTGACGGAGACCCTTGTGCGTGAGATGAGACTTACCACACTGATGGTGACGCACAATATGGAGCAGGCCATTCGTCTGGGCAATCGTTTAATCATGATGGATAAAGGCCGCATTATTCTGGATGTCAACGAGGAGCGCAAGCGTACGTTGACCGTGCCGGAGTTGCTTGGTGAATTCGAGCGTATTAGCGGCAAAAAAATGGCCGATGACCGGGTTGTACTCGGTTAGAACAAAGGAATAACTTGTTCCAAGAATAAGCATTTCGTACTATAACAAGCTCTTTATAACAGAAACCTTTTGCGTTCTCGCAAAGGGTTTTTGTGGTATGTTGAAAACACGATGAGAAGAATACATGGGAGGAACCAGGCATGTCTTTACAATTGGATGAAGGGACATACACCGTAACCCGGCGTACGGATTCCATTCGCCTGCTGGCGAAGGAATTTGCACTTTTTCATTTTTTATATGAGAACAAGGATAAAGTCTTCACGCGCAGCCAACTGTTGGACCGGGTATGGCCGCTGGAGTATCCAGTTGAACGCACGGTGGATGATCATATCTATCGGCTGCGCAAGAAATTAAAACGTTGGGATGAGATTAGTCTGGATACAGTACGGGGATACGGATATCGGCTTACGGTGCAAGAGAACAAGTCCGTTCTACCCGCCAGCCCTTCTGCTCAGGACCCTGAAATGCAGGAAGTCATTCACGGATTACTTCGTAAATATCACTTGTTTGGGCAGGGAAATGCCATACAGACCCTGGTTCAACAGCAGGAAGCACTCGGCATTCAGATTGTCCCTTATTATCAGTTGTATATTCATTTTATACAGGGCGATCTGGAATGGCTGATTACAACGAAGGAAATTTCTTTTGAGGAGCGCGTATACTGGTTATTAATTTTTGTCCACTCGCTAATTGAACCATCAGAAAGCTTACCCTTGTATGAGCAAGCATTGAATTCATCTGCATTATCTGCGGAACAGCTTCGAGAACTCCGCATTTTGAACATCATTGAACTCTATGCAGAGGTAGGTCAATACGAGCGTGCCCGGATGCAACTGGAGGAGACGTATCGTGTGATAGAGACAGATGAGCTCAAGAATTTCAGACTGCCGGTAGCCCTTGCAGCGTTATACGTGGAACTGTGGAGTGGCAGCGGTGAAGCTGTTGAGGCTCAAATGGCAGTGCTACGAGCAGGATTGAAGGATGCCCCCTATCTGCGGGAGATCGGACGTTTTCAGGTGATGGAGGGGTTGTGGTTGCTTCGGCAAGGGCGAGTGCGTGAAGCGGAACTTAGAATGGATGACGGTCTGGACGTGTTGAAAATGTCGCTGAATGCACCGCTATATCTGAATGCTGCATATCAGATTCTCCTGTTCATGGATCAACATCGAATTGAAGGCAGACTGCACAGTAAATATCGTCAAGTGTACGCAGAGATCGGTAAAAATTATGGTGTTCCCACCTATAAACAACGAATTGTAGATGAAATACGTAAATTTTTATCCCCTATCTCCCCATCCTCTGATCTTCCTCTGATATAACCCTCTTATGATTACAGCCAAGGAACATACAGACCGCACACGGCTGTAATCAAGGGAGGAAGTACACGTATGACCGTCAACTCAAATGAACCCACATCCAATGAATCCACCGAATCGCCCGCCTCATCTGCACAATCTTCCAAAAGCTTATGGACTAACCTCCGGTTTGTCCGCATGTTTATTGCATACTCGCTAGCTACGTTTGGAGATTGGTTCGATGCACTTGCCATACAGGTGATGGTGGCTTACCGCTGGGGTGCTGATCCGCTGATTATTGCACTTATTCCTGTATGTATGGCTGTCCCGGGTATACTGCTTGGCTCCTTTGCAGGTGCTCTGGCTGATCGACTGCACAAAGTGAAAATCATGATTTTGTGTGATGTAATCACCGTGGGATTAACCGTTGCTATTTTATTCGCACCAAGCCCGGCATGGTTGCTTCCACTGCTCGCTCTGCGTGCCATGATGGGAGTGTTCCACGTTCCAGCTCAGCAGGCGTTAACCCGTCAGGTGGTGGCAGAGGAGCATCTGTTTCAGGCATCGTCCCTAAACGCTTTTGTCAGTCAGTGTTCGAAAGTAGCGGGACCACTTCTGGGTGCAGTCATTTTGGTCTTCTTTTCACCACAAATCTGTATTGTCATTAATGCCTGTACCCGCCTGTTGTCAGGTGCGGTATTATGGCCCTTGCGGCGTTTGGTGGAGAAGTCGGAGTCCGTTGAATCAGACGGAAGTGCTACTAATGAAAAGGATGGATCGGAATCTTTGTTCTCCCAGTGGAAGCAAGGCTGGCGTTTTATACGGAGCAGTCGCACCGTGCTGAGTACGATTTTGTTCGGCTGTTTTGGGCTCATGGCCATTCTCATGATTGATTATCAGTTTACGACCCTGTTCAGGGAGATCAAGCCAGGTAATGAATCACTGCTCGGCTGGTTGGGGTCGTCGGCAGGAGCCGGGGCAGTCGTCATCATTTTGTTGTTAAATCGCTTGCCGAGAATTGGGTATGGGTGGGGACTGGGTGGAGGATATCTGTTCGTGGGTGCCGGAATCGCTGCGCTGGGGTGGATCGGCCCACAAACACCTGAAATTTGGGTCATTATCTGGGGCCTCTGCATTGGGCTGGGCAATGGACTCTTTATGGTAACACTGAATTATTTGCTGCAAAAGGAAACCCCTCCTGCCTATGTAGGGCGCGTCTTTGGCATTCAAAGTTCACTATCTAGTGTTGTACTGGTTGTAGCGCCACTTGCAGGTGGAGCGCTCATTCGAGTTGCGGGTCCGAGCCCCACCTTTCAATATATCGGTCTCGCTACGCTGGCGATTGGTTTTGCTGGCATACTGCTGCAACGCATCTTGTGGGAGGGAAAGCAACCTCTCATATCGGAAGCAAAAGAGACTATTCCGCAGGAATCGGTCTGACAGCCTTGTCCGGACAACATTTTTTATCATCATTGCATCTACTATAAAACGAACAGCCGCTTCCGATATTCATTCGAAGGCGGTTGTTTGCACGTTGCATTTGTTATACATCGTTGAACGAATTATACTTCCCACCAAGCAAAATAAGCAGTGGAGGCCATTAGTCCTCCAACTGAAAGTGATCCGCTAACAGTCAGATTGATAGCCTGATCTGGAGGAACGACGTATCTTCCAGATTCATTGGATAGAAAAGGACCTGCTGCAAGCCCTGTCGCCTCGTGGCGTGCTGGCGTTGCCCGCAGCGCCTTCCTTCTGCGGAACACTGCGGGCTGCTTGCGCTATGCGGCATGCCGGACGGCGCACAGCAGCCCCATTTAGACGAAGTGCCCGCCCCGGAGCGCACGGTTCACGCGCTCTTTTCCACTCTGCACTTAACTCAAAGCAACCCAATTAGTCTCAACCTTTGCATATCACCGCTCGAAAACAGCGGATCGGCGTGCCGTACATGTCAGACCAGATGGCATCGTCCGGCTCTACCACATTTAGCTTATCTTCAATGGTTAATCCGGTGACAGCCATGATTGTCTCCAGCAGATCAGGCCGCATCTCGGGTACATCGAAAGTAGCGATTAACTGGCCGTTTGGTTTCAGCACCCGAGCGAATTCACGAAACGCCCGCAGCATCGTGCCCGTATCCAGATGCTCCAGTACAGAGATACAGAACACCCGATCAAACTTACCCGACTCATACGGAAGCTGGGCCAGATTAGCCTTTGCGCGCTGCAATCGGACGAGAGTTGATTCCGGCAGATCATGGGCGGCCTGCTCGCCAAAATCAGAAACAATATCCAGTCTTATCGCCTCTTCAGACAAAATGCGTTCATCCCAATCGCAGGCGTGAACCTCACGGCAGTGTTCGGCAAGCCAGAATTTGAACGGATGGGAGATGCCGCAGGCTGCATCAAGGACCACATCGTCTGGACGTGCAAACCGCCGGGCCCATTCATATTCGTAGGGACGGCTCCACCATGCCGGATGCAGGGGGAAGACCAATGTGTCCGTTTTAGGGTCACTTTGCCTAATGTATCTTGATTCCATGAATTCCGGTGCCTTGGGCGTATCCATCATCCCCGAATTCCCTCCTTTAATCCTGTCTCTGCCAAAAAAGATTCCAACACCGTGCTCCACCGGCTCCGCCACCTGGCAAGATCATAGGACAGTGCAGTCTCGCGCGCATAGATTCCCAGTCGTTCTCGCTCGGCCCGATCCTGTACGAGACGAACCAGAGCAGCGGTTAGTTCCTGCTCACCAGGAGGTACCAATAGCCCGTTAAAACCATCCTGAATCAGATCATTCAATCCGCCAACATTGGAGGCAATCACCGGAAGTCCACAGCTCATCGCTTCCAGACAGGCATAGGAGGTACCCTCCGAGAATATTGTTGGAATTACGGCGATATCTGCCTGATGGTAGGCCTCCCGAATATCCCGGAAATCATACGTGCGCTGGTTAATTCGCTCCGCATGTGGATGAGTACGATGCCAATAACGAAAGGCTCTCCCGACCGTACTTCCTTCAACCAGTTCCCCGGCAAATTCAATCTCCAGATCCGGAAAAGCCCCCAGCAGCTTATCTGCTGCCAGCATCATTGGAATAATGCCCCGTTCCATGCTGATTCGACGCGGATATATAATGCGAATTGGGCGGGGAGAGGTCAAGCGGACATCCATAGTTTTCTGTTCAACCTGTTCCTGAGTCAGACCATTAATCTGATATTCAGCATCTGCTGCTATTACAATATCCGTAGCCCAATCCGTTGAATTCAGGTGGTTACGAGCAACCGTATACGATTCGCCATGTACCTCGGCTTTTTCCAGTTTTGATAACTCCAAATGGAGATCTACCGCTCCCTTCTCCTCTCGTTCTTGATCGCTAGCTGTATCCCCACCTCCATCTCCGTTAGCCTTCCCATTGTACGCTCCATCACCACTCGGTCCACCCTTGCTTTCCACAGCTTTCATCCCTGATATAACTGCACCGGCATTCTCCTCATGACTCGCCAGATCGGTCTTCCATGCGGCAAGCCATTCGTCTTCCTGTTCCTGCTCGAAGGTTCGTGTTGGCGGGGCAGGTATGAAATAGGACGTATCCACTGCATTGGGAATCAGGACGACCTGCCTTGGATCGGTATAGGTGCACGCAGCCCGGCAAAAGGTCTGGAAATGGGAATCCACGGATACAATGCGCACGAGTCCATCCAGAGCCAATTGAATATGTTCCGCCACTTGTTGTTTGGTCTCCAGTGGCAGTCCGGGACGATCCCAGTTAATGCCGTGACAGATACCTAGACTACCCGGCTTGTAGGTGATGGGTTGCCACAGACAGCTTGCATAGATCACTGGGCCGCGCGCCGCTGCTGCCATTCGATCAAAGGCTTCCGGTACATTATCCATATCGTACGAATAACCGAATACGTCAATTTGCTCCGTCCGGGTCTGGAATGCTTCAAAATAGGACAGTTGATGAACCTCGGGAGTATGTCCGAGTCCACGGATGACACTGCACAGATCCAGAATATATCGCTCCAGCCCACCACCAAATACTCGACCAAATTCCCGGTTATACCCGTCGGTGAAGCTATGCGTCAGAATACTCACCACGCCCATCTCACGGTCCCTCCTTCCAGGGAATCAGCCGAGGTTCCGGATCGAGAATCGACTCGTAATGTGCAAGATTGCCCCACTCACCGCTAGGATCAATGCGCTTGTAACGCAAATATTTACGAACCCGGTCCTCCAGACTGCCTGCCCAGCCGAGATGCTGAACCTTCAGTTCTGTGCTGACTCCAGGCAATACGGTGCAGGACAAGGGAAGACGGGGAACATGATGATTCTGTTGTGGATAAAAATAAGGATATCCAGGCATATAACGTACAAGTGAAGCGGTATGCCGCTTGTGCAGACACCAGAGATCATCTTCCCGGTAATGGGTCCGGCCACCCCACATATCGTAGAAACGGAATGCAAACCAGTCTGCATACTCCTGATTAATCAGCGTGCGTATGGCTTTCTTGGCCTCTGTGCTGTACAGCTCATCCGCATCAACCGAGAGCAACCAGTCGGGACGTGTTCCCGCCGCCGCTTGCCATAAAGTGTTGCGAAGTCGCCATTCCTCGGCGAACAGTGGTTTCTCCAATACCTCCAGACGGACCACCTTCGGATAGGCTTTGCATAGATCCGGGGTTCCGTCTGTGCTGGCATCGTCCACAATCACGATCTCATCCACGAACTCACTGAGATCATGCAATACTTCTTCAAGGTATCGGCCGCGTTCATTGCGAACCTGCAGCATGGCGGTCAGCTTGTTGCCTTTGCTTTTGCGAACCCGACGAATGGAGAAGGGCTCTTTGAATACACTTGTTTCTTCTTGTGTTACAGCATCCTTTTCTCCGGGACCTTTAGAATCGCCCCAGTGATGCACTTGGCTTCGGATATCCTGCGTTTGTGGTGCGTGATCCGGCGTGTGATCTCCATTTTCCAATGCGTCTGTATGTGTCCGATCGACTGTTTCGGTTGGCGTGTAAGTGGTTTCGGTTCGGATATCCCTGTGCACCATTGGCCCATTCAACTGTTGTCTACGTTTCTTCGGGTCCAGCATCATGGCACCTCCCCAAGCAATTGCTGTACAGCATGATCCAACAACTCCAGCTCGACAATCCGGGCGAGGGCATCTTCATCCTCCAGTGCCGTTTCGAGAAAATGTCTGACTGCCCCGTGTCTATCTCCTCGCAGAGCCAGGGCACTTCCGGATAATTGCTGATAATCTTGGCGACTGGCATCATCCTGAATATCGACTGCATGCACCAGAGCCAGTGCCTCTTCCACGCGTCCTGTCTCCTGATAAATGCGGAATTTCCAATGTCTCGCGGTTTCTCCGCCAAGTTCGTCCAGGATGCGCAGCGCGGTTCCGTAATCATCGTTCATACGCAATAATTCCGCTCGTACAAGTTGATCTTCTCCTGCCTCCAACCAGCGACATAGCTGTTCATAATGATGTCGTTCCTGTTCGTCGGCTGCACTAATTCCATACACCCGCAGGGCGTCCTCCAACTGTCCGGCCCGGGCATGAATGGCAGACAGGAATCTATAGTGGGAGACTACACAGTCACTGCGACCATTCAAGACGGCATGGGAGAATGCCTCTTGAAGTGAATTGATAGCCCGAGGATCTTCAAGCAAGTACTCATAAGCTGCCAGCAAAAAGGATATGGTCTCATGTGCACCTGCTTTGGCTCGAAGCTGGCGATAGAAGTCGGCACGTACACTGCATTGAAGCAGGGTGACGCTATCCGGAGTGCCTGACAGGATCTGCCGCAGCGCATGCAGGAAGAACAGTTCGTAGTCCCGGAGAGGGACTTCGAGATCATCCTTTTGCATCGAACCCGCGGGTGAAGGATCTTCGCCTCCCAGCCAGATGGCGCGTACGCCTTGGAATAACAGCTTCATATATCGTGTTTCTGAGGATGTACCTACCAGATCGGCGATGCCCACCAGTTTGGAAATACTGCTCTCCCACAGGGGGGAAGATGCTTCGTCTCCGACAGGCTCAGGGAGCAGGGCAATACATAGCTCCGGTTCCAGCGAAGCTGCAGCCATGAGCCAGTAGGGATGAGTAACCACTGCCACGGTGCGGGGTTCCAGCAATAGCTGTTCGGCTTCAGATAGGGAGATCACGGTGATAACCGCAGGTACATCCTCTGTTTGCGTCAGACTGCTGACATAGTAGACCTCGCCCTCGATCGACAGCAGTGCAGCAATATCGGGATAGGGGAAGGATGACCATCCTCCTTTGCGAGGGAAGAGAACATATCGTACAGGGGGCTGTGCTGCGCTGGCCTTATCCGGGCTGGCTTCGGAGTCTTCACCTGGTAACGGCGCAGGTTTTTCCATGAATCGCTCACCTCACCTTGACTGTAATATGGAGCGTCCTTCGCTATGCATGTGCTTCATGCTTCCACTTCATATGTAAAGCCATTCACGGCACTTCGCATGATATGCCTGAGACTAACATATGGGCATTCCGTCCCAAACATGAGTATCTTCCATGAATAGATGAAGTAGGCAAGCTTTTATAGAGTTTTCCTGCGCTCCGCTACCCCATTTCCAGCTGCATTCCACCTTCTCGGTTCTCGGTACTAAAAACCTCGTTTTTTGAATCTGCACTAAAGCAGCTAAAAGTATTATGAGATTGCTTCAAATAGGCTGAATTTTATCCTTTGTGTGACCGAGGTCACTTTTTTTTGCTCTGGAGACGAAGATTGTGATAATTCTCACATGTATAAAATAGGGAATCTGGCACAATACGTTCATCAACGTATTTGGCGGACAGACAGCGAAGGTGCAGCTTCAATGCCAAATACGCATACTGCGAAGTGAACAGAAAGAAGGGGTAACGGTATGGATCCGATTATGTTATCGCGTATCCAATATGCACTTACAACGATCTTCCATTTCTTTTTTGTCCCGCTATCCATCGGTCTTGTACTGTTGGTTGCGATCATGGAGACGTTGTATGTTGTTAAGGGGAAGGAAATCTACAAAACGATGGCCAAGTTCTGGGGCAAGCTGTTCCTGATTAACTTTGCCGTTGGGGTTGTCACAGGTATTCTGCAAGAATTCCAGTTCGGCATGAACTGGTCAGAGTACTCTCGGTTCGTGGGGGACGTGTTTGGTGCGCCACTGGCGGTTGAAGCGTTACTCGCGTTTTTTATGGAGTCTACATTTATTGGGTTGTGGATATTCGGATGGGATCGTTTGTCCAAAAAAGTGCATCTGGCCTGTATCTGGCTGGTGTTTGTAGGCACATTCCTTTCCGCACTGTGGATTCTGGCAGCCAATTCATTTATGCAGCATCCGGTCGGGTTTGAGATTAACAACGGCCGAGCCGAGATGAATGATTTCTTTGCACTGATCACGAATGGTCAGCTTCTCGTTGAGTTTCCACATACAATCTTTGGAGCATTGATGACAGGGGCCTTTGTTGTCACCGGGATCAGTGCTTACAAATTGATGAATAAGCAGGATGTGGAAATCTTCCGTAAATCGTTTAATATTGCGATCATCATTGGACTCGTTTCTTCATTGGGTGTAGCTTTCTCCGGGCATTTCCAGGCACAATATCTGGTGGAGACACAGCCGATGAAGATGGCAGCCAGTGAAGGCACATGGACGACGACAGAAGATCCGGCACCATGGACGGTGGTTGCTTTTATCGACCCGGATAAACAGGAGAATACCGGTGAGATCAAAATCCCTGGATTGCTCAGTTACCTGTCCTACAGCAAGTTCTCCGGCAGTGTCACAGGTATGAAGGAGCTTCAAGCCGAGTATGAGCAGACGTATGGACCGGGGAATTACATCCCGCCGGTACGAACAACATTCTGGAGTTTCCGCATTATGATCGCAGCAGGTGGCTTAATGATTCTGTTATCCCTATATGGTACGTTTCTGGCCATGCGCAAGAAGCTGGAAGTTGCAGGAAAGTGGTTCATGCGTCTGATGGTATTTGCTATTTCTCTGCCATTTATCGCTAATACATCTGGTTGGATCATGACCGAGGTTGGCAGACAGCCGTGGACGGTGTTTGGCTATATGACGACCGAAGCCGGTGTCTCACCGAACGTATCCGCAGGAATGATTCTGTTCTCTACCATTGCTTTTACCGCCGCGTATACGGTTCTTGGAATCGTGATGGTATACCTGTTCGTACGTGAGATCAAGGCTGGGCCATTTGCGGTCGATAAGCCGGAAGATCACGATGAATCGGCCGATCCGTTCGGCGTGGATGGAGGTTATTCCGTTGTCACTAAGTGAGTTGTGGTTTTTGCTGATTGCCGTATTGTTTGTCGGTTTCTTCTTTTTGGAAGGTTTTGATTTTGGTGTAGGGATGTCTACAGGCATTATTGCCAAAACGGATCGTGAACGCCGGACCCTGATCAACTCGATTGGTCCCTTCTGGGATGGTAACGAAGTATGGCTGATTACAGCAGGGGGCGCGATGTTTGCTGCCTTCCCGCACTGGTATGCCACGATGTTCAGTGGCTTCTACCTGCCGCTTGTGGTCGTGTTACTCGCCTTGATTGGTCGCGGGGTTGCCTTCGAATTCCGCAGTAAAATGAAACAGCAGCGCTGGCGCAAAACATGGGATATCATCATTGTAGTATCCAGCGCGCTCCTTCCTTTCCTGTTCGGCGTAGTCTTTGCTACGTTCATGAAGGGTCTGCCTATTGATGGGGAGATGCAGTTGCGTGCAGGATTCTTCGATATTGTTAATCCGTACACCGTGATTGGTGGTTTGAGTGTAACCCTGCTGTGTCTGGTTCATGGATTGCTGTTTGCCTCACTACGAACAGTCGGGGAACTCAGAGAGCGTGCCTTGAATACAGCGCAAAAATTGATGCTGCCGCTGGCTGCACTGCTCGCTGTTTATGCGTTAATGACGTATTTTATGACCGATGTATTCACCGTACGGGGCTGGGCCCTTTGGATCATGGTTGTACTTGGCGCAGTCGCGCTTGTACTTGCGGCTTACTTCGTGCGTCAGAAGCGTGAAGGTTGGGCTTTTGGTATGACTGGTGCAGTCATTGCGATTGCCTTTGCTTCGGTATTTATCGGACTGTTCCCAAGAGTGATGGTGAGTTCCTTTGGAGCGGCATATGACCTGACTGTATACAATGCAGCATCTGGTGCGTATTCCTTGAAAGTCATGACCATTGTAGCTTGCACATTGCTGCCGTTTGTTCTTGGCTATCAGATCTGGAGTTATTATATCTTCCGCAAACGTCTGAACGAGCAGCACCACCTGGAGTACTGATATGGGACGGGGGCTGCTGAAGCTGCCGGGCATCCGGCCAGTACTCGCGCTGGCATCAGCGCTGGTACTGTTACAGGCGATGACGATCATTATGCAAGCCAAATGGCTGGCACAGGCCATCACGGCATTGTTTGAAGGTTCATCCATAACGGAGCAGTACCCGGTACTGCTGTTGTTCCTGGCTGCTTTTGCCGCCCGCTACGCCCTATCCTTCTGGTTACAACTTGTGACTTCACGATATGCGGATAAGACAGGGACTGATCTGCGCAGACAGATGGTGGAGCAGTGGTTCAGACTTGGACCGCGTTATGCCAAAACGGAGGGCACAGGGCATCTGGTTACGCTGGCACGTGAGGGAACCGCTCAATACAAGACGTATCTCGAACTATTCATTCCTCGCATGCTAGGCATAGGATTCACACCCATCGTCATTTTGCTGTATGTGTTCAAGCTGGATATGATGTCCGGGGTTATTCTGATGCTGACACTACCGATCCTGATCGTGTTCATGATTCTGATTGGCCTCGCAGCCCAGCGGAAGATAGACGGACAATTCCGATCCTACAAAGCACTCGCTAACCATTTTGTTGATACCTTGCGTGGGCTGGAGACGCTAAAAACATTGGGACAGAGCAAAACGCACGAAGGCTCCATTCGGCGGGTCAGTCAGCGGTATCGGAAGGCGACGATGTCCACCCTGCGTATGGCCTTCCTTTCTTCATTTGCACTCGATTTCTTCACCATGCTGTCCGTTGCTTCCGTGGCGGTTGGTCTGGGATTACGTCTGACGGAAGGGCATATGCTGCTTGGCCCTGCGTTGACGGTACTGATTCTGGCACCCGAATATTTCCTGCCTGTACGTATGCTCGGCGCTGATTATCATGCCACATTGGACGGTAAGGAAGCCGGAGCGGCCATTAATCAGGTGATCGAACGGGGTAGAGCCGCTGAACAGAAACAGCAGGAAGGCTATGCTAATGTTGTTGCGCATACGGTTACGGCAGAGGACGAAGCGGGATCTACACCACCATTATCTTCGGGTAAAAGGAAAGCCGGCAACTCGACCATACGTGTCGTGTTGAATGATAACATGGCTGCGGTACATCCTGATCTTGATCCCGATTCTATTCCTGATTTGGATTCTTCCTTTTCCTCAATGTCCTCTTGGAATGAGAATAGTAGATTGGCACTAACGGATGTACAGGTACGGCATGAGGATGAAAGTCCTTATTCGCTAAAGGATGTCACATTTCAGATCACAGGTCTCGGCAAAATCGGTATTATTGGTGCCAGCGGAGCAGGCAAGTCCACGTTAATTGATGTATTGGCTGGATTTCAGCTGCCTACATCAGGCCAGGTATTAGCCAATGGGCAGCCTGTGACACCGGATATGCTTGAATCCTGGCGAAGACAGACGGCAGCTATCCCGCAGCATCCATATATCTTTAGTGGAAGTCTGGCCGATAACGTTCGTTTCTACATGCCGGAGGCTTCAGATTCGGAAGTCGCCAAGGCCGTTAGTGCAGCTGGATTAACCAAGTTACTGTCTTCATTATCCGGAGGGCTGAATGAGCCCATTGGGGCTGGCGGCAGACAGCTTAGTGGCGGGCAGGAGCAACGGGTGGCGCTGGCAAGGGCCCTGCTTAGTAAACGGAACATCCTGCTGCTTGATGAACCGACAGCACATCTGGATGTGGAAACAGAGTATGAACTGAAACAGACGATGCTGCCACTGTTTGAAGGCAAACTTGTATTTTTGGCTACCCATCGTCTGCACTGGATGCCGCATATGGATCGGATTATTGTTATGGATGGCGGTACGGTGGCAGAGACAGGAACACATCAGGAACTGCTGGCCAGGCAAGGTGTATATTATCAGATGATCCAGGCCCAGATGGAGGCGATATAACATGAAGTCCGGATATGAACATATGGAGACCGTCCGTAACGAAAAAGAAAAAAATAGCTGGATTGCTCCGTATGTGGCACAGTACCGCTGGAGATTCATCGCAGTCATTGCGCTAGGCACTTGTGCTGCACTGTGTGCGGTACTGCTGCTGTTTACCTCCGGATTTCTGATCTCCAAGTCTGCGCTGCGTCCTGAAAATATTCTCATGGTATATGTGCCCATTGTAGGTGTACGTGCATTTGGAATATTCCGCGCGGTGTTTCGATATATTGAACGCTTGGCAGGGCATGATGCGGTACTGCGGGTGTTGGCCGATCAACGGGTGAAGTTATATCGCATTCTGGAGCCACAGGCCCTGTTCTTGCGTTCTCGCATGCAGACCGGAGATGTACTTGGAGCACTCGCCGATGATGTGGAGCGGTTGCAGGATATTTATCTGCGTACCGTGTTTCCCGCTGTTACTGCACTTGTAATGTACGGCGGGGCTGTGATTGCTTTTGGCAGTGTGGATCTGGGATTTGCGGTGTGGATGGGCTTGTATATGTTATTTCTTGTTGCCGCGCTACCTGCGATCTCCCTGAAAGTGACGTGGAAAAGGCGCGTGCGGCTGAAAAAGGAAAACAGCAAGTTGTATACCCGTCTGACTGACGGTGTACTTGGACTGGGAGATTGGCTTGCAAGTGGACGAGCAACAGAGTTTGTTCAGCAGCAGGAAGAGGAGGAAGAACAGGTCGATGCGATTCGTCGCAAGTTGCGGCGCTGGACACGCTGGCGCGATCTGATGGCCCAGTGTGTCATTGGCTTGATGGTCGTATCAGTTACAGTATGGGCCGGAAATGCCGCTTCTGTCGGACAATTACCTGCCGTGATGATTGCTGCTTTTGTGCTGGTGTTATTTCCGCTCACGGAAACGCTTCTGCCTGTAGGGGATGCTGTGGAGCATCTGCCTCAGTACCGGGAATCGTTGGAACGGTTGAAACAGTTGGAAGGGAAAGCTTATCTTCCGAAGCAAAATGGAGCGGACCTTGCTGACGGAACAGGTGAGTCAATGTTAGTCGCGAATAAAGGCAAAATGAGGATTGGACAGCCATCAGAATCCTTACCCGCTGCAGATGATGTTCAACACAGACGAATTCGTCTGCGCATTCCGCCCAAACTAAGAGCAGACATCGAGATTAATCGCGTAAGTTATCGCTATGCACCGGATGATCCTTACGCTGTGCAGGATATCTCCCTTCATTTGCCGCAAGGCAAACGATTAGCTATCCTTGGGCGAAGTGGCGGCGGCAAATCGACCTTGTTGAAGCTCATTCAGGGGGCCTTGCTTCCGTCTGCGGGGAACGTTCTGATCAATAATTCACCTGTGCAGACGCTGGAAGAGAGTGTGCCTGATGTCATCGCAGTGCTGAATCAGAGCCCACACCTATTCGACACCACGGTAGCGAACAATCTGCGGATCGGACGTCCGCATGCAACGGATGAGGAGATCAGGCATGTGGCGGCGCAAGTGGGTTTATCCGGCCTGATCGAATCCTTGCCGCAGGGATATGATACACCGATGCTGGAGACAGGGCTGCGTTTCTCTGGCGGGGAAAGGCAACGGATTGCACTGGCCCGAGTACTGCTCCGGGAGACACCTGTTATTATATTGGATGAACCAACCGTAGGGCTTGATCCGGTGACGGAACGCGAGCTTATGCGGACTATCCTGGACAGCTTGCAAGGCAAAACGATGATCTGGGTGACCCATCACCTGATCGGTGCAGAACAGATGGACGAACTTATTTTTATGGAAAATGGACAGATTGCCATGCAGGGTTCTCACGAACAACTGCTGGCTGGGGAAGAGCGATACCGCCGTCTCATTGAACTTGATCGGCCGGGATGGACAGGGCGGCAGCAACATGAACAACCGTTGCCGCCAGCGGCTTCGAGATAAGTGTGAGCCAGTGAGCGCGAATCAGATAAACATAACAAAGAGACGAGCCAAGAAATCTTGGACTCGTCTCTTTTTCTGTTCGGGTATGACCGCTTTGTTGCGGATACTTACATCTCTACCAACATCAATATGATGGAGGAAAGGCACAGACAAGTGCTGACGAGATAGAGCACAGCAACAACCTGTTTGTGATTCAATCCGGCACGCAGCAGTCGATAATGGGCTTGACTCGCATCAGCCTGGTAGATTGCTTTACCTTGAATGAAGCGTTTGATCACGACAAAGATGTTATCGAAGATCGGTACACCGAGTGCCAGAATCGGAATGAAGATGGACAACATGGTTGCTTGTTTGAATGCACCATCCAGAGCGATAACCGCCAGAATGAAGCCGAGGAACGTTGCACCAGCATCGCCCATAAATACCTTGGCAGGAGCTTTGTTGTACTTCAGATAACCGATGGTCACACCGACCAGAATGATCGACATGAGTGCGGAATCACTTTGACCTTTGGCAAGGGCCACAATGAACAAAGTAATCGCCGAGATGGCCGATAATCCGCCGGCTAGTCCGTCCATGCCGTCCGAGAAGTTGATGACGGTGGTCACCCCGAAGATCCAGAGGATCGTGAGAATGAACTGCAGCCAGATCGGAAGCATGACATATTCCGCATTGAAGGGATTCACGAATCCGGTGAACGCTATGCCAGAAGCAAATACGAGTACTGCTGCAGAGACTTGCACGAGCATCTTGGGCAGGGCAGGAAAATCTTTGCCTTTAGTTTTGTACCAGTCATCGACGGTACCAATCGTTAGCAGAAGCATACCACCAGCGACCAGAGCCGCCGTTTCCCAAGTGATTTCTTTGGTCAAAGCAATGTATGTCAGGAAAAATCCAGTAAATATCGCGTAACTCGCCGTGAGCGGGATTGGTTGCCTGTGTAGCTTACGCTCCACATCCTCCCGAGGCTTGTCCACAAAATCGAGCCGGTGAGCCAGTCGACCAAGCGGCGGAATAAGCAAAACCACGACAGCAAAAGACACTATAAAAGCCAGTATGTATACCATAAACTCGCTTGTTTCACTCCCATCTACCCATTTCCCCTTATTATACGAGTTAAACAGGAAATCTGTCGATGTCATTATTGTAACCGATCTCTCCAAAGTAGCCAATGAGAAAGGTAGGAAAGAATACATTGATGTCTGTGAACACAGAAGTGAAAGGAAGAGTATTGGGTATGGCATCTGAGAGTTCACTTATTCTTACTGATTTTCAATAGATCACTTCTTTGGAGATGACAAAATTTGAATTTATATCCAAGAAAAATGTTGAATTATATTTGAAAGCATGAGATATTTATACAGAGAAGTAATTTAATCGCTTTGTAAGATTAATCGTTGTTTAGGCACGTTAATTTTCCCTAGTGAAAATATGATTCGTTCGACATTCTATCCTAGAAAAATAGTTTCGTGGCGAAGCTATGCCCTTTTTTAAAAAAATCGGTGTATTGCTTCATTACAAGAAATACAAGGAAGGTCATAATTCCTCTAGTCATTAGTGTTGCCGAGATGGATATGAACTATTTTTTTATGTCATAAATTGAGATGTAATCGTTTTTTTGATCAGATATTTATAAGATAATTCGCCTTAAAAGAATGAGTGTCGAATGAGTATGGAATTACACATAAAAGTTTTTATGTTATTTTAATACTCAATTCACCTTAATATGGTAAAAAATAATTTTTAATTTATTTCCGGATGAGAGATTTTCCAGGAACTACTTGTGACTTCTTTAAACGATGTAATTCGGCAACCCAATATGTTTCTCCTCTGTAATTTTTATTTAATAATATCGATTATTCCCCCTCCATTCACTATTGAATAGAGGGGGTTTTCATGTTCTTTAAAATAGTTTTAACACTATTAGCAAGAGATAAATCGAGAAGAAGTTCGCTTATTCACAAAGAAATTACCACATTCAGAAATTAAAGACAGACATTCATCAGTGTATTTTGAAATATCAATATTCACTTATGACAACTACTTCTTTTGCTTTCTTTAGTAATTAAATTTTTGGATATAGGAGCTGTGGCATGGGTTGGTATGTGCTTTTTGTCGAAACAGGAAGTGAAGAAATAGTCCGAAAATACTTGGAGTCTCAATTTTGCCAAAAAGATTTATATTCATTTGTTCCAAAAAGGCTAGTACCAGAGAAAAGAAATGGAGAATTTTATAGTGTGGTAAAAACGTTATTTCCAGGCTATCTTCTCATCTATACGAAGATGACACCATCCCTGTATTATGAGCTAAAAAAAATACCTCGGTCCTATCGAATGCTTCGAAATTCGTCATTTGAGCTAGACAAAATATATGGAAGGTCACAGAGAAAACCGAATTTTCCATTAGGAGAAGAAGGAAATACAGATGCGTATTATGATAATTTTTTCAGTGAAATAGACGAAGTGGAAATTAGGCAGATCTTGAATCTCATTAATGATGAATGCATTATCGAGTACTCGAATGTCATAGTAGAGAACTCAATAATACGTGTAAAATCAGGACCTTTATACGGAATGGAAAGTAATATATGTAAAATTGATAAGAGAAAGAGAAGAGCCAAAATTGCTTTAGATTTTTTCGGAGGAGAGAGACAACTAGAGTTGGGAATCGAGGTCCTTTCACTTGGAAATCAAGGAATGATGGTAGTGCATGAGAATTTGAGTGGATGCTAGATGTATTTTATTTAGAAGAAGAGGGGTAATCTTTTGAAGATCGAAGATCTTGGACTTACAAACCAGCAAATGGACAAAATGCAACAATTCAAAAATTTCGTTGGTCTAGAAATTGAGCCCGTAGCGAGACATATTGACGCAGAAGAAGGTGTACCAGATTCTGTCCTTCAGCGAATTATCGATGAAGGCTACTGGGGAGCGACACTACCTGTCAAATATGGTGGCGCCAATATGGACTATGTTACATATGGGTTGTGGAATGAGGAAGTTGGTCGTGCCTGCTCCAACTTACGCAATATTATTGGCGTTCAAGGGATGGTTACTTCTTCTATTCTGCGATGGGGTACGAAGGAACAGAAGGAATACTGGTTGCCGAGGATGAGCTCCGGGGAATTGATGGTTGCCTTTGCCATTACGGAATCCCAGATTGGAAGCGATATTAAAAGTATTCAAACTAAAGCTCAGAGAGTGGGTGATGAGTATGTAGTTTCAGGACAAAAAAAATGGATAACTTTCGGACAGAGAGCGGATGTCTATTTGGTCTTCGCTCAAAACGAAGGTCAGGCTGTAGCCCTGTTAATAGAGAGAAACACGCCAGGTTTAACGGTTCATCCCATTTCGGGATTATTAGGATTCAGAGGTTCAATGTTAGCTGAACTGGAATTTGAAGAATGCAGAGTACCGGCTAAGAATTTGGTAGGTGCAGTCGGCTTTGGATTAGCCTTGGTAGCAAATAATGGCCTGACTCACGGGCGTTATAGCACAGCTTGGGGAGCCGCGGGCTTGGCAGGAGCTTGTATGGATGCGAGTTTGAAGTATGTTAGCGGAAGAAGACAATTTGATCATTATTTAAAGGACCATCAGTTGATTCAACAGATGATTGCAGATATGGTAACCAATACGATGGCTGCAAAGCATCTATGTCTTCGAGCAGGTCTGCTATGGGACCAGAATGAAACTAGTGCTACGTTTGCTACTTCGTTGGCCAAATATTTTTCTTCCGTGCATGCCTTTAAAGCGGCAACAGACGCCGTGCAGATACATGGAGCCAATGGCATCAGCAAGGAATATCCGGTTCAACGATATCTGAGGGATGCCAAGGTTATGGAAATTGTAGAAGGCAGTACGCAGATCCAACAGGTCTTAATTGCGCAGGATGCCTTTACTTACTTAAATCAATGATTTTAAAAAAATTTGAAGGACAGGATGGATAGTACGATGAAGAATACTCACAGTATTATACTAGATAGGCCAATCTCAATAGGTCATGCCGAGGAACTTGAGAAACGCATTTACTTCATCTCGGCCAGTATCCATCAGTTTCAATTGGTCAAAGCTGAAAACACCATTACGGGAATTGAGGTAAACCTATTGGAAGGTACGGATCCATTGGGAATTGAAGACAAAATTAAATCTGTAATTAACAATGAGATTGTGATTCAAAAAGTGCTGCCGCCACGAGTCGTGTGGAAATCCAATAAAAGCGGTACAAGCTTTCAGGACGACTTGTTCGATAAACTGCTTGAAAGAGAAATGGTTTATGAGATGGGTGAAGGCCAGGTATGCTTTGGAGAAAAGATGATCTCTTTAATGGATAACTTGGATCGCATGATAAAAGGGTTAACGATATCCCATTTTGGAGCAACCGAATATCGATACCCGACTCTAATCTCTACTAAAACATTAGAGAAATGCGGCTATTTCAATTCCTTCCCCCATTTCTTGATGTTTGTTACAAGGTTACATAATGATATTGATAACTATCGGGATTTTCTAGAGGATTATAAATCCAACAACGGAATTGGTTCTTACTTACTTCCTCACTGCCAGAACGTAGACTACTGTTTGCCTCCAACGATGTGTTACCACACTTATCATCAATTCCAAGACACGCAGCATGATGAATCACAAAATCGTGTCATTACATCACTCGGTAAATCGTTCCGCTACGAATCGAAATATCATCGCACACTAGAACGACTATGGGACTTTTCCATTCGTGAGATTGTCTTTATGGGATCAAGGGAATTCGTTCTGGAGAGCCGTCATCAATTTATGGAAGCATCGTTTGCCTTATTTCAGAAATTGGGTTTGGAGGGGCATTGCGAAGTAGCCAGCGACCCTTTTTTCTGCAGCGAAGACACAGCCGCTAAAATTTTTAATCAAAGAATGCAAGAACTTAAGTATGAACTCAGACTGAAGGTTACAAGCGATCGGACGATCGCAGCGGCTTCCTTTAACTTCCATGATCACTTCTTTGGAGAACAATTTAACATCAAGCGAGGTGAAACCGAGTGGATGACGACAGGATGTGTAGGCTTCGGAATTGAAAGACTGGCTTATGCCTTTATTAGCCAACATGGCTTGGATGAAGTTCATTGGTCCAAAGTTCTATCCCAAGGTTTTGGAGGTGGAGATAATTAATGGAAAATAAGCAGTTGGTTCAAATTTTGAATTTGGATGGTTCACTGAGCAATGGCAATATAGTAATAAATGAAAAGCTCGCAATTGAGATGTACAAGCTCCTTGTGATAAATCGGGTTTTTGATCGGAAGTTGGTGAACATGCAACGCAAGGGTCAAATTGGTACGTATGCTTCCTTCGAGGGCCAAGAGGCGAGTCAAGTCGGAAGCGCTATGTCTCTTCTAGAACAGGATTGGATGTTTCCTACCTATCGGGATCATGCGGCTATGCTCACGTTCGGTTATGAGATGGTAAAAATTATTTGGTATTGGATGGGCAGAATCGAAGGTTGCATACCTCCAAATCACCGAAATATTCTCCCTCCTTATGTGCCAATTGCGACTCAAATTCCTCAAGCAACGGGGGCAGCATGGGCTAGCAAATACAAGAACCATGATGCATGTTCCCTGGTTTATTTCGGGGATGGGGCCACTTCGGAGGGCGACTTCCATGAAGGGTTAAATATGGCATCAGTATTCAAGGCACCAGTTGTTTTTTTCTGTCAAAATAACGGCTACGCGATTAGTGTACCTTATTCTCGGCAAACAGCCAGTGAAACAATTGCCCAGAAAGCTATTGCCTACGGGATGGATAATGTTCGGATTGATGGCAATGACGTGTTTGCTGTGTATTTAACGACCAAGAACGCATTAGAAGCTGCTAGAAGTGGTAAAGGGCCTACTTTAATTGAAGCGGTAACTTATCGTTATGGTCCGCATACGACAGCAGATGATGCTAGCCGCTATCGAAGTACTGAGGAAGGTGAAGCTTGGAAGTCTCGAGATCCAATCTTACGTCTAGAAGCTTATCTGAGCAGACAAGGGTTATTGAATCAAGATGAGCAAGGGAGTGTTTATCGGGAAGCAGAGCTATTAGTCAATGACGGTATTAAATATGCGCTTTCAATTCCGAAAGCAGATCCAAACATCATGTTTGAGAACGTATTATCTGAGAAGCCTTGGAATGTTCAAGAGCAGGAAAGTAACTTTAATAGATTCATGCAACGATCGTCTTCAATAGAATTTACGGAGGGTTGATATGCAGAGAGAACTTAATCTCGTACAGGCGTTAAATGAAGCTTTGGATTTGTTACTGACTGATGACGACAAGGTGCTTCTGTTAGGTCAGGATATTGGCAAGAACGGAGGCGTTTTCCGGGTTACCGAGAACTTGTTTAATAAATTTGGTGATCGGCGCGTAGTGGATACGCCCTTGTCTGAAGCGGGTATAGTGGGCTGCGGAATTGGGATGGCACTTAATGGTCTAAAGCCTATTGCTGAAATTGAATTTTTCGGATTTATCTATCCTGCCTTAGAGCAAATTTTGTCACATCTCTCAAGATTGAGGATGCGAACGCAAGGCAAGTATAAAGTTCCTTTAATTATTAGAGCACCATATGGAGCTGGCGTTCGTGCTCCTGAACTTCACTCGGAAAGTATTGAGGCGCTTTTATTCCAATCACCAGGGTTGAAGGTTGTTATACCGAGTAATTCATATGATGCAAAAGGCCTTCTCATCGCCGCATCCGAAAGCGAGGACCCGGTTATTTTTCTGGAACCAATGAAAATTTATCGCAGTATACGTCATCACGTTCCGGAGCATCGTTATACGGTTCCGCTAGGCAAGGCGAATGTGCTCAAAGAAGGAAGCGATATTACGGTTATATCTTGGGGATCTATGATATGGAACGTCGCTCATGCTGCAGAGCAACTTGAAAAGTCACACGGCATTAGCTTGGAAATTGTGGATCTCCGAACCTTATATCCGTTTGATATTGAGACGATTCAGGAATCCATAAGAAAAACACGTCGTGCTGTAATTGTTCACGAAGCTCCATTAACAGGTGGTGTAGGCGCAGAGCTTGTTGCCGTCATTCAGGAACGCATGTTCAGCGAATTGAGATCTCCCATAAAACGAATTACGGGTTTTGATGTCCCCGTTCCGCAATTTTCAATTGAAGATTATTATCTCCCATCTGCAGAAAGAATTGTTTATGAAATCGAGAAAATGCTAGTTTCCCTTGTGAGGTGAAGTGTGATGACCAAATTTGAATTTTTGTTCCCTGAGCTTGGGGAAGGATTGGCTGAAGGATACATTGTTGCATACATGGTTAAAGAAGGGGATCGTGTCGTTGAGGATCAACCGTTGGTAGAAGTTCAGACGGATAAGGTAACAACCGTACTCCCTTCACCAGTAGCTGGGGTCATTGACATACTGCCCTATAATCCCGGCGATGTCATCTGTGTTAACGATATCATTATTATCATTAATCAAGGTGAGGACGAAGGGGCAGAAGATGTGAGCCATGGTTGGCTAGAGCTGGCTGCAACAAAAGATAAGAAGCATTCGTGGAATGAGTTTGGCATTAACCTTGGAATTTATCCCAATGCAGTATTGGACGACCCGATCGATGATTCGATTATAAAAATGACATCGATGCGCAAAGAAATAGCAAATATCGTAACAAAATCGTATAAAACCATACCGCATGTAACAGTTTTTGCAGAGGTAGATATAACTAACCTGTTATCCCATAAGGAAAATTTAAAGAAACACAAAGGGGTAAACGTCAGCCTTACGCCTATATTTGTAAAGGCCTTATCGCAAACGCTCAAACAGCACCCGATGTTTAATGCAAACGAGCACAACGGCTCACTAAAGTTATTCCCGGGACATAATATTGGGATTGCCGTAGATACGGACGAAGGTGTTGTTATTCCTAATATTAAACAAGTGAATGAAAAATCGGTCCATACTGTAGCTGACGAAATCACGGAACTAGTCGAAAGAGCTAGGTCGAAAAAAATGTTATTTACAGATTCGCGTGAGGGAACGATTACGATAAGCAATGTGGGAGCGATTGGAGGAGGGTACGCTACGCCTATTATTTTTGCTCCCCAAGTTGCGATTCTCGCTTTGTATCGTGCAGAGAAGAAAGCGGTAGTTTCGGAGAATGACGCGATTGTGGTTAGAAAAATGCTTCCAATCACGTTAACATTCGATCATCGTTTTTTTGATGGAGCGGATGGACTCCGATTCATTAATACCATTAAAGTCCACCTAGAAGACCATTATGAAGCATATTTTCACTAATGGATCCATTACCAACGAAATTACCTTGGTGCTGGCAAGTTCTCAAGAGATGAAAAATTGTTTCAAGCATAGGAAGAAGGAGTTGAAGTGGCATGAGTTCAGAAAGTCTGTATACAAAACAAGAAATCATCTCGTATTTGGCTGATTTAGTGGAGAATATTTTGGACGAAAGAGTCATGGATTATAATGAACCATTCATCAGCCTCGGATTGGAATCTATTAATGTACCTTTGTTTATGAAAGAAGTATCTCATCAATTCGGGGTTGATATCGAAGTATCATCGATATTCGAGAACTCCAACATTAATCTGTATGCTGACTACTTATATAACAAATTAAACAAACTAGATCAACAAGTTGGAGAAAATGTAGATCTGAGGAAAGATAAAGCAGAAAATGAAGACCAGGATGATGTTGCGATCGTAGGGATCAGCTGCCGCTTTCCCGGTGGTGCGAATAGTCCGGAGGATTATTGGGATGTACTAATTAATGGGATTAACGGCATTTGCGACATGCCTGAGGATCGCTGGGACGTGAATAACTATTATAGTGCTGACAAAGAAGAGCCTGGAAAGATGTATTCAAGAAAGGGAGGTTTTTTGAACGTACCCATCGATCAATTTGACCGTAAGTTTTTTAATATATCGCCCAAAGAAGCCAAGCAGCTGGATCCACAGCAACGTTTGTTGCTTGAGTTGACATGGGAAGCCTTTGAAAACGGGGGCATTAATATCTCGCAGCATTATGGAAGCAACACTGGCGTATATATTGGGATTGCAGGCGAAGAATATTCGTTTGCCCACTATAAATCTGGTGATTTAAGCAAGATTGATGCCTACTCGCTTACGGGAACAACGTTTAGTACGGCATGTGGCAGAATATCGTACACTTTTGGCTTCGAAGGCCCGTCTTTTTGCGTGGATACAGCGTGTTCTTCCTCCCTGACAGCACTTCACTTGGCAAGTAAAGCCGTGAAATCAGGCGAGATAGATACTGCGGTTGTAGGCGCAGTGAATTTGATGATTTCACCTGCGGTGCATGTGTGTTTTTCCAAACTAGAGGCTATCTCTGTCGATGGACAAAGTAAAAGTTTTGATGCTGCGGCGAATGGATATGGACGAGGCGAGGGCGGCGGAGTTCTAATTTTGAAACGCCTTCGTGATGCAATCAAAGATAACGACAACATACTCGGTATCGTAAAAGGAACCGCGATCAATCAAGACGGCAAAAGCAACGGATTAACAGCACCCAATGGTCTTGCACAGGAGAAGGTAATAATGAAAGCGCTACAAGATGCGAGACTGAGACATTCTGATGTTGACTATTTAGAAATGCATGGGACCGGTACAAAACTGGGAGATCCGATTGAGGTGAAAGCTGTTGTCAACACCTATGGCAAAGATCGGGCGATGGACAATCCGATTCAGATTGGCTCAGTTAAGTCTAATATTGGGCATCTGGAAGCTGCAGCAGGACTTGCAGGCATTATCAAGGTACTGTTGGCTTTCAAAAACGAGGTTATACCTGCTAATTTGAACTTCAATGAACCAAATCCCTTTATCCCATGGGACAAATCCCCGATTTCCGTTGTTGCCGAGAATAAAGCTTGGAAAAAAGAAGACAGGTTAAGAAGAGTTGGCCTCAACGGATTTGGTTTTGGTGGATCTAATGCTCACATTATACTAGAAGAGCCGCCTAAAAAAGAGTTACTGCATCATATGAAGGGTGCAGATTCTATCTCAATTATAAAAATCTCTGCCAAAAGCGAACATTCATTACATGAAAATATTAAAACCAATCTTGCATACTTGAAAAATAATCCTAACATCTCTATGAAAGATTACGTTGGAACCAACAACGAAGGCAAGGCTGATTTCCCTTACAGGTTTACGGTTTACGGCAGTAATAGAGAACAAATAATAGAAAGGTTACAAGCATATCTGGATACGAACAATAGAGTGGGGATTTCAACAATATCTCATGATAAATTGACCGCTCAACAGGATAAGAAAATTGTATTTCTATTCACGGGACAAGGATCTCAGTATCTAGGAATGGGAAAAGAATTGTATGACCATAATCCTACATTTAAATCGGCATTTGACGAATGTGATCGGTTGTTCCAACCCTATGTAAACCAATCGTTAGCAGACCTGATTTATAGTGACAAATATTCCAGCAAAGATATTGAAAGAACCTTCTACGCACAGCCGTTAATTTTTACAATAGAGTTTGCATTACTTAAATTCTGGAAAAGCGTTGGTGTTACGCCTGAAATCGTCCTTGGTCATAGCATAGGAGAATATGCAGCAGCAGTAGCAGCAAGCATCTTGAGCCTCGAGGACGCCGTTAAGTTGGTTGCACTCCGCGGCCGATTAATGGATTCCGCTCCGGGAGAGGGAGCAATGTCTGCTATTTATGCAAATAAAGCTACGGTTGAAGCTTTACTCCAGGGATATGAGGATAAGGTATCGATTGCACTGCATAATGCGGAACATAATATCGTGATATCAGGTGAGAAGAATGCTGTAGAGGAAGTATCCAAAAAAGCAGAAACTGAACAAATAAATGTATATAGACTACATGTCTCTCACGCTTTCCATTCACATCTTATGGCTCCAATATTGGAAGAATTCAGAATGGCTACCAAGAATGAGGTGGGATTTAGAAGCAGCAAGCTAGGTTATATATCGGCTACCCTCGGAAGAGCCTTGGAGAATGAAGAATTGTTAGACGCGGATTACTGGACGAATCATATTAAAGATCCCGTCGAGTTCTATCATGCATTATCCCAATTAAAGGATGAGAAAAATACAATTTTTGTCGAAATCGGTCCCAATAAAACATTATGTTCGCTGGGCAAGCTTATTCTTGGTGAAGAGAAGATGTTGGTCAATTCCCTGGGTATGAAGAAAAATGCCTGGGAGCAAGTCATGTATTGCCTGGGAGAATTGTATTGCCATGGCGTCACGATTAACTGGGGAGGATTAGAAACGGAATTTAATCACGACCACAATCGAGTAGCATTACCTACGTATGCATTTGACCGGGAATCATACTGGATGCAGCCCGTGTGCTCGCATGAGGAACGTGTGTATACTGCATCAAACACGGTAAATCATCCGCTTATTGGACAGAAAATCAGTACCCCTTACTTTCAGAATGGCACGATGTATCAGAGCAGTTATACGCGCGAGAATCCATATTTTATGCAAGAACATATTATCTTTGACACAGCAATTGCACCTGCTGCTGCCCATATGTCCATGCTTATATCGATTGCAAAGGATTTTCGACAACCGTCAAGCTGTACCATATCAAATGTTGAATTTCATGCCCCGTTAACGGCGGTACAAGACGAGACACGGACCGTACAGTTTCTAATTAAAGATACAAACCTAGAACAAATGAAATTTGAACTTGTCAGTACGGAACAACAATCGTCGAATGAGAATTGGATCAAACATTGTCAGGGGAATATTCTGATGTCCCAAGAACAAGATCCAGCATTTGAAAAACGTGTTTCAATTGAAGAGCTTAAAGGTAGATACGCTGAAGTAACATCCGGCTTTAATGCCTATGATGTGATGAAGAAATTTGGATTTAATTTAGGAGACGGTTTTACAAGAATATCGAAGGTTTGGAAGAGTGAATCCGAAGGGGTCTGTTATATTGAACCTAAGAAGGATATTCCCAATGCCCAAGATTACATCGTATACGCAGGCACCATAGACTCCATTTTCCAATCCGTATTCTTTGTATCTGAATTGAGCATGAGAATGGACTCACAGATCGAAGAGTATGCATTAAAAACAGCCATTCCTATTTCATTGGGCAAAATGAAGTATTACTACAGGGAGGCCGAAAGTTACTGGTGTCATTTGAAAGTAAATGATTCTCAAAAGTCCGGAGTAGTGGGCGATATTGATGTTTACAACGAAAAGGGCGAAATCGTATTTGAGATTGAAAATATCATGGCTAAGATAACCGAACGGGATACCTTACTCAAAGAGTTAAACAATAACGGTGAACATATGTTATATAATGTGGAATGGATGGAAGAAAGTAGAATAAACAAGCGGGTGCAAGCAAATTCCAATGAAAAAATGATTCTATTTGGAAATGATCCGGATATCGTGGACAGCTTCCATGATCGATTGAAAAGCAAGGGAATCTCCTCTATACGAGTCATACAGGGGGAACAATTCGTCGAACATGAAGATGACGTATTTTATGTTTCGTACAACAACAAAACCGAGATGAAAGCCCTGTTGGAAAGATTTGCGAATCGATACGCTAACCAGAATTTCAAGCTCATTTATTTAAGCACGTCGAGAGATGTTGGCTTAAACCATCAAAGCGCAGGTCAATTGTTTGCGGTGGTGGAACAGCAGAGCAGGGGCTTACTATATCTCGTGCAATCCATAACGGAATTGAATTATACAAACAAAATGGGTATTACAGTGATTACGAATAATGTGCATCAAATAGATGGGGCACCTACATCCCTCCATCAAGCACCGTTATGGGGGTTCACCGAGGTTATTAGACTCGAGCATACAGCATTGTGGGATGGCATTATCGATACAGACCTCTTAATGTTAAAGGATCAGATTGATGAAATTATTGGTGAAATCATGTATGGGGAAAACAAACAGGTTGTCCTCAGAGAGCGTCATAAGCGGTATATCCCAAGGTTGATTAGAAACGCAAAGCGTTATGGTGATAAAGAGGATTTAACGTTCCAAATTGATGGTGAAGCCACCTATTTAATCACGGGTGGAACGGGAACGATTGGTCAAATTTATGCAGAGTATTTAATACAAAGAGGTGCCAAACACATCGTCTTTTTGAATAGAAGCGAAGCTTCTGGCAAGTTACTTGAAAACATGATGGAGTGGAAAGGCAAGGGCGTTTTAATTGCGGTTGAAAAGGTCGATGTAAGTAACGAATCTGACATCATCGCAGTGGTACAAAAACTTAAACAGAACAATATGAAGATTAAGGGTGTTGTTCATGCTGCTGGCATTATCGAGGATAAGATGATTAAAGATCAGACTTGGAGCAGCTTTGAGAATGTATTCAATACGAAGGTGAAGGGAACTTTTCACTTACATCATGCACTGAAGGATGAGAGCTTGGATTTCTTTGTTATGATGTCGTCAATTACTTCGGTAGTTGGCAATATGGGACAGGCGAATTATGCAGCAGCCAATTACTTCATGGATCGTTTCGCGGAATATAGAAGAAACCTCGGAATGCCAGCGATGTCGATATGCTGGGGACCTTGGGAAGAAGCCGGAATGGCAACAAGCAGCAGCGCTATCTTGAAGAACATAGGTAACAAAGGTATCTATGGAATCTCTAAAGAGCTGGGAATGAAAATGATAGACAAAGTATTCCTGAAGGATCTTCCTATGATTGTCGTAGCTGATGCGAACTGGCAGCTATTCTGCCAGAAGACCAGTGTGGATGAAGTGACACAGTTCTTAATGAACTTTATTACAAAGGATCAGGCATTCGGACAACAAAATGATACTGCCTCCGTTAAGGAGGAAGTTATTACTACGCTGAGTCGTTTAGGTGAAACGGAGAGATACGAGTATCTATTAGGAATGTTGCATGCCGCAGCAGCTCGAATTATCGGTTTTAACGATAAAAGCCAGTTATCTATCGATAGTTCCTTTACTGAACAAGGCGTGGATTCCTTGATGATATTCTCATTAAGGAACGAAATCAAAGCACTGTTAGATCTGCAAGTAGATATATCTGTATTTTTTAACTATCCTTCTTTGAGAAAGTTAAACGATTATTTATTATCAGAAGCCATGAACTTCGAAACCACAGAAGATAGCGCTGCTGAAGTCAACGATGATGAAACGGTAGATGATATTTTGTCCGAGATCAACTCCTTGATCAATTAAATAGGATGTTCACCATGCTGTTAAAAAGGAGAGCGTGCAAATGAAATTGTTTTGCTTGCCGTTTGCAGGTGGCACTAAGCGTGCATATGCAAACTGGAGTAGATTTGCTAACCCCTCGATCGAAATCGAGGCGATTGAAATTAGAGGAAGGGGGGAAAGATTCGGGCAATCCTTCTACCAGGATATTACAGAAGCGGTCGACGACATCATTTCAATAATCAAAGATAGAATTAGCAACGAGCCCTATGCTTTATTTGGTCATAGCATGGGAACACTGTTGATCTTTGAGTTGTACTATAAGCTCATTGCAGAAGGGTACCATAGACCGCAGCATATTTTTTTCTCTGGCAGGCAATCCCCCATAGTAAGAGACAATATGTTTGTTAACTCCAGCATGCCTGATGGTGAGTTCGCTTCTAAAATAATTGCGCTAGGAGGCATTCAAGAAGAGTTGTCTCAGAGCAAAGAACTTATGGCTTATTATATGCCAATATTGAAAAATGATATTAGGATCATGGAAAACTATGCATTCAAGGAAAGACCAACGAAAATAAAATGCAAGATATCAGTACTGAGCGGCATAGACGATAAGATTGATAGTGAACAGCAGATTGTATGGGCTGATTTATGCGAGCAGCAGAGCAGATCTTATTATTTCACCGGGGGGCATTTCTTTATTAATGATCATGTCGAGAAAATCGTAAATATTATAAAAAGCGAATTGCTGCCGGAATTAAGAGGCGTGTTATGAATAAGTTAATTAATCCACAGCGGGCGTTTTTGTTTCAGGGTGTCGGTGCGGACTATCGAGATTGTTTGGGTATGTTTGAAAAAGAGAGGCTTGATATCTTAAAGCAATACTGCTCCATCGTCAAAGATGAGACTGGGCTTGATTTACTTGCCTATCTCTTTCAGTCTCGGGAGATGGAATGCGACGGCTTATTCTATGATTGGATTGCAATATATACTTGCGATTATATGGTTTATCAAGATTATGTAGATGCGGGTATACGGCCAGCGATGATGGTAGGCTATAGCATGGGTTTGATCACGGCGATGGCTTGTGGTCAATCGATTACGTTCTTAGATGGATTACGCATGCTTCGGACAATATATGAGTATCCCAAAGGATATGCTGATGAATGTGGTATGGGCGTGATCGTAGGCAAGACTTATGACGAGGTTTGCGATCTCATTGCCAAAGGCACCAAGGAGAACGATGTCTTCATTGCCAGTGAGAATAATGAGTCATGCCTTGTTCTGTCAGGTGTCAAGAGTAGCATCGAACAGGTTCTGCGAATCGCGGAGCAGGAGGGAGCCATCAAGGCCACCGTCATCAATACGCCATATGGGTTTCATTCTCCTTATGCGGCGCGAGGGATTAAGGCGTTCATTGATCTTGTAGATGAGACTTTCATTCGAGATGGAGAGACTCCGATCGTATCAGTATTTACTCAGACTGTCATCCAAAATGCTTCAGATTTAAGAGATGAGCTTATCAAAAATATGGCAAGTCCTATGAATTGGAAAGCTGCTATTCAACAAATAGGTGATTGGGGAGTAGAAAGCTTTGTGGAAGTTAGCTTAGCAGATTCGCTAACTAAAATATCAAGGATGATTAATCTGAACTATAAATTCTTGACGTATAAGAAGTTTTTACGTTTACAAAGTACCCAGTAAAAAAATGCGTGGCGGCAGGCGGGGAATAGGGAGACAAGTTATTTTTAGGAGGAGAAGAACGTGAGAGTGATCGGGGTCATTGGCGCAGGTGTTATGGGGACTGGAATCGCACATAATTTTGCATTAGCAGGCTACGATGTGATACTCGTTGATATTTCTGAAGCTATTCTTTCGAAAGCAAAGGAGCAAATATCCAACAATATTCGTTTACAAGGTTTATATACCAGAGAGTTTATCGCGGACAAGCCCGAGGTTATCTTGAATCGAATCAATTTCACTGTTGACTATGAGTTATTGAAGGATGCTGATTATATTATCGAGAACGTTCCAGAGAAATGGGAGACTAAGAAAGAAGTCTACTTAAAACTTGATCGAATCTGTCCGGCACACTGTATCTTTGCTGTTAATACTTCTTGCATATCGATCACCAAGGTGGCCTCACTCACTAATAGGCCGACGCAGGTTATTGGCTCACATTATATGAATCCAGTCATAATGAAACCGGTAGTGGAGGTTATCAAAGGTTATCATACTTCAGAGGAGACTGTTGAAGCTACCAAAGCACTTCTCACCTCTCTGCATAAAGAAGCAATCATCGTTAATGACTTCCCGGGGTTTGTGTCTAACCGAATTTCCCATCTAATGATGAACGAGGCTGCGTTTGTTGTTCAGGACCAGGTCGCAGATCCGAAGGATGTAGACGATATATTCAAGAAGTGTTTCGGGCATAAAATGGGACCGCTTGAAACGGCCGATTTGATCGGATTAGATACCGTTGTTCATTCCCTCGATATTCTCTACGAGAGCTATCAAGATCCCAAGTTTCGGTGCTGCCCGCTACTTCGAAAAATGGCTGAAGCGGGGACGCATGGAAGAAAAACGGGCCAAGGGTTCTATCCATACCCATTTTATACAAGCAGTTTGGTATAAGTTCAAAAAAATAAGAAGAGGTGTAAATATATGACGATGGAAGAAATTAAAAGTAAAACAAGACAATACTTAGGGAAATTTTTTAATGGTCAGCATTTAAACGATTATGACGATATTTTTGCTACTGGAGTTGTTAATTCTCTCTTCGCCATGCAACTGGTAATGTTTATCGAGAAGGAATTCAGTATTGAAATCAATAACAACGATTTGGATTTGAATAATTTCAAGTCCATTGATGCGGTCTCTACGCTCGTAGCTAGTAAGAGTGTTGTTACAGGCTAACCAAGCCGAATTATTTATCGATTGTTGGAGTATAGGGAAAAAATAGGTTTCAAATAAGGGAATCGTACTGGGTGAGCGGATGTAAATCCTAACCGAGCATGGTTCCCTTTATTTAGCTCTCAATTGGAGGAATAATGAAGAAAACAAGAGAACCTAAAGATCGATTGTGGACCCCGAATTTCTTTTTACTCTGGCAAGGACAGTTGGTTTCTGCATTAGGCGATTCCATCTATGAAATTGCACTAACTTTTTGGATACTCTACGAAACAGGTTCGCCAGGGATGATGGGCGCAGTATTAGCAGCTTCAACGTTTCCCAAAGTTCTTATATCTTCTTTTGCAGGCGTAATTATTGATCGGACCGACAGAAGAAAAATAATTTTAATAATGGATTTTATTAGAGGACTTTGTATCACCTTCGTTGGTATTGCAGCCATTTTTGGATTTATGCAAATTTGGATGGCTTTTGTTGCAGGCATTATATTAGGCATCTGTGGAGCCTTCTTTAATCCTGCAGTCACATCATCTATACCGGACATCGTCCCCTCGTCCCGAATTGTACAAGCAAGTGCCAATTTAAGCATAGTACGGGCTATCTCCCAAATTATTGGACCTTCATCGGGCGGTATGTTGTATCATTTCGTAGGCCCGCCTATTCTGTTCTTAACTAATGGAATTTCCTATATCATTTCTTTTATTCTTTCATTTTTTATGAAGATACCGAAGTCAACGAGTCAGGACCAGCAATATAATTTCTGGCAGGATATGAAGGAGGGATTCTCATATATCTGGAAGATAAAAGGTCTTAGAGATCTGATTATATTGACCTGTTTTTTAAATTTTTTTGCTACGATAAGCATCGTACTTCTTGCCCCTATGTTCAAGAACACAGAAAACCTGGGAGAAGCAAAATATGGGATTGCACTTGCTATTTTCACACTTGGCATGCTTGCGGGAATGATTTTTACATCTGTATTTCGTATTAAGCCTGAGAACAAAAGCCTGATTCTTGCTGTTTCAGGATTGTTAGCAGGGATCTTTTTAACAATTGCAGTGACGATGAATAATTTTATATTTATGATCTCTTTGTTGTTTATTGGCGGTATGTTTAACGCAGTAGTGAATGTACTGATTGAATCAACGATCCAATTGACAGTGATTCAGGAAATGAGGGGAAAGGTAGCCTCCATAAAAGGTACCCTCTCCATGGGGTTAGCACCGTTAGCCATGATATTGGGGGGCTTACTGGCCGAGTTTTATCCAATTAAGTACGTCGTATTATCAGGCTTCATAGCTATGACGCTATTATTCATCCCGTTATTTTTCTTAAAATCTTTTAGTGAGTTTATTCAATTTAACCCAGAACAAAAAAAAGTTATGCAGTGATCAGAGATGGATAGGAGTGAGCTTATGAAACAAGAGATTGATAAGTACAAATCGGCCCTCAAAAAAGCTGCAATTAAAATTGAACAGCTTTCCACGATTGTTCAGGATCAAAGAAGCAACAAGGAGATTGCTATTATAGGGTATTCTTGCCGCTTCCCAGGTGATGCATTGAATCCGGAAGGTTTCTGGAACGTATTAGCTAACGGTTTGGATACCGTTACAACAATTAGACCAGATCGATTCGAATATCACAACTATTACAGCGACAATCCTGACGACGAAGGAAAGATGGTTACTAGACATGCGTCATTTTTACAAGATGATATTAAAGCTTTTGATAATACCCATTTTGACTTATCTGCGATTGAAGCAGCGTCTATAGACCCTCAGCATAGGCTTTTAATGGAAGTTAGCTGGGAAGCAATGGAGAATTCAGCACTGAATATAGAGGAACTTAGAGGAAGCAGGACAGGCGTTTTTATAGGAATTAGTGCGTATGAATATGCTAATGCTGAATTGTTCTCAGGTGATGCTTCCGATATAACTCCATATTCCACAGTAGGCGTCTCTCTGGGCTCGGCAGCCGGTAGGTTATCTTATTTTTATGATTTCAAAGGACCTGCAATTACCTGTGACACGGCATGCTCGTCTTCCATCTCTGCCTTAAATATGGCGGTAGACAGTTTGAGGAATAACCAGTGCGATATGGCCATTGTCGGGGGCTCCAATTTATTGCTTACTCCAGAACCATTCGTAGGGCTTTCCAAATTCAAGGGTTTGTCCAAGGATGGAAAGTGCAGGGCTTTTGATGCTGAGGCAGACGGCTTTGGAAGAGGAGAAGGCTGTGGTGTCATCATACTTAAAAGGTTAAAAGATGCGAAGGATGCTGGAAATGAGGTCTCTGCACTTGTGAAAAGCGTCGCAATAGGACAGGATGGCAGGTCAAATGGATTTACGGCTCCTAACGGGCTTTCTCAACAAAGTGTCATTAGACAAGCATTACATAATGCCCAATTAACGGTTGACGATATCGATTATATTGAGACGCATGGAACTGGAACTCCGCTAGGTGATCTGATCGAAGTACAATCATTATCGGAGGTCTTTAAGAATAGAAAAGAACCGATTCTGATCGGATCTGTCAAACCTAATATTGGACATTTGGAAGCTGCTGCTGGAATGGCTGGATTGATTAAAGTCATTGCGTCTATCGAAAAGAAGAAAATACTGCCTAACATGTATTATAAAAATCCGAATAAAAACATTTCGTGGGGTAAGATCAAGATCGCTGATGAACTGATTGACTGGCATAAGCCAAGCGGAGTCAGAAGAGCTGGCATTAGTTCATTTGGCTTTAGTGGAACGTTAGCTCATGTCATCCTTGAGGAGCCAGACTCAGAAAATAGAGAGCCATTGGATGAAATGCCAACCCATCTGTTAACTCTTTCAGCTAAGAACGAAAGAGCGTTAAAAGAGTATGTAAGTTCCGTCAAGAAAGACCTGATAATCAATAAAAGTAGTATCGCAGATATCACGTACACGTCTAATATTAGTCGATCATTTATGAAATACCGGTTTTCAGCAGTCACGAGAAGCAAAGAAGAGTTGTTGAATACCTTGGAAGAGCTCCTAACCGGAGAAAACCATGAACAATTGATCCAAAAGGGTAAGCCCAATGACAAAAAAGTAGCCTTTTTATTTACTGGGCAAGGCTCTATCTATGAGGGCATTGCAAAGGATTTCTATGCAAACTCCAAAGTATTCAGAGAAACAATGAATCTCTGTAATGAGAAGTTTAAAGAGATCCTTGGCATTTCAATCCTCGATGGGATTTATGGAGAGAACACAACCCTACTCAAGAGACCACTATATTCGCAAGCTGCCATATTCTCCATTGAATATGCTTTAACAAAGCTGTGGGATACACTTGGGATTAAACCTGCTATTCTTATTGGCCATAGTATCGGTGAGTATGCTGCGGCATGTTATGCAGATTTAATCAGCTTGGATGATGTTATCCTGATGATTGCACAACGTGGAAGAATGATGGAGTCCATTGATGTGGAAGGCAAGATGGTCGTCATTCTTACGAATGTGGAATATGTCCGCGCTGCATTAGAGGAAAGCGGATGCAGGAATGTGTCGATTGCTGCGATCAATGCACCTGACAATGTTACGATATCGGGCCGAAGTGATGAGGTCGATCTTGTTATCGAAACCCTACAAGCTAAACACAAATTCTTTTTCAATAAACTCAATATCCCGCATCCATATCACTCTTCATTGATGAAAGATTATGAGGGGATGTACGAAAACAGTATTGGTGATATTACATTTTCAAGCTTAAATGTTGCGATGATATCTAGCATAACGGGAAAGTTGGAAACCGAAGAACTGCTAGGAAATAGTAAGTACTGGGTAGAGCATTTATCCAATACGGTTGATTTCCAGAGTGCAATTCAAGAAGCCAAAAGACAAGGTGTTAATGTTTTTATAGAAATTGGGGGAGATGCGACACTCAGTGGTTTGGCTAACCAATGTCTGAATGACGAGGATATTCTCATTGTATCTTCCATGAGAAGAGAAGCGGATAACTATACTCAATTGTTGAGCTCTATTCGTGCCCTATATATGAAAGGAATGAATTTGGAGTGGAGTTCATTCTATAGATCTTATGATACAAAAAGAGTGAAGCTTCCGAATTATCCTTTTCAAAAGAAAGAGCTTTGGAGAGAGGGAAGAAAAATGGTCCGTAGCAGCAGTAATCAAGTGGAAGATATTGAATCAGTGGTAGAAACGAAGGGTGTTTCTCCAATGGCAGCGACTCCACACCAAAAGCAAATGTCCAGTAATAATTCTCACATTGACCGTAAAATAGAAATTAAAGCTGAATTAAAAGAAATGATTAAAATTTTAACGGGGCTGAGTATCGAGGAAATCGAGGATGACCTAAACTTGCTTACACTTGGTGTTGATTCCTTGGTGCTCATTCAACTTAATAAACAAATAACGAACAAGTTCAACCTTTCAATTGTATTAAACATGTTTTTTAACGAATTGGATACCGTTGAGAAGATTGCCGAGCATATTGACAAACATGTGGATTGGTCTTCAGACGACGACAGCTCCAATATTGTACCCGAAGTTGGCGAGATGGAGAATGATGACCCGGATACTATGCCAAAACATAGCTTTGCTGAGGGAAGCAAGGAACGGCATTCCTCTTTAGACGCGCTGGATAACACGCGCGATGG
Source organism: Paenibacillus sp. 2KB_22 (assembly GCF_052115745.1). Lineage (NCBI taxonomy): Bacteria > Bacillati > Bacillota > Bacilli > Caryophanales > Paenibacillaceae > Paenibacillus > Paenibacillus sp. 2KB_22. The sequence continues at coordinate 429,004 of NZ_JBFRHG010000003.1, forward strand.
AGTAGGCGATATGGTACACCAAATTTTTAATAGTCAGATGAAAATTATGGAGGAACAGCTTAACATTCTAAAAAATATTACGATCTCCGGCAATGATCAATCGGTATACAACAAGCAAGCAAGCTCTGAAACAAGCCTAAAACCCATTCAGGGTCAGGCTAACAGCCCAAAGGTCAAACCGGTATTGGTGGATACTAAAAGCCACTATGTTCCCTATAAAAAACTGGATTTAATTGATAATGAGAATCTGGATGAATTAAAACTGACCTATATTCGCAATTTAGAAAGAAAATATACTGTTTTCTCCAAAAAGTCCAAAGAGAATACGCAAAATTACAGAAAAGTATATGCGAATAATCGAAATGTTGCAGGCTTCAGGCCTGTCATGAAGGAAATGATTTATCAAATCGTAGCCGAGTCCGGGAAGGGATCGAAGCTTCGCGACATTGATGGCAATAACATCGTCGATTTGACAATGGGATTTGGCGTTAATTTGCTTGGTCATAACCCAAGCTTTATCAATGAAGCAATAACGGAAGAACTGGGCAGAGGAATGCCTCTGGGTCCTATGGGCAGGCTGGCTGGAACCGTTGCCGAACAGATTAGTCAGTTAACGGGTGTAGAAAGGGTAGCTTTCTACAACTCGGGTACCGAAGCTAACATGGTGGCCGTCCGAATTGCCAGAGCACGTACAGGTAAGAAAAAAATCGTTACTTTTGCGGGCTCCTATCACGGTACCTATGACGGGTTGCTTGGAATATCGTCCATCGGTGAGGATGGAGGTTTAACTACAATCCCGTTAGCTCCGGGCATTTTGGATAGCGTAGTTAGTGATTTAGTCATGCTGAATTATGATCAAGAGGCATCACTGGAATATATAAGGAACAACGCAAACGATATTGCTGGCGTCTTAGTCGAGACCGTTCAAAGCAGAAGGCCTGATGTCCAGCCCAAGGAGTTCCTCAAACAGTTAAGGGGAGTTACGGAAGAGAACGGGATTGCACTTATATTCGACGAGATCATTACGGGTTTTAGAATATCGGCAGGAGGAGCTCAAGAATATTTCGGCATCAAGGCAGATATCGTTACCTATGGAAAAGTTGTTGGCGGTGGAATGCCGATTGGGGTTGTATCTGGAAAATCAGAGTTCATGGATTGCATCGACGGAGGCATGTGGAGTTTTGGCGATACGTCGGTTCCGCCTTGTGAGGATAAGCGAACATTTGTTGCGGGAACCTTCTCACATCACCCGTTGGCGATGGCCGCAGCACACGCTTCACTAACCTATATAGCTCAGAACAAAGATACGATGTATGAGAAGTTGAATAAGAAAACGAATGACTTTGTGACCCGAGTAAACGCTTATTTTGACAGTGTTCATGTACCCATTAAAGTGGTGAACTTCGGTTCTTTGTTCAGATTTGTATTCCGCGGAGATTTTGAAGTTATTTTCTTTGGGCTTCTGGAGAAAGGTGTTTATGTATGGGAAGGAAGAAACTGCTTCTTCTCTACCGAACATTCGGACGAGGATATCGAATATGTATTTGAAGCTATTAGATTAACCATTGAAGAGATGCTCCAATCCGGTTATATGGGTGAGGTACCGTTGAAACGGCTTGAAAATCAGGAAGTTTGGTCCAAAGAAGAACAACTTGTACTTCCTATGTCATTGATTCAACAACGATTATTCACGTTAAGCTCAATTAGCAATGAAGACCCTTATAATATGGTCAACGTGTTGAAGGTTAGAGGAACGTTGGATCTTCAAAAGTTTGAAACAGTACTCAATGAAATCGTCCAGCGCCATGAAAGTTTACGAACACGGCTATTTATGGAAGACGGGGAGTTTAAACAAGAAATTGTAGAGCATGTGGATTTTAAGATTGAATGGATCAAAAACAATTCTTGTGATGACCTGGACACGCTGATTGACCAATACAGTTCCCCATTTGACTTATCGGAAGCCCCGTTGTTCAAGGTAATCTTGATTGAGGGGGAAGACAATGAAGGAACGCTTATTTTTAACTTTCATCATACAATAGCAGATGGTTTATCCATGAGCATATTTGTGCAAGATTTTATGCGTTTGTATGAGGGCGAATCTCTCATGCCCGTGAACAAGCAGTATAGACATTTTGTCAAATGGGAGACCGACTACTTGTCGTCGAACGAGAGGAAACAAGACGAACAATATTGGCTGAATAAATTATCGGGAGACATTAACCTACTGAAGTTGCCAGCCGATTTTCCGACTAAGGCCGAATCTGATTTTGCCGCAAATACAGTCAATATGAAGATTGGCTCAGAGTTAGTCCAAAATTTAAAAAGAGTGTCCATGCGTAATAAATGCTCATTATTTATGTTGTTAGCTGCGGGATTCAACCTATTGTTGAAAGAGTTGACGGGCAATGAAGAAATAGTGATAGGAACCCCGGTAACCAATCGAGCAGACGGGTCATTCAATGAAAGTATCGGTATGTTTACAAATACGATCGTGCTCAAAAGTAATCCATCGGATGAAAAGACATTAACAGCTTATCTCAATGAAGTGAAGCAAAGTTGTTCAGAAGCATATGCTCATATGTATTATCCTTTCAACTTTCTAGCGAATTATTTTAAAAAAGTGAAGAAAATGAAGGATGGTTTCATTAATGTCAGGTTTGTATATGAAAAAACGGACGAAAGAGTACTAGCTATTGATCAACTGAAAATCGAGCCTTATGAATACAAGAGCAAATTATCCGATTTTGATTTTGTCATCGAAATTCTTGAGGAAGATGGTTTGTTCAATATCAGTATGTTGTATAAGACAAGTTTGTTCAAAGAAGAGACAATCGAGAGATGGGGAGAAACCTATAAAAACATTCTAGAGTTTATTGTCCATAACGATGATCCAGGTCTTAAGCTCAAAGATTTTGCGAACATCGGACAAGCTGAAACAGACATGGTTCTACACACTGAACAGGAGCGCGATATGCTGCCGATGCTTGTGTTAAATAACGATACTAGTGCAGGTTACGCAGCTCCGCGTAATGAACTAGAAGAGGTATTAGTCCGGATTTGGGAAGTAACCTTAGGCTCTAATCCAATTGGGATCGACGATGATTTTTTTCAATTAGGAGGAGATTCGATTAAAGCTATTCAGCTTATATCGAGAGTCAGAACGAAGGACATCAACTTTGAGGCAGATCATTTATACAAAAATCCTACGATCAGGCAGCTAGTGAACGTTATTGAACAGCCCCATGCTAAACGGAGTAACAATTTCATAACGGGGGAAGTCGAGTTAACGCCCATTCAACGGTGGTTACTGGAACAAGAAGGTAAAGAGCAAACTAAATGGGCCCAATGTAGAATGTTATACAAGTCAGACGGTTTTAAGCCAGACATTGTAAGGGAAGTTATCAATAAACTATTGGTTCACCATGACGTATTAAGAATGGTGTTTAAGAATGATAACGGCAAGGTCGTTCAAATTAATCAAGACTTTAATGAAAACCTTGATGTCTTCCGCGTATATGAGCATCTGTCGGAACAAGAAGTTAAGGAGCAGTGCAGTGTAATTCGAAGCAGTATTGATCTTGAACAAGGACCATTGATAAAACTTGGATTATTCAGAATGAGAGAGGGAGACCAGCTGCTCATCGTCATCCATGATTTAGTCATCGACGAGCCATCATGGACCATTTTGCTTGAGGACTTCTCCAGCGCATACATGCAAGTAGAGCAGGGAACGGACATTGTTTTTGCTGAGAAAACGATATCCTTCAAAGAGTGGTCTGACAAACTGAGCGAATACGTAGATGCTTACCGAATTAAACGGCAGGCAGAATATTGGAAGAGCCTGAAAGGCATTAGTGTTTCAAAATTGCCCAGGGAAAGAGGTAAATTTGCATGGAGTTGAACAAACAAGTTCTTGTGCTAGGTGAACCGATTACTGAAAGGTTACTGGTACAGATCAGTAAAGCCTACAATACGAATCTGCTAGATCTTTTGTTATCTGCGTTGGCCTTGGCAATTCGCGATTGGACAAACGAAGAACATACGCTGGTTAGCTTGATCAGGCATGACCGGGATGAAGAATTAACAATGATGGATGTTAACAGAACTATCGGATGCTTCGGCGTACAGTATCCGGTTGTACTTAGAGCATACGATGAACTTAACCATACGATCAAATATACGAAAGACATGTTACGCCGAATTCCCGATCAAGGAATAGCCTATGGAATACTCAAGTATTTATCCAACGATAGCCTGAACGATGAGTCCCCTGAAATAGCCTTTAATTATCTGGGCAAGAGGGCTCATGCTGGAACAGAACATGTAGTTGAAATGACGGGAAATGGTGATGAAGCATTCTCCTCCAGACAGCCCTCCGGCGCCTATGCCCTAGAGATCGAAGCGTTATTACTGGCAGACCAATTAACAATTTCAATTGGCTACCAGCAAGATGAATTCGAAGTGGGAACCATCGAGAAACTGATGGTCGCGTATCAATCTTATTTGAATTGTTTGATTAGCCACTGTGCAGCTAAAGAAGAAACGGAAATCACTGTCACGGATATTACGCAAGAGAACATAACGATGGAACAGCTCTACAAGTATAAAGATGAGTTGCATAATATTAAAAACATCTACCCTCTTGGCCCCATGCAAGAGGGTATGCTTTACCATGCCTTAACGGATGAGCAGGATATGTATATGAATTTATCTTGTTTTCAGGTCGAAGGGCAAATGGATTTGGACAAGTTGAATAAGGCTCTTAATCTCGTCGTTGAACGGCATGATATTTTAAGAACAGTGTTTGATTATTCTTCATTTGACCAGAGTATGCAGGTCGTATATAGAAGCAGACAAGCAGAGGTCGAGTATATTGACATTACGCATCAAGGAGACGATAAAGAAGCGTGTTTAGATCAATTAATCAAGCAATATCGTAATATGCGCTTTGATCTAGGCCAAGATAAGCTGTTGCGCATTGTGCTTGTTCGAATGGAGGAGAACAGATACAGCATAATCTCCCACCTGCATCACATTCTGATGGATGGCTGGTGCAGCAGCCTAATATTAATTGAATTTTTCAAAATCTATAACGAACTGAAGCATGGGATCAAGGCTGATTTAAATGAAGCAGTGCCTTATGTTTCCTACATTGAATGGTTGAAAAATAAAGACATCGAGAAATCAAAAGCGTACTGGAAAGATTATCTTCAAGAATACAATCAGATCACAAAAGTTCCTTTCGAAAAAGAAAATAAAACGAATGAAGTCGACATTAAAGAACGGGCACTCATCTTGAATAAGCAAAAAACCTCCAATTTAACTCGCATCGCTCGGCAATGCAAGGTGACGGTGAATACCGTGATCCAAAGTGTCTGGGCAATTTTGCTTAGCAAATACAATAATACGGATGACATTGTTTACGGATATGTCGTATCGGGAAGAAGTGTCGAGATAAAAGGCGTGGAGGTTATTCCAGGCCTATTCATTAATACCATTCCACTTCGAGTGAAGTTCAGTGACACCCTGCATGTTCCAGATTTGCTGAATCGGATTAGTGAAACTACGCTACAAAATAACAAACATGACTATGTAAGTCTAGCGGAGATCCAAAATCTCGGTGCGGTTAAAAACAATTTGATCAGCAGCCTTCTTGTATTTGAGAATTATCCGATTGATGAAAAACAATTAAATGAAGAAATTTTGAAAAACAATGATCTGAAGATACTTAATTCTGAATTTGTATTACCTTTCCAGCTTATTGATGGAACGAATTATAACTTAACGTTGGTCGTTAACCAAGACGACAAAATGGCAATCAATTTCATCTATAATGGTAACGCTTACTCTGCTGAGAGCATAGCCAACATCATTAGTGGATTTGAAACTCTTGTCGATCAAATTATTGAAAAGAGACATCTATATGTTGAAGAACTAGAAATCATTAATGAACGTGATAAGAATCGGATTCTTTATGAGTTTAATTCGCGAGCCGATTACTCGCATGATAAAAGCATCATTCAGTTGTTTGAGGAACAAGCCAATAGAGTGCCCCATCATACAGCATTGATCTATGAGGATATAACTATTAGCTATCAGGAACTTAATGAGAGAGCCAATCGTCTGGCCCATTACTTAATTCATAAGGGAGTAGACAGCAATGTATTAGTCGGCATCATGGGAGAACGGTCGATTGAAATGGTGACCGGAATTCTGGGAATTCTGAAAGCTGGCGGAGCCTATTTACCTATTGATTCAAAATATCCGACTCAAAGAATAAAAATGCTTCTTGATGATTCAAGTACTGGAGTTTTCCTTGTTCAATCGACCCATATGGATGTGATACAAGAACTTGATCGCCGTGTCGAGATTATAGTGACGGATCATATCGAGAGGGAGTTGGCATCGGAAAGTTCTGAGAATCCGGGATGCTCCGACAACCCATCTGATTTGGCGTATGTGATGTATACTTCCGGCTCAACAGGCAAACCGAAGGGAGTTATGGTCGAGCATAAAAGTGTTGTAAGGCTTGTAAGAAATACGAATTACGTTCAGTTCTCTGAAGGAGATCGGATTCTGCAAACAGGAGCCATGTTCTTTGATGCCTCTACATTCGAAATTTGGGGGGCTCTGCTAAACGGAATCGAACTGGTCCTGGTTGAGGAGCAAACCTTCTTACATGCAGAGAAATTGGGACAGGAAATCAAGAATAAACACATTACGACAATGTGGCTTACCTCCCCGTTATTCAACCAATTGGTCCAACAGGATGTGAAGATTTTCGCGGGACTCAAGACGCTTATTGTGGGAGGAGATGCGCTATCATGGGAGCATATTAATCAGGTAAGAACGGCTCACCCAACACTGAAGCTGGTTAATGGTTATGGTCCTACGGAAAATACAACATTCTCTACCTATTATGTCATCGGGGAGGAATTTTATAGGCCGATTCCTATTGGTAAAGCGATAAGCAATTCAAAGGCGTATATCGTTGATCGCCACAACCATCTGCAGCCCATTGGAGTTGCGGGTGAGCTGTGTGTCGCCGGAGCAGGGTTGGCTCGCGGTTACTTGAACAATCCGGAATTAACGTCAGAGAAGTTTGTGGAGAATCCGTTCGAACCGGGAACGTTAATGTATATGACGGGCGATTTAGCCCGCTATTCGTCGGATGGGAATATCGAATATATGGGTAGAATTGACGAACAGGTCAAAATTCGTGGCTTCCGAATCGAACCAAACGAAATTGCTCAGCAATTGTTGCTACACGAGAGGATCCGGGATGCGATTGTAGTCGCTCGTACAAGCAAGGGCGGGGAAGCATATTTGTGCGCGTATGTAATTACCGATGCGGATCTGTCCGTATCGGCGTTGCGGGAGCATATGGCTGTATTTCTGCCAAGCTACATGATTCCATCGTATTTTATACAGATGGATCGACTTCCATTAACCCCTAATGGAAAGGTAGATCATAACTCGCTGCCAGAACCAGATGGCGAAGTACATACTGGGACGGAGTATGCGGCGCCCCAGAATGAGATGGAGTATGCCATTGCGCAGGTCTGGGAAAAGTTACTTGGCGTGAATAAGATTGGAATTCACGACGATTTCTTCGCTTTAGGCGGCGATTCCATCAAAGCCATTCAAGCCGTCGCTCAGATGAACAATAAAGGTTATGCCTTTGATATTAAGGATTTGATGAACAGCGGTACAATCAATGATATGCTCCCTCATCTAAAACAGAGAAGAAAGACCATCGATCAAAGCAATGTAACAGGTGACATCGAGCTGACTCCAATTCAATTATGGTTTATTGAGCAGGATTCTATCAAGAAGGATCATTTTAACCAGGATTTGATGTTGTTCAGAAAAGATGGTTTTAGTGTAGATAGGATCGAGCGTGCATTTGAGAGTATTGTACAGCATCATGACGTTCTCAGAGGGATATTTGCTGACGGCAAATTAATTAATAGAGAAGCAACCTCTAATTTGTATGAACTGAGTATCTACGACTTCAGGGGAGAAAAGATTGAAAATGATTTTATCACAAGCCTGTGCACCGAGCTCCAAGCAAGCATGAAGCTGGCGAAAGGTCCATTAGTCAAATTAGGTCTGTTTAAAACAGATAATGGTGACCATCTGCTTATTTCTATCCATCATATGGTTGTAGATGCTGTTTCATGGCGAATTATTATAGAGGATTTTGACTCGCTCTATAATGGGCAAGAACACAGATTACCTACAAAAACGACATCCTTCCAAGAGTGGGCGAGCGTTCAAAAAAAATATGCAGCCGGATTCATACTGAAAAATGAATTGAAATACTGGAATAGCCTTAGCCAATGGAAGATCAAGAAGCTCAAAAAGGACATGGAGCCTAAAAGTGTGGTTGGCGCTAAACTAATCAACAAGACAATCGTATTGGATAAGTCATATACGGAAAATTTATTGACTAAAGTAAATAAGGCGTATTCAACGGAAATCAACGATATCCTTTTGTCTGCTTTGACGTTAACGATTGGAAGCTTCAACGCAACTGACCGAATCATGATTAATCTGGAATCGCACGGAAGGGAACACATTGTTGATGATGTCGATATTACAAGGACGGTCGGATGGTTTACAAGCCAGTATCCAGTCGTACTACACACCAAAGATAACTTGTCGAATTTAATTAAACATACCAAAGATACGCTTAGAAGAGTCCCTCGGAAAGGAATCGGTTATGGAATACTTAAGTACTTGTCACCTTTTGAATTAAAGCATATAGATCAACCAGACATCGCTTTTAACTATTTGGGACAGTTCGATGAGAGTATTTCAGGAGAAAACTTTACGTTATCCGATGTATCACCAGGAGATTCCGTGAGTAAAGATAGTAGTAGGTTGCAGCCGCTGAGTATATCAGGAATGGTACTTCACAAAGAACTTAGTCTGACATTGAGCTACATTAGGGAAGAATACACCGATGAAACCATTGATGAATTGATGAAGCATCTTCTTGAAAGCTTGAAAAGAATCATCGATCATTGCATATCCAGGAATCATGTTGAAGTAACCGCATCAGATCTCACGGACGAGGATATTTCAATGGATGATCTGGACCCTTACATTGGGGAAATCGAAAATATTAAACGCATTTATCCGCTAACCCCGATGCAGGAAGGATTGCTGTTCCATTCGATGGCTGATCAAAATGAATCCTACCATGTCAATATGGAACTTCGGGTATCCGGAGAACTGGACATACCGTTATTTAAAAGGACTTTTCAGGAGCTTGTTTCCCGCCATGATGTCTTCCGAACGAGTTTCGACTGTACCAGCTTCAAGGAAAACATGCAAATTGTTCATAAATCGAGAGAGGCTGCGTTCAACTACATCGATATCACGGATGTACAAGATGATAAGGAAGCCTATATTGAACAACTGGTTATGGAGGATAGGAAGAAAGGCTTCGATTTATCCAAAGATACGCTAGTAAGACTGTTTGTGATAAGGCTAGACGAGCACCAATATAGCTTATTACTAAGCAACCACCATATTATTTTGGACGGATGGTCGTTTGGCATCATTAGTGGCGAGTTGTTCGACATCTATAACAGTTTTTTATGTAATGCTGCTACAGAAGAGAAGAAAGTGAGGCCGTACGAGGAGTATATCAAGTGGATAAGTCTGCAGGATAAGGCTGAAGCCTTGAATTATTGGTCCACGTATCTGAAGGGATACGATAATAAAATCGAAATTCCGTTCAAAAAAGTTTCCGTTACCCAAGGAAAACCGCAAGAGGTTGTTCTAACCCTTGATTCTAGCGTGACCAAGAAAATTGAAGCTCTGGCCAAAAGCAATAATGTTACCATTAATACGATCTTCCAGAGCGTATGGGCGATTCAACTGCAACGATACAATAATGTTGATGACGTTGTATTTGGTTTTATCGTATCGGGAAGAACAACCCAAATAAACGGTATTGATGAAATGGTGGGTCTTTTTATTAATGCCATTCCATTGCGAGTGAATACAAAGCATGAGAAAAGGTATACGAAATTGCTGCAAAGGATCAAAGCGGACTTTAATGAAAGCGAGGCTTATCAATACTGCCCGATCGTTGAAGTTCAAAAGTTTACAGAGGTAGGCACTGGTCTCATTAATGGATTGATGGTTTTTGAGAATTATCCGATTGATCAAGATATGGTCAACAAAAACAATCAGGATCAAGTTAATCTCTCAATCCGTTCATCTCGAATCTTTGAGGAAACCAACTACAATTTTAATATCAAAGTTATTCCAGAAGAAGATCAATTGGTAGTGAAGTTCGACTATAATGATGGAATTTACGGGGAAGAAGAAGTACTGAAAATAAAAAAACATTTCTTCAATATTTTGAACCAAATTATCGCTAATCAAGATATTAGGATCGATGAAATTGAGATCTTAGAACTAGATGAACGTAACGAATTACTAATGGACTTTAATGCCACCTATACGGATTATAATATGGATAATACGATCCATGAGTTGTTTGACTATCAAGTTACGAACAACCCTGAAAAAAAAGCAGTTATATTCGGTGCAGATTCCATAAGTTATGGTGAGTTAGATAAGAGAGCAAATGTAATAGCTAAAATTCTGCGAGATAAAGGCATAGGTGTAGAGTCTATCGTGCCAATCATGATTGGTCGGTCCATTGACATGGTTGTTGGTGTACTAGCTATCTTAAAAGCAGGAGCTGCCTATCTTCCGATTGATGAGAACTATCCTCAGGATCGGATCAATTATATCTTACAAGATAGCAAAGCGGAGATTATGCTTTCTACCCATAAGCTTGTGGAAGTGAAATCCCTTGAAATTAAAGAGATGGTTGATATAGAGGATAAAGGGCTCTACAAACATGTTGCGGAACGAATCGATAATATTAATTGTTCCAATGATTTGGCTTATGTGATCTACACCTCGGGAACCACTGGGAAACCTAAAGGGGTTATGATAGAGCACAAGGGAGTCATTAATCTGAAGTACTGGTTTGAGCGCGATCTTGGGATAGGGAATGATGAACATATACTGCAATTTGCGAGTTTTGCCTTTGATGCCTTCTCGTGGGAGCTCTTTATGACGGTATTACTAGGAAATACACTTTGCATTCCTGATAAAGATGTATTGCTCAGTTCTAATTTGTTGAACGAATTCATGAAATCACATGCGATTACAACAATAACAATCCCTCCATTTGTAGCGGCTGACATTGAGGCAAGGGATGGACTGAGACGAGTGATTACAGCAGGGAGCGAGCTGAGATATGAGCAGATTTCCCATCTGCTTGAAAAAGTAGATGTGATAAATGCATATGGACCAACGGAAGATACGGTGTGTACAACTACTTGTAATCTCTCCCATGATGACAACATGAAAATATCTATCGGAACTCCAATTCGTAATCATCAGGTGTTAATACTGGATATCAACAATAGACTTGTGCCTACGGGCGTAAATGGTGAATTGTGCATCGCAGGTATTGGATTAGCAAGAGGATACTTGAATAATGAACCGTTAACTAAACAAAAATTTATAACCAATCCCTATCAACAGAATGAGGTTATTTACAAAACAGGTGATATGGTGAGATGGACCCCTGATGGGAATATCGAATATGTAGGAAGAGTCGACCAACAGGTTAAAATTAGAGGTTATCGGATTGAAATAGGTGAGATTGAACAGAGCATGTTACAGTTGCCGGAGGTATCTCAGGTTGCCGTTATCGACAAGGAAATGAATGAGGCAAAGTATCTTTGTGCCTATTATGTATCTGAGAAGGAAATAGCAATACACGTATTACGTGAATCGTTAGCTAAGGAATTGCCTGCCTATATGATACCTGCGTATTTCATTAGAATGGACTCGTTACCATTTAATCTGAATGGAAAAGTGGACCGCAAGTTATTGCCTGAATTAAAGGGCGTCATAACAACGGGGACCCCATATGAGGAAGCACAAAATGAAGTGGAAAGTCTGATGATTTCCATTTGTAAGAATGTATTAGGGCTTACGAAACTGGGAGCGAGAGACAATCTTTTCGAAGCTGGGGGAGATTCGATACGTATTGCGAAGATACACAAAGAACTAACCAAGGAAAATATCCATATTTCTATCAAGGATTTTTTCTTCTATGAGAATGTACGGGATATTTATAATAATTGGAACAATAAAGAAATTGGTGAAGAAAGTGAAAAGGCTACGGAAGTCCTAACGCTAAGTGTAATAAATGGGAGGCAAGAACTAACGGATCAGCTCCATGCCTTTAGTTCTGCACTTGTAAGTAACAATAAAGTCTTAAAGGTTTATCCGCTATCAGCGATGCAACAAATTATGCTCGACACAAACAAAACGTATAGCGGTTCAATAATGGAGTTTCGCCACAAGATCAATGTGCATCTGCTGAAACAAAGTATTTGGCGTGTCATTAACGATCAGGGCTTGTTAAGAAGTGTATTAATTAAATCAGATCATAGAGTCATGGTCCAAGAGTATAACACGGTTAAAGGGATTGATATACCATATGTAGATATGGAGTATGCGAGTGAAGAGCAGAAAGAAAATATCCAGGCATACATCAACGAGCTTTATGGAGAATATGCAGTACGTGCAAATGAATGTGATACATTGTTGTACAAAATAATTATTATCAGATATTCCGAAAGCAGCTATAAAGTTTATCTACCATGTAACCATTTAATCTTTGATGCAATGAGTTCCGAAATCATTCAAGCGAGTATACGACAAGCTTATTTGAATGATGGTGAGCAAAGGGCGCAAAAGCCTTTGCAGTATGATCATTACGTGAGCGAACTCTTGAAAGGACCGCAAGGGGTAACAGAAAAAGAACTGATCGAGAGGTTTCATTTAGATGATTTTCATCGTAGTTTCAGTCAGTATATGAAGAAGTATAAAGAGACCTTGTTAATTAATACAACCATTTCCATTCCATTGACAGTCGAAATTATCGAATCCATGGAAGATAAGTCGTGGGAGATATCTTTGAAACTATTTCTAAAAATCTTAGAACTGAATTTCGGACTCAAGACAATACCGTTTGCACTTATGCACACTGGAAGGAAGTACAAATCAAATAATTATTTCAATACAGTTGGGGCGTTTATTGATATACTCCCTATAAGCCTACCATGTGATCCTCAAAATCAAGCTTTCGAGAAAATCAATGAATTAACCAGTTTTGCTTATGAGCATAACATTAACTTTGCAGCTTTACTGACGGAAGCAGATCTGAAGAACAAGTACAAGAAGGTAAATCGTACACTAAATAATATTCTGGCCTCTGAAACGATTAATATTCCTATCTTCAACTATATGGGGCTGTATGATTCTCATTCAGAAATGAAAGAAGAGATTAACGGAATGAAGGAAAAGTATGCTGGAGATCCGAATAACTTATCAACTGAGATCAGTATTGCAAGACATGAAAATGAGCTCAGGATTAAATTGTTTTGTGAAGAGGATAAAATAATTAGTATTACAAAAGAAATCCAAACCTATATGGATTCCATGAATAAATTGCTCCTCACTTGAATGGATGCGTGGAACGACATGAATAGAGAATAGTGGTACATCAATAAAAAACGATATGACTCAGGCCCCTCTAATTGAATTTTAGAGGGGCCTTTTTTATTCAACCTAATTGTTTCCTTGACTCATCATGCTCTTATCTCCGTATATTTAATGTGTTCTTTTCTTGGTGAAAAACCAACCGACAGCCACAAAAACAAAGAAGAGCACAAGATTAAATCCGACCCCCTTGAGGAGTGAGTCGTTGAATAACAATGCCTCGAAAAAAGAAACAACATGAGTGCGTAGCGCAGGAATAGCCGTCCCGGTTGGGATTGCCACGATGAGCAGAACCCACAGAAACCAACCAAAAAAGTGGTAGAAGCCGGAGATCAGCATGCTTAGGAGCGCCATTGTCATCAAATAAAAAATGGTTTGGTAGAGAAAAGAACCCATTATACCGAATTCATTCCAATGAAACGCTTCAATAAGATTAAGAGTGTTTTTATGAAGCACATTCACCTCAAGTATAGGCCACAAAGAATTAAATAAAGCGAGGGCTGCTGCCCACATGATATAAACGAATTGAAGCCCCCAGAAATATTGTTTTCGGCTTGCACCCAAATGTACGATACGGTTGTAATAGCTGAGCGGAAGTACGATCGCTATAATAAGCAAGATTAGCAGCAGCAGGTTACCATCCGCGAGTCCTGTTTTTTGGCTACTGTCTGTAAAGAAACCAACAATGAATTCTGCCAATCTGCCAAGGATGATAATAATAATGACCATCCATATGTATATCCTTAATTGCAAATAGGTTGCCTTTAAATGAACGGTCAATGCCCCCAATTTAATGACCTCCTTCGATTAAATACGAGAAAAACCTTTGAAGCGTCAAATTCTCGATAGTAATGTCTAGTTTGCGGGCCTGCAGCCTGTCCTCGTCGTTTAACTTTTCGTAAATGGCGGCAAGTTTCCCGTAGCCATATGATTCTGTATGTAATACGCGCTTCCCTTTTGTAAACGTAGCCACGGCATCTAAATTTCCACGAATTAAGTGAGCTGACATGCGGATCTGATTCATCTCGTCATGAAGCAAAATGGAACCCTTATCAATGATATAAACTTGCTCTGCAATTGGAGAGATTTCGTCAATCAAATGCGTAGAAAGTAAAATTGTACGGGGGTGATTGGCGTAATCCTCCAAAAGCTCTTTGTAAAACCTTTCCCTCATCAAAACATCAAGCCCAAGTACCGGTTCATCAAATAATGTCAACGCGGATCGGCTGGAGAGTCCAATGATGTTACCTACAAGTGATTCGGTGCCCCTTGAAAGTTGCTTGATTTTTTGGTTGGGATCAAGCCCAAACGTTTGAATAAGCTTATGAGTAAACGTCCAGTCCCAATTGGGATAGAAATTAGAAGCGAACTGCAAAATCTCAATCAAGCGCGCTCCTCCAAATAGTTTGTTATTCTCCCTTACGAAACAACAATCTTCTGGAAGTGCTCCTTTACTCAACTTTTTTCCTCGTACCTCAATGGTGCCGTCATTCGCGAAGAGTCCACCCGCTATGACATTTAACAGGGTTGTTTTCCCAGCGCCGTTTCGTCCTAGCAAGCCATAGATGACGTTTTCCTCCAGCTGTATATCCAGATCCCGTAATGCGTAGGTTCGACCATATTTTTTGTTTAATTTGTCGCAACTCAGCACGATATCCACAATGAATTCATTCCTTCCTTAATTGTTTAATCATCTCAATGATCTCCTCCGTTGTCAGCTCAAGTTTGTCAGCTTCACAAATGAGATTGGACAACAGTTCGTTATAAAAACGATTTCTCCGCTTGTTCTTAATCTTTTGTTTGGCGTCAGACGAGACATACATGCCAAGCCCTCTTTTTTTATATAATATTTCTTCGTTTACGAGCAGGCCGATCCCTTTTACAACAGTTGCCGGATTGATTTGAAAGAGCTGAGAAAACTGAGCAACGGAAAGAATCTGCTCGTCCTCTCGGTAAGTTCCATTGAGTATATCGTCTTCAATGATATCCGCTACTTGTTGGAAAATTGGCTGCTTTTCGTCGAAAGTGACGTTCATTACCTCACCACTCACCATCGTAGTTTGTTACACACCTAGCAGGAAAACATAACTTATATGCGAAAATTTGTCAATGAAAATTGTAATTTTGATGAGGATTTTCGGGGTGAATTTTTACACCAAGTCCAGTTATTGACAGTTGAGATTGAATGTATTATAGTATGTTACATGAGTGACATACCAACATACCTAACCAATAGAAATACACTTACAATAGGGAGCGCTCCAGAAGTATGACGAATAAATAATGGGGAGAGAGAAAATTATGAGCACATTAATTGAATTTAAAAATGTAACGAAAGAATACAAAATTGGTGAAGTGCCGATCAAAGCGCTGAACGGTGTGGACTTTACCATTAACGAGGGTGAATTCGTTGTTGTTCTTGGTGCAAGCGGAGCCGGTAAAAGCACGATTCTCAATATACTTGGTGGCATGGATACGGCTACCTCGGGTAATGTGACGGTTGGCGATAAGGATATTACCAGCTTCAACGAAAAAAAGCTTACGGGGTATCGCGCCGAAAAGGTAGGGTTTGTCTTTCAATTCTATAACTTAATCCCCAATTTGAATGCTTTAGAGAACGTTGAATTTGCCACTGAAGTATGCAAAGACCATTTGGATGCCAAAGAGATATTAAATAAAGTCGGCTTGAAGAATCGGATAAAAAACTTCCCGTCTCAGCTCTCCGGAGGAGAACAGCAGCGAGTTGCAATAGCACGTGCTGTTGCCAAGAACCCCTTGTTATTACTCTGCGATGAGCCGACCGGTGCATTGGATTATGTGACTGGTAAGTCCGTTTTGAAACTACTTCAGGATTTGAACACGGAAACGAAAAAGTGTGTTGTGTTGGTCACGCATAACTCGGCAATTGTGCCCATGGCGGATAAAATCATTCGAGTAAAAAGTGGGAGAATCGAAAGTGTAACAGTTAATGAGCATAAACAAAGCGTTGAAGGGATTGAGTGGTGATGAAATTACTGAAAAAATTGTTAAGGGATATCAAGCAATCAATCGGTCAATTTCTGGCCTTTGTATTGGTTATCACCATAGGGGCCTTTTTCTACACGGGACTGGTTACGCTAAGTGATAACCTTAGCTCTTATTCGAAGGATTACTTTCAAACCCATAATTTAAGTGACTTAAACGTTTACTACGACCAAGTATCCAAGCAGGATATATCGAAGTTGAGTGGAATTGAAGGGGTAAAGGAGGTGGAGGGACGGTATACCTTTGATGCGATGCAATCATTTGGTGATACTAAAGCGGCTTTAAAAATCCACTCCATCCCCGCAGTTAATAATATTAATACATCTGCAATAGTTGAAGGTAAGATTCCATCCAGCATGGATGAAATCTTGCTGGATTCCCATTACGCCAGAGAACATCAGTACAGTGTTGGAGATCAAATAAATTTGATTGTTAATAACGCAAATATGCCATTCACCATTAGCGGCTTGGGCGAAAATGTGGAATATGCCAAAAAGAACGAAACCCAGGATCATAAAACTTTTGGATTCGCATATGTGGCTGAAGCGGGAATTCCTCGAATCACCGGCAACCTTTACTATAATGAGGTTTTGATTGATGCGGAAGAAGGATACGATATAGAACGATTAGGCAAAAACGTTGAAGCGCAGTCCCAACAACTTTCTTATGTAAGTCAAATAAGTAAAGAGCGAACATTCAATTACTCGCAGCTTCAACAAACAGTTTATAACAATAAATTGATGAGTAGGGTTATTCCGCTGGTTCTCTTTATCATCGAAGCAATCATTCTCTTCCTCACCATGTCTCGGATCATCGATTCGCAAAGGAACCAGGTAGGAATTATGAAGGCTTTAGGAGTGAAGAACAGTAGCATCATGCTCCATTACATGGGATTCCCGATACTTGTCGGTATCATAGGCTCCATTCTTGGTTGTATCGTTTCGGCAATCATATTTGTTCCAATGATTGAGGCGTCAAATGCCAGATCCTACTCATTACCGAATATAACATTCTCCTTATCCCCTTTCTCAATCATTATGCCTGTTCTATTCTCGAGTGCATTCGGCATGTTGGCTTGTTACTTGAGCGGCATAGGGATTCTGCGAGAACACGCAGCACAGGCCATGAGGCCTAAACCGCCGAAGAAGATGAAAAAACTGCTTATTGAGCGGCTTCCGAAAATGTGGGGACGTATTTCCTATAGCAATAAACTTATTTTGAGAAACATCTTTCTTAACAAACAAAAGGCGATAGCAAGCTCCGTAGGTGTTGTGGTGAGCACGGTGCTGTTGATCACTGCATTTGGTACTCAAACGTCCTTACAAAGGGTCGCGGACCAGATCGAAGAGGTGAATACCTATGATCTGAAGGTAGAATACACGAAAGGGGCAGAGCTGGAAAAGGTGGAGTTACCCACCGGGATTAAAAGCAGCTATGTTCAATCGACCTTTCCTGTGGAGTTTACCAAGGGCGATGAACATGAGAATGCCACGTTGACCGTTACGGAGAAAGATAACACTCTTATCCAATTTTTTGACGAGAAAGACAATCCGATGACACTTATGGACAATGGCGTGCTGATACCCAAATCGTATGCAAATCAATATAAAGTTAAGGTAGGGGATACGATTCAAATTCGATTTACCGACCCGTCGTTTGAAAATAAAACAGTCGATATGAAGGTTGCACAAATATCCAATCAGTATTCCAATCCATCTTTCTTTAGTTCGATAGCGTATCTGAATAGTTTTAACATCGACTATAAGCCAACATCGATTCTAGTGAAAGCCAACAATGCCGCAGATCTTCCTAACGTTCGACAGTTTTTTGAACAAGATAAACAGGTAGATACAATCGCGGATAAAGATGATTTGAAAAAGTCCGCACAATTTATTATGAAGCAAAATAGTTTTATCTTCATTATGTTTATCATTAGTGCGGTTATTCTTTCGTTCGGCGCCATTTACACCATATCCTCCATCAACATTTATGAAAGAAATCGAGAGCTGGCTACTCTTAAGGTATTGGGTTATCAAAAATATAAAATAAATCGACTTATCTTTTCCGAGAATATGATACTCACCACTTTTGCAGTCATTATAGCTCTGCCAATCAGCGTGTACATGTATTCGATTATTATTGAGGCATTGTCGAGTACCCATCAACAAATCCCGGATCAAATAAATATTTTTGTTATGTTGGTATCAATCTTGATTGCATTTTTGCTTACTACTCTCTCTAACCTGATGCTTCAGAAAAAGGTCTCTCGAATTAATATGATTGAATCGTTGAAAAGTTTAGAATAATTTATCAAGATGGGAAGGGCAGCGCCACTTTCAACAAAGTTGGTGCTGCGCTTTATTTTTATTGTGGTAAGCACGTGAAGGGAGCGATGGCTTGAAGCGAAAAAGTAAGGAGGAATTAGAACTTATACTCAGACTTTGACGTGTCTTTAGGTGCGTCTAGGTTAACGATCAATTTAAGGAACATGCCATAAGATGTATTTTTTTATTAAAACCATGGATTTGCTGGGTACCATATAGTCAAATTTGAGGAAGATAGGAGCCGAAATAATGTTTTACGGCTTCTGCATGATATCCATCATCACCTTGCCAGGTTGCTGCAAAGATGAAATCACCGGAACCACCCTTGCCTTTTCGCGGCTTATCTCCAGGAACCAATATACCGGCTGCCGCCCAGATTTCCAGCAGGGCATCCCGCTCCTGTTTGCTGGAAGGCAAGATATCTTTCCACTTTTTCTCCAGTGAACGTGCACTGTCCTTGGGTTCTTCCGTCTGAGCTGCTTCAAGCAGCTTTACCAGGATAGCTTGGTCTTCAGGAGTTACTTCATAGCTTGTATCGTTGTCCTTACGCAGTAATTCCAAATCCATGAGGCAATAGAGAAGCCAGCCATGACGCACACCGCCCCACTTGATCCGTTCAAAGTTCAGGACGTTTAAGTCGACGTTGGAATATTCCTTGTCTGACTGCAAACGCAGGTAATTACAATCCCCGCAGGCACTGGTGTTAGGGTGAAGGGCAGGGCGTTCCGCATAGGTATGCAGAGGCATGTTCGATGTTAAAGCCCAGCTGGATAATGCGCTGCGCAGGTAGACTTTTTTGGTGGACAGACTATGTAGAAAGGCCGATATTACCCGCTCCTTGAACGAGTCATCCTGATGCATGTCGTATAGACGCTGGACAATCTCGTCATGCGTAATCGTGAGTGGGTCGAACATAACGCCTTTGCTTTTGGCATACTCAAATTCATCCCCGGAGAACGGGATAGAAGCTGTTTTCCAACCGCCACCTCCCCAGAAGGTACTCAGCAGTATCTTTGCCGCTTTTTTGTCCATATAGTTAGCCTCCTTTATAGATATACCATTATGATGAAATGTGGTTCTTCGATCGATCCCAGACCTGCTTACTTTAATGTACGTATTCCTCGGTTGTATTCAGGATCATCTCGACGAGACCTGGAAAACGTACCTCTAATTCTTCCTTTCGTAGGGAATAAAAGTGCTGTTTGCCTTCAATGCGTGGCTGGATCACGCCGGCTTCACGTAAAATTTTGATGTGATGGGACAACGTGGATTTGGAAATATGGTCTACTTCGAAGGCGGAACAGTTTTTCTCGCCAGAGCTGGCCAGACAGTGTGCAATTTTCATACGAATCGGATCACCCAATGCATTGCAGACCGTGGTCAGCTTCAGTTCCGAAGCCATAGGTATCGTTGGAGTTCTCATATCTATGACGTTAGCATATTCGGCTTCCTCTTTCAATGTTTGAAAAATTTCGAACTATATCTTGCGGGCAGTATAGGAAGTATGTTACATTTCTTTTCAGTTAGTTCGAAAATATTCGAACTGAAAGATTGGAAATTGGCTTTTTATTCTAGGAGGAATATGAATGAGTACAATAAGTACCATTACAACATTGAACAACTACTTCCGTTTATTTGATGCTTCACGCACAGACGAGCGCGCCATGCAGGATTTATTGTCCCTTTTTACACCGGACGCAGAAATTGTACTTAACGGCTCCAGTCGAACAGGGTTCGATGGTTTTATGAAAGCTTTCTACGAGTACAATAAGGACGTAAAACATATGTGGGACGGTTGGGTGCAACAGCCTGACGGCAGCTACCAAACCAACTGGGCGGTATGCGGACAAGCGGCAGACGGAACGGTATATGCCAAAGCAGGTATTGATATCGCGCGTGTAAATGATGCGGGGCAGATTGTGTATTTGGAGAATGTACAGGCCGACCAGAATGCGTTCAGCAAGTATAATCAGTAATAGCGCAGTATAATTTAAGTAATAATAAAATGGTTTGGAAACGAAGCTCAACAGTCTCTCAGACTGTGGGGCTTTTTTTCGTTGGCCTATGTAACTCATTTGAGAGACCCTGATGAGGAAGAGGGTTTCATCACGTTATTAGCCACAAACTCTACCTACAGCTAAATGGATACAAAAAACTTTACATGAAGATATGTACAAAAAATTTGTAGATGAAAAAGACCGTCCCGCATGTTCTAAACATGGCGGGACGGTCATTATGAACGTGCGTTAGACGTAGTGGATAGAGCGGTAGGTTATTTTGAGCCAATGCAGCTTAGGAGATGGTAATTCACGGCATGGTGACGATGGTCTGTCAATTCTAACGAACCTGAGACGCGCTATTGACCGAAAATTGGCATAAGTCAGATTCTAACGAATCGAAGAGACGTTATTTTCCGAAAATCAGACTTTGGGGCTGCTGACCGCGGCTAAAATCGGATATAAGGTGGCTCAGGTTCGGTAGATGTTGAAAACACGCCATAAACCTTATATAAGATGTCTACGATTCGTTAGCTATTCCGTGCCATGCCACGCTTTGCCTATCCTTGCATCGTCTTGTTCTGAAAAGCAGCAATATCCGCATACTCTTCTTCGAATTTGCGGGAGATGCGGATGAAGATTGGCAGTAGTTCCCGATAGACGCGGACACTGTCGGGGTCCGGCTGGTGTCGATGCGTTGATCCGATCATGCCGGAGACGGCACTCAGGGAATCGATGCGGCCAAGGGCGTACAAGCCCAGTACGGCTGCACCGAGACAGGAGCTTTCAATACTTTCGGGGATGATGACATCCTGATCGAAAATATCCGCCATCATCTGGCGCCAAAGCTCGGAGCGGGCGAAGCCGCCTGTCGCCTGAATCTTTTTCGGCCGACCGATCTTTTCTTCAATCGCCAGCATGACTGTGTACAGGTTAAACAATACACCCTCAAGCGCAGCGCGAATCATATGTTCTTTCTTATGATGCAGCGTCAGGCCGAAGAACGAGCCACGTGCATTGGGATTCCAGAGCGGAGCCCGCTCACCCGTCATGTACGGATGGAACAAGAGCCCTTCCGAACCCGGAGGTACATTTTCGGCGACACGAGTGAGCACTTCATACGGATCAATGCCAAGTCGTTTCGCGGTCTCTACCTCGGAAGCCGCTAACTCGTCCCGAATCCAGCGAAAAATAACACCGCCGTTGTTCACGGGTCCGCCAATCACCCATGCATCCTCTGTGAGTGCATAACAGAAAAAGCGTCCTTTCGGATCGGTCACCGGTTTATCTACAACCGTACGAATCGCTCCACTGGTACCAATGGTCACGGCTACGACGCCTGGATCAATGGCGTTAACGCCCAGATTGGAGAGCACGCCATCACTGGCTCCGATGACAAACGGTGTGGTGAACGCAATGCCCATCTCCTTGGCGTACTCGGGGTGCAATCCATGTTTTAACACATGTGTAGTTGGTACCAATCGGGACAGGTGTTCCGGCGTGATGCCCGCCACATGCAGTGCTTCTGCATCCCAGTCGAGTTTCTCCAGATTCATGAGTCCGGTGGCGGAGGCCATGGAGTGATCAATGACGTATTCAGAAAATAATTTATAGAACACATATTCTTTCATGGATATGAATTTGTGCGTCTGCTGGAACAGTTCCGGTTGATCCCGAGTGAGCCACATGATCTTGGTGAGTGGGGACATCGGATGAATCGGCGTCCCTGTTCTCAGATAGATTTCGTGACCATTCATCTCCGATTTGAGTGCTTCGGTCCACTCGGCACTGCGATTATCTGCCCATGTCATGGCCCGCATCAGCGGTGTGCCGTGTTGATCGACAGGGAGAATGCTGTGCATGGCTGAGCTGAACGAGACAAACAGGATCTCGTCCGGCTTAACTCCCGCTTTGGAGGTAGCCTGTTTGACCGATTGGATGACTGCTTTGAAAATATCTTCCGCATCCTGCTCCGCAATCGCAGGTGTGGGGGTGTGCAGCGGATAATCGGCACTGCCTTGAGCCACGATGGTGCCGTTCTGCTCGAACAAGACGGCTTTGGTGGAGGTTGTGCCGATATCTACGCCGATCATATAGGGTGAAGAAGCCATTTTGTCATCCCTCTTTCTTGAATATATAAGGTGGCGCTATTCATCCAACTTATATGGCATCTGTTATTTCATCTATAGATAAGAATATCAGACTTGAGGGATGGATCAAAATTGGAACAGATTACGTCGATCTCGATTACACCATCCTTAATCCTTCACCGCTCCTGCGGCAATATCCGAAATAAACTGGCGGCTGATGAACAGGAACATGATGATCAGCGGAATGACGGCAAGCAACGTACCTGCGATCACCATCGCGTAGTCTGTGTTATACAGCCCGTTTAATTGAGACAACGCAATCTGCAAGGTGTACTTACGCTCATCCGTCAGGACGATCAAAGGCCACAGATAATCATTCCATACGCCGATAAAGGTGAACGCGCCGAGGAAAGCAAAGGCAGGTCGCAGAATCGGCAGCGCTACGTTCCAATAGAGCCGGAAGAAATTACAGCCGTCGATGCGCCCTGCATCGAGCAGATCATTCGGAATAGACTCCGTAGCATATTGGCGAATCCAGAAGATCCCGAAGGCATTCACCATGCCCGGAATAATAAGGGCTTTGAAGGAACCGACCCAGCCGAACGTGGCCATGAGCACGAAGGAGGGCACCAGCGATAGCTGGGAAGGTACCATCATGGTTGCGAGCAGCAAGATGAAAAGCCACTTTTTGCCGGGAAATTCAAACTTCGCAAACGCAAACCCCGCCAGTGAGTCAAAAAACAGTACCAGAATGGTCACGAGGCCCGACACAAACAACGTATTCAGAAAGGCGCCCCAAAAATCAATCTGCTGCAACACCCGCGTAATATTATTCCACAGTTCGCCCCCGAACCAGAGCTGCGGTGGAAACTTGTAGATATCGGACGTTGTCCGGGTGGACATTACAATCAGCCAATAGAACGGGAACATGGATATGAGCATGCCCCCGATAAGACCGGTATACAACACCAGCGATTTGAGGTGTTTGGTCGCCATGTGCGCTCCCCCTTATCACATCAGGATGATTTGCCTTGAACAAGCTTCCAGTTCACAATCGAGAACAGGGCGATAATGAGGAACATACCCCACCCAACAGCAGCGCCGTATCCGAAGTAATTGTTAATGAAGGATTCACGGTAGAGGTACAGTACAATCGTCATGCCTGCTGCACCCGCGCCGCCATCATTGCCTACCAATACTTGCGGCTCGGTGAACAGCTGCATACCGCCGATGGTTGATGTAATGACCGTGAACAGGATGACAGGACGCAGCATCGGGATTGTGATGCGGAAAAAGGACTGTATCGCGGATGCCCCGTCAATCTTGGCTGCTTCGTACAACGTCTGCGGGATACTCTGTAGCCCGGCCAGATAGATAACGGCGTTATATCCGGTCCAGCGCCAGACCACCATGGAGGAGATCGCAACTTTGATGCCCCATGGTGCATTCATCCACTCCACAACCGGTAACCCAACCGACTGCAGCAGATAATTGAGAAAGCCATAATTGTTGGCAAATAAGGCACCGAAGATAATGGCTACCGCCACAATGGACGTGACGTTTGGCAGGAAATAACCAACCCGAAATAATGTACGGAACTTCACGAATGGTGCATGCAACAGAAAGGCAATAATCAATGCGAAGAAGAGCATCGGAATCGTCGAATAGATCCAGATCATGAAGGTGTTGCCCACGGCCTGCCAGAACTCGGCATCGGTCAGCATGTATTTGAAATTGTTGAACCCGTTGTACGTCATGACACCGATGCCATCCCATTTATGAAAAGCCAGATAGAGCGAGAACCCGATCGGGAATAGGCCAAATACGGCAAACAGAATATAAAACGGCGATATCGCAACATAGAGTGCACGATGCTCCCATATTCTGGACCAGAGTGACTTCTGCCGATCCAGATCAGGTCTGGTATTGCCAGGATCGGGCGTAAGACGAGGTTCAGTTACAGCCATATGAATTCCTCCTTTGCGGATAACGAGACCACATGAAACCAGGACCAGTAATCAGGATAACGCTGTAATCTTTACTCACCGCTGCAATTCCCTCTCAACGCGGTGTACCGTATCTGTCCAAACCTGCTGTGGATTGGCATTTTGCTTCGCGACATCATTCAGCCTTCGCGTAATAATGTTGTGTACAGAGGGGTATCTTTCACCAAAAAAAGCATCCGGCACTTGCTGTGCCGATTCGGCAAATACAGGACCGGTCGCCTGCCCGCCGAAGAAGGGTTCCTTCTCTTTCATGGCAGGGTCGTCAAATACACCTGGTGCAGAAGGGAACAGGTTCAATGTCTGATATTGCTCCAACTGATTCTCGGGACTTTGCAGCCAGCGAACCAGTTCAAAAGCTTCCTGAGGATGTTCACTCGACTTCAGAATAGACAGGAATGATCCCCCGTTGTTGCCATCCCCTCCCGGAGCCCGAGCCACCCGCCACTTCCCGGATGTATCCGGGGCAGCTTCCTGAAGGACTTGCTTCATCCAGACAGCACCAACGAACGAGGCGACTTCACCGTTATTCATCGCTGCGTTCCAGCCCGGAGTCCAGCCATCTGCATTGGCAAGCAGGCCTTTCTCTTTAAAGGCAACGGCCGTATCCCAGCTCTTGCGCACAGTAGGGGAATCCATACCGATAAAGGACCCATCCGGGCGGAAATAGCGCTCCGCAGACTGCGATAAGACCTGATTATAAACGGTTGCAATATTGTCGGTCAGAAATACCTTCCCACCGAATTTTTCCTTGATCTTTTCTCCGGCAGCAGCATAGGCATCCCAGCTGTTTATCTGACGTGTAACGTCTTCAGGATCAGATGGCAATCCGGCCTCCTTGAACAGATCTTCTCGGTAGAAGAGGGCTGTCGGTCCCGTATCCATGGGGAAACCGATCATCTGTCCATTTGGCGTAACGCCTTGCTTCCATTTCCACGGCAGATATTGGTCTTCAATATCTCCTGCACCGAGATCATACAGATTATAGAAACGGTCCTCACTGGGGAATAGCTCCATGATCCAGTCATTCAGTGCCACAATGTCTGGCTCACCTGAGCGTGCAGCGAGTGTTGTTTTGAGTTTGGCTTTGAAATCACCGCCGATTTTCTGAGCTGTCAGTTCGATATTGGGGAACTTTTCTTTAGCCCTGGCAATCAACTTATCATCAATGGAACGGTTCCAGTACCATAATGTAAGCGTTACCTTTTTGTTGTTCGCTGAATCGTCCTGTCCGGGCCAGATGGAGCATCCGCTTATGAGCAGGACGCAGACCATCAGTATGGCTGTCCAGCATGTTCTTTTCCGGCGGATCATGTGTATTACCCCCTCATCGTTAAGTTCGAGGCATGAAGTGCTTTGGACTACAACTTTAGTGTATGAGCAGTTTATAAACTCATACCCAATATTCCTGAAATGAAACACATATTTGTGTCCATTGCGTAACATAAATTGGGTAGTTACTTTAAAAATAAAAGTTACTTGACACATTATAATTTTTATTCTAAACTAACTTACATAAAGTAACTAATGATGATGAGAATAATATAGATACGTACTATATAACATCCGAGTGATCCATTTTCGCTCTGGATGCGAATCAATCAACAGACAAGTTGGCCTAAACAGGAGGAACGACAATGATCAATTCACATATTATTCAACTGCTTGCCCCCAAAATTCAGACTTTTCCGAGTGGAAAAGAGTTCATATACCTGGTGGGACCGATCAAGCTTCCGGTTAACCTCGATGGGGAGACCAAGACCTTTCAGTGGTATAGCTGGATGAAATCGGACAAAGCGATGGAAAGCAGCGAGTTAATTGAATCTCTAGCTGCTGCTGAACTGGCAGAGCGTCAACAATCCAGTGTTCTGGTGTATGGCGATTTTGCTGACGCACAAGAAGCATTAATTCGGATGCACAGCATTTGTCATACAGGCGACATCTTTGGCAGCAAACGCTGTGATTGCGGTTTCCAGTTGGAGCAATCCATGAAAATGATCGCTGCTCACGGAGCAGGTGCACTGTTCTATCTTGCGAACCATGAGGGACGTGGCATCGGTCTGTTCAGCAAAGCGATGGCGTACATTTTGCAAGAAGAAGGTCTGGATACGGTAGATGCGAACTTGCAGCTTGGATTCACGGACGACGCTCGTAATTATGACGATGCAATTGCTGTGTTGCGTGCACTTCGCTCCGCACCGGTAACATTGATTACCAATAATCCGCGGAAGCTGGCTGCCTTGCAGGAAGCGGGATTGAATGTGGGCGGACGTGTCCCGCTGTGGGGAGATCGCTCTGCGTTCAATGAAAAATATCTGCAGACCAAAGTGAACCGTTCCGGTCACTTGGCAGAAAATGATGGCTGGGCCGGGGCAGATACGCTGCTTCCACATGCACAGGCTTAATCATAATTCATAGACGTATTCGATTAGCTGATTAGCCGCTGCTGTACTCTCCATTATGGAGAAATACAGCAGCGGCTTTTTGGTGTGATCATGTTTCCCGGTAACCAGCTTTTCCTGATTTACGGAATGGCTTGCCGTTCCCACAGGGCGGATTATACAATATAGGCATCTGATGAATGCGGGAGGAACGAAGGTGCCATTTGAGGGACAACGTATATTGCCAGCTGCGAAGAGCATGAAGCAGTTTGAAGCGATGATTGAAGGCCCTTATACCTATGGGGTGATGCTGGAAACCCATATTGCACAGCTTCAGAGTGTGATGGACGAGGCGCGGCGGTATGACAAAAAGATACTTTTGCATGCAGATCTGGTACAGGGATTGAAGAATGATGAGTATGCGGCAGAGTATCTGTGTCAGCACATTCGTCCGGCAGGACTAATCTCTACACGTGCAAGTGTCATTCAGAAAGCGAAGCAGAAGGGGATTATGGCTATTCAGCGTATTTTTCTGCTGGACACTCATGCTCTGGAGAAAAGTTATCTGTTGCTGGCCAAAACTCAACCTGATTATATTGAAGTACTACCTGGCGTCATTCCGCATATTATTGCGGAAGTGTCTGTGCGTACCGGTATCCCTATTATTGCAGGGGGATTGATTCGATCACCGGAAGAGGTTGAACTTGCGCTTGGTGTCGGGGCTACGGCAGTGACCACATCCAATGCAGATCTGATCCGTCACTTTGAGAAATCGCTTACACCGTAAAAAGAACCCACAACAGGAGGTTATCTGTATGGAAAAGTATATATTGGCTCTGGATCAGGGAACGACAAGCTCCCGAGCTATTCTGTTTAACCGTGATGGAGAGATCGTGCACATTGCACAGCAGGAATTCCCCCAGTATTTCCCCAAGCCGGGCTGGGTAGAGCAGAATGCCAACGAAATCTGGAGTTCCATTCTTGCCGTGATGGCTTCATGTCTGGCAGAGAGCGGCATCAAACCCGTTCAGATTGCGGGAATTGGAATTACCAATCAGCGGGAGACTGTTGTGGTGTGGGACAGAGAAACAGGCAGACCCATCTATAATGCAGTGGTATGGCAGTCCAGACAGACCGCAGACATCTGTGAAGAATTGAAGAAGCAGGGACTGGGGGACCTTTTCCGCCGCAAAACAGGATTACTGATCGATCCTTACTTCTCGGGAACGAAGGTGAAATGGATTTTGGATCATGTCCCTGGTGCCCGGGAGCGGGCAGAGAAGGGTGAATTACTGTTTGGCACGATTGATAGCTGGCTGATCTGGAAACTAAGCGGGGGGACACATGTCACGGATATATCCAATGCCTCACGTACCCTGATGTATAACATCTATGATCTGCAATGGGATGACGAATTGTTGGAAATCCTCGACATTCCTAAGGCCATGCTGCCAGAAGTACGAGGTTCATCCGAGGTGTATGCACACACGACAGACTATCATTTCTTCGGTCATCGGATTCCGATTGCGGGAGCGGCAGGAGATCAGCAGGCAGCGATGTTTGGTCAGGGTTGTTACACCAAGGGCAGTATGAAAAATACATATGGTACCGGATGTTTCATGCTCATGAATACGGGAGAGAACCCGGTGCAATCCGATCACGGACTGATTACGACCATTGCCTGGGGGATGAATGGCAAGGTTGAATATGCGCTTGAAGGCAGTATTTTTGTAGCAGGTTCAGCGGTTCAGTGGCTGCGTGATGGATTAAGAATGCTTCGATCATCCAAAGACAGTGAGGACTACGCCTCACGCGTGCCTTCGACGGATGGTGTATATATGGTACCTGCTTTTGTGGGACTGGGCAGTCCATATTGGGATAGCGAGGTTAAGGGTGCAGTGTTTGGCCTGACCCGAGGTACCACGAAGGAACACTTTATCCGTGCTACGCTTGAGGCGTTGGCGTATCAGACCAAAGATGTACTGGAGGCCATGGAATCCGACTCGGGTATTCCCGTGCATGCTCTGCGTGTGGATGGAGGAGCGGCGGCCAATGATTTTCTCATGCAATTTCAGAGTGATATTCTGGGCATTCCTGTCGAACGACCAACGGTGAATGAAACGACTGCATTGGGTGCGGCTTATCTGGCAGGATTGGCGGTTGGATATTGGACGAGTGCAGATGAATTGACCGATCATGAAAATACGGAGCGTGTCTTCCAGCCTGTTATGGCTGAGCAACAACGGACAGAACTGTATGCAGGCTGGAAACGTGCAGTAAACGCAGCGATGGCTTTTAAATAAAAGAAATGAAATGAATATTCCTTGGTGTGGGTATTTGTACTTTTTAACTAAACATATGTTATAAATGATATTTACTGGTGGAAAATGATGCATGATTTACAGGGTTATTTTTCCTGGAGAAGCCAAAACATATACCCACTATAAGGAAAAAAACAAGGTTAGTGGATTCATTTGAAATTCCATCCTTTGGCAGAACAAGTTTTTGAATTTTTTTTGAATAATGTGTCATTTCAGGACTTCACGCCGTGAAAAATCTGTGATAGGATAAAGGCACAAGTTAAAAAATGATGTCTGGAGATCGGGAGGGACCACGTGCCGCTCAGCAATTGCTGAGCGAATGACGTGGTCCTTTTTTTTGTTTTTTTACGGAAACACTAAGGAATCAATGGGAGGTTCAAGAATGACAAATACGTTCTCGTCAGCATACCGGACCGAATATTTGCAAAGCATGATGAATGCACATTTTGACATATTGATTATTGGCGGGGGGATTACAGGCGCAGGGATTGCATTGGATGCGGCTTCACGCGGATTGAAGACAGCGCTTGTAGAAATGCAGGATTTTGCAGCAGGTACATCCAGTCGTTCGACCAAACTTGTCCATGGCGGATTGCGTTATCTGAAGCAATATGAAGTGAAAATGGTTGCTGAGGTAGGGCGGGAGCGGGCTGTCGTTTATGAGAATGGGCCACATGTGACAACACCGGAACCGATGTTGTTACCGATCTATACGGCAGGTACGTTCGGCCGATTCAGCACATCCGTTGGACTGATGGTGTATGATCGGCTCGCCGGGGTGAAGCGCAGTGAACGACGCCAAATGTTGAATGCTGGAGCGGTGTCAGATAGTGAACCTTTATTACGCAAACAGGGGTTGTTGGGTGGTGGACTCTATGTGGAGTACCGCACTGACGATGCCAGGCTCACCATTGAAGTGTTGAAAGAAGCTGTCAAACGTGGGGCACAGGCAGTGAACTACGTCAAGGCGATAGGTTTCCTGAAGGAGGATGGCCAAATTACAGGTATCAAGGCCATGGATCAGATCGATGGGCAGACCTATACGCTGAAAGCAAGCAAGGTGATCAACGCTTCCGGTCCATGGGTGGACGGTCTGCGGGAATTGGATGGCTCGCGCCAGGGTAAAACGCTGCAGATGACCAAAGGCATTCATTTGGTCTTTGATGGTGAACGCTTCCCATTGAGGCAGGCCGTCTATTTTGATACACCAGATGGTCGAATGGTGTTTGCTGTCCCACGTGATGGCAAAACCTATGTCGGAACAACCGACACCGTATATCAGGACGATCCTGCACACCCGCAAATTTCCGACTCGGATCGCGATTATGTGATTGATGCAATCAATGGCATGTTTCCAGATGTGCACATTGGTACCGAGGACGTGGAATCCGGATGGGCGGGTGTGCGTCCACTCATTCATGAGGAAGGCAAGAATCCTTCCGAAATTTCACGTAAAGATGAAGTCTGGGTCTCTGATTCCAATCTGATTACGATTGCCGGGGGCAAGTTAACCGGATACCGTAAAATGGCCGAGATGGTCGTTGATCTGGTCGCACGCCAGATGGAGCAGGAGAGTGGACATCCCATAGGCCCTTGTGTAACAAAAAAGATGCCCATCTCTGGCGGTGACGTAGGGGGTTCGGCTGGATTTGTATCGTATGCGGAGCGCAAGATCAAGGATGGTGTCGCCTTGGGACTTGCTCGACCTGCTGCGGAGCGACTGGTCCGCACGTATGGTTCCAATGTGGAGGCACTATATGAGCGAATGCCCGATCCACGCACCAAGTCCGAGCTTCATGGCATGCCACAGGAGCTATTGTTGATGTTAAGTTACGCGATTGATGAAGAGATGGCTGTAACTCCGTCTGATTTTTTGGTACGAAGAACAGGTGATTTATTCTTCCGTATTGATGAAGTTCGTCGCTATAAAGCAGCGGTTATCTCGTATATGGCAGGTCGTTTGAACTGGTCTGAAGAGGAAGAGGTTAAACATACACAGGAACTGGATCAGCTGTTGCTGGAAGCATCCGGCAAAATCTGAGGCAGGATTTCAAGATCGAGAGTCGAATGGAACATGTAAGCGTGTAACATAGAGAGGGGATTACATCCATGACATTACAGATCGGAATCATTGGAACAGGCTGGTTCAGTAAGGTGCACGCGGATATTCTCGCACGGATGGAAGGTGTTCGTGTCGCGAGTGTCTGTGGAACAACGTTGGAAAAGGCAGAGGCTATGGCCTCTGTCTATGATGCTGTTGGTTACGGGGAACTTGAACATATGCTGGATGGTGAGAAGCTGGATGCGGTGTATATCTGTGTGCCTCCGATGTCTCACGGATCGATAGAGTCCGAATTAATCCGCCGCGGTATTCCATTCCTGGTGGAGAAACCTTTGAGCACCGGAATGGACGTGCCGCGTCAGGTGTTGGATCAGGTGCAAAAGAGCGGATTGTTAACCTCTGTCGGATACCATTTCCGTTATCAGGAGGCTGCTCAAGTACTGCAACAAGCGATGAAAGAACAGACGGTCGGCATGGCTCTTGGCCGCTGGATGGGCGGAATGCCAGGGGTTGCCTGGTGGCGGCGTCAGGACGGTTCTGGAGGACAATTCGTAGAGCAGACTACACATATTGTAGACTTGCTTCGGTATTGTGCAGGAGAAGTTACGGAGGTATATGCTGTAGCAGCTCAGCGAAGCATGCATGAGAAACATGAGCATGTCAGCGTTGCTGATGTGGCGAATGTGACACTCAAGCTGGAAAGTGGAGCGATTGCAAGCATCGCCAATACCTGTCTGTTGCCAGACGGGGAGGGCGGCGCAGGGCTTCAATTCTACACGGATGCAGGTGTGTGGGACTGGACACCAGAACGTTTGCTTCTGCCAAGTGCCGCAACACATGCGATGGCAGGCCTGGAGATTTCGGCAGGACCTAATCCATACGAGCGTGAGAATGAAGCGTTCATTCATGCCCTGCGTACCGGGGATCGTTCACGAATCCTGTCCGATTATGCGGATGCCTGCCGTACACAGGAGATTACGACAGCGGCGTTGGCATCGGCTGATTCCGGTCTGCCTGTCAAGCTTCAGCCCTCAAAGCATCTCTCTCATTAATCAAAGTTGAACGTAATATAAATACGCCTGAATCGGAAACTGATCGGCAGATCAGCCTGATTCAGGCGTATTTGTGTCGAGTGGAGATGAATGGAACGGCAATTCACATTACTCGGATTTCTGTTGTTTCAACCAGTCGGAAGACCAGCTGTAGATCTGATCAATGACAGGTTCAATCGCTCTGCCTTTGGGTGTTAATTCATACTCTACACGAGGAGGAATCTCCGGAAACATATGCCGGGTTACGATACCTTCCGTCTCCATTTCCTTCAATCTCTCCGATAAAAGTCGTCCACTGATCGCCATCTCTGCTTCAAGCTCCGTGAACCGTTTGGGTCCGGACAACAGTTGGTACATGATTAACAGTACCCATTTCTTGCCTATGATGTCTATCGCCTGAGTGATCATACAGGGACTTGGTGCTTTTGCTTTTCTCAGTTTCAACGTATTCACCTCGATTCAAGATCATTTTCTACGCAGTTGTATATGAAAGGACATGGTTTCTGCCACTCTTGGAATGGTAGAACATTCAAGTAAATGAAATGAGGGTTACTACAAAATATACTGTAACATACCTTTTGTATGTATTATACATCATACGGTGAAAAATTACTTGAAGAAATTATATTATTATTATATACTAACTTCATAAAAGTAAGTTGGTGATAAATAATACGTATAATATGAACGCGTACTATTTTGAAAATTGAACTGGGCTGAACGGTTGAAAACAGAGTGACCCTGTGGGAACTTTTACATAGATTCTTTTTTTACAATGTACAGCAAAAATAATCATTACATAGTAGGAACATATAATTTGTCACAGGAGGATCTACATATGAACAAAATTTTGGGTTATATTTTTTTGGTTGTGCTTGCAGGTGTGTTTGTCATGACGGGGTTTAATAAAATTAGTGGAGCAGACATGATGATTCAGACATTCGAGAGTTTCTCTTATCCAACATGGACCATGTATCTGCTCGGCGCTGCCGAATTGCTTAGTGCAGTCGGGCTGCTGATTCCACGGACTCGTATCCTGGCTTCTGGCATACTGACATTCATTCTAATTGGAGCCGTGGGAAGTCATCTAATCTATGCACAATATGCTGCGGTTCCATTCCCGGCTGTGTTGTTGGTAGCTAACATTATTGTCCTGATTGTGGGCATGCGCAGATTGGAAGCGGAAGAAGAAGGCCAGTTGGATGCGATTCAGGCATAAGTGAGAGATAAATAGAAGATTTGAAACGATATCATGAGATGGCCGCTGCAGATGAGCATAGGTCATCTTTTTTATGGTTGAATGGATTTTATATAAAAAAGAAGAACCCACGAAAAACAACGGGTTCTCTTGCAGCGGGACTTCCTGAATTGGAAGGTCTTCTGACTATAAATGATCAAATGCCATTTTGATTATAGTAACTTTTTTAATTGAGAGACGCGTCCTTGGCTAATGCCAAGCTTTTCCGCAATTTGCTGTTGAGCCAAACCAGGATTCTGTTCAACAATTTCTTTCATCTGTTGCAGCATGCGTGCCGTCTTTGGCCGCAGGTCCGGGTATTCTTGGTTGTCAGCTGTGGTCCCTTCTTCCCTAGCGGGAGATGAGACAGGGGCGGATTTGGTAGCAGGACGCTCCACGGGTGCAGGAGCCTGTTTGTTCTGAGGTACGAACCAGTCGGGAGAGTCATCCGGGTGTTTTAATTGAATTGCACAAGTCCGGCAGATGAATTGTTCTTTGAAATACATTTCCGTGTCTACATCACCGCAAAAAATACATAATGTTGATTTGTACTTTCTTAAAATCAACTCTTTCCCTTCAATGAAAAACTCAAGCGGATCGCCGATATGGATTTCCATCGTATCCCGCATTTCTTTGGGAAGGACAATTCGTCCAAGACGGTCCAGAGATCTCTTCATTCCGGTTCTTTTCATCGCATCTCCCCCGCAATATTCACAATTAAAACCTGTCCTTATTGTAAGGAAGAAAGGGCTTTAATACAACAATAATATTTCAAAAAAGTGGGATAATTCCATCTATTATGGGAAAATAAGTTTGGAAAGGATAGGTGCAACGGCTAAAGTGAATAATGCAGCGAGCACCATGGAGATGCTGGAGATGGTACCTGTCAGGGAACTCAGTTCAAATGCTTTGGATGTTCCTGTGCCATGGGCACCGGTTCCAAACAGTGTGCCTCGTGCAATCTCACCGTCAATGCGCAGCATCTTGACGATAGAAGGTCCCATAATCACCCCGAGCAGGCCGGTCATAATAACGAAAACAGCCGTCACTGCGGGAATGCCACCAATTGTAGCGGATACGTTCATGGCAATTGGGGTGGTGATAGAGCGCGGGATCAAGCTATGGATCAGGCCTGAATCCAATTGCAGCCATTTGGCAAGCAGGGCAGAAGACAGTACGGCAACCACCGATCCGGTCATGACACTAAAGACAATCTCGGAAATATGTTTTTTGAGTACATGGAAAAAGGTGTAGAGCGGTACGGCAAAAGCAACGGTGGCCGGTTGAAGAAGCAGACTCAGCCATTTGCCACCACTACTATACGTGGTATAATCCGTTCCCGTTGCGAGCAATATGCCAACGACAAGAAGCGGCGTAATGAGCAACGGAGACAGATACACTTTCGGCAGATTACGATACATTCGTTTGGCTACCCCATAGATCCCAACGGTTAACAACAAGCAGAGAAATCCAATCATCCAGTGTGACGCTCCTTTCGTTTGGCAATTCGTGTAGCCACCAGGCCTGTGCAGGACATGACCAGGAAAGTACTAAGTAGTACGATGAATAAAATCTGCAGTCCGTCATGCTCCAGCATGGGCATATAGTTCATGATGCCAACGGCTGACGGGATAAAAAATAATAGTAGTTCACCGAGCAGCCATGCAGCTCCAACTTCAATCCAGCGCAGCTTCACGACGCGAGTCTGAAGCAGAATGAATAGCACAACCATACCGAGAATCGAACCCGGTACAGGAAGATGGATAGTACGGGCCAGCAGGTCCATAAGTAGTGAAAAAACCATTAAGAGCGCAACCTGTGCAATACCGAGGCCCCATTTTTTCACTTCAATCCCTCCTTATATAATCAACGTAATCATTTGAGTTATTATGAAAATGAATCATTTGATATCATAAATTTTACATGGCATTCTTTCATGAGTAAAATGCATATTAAGAATGTTTATTATTCCATTTGTCTATGAGAGGTGGGAACCAACCGATGGATATCCGCCATTTGCAATATTTTCTGGAAGTTGCCCGGCAGCAGAGCTTCACCAAAGCCGCCGAGGTTCTGTATATCACCCAGCCGACCATCAGCAAGACGGTCAAGAGTCTTGAAGAGGAATTGGGGATCACGCTACTGGACCGTTATGGCAAAAAGGTGGAACTAACCGATGCAGGCCATGTGTTTTTCCGGCAGGCGCTTGAGATCGAAAAATCATTCCGCAGTCTGTCATCCGAATTGGACGATCTGATGAACTTGAAGAAAGGTCACTTGCGGATTGGCTTGCCGCCGATGGTGGGGTCCAGCTTTTTCCCCATGATCATTGGTGAATTTCACAAAGCCTACCCGCAGGTGACCATTCAGCTATTTGAGGATGGTGCCAAAAAAGTGGAGGCCGATGTGATCAGTGGTGCTCTGGATATTGGCGTTGCCGTACTGCCAACCGTGGATGAGCTGTTGGATCATTTTGTGTTTGTCAAAGAGAAGCTAAACCTGCTCGTACATCCCTCACATCCACTTGCGGGGAAAGAAGCGGTTGCGCTGCATGAACTGGAAAACGACGCCTTTGTACTCTTTCGGGAGGATTTTGCCTTGCATGACCGGATTATTGTGGCTTGTCAGCATGCGGGATTCCAGCCCCGTGTGGTATATGAGAGCTCTCAGTGGGATCTGCTCAGCGCGATGGTTGCCGCCAATCTGGGTGTAGCCTTACTACCGGAAACGATCTGTCGTGAGGTGGATCACATGCGCGTGCGCATTATACCCGTGGTGGAACCGGTGATTCCATGGCAACTCGGCATGATCTGGCGGAAGGACCGTTATCTGTCTTTTGCCACGAGAGAGTGGATTGGATTCACACAGTCGATGTTGGGTGAGTAAGGAAGCGATCGGGAGGTTGTTCTGTCATTGTATTGCCCAGTGTAAATACTCTTTTGTTGACCCCGGATCGTTGTTACAATGGAAGCATAATAATGGTGGAGGTGTACGAACATGAAACTGCGGGTATCCGCTGTACAATACCAATTGCACACAATCAGCTCGTTTGAGCAGTTCGCCGCTCAGGCTGAGCATTACATACGGACAGCGAGTGAATACGGAACTGAATTTGTGCTGTTCCCGGAATTTTTCACAACGCAATTAATGTCCATTGGGGACAAACAAGGCAATGCACTGACCATTGAAGATCTGCCGAACTTTACGGAACAATATGAACAACTGTTCACGTCACTTGCTGCCAAGTACGGTATGCACGTCATCGGGGGAACCCACGTCATTCGCCGTGAAGGGAAGCTATATAATACAGCCCACATGTTCTACCCGGATGGTCGCATCGTGCGCCAGGACAAGATTCACATTACGCCAACCGAAGTACAGGAATGGAACATGGCTCCCGGAGATGGACTTGAGGTGTTCGACACCGATAAAGGCCGTATTGCCATGCTGACCTGTTACGATATTGAGTTCCCCGAAATTGTGCGCATGGCCAAAGCCAAAGGTGCTGACGTGATCTTCTGTCCTTCCTGCACGGACGATCGTCACGGATTCTATCGTGTGCGTTATACGAGTCATGCCCGCGCGGTGGAGAATCAGGTGTATGTTGTGTTAACCGGAACGGTGGGTAACTTGCCGACGGTTGACTTCATGCGTGCCAACTATGGACAAGCTGCAATCATTACGCCGAATGATATCCCATTCCCGCCACGTGGCATTCTGGCCGAGGGTGAGATTAACAACGATATGATTGTGACCGCCGATCTGGATCTGGACTTATTATATGAGGTGCGTGAACGTGGATCGGTAACGACCTGGCGTGACCGCCGAACTGATCTGTATACCGATTGGGAGTAGGCAACTCCATTTATAAACGAACAGGACATCGGAACATTTATCAGAATTCATTTGTCAGTGGAAAGGGGCGATCCGGTAACATGTATACGAAAGAAATGCTGATCACCGACCCGGAGCGGAATGGTAAAAGGGTAAAGGCAGTCGTCCGCAATTATATTGCAGCCGACTTTGAGGAACTCATTCGCATTCAGGCGGAGAGTTTCCCTCCTCCTTATCCGGAAGAGCTGCTCTGGAGTCACGAGCAGCTCAACAGTCATGTGCAGCATTACCCGGAAGGGGCCATCTGCATTGAATTGGATGGAGAATTGGCCGGATCGATGACTTCGCTGCGGATGCAGTGGGACCCTGCACATCCGGCGAGTCATACCTGGGCCGAAGTAACGGATGACGGCTATATTCGTAACCACCAGTCGGATGGCAACACGCTGTATATTGTTGATCTCTGTGTTCGTCCGAAGTACCGCAAGTGGGGACTGGCTCAGCTTATGATGCAGGCGATGTACCACCTTGTCATTGAACAGGGTATAGACCGGTTACTGGGTGCTGGTAGAATGCCAGGTTATCATCTGGTTGCAGACCAACTGTCTGCGCAGGAATATCTGAACCAGGTGGCAGCGGGAGAAAGACGTGATCCGGTGATATCGTTCCTGCTTCGTTGTGGGCGCATGCCAGTTGGTGTGACCGCAGATTATCTGGACGATGAGGAGTCCTGCAATTATGCTGCCTTGATGGAGTGGCGGAATCCGTTTCGATAAGATTTGCTTCCTTGAGCTTTCAAGCCGCAAAAATTATAGCGATCACCATTACAGATCAAACCCCATTTTGAACGAGTTATATACACGAATGATTAAAAATATACATTCATATTAAGGAGGCATTTATCCATGGAATTCACGCGTATTACATCCATTAACGATCCATTGTTTGCCCAGATGCACAAGCTGATGCAGGAGATCTTCCCGCGGGAAGAAGTGCTGGACTTCCCCCTGTGGGAAGAACCGCTGGAAGATCCAGGTATTCGGGTGTTCGTAGCTGTGCATGAGGGACAAGTCGTTGGCGCGACAGAGTACCGTTATTACGAGGATTGGAATGTAGCCATGACGGACTTTACGATTATTGGGCGTGAAGGTCTGGGCATCGGCAGTTTCCTGGCGAATCACCGCAAGCGTGATCTGCAGAAGCTCGCGGCAGCGAATGGAAAAGAGTTGTTCGGCATGTTTGCCGAAATCTATAACCCATATCTGAGTCAGGATCACGAGTTTGGCGGGATCAAGCCGATGGACCCATATGTACGCCGCGAAGTATTGTCTCATCTGGGATACCAGCGTCTGGATTTCCCGTACGTTCATCCATCCTGGCAAGGGGATGGTGAAGCGGTTGGGGGCTTGGATCTTTGCTTCATGCCAGGCGATGAGTCGCTCAGTGAATTGCCATCCAGCCTGGTGGCTGATTTCCTGAATCGGTATTATGCGGTGCTACCGAATAAACCACAGGAGTGGCTTGCCATGGTAGAGCAATTGACTGCTCGCAAGTCGGTTGCGTTACTGCCGTTGTAAATGGGAGCGGGGCTGATCTGATGATGCCGTCGTAGATGGCTTGTCGTGTCCTATCCTGTCCCGTCCTGGCCCACAATAAAACGAATAGAAACCCATTAATCAGACCGTCATCGGTTTTGTTAATGGGTTTTTCGGTTTCTTTAAGACTATGTCGCAGCGAGCTCAAACGAATCTGAGGCGCCTTAATCAGGGATTTGAAGCATCCGAAGAAATTGAAGGAACCTGAGACACGCTATACCACAATAAATAGCCGTTTGTAGCGTTTTTGTCGATAGATTTTGAGGAATAACGTGTCTGATATTCTTTAAAATGTATAAAGAGGACATATAGGTCAAATAAGACGTCCTGTGTTCCTTAGAAAAACGTCAACCGATTCGCCAGAACAGGCAAGATAAAGCCACAAAACGGGTTTCAAAACTTTGCTTTCAGTATGTTGATATCCGTATAGCTTACCTGAGTTGAAGATACCCTAGATGATTAGTTCATTTCATTTTAGATGAAGCCTATTAGCTGTACATTAAC
Organism: Paenibacillus sp. 2KB_22; assembly: GCF_052115745.1. Taxonomy (NCBI): domain Bacteria; kingdom Bacillati; phylum Bacillota; class Bacilli; order Caryophanales; family Paenibacillaceae; genus Paenibacillus; species Paenibacillus sp. 2KB_22. The sequence continues at coordinate 469,045 of NZ_JBFRHG010000003.1, forward strand.
GTTTCGTTTTTATTTCGCGCCCTTTCGATCCAGTAACTGGCTCAAATAACTATTGGACAAGTGTGCAAGATCCAATGCTCGATCATACTGTTCCTTGGTTATAAACCGTGAAGAAGAAACCTCACTGTTATTGGATGTAACTATTGCTGGTGGTACCTTGTCCGTCGAAATCTGCGGCGTCTCTTCCAAAGGAACATCCATCTGCTGTTGCCCGGCATCCTGTCTACCCGCATCAGCTAGGGAATAATGCGTTCCGTCCCCGTATCCTTTCGCCGGAATGAAGAGAGAAGCATCGTTTAGAACCGACCCGGAAGGAAGATAATATCGTTCGGGTAGAAGATTCCCGCCTTCACGCAGCAAATCCTGTCCGAAGTGTAATTGGTCCTCCAATGATACGCCGGTGAGTCCTGCAATCGTTGGCAGAATGTCCACCTGACCTCCGATCTGTTCCAGTTGCACACTCGGGGTAACGCCCGGGGCCGAGATTATGAGCGGAATATTAATCATATCTGCTGATGTGTAGTCCCGACCATACAACTCTTTCATGACGACTTTGTCTTCCCGATCCAGTGAATAGATGGGGAGCCCCAGGTGATCCCCATACAGGACGAGCAGGCTATTTTCCCATAATCCCCGTTCCTTCAGTCCTGCAATCAACTGTCCAACCGCCTGATCTGCATAATGCTGCGATATCAGATAATCACCGGGCAACGTATCTTTGTAACGCTCAGGCAGCGTCAGCTTCACCTTGTTTTCGGGCAAAGTGTACGGGTGGTGGGCTGACATGGAGATGATATGGGCATAGAAGGGATTGCCCGAAGACTGCATGGACTCCAGCTTATCCAGTGTTTTGGAATATAGTACTTCATCCGAGGCCGAGAAGGCGATAGAATCCTGTGTGCCGAAATAATCAATATCATAATACTGGTCGAATCCAAGTGCCTTGTATAACTGATCCCGATTCCAGAATCGAACATCATTTGTATGGAAGGTGGCTGTCTGATATCCGTTCGCTGCCATTAGCTTGGGTAGACTCGGCAGAGCTTTATCTGCATATACAGTCGTTGCTGCCCCGTTCGGTGGAGTGTAGAACGATGTATTCACAACGAATTCCGCATCTGATGTATTTCCTTGTCCGACTTGCTGATAAAAGTTCGGAAAATACAGGCTCTGTCTAGCCAATTCATTCAGGTTGGGCGTGATCTCCTGTCCATCCACCTCTAATCCAATCAGAAAGTTCTGAAAAGATTCCAACTGGAGCATGATCACGTTGCGTCCGCTGGCTGCACCCTGCTCCACAATCGCAGGAAGTTGAGTCGTTTGCTTCAGTTGGTGGATGGCAGCCTGATCAATGTGAGCAATGGGCACAAGTTCATCAGGTCGATCCAGGATGGTATATGCCTCGTAACCGAGGATGCCCATCTGTTCTGCTTGTGTAAGCTCACTCATGCTGGCCCGATTGGGATAAATGTTAAGCATGCACAGGATCATGGACAAGATCAGAATGACCGAAGCAACCCGTCTTCTGGCATGTCGTTCAAGCGGAATGCGATTCGGGCGTTCTGTACTCCCGAGTTTGATCCGACGACGAACGAGTATCCCCCCAATGATCAGTACGTCTGCAAAAATAAACAAATAATAGGGATCAAGCAAAGAGAACATGCTGCTCTTGACCGAAGTCACCTGATTCACCTGTGCCAGCGCGTGATAGTTAACGATTACACCGTAATATTTGTAGTACATGATGGCTGCAAAGAAAATCCCTGAGAGCAGCAAATTCATGGCAAGATACATCCACATCCGCCGCTTGGCAGCAAACCACTCAATTAGACAGAAGCCGATCCAGATGAGCGGCAATTCGGTCAGCAGAGGTTTCCAGATAGGGATGTCATCGAAGATAACGATCCAGGCCAGTGAGCTTTTGATCATCATGATGATGGTAAAGAATATAAAAGGTCCGCTTAGAAATCGGGTGAGTGAACTGCGTGACAAGGTACCGCCTTCCCTTCCGAAGTTTCATTTAACAAGTATTATCCTATCTCAGCATGGCTGTGTCAAAAATGAAAGCCTTCAACAATGGACGGCAAAAAACCTCTTCCACGCAGGAAGAGGTGTGTAAAGACATGGGTTACTGCGATAAAAGCCAGATGCGACCCATTCCGTTATTCTATCGTGTACGTTGTGACGTAAGAAGGTCTGGGGAACATGGTGGGCTTCTGTGCAGTCAGCCCTTCGCTTGTACTGCGGTTTCGGTGAGCGTGGCTATAGGCTTGGGATTCCTGCCATCCTTTGAAATGTTCTTCGGATTGCCAGAGTGTAAGTACAACATACGTATCATCCTTGAGAGGACGAAGCACACGAATACCGACAAAACCAGGCTCATCTTCTACCTTGCGGGCACGGTTCTTAAATCGTTCTTCAAAATCGTGACGACCATCCTCTGTAACAGGGATATTGTTCAGAACAGCGTAACCACCGCCAGTCCAGGAGCCTGCGGCATCGAAAGCTTCATATGCGGCTACTTTATCATCAGACTCGATATTCATCAGGCGTTCTGCGGATTCAATCGCCAGACGCACATGCTCTTCGCTTCGCAAAGTGAGATGCGGGTACGCAGCAAGTGCATCCGGAATCGGTGAAGGAACCAAATAGATATACATAGAAGCTGCCTCCTCATTAAGTACATTCTATTTCAAGATAGCATATGAGATTGTGCGAGTCCAATCGGCCGATCAACTGGTTTGAGCATGTCTTTTCATGATAAAGTATAGTCACTACAAACAGAACGGGTGATCGTATGACAACAATTCGGATATCGGTTAGACCTTTGGTGGAGTATGTGTACCGCAGTGGCAGCATACGTCCAGGGTTCCGGACCAATGCCTCGATGCAGGAGGGAACTCGAATTCATCAGAGGGTACAGAAGGAGTATACCGAAGAGGATTTAAAAGAGATTGTGCTCGAAACTGAGATCCAACATGGGGATCTGACCTATGTGGTGGAAGGGAGATGTGATGGCCTGATCCGGTTGGAGGGTCAATTGACGGTGGATGAGATCAAATCGACTGCGGGCAATCTGGATGATCTGGGAGAGGGTCTTCCAGTACACTGGGCGCAGGCTATGATGTATGCCTATATGTACGCCGTTCAGCATGATGAACCACGTATGCAAGTACAGCTGACGTATGTGCATTCGGTAAACCATGAAGAAAGGCGATTTCGCCGAATGGCAGAAAGGCAGGAACTGGAGCAGTTTGCGGCAGAAGTGATTGCCGGTTATGCGCCGTATGCAGAGATGATCGCTGCATATGAAGAAGAGCGTGATATCAGTGTGAAAGAGCTGCCGTTTCCTTTTCGCAAATACAGGGAGGGACAACGAAAGCTGGCAGGTGCCGTATACAAGACGATTCGTGAGGGTCAGGGATTGATGGCCAAAGCACCAACTGGCATCGGTAAAACCATGTCCGTGCTGTTCCCAACGGTCAAAGCAATTGGCGAAGGCGAAGCGAGCCGATTGTTCTATCTGACTGCGAGGACAACGACACGGGTGGCGGCAGAGGAAGCTTTTGCCCGGATGCAATCGGAAGGATTGAAGATGCATGTGATCAGTCTGACCGCGAAGGATAAGATTTGTTTTAAGGAAGAAGAAGCTTGTGATACGGGGCAGTGTGGCATGTGCGAAGGATATTATGACCGTATTAACGGGGCTGTGCTGGACATGCTGGAACATGAGACGTTGATGACACGTCCGGTCATCGAGCAGTATGCGCGCAAACATCGGGTGTGTCCGTTTGAGTTTTCCCTGGATGCGGCATATGCAGCCGATGCGGTGATCTGCGATTATAACTATATTTTTGATCCGCGTATTTCTCTGAAAAGAATGTTGGAAGAACAGAAGCGCAAGACGGTGTTACTCGTGGATGAGGCTCATAATCTAGTCGATCGTGGCCGAACGATGTTTTCCGCGGAGCTGGAGAAGGCGGTGTTTCTGGATGTGAAAAGGGAGTTCCAGTCGCTGGGCAGCAGTGTGCCTGCTGCCAAAGCCATTGTTGACTACACCGGGGCCATTGATAAGTATCTGATTACCCTTCGGAAGAACGGTGGAGAAGAAGGGAAGATCATTCAACAGGAGGCACCGGAGGAACTGATTGAACGGTTGGAGCCTTTTGTCATGGTTGCGGAGCAATGTCTTGTTGAAGGTGGTTCGGGCAATGCCGAGACGGATCAGCTGCTGCTGGATGCTTACTTTACGGCACAGAATTTTCTGCGTATTGCCAAGCTGTATGATGAACGTTTCATCACGTATGCAGAGTGCGTTCGAAGTGAAGTGAGAGTGAAGCTATTCTGCCTCGATCCTTCGGTACTGCTTCGTCAGACAGCCAAAGGATTCCGCTCCCTCATTCATTTCTCGGCAACCTTGTCACCTCTTCGCTATTATCGGGATATGCTGGGTGCAGAGGAAGAGGATTATACATTGCAGATTCCCTCACCATTTCAGCGTGAACAGTTGGATGTGAGACTCATGCCCTTATCTGTGCGTTATAAAGACCGGGAGCAATCCCGGCGACCCATTGCGGAGATGCTGCAACAGCTGGTAAGCGAATGGCCGCGCAGCAATCTGATGGTGTTCTTCCCGTCTTACCCTTATATGCGCGAGATCTATGAAACCTATGCACAGCTTCCAAGCGAAGCGGATACGGTCATACAGAAGCAGGGCATGAACGAACTGGAACGGGAGCAGTTCCTGGATGGATTCCAGCCGAATCCTGAACGAACACGATTGGTGTTTGCCGTTATGGGTGGTGTATTCTCGGAGGGTGTCGATCTGCCGGGAGACCGCTTGAATGGCGTTGTGGTGGTAGGTGCGGGGCTGCCGCAGATTGGTTTGGAGAACAACGTATTACGTGATTATTATGATCGTACAGGACGCAACGGATTCAATTACGCTTATATTTTCCCAGGGATGAATAAGGTGCTGCAGGCAGGTGGACGGCTGATTCGAACGGAAGAAGACAAGGGCGTGTTGGTGCTGGTTGACGATCGTTTTATCCAAGAACCGTACCGTTCCCTGCTGCCCGAGGAGTGGCGGGACTATAAACGGATCTGATATTGCATCTTCAGAGCAGTTCCAATGGGAATCAGGCAAATGCGGAACCAAGGAGTTTAACTAACTTTTTTTTCGATTTTCTTCCTTTTACATGATTGAAGGGTAGGGTGAAAGGGTTATAACTTGGTTAGCAACGAACGAACAACGGCGATTACCCTATCCGTTCCGCGGTCCGCTTCGAAAGCAATCAAGGAGGTCGGTTATAATGAAGAGAAATCATACCATGATGCAGTTTTTTGAATGGCACCTGGCTGCAGACGGAGATCATTGGAAGCGACTGGCTGAAATGGCCCCGGAACTGAAAGCCAAAGGCATTGACTCGGTATGGGTACCACCCGTAACCAAGGCAGTGTCAGCAGAAGATACAGGTTATGGTGTATATGATCTGTACGATCTGGGCGAATTTGATCAAAAGGGTACCGTACGGACCAAATATGGCACCAAGCAGGAATTGGTGGAGGCCATTGCCGAGTGCCAGAAGAACGGAATTGCCGTCTATGTGGATCTGGTCATGAATCACAAGGCCGGAGCAGATGAGACGGAAGTGTTCAAAGTGATTGAGGTTGATCCCAATGATCGAACAAAGGAAATTTCTGAACCATTCGAGATTGAAGGCTGGACCAAATTCACATTCCCGGGTCGCGGTGATCAATACTCCTCCTTTAAGTGGAGCTCCGAACATTTCAACGGTACGGACTATGATGCCAAGGGAGAACGGAGCGGTGTATTCCGCATCGCAGGTGAGAACAAGAACTGGAATCAGAATGTCGATGATGAGTTTGGCAACTACGATTATCTGATGTTCGCCAACATAGATTATAACCACCCGGATGTGCGGCGCGAGATGATCGATTGGGGAAAATGGCTGATCGATACCCTTCAGTGCGGTGGGTTCCGGCTGGATGCCATCAAGCATATTAACCATGAATTCATTAAGGAGTTCGCAGCAGAGATGATCCGTAAACGCGGTCAGGACTTCTACATCGTGGGTGAATTCTGGAACTCGAACCTGGATGCATGTCGTGAATTTCTCGATACGGTAGACTATCAGATCGATCTGTTCGATGTGTCTCTTCACTACAAGTTGCATGAGGCTTCTCTTGCGGGCAGAGACTTTGATCTCTCCAAAATTTTTGATGACACCTTGGTTCAGACCCATCCTACCCATGCGGTAACCTTCGTAGATAACCATGACTCCCAACCCCATGAAGCATTGGAATCTTGGATTGGAGATTGGTTTAAGCCGAGTGCTTATGCGTTGACGCTATTACGTCGTGATGGTTATCCGGTTGTATTTTACGGCGATTATTATGGCATTGGTGGCCCTGAACCTGTGGATGGCAAAAAAGAAATTCTAGACATTCTGCTGTCTGCCCGCTGCAACAAGGCATATGGAGAACAGGAAGATTACTTCGATCACGCAAATACGATTGGCTGGGTTCGTCGTGGCGTAGAGGAAATCGAAGGTTCCGGTTGTGCGGTGGTCATCTCCAACGGCGATGACGGCGAGAAAAGGATGTTCGTCGGAGAGCATCGTGCTGGTGAAGTCTGGGTGGACTTGACGAACAGTTGTGAGGATCAGATTACCATCGAGGAAGACGGCTGGGCCACCTTCCATGTGTGCGGTGGAGGCGTCTCGGTATGGGCCCTTCCTGAACAGAATGAGGACTGCGCTGACGCTGAGTAACGGCATATATCAGGCAATATAAGAAAAGAAAAGATGCACCGATGGATATGAAAATGGTGTATAAATAGATCGTTAACCACCTGAACAGGAGAGATAGACTCCTATGTTCAGGTGGTTTTTGCATTTTTCTATGGATGACTAAAATTCCAACTCAGCAGAACTCCTAACGAACTCAGCCCGCCTTATATGCACCGAATTAGTCTTATGGGATGTCTAACGAATCTCAGTAACCTTATTACTGCCAAAAACGATTGAATTAGCGCCGATTGGAGCAATATCATCAGATTAACGCGTCTGAGATTCGTTAGAATACTGAAACCTTGGATTTCAACTGATTAAGGCTTCTCAGATTCGTTAGCTTAACTTGGGTTAACGCTCTCACCATAGGCAAACGTAGCAAAGGAACCTGAGTAGACGCTGCCTATGTGTTGGATCTCCGCTTACCTACTCCAGTTCAAATGATTCCAGTGTGCCAACCATTCGCAGATCATGATCCCGGTTGAATTGTTCCCGTTTGTTCGCATCCGCGTACTCGTCATGATAATGCATCAACACAGTTTTCTGTCTCACTTCTGCTGGCAGTTGCTCCAGATCCTTCAATGAAGTATGAGATTTGATCACCAGATCATGCATATGACATTCATGGAAAATTAGCTGCACATCAGCGGCAACATGCTCCACCCGTTCCTGGTCGAGCGTACTGTCTGCACTGTAATAGAAGTAAGGTTTGGCGAGTAGCCCATTGCTGACCATACCGGGAACATGCTGCGTTCGAAATGTCTCAAACGTCACACCGCCCAGCTCGAATGTGCCTTCATCTGGCAGGGGAACGACATCGTAGTAATCACTCATGGTCCGTTCACCATCCGTTGTGTAGCGCATGCCGGGGGATAGAATGTTCCAGAGCGGGTCTACCAATTGTTCGTGGATGAACAGACGGGGTTTGCGGTCACCCACAATTTGGGCGTAATAACCCAACATCTGTACACCGTTAATATGATCCTCATGCAGGTGGGTAATAAAGACGTTGTGAATATCGGTCATGGGGAATCCATATTCCTTGAGTGCTTTGGCATTCGATTCCGGAAAATCAATCACCAAATGCGTGTCTTCGAATTCAGCCAACATACTATTGTGGTGCTGCTCCACGCTGAACATGTCTCCTGTGCCGAGAAAAGTAATTTTCATTCAAATTCATCTCCTTGTGTGGTCTTCAGATCAGCATCCTTGCGTTAAATCCAGTATACCTTGTTCCCCAATATATGCCTAAATCAACCTTTTTTGATAACGCTATCATTTTATATTGAACTTTGATGGCAAACAGTGTAGCGTAAAGATGGGAAGTGAACCCATATGAACGTAAACTCACCTAAAGGGAGCGTGCGAGGCGAATGAAATCTTTTCTGGATGAACAATTTCTACTGCACAATGAAACGGCGATCAAGTTATATGAGGATTATGCCAAAGACATGCCGATTATTGACTATCATTGCCACCTCAGTCCTCAGGAGATCTACGAGAACAAAACCTTTGGCAACCTTACAGAAGCCTGGTTATACGGTGATCACTATAAGTGGCGGCTCATGCGCGCAAACGGAATTGAAGAGAAATATGTGACCGGCGGCGAGGGAGTGACCGATTACGATCGTTTCCTGGCTTACGCCAAAACGGTCCCTATGATGATTGGTAATCCGCTGTACGCCTGGTCTCACTTGGAATTACAGCGATATTTCGGCGTATACGAAGTATTGAATGAGACTAGCGCACCAGCTATATGGGATAAAGTAAATGCCAAACTGAACAGTGACGGATTCGGTGCACGTGATCTGATTACCAAATCCAATGTCACTGTTGTGTGCACAACCGATGATCCTACCGATTCGCTGGAGTATCATCTGAAGATTCAGGAGATCGAAGGTTTCGATACAGCGGTATTGCCATCCTTCCGTCCGGATAAAGGACTCGAATTGAACCGAGATACTTTTACCGAATGGGTAGGCAAGCTGTCTCAGGCATCGGGCAAAGCGATTTCCGATTATGAATCCTTCCTTGCTGCATTGGAGTCCCGTGTGGAATTCTTCCATTCCGTAGGCGGCCGAGTCTCTGACCATGCACTTGATTATGTTCCTTATGGTGTGGCTACGCGAGAAGAAGCGGGTGAGATTTTTGCGAAGGCACTTGCAGGTCAGAAGGTAACTCGTGAGGAAGAGGATAAGTATAAGACTGTGACGCTGACGTTCCTTGGCAAACTGTACGCAGAGCGGGGCTGGGTGATGCAGTTCCATATTAATGCAGCCCGTAACAACAATACGCGGATGTTTGCCAAGCTTGGGCCGGATACCGGTTACGATGCCGTCAATGATACACCACTGTCATCAGCAATGATTGGATTACTTGATGCGTTGGATGAGCAGCAAGCACTGCCCAAAACGATTCTGTATTCCTTAAATCCAAGGGACAACGAAGTCCTTGCAGCGATAATCGGCAGCTTCCAAGGCGGGGGGATTCCTGGCAAAATCCAGCTTGGTTCAGCATGGTGGTTCAATGATACGAAGGACGGCATGCTCGCCCAGATGAAGGCACTGGCGAATGTGGGTCTGCTCAGCCGATTTGTTGGTATGCTGACCGATTCACGCAGCTTCCTTTCTTACACCCGGCATGAGTATTTCCGTCGATTGGTCTGCAACCTTATCGGTGAATGGGCCGAACAAGGGGAGGCGCCGCAGGATATGGAGCTGCTTGGTCAGATCGTACAGGGCATCGCCTACAACAATGCAAAAGAGTATTTCCCGTTTGCCTCCGTGCTTAAAACGGTCTCTGCTTCAAAGTCATGATAGGTGATGCGTGATACTCAACAAGTTCATCTAATTTTGCAATAAGAGAGGCTACCTTTTTTCATTCCATATGAATAACAATGCTCCCATTTCGTACACCGGGTCTTCATCTACCGGAGTATCGGATGGGAGCTTTTTTTGTGAGTTTCATTCCTGATATTGCGCACAATAACTATAGCAGGCACCAATGACGGCAAAATGACAAAACCCATAATCAAGCGCGTGTATGCTCTTGATTATGGGTTTATATTGGTTATTTTTAGATGTTTGACTTTCGCTTCTTGCGATAATATACTTAGTACACCTAATTAATTGTGCATCTATTTAATTGTAATGCTATTTAATAGATGTCCTATGATGTTGGATGTCTATGGAATGATAAAGAAAGAAGGAGGAACCCATTATGACTGGTATAGATCCGGTCGCTCAGAAGCTTTTATACTCCATCATGCAGTTTAATAAAGGCAAGTGGAGGCAACATAAACCTCACGGGCGCAATCACAATGAAATTATGGTGCTGGGTTGTCTGCTCCATGGGATGCATCCGGGAGAACAATTGAACTGGCAGAACAATCCGCCTGATTTCAATGACACGATACAATCCAATCATCCCGGGATGAAAGTCTCGGAGATCAGTGCTTTGTTACGGGTGAAATCACCTACCATTACACCTGTTATTCGTGGTCTTGAGGACGAAGGGCTTGTCGAACGGACCATGGACCCGGAGGATCGACGTGCAGTGCGCATTACAATTACGGAAGCAGGCCGGGCTATTATTCGGGCTGCTCACGAAGAGCGCATGCAAATCTTCAATAAGTTGGTGGCGCATCTGGGTGAGGGCGATAGCCTTCAGTTGGCTGAGTTGTTAACCAAGGTGTACACCTTTTTTGATACATTGCCTTCCCTAGAAAAAGATGATTCGACACAAGGAGATGATACGCCATGATGAAACTGTTTCTCATGCTGAAGCCTTACCGAACACCGATTATCTTCATTCTGGTTTTGGTACTGTTTCAGTCGCTTGCTGAATTGTATCTGCCTACACTAATGGCAGATATCGTGAATTTCGGCATCATTAAAGGAGATGTCCCATATATTTGGCAGATTGGTGGATGGATGTTGGTCATCGCGATTGGCGGAACAGCGTGTTCGGTGATCGCCAGTTACCTCTCCTCTCGAACCGCGGGTGGATTTGCCAAACAATTGCGCAGCAGAGTTTTCCGCCATGTGGAGAACTTCTCGCTTCAAGAGTTCGATAAGATGGGTACGGCTTCCCTGATTACGCGTACGACGAATGATATCACGCAGGTACAGAATGTACTGACGATGATGCTGCGCATGATGATTATGGCTCCGTTGATGTGTATCGGGGGTATCTTCATGGCGGTATCACAGGACGCCAAACTATCTACAATCTTCCTGGTCGTGCTTCCTGTACTGGGCGGAGCCATTGCGCTGATTGGTTCCAAGGGTTTACCTTTGTTCAAAACCATTCAGAAAAAGCTGGACCGACTCAACCTGGTGCTGCGTGAGCAGTTAACAGGGATTCGCGTCGTTCGTTCCTTTAACCGTGGGGAGCATGAGCGCGTGCGCTTTAACGGGGCCAACACGGAACTGAGAGATTCTTCTATTAAAGTTAATGTGCTCATGGCGACCATCATGCCTGTTATGATGCTGGTTATGAACTTTTCGATGATTGCCATCCTTTATTTTGGTGGAATGCGGATCGACAGCGGCAATATGAACATCGGTGCATTAATTGCCTTCATTCAATATGCAATGCAAATCATGTTCTCACTGATTATGGTTTCCATGATTTTTGTCATGATTCCAAGAGCTTCAGCATCGGCAGAACGGATTAACGAAGTGCTTGATATGCAGCCGGATCTTAGCAATCCCGAGCAGCCTCGTGGCATGAAATCCATGCAGGGTATGATTGAGTTTGACAATGTTACCTTCCGTTATCCGGGCGCAGAGAATCCAGCGTTGTCCGATATATCCTTCACAGCTCGCTCAGGTGAGACAACAGCCATCATTGGCGGTACGGGTTCGGGTAAATCGACATTGCTCAGTCTTATTCCACGATTCTATGATGTGACCGAAGGTAGCGTTCGCGTAAATGGTACGGATGTGCGTGAACTTCGGCAGGAAGATTTGCGTGCCAAAATTGGCTTTGTACCACAAAAGGCAGTCCTCTTCACGGGTACAATTACGGAGAATATCCGTCACGGGAAAGACGATGCCACAATGGATGAAGTTGTTCATGCGGCTCGTACGGCTCAGGCAGAGAACTTCATTACCGAGATGAAGGATGGATATGACAGCCTTATCGCACAAGGTGGTAACAATGTGTCTGGTGGACAAAAGCAACGTCTGTCCATCGCTCGCGCACTTGTTCGCCGTCCGGAAGTCTATATCTTTGATGACAGTTTCTCTGCTCTTGATTTCAAAACGGATGCTAAACTTCGTGCTGCGCTGAAGTCTGAAACGACAGAAGCGGCTGTGCTGATTGTTGCCCAGCGCGTAAGTACAGTAATGGATGCCGATCGCATTCTGGTTATGGATGAGGGCCGAATTGTCGGTTCAGGAACACATAAAGAGCTGCTGGAGCACAATGAAGTGTATCGCGAGATTGTATCCTCCCAGCTGACCGAGGAGGAGATCGCATGAGTGATCATACAGAAAAACATAAAGCACCCCGTGCCTCTCGCGGACCGGGACCCGGTCCCGGTATGGGCATGCGACCTCCCGCTGAGAAAGCAAAAGATTTCAAAGGTACACTGCGGCGTTTGATTCGTTATCTCCAGCCCCACAGTTCTCGTCTACTTGGGGTGCTGGTTGCAGCCATTCTGAGTACGGTATTCAGTATCATCAGTCCAAAAGTTATGGCCGAAGGAACGGATATTCTCAGTAAAGGCGCCATTGCCATCCTTCAGGGTGTACAGGGAGCCGGGATTGATTTTCCTGCATTGATGAAAGTATTATACCTGCTGGGCGGGCTCTATCTGTTCAGTGCTGCATTCATGTATGTTCAACAATACCTGATGGCCGGTGTGGCCCAACGTGTTGTGTATGACATGCGTGAGCAGATCAGTGCGAAGGTTGGACGCCTTCCTTTGAAATATTTCGACTCCCGTACGACCGGGGAGACACTAAGTCGTGCCACGAATGACGTGGACAATATCAGTAATACCCTTCAGCAAAGTTTGGCACAGTTTATTACGTCCATCGTAACGATTGTCGGCGTAATCATCATGATGCTGACGATTAGTCCATGGATGACGCTAATCACGATTTTGACGCTGCCACTCAGTGTTGTTGTTGTCATGCTGGTCGCTTCCCGTTCGCAAAAACACTTTGCGGGTCAACAGAAGTCCCTCGGGGAACTGAATGGTCATGTCGAAGAGATGTACACGGGACACAAGGTTGTCAAAGCATTTGGACGCGAAGAACAATCAGTACAGCAATTCGAGAAGGTCAATGAAGAGTTGTATGAATCCGGTTGGAAGGCCCAGTTTATCTCCGGTATTATTATGCCGCTCATGAGTTTTGTCGGTAACCTGGGTTATGTACTGATCTGTGTGGTGGGTGGGATCTTCGTTACTCGCGGATCTATCTCCATCGGGGATATTCTAGCCTTCACGCAGTACTCCCGTCAATTCACACAACCGATTAACCAGATTGCTAATATCTCTAATATCATTCAATCGACGATTGCATCGGCAGAACGGGTATTTGAGTTGCTGGATGAAGAGGAAGAAGTTCCGGAGTCCAAACAACCCGTGCAATTACAGCAGCCTAGAGGTGCGGTTGCGTTCCAAGGTGTTAATTTTGGATATAAAGAAAATGAACTGCTTATTCATAACATGAACATTGATGTAAAACCGGGACAGACGGTAGCCATTGTTGGACCAACGGGAGCCGGTAAAACGACCCTGATCAACCTGTTAATGCGTTTCTACGAAATTCAGGATGGTCAGATTACGATTGACGGTGCCGACATTAAGGACATGGAGCGTGGCAAGCTGCGCAGTCTGTTCGGCATGGTGCTTCAGGATACCTGGTTGTTCAACGGAACGATTCGGGACAACATCGCCTATGGTCGAGAAGGTTCTACGGAAGAGGATGTAATCAAGGCAGCCGTTGCGGCACATGCGGATCACTTTATTCGTACACTGCCTGATGGATATGACACGGTGCTGAATGAAGAGGCGTCGAACATCTCTCAAGGGCAGAAACAGTTGCTGACCATTGCAAGAGCGATCCTGGCGAACCCGGCCATCCTCATTCTGGATGAGGCGACGAGCAGCGTGGATACACGGACCGAAGTGTTTATCCAGAAAGCAATGAATGATCTGATGAAGGATCGCACGAGCTTTGTCATTGCACACCGTTTGTCCACCATTCGCGGCGCCGATCTGATCCTGGTGATGGATCATGGTAACGTGATTGAACAGGGCAATCATGATGAATTAATGGCGAGTCAAGGTTTCTACGCGGATCTGTACAATAGTCAGTTTGCGGAGCAGCAACCGCAGGCGATCTGATTACAATGTAAATAACAAGAATAGCCGGGAGCCCCCTAGTAGGGGTTCCCGGCTATTTGTCGTATATCCAGAGGAGTGACATTAGGATATGGATCGTTTTAGTTACTGATCCTTAGACTCCTTAGCAGGTTCATCTGCGCCGTTGCTAGAGATCGACCTCGCTTCTATCTTCATGTCGTCACTGTTAGCTTCCTCCAGTGCAGACGGAGCGGGTTCACCCGGGATCAATTCGCGCTGCTCAATCATGCGTTTGACGACTTCATAACAGTCATCCACGTGTTTGTTACCCACATATCGCATGGCTGTGAAGCTAAGTGCAGCAGCCAATCCCTGTCCAGCAAATGGGACGAATTTAGCGACGGATTTGGTAGCTACGCGTACGCCGACTCTTTTCAAAACCTGTACAACCAGTTCTTTCGTCACCATACGTCCGATGACTTTGCTTCCGATGGACATCACGAATCCATAGATCATGGATTTGGTCTCGGGGTCCATGCCGTCCAACTGTTTTTGTGATAATCCGAATTTATTGTTAATGGCAGGCAACAGCTGCATCAGCATCCCCACATCAGCCAGTACGTCTGTACCGGGCAGGGGAACGAGTGTTGTACCGGCAGATGCGGTAGCTCTTTTGCGAACCATGGTACGGCATTCCTTGCGAACTTGCTCCAATTGTTCCAACGTTGCTGGAATCATAGGGAATCCCTCCATTCGTATATGGTATAGATATAACCGTTTTGACTCGATTTGAATGGGTTCTCACCAGCAAAATTTGCAGCCTTATGACATAAGGTGCGGAGAAACCCTTTTTCTCATGCATACATCTGGTTAAACAAGGAAATGGTTTGTAAGATCAACGAGTTATATAAATAGTTGAATTTATATAGCTATTACGAATGAATGAGGATTAGGATGCATATCTGATTGGGGAACCTATTTGGAATGATGAGTGCTTAGCGCAGGGCTTGTTTATGGCTTCAACCTTTTTGGGTAAAGGTTAACAAGCATTGGAATGGAGGAAGAGAAGGATGGAGTTTAACAAAGCATTGTTAATTCATCATCATCATTCGGGTAAGGCCAATCGTGAGAATACAGTGGGCCTTGTGGCTGGTGTGCTGGCTCCCGCTGTCCATGAACTCGTCATTATGCGTACCGATGAACCCGGCGAAGGAGAGAAGTTGTGTCGTGAACGCGGTGAGCAATTCGATGTGGTGTTTATCCTGGGTGGGGATGGCACGGTACATGAATGCGTGAATGGACTGGCTGATCTGCAGCATCCTCCATTGATTGGCATATTGCCTGGAGGCACCTGTAATGACTTTGCGCGTTCGCTCGGCAGATCACCCGACGCAGAGACTGCTGCACAAGAAATGCTCGCAGGTCGGGTAGTATCCATTGATGTTGGACGAGCCAATGATCGGGTGTTCACGAACTTTTTTGGCATTGGCTTAATTAGTGATGCATCGCAGAATATTAACGAGAATCTGAAAGGCGCGCTGGGTAAGCTCAGTTATTTCATCAGCACGTTGCAGACGATTAGTCATACGGAGCCGTTTCGTTATCAATTGGAGGCGGATGGGAAAGAGATGGCAGGCGAAGCGGTGATGATCTACGCAGCCAACGGCCGTTTTCTGGGAACGAATGCCCTGCCCTTTGCACCGGATGCATTGCAGGATGGGGAGCTGGACGTACTCATTATTCATGAGACAGGCATCCCGCTGCTGCGAGAGATCCTGTCACATAAGCCCGAGGGAGATTGGCAACCTCAGAGTGAGAGCATTTCATACTTCAAGGCATCTACGCTAAAAGTGAACACAGATGCGCCGATGTCAGCTGACACGGATGGCGAACTGTATATGAAGACACCCGCCGAGCTATCGGTGCTGACGGGTCATCTGAAGTTTCTAACCGGGGAGGTGTACTAAATCCCCGGTTTTTTGGTTTGATTTTGGCTGAACGGAAACTTAATTATTACCTGCCTGATCTTCCATATGACGTTGCCTGAACTCATCCTCCAGCATGCTCATCTGAATGGCATCATGATATTGGTGATTGTAGAACAAGACATCCCGCTTCACACCCTCGCGCTGAAATCCGAGCTTCTCATACGTGCGAATCGCTCGCTCGTTGAAGGCATACACCTCAAGCTCTATTCGATGCAAGTTACAGATGCCGAAGCCGTAGTCCAGCATAAGCAGCAAAGCCTCGCTACCGTAGCCTTTTCCTTGATGCTCCGCCTGATCGATGGCAACCCGGATGTGTGCACTGCGATTCTTGGCATGCATGTCCATCAGGACGACATCTCCGATGATCTGGTCAGTTTCCTGTAAAGCAATAAGTAGCATGAGTCTGGAGTCATCCTGTGCTGCGTTTTCAACATAACGTTCAACCTGAGTGCGTGTGAAACTGTTCTGTGTTCCCGTCAGCCTACGCATCTCGGTGTCAAACAGACCAGGGAAATAAGCATCTACATCTGTAATCTCGAAAGGACGCAGGTATATGCGCTTTGTTTCCAGCAGACGGGGGATGCGTGGGGATGATTTTGGTGGTGACATGGTTTTTCCTCCAATGGGTTCAAGGTTTGTATTAATCATGTTATGTATCGTATAAGTCAACGGGAAATAGATAATTAACAACACTTTACCATATTTTCTCATGCTTGTAGCTATAATGGTCGATATAAGTATTGTCGTGCTTGCTAAGTCGAAGAGAAACTCATTTTTGAAGATTCGTATTACTCTGCTCGAATTACATATTTTGATTTGCTGTACTGTATACAAAGCTGTGTTGTAGTAAACCAGACATTCATAGTTTAAAGAGGCATATCAGTTTAATCTTAGCAGGCCGATAGATTCTATAAAAATAGAAATGGGGATTTACAGAAATGCGAAAGTTAGAGAATTGTTTGAAGTGGTTTACTGTTTTTTTAATTTTGGTTACACCGCTGTTTACTTCACCGGGACAGGTCTCAGCAGCGAAAAAAGAGATCTATATTACTCTTTCTGGTGAAAAACACAAATATGTGGGAGAAGTCAAAAATGGCGTACCTAATGGTAAAGGAATATCCTATTTTTCAAATGGGAAGAAGAGCTTTGAAGGTAAGTTTGTAGCGGGAAGGCCTCATGAAGGAAAAAGGTATAACGCAGATGGAAAGCTGTACTCGGATATTTCTAATGGACAGGGAAAGCTCTACTACCCAAATGGAAAGTTTAATTATGTTGGTAAGGTGGATATGGAAACATGGCTTCCTTCAGGTAAGGGCACCGAATATTATCCAGATGGAACAGTTAAATATAAGGGCGATTTTTTGAAGGGTTCGTTTCATGGTCAAGGTAAGTGGTATACAGAATCTGGTGAGATGTTCTATCAGGGCACATTTAAAAATGGACTGCCACAGGGACAAGGTAAAGCATATCAATATGGAGAAATTGCCTATGTTGGTGCATTTGATAAAGGAGTACCCACGTATTCTGGCAAAATTAAATTGTACGAAGATGGTGTAATCATCTATGATGGGCAGGCTAAAAATGGAGCTATTACCGGCAAAGGTAAAGGTTACTTGAACGGTAAGTTAGTCTATGTGGGCATGTTTAAGAACGGAAGACCAACGGGTGAAGGTAAATTCTATACGGAGAATAGTAGTGATGGCCCTAATATATCTATTTATATCACTGTTGACTAAGTAACAGGTAAGTAATTACAGAATCAATACAACATTGTCGGGAGCAGAGTCCTATAATCATGTTTAGATTTCAACCAATAAACCATCGGTAGGTGTGTTCATTACATCGCCCGATGGTTTTTTGGCATAACTGCTTAGAGATACAGCTATATATTCCCGCTCCGCCTAACCGCTCCATCCAGAAACAGGGCAACAAGTTCCCGTGCAAGTTCCTCAATGCTGCCGCCATTCATGTTGCGCACATCTTCGCGGTTCGCGAGCATGAGCAGTGACGTAAATGCATGGGCAAGCAGCATGGGACTGGCAACCCGCAAATAACCATTGTCCATCTCCTGCTTGAAGTGGGTCGCAAGCACTTCGAAGATCTGAACCTCAGCTTCTCGAATCTGGCTGAGTTGCTCCGTATTCAGATGCTTCTCGGCTTCTCGCATCATGCTCTCCGTCTCAATATGGGAGTGTTGCATCTTCGCTTGCGCAACCTTGATCAGCCGCTCTTGTAATGTGCCGGGTTCATCCAGGCGGAGCGAAGTCTGCTGCATGCTCATCATCATTATGCGGGTAATGGCAACGGTGAACAGATCGGCTTTGCTGGTGAAGTGATAATAGATTGATGCTTTGGTTACATTGCACAATGAAGCAATCTGTTGGAGAGAGACGGGTTCATACCCATATTCCATAAACAGACGTGAAGCTGTCATCAATATGTTGGTTTGGACAGATGCTTGATCGGCACCCGTTTTGGGTCTGCCCGGTGACCGGGGGATGTTTGTTTTTTTGCTCATAATCACTGACCTCTTTACGTATTTAATCGCTGGCTAAGCATGTTCACAAATTAGGCATTGCAAAATTAACCTTCCGGTATATATAATTAACTCAATTATACTATGACCCATGGTTCATTACTACACCATCACATAAATAGGGCTTCATAGAAACAGAATAGGGAGATGAAGAGACAATGCAGGAAGGTTCGGGTTATGGCCGCTGGGTTGCTGGCAAACGAAGCAAATGGATTACACTGTTGGTATGGATCATTATCGCCGTTGTGCTGGGCATGGTATGGCCTGCTGTTGGTGATCGTGAAACTAATAACGCGCAGGATCTAAGTGAGTCCAAACCATCGGTTCAGGCAGCTGCACTTGCCGAGAAGGAATTCCCTGGTGGTGAAGGACTGCCCGCGTTAATCGTATGGCGTCAAGCCGGCGGTTTGACGGATGAGCAGATTGGGAACATTCAGGCATTAACGGAGCGACTGGATCAAGATCCGGTAGAACAACAGCAGTCCGTTGTGCCACTCTATCAATTGCCGCCACAGGCGTTGAAAGGCCAGCTTTCGGAAGACGGAAGCACCCTGGTTATGCCGCTTTTCTTCAATGAAGGTGCCGATGCAGAACAATTAGAGCAAGGCATTGAAGCACTTGAGCAAAAAACACAAGACATCTTCGGGGCAAACCCGTTCGATGTAGCTATAGATGATGCCAATACACTGATTGCTCGTGTAACAGGGCCAGTAGGGATATCCATTGATGCGAGCGGACTATTCTCTTCCGCCGATGTATCCTTGCTTATCGCTACGGTTGTACTGGTATTGGTGCTGCTGCTATTGATCTATCGTTCGCCAGTGCTAGCGATTATCCCAATTATTGCGGTTGGATTCGCGTATATGGTGACCAGTCCGATTCTCGGATTCATGGCGGATCAAGGCTGGATTACGGTGGACGCACAGTCAATCTCAATCATGACTGTATTGTTATTCGGAGCAGGAACGGATTACTGCCTGTTCATGATCTCCAGATACCGCCAAATTCTCTACCATGAGCCGGACAAAAAGAAAGCCATCTTCCAGGCCATTACCGGATCTTCCGGCGCCATTGCCATGAGTGGATTCACGGTCGTTGCAGCACTACTGGTGCTGTTACTGGCTGAATATGGTGCGTATCATCGTTTTGCCGTACCATTCAGTCTATCCATCTTTATTATGTTTATTGCAAGTCTGACGCTGGTTCCGGCTCTGCTCGCGATCTTCGGCCGGGGTTCATTCTACCCGTTCGTACCACGTACCCATGAGATGGAAGTCGAACGTGCCAAGAAAAAAGGCAAACCGGCTCCTGCCCCACGCAAAGTGAAGGAAAGCTGGATTGGCCGTACGGTGGTCACCAAACCATGGACCGTGCTTGCAATTACCCTGGTATTGCTGGGAGGACTAGCAGCATTCTCTACTCAGGTTAAATTCACATATGATCTGTTGTCTTCCTTCCCGGAGGATGTGCCTTCCCGCGAAGGATTCACAGTTATTGGTGAACAGTTCTCTCAAGGCGAGCTGGCTCCAGTGAAAGTGATTGTTGATGCCGAAGGTAAAGAAACCGATCTGAAGCAGCGGCTTGAATCGCTGGATTACATTAGCAAAGTGGGCGATGCCCAACAGGGTGCCGAGAATGCTAACATTACGGCTTATGACGTGGAATTTAATCTGAATCCATATTCCATGGAGGCGATGCAGCATATTCCGGATCTGCGGGCTACTGCGGAACAGGCGCTTCAAGATGCTGGAGTAACCAATGTGGACAGTCAGATCTGGATCGATGGTCAGACAGCAGAACAGTATGACATTGAAGTGGCTGGAGAACGGGATGCCAAGATCATTATTCCGGTGGTCATCGGCATGATTACACTATTGCTGCTATTATACTTGCGTTCTGTTGTAGCTACGGCGTATCTGATTGCAACGGTTGTTCTGTCGTATTTCTCTGCACTGGGTCTGGGTTGGATCATTATTCACTACGGACTTGGCGCCGATGCCATACAGGGCGCGATTCCGCTGTATTCCTTCGTATTTCTGGTGGCACTGGGCGAAGACTACAACATCTTCATGATCTCAAGCATCTGGCAGAAACGCAAAACGATGCCGCTTCGTCAAGCTATTAAGGAAGGCGTCGGTGAGACGAGCTCGGTTATTACCTCTGCCGGCCTGATTCTGGCAGGAACCTTTGCGGTACTTGCGACTCTGCCGATTCAAGTATTGGTGCAATTCGGAATTATAACGGCTGTTGGTGTGTTGCTGGATACATTCCTGGTACGTCCGTTCATGGTTCCGGCAATCACCACATTGCTGGGCAAATGGGCCTTCTGGCCAGGCAAGTATATTCCGATTGCTGAGAAGAATGAGAAGAAACAGAAACAGAACCAGAAACAAAACCAGTCCATGTAATGCATGGATGGGGTGAGATGGACGGCGGGGCTTCAAGCCTGCTGTCCATTTCTTTTTGCACAACAATGGCACGGAATTGAGTTGGATGGGTCTGCTCCTGAGATGGAATGGTGGAACTGTAAAATATCCGCAGGATGAGGCGTGACCCTTGTTTTCTTTGCGTGGTGAAGGTTTACGTGGCCAATGGTTTTGGGACATAATAGAGGGAGCGTCGGCCATTGGGCAGACGGATGATCAACATCAATGGGACACCAGGGGGAAGGATGAAAGCAAGTATGACGAACCAACTTAATGTGTATTTTAACCATGACGGCGGCGTGGATGACCTCGTATCGCTGTTCATGCTTCTGCAAATGGACAATGTACATGTAACCGGGGTATCGGTTATTCCGGCAGACGGATATCTGGAGCCAGCAACAGATGCCAGCCGTAAAATCATCGATCGTTTCGGTACATATTCCGTAGAGGTATCCAAATCCAACTCCAGAGGAAAAAATCCATTTCCTGCGGCGTGGAGATTGCACTCCTTCTATGTAGATGCACTTCCTGTACTGAACGAATCCGGCAAAATGGAAGCACCACTCTCTGCCGTTCCGGCACACCAGCATCTCATCGAGAAAGTACGTAACACCGAAGGCAAAACATTGCTCCTGTTCACAGGACCGCTGACTGACCTTGCGCGTGCACTGGACGAAGCACCAGACATTGAAGAGAAAATCGACAAGCTGGTATGGATGGGTGGCACATTCGAGCGTGGTAATGTAGAAGAGCCCGAGCATGACGGCACAGCGGAATGGAACGTATTCTGGGACCCGGAAGCGGCTTACCGTGTATGGCAGAGCGGCATCCAGATCGATCTGGTTGCACTGGAAAGCACCAACAAGGTGCCTCTGACTCCAGCCGTTCGTAACCGCTGGGCAGCAGAACGTCGCTTCGAAGGCGTAGATTTCCTGGGTAACTGTTACGCAGGTTGTCCGCCACTGGTGTACAGTGAGACAAATTCCACATATTATCTGTGGGATGTGCTGACAACGGCTTCCGTTGGACGCGAGGACATCGTGAAGAAGAAAACCGTAAACTGTATTGTCATCCCGGATGGTCCAAGCCAGGGCCGCACGGTGGAGCAAGCAGATGGACGTCCAGTACAACTGGTGTATGATACCGATCCGGAAGCGTTCTTTACGTACATGACGGATTTGGGTAAAAAAGCTGCTCCGCAGCGCTACTAATTCAGGCAGCCTTAGGGCTTGCCATCCTTAAAAGTACAACAAAAATAAAGCCGCAGGCAGTGTCTGGAAATGGGGTTGACCCCATGATCCCGTCTCTGCCGTGCGGCTTTTTGTTGTGGGCTGACATCAACAATCTAGCTGCCCGCTATATTTTAAATCGACTAATTAATCCGTTCAGCTCACTGGACAGTACCCGCAGAGATTCAGCGGATGCACGCATCTCATCCATGGATTGCAGTTGGCTTCCGGTAGCGTGTGACACCTGTTGGATACTGGAAGAGGATTCGCGCGAGATATGCTCCATATCCTCCACGGAAGCGGACACTTCTTCTGCACTGGCAGACAGCTGCTCGGATGCTGCGGATACTTCGTGCAGACGTTCATTCATCGTTTCAATTCCGGTATGAATGGATGTGAACGAACGGCCTGCCTCCTGAACAACAGCGAGACCGGACTGTACGGCAGATGTGCTGGCTGACATATGTTCTGACAACAGGGCAGTTTGACGTGTCATCTCGGCGATCAATTCGGTGACATGCTGGGACGATTGCTCTGATTCCCCCGCAAGTTTGCGAACCTCTGAGGCAACCACCGCAAACCCGCTGCCATATTCTCCTGCACGAGCCGCTTCAATACTCGCATTAAGTGCAAGCAGATTGGTCTGTGAAGCGATACCCTTCATTAGATGTGCTACCGACTCAATTTTATCAGAGTACTGCTCAAGCTGAGTGGTGGAGGCCACCATCTGCACATTTGCTTGATGAATTTTGTCCATGCTATCCATTGCCGTGTTAATGTTGGCTTGACCTTGCACTGCGTTATTAGTCGTTTCCTGCGAGACATCCGCGACCATAGAAGACGAATTCGCAATATGCTGCATGCTGCGCGTAATCTCTTCCATGGCTACTGTGACTTCGCCTGCTCGTGCCACCTGTTCGGCAGCTCCACTGGCTGTATGATTGGTATGCTCGGCAATACGCTGACTAGCTTCGGCAGTTGCCTGCGAGTGTTTAGATACACCTTCTGCAGCTTGCAGCAGAGAATCGGAGCTTTGACGGATGCCCGTCATAACATCACGGGTACCAGTGACCAGATGTTTGAATTCGGAAGCGAGCTGTCCGACTTCGTCCTTTCGTTCAAGTTCGACGTTGACGGTCAGGTCGCCTTTTCCCACTTCGGTAATCAACTTCTTCAGCTTCACCAACGGGCGGGTCAAGTAGTGTGCGAATCCATACACCAACAAGACACTGAGCAGCACAATAACCAGCGCTGTCCAGATCATGGTCATACGGTTGCGAGACATCAGTTCATAGACCGCAGTGGAGTCCAGATCCGCACCGACTAGCCCCAGTACTTTTCCGTCAGCCCCATGGATTGGCACATACGCTGTAATGGTAGCGCCATATTCATCCTGGGTGAGTTCGCCCCGAATAGGTTCATTCTGTTCAAAAGCTTGCAGCATTCCTTCATAATGGGTCTCTTCTGCGGAGCCGTAAGGGGAGAAGTCATCCTCTGCTACATCGGCAGCAGCCCCATCCACAACATAGAAATATGTATTAGTTCCATTTTCTTCGCGTGTACCAAGTGTATAGAGATACTTGAGCCCATTGGCCTCGCGCAGCTGACTGAGCTGCTCACGCAAGGTGCCATAATACGCTGTCTCGTCCTGTCCGGTACTGAGTGGTGCATACAGAGAAGGGTCAATTAATGCAGCTGCCCGTTCAGCCACAGCCTGTGCCTGCATCCCCATGGATTGCTCGACCAGTTGCGCTGATGAACGGTACATGGTAATGCCAAGAACCGCACCCGCAGCCAGCATCAGACAGGAAAAAAATAAAAAGATCCGCATAAACAAACTGTTCATTGGTAAAAGTGTTCCCCCTTGATCTGTTGAATCGATCGTCTCTTTGTCTCTTTACATGATAATCGTCGCTTCTTTGGTTCGTATGTATTGTATATCAGATGTACAGTTTTCTACTTGAAATATCGGCATCCCGGCGATAAAGAATTAGCCCCCGAGTCAATTTTGATCCGGGAGCTAATTACGTTTCAATCCTATATTGACCATGTCCATCATTGGTACAAGCCTCATGGTTACGACTTAGAGGCCTTCACACGACGGAGTGATTACGTCATTACATTGTTCCGCCGCCCTGGCGAACAGAGGCAGGAATCTTTTCAGGTCCCTGATTAATATATTTATTGATAAAAGTACCCACTTTGGCATCGTCGAATTGGTCAAGTTTCATCGTTTTGGTCCATGCGGTCACCACGACTTCACTGCCTTCGGGAATATCCTTATTTGGTACGGCAAGTATACCTGCCCCAGCTTCGCGGAATTTGGCAAGGTATTTTAGATGCTCCTTCAAGTCCTCGCTTGCATTCTCACGATAATAGATGATGATATCCCCATGCTCCAGATTGTGTACCAGGTAATTATAGCCCGGAAAGTCGGTGTAAAATCCAAACTTGATATCATGCGGATTATGCGGCCCTGATGTCGGAATCGTCATCTCATACTGGATAGGGTCCTCCGTATGGTCTGCCCCATAATATTTATCGTCCGTCACATCGATTGTCGCGTTGGACTCCAGATCGGCTACATTATATGTTTTACCTGCACCTTGCATGAAGAACAGGCCAAACGTAATAATCGACACAGCCATCATTACGTGTGCAGCCAGCCGAAGGGATCGACTTTTTTTGTGGATGTCCGCCCGCTCTTTCTTTTTCATGTGGCCCAGGATTTTGCCCTGTGTGCGTGATGCCCAGATATAAGCGGCGATGGAGAACAGTAACACGATTACACCTACGATGAGCCACAGGTAGGATGTGCCTGCCTCATGCTCCATTTGCATATGATTCATATGAGTCATGTCCATAGAGAGTTCCTCTGCTTTCTTCGTAAAATGAGTGAATTTAACACTACATAATGTAGTGTTAATAACAACGATGAATCCTTTCATTACGTAAACGGGGGTTGCTGGATTGGTTTATTACGTCAATAAGAACATACCTGTTGCACTACACATTATAGTGTATGATACATGCACAGTGCAATGCCGCCTTGGAAAACAAAAAAAGGCTTTCCCCGCGTGAGCAGGGAAAGCCTTAATACGATTTTACGGATAACGGCGATAATGTTTACAGACGGCCAAACGGCGAAAGCATCAGCCCGATCAGTCCAATAATAACCTCACCCAACAATCGATACAGAATAAAGAATACGACCACATTGGCGATGAGTACGCTGTACATACTGTCGATGGCTGCTTTGGTACGATTCAATGGATATTGGAATAGCACCGAGTTCAGAGCCACAAATATGATGATATACGAGACCACAAGCAAGGCGATCGCGATGGAATACGAGATGATAATAAACAGATTCGCCAGAACAAGGGATACGACAGCAGGAACAAGCAATGTACCGAACTGGGCAACCAGTGTTTTGGGACGGAAGGTTATTTTCTCAATTTTCAGAATAGCGTACATCAGTGCAATTGAGGCAATCAGGATAATGACGGTGAACAATAGCGGCCTTACAAATCCACCAATGAACAAGCCATCCATACCTATGCGACTGAAGGTAATTAAGAAGTATGTAGAAGATAGGACTGCAATCAGCGCCATCGTTAGCCATCCGTTTAGTGAATGCTGGTCGCCAACGGTTTTCATCGTCTGATAAGGACGGGCTAATACACTGAGGAAATAGGATAGATACTGTTTGCTTACTTCTTTGGCTTGCTGAACTTTCTCATTCTGCACGATATTATTCCACTGATTGGAGATGTTGTCTCCTGCAGAAGCATGGTCATTGGTGCCTGTTGATTCTGTTGTCTGTTGTTTCTGAGTAGAGACGGAAGGTGTGTTGTGTCGAACGGGTGCCTCGGAAGATGTGTTCTGCGTACTGGACCAGCGAGTATATTCGGGTTCTGAAGCAGCAGCAGATTCCGGGTTCTTTACAAGTGAGGGTGAAGAGGTAGTTTGCGTTAGATTAGTTCCGCACCTCTCGCAAAACTGGGCATCTCCATTTTCATGATTACATACTGGACATTGCATGGGTTAAGCCTCCAATTTCTAGAAAATAAAAACATGTCAACATTGTGTCTCATTTTAACGGTTGTTGACGAAGTTTGTCTATGTTTCGCAGGAATTAATACCCTTATAGGGAAAGTTGAAACGAAGCCTCGATTACGGTGTATTAAAACGAAGTTTAGAAGTAACAATAGTATAGGATTGACATGCAGGCATATTAATGTAAATTTACTGTGGTTTAAGACGAATTGTTTTTGGAGGGAAATGTCTTATCGTTCGCTTCTGTGTGTGATTTACATGTTAAGTATATCTTTTGGGTTGCTCATTTCAGAAGATTTATGTATAATCAATCGTGTTAACACGTCGAATGTACGGTAGTAAGAGATGTGGGTGAGTTCATGGAACTACTGGACAGCAATGAGAGTAAGAAGAAGATGTGCCAGTATTATAACGAAATCTCGAAGGAACTGTTCGGATTTGGCACCACTCTCCTGAGAGTGACCATTGACCAGAACATTGTGACCTTCTACGCGAAGCACCGACGTTCACCGCGCTCTGACGCCCTGGAAGGGGAGGCCCCCGGCTTAAAGCTGGAAGTGGACTTCCGCATGTCTGTCTTATATAAGAAGAAATTCCGGGAGAAGCTCGAGCAACACATGGGTTTGCCAATTGAAGCAATATTGCGGGATTATGATGCGTCCACTCAGTGGGCGATCACGAATGTGATTCTGGAACAGGCCTAGGATGGATCGGCAGGATAGATTCTTGTTGATGCATATGGAGGTTATGGCCCGGATTCATGATCAGGTTCCGTACAATTTCATATGATGGCGTCTGTCTTCGGATTGATTCTGAAGTAGAAACCGATGATGTACCGGCAGCGGGTGTCGCTTTCCTTTGTTTACGAAGAAAAGTGTTCTTGTTTATACAAGAGCGCTTTTCTTTTTGTTTTTTTACACATCACATATATCAGGGGGAATCAGGATCATGATGAAAAAGTGGATTAGCGGTTTGGCAGCAGTGGCAATGACATCGGTATTACTTGCAGGTTGTGGCAGCACAGAGGATGCAACAAGCGGATCAGGCAATGGAGGAACGGCAGCTACCAAATTGGTTATCTCCACTTGGGGTTTCTCGGAAGATTTCTTCAATGAATCGGTATTTGGTCCTTTTGAAAAAGAACATAATGTAGACATCGTGCTCGAAGTCGGCAATAACGCTGAACGTCTGAACAAAATCCGTCAAGGTACATCGAATGTCGATGTCATCTACCTGTCTGACTACTATGCACAACAAGGTATTGATGAAGGTCTGTTTGAAAAAATCGATCGTTCCAAAATTCCAAATGTAAATGACATTTATGATATTGCCAAAGCCCCGCTTGGTGAAGATTATGGCCCGGCCTACACGGTTGGACAGCTTGGAATTGCTTATAACCCGGACCTCGTTTCCAAAGAAGTGACTTCATGGAGTGACCTGTGGGACCCGGCGTTTGAAGGTAACCTGACCATCCCGAATATTACGGCAACAGCAGGCCCGATGGTTGTGGATGCAGCTTCCCGTGTAGCTGGTAATGATACGTTTAATGAAGATGCGGCATTTGCTGAACTGAAAAAACTGAGTGGCAATGTGGTGAAATTCTACAGCCAAACTTCCGAATTCGTGAACATGTTCTCCCAAGAAGAGATTGCAGGCGGACCGATCATGGAAATGTATTTCAAAGATCTCAAAGCAGCTGTGCCTAATGCGAAGTTTGTTACACCTAGCGAAGGTGCATATGCCGTGATGAACACAATCAATGTCGTGAAGGGCAGCAAAAACAAAGAACTGGCTGAAGAGTTCATCAACTGGCAGCTCAGTCAAGATGTACAAGCGAAATCTGCTAAAGCTAAAGTCGATTCCCCAGTGAACACCAAGGTTGAACTGACTGCTGAAGAAGCAGAAGGCGTAACCTACGGTGCTGACGTTGTTGAGAAGCTGAACAAGCTGGATATGGAATTTGTGAATCAACAGGTTAAAGGCTGGACAGATCGCTGGAACCGCGAGATTGCACAATAAAAACAAGTAACCGACTAAATAGTTATCTTTGATCTATATAGTTTACTAAACTTTTTACACGAGAACGGAGAGGGCAGAAATAACGTGAAGAAGCGAAGCGTTCGCCTTTATCCCCGGATTTTACCTTTGAAGAAGGGATTCAAAAAAATCTGGGGATAACAGCGATCAGAAGGTTATTCTGTCATCGGAGTGGTAAGTGTAAATATTCTTTAGTTCAACTTATCATTTGCAGCAAGCAACCAATCACCGTATAGGAGTTGAGAACGGATGAATGAATCGCTGAATCGCATCATTATGGATGTGGACACGGGGATTGACGACGCACTGGCAATTTTGCTGGCGGTCAAAAGCCGGAAGCTGGACATTCTCGGTATCACCACAGTCTGTGGGAACGTATCACTCCAGCAGGCAACAGAGAATACGTGCAAAATCCTTGAACTTGCGGGTGCACCTGAAATTCCGGTGATTGCTGGAGCGGCAGGACCCCTTGCTCGCAAGTCGCATTATGAACACCGAGTACATGGACAGGACGGATTGGGCGGTGCGCTGCCTGATCCAGCGGTGTCCAAGCAAGCCGAGGAAGGTTTTGCGCCGGACTTTATCGTGGAGCAAGCCAAGTTATATCCAGGCGAACTGACATTGATCATGACTGCTCCATTAACCAATCTGGCACTCGCGCTGATGAAGTGTCCTGAATTGCCTTCTTTATTGAAGGAAGTCATCTTCATGGGTGGTGTGGTTCGCGGGCATGGCAACATTACGCCGACAGCCGAGTACAACACATACGCTGATCCAGAGGCGGCACGCATCGTATTGCACGCAGGCATCGAGAAGCTTACGCAAGTTGGACTGGATGTGACGCGTCAAACGCTGCTGAATGAAGCAACAATTGAGCGTCTCACTGATCCTGCACTGCGCGCATACGTGGCTCAGAGCACGGAGATATATATCAACCGTTATGAACAAATGAACGGCGTCCGCGCGTGCGCTTTACATGATCCACTAGCCGTGGGCGTAGCCCTTGCCCCGGAACTGGTAGGACGCAAATCGTATTACGTCGATGTCGAAACCGCCAGCCGCTTGTGCGATGGCCAGATGGTATGCGACTTCCAAAACCGTTTGGGCGAGCAGCCCAACACCCTCGTCTGCGAAACCGTGGACGCAGAAGCGTTCCTTGAACTGTTTGTCAACGCGTTAAACGCGTAGTTATGATCTTCACGGCAATGGAGTTAAATTTTAAAATCAATCCTTACGTATTTCGCTGCTAGTGGAGGGGACGAAATCGATTCTGAAGAAGCGAAGCGTTCGCCTTTATCCTTGGATTTTTTCTTCTATATAAGAAAAAATCAAGAAAATCCAAGGGTAACAGCGATCGTAAGAACGATTCGTAACCGGAACGGCTGGTGCGATGAACATGGAGTTTATTTTGAAATGTGCGCCAGTGAAACGTGTGAATAAAACCATTTTACAAGTCAGGAGTATGGCGATGAAAAAATCAGTAATCTACTGGCTATTGCTGCCGGGGTTCGTGTTTTTGGCGGCATTTATGATCATTCCGATTGTCCTGACGATCGGATCGACGTTTTTCCAAGAAAACTCCTTCACGTTTGAAGGATACATGCATTTTTTCAGAGACCCATACTTTTTGAAAATACTGCTTACGACGCTGCAAGTCAGCGTGGTCACCACCATCGTCTGTGTGGTGCTCGGATTCCCGACAGCTTATTATATTTCGCAGAAAGCGCCGCGCCGCAAAGGCATTTTGCTGGCACTGGCGATCTTCCCACTGCTGACGAGCCCGGTCGTGCGTTCGTTTAGCTGGATGATCATTCTTGGACGCAAAGGGCTGATCAACAACACCCTTGTTGGTCTGGGGATCGTGGACAAGCCGCTGGATATTCTGTACACACCAGCAGCGATGATGATCGGTCTGACGCATCTGTTCCTGCCATTGATGATTATCTCTCTGGTGGGCGTGCTGGAGAACATTGACGGTGACCTGCTCAAGGCAGCGCAAAGTCTCGGCGCATCGCGCATTACGGCATTCCGCCGGGTTGTGTTCCCGCTGGCTGTGCCAGGACTTGTCATCGGAGCCGTGCTTGTCTTTGTCGGAAGCCTGACGGCGTATACCACACCTGCCCTCCTTGGAGGCAAGCAGCGCGTAATTGCTACGTTCCTGTATCAGAACGCCATGACCCTCAACGACTGGTATCTGGCCTCGGTTGTTGCCGCGATTATGATTGTGATTACATTTGTCGTGGTCGGTGTCATGAACAAAATGGCCAAAACTTTAAATCCGAAGGGGTAGACATATGCGGGAGAAACATATCGGGCTGGGCCTGTTCAGTCTGCTGGTCTTTATCTTTCTGCTGGGCCCGCTTCTGATCATATCGATCACTTCGTTTGAACCGGGAACGGTACTCAAATTTCCGCCGGAAGGGTTCTCCTTCCGCTGGTATGAGAATATTTTCAACACAGGCGGTTTCCTCCGCACGTTCCAGACGTCCATCATCATTTCCTTGCTGGGGAACCTGTTGGCACTGGTGCTTGGAGTTCCGGCTGCGTATGCACTCAGTCGTTACGATTTCAAAGGCAAGTCCGTGCTGAACGCACTGTTCCTGTCCCCGGTATTGATCCCGGGAATCGTGCTTGGTTTTACATTGATGAAATATCTGATCGTAATCTACCATCTGCCCATGTACCTTGGACTATTGATTGGTCATACGATTATCATGCTTCCATTCATTATTCGGGTTATCGCGTCGAGTCTATCGAGCTTTGACTTCGCCGTGGAAGAAGCTGCGCTGAGTCTTGGTGCGGGACGGGTGAGAACGTTCTTCACAATCGTGCTTCCCAACATCCGCTCAGGAATTATCGCTGCGGTGCTGATTGCCTTCCTGGAGTCGTTCAACAACGTGGATATCTCGGTGTTCATGACCGGACCAGGGGTAAGCACATTACCAATTCAGATGCTGACGTATGTGGAGAATTACTTTGACCCAACGATTGCAGCGATTTCCATGCTATTGATGGTACTGACCGGACTTTTAATGTTCGTGATCGAACGGATCATGGGCGGATTTTCATACTTTACTAAACGTTAATTGGAGGCGCAGAACGCTATGGCATTGCTGACATTAGACCACGTATCCGTGGCATACGATAAGCAGACAATCCTGAAGGATTTTCAGTTGGAGCTGGAAAAAGGTAAACTGCTCTCCCTGCTCGGACCGAGCGGTTGCGGCAAAACAACTACGCTGCGCCTCATCGCCGGATTTCTGGAAGCATCACAGGGCAAGTTTATGTTCGGCGGCAAGGATTATACAAAGGTTCCGGCGAACAAGCGGAACTTCGGATTTGTATTCCAGAGTTATGCATTATTCCCGCATCTGTCTGTCTATGACAACGTGGCCTTTGGCTTGCGGATGCGCAAGGTGAAAGACAAGGATATCTCTTCCCGTGTGATGCGAATCCTTGAAGTCGTTAACCTGAACGGGTTCGAGAAACGTTTTCCACAAGAACTGTCCGGTGGACAGCGTCAACGTGTGGCGATTGCTCGTGCCTTGGTCATTGAGCCTGACCTGCTCTTGTTCGACGAACCACTCAGTAACCTGGATGCTAACCTGCGCCTTAACATGCGGGTGGAGATTCGCCGGATTCAGCAAGAGCTGGGTATCACAACGTTGTATGTCTCTCATGACCAGGAAGAGTGTTTCTCGATCTCGGATCAGGTAGCAATCATGAACAAAGGTGTGGTCGAGCAGCTTGACCGCCCGGAAACGATTTTTAAATATCCGGCAACGGAGTTTGTCGCACGATTCATCGGCTTCCATAATTTTATTGAATTTGCGGATCGCAGCGATGCAGGTGAAGTCATCACATTGCATGCGGGTGGCCGCATGTTTACGGCAACAGCGCATCCTGGAACAGCCCTTCCCGGTGCCCGCAAAGGTGCGATTCGCCCGGATGATCTGATCGTAAGTGGAGATACCTCCGCGGATGTGGTGAACGCTTTGCCGGGCATTATCAAAGTCAGCACGTATCTGGGACGCAGCTATCAGTATGTAGTTGAGACGGAACTGGGTGACTTTACAGCAAATCAGGAGATGGAAACACCGTACCTTAGCGGGCAGCGTGTTAGCCTGATCTTCCCACAGGACAAGCTTGTACTGGTAGAGTAACCGTGAATGAATGGAATAGCTTGAAGAAATAAGAGCAGTAAAGAAGGCAACTCATGCGATGATTCCGGATGATGGCGGTGGTGCGCAGTCATGTGCAGTACAGCAGTTTAAAGTGCAGGTTCATTGTCCGGTTCGGATCGTGGTGAAATGCTTGTGAAGAAGGAGATTATGCCCCATGCGTGCAGATCAACTGATTGTGAATGTACATGTGTATAACAGTTATTATAAACGGTTTGAAATGAACAACGTCGCTGCTGTGTTGGATGGCAGATTCCTATATGTTGGACCCGGTGGACCGGAGATGTTTCAGGCAGACGAAGTCATTGATGCACGAGGAAGATACATGATTCCTGGTTTGATCGATATCCATCTGCATATTGAAAGTACGATGGTGACACCAGAAACCTTTTCCCATGGTCTGATTGGCTGTGGGGTAACGTCCATTGTCGCAGAACCGCATGAGATGGCGAATGTGTTCGGGCTCGAAGGGGTGCAAGAGATGATGGCTGCGAGTCGGGAGACGACGGTGGACATGTTCTATGCGATCCCAAGTTCCGTTCCGGCAACCCCGATGGAGACGACAGGTGGTTCGATTGAAATCGAAGATATGGACGTGCTGCTCGCCACTGGCGAGATTATCTGTCTGGGTGAGATTATGAACTATGTCGATGTCATCCGTGATCCGGAGTGCAAGACCAACCAGATTTTACAGCATATCCGCAAAAACTATCCTGATCTGGTGATTGAAGGTCATACACCGAAACTGCTTGGACTCGATCTGCATCGACTGATCTACGCAGGTATTGATTCCGATCATACCCATCAGAGCATTGAGGGATTACAGGCGCGGATTGCAGCAGGCATGTTTATTGAAATCCAGGAGAAATCGATGACGTCTGAGGTCATGGAGTATCTGATTCAACATGATGTGGCACAGCATTTCTGCTTCGTAACGGATGATGTGATGCCGGATTCACTGGTGGAGCGTGGTCATCTGGATCATATCGTACGCAAGGCGATTCAGATGGGGATGCGTCCGGAAGATGCGATCTACGCAGCAACGTCTACCCCTGCTTCCCGTATGAAAATGACCGATCGTGGCAGCATTGCCCCAGGCAAAGTGGCCGATTATGTGTTGGTATCCAACTTGGATGATCTCTCCATTGATCAGGTGTACAAAAATGGCCGCAAAGCTTATGACGATTACGAACCGTATAAGCAGGAACGGATCATCGGGCAATTCCCGCCTCACTTCTATAAGAGTGTTCAGTTGGAGAAACTGGGCGTAGCAGATTTTGCAATTCAGTTGTCCGACCCGAAAGTCAGTGGACCAGGTGTTGATCTCGCGGGTGAAGGTGAGTACCAATGCCGTGTCATGATGGTGAAGGATGGTTCTACTTTTGTGGAAGAACATATTGCACCGATTCAGTCTTCGGATGGCGAATTGTTATGGGAAGAAAGCGGATATGCCCAGATCGCGACCTTTGAACGTTATGGTGTGAACGGCAATCGAGCACATGGTCTGATCGGTGGAGACACCATCAAGCGTGGCGCCATTGCAACGACATATTCACATGACAATCACAACCTGCTGGTTGTAGGACGTAATCGCGAAGATATGATATTGGCAGCTAACACCGTAATTTCGAGCCAGGGTGGCTTCTGCGTGGTAGAAGACGGCAAGGTGCTGTCCCATCTGGAACTTCCCGTAGGTGGCATTCTGACGGAAGAACCACTCGCAGTGGTGTCCCATCAAGTGAAGGAACTGCGCGCAGCCATGTTGTCTCTTGGTTATGTGCACTATAACCCGATCATGTCGATCAGTACTCACTCTCTTGCAGTAAGTCCGGCTCTGAAGATCACGGACCATGGCCTGATTGATGTGAATGCAGGTAAGGTTGTCTCGTTGATTTTAGAATAAGTTTTATAAAAAAATAGTGTCACCCCATTTCATGACCATGAGTTGTGAAATGGGGTGTTTTTATGTATAAGAATGAGTGTTTAATGCTTCTTTGCCAGACAGAGGTTTTTAGCTATGGATTAACTTGGAGAGGGCTGCAAGAAATCCACTTTTGGACGGAACAAATGAATACATATATAGTAAGAAGAGAATGTTTGGACTCAAAGCAGGAGGATAGACAACGATTATGAATGAAATAAATAATGCTAAAACCATATTTTTCGACTTGGATGATACCTTATATGATCACTTGCAGCCGCTTCGTGGCGCGTTGCAAGACGTTCTCGGCTTGCCGGATGACTTCCCTTATGCTGAGGCATATCACCGTTTTCGTTATTACAGTGACTGGCTGTCTGCACAAGAAGATCTGTCTGCTGTACCGGAGCCGGATGCGGTCGAGCGAATGCGCCGTCGGAGGTTTGAGTTGACGATGGAGGAGTTTGGACTCCCTCTAGAATCGGGTCAGGCTGAAGAACTGCAAGCTCAGTATCTGAGCAGACAGTTTGAGATTGTGCCTTTTGAAGGAGCATATGAGTTAATTAGAAGGCTTCAGGCAGAGGGCCATACCGTTGGACTAATCACCAATGGAGAAGGAGAGCATCAGCGCCGCAAGCTTGAAGCACTGGATGTGCTCAGTCTCGTGGACGAGCATCTGATTTTCATCTCCGGTACGACTGGTTATGCGAAACCGGATCGCAGATTGTTTGAATATGTGAGTAAGCAGTCCGGGACTGATGCGCGTTCTAGCTATTACATCGGAGACTCGTGGCGTAATGATGTGGTAGGTGCAGTGGATGCAGGCTGGAAGGTTATCTGGTTCAACCATCGGGAGGCGCTGCCGGAGTCCGATCATCAGCCTCATTTTATAGCATCGAGCTATGAAGAGATCAATCGTATTCTAACTTTTGAGCTTGTTCGAGTTTAAGGAGATATATGTTGAAAGGAGCAGTCCTGTTACCGTTTTAGGTGCAGGTCTGCTTTTTGGTGTTAAAGAAGACTTCATTTCTTACGTTATACCTTCTATAAAGGCATTAATAATTAGACGTCTAACTCTTCGCTTTCAATTACAATGGCCATGAGTCCAGTTTCTGTTTTGGTTTCGTGCCATTCATGTTTATCCCCCAGAACCGCTTCGCCACAATGAACTTTGATGTATTCATTTGCTTCGCCTCTAACCCAACCCTCTCCATTAACGATCAAAAGGAGTTGCGGAACCACTGCTTGGTGATAACCGATTACTCCACCCTCAGGCAAGTGCATACATCCGATATGAGTTGTTTTGTCGGTCTGCGTAATACGTGACATGACGAAATTAGAATCGAATTTGGTAATCTTCTTACCTGACTCTTGTTTAAATTGAAATATCCTCATGTTTACCTCCGCAATCGTGACTAAGTTAACTTCCTACAATGGCAACGTTCCTTATGATGGTATCATCCTACTCCAAAAAAATATGGAAACCCAATCAGATGAGTCTATCATAGCTCCAATCGTTGAGGAATAGTTTGTTTACACCTCTCATTTCGGTTAACGCCTGTGCCGACGTTTCTATGAAGTTGTACTTCATGGAATCTTCATTCACAAGACAGTGCAAAAGCCTTCCCAAACCGTAAATGCGGTGCTATAATTATAACAAGATTTAGATTAAGTCTAAATTAAAATGATGAATCAAAGCAACGCCATAACAATCATTTAAATTCTATTTTTATATTCGAGAGGGGATAAATTCCATGAGCACAATCCAAACTAGAAACAACACTTTTGCTAACAATGCCACAGCACTTCAAGATGTCTTGAACCGTCAGATCGCAGGTTGGTCAGTATTGTACACGAAACTGCATAACTTCCACTGGTATGTCCAAGGACCTCATTTCTTCACACTGCATGCCAAATTCGAAGAGTTGTACAACTTGGCTACGGCGAATATGGACGAAGTTGCAGAACGTTTGCTGGCTATTGGTGGACGTCCGGTGGCTACAATGGCTGAACAACTGCGTCTGTCTCCAATTGAAGAGGCACAAGGCCAGTTGTCTGCTGAGCGTATGGTAGAGTCGGTGGTTGCTGATCTGCGTACAATGGTAGAAGTGATTCATCAAGGCATTCACGAAGCGGGAGAAGCAGAAGATAACGCAACGGAAGATATGTTAATTGGATTCACCGCTGCGCTGGATAAAGAGGTCTGGATGTTAAACGCATTTCTGGGCAAATAAGCAAGGTTACCCTTCATCCTGACAACGATATGTAGAGTCCGTGAACAAAGTATCCGTTCGCTTACAAATCCGGTGCGCTTGCCGTATAATGATGGCATCCAAGATGTACAGAATGGTGGAATGAATGATGCGGTCAGACCTGGAACAATTGCAGGAAGAAGCTGAACGGTTTATATATACATGTTATGAAGAGCTGGGCCATTCGCGTGAAGACGCGCAGGCCCGGCTTGTTGCCGTTATGGGCGAGATCGAAGCAACAGGTACCTATGTGCATACCACAGAAGAATTGGAGCAAGGTTGCAAAATGGCCTGGCGGAACAGCAACCGTTGCATCGGGCGGCTGTTCTGGGATAAATTACGGATTGTGGATGCTCGTCATGCCGATACGGCAGGAACGGCAGCGGATGCTGTGTTGAATCATATTCATGTGGCATCCAACGGAGGCAAAGTCATTCCGATGATTACGATCCTTCCACCGGATGGACCAAATGGAGCTCCGGTACGTGTCTGGAATCATCAGCTTATTCGTTATGCAGGATATGAGACAGAGCAAGGTATTATTGGAGATCCTGCTTCCGTGGAGTTGACCAAGGCGGCCATGTCCCTTGGCTGGCAAGGAGCAGGTGGCTCTTATGATGTGTTACCACTCATTATTCAGGTACAAGGACAAGCGCCAGAGTGGTATGTAATACCTGAAGAAGAGATTGTGGAAGTGATGATTGAGCACCCGGAGCAGAAGGAGATTGCTGAGCTGGGTATGCGTTGGTATGGTGTGCCGATGATCGCCGATATGCGTCTGGAGATTGGCGGTATATCTTACCCAGCTGCGCCGTTTAATGGTTGGTATATGGGTACGGAGATTGGCGCCCGTAATCTGGCGGACACGTTCCGGTATAACAAGCTGCCTGCGGTGGCGGCGGCATGTGGATTGAATACGTCAAGTGAAACAACTTTGTGGAAGGACCGGGCGTTGGTGGAGCTAAATGTAGCTGTGCTGCATTCGTTTAAGAAAGCAGGCGTGAGCATTGTGGATCACCACACGGCGGCAGCGCAATTTGCTATGTTTGAACAGCGGGAAGAGAAGGCTGGGCGTGAGCTGACCGGGGATTGGGTGTGGCTGATTCCGCCAGTGTCCCCGGCGACAACGCATATTTTCCACAGCTCCTATCGCAATGAGATTGTGAAGCCGAACTTTTTCCATCAGGATCAGGCGTATACGCTGAAAGATGGCGTGGCATCTGCCGCAGAACTGCGAAGCAGTGAGCAGCAGAATGCACATGTAGAGAATCCCCAGCCACAGGCCGAAGATGCACCAATGAAATGCCCGTTTGCACATTAGATTGTGCAGACGGGTTATTTTTTGCGATCCTTTTTTCAAAGTAAGGGCTTTAAAATAGGAAAAAACGAAGAAGATTCTTTCTCTATATGGAAATATATAACATGCCTATAATGAGGTCATGGCTTCACATAAGGGAGGGAACAATCCATGGGTTACATTGAAACGTTGCGAGGAATGGTTGGCAATGCTCCTGTTATTCTGGTGAGACCGAGTATATTGATCTTGAACAAGACAGGTGAGATTTTGTTGGTTCGACATCTGGATGACACTTGGGGAGTACCGGGTGGATTTATGGAGCTCGGCGAATCGGTGGAAGAGTCTGCAATACGAGAGGTCAGAGAAGAGATTGGGATAGAGATTAAGAAACTTCATCTGTATGGCGTCTTCTCAGGAAAAGAGTTATATACGAAATTAAGAAATGGGCATGAATACTACAATGTGGTCATTGGTTATGTTTGCACCGAGTATGAGGGAGAATTGAAGCCAGATGGGGTGGAAGTTCTTGAAGCAAAGTTTTACAAACCAACCGAATTACCTGACAGGACTGACCCTTACTTAAAAAGTAAAATCCAAGAAAATGCAGTGCACATCGCAACATTGTTAGGAAAATAATTATGCCAATGAAGGGGTGTCCTCCGTCATGTTCATGACTTGTGGGACATCTCCCTTTTGCATTTACAGTCGTCTTGTCCTGTACTGACTCCGCATCACAGCCTGAACTACAATGGCAGCAGCAATCAGCACCAGATTGAACACAAACACGGAGTAAAGCGATCCAACTTCCATAAGCAGTGCTGCAACCAGTGGGGATATAATGGAGCCGATCTCAGCCGCAGAGACAATTTTGCCTATGACGGAGCTTCGACTCTCATCGGGGATATGATCACCGATATGAGCAAAGAACG
The DNA here is from genome assembly GCF_052115745.1 of Paenibacillus sp. 2KB_22. NCBI lineage: Bacteria > Bacillati > Bacillota > Bacilli > Caryophanales > Paenibacillaceae > Paenibacillus > Paenibacillus sp. 2KB_22. The sequence goes on from NZ_JBFRHG010000003.1 coordinate 508,030, forward strand.
AATCCATGTAACATGCCCCGCCAACCCCTCCAATCAGCATACCAACGTAGACCCATAGATGGGAGGACGTGCTTAGAAATACAACAACTTCGATTCCAATCAGGAACATGCCGAGCATACATAGCAACAGACGATCGCCTAACCGGTCAGAGAGATAACCGACAAAGGGAGCAGCGGCAAGCGTAGAAATCCCGGATACGGTGAAGGCGAGACTGGTTGCAAAGGGGTCCCAATGCATGATGTGAGCTGCATACAGTGCAAAATAGGTGAGGAATACCGCATAGGCGCTCATCTCCAGAAAATGTACTGTACCGTAGCCGAGAAGCTGTTGACGCTGAGTGAGCTCTGTAGTTGGGCCAATCGATGTTGAGTCGGGATCTTGATTGGATTGGGAGATATCCGTACCTTGCGTATGCAGTGCATCAGATGTTGTTGAAGGTAAAGGGGGAGCAGTCATAGTAGTATGCGGGTGGGAGTCACTTGTAGTGAATTCTTCAACTACATCCGTGTGCAGCACCGAGTGTGTTGAGTTGTCCAGAGGTTCTTGCTTGACGACAGCGTAAGGTTCTTCTAATGGAGGATCGTTCAACGTCTCCCCAGATTCATGATTAGCTCTAGCTGGCGCCGTCGTCTTCATTCCCATCGCAGCGACCACAGCCATCAGACAACATAACGTAACAAGCAGAAAAGGAACCGACAGAGGCCAGTGCAGCGCGAGCCAGCCACTTATAACCGGACCGAGCACCATTCCACCACCCTCACTGCTGCTGATATATCCATTGTACAGGCCGCGGTTGTCTACATTGCCCCCATCTCCGATGATGGAACGCACGACCACGGTAAGTCCGGTGGAAGCCAGCCCTTGCAGCAGTCGAAGCAGGCCGAATAACACCGCAGCAGAAGACGCCGCGAAGCCACCCATGCAGACAGCGAGCAGTACCAGCATGAAGATGAGAGCTCGTTTACCCCCGAGTTTCTTATAAATTGCCGCAGCAGGAATGCCACCAATCACTTTTCCCACATAGAAAAGCGCAAAAATAACCCCCATCATCCAGCCAGACAGGCCGAATTCCTCAATAAACAAAGGGAACAGAGGCAGGATCATGAATCCGCCCATCTGACTCAGAAAACAAATGGTCATCAGCAAGGGCAGGTTACGACGAATATCCAAGAGCCAAGACTCCTCTCACCATATAATGGCATCCCAAATGTGCTTCACTTCCCAAAGGAATGCGTAGATATCGACATATACCCGTAATGTATGCAGGATTTTTGAAAATAAGAAGAAATGACACGTGGTGTTTACATCAAAACCATTGCGGTTATACCTGAATCATATATAATAGATGGGTTATCTATAAGGATGCATGAACGAAAGTGTACAGAATGAAGAGGTACCTCAAGTATAAGGGGGCGATGTGAAGCATGTCAGAACAACAACCGATTATCCGCTTCGAAGCGGTGACTCAGCAATACGATCAGGATGAAGCCGTATTGAAGGCAGTCAGCTTTGAGATTGAGCGGGGTAAATTTTATACGCTTCTTGGCCCATCGGGCTGCGGAAAAACAACGATATTGCGGCTGATTGCCGGTTTTGCGGAGCCGACTCAGGGCAGTATTTATTTTAATGGTGCGCTCATCAACCGGGTGCCTGCCCACCAGCGGCAGGTGAATACCGTATTTCAGGATTACGCGTTATTTCCACATCTGAATGTATTTGAGAACGTGGCTTTTGGTTTACGGATCAAAAAGATGAAAACGGCTGAAATTCGCAGCAAAGTGTTGGAAGCCCTCAAGTTCGTCAATCTGTCCGGTTATGAGAACCGTGAAATTGGCGAAATGTCCGGCGGACAGCGGCAGCGTGTTGCGATTGCACGCGCGATTGTGAACGAGCCTGAAATCCTGTTATTGGACGAGCCTTTGTCTGCACTCGATCTGAAGCTGCGGACCGAGATGCAGTATGAATTGCGGGAGCTGCAGCAGCGACTGGGTATCACGTTTATCTTTGTGACGCATGATCAAGAAGAGGCCTTGGCGATGTCGGATGAAATTTTTGTTCTCAACGGCGGCGTGATTCAACAGAGCGGTACACCGAACGATATCTATGATGAGCCGATTAACCGTTTTGTGGCGGACTTTATTGGGGAATCGAACATTGTATCGGGCAGAATGAAGCAGGACTTTGTGGTGGAATTCGCTGGCGCACAGCACGAGTGTGTCGATCAGGGTCTCCAGCCGGACGAGCCGGTAGAGATTGTCATTCGCCCAGAGGATCTGGAGATTACAACGGAAGAACAGGGCAAGCTCAAGGTCAATGTGGACTCCCAGTTATTCCGCGGGGTGCATTACGAAATATCCACATATGATGATGCGGGCAACGAGTGGCTTGTTCATTCAACGAAGAAAGCCGTTGTCGGCGCGCGGATTGGACTCTATTTTGACCCGGAAGCTGTGCACGTCATGCGCTTTAACGAGACTGAAGAAGAGTTCGACAAACGACTCGAAGCTTATCAAGAGGCCGCTCATGCAGACTAAGGCCAGCACACGCAATGCGTATCTGATTCCATATGTATTATGGATGGTGTTGTTCGTTGTGGCGCCGGTTCTGCTGGTCATCTATTATTCATTCTTCGATGTGGAGGGTAACTTCACGTTTGGCAACTACGCTCGGTTCTTTACACCGGTGTACTTGCAGATGACGCTCAGTTCGTTCTGGTATGCATTTCTGATTACGGCGTTCTCACTGCTCATCTCGTATCCAACGGCGTATATGCTGACCCGGACGAAGCACAAGCAGCTGTGGTTGCTGCTGATCATTCTGCCAAGCTGGATCAATCTCTTGTTAAAAGCGTACGCCTTCATCGGTCTGTTTGGAACGTACGGTCTGACCAACTCCCTGCTTGAAGTGGTGGGTATTGGCACACAGCAGATTTTGTTCACCGACTTCAGTTTTATCTTTGTCTCGGTGTACATCTTCATTCCATTCATGATTCTGCCGATCTTCAATGCGCTGGAAGAGATGAATCCATCGTTGATCTACGCGGCGCGTGATCTGGGGGCTTCATCGTGGCTGACATTCCGCCGGGTGATCTTTCCGCTGACGATTAGCGGTGTGAAATCAGGCTGTCAGGCTGTATTTATTCCTGCGCTGTCCCTGTTCATGATTACCCGTCTTATTGCGGGAAACCGTGTAATTACGCTGGGAACAGCGATTGAACAGCATTTTCTCGTCACTCAGGACTGGGGGATGGGGTCAACGATTGCCGTCTTTTTGATTATTGCGATGGCGATTATTATGTTCCTGACCGGATCAGGCAAGAAGGAGGTGCGTAATGGGAAGAAACGGAAAGCTGTCTAACGTCTATCTGGCCGTTGTATTCGCCATTCTGTACGCACCGATTGCGTATCTGATCTTCTATTCCTTCAACAGCGGCGGTCACATGCGCAGCTTCGAAGGATTCACGCTCGAATGGTACAAAGAGGTGTTCGCCGATACACGGCTGCTCATCATTGTGCTGAATACATTTATCATTGCACTCCTGTCATCAGCGATCTCAACGATCCTTGGTGTAGCAGGAGCACTGGCGATCTACCATGTGCGTCGCAAACGGACGAAGAATACGCTGCTGTCACTTAATAACGTGTTGATTGTGAGTCCCGATGTCATCATTGGTGCGTCATTCCTGATTCTCTTCACCATGATTGGCATCAAACTGGGCTTCACTTCGGTCCTGCTGTCTCATATTGCATTCAGTGTGCCGATTGTCGTAATCATGGTACTGCCGAAGCTACAGGAGATGAGCCCAACACTGATGGATGCGGCGCGTGATCTGGGCGCTGGTTCATGGCAGATTCTGACGCGTGTGGTACTGCCATACGTGAAACCCGGTATTTTTGCCGGATTCTTCATGGCCTTGACGTACTCGCTCGATGATTTTGCAGTAACATTCTTTGTCACGGGTAATGGTTACTCCACGCTCTCGGTAGAGATATACTCCAGAGCAAGGCAGGGCGTTTCGTTGTCCATCAATGCGTTGTCTACCCTGTTATTCCTGCTCACGGTGCTGCTGGTGGTTGGATATTACTTCATTAACCGCCGCGCAACACGGATACCACCTGGAGGAAAGGGGCTGCGTCCATGAAGCAACTAGTACGGACATTTGCGCTTGTTTTTGTGGCCGCCTTTGCCCTGATGATCACGGCTTCGTATCTGAACAAGAGTCAGGGGTATTCTGGCGGCAATACACTAACCATCTATAACTGGGGCGATTATATCGACCCTGATCTGCTCAAGGAGTTTGAGGATGAGACAGGTATTAAAGTCATCTATCAGACGTTTGACTCCAATGAAGCTATGCTGACTAAGATTGAGCAGGGCGGTACTACGTTTGATGTAGCGATTCCTTCCGAATATGCGATTAGCAAAATGAAAGAAGAAGACCTGCTCGTGCCACTCGATCATAGCAAATTAACCCATCTGGACAACATCGATCCGCGGTTCATGGACTTGTCCTTTGATGAAGGCAACAAGTACTCCATTCCGTATTTCTGGGGCACGGTGGGGATTGTATATAATCCCGAACTGGTGGATGGATTGACATTTGATAGCTGGAATGACCTGTGGGACCCGCGTCTGAAAAATCAAATCCTGCTCCTTGATGGCGCACGCGAAGTCATAGGGATGGGATTAAACAGTCTCGGGTATTCCCTGAACGATACCAACGAAGACCATTTGCAAGAAGCGCTGAAGAAGCTGTCTACATTGACACCGAACGTCAGAGCAATTGTCGGAGACGAGATCAAGATGCTGCTTGCGAACGAGGAAGCGGCGGTTGGACTTGTATGGTCCGGGGATGCATCCGAGATTATGGATGAGAACGATAAGCTGGATTATATGGTGCCGGAAGAAGGTTCGAACCTCTGGTTCGATAACATGGTTATTCCGAAGACGGCGAGTAATATTGAAGGGGCACACCAATTTATCAACTTCATGCTGGACCCGGATCATGCTGCTCGCAATGCGGAGTATGTCGGGTATTCCACGCCGAACGCCGAGGCGCTTAAGCTGCTGCCAGAAGACATCTCGGAGGATGAGCGCTTCTATCCAGACGAGACACTGACAGGCAAGCTGGAGGTCTACGATAATCTGGGCAAAAAAATGCTCTCGCATTACAATGACCTGTTCCTGGAGTTTAAAATGCATAGCAAATAACCGCCAATAGCGTGTGTACAGTTCGTTAGATTTGCAAAAAAGAAAAAAGGGATGCAGCTCGTCATTTCAATTGAATGACGAGCTGCAACCCTTTTTTATTACCTGCTTCAGAGCAATAGCGTAGGATATGTTTTTTTTCGTGCACACGTTAACGGAGGGGACAGAACAAACGAAGGAAGCGGAGCGTTCGCCTTTATCACCGGATTTTCCCATTGTAAAGGGGAATCAAAAAAATCCGGGGATAACAGCGATCCGAAGTTGTTCTGTCACCGCAGTGATCAAGTGGAAACGAATAAAGGGTTACATGCGCTTTTTGCGACCCACCATGATCCACGCCCCACCCATAATCAGCACAATCGCCACGAACGGCTGGATAAAGCTCAAACTGCTCAGCATCGTGCCAATCGACATCACGGCGAAGAACAATAGCGATATCACCGTCAGAATGTTGATGGGGATTAGCAACCATTTGTTCCGACTACCGAACCAATACAATTCAAACAAACCCACAGCTACAGCCAGAATGAAGCCCGGCCACATCGTACCCCAGTTGTTAAACAGCATAGCGATCTGACAGACAATACCAACAGTGAGCAACAATCCACCGGGAACCAGCAGTCCAACCCCTCTGCCAATCATGGAGAAGTAGAGCCAGTGAAAGAACAGTCCTAGTGGAATCACGAATAACGTGGGCCAGAAGGTCGCAAAGATCGTACCCGGACCGAGTGAACCTCCCTGGTTCAGAATCAGGTACACGCCCAACAAAATGAGAACAGGCGCAAGGATCGTACGTTTAGCCATAATATCTCTCCTTCTCAATACAAGATCAATTTCCGAACGGTCGTATGTAGAGCAATTACTTTCGTTGCTCACAGCATACCATGAAGTGGAAAAGTTGATCCTCGGTCTTTGGAGTTAAAGTGAACCTAGACCAAAGTCTAGGTAAGCATTTCAGGGAAATTATCTTTTTATCTTTCTGAAGATGAGCCTATCGTTGAACATACTAAAAACCCACTCTGTTGAAGAGTGGGTTCTGTCATTCTTTTTATCCTGAATGTAGCCTGTTATTTCACCACATCCGAATGTTTCTTGCCCCAGCTGTTCACACCGTCATCCTCAATGATGGAGATGGCTGCGTCGGCGATGTCGGGGTTCGTCATCAGTTTCTCCTGAATACGGAACTTGATGTCATCCGCATCCGCCAGGCTGAGTCCTTTGGTCAACTCAATCAGACCTTCCACATGATAATAACGGCCTTCCTGAATGATACGCATCATCTGAATATCGGCAACGTGTGTGTCTGCCAGAATGGTCTGGGATACTTTGTCCTCAATATCCTGCGGAGCCGCAACACCAATTAATCCGATCATATTATCGTAACCAACCCGGAAGGCTACAGCGATCATCAGACATCCAATAATCGTCGTCACAATACCATCAAGCAAAGCAAAATTGGTCAATGCAATGACTACAACGGAGATCAAGGCGAGTGTCGCACCGAGTACTGCTACAACATCTTCGTAGAATACGAGACGGGTTGGTGGCGCAGCACGGCCTACATTTTTGATCGCAGCAGGGACCAAGGCAAATCCGGCGGCTTTGGGTGCCCGTGCTTCTTTTAAGATTTCCTTCATGGCTTTGATCAGAATGGCCCCGTCAATGACAATGTTCAGAACAAGTACTCCGATATTAATCCAGAGACCGCCGGTATGACCAACAGGATGCTGCAACAGATGGATGCCTTCATGGATCGTTTCATACGCCATAATCGTCACGACAATCACGGCGATCATGCAGAAAATGTTAATGACCCGTCCGAATCCGGTCGGGAAGCGGCGTGTAGGTTTTTTCTCGGACAACACACTTCCGACAAATACAAACCCTTGGTTAATGGCATCAGCGAGCGAATGCATCGCCGAAGCGAACATGGCACCACTGCCACTGAATAGGAAAGCTCCCCCTTTGCACACGGCAAGTACAGCATTACCTGCCATCGCAACGGCGGAGGAGGTGTTCCCCTTTTTGACGAGAGACATAAAGCTCTCAGACTTTGGTTGTTCAGCCACTTCGTATGTTCCTCCCAGATCAATGTAATGTGTAGAAAAGGTAGTCCTCATCTACATAGGTTGTGCATTTCCACTAAATGTTATTATAACCGCTTTGACATATCCCAGCATTATGCAAAAAAGGTCATATCATCATGGATTCATGTGATCCATAGGAAGTGAAGAGATTACAGCTGGAGTAATTTACACTTCCTTAGTACTCAATGGCCTCCAAGGCACGTAGATTCCGATTGGACTGTTCCAACAGTTCCGTAAATGTCCCAGCCACGTAATATACAAAATCTGGATCATGTATGTACATAATAATTTGCCCGTATGAACCTTCTTCTGTCGGATCAAAGTCGAACATCAGGTACAGTGATCCACCTCCGAGCATGCCAAACGTAACCCATTTTTTCTGAAAAAGGTAGGGTTTGATTCGGGGATCAAGTTCTCCGATCTCTTCTTCGGTAAAATAATCATCCATACGGTTCTCCACCAGCGTGGATTGCCCCTTTTGAATCCTTTCCAAGGACAATAGATAAAATGGCTCAGTTTCCCGTCCGTCCTCAAGGCTTGGATACAAGACGTGAAAGCCATAACCGCTCCCATCTTTACATTTATAAAACGCACGAAAATCAGCAGGTAAACGAATGCCATGTTCCCGCTCGAATGCATCGAGCTGCTCATCTGTCACACCTTCAAACTGGCGATATGCCTCCAAGAGCTCCCGGTTTTCCTCATCTTGTACCTTCTCCTCCAGCAACATATCCAGTTCATCCATCAATTCATATATACGCTGTTCTGACATGCAATTCCCTCCCTATGAACTATTCAGATAATATGATGAGTGTTATGCGAGCAAACTGTGCCTGATTTCACCATATTATAGTTATAATCCGAAAAAGCACACAAGAAACCGGAGTCCTTGCTTACATACTACAATGGTCTCATTATTCAAATGCGGTGGTTGCATACTCAGCACACCTGGCTCAATCCCAATCGATGATGTACAACCTTCATGAAAGTCGCTCCTAACAACAAATAAAGCGTGGTTTACAGGGGCAATCCCTGTAAACCACGCTTACTTATTTATCAACCATATAAATGAAACTAGCTTTTTACATCGTCCTCTTTAATCAAACTTCCAACAGGACAAGCTCAGGTTGCCATACTGATAGGCTTTGAACAGGAGGGATGCCCGCTTGTTCTGATCACCTGCACCCATGGCGAGTAACAGCGGTACAAAATGCTCCGGGGTAGGCACGGCCGCTTGAGCTGAAGGTGCCAGTTTATCATAGGAGAAGAGAGACTCCGTATCCCAACTCACCAGCTTGTCATGTAGCCAGTTGTCGAACTCTGATGCCCACGGGTCAACGCCGTTACTTTCCCAGTTCAATCGACGCAGATTGTGAACGGTTCCGCCGCTGCCAATGACGAGAATGTCTTGCTCACGCAAGGAAGCGAGTGCCTGTCCGACCTGATATTGCTGTTCACCTGTTAGATAGCGATTCACAGACAAGGCAATTACGGGAATATCCGCATCCGGGTAGAGCAGGCGCAGAACGACCCATGCACCATGATCCAGGCCACGAACATCATCCGTTTGTACCGGAATCCCGGCTTTTTGCAATAACCGCTCTACTTCGACAGTGGTTTCTGCCTTTCCTTGAGCCGGATACTTGATCTGATACAGCTCGGGCTGGAAACCGCCAAAATCATAGATGGTTTCGTAATTGGCTACCGAGGATACAAGCTGAGTTGTGGATTCCCAGTGAGCAGAGAACAATACGATTGCTTTGGGTTTTGGCAGTTCCTGTCCGAGTTTCTGCAAAAATTCGGTGTACGCATTCTCCTCCAGTGCCAGTGATGGGGCACCGTGAGCAATAAACAGGGATGGCATCATTATGAATTCAGTCCTTTCGGGTCTTCGTTCAGGTCTTCGGTAGTCAGATGTGCATCCGCCCGAAGCCATTGTTGGAATTGTTGATATAGATCGGGGGTCACTTGATGCCCACCGTTGTAAGGTACATATGTGACGTGATGGGTATGTTGACGGAAGAAATTGGCGTTATCTTCGCCCAGTTGCAGCGGGAATAGATGATCCTGATCCCCATGCGAGATAAACACGGACAGCTCCGCATCGGGTTGCAGTTTGTACTCGTCTTTCACAAATTGCGGGATGTACCCACTCATGGCTACAATGCCTTTAATGGCATCTCCCATGATTAGCGATAGGGTCATTGCCATAATGGCGCCCTGGCTGAATCCGGCAATATAACGCCGCGTGGGATCAATTGCATATTTGGCGGACAGATCAACAATTAACTGTTGCAGTCCCAGCACGGAGGCATCATACAATTCGCGGATGGGATTGCCAATGCTTTTGATCTGAAAATAAGCATAACCACTACCCTGAACGATAGGCCCACGGATGGCGACGATAATAAAATCAGATTGTAGTGGCTCCATCAAACGAAGCATATCTTGCTCATCTGATCCCATGCCATGTAAGGCGAAGATGACAGGATAACGCTGATCAGAATTGTAATGGGATGGTAATCGGACTTCATGTATATAAGGAGAATTCATTGAAAACACCACCTGATGAGGAATGAGTTACATATATTGTTCTGATGCCGCATGACGAAGTTCACTAATATGAAATAAATATTCTTATTTATGAAAAAAAATTTATCATGGTTTGATTGTAGGGTCAATACTTTTTTTGTATGATGAATATATGTTGTTTATAAGAAATCTTGAATGGCTCTAAAAAAGTGTCGCTGCGTATGGTTCATAATTTATTCCCAAGGACGTGATCAGGATGTTGAAGAGTATCGTGCCTATTCTAAGGATGTTTGATGAAAAAAAGGCTAAAGAATTCTACCTTGAATACCTGGGGTTCCAATTGGATTGGGAACATCGATTCGAACCGGATATGCCCTTGTACATGCAGGTTTCGCTCGATTCCATCGTGATTCATCTGTCCGAACATCATGGAGATTGTACACCTGGTGCTGCCTTGCGCGTGGAGACATACAATCTGGATGCATTACGGGATAAGCTTATTTTGCAAAAGTACACATATTCCAGACCCGGTATTGAGGAGACACCTTGGAATTCAAGAGAAATGACCGTGACTGATCCGTGTGGCAACCGAATTATATTTGTTGAGTCACGCGCCGAATAAATAACCTGAAGAAGATCAACAGAAGGGGAGGGACGCGATATGGATATTGGCTTGGCTATTCGTACGATCCGCAAGCAGAAACAGATTACGATCATGCAGATGTGTGAGGGAACCGGTTTGTCCAAAGGTTTTATCAGCAACGTAGAAAATAACAAAACGTCCCCTTCCATTGCTACGCTTGAAAGTATTGCGGATTATCTGGAAGTGCCACTTCCTTATTTGCTGTTGACACCGGAGCAACGGATGAACGTGGTACGCAAAAACGAACGCAAGGAAACGACGGCCGGAAGTGGACAGATCAAAGTGCAGCACCTTACCGCCAAAGGTGCCATGCGCATGTCCATTGTAGAATTGCCTCCAGGAGCATCGACAGGGGTTAGCAAACATGCGGGGGAAGAAAGTCATCTGGTGTTGCAGGGCAAGATTCGGGCGGAGCAATGCGAAGATGTGGAAGTTCTTGAAGTGGGTGATTCGTTCACCTGGAATGCGATTGTGCCTCATGAAGTGACCAATATCGGTGAGGAGCCTGCCGTGGTGCTCATAGCGGTGTCCAAGGAATTGGGTTTGGATCATTTGTAGAATAAAAAAAGGACGACTCCCTAGTCATGAACATGCGAACATGCATACATGTACAATGGGAGACGTCCTTTTTAATATTTCTAACGAACTGAGTGAGCCTTATTAGATGATTTTAAGCAGACATTGGGATGTAACGAATCTCAGACGCTTTATTTCACTGCTGTGTGTGTAATTTGGCTACATTACACATACTTCTGGCGAAGTAACGTCGCTGAGATTCGTTACGTTTCTCATTTCCTGCAAAAGAGCACAATAAGGTGTGAGAGATTCGTTGGAAAGGTCAGAAGCACACTGTCTATTGTGGATTCGTCGTCCAGATGCCTGCTGCTTTAACGAAGACACGGTCAGACAGCTTGAGCGTTGCGAGTGCAAGTTCAGCTACATCTTCCGCTTGCATCATGCGATCTTCGTCGCCAATTTTAAGTCCGGCAATGGTCGCAAGCTCCGTATTAACTGTGCTTGGTGTCAGTGCGGTCACACGAATGTTGGACTTGCGCACTTCCTGCATCAGAGATTCGGTCATGCCGAGTAGCGCAAACTTGGATGCACAGTAAGCCGAACCTGTAGCGAATCCGCGCTCACCTGCAGTGGAAGCAATATTGATGATACTGCCGCTACTTTCCTTGATCATGCTTGGAAGGACAGCGCGTGTGACGTAATATGTACCCATAACGTTAACATGCAGAATGCGTTCCCACTCTTCTGGCTCCATATCCAGCAGTGTGCCGAAGCTTGCGATACCTGCATTATTGATCAGAATATCCACTGCACCGAGTTCCATCTCAATGGCTGCTACAGCGGCTTCCGCCTGTGTGCGATCCGAGATATCTGCTACAGCACTGGTTACTTTCACACCGTATTCTTGACTAAGAGACTGCTGAAGAGCCTGAAGATCGGAAGCGGTGCGAGCGATAAGGCCGATGTGCACTCCTTCCTTGGCAAGTGCTTCAGCGATGGCACGACCGATGCCTTTACCGGCACCTGTGATGATAGCTGTTTTATTTTTAAGTTCCATGTGGGTAATTCCTCCTTAGAATTGGACTGGCATTTGATTATACTATATTACCCACAGTTCGGAAATTTGCTTCGTCGCTATTTGGTAATCTATTTGGTAATCTCAATGCTACCTGAAGAAGTACGGGCTTTGATCACTTCCCGGCTCACCATTGGGGATTCAGGTACATCGACACTTCCGGAAGTAGCTTTAGCGTCGTAAATTCCGTCGAAATCAGGTGCAGCTTGAATGAAAATATCTCCTGATGTTCCAGACGCATTAATCGGGGCGGAATGGGACTGTTCAATATGAATGCTTCCCGAAGTGAATTGAACATCGGCCGCACCATTTAATTCAGTGATCTCAATATCTCCTGATTCAATCTTACTGTTTACATGACCGGCAATCTGATCTGCCGTGAAGCTTCCGGATGTCTGTTTCACGGTTATGTCTCCATCAATCATGGAAGCGTTAATGTCGCCAGAAGTTAGAACCAATTCAATATTGGGCGCCTTGATGTTTTCCAGACGTATGGAACCTGAGGTATTATTCAGCTCAAGCTGTTTGGCATTTAGACCTGTCAGATCCCAGTCACTTGAAGAGGAGTCCAGCTTAACCTCATTTAACTGGTGTCCTTCAGGCAGGGCAACGGTTATTGTGGAGTCTTGATCATTCCAATACAGGGTGAAAAATTGCAATCGTTCACGTTCTGTCTGAGACAGATGGAATGTGCCGTTGGATAAAGTGGCTTGTTCGAAGCTTTTGACTACGGCAGTATCCCATTTTCCATCCACTTCGATATAACCATTCGAATCCGGGCTTACAACAAATTCAATATCTGCACTGAAATTAGCATTCATGATAATGTTCTGCAATTCATCCGCTTTGAAATCCCATCGTTTGGAATAATGCTCTCGTTCATCCCCGAACTGAACGCCATAGATGGATGTTCCGAGCAAACCTATTCCGATACATATCACGGCGAGCGCAAGCCATTTCTTGGTGCTCATGCGGAAACATCTCCTTTCATCGTGTTTTTATTCCATTGAATGTATTGAAGAGTGATATTTTTGAAGCCTCTAAAAACGTACTTGGATGCAATGGTAAAACAAATGCCGACACCGAATGCACCAATCGCAACGAAAATCTCTGCTTTATCGAGTTGGCCAAGGAATACGAAGTCCACAACTGCTGCCACAGGAGCCAATACCAGCAAGGAAAGGCTCGCGAGCGTAAGCCATACTGACCATAGAGTAAGACCAAGTGGAATGCCAAGCATCAGATTCAGGAATAACAGGCCAACGGCTGTGAAGAAGTTGCGAGTGGCTCTCGTGCTGTTTCTGGGGGATCGCATTTCGCGATACGTCGGTGCATAGAATGCATCTGAACCCGGCGTATGCATGTCATAACGATCACCGAGTGCTTCCTTCGCGATCTCTTCCGGCTGTCCCAGTTCCCGAGCGATCTCTTCTTCCAACCTGCCTTCTCTGAGTCCAAGCTCGAAATGTTGATCATAATCTGCGAGCAATTCGGCCCGTTCCTGCGGTTCCATCGGCCGTAGATGAATTTCCATGGCCTGCATAAATTGTTGTCTATTCATTATGAGTTCCTTCCTCAATCAGATTTGCGACATTGCGCACAAATTCATTCCACTCTGTCGTCAGTGCCGTCATATAGTCGCGACCTGTATCGGACAGTCGGTAATACTTACGCGGCGGTCCTTCGCTTGATTCTTGCAGATAGGTGGTGCAGTAACCGTCATTTACAAGCCGGCGAAGCAAGGGATACAGTGCGCCCTCAGCAACTTCGATATGTTTGGAGACCGCCTGAGCCAGTTCGTAGCCATACCGATCCTGGCGGTTAATTAATACCAGGACGCACAGCTCCAATACTCCTTTTTTGAACTGGATGTTCACATTCACACAGGTTCCTCCTTAATAGCTTCATTTATCGCTAGTGTATATTGTTCAGTAGTGGTGAAGTTATCATAGCATTTCGGTACTGTTTAATGCAAGGTAGTGACTTTAAAATAGTTCCGTATCACGATTCATCAATAATAAGTTGGATTAATACTGATGCTCAGCTGAAGCTGTCTGTTTAGCTATAATTCAGCATACGCAAAAACCGGATCGGTTGCTTCCGTCTGGAGGCGGATTCCGATCCGGTCTGTGAGATGAACTTTTATTTCTTCTATTTACACATTAATCACTACATGTTGGTTAATCCTGTGCATCCAGAACTTTAAGGTCTTCCACAGCAGGGCCCTCAATCACATGGCCTGCATAATTGAAGCGGGAACCATGGCATGGGCAATCCCATGAACGCTCGCCTTTGTTCCATTCGACTTCGCACCCCAGATGAGTGCAGGTGGTATCCACCAGAAACAGCTTGCCACTGGTGTCCTTGTAGGCGCCAGCCCGTTTACCATTATGACGAACGACAGCTCCTTCATCTTCGCCAATATCGCTAACGCTTTTGTGCACAATACCTACTTTACCGGAGATCAATTCCTTAGCTACATTCACATTTTCCACAATAAAGTGCTTCATGCCAGGATCAGCTTTGAATCTTGCCGGATCGAATACAGCGGCATGAGGATTGTCACGTCCGGTGATGCGATCTGCGAGAAGGTGTCCGGCCATTGTGCCAGTCGTCATTCCCCATTTGGCAAAACCGGTCGCCACGTAGACACGTTCATGTCTTCCGGTAATCGGTCCAATGTAAGGCACCTTGTCAATGGAGATCAGATCCTGGGCTGACCAGCGATATGGAATGTTGCGAATGCCAAATGTCTCCGCCGCGAACTGCTCCAGGCGTTCATAATGACCGAAGGTACAGATGCCTTGTCCGGTTTTGTGATTTTCTCCCCCGAAGAGAATGAGTTCTTTTCCCTCATGAAGGACAGTACGCAGAGATCGGTACGGTGTATCATCCGAGATGTACATGCCACCAGCATATGTTTTTTCCGGTTCGACTAATACGGCGTAGGATCGCTCGGCGTGTAATCGTGTGAAATAAAATCCGGGATCATAGACGGGAAAATGAGAAGCCACGATAATATGTTCCGCTGTTACGGATGGGCCATCTCCATAAGTTCTGACATGCAGTGAAGCATCTTCCTCTACATCCGTAACTGTCGTATGCTCGTAGATCTGTACCCCTTGTTTCACAGCGGAATCGAGCAAGTAGTGCAGGTAGGCCAACGGATCAAAGCGTGCCTGACCCGGCATGCGAATACCTGCCCTGGCGGGAACAGGAATAGGGAGTGGGTCTACCCATTCGCCAGGAATATTGAGTTTGCCATAGGCGGTCAGCTCGATCTCCAGTTTTTTGATGTTTTCCTCCGATTGAATGTAGACGTAGGCATCTTCCTCTGCCCACTGGCAATCAATCTGTTTTTCCTTCACCAGATTGCGCATCCATTTGGCGGCTTCGGCATTGCCTTCGTAATACATACGGGCCTGTTCTTGTCCGAAGTGATGCATAATCTCATCAAATATGACGCCGTGCTGCGCAGACACCTTGGCAGTGGTATGACCGGTCGTGCCATCCAACACTTTTCCAGCCTCCAGTACGACCACACGCATACCCGTCTGCGCCAGCAGATAAGCGGTGGTAATCCCTGCAATACCGGCACCGATAATTGCTACATCGGCGGTGATATCTTCGGTCAGTTTAGGATAGGCATCGAATTCATGCGTAGCACGCCACAGTGATTCGGGGACGGGGGGCAGACCCGTCTTGGGCTGCTGATTGTCGCTCATTTCTTTTCCTCCTTGATTATCTTCAATCTATCGAATGGGTTGTCGTTCAGCGCACATCGTTGTACTCTTATTCATGATTGCCAGACTATGCCAGGAAAAAACGGTGCGGTTCAGATTTTGCAGAGGAGATGTTCACAATTTCCTGCGCAGAACCTCTGTTTTTTTTGTTAAACATGCTATATGATAAGATTACCGAAACCGTTTTAGGTTTTGAAAAAAAATAGAGGTATACACCTGTGAACGTTGATTATAAAAGGATTAATCTAACCATTGGAAGAACAAATTCATCTGAATTAACCCCCGTTTTTTCTTGAGATATGTATTCGCTATCATTTTAACTTCAGTGAGTTTTGAGACACGTCCTAATTACCGATACCAAAGGAGATTCCATATGACTACCAACCAAACGAAATATCCGTTTCAAGATACAGCACTAGAGTTAGATTCCCGCGTGAAAGATCTTGTATCCCGCTTGACTGAAGATGAAAAAATTGAATCCATGCTGCAATATCAGCCAGCAGTAGACCGCCTGGGTGTGCCCGCATACAAACATGGTACAGAAGCAGCACACGGCCTGGCCTGGCTTGGAGAAGCAACATCTTTCCCACAACCGGTGGGGCTGGCATGCACATGGGATGCCGATCTGATGAAGGAGATTGGCTCCGTTCTCGGAGACGAGGCACGTGTATTTTATAAACGCAATCCGGCAGTGAACGGTCTTACGCTGTGGGCACCTACAGTGGATATGGAACGTGACCCGCGCTGGGGACGGAATGAAGAGGCGTATGGGGAAGATCCGGAACTGACAGCGGAGCTGACGACAGCATTGGTCAAAGGAATTCAGGGCGACCATCCGAAGTACTACAAAGCGGTAGCTACGTTGAAGCATTTTCTTGCGAATAATAACGAAGTCGATCGTGGCAGTGGTTCGTCCAGCATTGATCCGCGCAACATGCGTGAATATTATCTGAAAGCATTCGAGAAGCCGTTCAAAGAAGGCGGTGCACAGTCCATGATGACTGCGTACAACTCCATTAATGGTACGCCAGCGTTGTTGCATCCTTTTGTAAACGAGATTGTTAAAGGCGAATGGGGCATGGATGGTTTCATTGTCAGTGATGCAGGCGACGTAATGGGCATCAAGAACGATCATAAATACTATGATTCCCACACACCGGGTACGGTAGAGTCCGTAAAGGCAGGAATTGATAGTATCACCGATGATGCTGAGCTGTCCAAACAGGCGCTGCGTGAAGGGTTGGAACAAGGTACACTCACGATGGATGACATCGACAAGGCGTTGTTTAATACGTTCCGTGTGCGTTTCCGTCTGGGAGAGTTCGATCCGGAAGAAGGCAACCCGTACGCTGCTATTGGTGAAGAGTCCATGATGACAGAGAAAGCGAAAGAGTTGTCGCTCAGAGCCGCAAGAGAACAAGTGGTATTGCTCAAAAACGACAAAGGCACGCTCCCGCTGGACAAAACGAAGGCAGGTAAAGTGGCTGTCATTGGTCAATTGGGCGGAACCGTCTATCGTGACTGGTATGCAGGCACCATGCCGTATAACGTAACCCCACTTGAAGCAATCCGTGGCAAAGTAGGCAGCGAGCAAGTGGTGTTCCAGGATGGAAATGACCGCATTACGTTAACTTCCGTGGCGAATGGGAAGAAGATTGGACTGGCGGCAGGTGAGAAATCACCTATCATTGCATCGGGAGAAGCAGAGACGTTCATGGTGTCCGACTGGGGCTTCGGAAGTTATACCTTGCAGGCAGAAAGCAACGGGAAATATCTGACGACAGATGAAGAGACCGTAACGGCTTCAGCAGATGAAGTGTATGGCTGGTTCGTGAAGGAAGTATTTCACCTGTTACCACAAGAGGATGGCACTGTAGGTCTAACCACATGGAATGGCAAAACGGTGACTGCGCCTAATGGCGGGAACGATGCATTCGCAGTGTCTGAAGATCTGAAGACCTTCGGTACCACAGAGACGTTCAAGCAAGATGTGATTGTGAATGGACTCGAAGAAGCAGTAACAGCTGCCAAGGCTGCGGATACGGCGATTGTCTTTGTAGGTAATAATCCGCTTGTCAATGGAAAAGAAGAGATTGACCGTCCAAGTCTGGATCTGGCTGAATCCCAGCAACGTTTGGTTGAAGCGGTCTATGCCGCGAACCCGAACACGGTAGTTGTCATCGTAGGTAGTTATCCGTTCACATCCAACTGGGTCCAGGACAACATCCCGGCGGTATTATATACTTCACACGCAGGACAGGAACTGGGTAACGCAGTAGCTGACGTATTGTATGGCGACTATGCGCCGGCAGGCCGTCTGAACATGACATGGGTACAATCGGCAGATCAACTGACTGACATTAAGGATTACGATATCATTCAATCCGGTCGGACATATCAATATTTTGAAGGCAATGTACTGTATCCGTTTGGACATGGTCTGACGTATGCAACGTTTAAATACAGTAATTTGGAACTTAGCCCAGCTCAAGTGCATACAGAGGGCAACGTTACGGTAACCGTAGATGTGAACAATACCAGTTCAATTGCCAGTGACGAGGTTGTACAGTTGTACGTTCGTGCAGGCAAATCCCGCGTGAAACGTCCACTCAAAACGTTAAAAGGATTCCGTCGTCTTCAT
The DNA here is from genome assembly GCF_052115745.1 of Paenibacillus sp. 2KB_22. Lineage (NCBI taxonomy): Bacteria > Bacillati > Bacillota > Bacilli > Caryophanales > Paenibacillaceae > Paenibacillus > Paenibacillus sp. 2KB_22. The sequence goes on from NZ_JBFRHG010000003.1 coordinate 526,476, forward strand.
ATTGAAGCGGGAGGTACAGCTAAAGTCAGCTTCACCTTGCCTGTTCAGGAACTGGCAATCTGGGATGTAACTCGTGATCGGTATGTCGTGGAAAGTGGAACTTACTCCATCATGGTTGCCAAGTCATCCTCTGATGTCCAGCTGGTTGCAGACCTGACGGTAGAAGGAGAGACGATCCCTGCTCGTAATTTGGGTATCGCCACCCGTGCCGAGAATTATGATGCTTACCTGGGTGTTGACCTGGATGAGAGCAAAGAGGGCGGAAGTGCTGTCCGTGTCGTTGGAGAGCAAGGATGGATTGCCTTCAAAGATGCCGATCTGGGTAGTGGGGCAGCAGCAATGGAAGCACGTGTCTCCGCAGAACAAGCTGGTGCTGTGTTGGAAGTGCGACTCGGCTCACCAGATGGTACACTCGCAGGACGTGTGGAACTGGTACAAGGCGAAGCCCAGCGGTGGTCTACCGTGAAGACAGAACTCACAGGTGCATCAGGCGCGCAGGATGTATACATTGTGCTGTCGGCAGGTGTACGTATTAGTCACTTCGAGATTCGTTAAGTTGAATAGCTAATGAAAAAGCCTCCGATTGCATTCGGAGGCTTTTATTCGTCTATACGCTGGTTGGATCAGGATGCTTCTTCCTGTCCAACTCTTTTATCCTGAGCGGTAACATTAGAATTATGCGTATTTTATTTTCCGTCAAACGTAATCATTTTTTGCACAAAGTGTTTCAATTGTTTGTTGGTTTCATTAAGCTGCTCAATTGTGCTCATGAAATTGTTTACGAGTTCAGCCTGCTCTTGGGAGCTTGCAGTGATCTCACCCAGTTCATTCTCCATGCCCTGAATGGATTGCCGAACGGATAGAAGAGAATCTTCAATACGTGCCGTCGCTTCCTTGGTATCCACAGACAGTTTGCGAATTTCTTTGGCAACAACGCCAAAACCTGCACCTGCTTCACCTACACGAGCCGCTTCAATGGCTGCATTCAAGCCGAGCAGATTGGTCTGTTCGGAGATTTCACGTATGAAACTGGCGACCTGAGTTACATTTCCTGATTTCTGTACGGCTTGTTTGGAGTTGTTCCGGATCTCTTCGGTTGTGGCACTGAGTTCCTCGGAGTGAGCAGCTACATGCTGTACACTGTCAATTAATTGGTTGGTCAGATTTTCGGTAACATCCATGAGTTGTTGCAGCTGGTCCTGGTCATCCATACTGTAGAGCAGATTAAACAGGGCGATGACTTCACCTTGTTCATTTTTAATGGGAATAAAAGCTACATCAAAAGGAACACCGAATAAATCTTTAGGATAGTGATCGAATCGTTTGACTGTACCGCCGTTGAGATCAGCAAAATTTCGATTTCCATCCAATAGAGGGTCACCGGGTTGATAATTCAGTTGCTTTAACGATTCTCCTGCTGAGAAATATAAGAATTTCTCATGATCAATAACGGAGAGGGTTACATCCTGACGAATCGTATCTCGAAAGAAAGGCATACATGTAATCAATGCTTGAACAATATCCATATAAAAGATGATTCCTCCCTGGTTACCTTATGTAAACGGTTAAATTTTAAATGCTAAATATAATAACTACCTATATAATATATCGTCATGCAATAGAGAAGGAAATAGAGAGAATGGATAAAACATAATTCTTTAGAGATGAATTGGCTGCACGTCAAAAAGACACGAGTCCGCGGGGACCCGTGCCTTACAGCATACTGAACTGCATCGTAACGATGGTTTGAGTGGCTAGTGTTGCAGGCACATCAATCAAACGTTGATTCCGACTGCCACGGAAGGGAAGAGAGACGTCACGCTCAGCTTGAATATATCGACCGTCGATAATGACGTCGCATAGTTGGGCAAGCTCCGCTCTCGCAGGGTCAGTCACCAGTTCTTCATATTCGAATCCGGTATAAGCCCATACTGTCATATCAGGACGTGCCGTGCGGAGCTGCTGAACCCAGTTCGCACATTCTGCTGCCGAGAAAAAGGGATCACCACCACACAACGTCACGCCATCCAGCAACGGATGGGTCGTCACTTCATGCAGAATCTGCTGCTGCCGCTCCTCTGTAAAGGGCTCACCCGCTCGAAAGCTCCATGAATCCGGACTGAAGCAGCCCGGACAGGCGTGACGACATCCGCTGATGAACAACACGGCACGCAGGCCCGTCCCTTCATTCACCGATTCCGGGATGTAACCATATAGATTCACCGGTGCTTCACCCGATCCCGCACTTCTGCCTGCTTCGCAGCATTGAAGCGTACTTTGTAATCTCCGGTCAGATAGCCAGTTACGCGGCGTAACCGCTGGAAGTGTACATGGTTCTCGTGGGCTTCACAGCCTGGGCATACATCCCCAATGACGCCTTCATAACCACAAGCAGGGCAGCGATCAATCGGATGATTAATGGAGAAATAACCGATATCCTGCGCCAGTGCATACTGCACAATTCGCAGGAAAGCTGTGGTGTTGGCCCGAACGTTTCCGTCAAGCTCCACATAGGAGATCGCACCCGCGTTACATAAAGTGTGGAATGGGGCCTCCAGTTCAATCTTCCGATAAGCTGGAAGAGTGTGGTATACCGGGATATGGAATGAGTTCGTATAATACTCACGATCATTAACCCCGGCAATGAGGCCGTATCGTTCTCTGTCAATCTTCGTGAATTTGCCGGACAACCCTTCAGCAGGTGTGGCAAACAGGGTGATATTCAAGTTATGCTGCTCGCTCATCCGATCACAGAACTCTCTCATGGTCCGAATAATGTTGAGCGCTTCGCGGTGTACATGAGGGTCCTGTCCATGATGGCGTCCATAGAGAGCTGTCATACATTCCGCGAGACCGATAAAACCCAGGGATAACGTACCATGTTTGAGCAGATCCCCAACGGGTTCATTCGGAGCAAGTTGCTCTCCGCCTTCCCATACCCCCTCCCGCATCATGAAGTCTGACGCCTTCGCAGGTTGCACGGTCTGGATACGATACCGATGCAACAGACCATCCGCAGCATTTTGCATCACGGATTCCAGTGCAGTGTAGAATCCCGCCCGATCGGCAACCGCTCTGTTGCCTTGGCAGATGCCAAACCGAATGCCGAGCTTGACCAGGTTAATGGTATTAAAAGACAGATTACCTTTACCACTTTGGCGATTACGACCAAACCGGTCAGCCAGAGTACGTGTGCGGCATCCCATGGTTGCGATGATCGTATCCGGATCTTCCGGACGATAGAAAGGCAGATTGAACGAGGCATCCACATTGACAAAGTTAGGATACATCCGCCGGGATGAACACGTGACCGCGAGGCGGAACAAATCATAGTTTGGCTCGCCTTGAGCTTGATTGATCCCTTGTTTACATTGGAAAATATGCTGAGGGAACACGGGAGTCTCCCCGTTGCCAAGGCCACGGATGGTTGCTTCCAGCAATGAACGTGATACCAACCGTCCTTCCGCTGATGTGCATAAACCATAGTTCAGAGAAGTGAACGGAATCTGACCACCTGCCCGACTGCTCATCGTATTCAGGTTATGGATCAGTGATTCGGCAGCTTGTCCTGTCTCCAGTTCAGTCTCTTCGTAGGCGAAGGCATATGCCCGCGGACACTGATTCTTCGCTTCAATGCTGTCCAGATGAAGTTGTTCATCTTCAAGCAGGACATTCTCACCAAAAAGTCGTTGTCCTTTACGATAATGTTTGCGGAACGATCGCTGTACATAAGGGGCCAAATCCCAGTCAATCTTGTTAGCCGATACGCCGCCATATTGACTGTTCTGCTGGGATTGGAAGATGATTGCAACCAGTGCCATTGCAGACATGATCGTCTGAGGTGTGCGAACCGAACCGTTACCTGTATTGAAACCAGCAGCCAGCAGACGGTCAAACGGGATAAAGATGCAGTTGGTTGTACCAAGTGCAAACTGATCCAGATCGTGTACATACAGATCCCCATTCTCCACAGCTTGAGCAAGCTCTTCCGGCAACACATGACGCAGAGCATGCCACTTGGCGGTCTCTGAACCGAGCCTGCTCATCTTGCCGCTGAAGGAGTCCCCGTTCAGATTCGCATTTTCCCTCAGCGTATCAGCGTCTTCAGCGCCAATAATTCGTCTTCCCAGGTCGGATAATAGATCGGATGCCGGTGGAGTGGCATACTCAAGCAAGTTCATGTAAGGTTCCTCCTAAAATGATTTGATGATCATTTAATTCACGTTAAATACTATATGTAGATTTGTATTATCCATTTATAAACTATATGTGGTTTTTTGGGTGTGATAATGGTCACACAACTTACTGGACAAAGTGGACTTTCCTTTAATTACTGCGGATAAAGGTTTCCAAAGTCTGAGTAGAAGCGTATAATTTCTAGTTATTCTGCATGTAAAATAACCGAAGTTGGACAAGATGAACTTTGAACATCTGAAAAGGCAATTTGCAATACATTTAGGTTTGTTAAATCATCAGTTCAAGACCTGCTTTTGTCCAAAAAGGGGCTATTGGCAGGGAGTATGATTCTCTTTTACTTCTACGGTGTTAATCATATAAGTATAGATTGTGACAGATATTCGGATTCTTGATGAACCCTTGTACGTGATTAAACATTCTGATATACAGATTTGAAAGTGCAGCTAAGACAAGAGGGGTGAATCATGGGGACGGCAGAAGGCATTACGAGAGGCTTCTATGAAAACATAAAGGAAGCTGCGGCCCATATCGTGGACGTATTAAGCGGGATATTGAAGGTCAATACCATCTTCGTTGCCACGAATGATGGGGTGACGAATGTCATTTTGGAGGCCTTTAACCGTACGGAAGAGTTGATTGTTAAAGGCAGTGAGCTTTCATTTAACGAATCATATTGCAGTCTGGTATTAAGAGATAAGGGTAGCGTTCTTACCGTCCAGAATACATGTGAGAACCCAATGACACGCTCCATGGACGTCACGAGTGGGCTTGGGAGTCGTTTCTTCGTGGGGGTACCTATCATGCGAAGATCTGGCGAAACATTTGGAACGATATGTCTAATGGACAACGCTGGTTATGTGATCAGTGAAACGGACATGAAGACGCTGAACGCGATGGCTGTCTTTCTGGGATATGTTGTGGATCTGGAGAGCACCTTGCATGTCCAGGAACGAAAATTGAGTGATTCGGAGCAAATGAAAGAGCAGCTCCAGGCAGAGAAAGAACGAGCCGAATCCGAGGCCATGACCAAATCGCAGATGTTAAAGCTGATGAGTCATGAGATTCGCAATCCGTTAAACGGCATTTTGGGACTGACGGATCTGATGCGTACACCGGATATGTCTGAGGAGCAGTCGGAGTATGTAAATATGATCGAGACGAGTGGCAATATATTACTCTCGTTGTTGAACAATATGATGAACTTCAATATTAATGAGGCAGGCAAAACGGTTATCCATGATGATCCGTTCGATCTGGTCGGCACCATTGAAAATACCGTTTATCTCTATGCCGGAATGGCAACGGGCAAAAATGTTGAACTGGGATTGAATCTTGAATTGAATGTGTCGCAAGTATTTGTGGGTGATGAGACCAAGATCGGACAGATGCTTGCGCATGTCATTCAATATGCTCTTGATTCAACGCGTGAAGGCTCAGTTCTCATCACGGCAGTGGTGAACGGAGAAGATACAGAGGAGACGGGTACACTTCTGCTCAAGGTGAAGTACACCGGTCAGATGGTATCCGATAAGAGGTTGCGTACCTTGAACGGCCAAGATGAAAATTTGGATATCCAAAAACTGATCGGAAGCAATCTGGGTTTGGCAGTAAGCCAAAATCTTGCCATTCTCATGCATGGCCGTATTCAGGTGAGTAGTGCGGGGGAGAATGAGACGGAATTCCATATTGCCCTTCCCTTACGCAGATACTGGGAGTTACCTCAACTGGCAAGTATTCAGCAGCGGTTAAAAGGGAAAAAGGTGCTGCTTGCCAAGGACCCTGATATATTGCAAGGTGTTTCTTCCCTGATGCGCAGGTGGGAAATGGATGTGCATATGACCTCAGGTTCGAGTGTAGCGCATGAGTGGATCAAGGATGGCTTCAAGCCGGATGTGGCCGTTGTAGATATGGGACTTCAGGAAGGCGGCGCAGTTGATTTTGTACATGAAATGAAACAGCGGCTGGAGAACCTGCCCGTCATTGTTCTGGTTCCATATGGTATGCACATTGACCCGCATGAAGCGGAAACCTTTGATGCTGTTCTGACGAAGCCGGTCAGACAAGCTGATCTGTTGAATGCATTGAGTATTACTCTGCCTTAAACGAGCAGCCGGATGGAGAGTTATCTCAGTTGGCGCACCTGCTACGGGTGCGCTTCTTTGTTTTTCCCTTTGCATTTTTCCAATTTCTGCGTCAAAGCCCTTTTAATCCGAGCTGGTTACGTTACAATAGAATGTGAACTTCATCTTTATAACCATAGAGGAGGATATGCAATCAATGGATTATCGCAGATTGGGTGGAAGCGGACTGAAAGTAAGCGAGATCAGCCTTGGAAGCTGGCTGACGTACGGAGGGTATGTGGAACGTGAAAATGCGGTGAAATCAATTGAAACTGCATTCGATGAAGGCATCAACTTTTTTGATACAGCCAATGTGTACGAACGGGGTGCAGCAGAAGAACTGCTTGGGCAAACGCTCAAAGCGTATTCTCGTGACTCCTACGTGCTTGCAACGAAAGTATTTGGCAAAATGGGGGATGGTCCGAATGACCAAGGGCTGTCTCGTAAACATATTAAGGAACAATGTGAAGCCAGCTTGAAACGCCTAGGCGTTGAATATGTGGATATTTATTACTGCCATCGCTATCATACCGAGACACCAATTGAAGAAACACTCCGCGCGCTCGATGATCTGGTGCGTCAAGGCAAGGTGTTGTATGTTGGTGTCAGCCAGTGGACTGCGGCTCAGATGGAAGCTGCCTTGGGTACAGCAGATCGCTTGCTCTTGGATCATATCGTGGTGAATCAGCCGGTGTACAATATGTTTGACCGCTATATCGAAAATGAAATTATTCCGCTGGGTGAGCGTAAGGGTATCGGACAAGTGGTATACTCTCCGCTTGCTCAAGGTCTATTAACCGGGAAATATACGTCCGTTTCAGATATCCCCGAGAATAGTCGTGCAGCTAAGCTAGGATGGGACGAAGGAAAGATCAATGCGGATCGCATCGGGAAAGTTCGCCAATTGATTGAAGTGGCGGACAAGCTGGATCTGAAGGTGGGACAACTGGCCTTGGCCTGGATTCTGCGCCAGAACAATGTATCCAGTGCACTTGTAGGGGCGAGTCGTCCTGAGCAGGTAAAAGAAAACGCGGCTGCATCTGGCGTGAAGCTGGATGCTTCCATTATCGAGGAGATTGAGGGTATACTTGCCTGATTCCAGTCAGGTATTCGTCTGAGATGATGTGTATTGAGGTATAAATCAAGGGATGTCCTGTACGCCTGATTGGGCGTGCAGGACATCCCTTTTTGAAGTGGAGCATGCCAGCTTTAAAGTGTAAGAGGGAAGGACCGTAAAGGTAAGATACATACGCGGTTACGCCCTGTATTCTTGGCTTCGTATAGTGCACGGTCAGCCTGTTCGAAGAAGTCGTTATCGTCATGATCATCACAATGATCCGGATAAACGGCAACACCAATGGAGATGGTCAGACGTGTCGTGTGGCCGTCGGGCAGAGCAAAATGGTATTTCTCTACCGCCTGCCGGATAGATTCAGCAGTAGCCATTGCCTGGCGGTTTCCACAGTCGAGCAAGAGAATGGCGAATTCTTCCCCGCCGTTTCGTGAAACAATATCGGCAGACCGTGCATGCTCAACGAGCAGTTGTCCAAGTTGCTTCAGGACCGCATCGCCAGCGGAATGACCATAGGTGTCGTTTACTTTTTTGAACCGGTCAATATCAATGACAAGCAAGGACAGCTTTTGTTGGTAATCACGCGCACGCTGAAGTTCCAGTTGAAGTGATTTTTCAAACTGTCGTCGATTGCTAAGATTGGTAAGATGATCGGTAGATGCTCTTCTCTCCAATAGAAATAACATCTCATTCGATTTATTGATGAATTCTGCGATGATATAGATAAATATTCCACCGACAAAGGAAATGGTCATTTGTAACGGATATACCTTCATTAATGAATTCATGCTGTCCGTATTCAACATAAGGATGATAAAGATTAACGTTATGCCGAGCAGATTCATCGTAATAATTTTGGTCAGTCTGGACCAGGAAGCATAGGCGAAGTATACACCGGACAGCCCGATCAGAGTCATGACAAATCCTGCATCTATGGCAGAGGATGATATACCGAACATCAGAATACGCAGGACCGAGATCACAAGTCCCGTAACGACCGAAGCCAATCCTCCCATATATACCGCTGCGGTAACGATGGCCAGATGTCGTAGATCTACAATCGTAGTCTCGTTTAGAGGGAAAGAATAGTTCATGAGTACCGTACCATATATACCGAATAATAAGCCGCCGATCAACTGAACACGTAATGAGGGAAAAGGCAATCGGATACTATAGAACTTCGCGATGATCCCGGACACATACATAAACGTAATCATGACACAGATATTAATGAAAAAAGTGCTAAACAACCGACATTCCCCCTTTTTACGCACATCCCTATATTTTATCTGAAAAGTGGTGCTGTAGCGAACCATATTATCCCAAAATTATGAGGAGATTGCTGGGAAAGGTGTTTTATTTGCATATACAGGATGTTGGCGTGCATATTGACTTCAATATACAATAAGATTTATACTTAATCTAAATCAAAATGCATTCCTTCTTTTTTGGGAAGACCATCATAAGTAGAAGATCAGTGTCTGATTTCATATAAAACGGATCAATGATAAAGGAGAAATGGTTGTGAGAACTTTAAATCTGACGATACAACGGCAAGCGGTATATGATGTGGTGCGCCATTCGGAGGATCACCCGACAGCTGCTGATGTTATGAATCGACTTGTGGAACAAGGATATAATCTGGCCTATGGTACGGTGTATAATTCTCTTCGTTATCTGACGGACAAAGAATTGATACGGGAGCTTAAACTCGGAGAGACAGCAAGCCGGTACGATGCCCGTATGGATGATCATCAGCACATTATGTGTGAGGTGTGCGGCAAAGTGGACGAGGTGATGACAGAGGTTCCTCCACAATGGATGAAACAGGTAGCTGAAGAAACCGGATATGCAATCGATCATGCTCATGTGGTCTTTGGAGGTGTCTGCGGGGAATGCAGAAACAAACGGATCAAGTAAAAATAAAAGTTCCTGGCCGCCGCTTACCGCTTAGGGTTAAACCCGCTTTGTCCGATGCAGCACCCCTTGTGGACAATTGTCCTGTTACACGGCGTGTAATTCTGATTAGCCCGATGCCAGGGCAGGTTCATGAACTGGTAAAGGCCTTAACGGATAGCTGCTTCGATGTACTGGTCTTTCATCGCTGGGAACCGGATCTGCATGAGCGTCTTGTCTTCGATCTGTTGATCTATGATCTGTCTGTTGCCGGAACGATCGATGCATTTGCCGGTATTAGCAGCCGATTGAATCGTGAGGCTGAGCATACAACCCCTTGTTTGTATCTGGTCGGTGAGAAGATGATCGGCAGCGCGAGTGGACCGATGCTTCAGGAGGAATTGCTGGTGTGGCCTGCACGCCCGCAGGAGGCACTTTACCGGGTGCAGCGTATGATTGGCAACAGTCCTGCTCTGCCCAAACGTGGATTTTTGCCTGAGGAAGGGCAGCGTGTCGGATTCAAAGATCTGTGGCTCGATCGTGAACGGATGAGTGTGCAGCGTGATAATAACCGGATTCATCTAACCAAGACCGAATATGATCTGTTACTCAAGCTGATTGATGCCAAAGGTGCAGTCATTTCCCGTGAGGAGATGCTCAGCGATATCTGGGAGACAGACTTTACGGGTGGAAGTAATGTGGTCGATGTTCATATCAAAAGCTTACGTAAAAAATTGGGCGATAACGCGTCTTCGCCGCAATATATCGTAACAGTAAGAGGAGTGGGCTACCGTCTGGCGGATTAGTCCGCTTTTTTTTGTTGCCATCAATATCGTTCACATCATGCTTTTTCGGGTACAACCTACTACAGACCTTAGAACGCAATCACGTTCTTTGGAACATGTTCATCGTTCATTCATGAAGTGTTGAAGAATCTCATCTTAATCTCATGTGAACCTCATGCAAGAGCAGAGTAGGACATGTTAGAATCAATTTAACAGTTAGATCAAGTCTAAATGTATATTTATATCGAAGCCGAATATGATTTTAATAGTAGATATATAGCAGCCGTGAGACCCATTAGAGGAGGATGACAGGATGACAGAACGTATGACAACGAATCAGGGAGCACCTGTAGGTGACAACCAGAATTCCCGCACAGCAGGCAGAAGAGGGCCGACACTACTTGAAGACTACCATCTCATTGAGAAAATTGCCCACTTTGACCGTGAACGTATTCCCGAAAGAGTCGTACATGCGAGAGGTGCCGGAGCTCATGGTATATTCACGTTGGAGCAGAGTATGAAGGCTTATACAACAGCGGACTTCCTGCAAGATCCGGGTATGGAGACGGATGTGCTGGTTCGTTTTTCGACCGTTATTCACGGTACAGGATCACCGGAGACTGCGCGAGATCCGCGTGGATTTGCCGTCAAATTCTACACCCGGGAAGGTAACTATGATATCGTCGGTAACCATCTGCCTGTGTTCTTCATTCGTGATGCGATGAAGTTTCCGGATATGGTTCACTCTCTGAAGCCGGCTCCGAATACGAACATTCAGGAACCCGCCCGATATTGGGACTTTATGACCCTCTCACCAGAATCAACGCATATGATGACCTGGTTGTTCTCAGATTTGGGCACACCGGCAAGTTATCGTGAGATGGATGGATTCGGCGTACATGCTTTCAAATGGATTAATGCACAGGGGCAGGTCCATTATGTGAAATACAAATGGGAGTCTGCACAAGGGGTTCGGGGCTTCTCTCGTCAGGAAGCTGCCGAGGTACAGGGACAGGACTTTAATCATGCTACCCGGGACCTGCATGAACATATCAAGAACGGGCAATACCCGCAGTGGAAGTTACAGGTACAGCTCTTGAAGCCGGAGCAAATGGATGATTTTGCTTTTGATCCACTCGACCCAACCAAAACATGGCCTGAAGATGTACTGCCGTTCCATACGGTAGGCACCATGACCCTGAATCGGAATCCGCAAAACTTCTTTGCTGAAGTGGAACAGGCGGCCTTTTCTCCTAGTGCGCTTGTACCTGGAATTGAGCCTTCCGAAGATAAATTGCTGCAAGGACGCCTATTCTCCTATCCAGATACACAGCGGCACCGGCTTGGACCGAACTATTTGCAAATTCCGGTGAATTGCCCGTACGCACCGGTTCGTAATCACCAGCGTGATGGACTCATGAATGTGAATCAGGACCCATCTCCGGTGAACTATGAACCGAACAGTTCCGGTAGCCCGCAGGAAGATCCGGCATACCGGGACAGTCAGGTTCCATTGCAAGGGCATGTTACACGCGAGAAAATCGAGAAAACGGATGATTACACGCAAGCAGGAGAGCTTTTCCGATCATTTACCCCTGTAGAGCAACAGCATTTGCTGGATAATCTGATTAATGACCTCAAGGGAGTATCAGTTGATATTCAAATGCGTGCTTTATGCCACTTCTTCCGGGCGGATGGACAGCTAGGCGGACGTCTGGCTCATGGACTTGGTGTGGATATATCTGCACATATGCCGTCACAGGATGGAAAATAAAGCACAGTAAAACCATGTTCTCACAACATCATATGGACTGATATTCGGTGAAGACCGGGCAAACCGTGAACGTACGGAATTTCCCGGTCTTTCGCTTTTTTTTGCTGAAATGGAAAACAAATTTACAAATCATTTACATAAAATAGCTGACATAGAGGTTGACTTCTCATTTGATGGCACTACAATGGGTAGTGTGAGGGGTGTCAGAACATGAGAATACACAATTTCAAAGTGGGTGAGCGTGGGCTCAACCGATTTTTCGGTCCGCTGGAGGCCAAGATCATGGACATTTTATGGGCTCGTCCTGGCAGTAGCATCCGTGAAGTGCAGACCGCACTTGAACAAGACAAAGACGTCAATTTTAATACAGTCATGACAGTGATGAACCGGCTCGTGGATAAGGGACTTCTCGGAAAGTCACAAAAGGGCCGAACATCTTTGTACCAACCGGTACAGAGCAAGGAGGAGTTTATGAACGACCAATCCAAGGAACTGTCACATGAGTTGGTGGATGAATTCGGAGCTTTGGCATTGAATCATATGCTGGATGCGCTGGACGAAGCAGATGCAGGTCTGATTGAACGCCTGGAACAGAAGATCAAGCAGTGGAAAAAGGATAGCGATTAATATGTGGAAGACCCGCTCGAAACTTTTGTTTACCGTCGGGTTTGGCATTCCGTTACTCGTGTTCATGCAGATGTTCATGTACGCGATGTACAAAATCTTTGGCTGGGATATCCCGTTTAATCTGCTCTGGCTCTGCAATCATTGGATGAGTCGACTGGGTTGGTTATCCGTGGGACATTTCCTGCTGGCACTGGTATTGCTGACCTTTGCGGGAACAGGTTGGTTGCTAACGGTACGTATGATGAAAACACGGGCAGCGATCCACAAGCTCCGCTCCATGGAGATTCGGGCGCTATCCCGTGAGTTGGAGTCCACATATCATGATCTGGGACAGCCAAGTTTCATTGTGGTGGACAAGCTTTCACCCGTCGCATTTACCATTGGTCTATGGAGGCCCTATATTGTACTTTCCACTGGGCTACTGGACATGCTTGATGCGGAAGAGGAAGTAGCGGTTGTCTATCATGAAGTACACCATCTGTGGCACCGTGACCCTCTGAAGACGACACTACTATCGGTATTTGCAATCATGATGCCGTATATCCCCGTTTTGAAGCACACTTCAAAGCAATATCATATCGTTAGAGAAATTCTGGCAGACAATGAGGCCATTGAGCGTACAGGCAATGTGGCAGGCATTGGCAGTGCTTTGCTCAAGTTGCTCCGTGCTTGTCCTGAACCTTGGGGAGCAAAAGAACTGACCGTTCAATCCTCATTTGCAGATACGTCGGTGAATGTCCGAATTTCACGTCTGCTGGACCCGGAACAGGACGTGACGCTGAGATTGCCACGTTATGCTGTTCTGATGTCGGCTACTGTTTTCCTATTGCTGTCTATCTTGTTTGTTTGGTCCATCGGATAGATTAATCTGGCTAAATGTGAGGTCGAATATAACGAGGAAGGAAGATGAACATGAATAATAAAAGTGTAGAGATTGGACTGCTTTTCTCCAGGATTATGATTGGTTTGATCTTTGTATTGCATGGTTGGAGTAAATTCGAAGGTGGAATTAGCGGTACGGTAGGATTTTTTGAAAGTATCGGTATTCCCGGATTTCTCGCATCCGTTGTAGCGATTATTGAGTTGGTAGGTGGTGCAGCGATGATTCTGGGTCTCGGAACACGTGTGTTTGCTGCCCTGTTTGTTATCGTTATGGGTGGTGTTCTGCTTACAGCCAAAGTGGGTCAGCCATTCTTGAGTGGTACCGAGTTCGATTACCTGCTGTTGGCGGGTTCCCTTACACTGCTCTTCACAGGAAGCCGCTTCCTGGCTGTGGATTATCTTTTCTCCAGACAGGGTAACGCTCGTCAGAATGTGAGTGCTTGAAGCGACTAACGATTGCTAAAAAATAATAAAGTGCAGGATTAGTCATGTAACGAGGTTCTTTATTGGCCAGGCCGGTTCGGAAATTGTATTTGCGAACCGGCCTGATCGGTAGAGAACTTTTTTAGTTTGGACGACATGCCTGTGGTTTGTTACAATGAGAATAAGTATGCTACTAAGAAAAAATAAGGAGGATGCATTTTATGATTAACGTCATTCCATCCGATGCCCGCTCCAGCTTTGATCGAGGCTGGCTCCGGGGTAGTCACAGCTTTTCTTTCGGAGAATACCAAGAGCCGGAGAATACGGCGTTTGGACCAATGCGGGTAGCGAACGACGATGTAATTGCGCCTGGTCGCGGTTTTGGAGCTCACCCACATAGTGATATGGAGATTGTGTCCATCGTACTCAGAGGCAAGCTACGACATGAAGATAATCTGGGTAATGTCGCCGTTACAGGTTTTGGCGGTATTCAGCGAATGTCAGCAGGCAGTGGCATGATTCATACCGAGCATAATGCATCCGATACCGAAGAAGTACGTCTGCTTCAGCTCTGGTTCATGCCGCATACGAAAGGGCTGCAACCCTCGTATGAGACCACATCATTTGATCCAGCGGCACTGGCAGGAGCACTCGTGCCGATTGTATCCCCAGATGGGGGACCAAGAGTTGCGAGCATTCATCAGGATATGACGATCTATCTTGGCCGATTAGCAAAAGACGAAACGTTAACCTTCAATCAGGATTCGGGCCGTCGGATGTATATTTTCTCCATCGAAGGCAAGCTGGGATTGGATGGAGAGTACCTGTTGAGCGAAGGCGACACGGCTCGTGTGGAACAGCGAAATTCAATTGAACTGCAAGCAAACGAAGATACGTTCTATATGATTATTGATTTGCCATAGATGGCTGATGAAATGAACTCCAAGATGAAGGAGGATATACACGTATGGCGCAACAGGAATGGTTTATGGTCAAACATGCGGTGACCGGGCGAGGACTGGCTAATAGCAAAACAGATTCCCTGTCCTATCGATTCCAACAGGAGGGTACAGGCTTCATATTTACCGTGACGGGTCTGGACGAGCAGATTGTGGAACAGATTGTGGAGCTTAGACAGGAACTGAACGTATTTCGCTTCGTCCAACGCAAAGATCAGCCCCTTTTGAAACACTGGTACTACGTAGATGGTGAACGGGTCGTGTACGACGAGGAGAGTCACACGCTAAGCATCTATGCGAAGTCGGAGATTCGCTATGTGCCTGAAGATTATTTTGCGGATTAACTGAATAATAGGTTAAATAGTTAAATAGGATCTGGAATAGATAAAAAGGTCTCTGTTAAATACAGAGGCCTTTTTGCTGTCTGAACTCAGAGAATTTAATCGTAATTTTGCAAAAAAGATCACATAATTCCCGGCTGTCTGGCACAAGCTACCTTGTATAAAAAACAAGAACGGAGGGGCGGCATATGGCGGACAAAACATCTGGGAAAGACAAGTCCCAACAACCGGGACGAGCTTCAGAAGAGAAAAAACATATCCCTTTGGGACTGCCATCCCCGCCTTTTCTACGGCAGCCGATTAGTGCAGTACATGAAACTCAGGTTCAAGCGGTAAAGGAGATCTTCTCCGAATGCTCGGATGTGGTTTTTCGCAACGTCATGATTACGCCGGAAGTGAAAGGGCTTCTGGTCTATATTGAAGGCATTGTTAACTCGGCTGACATCCAGGAGCATATGCTGCGCCCAATTATTCGAGGGCTGGTGCAGCAGCGTACAGATGAACCAGATGTTCCACTGGATGATACACGTGTTGAACTGACACAGGTGAAGCGAGTGGATACTTGGGCTGCTGCGACAGAAGGGGTGCTGGCATCCTCTGCTCTTTTGGTTGTCGATGGGAGTCGCGAAGCCTGGATGTTCAATGTCAAAGGCGGTGTCAGACGTGGTGTGGAGGAACCGCAGACAGAATCCGTGATTCGGGGACCGCGGGAGGGATTTACCGAAACACTCCGTGTGAATACGGCTTTACTGCGGTTCAAGCTGAAAACTCCCTCTCTCAAGATGGTGAGTATGACACTAGGCACCGAAACCAAGACCGATATCGTTCTGACCTATCTGGACGATATTGCTGATCCGAAGTTGATACGGGACGTGAAGAAACGTCTGGAAAAAATAAAGATCGATGGCATTCTGGAGACGGGTTATATCGAGGAACTGATTGAAGACCACCCGTTTTCTCCATTCCCGCAGATGCACTATTCGGAGCGCCCGGATACAGTAGCAGGCAACCTGTTGGAAGGGCGATTTGCCATTTTGGTAGACGGCACTCCCTTTGCGTTAATTGCGCCAGTCACGATGTGGCAGATGCTTCAGGCTAGTGAGGATTATTATGAACGTTTCTTCATCAGTAATCTGGTACGCTGGATTCGCTTTTTATTCGTAGCTATTGCTCTATTTCTACCAGCATTGTATATCTCAATCACGACATTTCATCAGGATATGTTACCTACCACGCTAATTCTGAGTATTGCTGGTGCACGGGAAGCCATCCCTTTTCCGGCTTTGGTGGAAGCCCTCATCATGGAGCTATCGTTCGAAGCCCTTCGGGAAGCCGGGGTCAGGTTACCCAAAACAGTGGGTCAAGCGGTCAGTATTCTCGGCGCACTTGTGATCGGGCAGGCCGCAGTTCAGGCAGGGATTGTGTCTGCACCGATGGTTATTATCGTATCCATGACAGGTATAGCTTCCTTTACAATTCCGCGGTTTAACTTTGCAATTACTGTGCGTCTATTGCGATTTCCGATCATGTTATTGGCGGGTATGCTTGGACTGTATGGCATTGTCATTGGCTTGGTCCTGATCTCGGTGCATCTGACACAGATGACTTCGTTTGGTGTACCTTATCTGTCAGGTCTTAGCCCTTACAGTAAGACAGACACCAAGGATATTCTTATTCGTGTGCCGTGGTGGAAGATGATCAATCGTCCTTCTACGGTTCTGGATAACCAGAAACGGATGAAAGGCAATATCAATGGTTCGCCTGAAGCTGAGGAAGGATGGTGAACAGATGTTTCTTATTCGTAAATTCCGTGCTGCGTTGATGTTACTACTGTGTACCATCTTCATAGCAGGATGTTGGGATCGTAAGGAAATTAATGATATTGCCTTTGTGATTGGCATAGCTGTTGATAAGGAGGAGGACAACTACAGATCCAGTCTCCAGATCGCTCTGCCTGGACAATCCGGTTCTACCGGCAGTTCGGGAGGTGGTGGGGGTACAAGCGGGGACAAATCCTGGTTCATGTTATCCAATACCGCAAAGACACTGAGGGGGACAACACTTGAAGGCCAAAAAGCACTATCTCGCAAGATTTATTATGCGCACCGTCGTACCATGCTTATTGGAGAGGAACTTGCCCGGGATGGCGTGGCTCCGATGCTCGATCTGTTCACACGGTACCCGCTCAACCGATTCTCTGCATTACCAGTTGTTACGAAAGGCGCAGCATATGAAGTCATGGATACGGATGCACCTATAGAGAAGTTTCCATCTGAGATGGTGAGAGAGTTGTGCTTTCTAAATATGCGTAATCCACGTTCCCTTAAAACGTTCATCGATTCCATCCTTAGTGATGGGGTAGATCCATTCCTGCCTGTTGCTTCAAAAGTGGAAAATGTTCCAAAAAATTGGAAGGACGCGAAAACAAACATCAAGCTGGATGGATTGGCCGTGTTCAAGAAAGACAAGCTGGTTGGCATGATTGACAAGGCTCCCGCCGATGCCTTAATTCTCGCTATGGGGGAAGCCAATGCGCCCGAAGTTATGGTCAAGGCTCCACGCGGAGAAGGAGATATATTCATCAAGCTGAACGAGAACAATTCTTCACTGCACCCCAGTGTCAAGAATGACAAGGTTACTGTGACCGTTCAATTGTACGCCAAAGGCGTGATAGTAGATAACGAATCGAATTACGGTGATCTGCGTGAAAAAGAGATTCTGAAATTAAGTGACGCGATCCACAAAAAAATAAAAGAGGATATCGTTGAAGGAGTTCGGTTAATACAGCAAAAATATCATGCCGATATTCTCGGGATCGGCCGGTCGATCCATCAACAATTGCCTAAAGAGTGGGACAAAATGAAAGATCGATGGGATGATATCTATCCTGATGTTGAGGTAAACGTTATTCCCCACGTCATTATTGAAAATGTAGGGGTAATCAATAAACCGATCGGTGTCGTTGAGGAGGATATCGTACATGATTAAACCACTTTTATTCACCTATCTGGGGATGGTCATCATTGTCATTGTGATGGACTTTAGACATCTGAAGCAGGCCGCAGCCATTAATCGCTGGTTATCCTACGGTCTGATTGCATTAGGAACAGGCCTTTGGCTCTATGTAACCCATTTAAGTAAAACCTTTTTTGTATCGGTATGGATCAGTCATTTCATCCAGCGATTCTTACCGTTACCGTAGATGGGGACTGGGGGTGGTGCGAAGTACAGATTGAATGATGGAAGGGAGGTATGGTATGAATCAAAGTGTGACTTCTCGACAGATTGTACTACTCGTGCTACTGCTCAGTATTACGGGCACGTTGATTCAACCCCATGCGCAGGCTATTTATTATGCGGAACAGCACGCTTATCTCTCGTATGTGCCAGTTATTCTCGTGATGATTATATCCATGTGGATGGTAAGCCGAATCCAGCGGAGATTTCCGAATCAGGATCTATTTGAGGCCCTTGCTGACCGGTTCCCCTTTATGGGAAGACTCGCAGGTGTAATGTACATTTTGTTTTTTTTCTTCATATTCGCAAGAGATATCCGATTAATTGGCGATTATGTAAGTATAACCTTGCTGGAGACAACACCGATATCCATTGTGGTATTGTCCCTCATGATTATGGCGGTATTTATCGTCCGAGGTGGGCTTGGTTCGTTGATCGGAATGTCGGAACTCTATGTTACCCTGTTCCTGTTGAACTCTATCATTGTGCCTTTCATGCTTATCAAGCAGATCAATATGGACAATCTGATGCCCTATTTTCATGTCGATACGGCAGGTGTAGGCAAAGGGAGTTGGTACATATTTTCTTTTTACGGCGAGATGATCGCCTTGCCTTTTGTCGTCAAGGGCAGTGATTTTCGCTTCAAGTCTGTGTTATGGGGCATAATAATCTCGGGATTGCTGATGATGTTGATTCTTGTGGAAACCATCACGTCGATTGGTGTGCCCATTGCCTCCAGACTGGTATACCCTTCGTATGAACTTGCAAGGCAGCTGCAAATTAGTGATTTCCTGGATCGGTTTGACCTGGCGCTGGCAGCGGCAACCTTGCCTACCATGATTACCAAAATTGCATTTGATCTGTACTTTGTCTGTTGGGGACTGAAGCGAATGATTCCAAACGTTTCCGGAAAGGTCCTGACTGGTCCGGTGGCACTGTTAGGCTTTGTTTGTGCATTCTGGTTTTTCAGAAACGCCATTCAGTTGTATCGTTTTACCCGGGAATGGACATGGATTGCCATTGTTTTTGAAGTACTGTTCCCGATTGTGCTGTTTCTTTTCCTTCGTCCTCGCAAAAAGGATAAAAAAGAATCTGCCCACCAGAGGTCGGGAGAGCAGTCCAAGAAAGAGAAGCATGAACAGGGACAAGAATCCACTGATTCGGAGAAGAACGGAGAGAAAAGAAGGCAGGATTCTCATGGTGGGGAACTCCAGCCTTCCTGATACATTTCATCAAAAATCCTTATAGCTGAACGGGCAAAAATAGGGTAAGCACAGTTTCCCTACACAGAAGTACCCTGTATACTGTAGTCAGACTGATGAACATTCGGCTGGACTAACGGGGGGAACATGAATGGCTCAACATTTGGCAGGTGTGCGTGTAGCATTGACAGGACCACGAAAATCGAAAGAAATGTCCATACTGGTTGAAAAAATGGGGGGAATCCCACTTGTGCGACCGGCACAAGGGACTGTATTCCTGGATGATCGGAGTATCAGGGATGGGTTGGTATCCTGGATCTCAGACCCGCCAGACTGGGCGGTGTTGACGACGGGTATGGGATTGGATGCATTGTTTGAAATGGCTGAGGATATGGAAGTCGCAGGACAATTGTTGGATGTATTATCGGAATCCTCCATTGCAGCGAGGGGATACAAGACGGTGAATGCGCTCAAAAAGCGCAAGTTAACACCACTGGTACGAGATGATGATGGTAGCACGGACGGGCTCATTCGAGAATTCGCCCCACATGATCTCGCAGGGAAAAAGGTCATATTGCAGCTTCATGGGGAGACAGCTCCCAAACTCGTCGCATGGTTGGAAGAACAAGGTGCAATCGTCAGACAAGTGCTCCCTTACCGGCATGTACCGCCGGAAGAGGCAGAGCTGGAACAGCTGTTGAATGAAATTCTAAAGTTCGAGGTAGATGCCGTTGCGTTCACAAGTGGCCCTCAGGTCAGATTCCTGACGCAATACGCGGCCTCCCAGGACAAGCTTGAGCAGATGCTTGCTGCCTTCAGACAAGGCGTAATTCCTGCATCTGTAGGTAAAGTTACAGCAAACTCCATGCGTGAAGAAGGCATTGAGGCGCTGGTCATTCCGGAGGAAGAGAAGATGGGAGCACTCATCGTTGAGCTTGGACGTTACTTCGCTGCGGGGCGTGCGGCCAAGAGTAGTGGCCTGCAATCATAGTTATCAATGACTATGGATGTATTTAATCATTAGGTAGATGCATGGTTTAAAACGAATCTTATATGTATATGTTACATCAGGTTCTGATCCGTTTTTTTGGATCAGGACTTTTTTCTGTTTTGTCTGAAAATAGAAGAACGGACAAGTATCATAAGCATGGACATTATTTCCTGCGCGGTGTTATTATGAAAACAATATTGAATGAAAACAAGCAAGGTGCTCTTGCGTGCAGCAAGAGGTAACAGGGAATCGGGTGAAAGTCCCGAGCGGTCCCGCCACTGTAATGGTGAAGCCCTTTTTGATCCAAGTCACTCGGAAAGCCGGGGAAGACAGAAAAGGAAGCTGATGATCCAAAGCCAGGAGACCTACCTTGCATGTGTCACCGAACCCTTCGCGGAAAGGAGTGGTGTACGAAGAATCAGGAAATGGGCGAACAAGCGGTTCGCCTGGCTGGCCCCCCTTGGGCCACATAGTCACAGGACTACCCTCAGGGAGTCTGGACTATGTTCTTGAGTGTACGTACATGCGTATCCCATCCGTTACAAGGATGGGATTTTTTTGTTTTTATAGATAAATGTACATCCTTGTGATACCTGCCCTATGTAGGGAAATTGCAGGTAGAAGAATAGATTAGTTGGATCATAACAGGTGATGTAAGAGCCTTGTTGATAGTCTGAGTAAACAGAGCTGACGAGTTGGACATGCAGTACAGTGGGGGAGAAGGTCGGCATAGCCGCCCTTCTTCACTGTTTAGATCAGTACGACAAGTGTGATGAAGGAGGAGAAGTAATGCAAGATCAAGGCAAGCTGCTGATTATCGGGTTCGGTCCAGGAGCAATGGAACATATCACCAAGCGGGCACTCGAAGCACTTCAGGAGAGCGAGGTAATTATCGGATACAACACTTATGTGGATCTTATTCGCCCTCTGTTGAACGGGCAAGCGATTGTGCGCACAGGTATGACGGAGGAAGTAAGCCGTGCACAAGAAGCAGTCAGACAAGCGGAGATGGGCAAAATTGTTGCCGTAATTTCCAGCGGTGACGCAGGCGTATATGGTATGGCTGGACTGGTGTACGAGGTGCTGATGGAGCAAGGCTGGAAGCCGGATACGGGTGTTGCCGTCGAAGTTATTCCGGGCGTATCGGCCATTCAGTCCTGTGCATCACTGCTTGGTGCCCCCGTTATGCATGATGCATGTACGATCAGCCTTAGTGATCACCTTACGCCGTGGGAGACCATTATTCGCCGGGTCGAAGCCGCAGCGTCCGCTGATTTTGTCATTGCCCTGTACAATCCACGCAGTGGACGGCGCACACGCCAGATCGTGGAGACACAGGAAATGATTCTGCGTTATCGTGACCCACAGACCCCGGTAGGTCTGGTGAAAAGTGCATACCGTGAGCGTCAGGATGTTGTCATGACCACACTGGAGGATATGCTGAATCATGATATCGGCATGCTGACGACCGTGATTATCGGCAACTCTTCGACCATGATGTACGAAGGACTCATGGTCACCCCGCGCGGGTATCAGCGGAAATATACGCTGAACACCGCGGAACAGTCGCTCAGACCTCATGAGCGACTACGCACAGAAGCCGAGCCATGGTCGCTCGGCGCAAGGGAAGCCCGCTCTGCCGCCTCCGGCGAGGCAGCGGGCGAGAGCCCGGCCAGCGATGCATCGGCCGCGCAGCCACAGGCGGAGCCAGCCCTGCGCGGCGCAAGCGCCGGAGCGGGCACGGCTCCGCAAGGGCAGCCGCCCGCTGTCGCAGGGGCAGCTGCCGCTACGCCTGCGGCAAGCCCGGCGAGCAGCGCTGGCACCGCCGTGCTTGCTGGCGAGCGACCTGCGCCCGTTGCGGCAGAGGCCGCTCCGGGCGGAGTCGCCGAAGCGCCACGCGCCGGAGCAGCTGCGCTTGCCGCCGAGGCGCTGACACGGCTCGCGGCAGGTGGCGCGCTAGCGGGCGAATCGGCGAGCCGCTGGCTGGATGCAGCAGCGCCGAGCCGAGAGGCAAGTGCACCGCAGGCTGCGACCGCAACGGCGGTACGCACCGTGCCCGAGCCTGGGCGTAAGGCGCCGCTGTTTGAAGTCGGCGTGTCGCCCGGCGTGGGCAACAAAAAATTCACCGCAGCCCAGATGGCGCTGCTGGCGCAGTGTGCAAGTGAAGACGGCGAACTGGAGTACACGCCGGAGCACCAGATTATTCTGAGAGTGCCGACATTTGAACCGGACTCGCTGGTTAAAGAGCTGCGTGCAGCGAATTTTATCGTTGTACCGATTGGCGATGTCATCAAAGTGAAGGCTTGTGACTTCTGCAATATGGAGAAGGACGATGCTGTCCCGATGGCTAACCATTTACAGGCCGTGATAGGCGGACTGGGTGCACCGAAAGAAACAAGTGTGGCGCTGAATGGCTGCGGTATGGCATGTTACGGGGCAGTGCTGGAGGATATCGGCATCGTGTATCGCAAAGGTGCATATGACCTGTTCCTCGGTGGCAAGAAATTCGGCCGCAATGCTCACCCTGCCCAGCCCGTAGCGGAGGGAATCCCGGGTGATCAGATTGGTGGAATTGTGGAACGAATTGTGGCCGATTACAAGGAAAAAGGCCATCCGAATGAGCGATTCCACAAGTTCTTCAAACGAGTTGGTGTAATTCAGGGCTTCCGCCATGTGGATGCACCAGTCACTGTGGAAGTAAACCCGATATGTGGTGACTAATTCCATACTTAATTCCTTACTAAATACCTAACTAAGCCTTGAGTAAGTATTAATTGAGTCCTTGCCTGCATGGCTTCTTTCGTGGAGACGTGATGGTGTAGCCTGTCAGGACCTATCTAATATTTCGCAATATTCGCTGGATTTCAGCTGACATAGATGAATTAATTTTTACGATTAATGCGGTGAATGGATGGAATGACTGGTTTGGCGTAGTTTTAGCCGGATGAACTGGAATGCCAAATGAATATGAAAAGTCTGATCTGTGGGTCAGACGGGGGAGGAATAACGAAAGATGGATGCAATATTGTTGGTGGGACACGGGAGCCGTGACCCTGAGGGGAACCGGGAATTGAAGGAGTTTGCACATGAGGTAGCAGCGAAGGCACCAGAGAATACGTTGGTGGAGACCTGTTTTCTGGAATTAACGAGACCAAGTATTGCTGAAGGTGTTACCGCTTGTGTGGACCGAGGTGCAACACGTGTTGTGTTGGTGCCGATCATTCTGTTTGCTGCCGGTCATGCCAAGATTGATATTCCTAACGCCATTGACCGCGCCAAGGCACGTTATCCGCAGGTGGAATTCGTATATGGTCGTCCCATCGGTGTTCATGAGAAAGTTGTTCAGATCATGCAGACCCGTCTGCAAGAAGCACAACCTGTACTTGTCGCATCCCAAGGCGGTACAGCCGTAGCGGCTCCACCTGCTCCGGTGACGGATGAAGAGACCGCCGTACTGGTGCTTGGACGGGGAAGCAGTGACCCGGATGCCAACAGTGACTTTTTCAAAATGACCCGGATGTTATGGGAGAAACTGCCGTACAAGTGGACGGAAAGCAGCTTTATTGGCGTGACTCAGCCCTCTTTCCCGGATGGATTGGAGCGTTGTCTATTGCTTGGCGCGAAGAAAATCATCATCATGCCTTATTTCCTGTTCACAGGTGTACTGATCAAGCGTATTGATGAAATGACCGCAGAATTTGCAGCGGCACATCCAGACATTCAGGTCGAGGTTGGCGGATATTTTGGCTTCCACCCGAAGCTAGTTGAACTGGTACTGGAGCGGGCTCATGAGGGGTTATATGGACGTGTAACAGCCAACTGTGATAACTGCCAATTCAGACTTGAAGCAGCCAAACACCATCACCACCATCATGATCACGACCATGGGCATGACCACGATCATCACCACGATCACGACCACGATCATTCGGACCATGATCACTCGCATCATCATGACGAGCATGATCATCAGCACGTACATGCACACGATGACCAGCATAAGCATGAACACGATCATGATCACACGCATACTGCCGTCGATCGTCAAACATCACTCGATTATCATCATGATCACGACGAAGAGTTGCATCATACGCATCACGAGCAAGAAGTTCATCGGAACAACTCAGATGACGCAGAAGAAATCGTACAAGAAGTGGCTTCTCCCGATCAGTCACAGGTTGCAGCAACTTCGGAGCAGGTGAATCGTCCATGATCTTCATGTTGTGTGGTACAAGTGATGCCAGGGAACTGGCTCTACAGATCCAGCAGCAAGGTACAGACGTACTGACTTCTGTTGTAACCGACAGTGCTGCCCATAGCCTGACAGAGGCCGGATTACCTGTTCGGACAGGCCGTTTGACTGTGGAAGCGATGGTGGAACTTGTGCGTGAAAAAGGTAGCCGTGCCATCGTGGATGCAAGTCATCCGTTTGCCGAAGAAGCACATGCCAATGCGATGGAAGCAGCCAAACAGGCGGGTATTCCATACATTCGTTACGAGCGAACGGGTCTCGCGTACGATGATCATGCGTTGCTGCATGTCGTGTCTTCTTACGATGAAGCGGCACTCAAGGCCAAAGAACTGAAGGGCTCGGTCATGCTGACGACAGGTAGTAAAACGTTACAGATTTTCACCAAGCACCTGCTCGGTGATCCGGATATTCGTCTCGTTGCCCGCATGCTTCCACGTCTCGATAATATGGAGAAATGCGGTGAGCTTGGCGTTGAACAGCGCAATATTATTGCGATACAGGGACCTTTTTCCCGTGAAATGAATGAAGCCTTGTACAAGCACTATGCGACGACAGTAATGGTGACCAAGGAGAGCGGCAAGACCGGAGCGGTGGATGAGAAAATCCAATCTGCACTGGAGCTGGGCATTCATGTCGTGTTGATTTCACGCCCCGAGGCTGAATTTGGAACGGTGTTTGACCATTTTGAAGGTGTGTTGGATGAGTTGAATCGTGTATTGGTGCAGTAGAGCACCCCAATAGTTTTAATTTGAATAATGAATTTTTGAATGACACCACTAGTAGAAGGAGTGAAATGCACATGGATTTCAAAACGGAATTTAAACCGTTGACCGTACAACCACAGGAGATTGAGGGTAAGAGCTTTGAGATGATCACGGAGGAACTGGGTGAGCATCCGTTCACGGCTGAGCAATATCCCGTGGTACAGCGGGTCATTCACGCCTCGGCTGACTTCGAACTGGGCCGGAGCATGGTGTTCCACCCGGATGCCATTCAAGCGGGAATTGCAGCGCTTCGCGCCGGCCAATCCGTCATCGCTGACGTACAGATGATTCAGGCTGGGGTAAGCAAGGATCGCATTCGCGGTTTTGGCGGAGATGTACATGTACATATTTCCGATCCCGATGTGATGGAAGAAGCCAAACGCCTGAACACCACTCGGGCCATCATCTCGACGCGTAAAGCTAATCAATTATACGAAGGCGGAATCTACGCCATTGGTAACGCACCAACAGCACTGCTGGAACTGATCCGTCTGGTCAAAGAAGGCGAAGCGAAACCAGGCCTGATCATCGGTATGCCGGTCGGATTCGTATCCGCAGCAGAATCCAAAGACGAGCTGCGCAAACTCGACATCCCGTTTATCACCAACATCGGCCGCAAAGGCGGAAGTACCATCGTCGTAGCCGCCCTGAACGCCATCTCCCTGATGGCAGTGAAGGCGTAGTCGTTTGGATAAACGAGCAGAGGTTAGTAAAGGCAATCGTGACGGAAACAAGCGTTAACGAAACTTAACGAACCTTACAGGCCTTATATTGCCGAGTATCATCCGTTTCACATTTTAACGAACCTAAGTAACGCTATTCCGGTAAAACACGCCAAAAAGTAGTGAAAACAGCATCTGTATAACGAAAGAACGTCTCTACGATTCGTTACCATTTTCATTTGTGGAATGTAGCCGCAATAACGCGTCCTCGGTTTGTTAAAAGGTAGATGTTATCAAAAGGCATCCATTCATAGACGCAAAACCGCGTAACTACAATCCATGCCAAGTCCTACTGCATGGAATGCCCAGTTACCACAAACAAACCTCAGGGCATTGTTTAGCCCAAGAGGTGGCACTAACCCTTTGTCAGTGGCGCACACTGATGCCATGAGTTCAAGCGAAGCCATGTAGATAATCAATAGAAATCTACACAAGGGCAAAAGCGCGTAACTACATTCCATGCCAAGTCCTACTGGCATGGAATGATCAGTTACCACAAAAAAAACCTCAGGGCATTGTTTAGCCCAAGAGGCGGCATTATGCACTGTGCCAGGTGGATGCAGAAGCAGGTAGCAGCGAAGGGGACGGAATCGATTCTGAAGAAGCGGAGCGGTCGCCTTTGTCTCTGGATTTCTCCCTTTACAAAAGGGAATCAAGGAAATCTGGAGACAACAGCGATCATAAGAACGATCCGTACCCGTAGCGGCCACCCAAGCGCCAAAGCCACCACCCCGCACACAGCGTAATGCCATCTAACTAACCAAGGACGGGAGGTTCAAAACCCATGATAGGCGGCAATACACCAGACCCCGACAAACCAATGCGTTCCGGTTTCACCACAGGAGCGTGTGCCACAGCCGTTGCCAAAGGAGCGACGCAACTCCTGTTAACGGGCCATGTCCCTGAGCAGGCCGTGGTTTCATTGCCCGCGGGCTTTGACCACTCGTTCGAACTGATCGAGCAGGAACTGACCGATGGCGTAGCGACCTGTGCCACCATCAAAGACGCCGGGGATGACCCGGACGCCACACATCGGGCGAAGATCATCGCACATGTGTCCTGGCGGGACGAGCCGGGCATGGAACTGGATGGGGGCATCGGCGTAGGCCGAGTCACTAAGCCTGGACTGCCCGTGCCTGTAGGCGAAGCGGCAATCAATCCCGTTCCGCGCCGCATGATTACCGAGGCGGTCACCCAGGTGCTCGCCGAACACGGCACAGCCAGAGGGGTACGGGTTGTGATCAGCGTGCCGGACGGCGAAGAGATGGCGAAGAAGACACTGAATTCCCGTCTCGGTATTCTGGGCGGCATCTCCATTTTAGGTACACGAGGCGTGGTCGTTCCGTTCTCCACCTCTGCTTATAGAGCCAGTGTGGTGCAGGCCATCTCAGTTGCTCAGGCATCCGGCTGTGAACATATTGTGCTGACAACGGGTGGCAGCAGTGAGAAATATGCCATGAAGATGATGCCCGAACTGCCGGAGGAAGCTTTTATCCAGATGGGGGACTTTGTCGGCTTTGCGATCAAACACGGTAAACGGTTGGGCATGAAACGCATCACTCTGGTTGGGATGCCAGGCAAATTTGCCAAAGTGGCTCAAGGCGTCATGATGGTGCACTCCAAGAGTGCGCCGGTGGATTTTGGATTTCTTGCGTCCGTTGCCCGCGAGACCGGAGCTGGAGATGAACTGGCGCAAGCGATCGAGGAAGCCAACACGGCGACTCAGGTGGCGGATATGATGACTGAAGCGGGCTATTTGCCCTATTTTGAAAAGTTATGTACATACGCCTGTCGGCACTGTTTGGAACATGCTGGAGGCGGCGTGACGGTAGAAGTGGTATTGGTAACGATGAAAGGAATGGAACTGGGGAGGGCGGAAATCAGTGAACTCGAAGACAGCAACTGGAGCAAACAATCGTAAAATCCGCATTATCGGCGTAGGTGAAGAAGGCGCGGCAGGATTAACAACAGATAGCCTGAATCTCATTCAGGAGGCAGATGTACTCGTTGGCGGAGAGCGCCAGCTAGAGTATTTCCCTGCATTTGTAGGTGAACGGTTAGCGATTAAGAGCGGTTTAAGCGATCTCGTTGTGAAAATAAAAGCGTTACAGGCCACACACAACGTTGTTGTGCTTGCCTCGGGTGACCCGCTGTTCTACGGCATCGCCGGGTATTTAGCGCGCAAACTCGGCCCGGATCAACTGGAGATCCGGCCTAATCTCAGTTCGCTGCAGCTGGCATTTGCCCAACTTGGCGAGAGCTGGCATGATGCCGTGCTCGAAAGCGTGCACGGTCGCCCGCTCAAGGGCCTCGCACAGCGCATCGATGGCAAAGCCAAAGTGGCGCTGCTCACGGACGAGCACAACAGCCCCGCTGCGATCGGGGCTTATCTGCAACAATTCGGCATGACCGAGTATGATGCCTACGTTGCAGAGAACCTGGGCGGGGCAGACGAACGTGCCCGCCATTACACCCTCGACGAGCTGGCGGCAGCAGAATGCAGCCCGCTGAACGTCGTGATTTTGCTGCGCCGCAAGGATGCACCTGCGCCGCGCAAAGGCTTCGGGTTTGCAGATGAGGAATTCCATCAGCGCAAACCCGAAAAAGGCCTCATCACCAAGCGTGAAGTCCGCGTGTTCAGCTTGTCTGAGCTGAAACTGGGCGAGGACAGCATTGTGTGGGATATCGGTGCAGGTTCAGGCTCGGTGGCGGTGGAGTGCACGCGGCTGGCGCCGCGGGGTCAGGTCTTCGCCATTGAAAAAAACGAAGGGGACCTCGTGAACATCGAGGCCAACCGGATCAAATTCCGGACAGACTTTACCGTCCTTCATGCCAAAGCTCCAGCAGGGCTGGACGAACTACCGAATCCGGATGCGGTGTTCATTGGCGGCAGCGGCGGTGAACTCGCCCAACTGATCGCTTTGTGTGCGTCCCGGCTACGCCCGGAGGGACGCATTGTGGTGAATGCAGCGACCATCGAGACGCTGCATGACAGCATGAAGGCCATGCGCGAAGCGGGCCTGATGGCCTCTGTGACGTTACTTCAGACGGCGCGCAGCAAGCCGATCCTGAACATGACGCGTTTTGACGGATTAAATCCGATTTACGTGATCACAGGACAGCACACAGTAACCGAAGAAGCGGAATCCGCAGACGGAGCAGAGTGATTTTTCAATGAACGAACAAGGGGGAGAATAGCATCAGTACAACAACAGGAAGTATGACAGGGGAAATCACAGATACAGATGTGTCGTTGAGCGGTAAAACAGTAGGCACGCTGTATGGCGTGGGTGTCGGGCCGGGAGACCCGGAACTGATTACCGTGAAAGCGTTCCGGATGATCCGGGAATGTCCCGTAGTCGCTTATCCAAAGAAACGTAAAGGTGGCAAATCATACGCCCATGAGATCGTGGAACTGTATGTGAACCCGGAAGAAAAAGAGATGCTTGGCCTGATCTTCCCGATGACCAAGGACCCGGTTGTGCTTGAACGCGAATGGGGCAAGACCGTTGAAGCGTGCTGGGGTGCACTCAAGGAAGGCAAAGATGTTGCCTTTGTAACCGAGGGTGACCCGAACCTCTACAGCACATTTATTCATCTGGCCCGGCTGATGCGAGAGCTGCATCCTGAAGTGCCGATTAGTTCGATCCCGGGCATCTCATCCGTATTGGGTGCAGCGGCAGCGCTGGATATACATTTGGCAGATGGAGATGAGCAGGTAGGCATTATCCCGGCTACGGCAGATAAAGAAGCGATGCGACAGGCAATTGAACATCACGATACGATTGTATTTATCAAAGTGGCAAAGGTGCTTGACCCGATGCTGGAACTGTTGGACGAGATGGGACTCGGCGGCAAAGCGTCGGTTGTCACCAAGGTCACTTCTCCATATGAACTGGTCTGGC
This sequence comes from Paenibacillus sp. 2KB_22, assembly GCF_052115745.1. NCBI lineage: Bacteria > Bacillati > Bacillota > Bacilli > Caryophanales > Paenibacillaceae > Paenibacillus > Paenibacillus sp. 2KB_22. The sequence continues at coordinate 556,628 of NZ_JBFRHG010000003.1, forward strand.
GCGATGCCCGTGAACTGAAGGGGCAGGAGCTGGAATATCTAAGCCTGATGGTGGTGAGCAAATGAAGACATTGGAAGCGAAAGTCTATATCGTAGGTGCAGGTCCGGGTGACCCGGAACTGATTACGGTGAAGGGTTCCAACATTCTTAGAAGTGCGGATCTGGTGTTGTATACGGATTCCCTTGTGAATGATGAACTGATTGCAACCGCGAAGCCCGAAGCAGAAGTACTGCAAAGCTCTGGCATGGATCTGGAACGTCAGGTTGAGCTGATGTGTGAAGCGACTCGTGCGGGTCGTAGTGTAGCTCGTGTGCACACGGGTGATCCTGCGATGTACGGCGCAATTTTGGAACAAATGGTACTGCTGAAACAGCAGGGCGTGGAATATGAGATCATTCCGGGTGTGAGTTCGGTCTTTGCTTCGGCCGCTGCGTTAGGAGCTGAATTGACTGTACCGGAACTCACACAGACCGTTATTCTGACACGTGCAGAAGGCCGTACCCCAGTGCCTGAACGGGAGAAACTGCGTGATCTGGCATCCCATCACTGTACGGTGGCGCTCTTCCTGAGTGCAACTTTGGCAAAAAAAGTCGTGGTTGAATTCCTCGCCGCAGGCTGGAGCGAAGATACACCTGTGGCAGTCGTGCAGCGGGCGACATGGCCTGATCAGAAGATTGTACGGACCACGCTTGCCAATCTGGCAGCGGATCTGCGTGCCGCCGGCATTACAATGCATGCAATGATTCTGGCAGGCTGGGCGCTAGACCCGGATCTTGTGAACCGGGATGCCCACCGTTCCAAGTTGTACGATAAATCCTTCACCCATGGCTATCGCAAGGGAGTGAAGTCTGGTGAGTAATCCGTTTGCAGCCGTTGCCATCACGAAGCATGGTGTGGAGATGGTGCGTAATCTGGCAGGGCAGTTCCAGGGCACGGACGTGTATTATATGAGCAAGTTTGCTCGTGGCGATGAAGAGCAGTTGGGTTATGAGCTGTTTGAAGGCTCGGTGAAGCTGATTTTGCCTGATTTGTTCAAACGATATAATGGCATCATTCTGTTTATCTCACTGGGTGCAGTTGTGCGGATGATTGCTCCGATCCTGGTGGACAAAAAAGTCGATCCTGCCGTCCTGGTCATTGATGACCGCGGCGAAAATGTCATTAGCGTGCTCTCTGGTCACCTCGGCGGTGCGAACGAGTTAACTCGTCAGGTCGCAGAAGTACTCGGCGCACGTGCTGTCATCACGACAGCTTCAGACGTGCAAGGCACTATCCCTGTGGACATGTTTGGCCGGGAGTTGGGCTGGATCGTAGACAGCTTCGACAAGGCGACACCTGTCAGTGCGGCTGTTGTGAATGAAGAGCCTGTAGCTCTTATTCAGGAGACGGGGGAGCGAAACTGGTGGAGATATAACAAGCCCGTGCCGGATCATATCCGTGTCTTCAACAGCCTGGAGGAAACGGAATCCTTCCCGTTCAATGCTGCGCTGGTCGTCAGCGACCGCCTGCTTTCGGCAGAAGAAGAGGAACGTTTTCTCACCAATGGTGTATTGTATCGTCCGAAAAGCCTCGTGCTCGGCATAGGCTGTAATCGCGGCACATCTATCGAGGAATTGGAGCAGGAAGTTCTTGCTACCTTGGAAGAGTTATCCCTTTCCGTAAAGAGCGTGCGCAACATTGCCACGATCGATCTGAAAAAAGATGAAGAAGGCCTGTTGGCCCTTTGCGCCAAATACGGCTGGGAACTCGTGACCTACACCCCTGCGGAACTGAATACAGTGAAGCTTGCCAATCCATCCGAGACGGTATTCAAATATACCGGAGCCTATGGCGTGAGTGAACCTGCGGCATTGCTCTCCTCGGGAGCCGACCATTGGCTGCTAGAGAAGAAAAAGAGCGGTAATCTGACGATCTCCGTAGCTCGCGTTTCATTCGAATAGACATAAGTATGAAGTAAATTTACTTTACACAGGTACTGCGATGACAGAACAACCTTTCGATCACGGTTATCCCCGGATTTTTTTGATTCCCTTTTCAAAGGGTAAAATCCGGTGATAAGCGTATGCTTCCGATGTGGCTTTCTTTCAGAAAGTTTTTAGGCGAGATGATGCTTACGAAGCAGCTTTCTTTCAGCAAGCTTTTGGCGTTGCTTCTTCAGGTTATTTCTGTCCTCTCCATTATTGTGTCAACGTTCATTTCATGAATAAAGAGTGCACATTAATCTTGACCGCATCGCTATATGATGCGGTTTTGTTTAGATTATAGAATTTATTCGTTTTCAGCGGAGCTGAAGGATTCGATAATCGCAAGAAAAGCAACAACTAAAACACGAATGGTTCATCCTTGATAGTGCTTCGATTAGAAGCTTTTGTTATATAGAAGAAAAGACATAAAGGTGGAGATGACAATGAGCATTGCAAATCGTAACGCCAGACCCCGACTGATCATTGCAGGCACCGGAAGTGGTGCAGGGAAAACGACAGTAACCTTGGGGCTAATGAGAGCACTCGCCCAACGTGGATTGAGCGTACAAGGGTTCAAATGCGGCCCGGACTATATTGATCCGACCTATCATACCGCCGTTACGGGCAGACCGTCACGTAATCTGGATGCATGGATGACCTCGCCTGAGTATGTGAGAGATATGTTCGAGAAGGCATCAGCCGGACATGATATTTCCATTATCGAGGGCGTTATGGGCCTCTATGATGGCAAAGATCCGCTCAGTAATACAGGCTCAACTGCAGAGATTGCTCTGGTCACGCAGACCCCTGTGATCCTGGTGGTGGACGTACGCAGCATGGCTCGCAGTGCGGCCGCGATTGTACTGGGTTTTCAACAGTTGGAGCCTGAATTAAATATTGCCGGAGTGATCGTCAATCGTTGTGGAAGTGCAGGTCATTATACCATTGTGAAAAAAGCCATTGAGCAGATGTGCGGCATTCCGGTGGTTGGCTGGCTGAAGCGGGACGAGGACATGTCCATCCCGGAGAGACATCTGGGACTGGTGCCTGCCATTGAACGCGGTGAACTGGAGCCATTATTCCAACGGGCTGCCGATGTGCTGATGGAAGGCACGGATCTGGATCTTCTGCTGGATCTGGCAGCAAGTGCCCCGCCGCTCATTGCAGAAGAAATGAGCCCTTCAACCACTGTCTACACGAATTCAGATCATGCTGAATCAGGCTTGTATTACGATTCACATTCCGCTTCAGTGACCAACGTTAATAATCGACATGTATCATATGCAGTAAAGCCTGTTATTGCCGTTGCGCGCGATGCGGCATTTAATTTCTATTATCCCGATAATCTGGAATTGCTCGAAGCAGCCGGGGCTCTATTACAATACTTCAGTCCGCTCGCTGGTGAAGATATTCCAACGGATGTCGATGGCATCTATTTGGGTGGTGGATTTCCTGAGGAATTTGCAGCAGAGATTGCTGGTAACCAAGGGTTCTTGGAAGGACTTCGACAGGCGGCACAATCTAACATGCCTTTATTTGCCGAGTGTGGCGGTTACATGGTGCTCGGGGAAACGTTAACCGACCGTGAGGGTGCCACCTTCCACATGGCGGGTATTATCCCCGCACAGGTGCAGATGCAGAAGAAGCGGGCTGCGCTTGGATACCGTGAAGCCAGTAGCATTCAGGATTCGTTTTTGCTGAAAAAGGGTGAAGTACTTCGAGGTCATGAATTTCATTATTCCACGATGACCTATCGTGATGAAGAAACGATCCCTTATGCGTATGAGACCAAGGGTTTACGTGGCCTGAAGCAAGAGGGATATGCCGCAGGCAACATCGTGGCCGGGTATACGCACGTTCATCTGGGCTCTTACCCGGCAGCCGCTCGAAGGTGGGTGGAACATTGTGTGGCCTTTCGGCAGGAGCGATATGGGTCAGGAATAATAACAGAGCAATAAACCGCTCAATTCAATAAGCAGAATGGCTCTAATCTTTCTTTTACCTCATGAGTCTTTGGTCGTGAAGTTGGCGATCCCATTCTGAATTAAAGGTTTTCAGATGAATATGTGGAATGAATAAAAGACAGAATCATTTTGCGAGGGAGGGACATCATGATGAGAACCGTATGTGTAACGGGAGCTGCTCGGGGATTGGGTCTCGCTTTGACGGCACAGATGCTGAAGAGAGGGTATCTCGTGTATGCGGCTGGTCTGGACGTGGAAGATTCCGAGGGAATTCGCATGCTTGCAGAAGGATACCCTGGCCATCTGCGCGCCATCGAATTGGATATAGCGGACGACCTGTCGGTGGCTCTGTTCACGGAGACATTGAAGCTGGATACGAATCATTTGGATATGCTGATCAACAATGCGGCTATACTAGGGAGTATTACGGATCATATCCGCGGGCCGTTGAATATGGCGGAGATGGCTGAAGTATTTAATGTGAATGCCTTAGGTACACTGCGTGTGACTCATTCCCTGTTACCCCTCCTTCTTCAAGGACAGGTCAAGCTGATTGTTGATATCTCTTCTGAGGCTGGAAGTATAGAGCAATGCAGTCGGGATGGGTGGTATGCCTATTGTATGTCCAAAGCTGCTTTGAACATGCAGGCCCGTCTTGTGCACAATGGTCTGAAGGATGAAGGCGGACAAGTGATGCTTGTGCATCCCGGTTGGGTACAGAGTTATATGCGGGGCGAATTGGATGCTTCTGCGGATCTCACGCCCGAGCAATCTGCACAGCATATCGCAGTACTTATCGACCGCCATGAACAATTTAAAGGAGATCAACCCGCATATGTGGACTACAAGGGAGAGAAACTCCCCTGGTAGTTGGTTTTATACAGTGAGGTGAACAAGAAAGGAGATTGATTGAATGGATCAACGTAAAAAAGCATTGCTACTAGGCGATTATACACATCCGGACTGGCACCCGCTTCAGGGTGTGGATGCGGAGATCAGCCGGATTTTCCATGATACGATGACTGTACAATGCAGTGAGAATCGAAATATGTTGCTGCAAGAAAATATAACCGGATTTGATGTGTGTATCTCATACATGGACGATTGGAAGGGTAAAGTCTCTCCACAGCAGACAGCAGGTTTGTTGTCCTATGTGAGTAATGGGGGTGGACTGGTCATTATACATAATGGCATTTCGCTCCAAAATCGTTATGAACTCAAACAGATGATCGGTGCCAAGTTCCTGCATCATCCGGCTTATGCACCACTTGAATTCACTGTAACGGGAGAAAGCCATCCAGTGACGGAGGGCATTACGAATTTCACAATGGAAGAAGAGCCGTATCAGTTCGAGTTTGGTTCTTTTGCCGAAACGAAGATATTGCTGGAATATCAATCCGAAGATGGACCGAAGCCTGCGGTTTGGGCTCATCGATATGGTGTTGGACGTATTGTTTATCTTATGCCGGGTCACCATGTACCGTCTTTTGCACACGAAACGTACCGCAAGTTACTTCTGCAGGCAGGTAAATGGGCTGCACGTTACGTCTGATCGGACTGACATTTTTGCATGCGGAGTATAAGGGGTATAATATAGAGATCAACGAAGAGGAGGATGACAAAAATGAGCGATTTGTTCAAAAAGGCGATCTCGTTAGGGCTTGGACTTACTGTCGTAAGCAAAGAAAAAATTGAGAAAACCGTGGATGATTTGGTCAAGCGCGGGGAACTTGCGCCCGGTGAATCCAAAGCTTTGGTTGCACGCCTGATGGAACGGGGCGATGAAGAGCAAGGCCAGTTCAAAAGAGTGATTCAGGAACAAGTCAAGCGCGTGCTTCAGGAAGCGGGTGTGGCATCCGAAAGCGATGTAACCAGTCTGGAACAGCGCGTTGCCGTTCTGGAGAAAAAACTTGCCGAACTGGGCCACTCACCACAGCTTCAACCTGATGAATCCCCGGCTCCACTTGAAGTTCCTCCTCCTCTCAAAGGAAACGAGATCGAGTAGATGGCAGTGCGAATCAAACATGTCGGCAGATACCGTGAAATTGCCATGGCGCTTGTGCGTCATGGCTTCGGTTATATGGTCGAGGAGCTGGGCTTGTTCCAGTTGCTGGCTCTGCCCAGACGGTGGATGTCGCGTGAAGCACATACCACCAAAACGCTGAGTGAACGCATCAGGCTTGTGCTGCAGGAGCTGGGGCCAGCTTTCGTCAAGCTGGGGCAACTCGCAAGTACAAGGGCAGATCTATTGCCTGAGTCTGTCATTCGCGAGCTGGTGAAGTTGCAGGATCAGGTCCCGCCGTTCTCTTCCGAGACGGCACGGGGTATTTTGGAACAGGAATTGGATACACCGCTGGAGGAGATCTTTTCCCGGTTCGAGGATACCCCTGTAGCTGCGGCCAGCATTGGACAGGTGCATCTGGGCAAACTTCGAAGCGGTGAATCGGTAGCCATCAAGATCCAGCGGCCGGGTATATCGCGTATTGTGCAGCGTGACCTGGATATTTTGCGTGAGCTGACAGCCATGGCCGAGAAGCGCTGGGATTGGGTGAAGCAATATCAGATTCCGCAAATGGTAGAAGAATACGCTCAGGCATTGATGGCCGAGCTGGATTATACGGTCGAAGGCCGAAATACGGAAAAGATTGCACAGCAATACCAACAGGACAACAAGGTGAAAATTCCGGCAATCTACTGGGATCAGACGTCGTCACGTGTGCTGACTATGGAGTATATCGAAGGTATCAAACTCAATGATCGTGAAGAACTGGTCAGACGCGGCCATGATCTGAACAATATTGCTGAGCGGCTGGTGGACTCATTATTGAATCAGATCTTTATTCATGGTTTCTTTCACGCTGACCCACATCCGGGTAACCTGATGGTATTGAAGGATGGACGTCTTGCCTTTATAGACTTCGGCATGGTGGGCAGTCTGAGCGATGAGATGAAACAGCAGCTTGCTACGCTTATTATTGGGTTAATGCGCAAAGATACGGACAGTATGATCCGGGCCATTGAGAAGCTCGGCATGATGCCGGATGACATGGATCTGCGTGGGCTTCATGTGGATTTGGACAAGTTGCGTACCAAATATTACGATATTCCCTTTTCCAAGATTAGTGTGGGTCAGGCGTTAAACGACTTGTTCGGCGTAGCCCAGAGGCACCGGGTGGTCATGCCTGCCGATATTCTGCTGCTTGGCAAATCGTTGCTTACGATGGAAGGTGTGATCGAACATCTCGATCCTTCCCTGAGCATCGTAGATATGGCCGAGCCCTTTGGGCGGAAGCTGATCAAGGAACGTTTTAGCGCAGGAAGAATCAAGAATCGGTTGTTCCGCAGTGCGGCTGATATGGCCGAAAGTGTCATCGGTCTGCCAGGGCAGTTAAGGCAGTTATCATCCATTATTAGCAAAGGCAAGCTGAGGCTGGAGATTAGTGTCCCTGAACTGGATGCACTCATGCGCAGAATGGACCAGATTAGTAATCGGCTGTCCTTCAGTATTGTGTTACTTGCCTTTTGTATCATCATGGTGGGTTTAATTATCGGTTCGTCGATCAGTCATCAGTCCACGATGCTGTGGGATATTCCGGTCATTGAGATTGGTTTCCTGGTGGCGATTCTGATGGTGGCTTTCCTGCTCTATTCGATATTCAAATCAGGAAGATTCTAGCATAGTATCGCGAGAATACCCGTAAAGAGACTTTCTTCAAAGGATCTTTGCGGGTTATTTTTTGAGAAAACGAAATGATTGAAGAGAATCGGAGGGCTCACTGTGCGAAAAATGATCATCAACCTGGTCTTAACGTTTCTAACCGGTCTATTGGCTTATTATGTTCTGACTCGGACAATAACGTTGGATGCGGTATTCGTTAGTTTATCGGCAACAGTCTTTGTAGCGATGGTATATCTGGCGCTTTATTGGATTAAGAAAGCTCGTGCACCTAAAGATAGGCATGTATAACACTGTTGAGAAAATAGAAAACTATATTGCTGTATAGCTGTTAAAATTTTATGAGTATAGCATGGGAGAGTAAATGATAGGAAAATTAAGATAATTAGAGATAAGTGAATGTTTTCCCAGTGAAATTGTATTAGTGATTATTACATACTCTGACTATAATAATAGGTCAGTAGAATAACGGACCCGGTTTTTCTGAGAGAGGGAAACCCATGGGCATCTGGAGCAGACCAGGATGTCACACAAGGAAGATAACTGATCGTTGTAACGGAACAGAAGCAAAAAACACTGGAACGGAAAACAGACATGATGGTTCATCCAACTATCCATACGATAGGAGTGGTGAATGAGCATGTAACTTAGATGCATAGACAATTGTGCGGAGAAGAATCCGCTATTTTGTGCTGTCTCACACACTTTCATTAATTGCTGAGAGTATTGATCAGTGGTGAATGCTTCCGTTACGCTTCAGGGTCATCTTCCAATTCGAGTAATGACATGTAGGAGGAACGGCAGAGAACATATGAATACTTTAAAACAACAATGGTTCGGCAACATTCGCGGAGATGTGTTAGCAGGGATTACGGTAGCGCTGGCGCTCATTCCGGAAGCCATTGCTTTTTCCATCATTGCAGGAGTCGATCCCATGGTCGGGTTGTACGCTTCGATTACCATTGCGATTGTGATCTCGATTGCAGGTGGAAGACCCGGTATGATCTCGGCGGCAACCGGTGCGATGGCGGTACTGATGGTTGGACTCGTCAAGGATTATGGGGTGGAATATCTTTTTGCCGCTACGATTTTGACGGGCATTATCCAGTTTCTGCTAGGCATATTTAAGGTTGGGCGATTTATTACGTTTGTGCCTCATTCGGTACTGACGGGATTCGTGAATGCACTGGCTATCCTGATCTTTATGGCGCAGTTAACTCACTTCACGGGAGCGAACTGGATTATGTATGCGATGGTGGCGGGCACGCTGGCGATCGTATATATTTTGCCGCGGTTCTTCAAAGGCGTTCCAGCTCCGCTGATTGCAATCATCGTGATGACGATTATTACCCTGGTGTTTCATCTGGACGTAAGAACGGTCGGCGACATGGGGAATATAACGAGCACTCTGCCGATGTTCCACTTGCCGAATATTGCATGGACTTGGGATACGCTAATGATTCTGCTGCCTTATTCATTTACCATGGCACTGGTTGGTTTGCTGGAATCTCTGCTGACCGCAACTATCGTGGATGAGATGACTGAGACCAAGAGCAGCAAGAATCGTGAGGTGCGTGGTCAGGGTATTGCGAATTTCGTGAACGGTTTGTTTGGCGGTATGGGCGGCTGTGCGATGATCGGGCAGTCTGTCATTAATGTGAAGTCTGGTGGGCGTGGAAGATTGTCCACGTTCACTGCGGGTGCGTTTCTTGCGATCCTGTTGCTGCTGTTCAGCGGTGTGGTGAAGCAGGTACCGATGGGTGCGCTCGTCGGTGTGATGTTTATGGTGTGTATCGGAACGTTCGACTGGAGTTCCATCAAAAATATTGCCCGTGTTCCGCGAGCGGAAGCCTTTGTCATGATTGTGACGGTGGCAATTGTGGTCTATACCCACGATCTGTCGATTGGGGTCATGGTCGGCGTTGTGCTCAGTGTACTGCATTTTGGCTGGAAACAGACCAAAATCCGCGTACAGGCGAGCCAGGAACAAGGACAGAAGGTGTACCGGGTTCACGGACCGTTCTTCTTCGGTTCTTCGTCCCGCTTCGTGGATGAGTTTGATGCAGAGGCTGACCCGAAGGAGATCACGATTGATTTCGGAGGTTCACATATCTGGGATAACACTGCGGTTGTGGCTATTGGCAAAGTGAAGTTTAAATACGCGAAGCTAGGCAAAACCGTGCACCTACGCGGGTTAAACGAGGAAAGCTCCCGTATTCTTGAACGGAGTGGGTTTGCCACAGCGAGTGGGCACGGTTCGTAACTTGGTTGGAACGAAGTAAACAGCGAATAGATAACATAAAAAGATAATTTATAATCAGCGGCGCACTTTTTCCGGAAATCGGGGAGAGGGCATCGCTGTTTTTTATTAGAGCCTGAGGCATGCTAGGTCATATCCACAGATCAGCAACCTGAAGGCAGACTTAGAGTCTCTTACTACCCGACTTAAAGTCACTTGGTCGATACAAGTTGCGCTGATCTTGGGATTTTGTGCTACAAGTTAGGGGGTAACGCTGTATCCCCTTTTGTTTTGCTTGACTAACGTGTAAACTACAGGGTATGGAGAAGAAGAGCAACGAGTGGATTGCTTTTTAAAAAATTCATTTCATAATCATGATTGATATAAGGAAAACTAGTCTTGATGGCAGATACTGATACTGAAGTCATTATGAAATGGACTTATCTAAATGAATATACAGAGGTGTAACGATTGGCAAACTTTGAACAACTGGGCATTCGCCCGGAATGGTGCGAGATCCTGAAACATCAGGGCATCGCCGTGCCGACTCCGGTACAGGAGCGTTCGATTCCGGTACTGCTGGGTGGACGCGATATTATCGCCGAGGCACAGACAGGCACAGGGAAAACGCTGGCTTTTTTGCTGCCGATTATTCAGAAAATTAATGTATCTGACCGTTCGCCGCAAGCGTTGATTATCGCGCCTACGCGTGAGCTTGCGCTGCAAATTACGGAAGAAGCGAAGAAACTCACGGCAAACGACGATAAACTGCACGTGCTTGCCGTATACGGCGGGCAGGATGTGGACAAGCAACTGCGTAAATTGCAGAACGGCACCCAGATCGTTATTGGTACACCAGGTCGTCTCCTGGATCACCTGCGCCGGGGCACGTTGAAGCTGAATAATGTCAAAAAACTGGTGCTGGATGAAGCCGACCAAATGCTGCACATGGGTTTCCTGGACGATGTGGAGACGATTCTTAGCGAGCTGCCACACAAACGCCAAACGATGCTGTTCTCAGCAACGATGCCGAAGGGCATTCGCCACCTGGCAAAGACCTACATGAAAGATCCGGAAGATGTAAAAGTATCCTCCCAATCGGTTATCCCGATCAAACAAATTCGCCAGCAGGTGCTGGAATGTACGGATCGCGGCAAGCTTGAAGCACTTCGCGGCATGATTGATACGTATCGCCCATACTTGGCGATTATTTTCTGCCGGACCAAGCGTCGTGCATCCAAGTTGAACCAAGATCTGCGTGAAGCAGGTTATGCAAGTGATGAACTTCATGGAGATCTGTCCCAATCCAAGCGTGAGAACGTAATGAAAGCGTTCCGCGATGCCAAACTGCAAGTGCTGGTTGCTACAGATGTAGCTGCACGTGGACTTGATGTTGAAGGCGTAACGCATGTATTTAACTACGATATGCCGCATGATGCGGAAAGTTATATCCACCGGATTGGTCGTACGGGCCGTGCAGGCGGTACTGGTCTTGCTGTAACGTTTGCAACAGAGCACGACAGACCTGAACTTGCGCGTATTGAACAAGGTATTGACCAGAAGCTGTCCCGTATCCAGTGGACGAGCGAAGGTCCAATTGCTTCAACAGGAGCAGCTAGACGTTCCATCAACAGTCAGGGGGATGACGAACGAGGCGGACGCTCTTCTGGAACAGGCAGCGCCCGTCGCGGTGCAGGCCGTAACGATCGCAGAGATGGCGGACGTGGGGGTCGTGGTTCCCGCGGTGGCGAAGGTGGCCGCAGTGAAGGCGGACGCAGTGGTGGTCGTAGCGGCGGCCGCAGTGGCGAAGAGCGCAGCGCAGGCCGTGGTTCGGCGCGCAGCAGCGACAGCAGTCGCAGTGCAGCAGGCCAAGGTGGCCGCAGCAGTAGCCGCGGTGCGAGCCAAGGCGGACGCAGTGCGGGCCGCAGTGGCGATGAGCGCAGCAGCGGCTGGGCAGGCCGTAGTGCTGACAAGCGCACCTCCGGGCGCAGCAGCGAAGGCTCTCGCCGTCCGGAATCCGCAGGACGCGGACCGGCGAAGGGCGACCGTCGCGATTCTCGTCGCGGACGGTAAAGCTTCTGGCGCAAGCGGCGATATAGCCGCACTTGCGCAGGCACTATGCCATGCCACAGCGTTTGGCATGGCACGTAGGAGAGGGTTCGGGTACAGATGTACCGAACCCTCAAGATCAAGGGTCGCGACGGAACCACGTCGCGACCCTTTTTCAACAGGACAGATGATCGTTTGCACTTATTGTTTTGGTCGTCTCCGAGGACCTGTTTGCACGCCTGTTTATTCCATGTGAAATGCCATTCGGGTCTTTTTTCTTTTTGACCATGTAAGGCGGACAGCACTCGGCAGACTGCCATAAATTACAAAACACCTCATCCTAGACCTAAGGATGGGGTGTTTTTGGATGAATTCTTATATCATTAGAATCATAACCCTCGAATCTGTGATGCTGAGTGCATGCAGGGGTGGATGAAATTGCACTCGTCTATATACAGGGAATGAGTTTGCACTAAACTACGTTTTTCGTTCTCAATGTATCATCCCTACAGCTGAACATCTGCGTATTGATCTCGATATTTCTCGTTATACACCCGGCCCACCGACTCCGCCAGTCCTCCGCGTGCTTTGCTCGGATAGCGTTCAATCGTGTGATAAAGTCTCATGAATCGATCTTTGGGCATAAAGCGGGCGTAGCGGGTAATAAGACTAGGGAATAACTCAATATATTTGCTCTTACGCACGGCAGCAGCAGCAACGGCTGTAAGAATCTGAATTCCATTGTGTAGCTGTAAAATATTCACTTCATAGGTAGCGATATAACGAATCGCGTCTTCTCGGATCAAATCCGGTTTGAGCCGTGCAATCTCACCGATATATTCAGCGAGCAGCCGCTCGAAGCTGTGCAGCAGCAAGGGCTTGAGCTGCAAATCCATATCACTGCGCAGGACAAAGGATTGTAACAGCGCAACCTGTTGCAGTCGAATCCGGTCATTGTAGACGAGTGAGCCGATCTCGCGAAGCATCTCATAGGCCAGTGCTTCATCCTGCTTTCGGGCTTCAGCGACAAGGGCCCAGTTGCGGTTGATGCCCTGACGGATGAGTTCCTCATCCTGTTGCAACGTGCGCTTCAACTCGCGCTGCTGTTCTACCTCGAACGAACGTTTCTGCATGAAGATCAGTAATGCCAGAAGCAACAGGGAAACGCTGGCTGCCGCCATGGTCTGATCTATGGTCTCACCAAAATAGGTGGCCGCTGTACCGAACAATAGGGTAATGAACAGGTCGCGTGCAATTCGACGTTTCACACGGGAAGTCGCTTTCGCCTGAACGGAAATCAGGGTACCCCTGCCACAGGCTGTGCACTCATCTTCCCACAGGCAGGTATACTGTCCACAACGTGTGCAGACTTGCAACTTTTCATAGGCATAGGTCGTTCGATGAAATGGTCTTATGGATACGACTAGTTTAGTACTCATGCTCAATCACGCTCACCATTCAGAATAGTGTAGAGGGTACGATCTGTGTCTTCGCGGGAGACCGGTTTCCGCCGATGAAGCTGGAGTGCAATTACCTTTATAATGACAAAAAGAAACAATATGGCGAGGCATCCGTATGTAACCATAATCCGTTCCCTTCTATGGCTTGGTGAACAAGCGCTGTTATATTGCAGTTTGCTGGCAATAACTATATCATATTTCCATAGTTGGTACTTTTGTGCCAGTTCAAGGCATGAAATCGTCGATTTTTGTCAGTCATTACAAAACTGTAACTCAAGATAGGGGTGCTTTTCAGAATTTATTAGTAGACTGTTAAGATTTCCTTAAGGCTTGACGCCTATAATAAACTATTCCCATTTTAATCTCAAACGTGAAGGAGTACACCCAATGCTGCGGACACGCAAAATACGCTGGCTGAGCGGAACGATGGTTCTGCTGGCCATTCTAACGCTACTGCTACCTCAGGCGTTGCTGCCACACGCTGCAGCGGCTCAGGCACAGACGAGCGGAATCGATGCGGTACTTGTAGCCGATGTAAGTAATTCAATGAATACAAGTGACCGTGACAAGATCAGTAATGAAGCCATGAAAATGTTTATTGATATGTTGCCCGTTCAAGGGGACAAGGTAGGGATTGTCGCTTATACCGATCAGGTGGAGCGGGAAAAGGCTATGCTTACGATTCAGTCCGATGCGGACAAGAGCAGCCTGAAGGACTTTATTGATCAGCTCGGCCGGGGGCCATATACGGACGTCTCAGTTGGTGTCGCCGAAGCCGTCAACATACTGAATCATGGTGCAGACCCGTCTCACTCGCCAATGATCGTGCTGCTGGCTGATGGCAACAATGACTTTAACAAAACCAAAGGCCGTACACAGGCTCAATCGGACGCTGATCTGGCGAAATCCGTGAAGGAAGCACAGGATCAGGGTATCCCGGTGTATACGATTGGACTGAACGCGGATGGCAAGCTGAACAAGGATGCACTCGCAGACCTCGCGAAGCAGACCGGAGGCAAGTCATTCATTACTGATACGCCGGATGATCTGCCACAGATTCTGAGTGAGATCTTCGCCGATCATGCCAAACTCAATGTGGTGAAGCTGCCCTCTGTAACGGGAAACGGCAGTTATCAGGAAGTTACCGTGAACGTGCCAAATGACAGTGTGCTGGAAGCAAACATCTCGATCATGTCCTCGAAGCCGGTGGAAGTGCAATTGACGGACCCTTCCGGACAAGCCGTGGACCTGAACTCGGATGCAGCCAAGCTCTCGACATCGAAGAGTTATTCGCTCGTGAAGCTGTTGAAACCCCAAGAGGGAGACTGGAAACTTCGGGTAAAAGGGGCTCCGAAAGACAGCATCGATATCAACCTGCTGTTCAACTATGATCTTCAGCTCGTTGTGGACCCGATTAAGACCAAGTCCTATACCAAAGGGGACAAGGTTGATCTTGCTGCCAAACTGGAGAATGGCGGTCAGCCACTTCAGGATAATGATCTGTATGCAGATATGAAGGCCACGCTGGTCGTGAAAGATTTGGATACAGGCAAGAGTGAAGAACAACCCTTGGACAATACAGGTTCTGGTTTTGCCGGAACGTTTGAAGTACCGGACAATCATAACTATGAATTGGTCATCCGTGCGGAAGAAGACAGCTTCTACCGTGAAAGTGCGCCAATCACGATTAACGCAGGCGGAGCAACCGGAAGTGGTGCTCAACCGACCACGCCAGGCGGTGAACAGGACAAGCAGTTCCCATGGTTACCTGTCATTCTGGGTGTTGTAGCCCTGATTGTGGTCGGTGTTGGTGTCTGGTTCCTGATGGGTTGGCTGAAACGCAAAAACCGGGGCTTTGTCGGTCAGATGATCGTTGAGATTCGTGATGAGAACACGGGCGACAAGTCATATCCACAATATAAAAAGCTGGTATCCTTCCGGGGCCGATTCCATCTGCATCAGTTATTGCAGCTAGACCCTGAGCTGAAGGAAACCGAAAAATATGTATTTACGCCCAGCAATGGGGATCGAATTATAATTCGTAACACCGCAGGCGGTACCCTGGAGAAATCCGGTCGTGCAGTCGATGCAAGCTCAGGCGTTGAACTGAAGAACGGTGACCGACTGAGCATCCCGCTGCAACAGGCGGACAAGACCATTTTAATTGAGTATCTGGTGTGAAGGATTATTTGATTTAAATTGATTGTTTGGTTTAAAAGGAATGCCAATAAAATTTGGGACCAACTGTTTACACGAGAACGCAGAGGACAGAAATAACGTGAAGAAGCGGAAGCGTTCGCCTTTATCCCCGGATTTTCACTTTGTAAAAGTGAATCGAAAAAATCTGGGGATAACAGCGATCGGAAGGTTATTCTGTCATCGGAGTGGCAAGTGTAATGAAGTTGTAGTTCCAACTTTGTTAATCAAAGGAGGACATGGAATGAAACCGATTGTTAGAGAACATATTCAGCAACTGGATGTATCACTTGGCGGAGGTATTGTCAGTGAGAAGATCAGAGTCGATACCATTGATAACCCCATTCTGATTATTGGTCTGGGAGGAACGGGAATTGATGCACTGCTGCGACTGAAATATCAGATCAACCGTCGTTTCAAGCTGCCACAGGACCCGGTGTCCAAGAAAAAAATGGACAAGCCGGACAATGTGGAGTTTCTGGCTTTTGAAACAAACGAACAGGATCGCGCTAAAAAGTATAAAGGAATCGGACTCGATCCGATCAATGAATTCGTATTGCTGTCCAATGCCGAGATTGGCGGACTTCTTCAGAATCGCAGCGTGCTGGAGCCGTATATTACGGACTGGCTGTCTCCGGAACTGAGCATCACGGACGGCATGAACGGCGCCGCAGGTGTGCGTCAGGCTGGACGTCTGCTCCTGTTCACCAAAATTAATCAGGTCGTGCAGGCCATCGACAAAAAGATTAAAACCTTATCTGTAGGCACCAACAAAAAACTGATGGTGTTCCTGCTGACAGGTCTGTCTGGCGGTACAGGCAGCGGTTGCTTCCTCGATATTTCCTATATCGTGCGCGGCATTATCGAACGGGATCACGGCTCTGCCGGGATTGACCGCGTGAATACGCTGGGCTACCTGTTCACGCCAGACGTGAACTTGTCCAACAAAAGCTTGAGCGAACACACGCGCGAATACATTCGCAAGAACGGTTATGCGGCACTCAAAGAGCTGGATTACTGGATGAACGTGGATAGCCGCGGCGAGCGGTTTACGCAGAAGTACGGCAATATTTTAACCGTCAACTCACCATTGCCGCCATTTAACCTGTGTCATCTGATCTCTGCGACGAATACCGAAGGCAAGTTGCTGGAGAACGCCTACGATTACTGCATGAACGTCACGGCCGAGAACATTACCAACTTCATGGCAAGTGAGGAGAAGCAGTCAGGTGAGGAGTTCGCGATCCATGACTATATCAGCAACATTCGAACCAATATTGCACAGATGAACAAGGTGTACCCGGCCAACTATGATTACAACATCATTGGTGCCTCTTCGGCTGTACTGCCGATCGAAGAGATGACCACGTATCTGGCGTATCGCATGTTCGACAAAATGAACACCATGTTCTCCAAAGCACCGAACCAGGAGGATACCGAGAAGTTTGCCCGCAAGCTGGGTATTGATCTCGAAGGTGTGGTCAAGTCCTTTGAAGCGCGCGTGCCAGAGCCGCTGCCTGGTTATCAGAACAGCGAGCGCCTATCCTATGGCAACGTGGTGAAATCCCAGGTTGTGAATATGGACACCGAACTGGAACAGAACTTCCTGGCACGTGCCCGTGAAGAATATATCAAGGCGAAGAAACAACTGCCAGGTGAGATTGCAGGTCAGTTCACCGAACAGATCCGGCGTATGTTTTTACATCCCGAACAAGGTCCGTTCTATGTCTCCCGTCTAATATATACAGAAAAAGGATTCTGTGTACTGAAGATGATTCAGTCATACATCGAAACCCTGCGTGAGAATGCCTTCCGTATTCCGCGTGATATTGAAGCGGCTCAGGAGCAGTCCGAAGAGAAACTGGGCGATGCTAAGAGTGCTTTTGTCTCCAAAGAGAAGAAAAAGAATGCTTATATTGAAGCAAAAATTCATGAGTACTGGCTTCACGCCGACGTGGAACGCAACGATCAGATGATCGAGTTCTATGAAGATCTGTATGAGTTGCTGAATCAGGAAAACAGCCGCATTTATAACGTATTTACCGAGACGCTGAACGCCCTTAGCTCGATATTCGCGAAGAACGGCGACCTGCTGACACGCGGCGAGGAACAATCCGATCACAAAGGCAACAAGACATACTATTGGAACGTCGTAAGTGTACCGGATATCGTCAGCGTGGTGGATGGGCTGTTGGATAAGCGTGATACAGATGATCTGATCCGCGACTTCTCCCGTGAATTGCTGGAAAACTCCAGCCAGTGGGTGAAAGAGAACGAGATTGATATCGTCAGCTCCATCTCCGACTTCCTGAGTGAGAAATTCGGTGATCTGATTACCCGTTCCATGGAAGATTTCCTGGTGATCAAATACGGTCAGGATGAGTCGGTCGAGAAATTCGTGGAACGTTTCATTGCTGGCAAGCTGGATGATGAGGCCGTTCCGGTGTTCAATCTGAGCAACAGTACGGGCAGTCTGCATTTCCCTTCATGGGGATTTGTATCGGTACCGGCACAGGCGCCGGGCATTCTGAAAGGGATACGTAATTATCAGAACAATGCGGTGGGCAAGTCCCATTTTACCGTCAAGGAAAGTGAAGTGCGTAACCGGATCTTCTGGCTGAATACCCGCAACGGGGTACCGCTCTTTGTGTATACTCCGCTCAAAGTATATGAGGAAAGCTATGAACGTACCATTCTGGACAAAGAAGGCATTGGTCGACACTTGGTGCAAACGGAGAAAAACAACTGGACCTATCTGCCGTCTCCGATTCCAGAGAAATCATGGGGAGATGTGTACGAGAACGCCCGTGTGAAGCAGTATAATGCTCGTGTGCGTAACGAGTTCGAGCAGGCGCTCGGATACAACATCGTGATAGCCAAATCCATTGATGAGAATACAAGCAACCGGTATGCGATTGTGACAACAGAAGCATTTGACTTGTCCGTCAAACTGGGAGCCTACGACATGCGTCTGACGTCCACCACGCCGAACCTCGGCGAAGTGAAGCGGGCCGTGATTGAACTGAAACGTCTGCAATCCGAAGGGTTGCCGCGTGTAGGGGTTAAGGATATTTTCGGCAGTATTAATGAAGATATGGCCAAAGAAAACCTGGTACGCTCTCCGCAGCTGATCGCACGTGTACGTGAGGAACTGGCGAAGATGAATGCCATCTCGGCCAAGGTCGCAGAACTCGAAGGCATTCTTGCCCAGTACCAAGACGAAGAGCAGTGGTACGACCGCTTCATCGAAGCGTTATATACCGACACCATCGTCAAAAAAGGTGCGCTCTACGTCTATGACCGTGACCCGGAAGAAGACGCATGGGAGCCATTCGCGAACTTGATGAAGAGCCGCAATTTTGCCGAATATGAAGTGTTTGGCAACTTCCGCGGTCTGGCGGAGAAGGATCGCAGTACATTGCTGCGCAAAGCCTCCCGCCGCGATAATGATCTGACGGCTTCAGAAGATATCACTCCATTGCTGACGAAGCTGGATGATCTGGCTGCGCTGTTCATGGAATCACGTGATCGCCTCGAATATGAGCGGGTAGAATTGGCTAACGGAGAAGACATCTATCAGTTCTACAGAACGATGTCGTCCAAGCTGAACGACATTCGCAGAAGGCTGAAGTAAGGGTGGCGGCCGGGATGGAGTTCAATTCGAACAATACCCTGAAGCGTGATCTGGAGAAGTATGCAACACAGTATGCAATAGAGCAGGAGCGTCAAGGCAGCCTGGGTGATGGACGCAGCAGTATCCATTACCCGGCGCTGTTCCTGTTTGTGGGTGATCTGGTTGCACCTGCCGTGTCTGCCGTGCAGGAGATCAATCGGCTGAAATGGGATAACGGAGACGGTGTGGTCTACATCCAGATTGGGACTGATGATCAGGAAGCGGGTCCAGGTGAAACGAGGAATGGTGGCTCGTCCGATGATGGTCAGGTAACTCGTCATCGCTTGCCTCTGTCTGCTGGGCAGACGGAGCGACCGTCCAAAACAAGGCGTAAAGATGTACACCGCAGTTTCCACGAATCGGATCAGGCGCTCTTTGACCTGAATCGTACGCTTCGTCGGGTCAGTAACCGCATTGCCGAATATGGTCGGCTGTACTCGTCATTTGATCGGATTTACGTTACGGTGGTAACCAGAGCGGATGATCCGTTGAATGTATTGTTGCCAGAGCTCACCAAGCTGACGGAGACCATTTTGTCTCAAGCCTTCAAGTCGGTGCAGACGGATCTGCATGTATTGGTCAGCGAGATGGAACAGGTGGATTCCTTCGGTTATGCCAGCGCAGCAGGCCTTGCTTTTCTAAGGGAGCTGGATTATATGCAGTCGCTGGACTACACGTTCAGCGGTAATCTGCTGGTGACGGAGGATGGGATCTCCATTCCGGTTACACATCACGCTTCACCGTTGTTTGATCTGGTATATCTGTTGTCCGACAAAAATGAGCGTGGAACCGGCGTTCCCGGTGGCTGGATTGAAAATGCCGAGATCATCTGCCGGATCTGCCTGTTGAAGAACAGGAAGCAGGATGCAACTCACTCGGGTACCGTTTCAAGCACGGGAACGAACACCTACAACAATACATCCTTCAAAAACAATATTCGGACCACCTCTGATCAGCATGGTTATGCAAGTGCGGGTTTTGCCGAGATCAGGCGGCCAAACAAGCCGATAGCACTGGCGGTGTTATATCACATGTACCGGTATCTTCTTGCACGCATGCGGCAGGAGCCGGATTGGAGCATCAAGGACAAGCTCGCTTTCTTCGGACTGGACGCGGCCTCGGTGGAACGCAAAGTCGAAGGCCTGCTGCCGAGTGAAGATCTGGTTAGTGGCATGAGTGGCATCATGACGCATAACGTCAGTTTCTCCGATCTGAAGCCGCTCTCGCTTCGTGAAGCGGAGAGAGCGTTGTTCGGACAAGGAGCTGAAGCGTACTTCCGTGATAACGTCGTCCGTCTTGTCGAAGAGCGTGTGCGCGAGCGCAGTTCTGGCGGCTCTCTGCGCCGTCAGGCCGAACAATCCCGCGCGGAGTATCCAGAGGTTGGTTACTTCCAGTGGGCAGCCTGGAGTGACAGTGAGCCTGGCAGTGTACGTGAAGCGCTGCTCGGACTGATTCGGGATAAATCGATGCAGCTTGAATCGGCACGTGCTCTGCTGGAGCAACGTCAGCAAGAGAGGGTGGAAGATCAGTCGTTCAAACGAGCGTTGTTCCGTGATAAACAGAATGTACGCAATCTGATTGACTGCATGCTGGAGCGAGTGTATGTACCGAAGGTAGAATTGCTGCGACTGGAAAATGAATTACATCTGCTGCGCATCTACGATACGGAGTTGGAAGAGCTTCACCAATTCAGTCGCCACGTGACAGCAGCACTTGAAGCGCTGGAACGCACACTGCGAGAGACAGCTACCCAAAGTATCGCTGCTGCGGATGAATACATCGGTCAGAACGTGATGGAGTACTACGGCAAAGTGACGGAAGAGCTAATCATCGACCTGGAAACCAAGCGCGGACGGGATGTATGGTTTGAGGACCGTTACATGGGAGACATGAACCGGCTTGCCACAGAAGGCGATGAACGTCTGCTGAAACGTCTGATGGAGGTATGTCACTCGTTGCTGCTTACGGCCGAGCCGTTGCGATTGCCATTTGAAGAAGAGCTGTTGCAGCGGGCCAATGTAACGATTGCCTACGGGGACAAAGATGTATTGACCCGGGATGATCTGTTCCGCAGGTTGTACCACACGCTGGAGGATCAGGCGGTCGTTCGGGTACGGGTATTCGATTATACGCAGGAACATCGGTATGAAGAGAAGTATTTCTTTGGTGACCATCATAGTGCATTCATGGACTACGCGGCGCATGCCGAAGAGACTTCACGCATCTATAAGCTGGGTGTTGTGTACGAAGAACGCAGCAGTGGTGTAGAGAAGCTGAATCTGATGGGCGGTTTCCATCTGGAGGATCTCATGGTGTATCGGAACGGCAAGGTATATTATGACTCGTACACGGAGAATGGTTATGAACTTCACCCCGCAGGTCTAGTGGAGAAGTTGTCACCCATCCGTTAAGAAGTTTCGCGGTAATATGGATGGAAGGGAGGTGCAAAGGGGCTGCTGATGCGAAGTTGCGCCGGGCAAACATGATGTTTGTCTGCAACTCCGTGATTGGACGCAGATCTGTTCTCCATCCAGTACACCGAATAATTATCAGAATCAATTTCATAACTCACTAAAATGGGTTCAACCTGCTACAATCTTGTATTAACTCAGCCTGCTTACAGCTGGTATGGAAAGGATGCATGTAGACATGCAGCGAAAAATCAATCTTCTCCTGGTCCTGTTCAGCCTGATTGGCGGGGCAGTGGGCTTTGCGGCAGGAGAAATCATGCTGCGTCAATGGCTTGGGCAGATGCCACGTCTGTTGCTAATGGGATTATACTTTGGCGTACTGGCGCTTAGCGTAGGATTGTTCTGTTTGATTGCCGAGATGATCTCACCCAAGCTGAATGGCGCTTCATGGAAGCTCCGATATCTGGGACTGTCGTGGAAATTGCTTGTTCCGGCAACGCTGGCTCTGTTGTTTGTTGTTGGACTCGCTCTGCAATTGTTGTATCAGATCAATCCGGGCGGTGTGAAGCAAGTGAAGGACATCGTACTGATGATCGACAACTCGGGCAGCATGAATGATACAGATCCGGATAACGGACGCTTTGAAGCAGCCAAGACACTGATCAGCCAAATGGAGAGTGACAAACAGGTAGCTGTCATTACGTTTGATGACCAGCCGCAGTTGTTGCAGCCCTTTATTGCGCTAGATAGTGAAGCGGCCAAAAATGAGGTTTATAGCAAAATAGATGGCATTGTCACGACTTCGGGCGGCACCAATTTTGATGCCGTGCTGCGGGAAGGCATGGAACAGATTCAGGGCAAACAGGACCCGAAACGTGGTACGGTCGTCATCTTGTTATCCGATGGCTTCAGTGAAGCGGATACGGCCGATATCTTGTCCCAATATACCAAGGAACAGATTTCCATCAATACGGTGGGCCTAAGCCTGGTGGACCCATCGGGTACGGATCTGCTGCGTAATATTGCCCAGCAAACGGGTGGCATGTACTATGATGTACCGGACTCAGGTGGTCTGAATCTGGCATTCCAGCAGATCTACGATACGATTGATGAGCGGACGCTGGTGACGGAACGTACAGGCATGATGGAACATAGCGTTTATCTGGCGATTTTCCGTGTGGCAGCCGTATTGCTGATTGGAGTAGCACTGGGTGTATCACTCGGACTCGTATTCGATAATCGTCATCTCGCGCTCAGCTTTGGTATTGGTGGAGCGGTGTCGGGTCTTCTGGCAGGGCTTTTGCTGGAATGGGGCCTCGACGGTTCGAACGTGGGGGATACCTTCGTACGACTTGGTGCAATGCTTATCTTGTCAGGCGTATTGACCCTGTTCTCCTGGATTGTTCCAATCAAGGAGAACACGCCACGGAAGAGCCGAGGTCGTCGTGAAGCTGGCGGCGGAACTTCTTCAGCTGAAGGATTCGGTCAGAGACCTAGAGATACACGCAGCAAAGGATTCTAACGTCGGGAGGTCAATGGAAATGCGATTTACGGATGCTGACCCTTCGACACCCTTGATTCGAAAACTGACACTTGCGGTGGACGAAGGACGTTGTACACTTCGCTGGCTCTGGCCGGAACGGGTAGAAGCTGTATATGTGGAACGGCTGGAGCTGGATATGATGAGCGATGATCGTATCGGGGAAGAGCCTGCACAGGGCAAGCTGAAGCTGTACACGAGAGAGGAATATAAGGCGAGCAATGGTTATACGGATCGGATCACAGGTTTTGGTGCCATCAAGTACACGGTGTATGTGTGTCAGATGCAGGAAGATGGGCCTGTGCTGATCCGTCAACGAGATGAGGACAATATGGTGATTGCAAGCGCTGGGAAGGCGGATATCCGCTTTTCCATTCGCTACAAGAGCGGTTTTTTTCAGAAACGAAAAAGTGTATTGATCACCGTCACAGCGGAAGTGCCCGTTCCGAAGGAAGCCCTCTGTTATGTTCGCAAACAGGGCGGGGTTCCGTTGAATAAGGAAGATGGTACGGTGTATCCTTTTGTGAGTGATTTTGCTCCCGGAAGAAATGAGATGCCGCCCGTGGAAGTCGCCAAGGATGATTATGTGCGGTTATTCTTCACGGACGGACCGAAATATGGAGCCGCCTATAGATTAATATCAAACTAGATCGTTAGGCTAATTTTTTACACAGAAACGGAGAGGACAGAAATAACCTGAAAAAGCGAAGCGTTCGCCTTTATCACCGGATTTTTCCCTTTAGAAAAGGGAATCAAAAAAAATCTGGGGATAACAGCGATTGGAAGGTTAATCTGTCATCGTAGTGGGAGTGTAAATCATCTTAGTCTGACTGATCAGGGAGGGGAGTGGCTATGAGCTTTTTTAGTCGGTTTTTGAAGAGACAACAGCCGGAGGAACGCCCGCTGTTTTACGATATTGTCTGTCCTTATTGTTTTAGTAAGTTTTCACCGGAAGAGGTGGTGTTCCGCGCCGCCCATCACCGCGATGATGATGAGGACTACGCACTCGGGGAAGATGCGAAGTTGAATCGGTATCGTGAGCGATTTGGACTAGACACGGTATTTGATATGGAGGCCGTATTGGCTCCGCATGATGTACCGGAGGAACACCGGATTTATTCCGATAACATCGTGATGGGGCTGAACGATCGGTACGGTGTCGTTACACGTCGCAGACTGTGTCCGCAGTGTCATAACGAGCTGCCTGTTACGGCGGGTAAAGCACCGAGCAATATCATTTCCATTATCGGTGCATCCCAGGTGGGGAAATCCGTCTACATGACTTCATTGATCCATACGTTGCAGCATTATACGGCCGATCATTTTGACGCGGCTTGCATGCCACTGAATGCGGAGATCAGCCGCCGATTTCGTGCGGATTATGAAGAACCGTTGTTCGAACGGGGCGATCTGCTGGATTCCACACAGAAGGAGAAGCTGCAGGAGCCATTTATCTTCCAATTTGTATTCAAGGACGAAGATAAAGCACCGCTGACGCTGGTGTTTTTTGACGTCGCAGGTGAGGGTATGGTGGAGCAGGATTATCTCGGACTTCACGGGCAGCACATCAAGAACTCGGCAGGTATCCTGTTCATGGTGGACCCGCTTCAGATTCGTTCGATTCGGGACAAAATCCGCATTAACCTCGGCAATGAGCCGGGAGAGTGGACACCACGATACGATGAGCCGCGCGACGTGGTGCTGACGATGTTTGGAGATTTTATCGCGTATCAGGACAAAGCCAAAACGAATATTCCAACTGCTGTTGTGCTTACCAAAAGCGACATGCTGCATTCCCTCAAGGATGAAGAGGGGGATTATATCAAATCCAACAGTAACGTCTTCCGCAACATGGTTCACCGCGATTGGTTCGACTTAACCGAGTTCGAGAATATCGACGGGGAGATCCGCCGTTTTATCGAGAAGGTGGATCGTCCGTTCAAGGGCACGATGGATGTGTACTTCAAGGATACAGCCTATTTCGCAGTATCTGCGCTGGGCAGCAATCCGGTAGATATGAAATTGCAGGGTGTGGTTAGCCCGATCCGCGTGGATGAACCCTTCCTGTGGCTGCTTTACAAGCTGAAGTACATTGAGGGGAGAGTGGGATGATGCGTTCTTCCGTAACCCCGCCCATTGAACAACAATTGTATACCCGAGAGCGGCGCGGGGTGTTTCGCACAACAGAGGGGTTTGATACGGTTGCGGCATCGCCGGGACTGGACCCTTCTTTTATCAAAAAAGTGCTTCACCCCTACTGTGTCTATGACGCTCCAGCGGAGCTAACAGGCCGTAGCGAGAAGGACGAGACGAAGTTCCCGGCTTCCATTCATCTGCTTCATCTGGAGAGCGGAGAGACCATTCTTGGGCAAAATGTGTACCAGTCTGCGGATTTCACGGGGCTGCGCAGTGCCTTTTTTGCTCATAATTACGTCTTGTCTCCCGAGCGCTCGGAAGAACAGATGAAGCAAGGCGGCTGGCTGGATGCCGTGTTCGCCACGTCCTATGACATCGAACAAGGTACAGTACTGCCTACGCTTGCTGAATTGCCTATATCACCTGGAAGCGGACAGGGTGCGGCAAGAGATGCAGCTGCTAGACAAGAAGGATGGACTCAACCTGGCGCTAGTCTGAGTGCAGATTCATCGCCAAGCCAGATACTGAGCGCCTTGAAGATGAACGAAGTGCTGTTCAAGCGCCTGCTTTACGCGGTAATGCAGTCCGTAGCGACACGCAGAAAAGTATACATTGCGCTGGACCTTCCCGCAGAAGAAGTGACCGCAGGGGCCAAAGGCTTGCTACGTTTGCTGTACACGGCGTTACCATACGCATTCCGGCGGCAGCTGGGATTCATGACGTTTGCCAAGGAGCCGCAGGCCAAGAAGGGCATCCATATCCAGTTTGTCGAGCGGGGGACGTTACGTCCGAAAGACCGGAATACGGAGAAGGACTTCACCTTTGATATGGTATCCGGCAGAGTGACGCATGCGGATGCATCTGTGGCGAAGTTACCTTATGCGGACTTCGCCTGGGCCTTATTGCAGGAACCGGGCGCTGCGGATGCGTTCTATACATTTGCCGACGAGATGTTGTCTGGCATGGAGCCTGGACGGGAGCTTTCCATCGAAGCCTATGGCGAACTCTCGGTGTTCTATGGACTTGAACAAGGCATGGAAGATCTGTACTTGGATAACAAAAGCCATGTCCTGAGTGGTTTATTGACCTATCTGAAGCCGGAAGGAGGAGCACGGCAGCGTTCGCGTCTGAACGAGCTGTTCCTGACCTTGCTCAGCCGTGAACTGGACAGCGTGAAGCGTGAGAACGTACCCGAAGAAGCGGTTGCTGCTCACATTGGAGAATATTTCAGTGTTGCCGCACCCGTGGTGCAATCCCGGATTGTGGACTATTTCATCTATGGTGTGAATAATGCCCGCGCCCAGAAGCGTATGCGTGCTGTGCAGGAATTGTATGCTGTCTTGGATCGGGATACGCAGCTGAATCGGGCTTTCTTTGATAAAGTGCTGGCCAATGAATCACTCACCAAGCTATTGTTCGAGCCTTATCTGGACAATCAACTGAAACGCACCGAATCGGCAGCAAACGTCGTGGAAGTGATCCGAAGATGGGTTACGTCCCATCCATCTGCAATCCACTCCAGTTTCTTGCTGGAGCGGACAGCCGGTGAGCTGCGTGAACGGTTACGTTCTGCACCGAGTCCGGTGCAATCTGCGAATGAAGCACTCCAGCGCGTTAGCATACTGGATCGGGTACCAGCTGAAGGCATTTATGATACAGGTATTACGGCACGAATTGGTCAGTCTGAATCTACAGCCCGCCCTAATCGAAAAGGGGGATCTCCGGCTGTTGGTCAAGATCCGGCATATCAGGAGGAGTTAACCCGTCTTGCAGACAAGCTTGCTTATGTCATTAACCTGTTTATGATTCAGGATCTGGATCTGGAACGGGTTAACCGTGAGCAGCTACTTAGCATCGATATATTGCAGCATGGCAATGAGGTACGGGATTGGGCAGCACGTCAGGGCGCTGATGTATCTGCTCGAACCAACATGATGCTGGCTGCGAGAGTGTGGCTTAGTGGCGAGGGAAATGAAGAAGAGGCATTGGAGGCACTTTCCCTCCCAGAACGCAATGAACTTCAACGCTGGACACGTCGCTGGCTTGCCGGGGAGCTGCAGGCTCATCCGGTGATTGCGGCCTATGAAGCTTTGCCGATGGCTTTTTATCGGGGAGGAAGCGGTAGCAACCGACTGGACTACCCTGGCCTGATTGAATTCGTCCGCAGCCATGCAGACCGTGCTGAAGGGCTGTATCCATTCTTCGAATGGTCAGGGAATCAGCGGATGTTT
The DNA here is from genome assembly GCF_052115745.1 of Paenibacillus sp. 2KB_22. Classification (NCBI taxonomy): domain Bacteria; kingdom Bacillati; phylum Bacillota; class Bacilli; order Caryophanales; family Paenibacillaceae; genus Paenibacillus; species Paenibacillus sp. 2KB_22. The sequence continues at coordinate 584,167 of NZ_JBFRHG010000003.1, forward strand.
GTCCGGGGGTCCAATGCACATAAAGGATATGCGGATGCCCTCGTGGCGTATTTCAAGGCCCATGACCGTGAAGCTTTCAAGTCGAAGTCGGCTTTCAAACCGTATTATGCGAGAGCGAACAAGACAATGAAGCCCGTCTATGACCGTGCGAAGACGGAATTGTCCTCTCCACTGGTGCGGATGCTGACAGGTAAAAGGAAGAATCTGTTCGGGTTACTCCTCTTGATCCTGGTTCTGGGTATTGCTGGCGGTACATATGCATGGATGAAAGATTCTGTAGAGCCGCCAGCGGCATCTCCTCCATCTACCCAGGATCCTGCCATACCGGCTGAACCCGAGGTACAACTTGCGGAGCAGATTGCTTATATGATTCCTGCGAGTGAACAGGAGGGTACGCAATCAACTGCTCAACTGGTGATCCGTTTCAGAAACGATACGGGAAGCACTGAGTTTGAGCAAGGCAAACTTCAATTGACAATGAAAGATGGCAGTACTCAGGAGCTGGATACCACAGGCAAGTGGGAGAGCTTTAATCGGAATGAAGAGCCGGATACCCAAGAGCCTTCTGATGGTAGTTCAGGAAGTACTTCCGAAGGAAGCGCGGATGGGACGTCAGCGGGTACCGTGGGGAACACAGAGCAGGCGGAGGATGGTGATCCACAGGCAGACCCATCAACATCGGGTGATTCCACTTCAGATCCTGTTACCGGTACAACAACGGATACAGGGGCGAATACATCGTCTAATGCTGCGAGTGGAGACACGGATCAAGGCAACGATGCAGATCAAGCTACTACAGGTTCGACATCGCCTGACACATCAGTATCCAATGAAGAGGATGCGACCACTCCTGCACAGATGTCTATTGGAGATGCAGATCGTCTCTATCCGTATGGATTGCAGATCGATCTTCCAGCTGATCTTGATGCTGAGAGTATTGCCAGTGTGCAGAGTACTCAAGGCGGCATGACCGTAATCCAATTGATGCCGCAGCCGAAGCTGTAAGTTATTTTATATGAGCATGTTGCATAGATTTATTAAGTGCTTTTGATCCAATATTGAAAAATGCGGACTTCATACCTTATTAAACGAGCGTATGTGAGGTGACCTTGGACTTTAGATTTCAAGGTCATCTTTTTTTTTGATCCACACCCCGGATGCAGCAATCGCATGAAAAAATCATATATTCACATTTCCGACACAAATTTAACGATTCAAGAGTTCAAGAGATAAGCGGAAGTGATGAAATGCGCGTAGTGAATGAGAAAAGCTCTCATATTTATTTATAAAGATTAACTTAAAACTACTTAAAAAGATCGGAATAAAGCTTGGAACAAGCAGAAGATTTGCATTTTCATGTTGACAAATGATAATGATTATCAGTATCTTTAGTGTAGAAGATATTTGCGTCGGAAATACACAGAATTATAATTTCGTTTTCGTTGTCATAGCCGGATTACATAACCGGGATAAATGAGAGAGGGATGATCGCATGTTTCGTCTGGAGACGACCAAGCTGGATATCGCTTATGAGGAAAGACTAATTGTAGAGGATCTGAATATTCAGATTCCCCAAGGAAAAATTACAGCACTTGTTGGAGCCAATGGATCAGGGAAATCAACCATCTTGAAAACGATGGCACGTATTATGGCTCCAAAAGCAGGTAATGTATTGCTCGACGGGAAGTCCATCCATAAACAATCCACGCGTGAAGTTGCCAAGCAGCTTGCGATTTTGCCACAGAATCCAACAGCCCCTGAAGGACTTACCGTTACTGAACTGGTATCGTATGGTCGCTTTCCTTATCAAAAAGGATTTGGCTCCATGCGGGCGGAAGACAAACGTATGATTGAATGGGCTATTGAAGTGACAGGCATGACAGAATTCCACGATCGTCCGATTGATCAACTGTCCGGTGGACAGCGTCAGCGTGCCTGGATTGCCATGGCACTTGCTCAAGAGACGGATATCCTCTTCCTGGACGAGCCTACAACGTTCCTGGATATGGCTCACCAGCTTGAAGTACTACAACTGCTTGAGCAGCTGAATGCCACAGCTAACCGTACCATTGTTATGGTTGTACATGACTTGAATCATGCTTCCCGTTATGCACATCACATGATTGGTATCAAAAAAGGTAAAGCCATTGCTCATGGTTCACCTGTGGAAGTCATGAACTCGGATGTGCTTCGTGAAGTATTCAACATTGAAGCAGATATCGTGATTGATCCGCGTTCCGGTGTACCACTCTGCTTGCCCTATGCACTTGCAGGCGAACGCCAGCAACCGAAGCAGCCGGAGCAGATGGTCATGAACAGTGCAATGGTTCATGCTGGAGGACGGACAGAACAGCGCGTTCAAGCGACAGGAAGTTAACAGAATGGGCCATATGCTGGTCCTGCATTATAGAAAGAATGAAGCCGCTGTGCGCTATGCACGCGGCTCATTCTTATTCATGGGAGCAAAACAATATGGGGAGACCCGGAATTTGGTAATCACATCGGATCAGGTTTATAATAATAAGACAGGCTGTATGTTCATTGGTTATACTAACGTGCTCGGAGCAGCCCAATCCAACACTTGTCATGGGAGGAATCAGTCATGTCCGTATATTCATATCAAGCGGTAACCACCGCGAATCAAGAAGTCTCACTGGATCTGTATCAAGGTAAGGTATTGGTCATTGCCAATACAGCTAGCAAGTGTGGACTGACCCCGCAATACGGTGAATTGCAAAAACTCTATGATCGTTATCGCGATCAGGGTCTCGTTGTACTGGGGTTCCCTTGTAACCAGTTTGGAGGGCAGGAGCCAGGTACAAGTGAGGAAGCTGAGTCATTTTGCCAGATTAACTATGGTGTGAATTTCCCGGTGTTTGCCAAGGTAGATGTGAATGGTAAGGATACACATCCCCTGTTCCAATACCTGAAGGAGCAACAACCTGGCGCAGGTGAAACAAGCGACATCCAATGGAACTTTACCAAGTTCCTTGTTAACCGTGAAGGTGAAGTGGTCGGTCGTGTTGAACCGAAAGAATCTCCTGAGACAATGATCGCAGATATCGAGAAATTGCTCGGTTAAACCATGATTGTTTGAGAAGCCTGTCCTTGCATGTGCAAGGACAGGCTTCTTTGATTATTTTATTTTATATACGTGGCTTATTGGAGGATAGAACCTCCGTTGTAATCCTAACGGGTGGAGAATTGACTGAAGCAGCATAAGGGATAGTTATTCCAGCTGTCATCGCGGTGATGTCAAGCGTGACAGGAACCATGCAGAGTACAGCAGGCATTGAACGACAGGGATCGCGGAAGCCATTGCATAGCATAAACCAACCCGAATCCGGGGACAATGAAATCAATACAATGAAGGGAAGAAAGGCTTAAATACAGCGAATAACCTCATTCGACAAATTTTTTTTTGCTCAACCTATTGAAATGTGAAAAAGATCACATTATAATGAGTGTATAAAGTGAAATAAATCACATATACAGTTTCGAACAAGAAGTGAAATATTTCACAACCATAATAACGTTATATTCAAACTCATTTATATATTTCGAGGAGGAACTTTTAATGAAAATCGCAGTTATCGGATGTACACACGCAGGAACCGCAGCCATCGTAAACACCGCCAAATTGTACCCGGATGCTACCATCACCGTGTATGAGCGCAATGACAATATCTCCTTCCTATCTTGTGGCATTGCGCTCTACGTAGGTGGAGTTGTGAAAGACCCTGACGGCTTGTTCTATTCTTCGCCTAATCAATTGGCAGAGCTTGGTGTTGAGACCAAGATGCTTCACGAAGTGACAGCGGTCGATGCCAAGGGTCATACCTTGCGGGCTAAAAACCTGCAAACCGGGGAAGAATTTGAAGATACGTTTGACAAACTGATCGTGACAACAGGTTCATGGCCTGTCGTTCCGAAACTTGAAGGCATCGAGATGGATAATATTCTGCTATGCAAAAACTACAATCATTCCAACACAATTATTGAAAAAGCCAAAGATGCCAAACGGGTCACCGTTGTAGGTGCAGGATATATCGGCGTAGAACTGGTGGAAGCTTTCCAGATGAACGGTAAGGAAGTTACCCTGATCGACAGCGTGGACCGGATTCTGAATAAATATTTGGATCCTGAGTTCACGGATGCGATTGAAGATACGCTGACTGGACGCGGTATCAAGCTCGCTCTTGGTCAAACGGTACAGAAGTTTACTGGGGAGAACGGCAAAGTAACCAAAGTAATCACGTCCAAAGGGGAGTTCGAAACCGATCTGGTTATTCTGTGCATTGGTTTCCGTCCAAATACCGAGCTGCTCAAAGGCCAAGTGGATATGCTGCCAAACGGCGCAATCATCGTGGATAAATATATGCAAACCAGTCAAAAAGACGTCTTCGCTGCGGGTGACAGCTGCGCCATTCATTACAACCCGACAGGTAAAGCATCTTACATTCCACTCGCGACTAACGCCGTGCGGATGGGTACACTCGTAGCCCGTAACCTGGTTCGTCCTACGACACCGTATATGGGTACACAAGGAACATCGGGTATCAAAATTTATGAGCAAAATATCGCGGGTACAGGAATGACTGAAATGTCTGCTGCTGACGAAGGTCTGATTGTGGAGGCGGTAGTACTGGAAGACAGCTATCGTCCAGAGTTCATGCCAACGGCGGAGAAACTGTTGCTCAAAGTGGTATATGAGCAGGCTACTCGTCGGATCGTTGGAGCACAGGTGATGTCTCAGGTTGATCTGACCCAATCGATTAATACGATCTCGGTCTGCATCCAAAACAACATGACCGTAGATGAGCTGGCCTTCATCGACTTCTTCTTCCAGCCACATTACAACAAACCGTGGAACTTCCTGAACACGGCTGGTCTGCAAGCACTGCCACCGGTAGAAGTAAAAGCACCAGCAATGGTGTAAGGAAGCAGAATCGATGGTTTTAACAGCGATCTTGATAAACGCCAAACAAAGATAAGTCATGCTTATCTGTAAATATAAGGTGTACAATAACTGCCAGGAATACGAAACAAGGCGGACGATTATAAGCAAAAAGAAGACTGGCGAGTATATCGTCAGTCTTTTTTGTGATTTTTTAGCTATATAAGGCCTAACTGTCTCTTGCTGTCATAACTATGCAAAGCCGATCTTAAAAGCATCTTTTTTAAACCGCATTGTGATAATTTGCACAAAGTTTCGCGCTATACCCATATACAATTGAGATATGGCATTCAACGTATCAACAAAGAAATTCAGGCGGTTTTATTCCACGAAGAACAATGAAGGAGAGGATGAAAGATATGGCAGCAAAAACACCTCTTGAGGTTGCACAATATACGGCGCAAACAGGCATGAAGAAGGCTCAAAATCCGGTATCTTCTGTACTCGTGCTCAGTTTTCTGGCAGGGGCTTTTATTGCGCTGGGATTTCTGCTGGATATTCGTGTGATTGCTTCTGCACCGGCTGAATGGGGAAGCTTGGTTAATCTGATTGGAGCAGCAGTGTTCCCGGTCGGATTGATGCTAGTACTCATAGGTGGCGGTGAATTGCTGACAGGGAATATGATGGCTGTTCCGCTCGCTACGATTGCTCGAAAGTTATCCGTAGGTAGCATGTTGAAAAATCTAACATTAGTGACGATTGGTAACTTTATTGGAGCTTTGTTTGTCGCGTACGTGTTTGGACATGTGCTTGGTCTGACCGGAGAGGGTGTATATCTGGCAAAAGTAGTGGATATGGCGGGTCACAAGTTGCATGACGGATTCCTGCAAGCTTTCATCTCCGGTATCGGCTGTAACTGGCTGGTCGCGTTGGCCGTGTGGCTATCTTATGCATCGGATACGATGAGTGGCAAGGTACTGGGCATTTGGTTTCCAACGATGGCGTTTGTAGCTATTGGATTCCAGCACGTTGTGGCTAATATGTTCCTCATCCCGGCGGCAATCTTCGAAGGACATTATTCGTGGGGCCAATATGTAATGAATTTCATTCCGGTATGGCTTGGGAATCTGACTGGAGGTGCTCTGTTTGTAGCTGCAGCCTATTGGGTGGTGTACCTGCGTCAAGCTGAGCCAAAAGTGAAACTGGAGGTAGCAACGTCGATCGAAGCTGTGGAGACGGAGGCTAGAGTGATGTTGAGCAAGCAGGCGTAGCGTAATAACATTACAATGCATGACCCGACACTTATGCTTCATATACACATAGAAGTGAAGACGATTCTGATCTTGCTCCGTTTCATGGCGAATATGCTGTGATGGAGCAGGTCGGAATCGTTTTTTTTGTGTAATGTCTTTGTTGGATGTTAACGCAAAATAAATTCGCCATGAAAAGGTTCGGGGGAACGAAACCTGTTCATGGCGAATTTCGGGAGTGGTCCATGATATGGCATGAGGAGGAAGTGGGGAAACACTAGCCTAATGCCTTATTTTTAATTTACCCCTGTATTCTGAAGTTGAATCAATTGGCATAACATTTTTTTAAAAATATTTCGAAGCCGCTATAGCGGTGAATATGAAGCAAAAAGATACTGTTCTCTTTACGTGATAACCTCGGAGAAGATATGATATAGGGATAGCTTTTACAGAGGGGGAGCCATACGATGATCGATCAGGAGAATGGGGTATTTGCAGCGGTATGCCCGCTCGATTGTCCAGACACTTGTGGTCTGTTATTACATAAAGAGAACGGCAAAATTGTGAAGGTGGCGGGCAATCCGGACCATCCGATAACCAAGGGTGCCATTTGTAATAAAGTTAGAAATATGACGGAGCGGGTGTATCACCCCGAGCGTCTGCAATATCCGATGAGACGTGTTGGAGCCAAGGGTGAAGGCAAGTTCGAACGAATCAGTTGGGATGAAGCAATTAAGGAGATTACGACCAAGTTCACTGCATTGTCCGAAACCTACGGGCCTGAGAGCATCCTGCCCTACAGCTTCTACGGTAACATGGGCATTCTCGGCGTAGACGGCATGGATCGACGTTTCTTCAATGCACTAGGTGCAAGTGTGCTGGAGCAGACGATCTGTAATGCCGCCGGAAATACGGGCTGGAAATATACGATGGGAGCCAACCATGGAACGGTGCCGGAAGATACGGAGCATGCGGATCTCATCCTGGTGTGGGGCGGCAATATCGTCAGTACAAATATGCATCAGGTCGTTTTGGCGGAGAAAGCACGCAAGAAAGGCGCCCAGATCGTCGTAATCGACGTTCATCGCAATCGTACTGCTCAATGGGGCGACTGGTTTATTCCTCTGTACCCAGGCACAGACAGTGCACTGGCGCTCGGATTGATGCATGTGCTGTTTGAACGGGGACTGACGGATGAAGCGTTTATGCAAAAGTATACGGTAGGACATGAGGCACTACGTGATCATGTCCGCAGTTACACCCCTGAACGCGTTGCACGCATTACTGGTGTGCCCGAGGAGACCATTGTGGAGTTGGCTGAACGGTATGGCAACGCACAGGCAGCCCATATTCACATCGGCAATGGCCTCCAGCACCATGATAATGGGGGTATGAACGTGCGTAGCGTAGCTTGTCTGCCTGCCATTACAGGGCAATGGCTGAAACAAGGCGGCGGTGCCGTGCGTACCAACAGTTACGTGAGCACGAATAGCGATTCGCTGGAACGTCCGGAACTGCGGCAGAATTCGGAGCCGCGGGTGGTGAACATGAACCGGATTGGTGAAGCGCTGCTGGAAGCGGAGCAGCCGATCCGGGCCATGATGGTCTACTGCAGCAACCCACTGGTGGTGGCACCGGATACGGAACGAGTGGAGCGAGGTTTTGCAAGGGAAGATCTGTTCACGGTTGTGCATGATCTGTTCATGACGGATACGGCAAAATATGCAGATATCGTATTGCCCGCTACGTCTTCATTTGAAGCGACGGACCTGTATGCCTCCTATTGGCATCAGTACGTTCATCTGCAAGAGCCAGTGATTGTACCGATTGGAGAGAGCAAGAGTAATGTAGAGTTGTTTTCCCTGCTTGGGCAGGCCATGGGGTATGATCCTGCAATCTTCGGAGAAACGCCTGAACAGATGATTAAGGACGCACTCCAGGGTACAGGCAATCCTTACATGAATGGAGTTACGTTAGAAGGACTGAAGGAACACCGTTTCGTGAAGCTGGATATGTCGTCACATGCTGCATTTCTGGATCAGCTGCCCACGCCTTCAGGCAAAATTGAATTGTATTCGGAGACAATGGAACAGCGAGGGCTTCCACCGCTCCCTACCTATAGCGCTCTGATTGAAGGATATGATGGGGAGAATCCGGCTGGACCTGCCGATACGTATCCGTTGATGTTCCTGTCACCGCCAAACCATAATTTCCTGAACTCGACCTTCGGTAACTCAGCCAAACACCAGCGTTTGGAAAAGATGCCTTTATTGCAAATGCACCCCGAGGATGCTGCTCGCAGAAACGTGCAGGATGGCGATGCAGTAGTCGTATGGAATGATCGTGGGCGTATCGAACTTACCGCCAAGGTGAGTGAAGCCATGCTGCCGGGAACCGTCATCAGCCAAGGCTTATGGTGGGATGGGGAAGGCAAGAAGCAGAGAGCCAATTCACTCACGTCCAATCGGTTGTCGGACATGGGCAACGGGGCTACATTCTTCTCGGCCACTGTCGAAGTGAAGCGTCAATGAGTGTGCTTGCAGCGGGATGTTTTTGAGGTAAGATGAACAAAGGATAGAACTTGAGCAGGATCTAAAGAGCAATACATGTAACACTTCCAAAGGCCTTCGCTCTGGCTGGTTATGCCGTCAGGGCAAAGGTTTTTTTGGTATGGGAACACGTTTTGTAGCGTATTAAGGAGAATGAACTAGAGATGATGAGATGGCTGGATAACTATCCAAAAGAAGTGAGAGTTTTTTTGCTGGCAAGTCTGGTTAACGCAACCGGTAGTGCCTTGATGTGGCCGCTGACCACCATGTATGTGTTTGATGAGCTAGGACGGACGATGGCCAACGCGGGTTTTGTAATCCTCATTCAGTCCCTGGGTGGCATCTTTGGACAATTGCTTGGAGGGTCCTTGTATCACCGGGTGGGCGTGAAGAAGCTGATCATTGGCTCACTGGCGCTTAATGCATTAGGTCTGTTTGCGCTGCCCTGGATTAGCGCGTACTGGGTCGTATTTATATGTGCCATGGGCTGGATTGGCTTGTTCAGTTCATTGTCGCTGCCAGCGATTCAAGCCTTTATCGGCTTCCGGTTTGCGGAGAGACGCGGTGAACTATTCAATATTATCTATGTAGCGAACAATATCGGGGTGGCGATTGGTACGGCGCTGAGTGGTTTTCTGGCTGACTTTTCCTATCACCTCAGCTTTGTACTGAACGGAGTGACTTCAGCCGGATTTGCGATGTTCTTCTGGTATTATCTGTCGCGGGTTGAACCGGATCAGGGGGAAGTACATCTGACGAAACGCAAAACTGTTCCCGATGGGCCGGGCGTCTGGGCATTGCTGGGCAATACCCGATTATATCTGTTTATGAGCTTGGGCGTGTTGTTCCTGTTATTCGGCAATTCCATATGGAATACCGGCGTATCTCCGTATATCATTTCTGAGGGAATGGAGAAAAGAATGTACGGTCTGCTCTGGACCCTGAACGGGGTACTGATCTTTGTAGGATAACCTTTCACCAGTTGGGTGAAACGGACCATGGCCCGTACCTCTACGGCCCAGATGACCGCGAGTGCGGTATTCTATGGCATGGCCTACATTGTCATGATTACCATGTACAGCTATCCGGGCATGGTGCTCGCCATGGTACTTGCCACGTTTGGGGAGATGTTGATCTCCCCTGCAACGCCTGCATTTATCTCGGAGCATGCGGGCAGAGCTGCTCCTTTTTACATCGGGATATCGGGTGGGATCGGTGCGGTTGGACGGGTTATCGGGCCATATGCGATGGGGGTCATGTATGACAAGCAAGGGCTTATTCCTGTAGCGTGGCTGGCAACGGGCACAGCGGCAATTGCGGTACTTGGTTTTGTACTGCACGCAGTGTTGAACCGTAATCGTGAAGTGAAGGAGTATGGGATGGATACGTAACGTTGTAACGTAAATACGCCTTCTGCACCCTGGTTATTTTAAAAATGAAGCGAGGCTAACCTTCACCCTATAGCGGGGTGAGGGTTTTCTTGTCTTTGAAGGGACCAGCTCCAATAGCCGGCTAGTGGATGATTTTTCTCGATGAGATGAGACAGGATTGTTCAGAAATCAGACTTGTTATGCTTCATAACCATGTCAATCATCGTTCTCCCCTCTATTTGTGCATAATGCTCATATAATAGAATGGATCTGGTAAAAGGCAGGAGGCTGCATACGATGTACAAGGTTTTGTTGGTCGATGATGAATTTATGATCTCGGACGGGATCTCCAGTGTTGTGAACTGGTCGCGATTAGGAACAGAGCTGACCGGCATTGCCCAAGATGGATTGGAAGCGCTTGCTATGACCGGCGGCGAAGAATTTCCGTCAGCGGGCAAACGCAATTTTAAATGGGAAGTGATAAGAATGGACTAGATCATATATGTATTTAATAGGCTTGGGGCTGTTGTCGTTCACAAGTTCAACCTTCATTCTACTTGGGTGAGGGTTTTTGTTATGGTATGGTGTATATTTCCTCTAGTATAATAAAAATGGGTAGTGTCCTATCTGTAGATTAGATAGATTCTATCCATATATTAGTGGATGAGGAGTGTCAGGACATGTCCATACATCAGATAGGTCACAAGGTGTCTTTTGCAGATATACAAACGAAGTTGCCTCAGGAAAGTTGGATGTACACTCATAATGAAGCGCACAACGGTGAATTTGAAGCCGAGGAAGTATGGTTACATTCTGGTGATCTTCATATCAGTGAACTGTTGTTGGATGAAGGACCTTTTTTGATCTTAGTTGACGGAAATCTGACAGTGGATCGTTATATTGGCAATACAAGTTCCGACGCGGCCAGTTCAAATCTGGTTGTACTTGGGAATCTCATAACGCCCTATATGATCGTGGGTGGGCAGGAAATATATATTACAGGTAATCTCTATGTGGAGGATATGTTCTGGGGGGATTATAACCATGGAGAATTGACAGTGAGAGGGAATGTAGAAGGTGGATTGCTGGTAAGTACCGAGCAATATAAGATTCAGGTTCAAGGACAGCGTAATGTGAAGCGTCAGCTTGAAGAATGGGAGGATCTCGGACCATGGCGGGGCTCTGACATGTTGACGTTATTGGTTCCTGAATGTGTGATTGATGAAGATACAGAGCCGTTTCCTTGGCGAGAAGAAATGTTAAGGAGGCTGCAGCAGGGACAACCTGTAATCAACCGAAAGTACATTCATGCTGATGAATCAGAGCCAGATGTGCCGGATTGGTTCGAAGATCATCGGGTTACCGCTGAGAACATAGAGCGTCTTACTCATCCATCTTTGTTGCCTGTAAGAGAGGAGGATGAGTTACTGAACAGCTATGAATTTTGGTTGGACGAGCAATTTTGCCGAGTATCGGTCTATGGAGATGAGCATACGGAGGGGTATTTCCGCAGTCTGTATTTTCAGGATGACCACAATTGTGCATTGTTGCTTAAGATGGAGCCTTCGGATCAAGGTTCCAACTCTCCTGATAAACATATCGTACAATCGGGTAAACCTGTCTGGATGATCTCAGGAGCATATCGTTATCTGCACAATGAGAATTCGGAATGGAACGTATTCTCGGAGAACTCACCTGCTGATATTCAGCAGTTAAGCGAGCAAGGATGGAGCACCTTGTTGCAGTCTGTATCGAATTATCAGTATGCCCGTTCCTTAATTCCGCACCAACTGATCCATGATTTGTTAGCACTGCCTGTCGTGGAGCCATATGACGATTATTATGATGATGATCGGCACGGACTGTGGATTGGAGAGTTATATTTTGCATTTCGACAAGCAGGTCAGATGTCTAATGGTGTTCCCCAGCCAGCCATGCTACGTATTGGAAGAGAGTATGTGGATGCTCAAGGGGAGACCCAGGTGGAGAAATACTATTATACCCTGCACCAACATGCGGACGGCTCGGAAAGTGTGTTGATCGAATACTCGGCTCAGAATAACGAGGATGAGGAAGAAGAACCGTTGTTGCTTGAAATTCATTATATTGGAGGCTCTCAGTTACTGCATGCCGTTCAATTGCTGGAACGTGGACGCCAAGTGCTCATTCAAGCGAATGAAGATCTACTGAATGGAGAGCTACCGTACGCTGCTGAATCATTTGCGAAACGGTTCTGGAAATCAAAAGGATATCTGAAATGAATAAAACAACCTTCACCTCGTTTGCAGAGGGAAGGTTGTTTTCATTCCGTATTTGGTTTTTTCGATGGTTGCTATTGTTAGGGCATGTTACTTAACCAAACTGGGCTTGATGCAGTCGGCTATACGAGCCTTTACGCGCGAGCAGTTCTTCATGGCTTCCTTGTTCAGCGACGCTACCGTTCTCCACCACCACGATTCGATCGGCGTGTCTGATCGTCGCCAGTCGATGGGCAATCACCAATGTCGTACGTCCCTGAGCCAGCTCGGACAAGGCCAGTTGAATGGCAGCTTCCGTCTCGGTATCAAGTGCGGAAGTGGCTTCATCCAAAATGAGAATAGGCGGGTTCTTCAGGATCATTCTTGCGATGGATAGACGTTGCTTCTGTCCGCCGGAGAGTTTTACGCCACGTTCACCAATCATGGTGTCCAGTCCATCTGGCTGGGATTGTACCAGTTCTTCCAGTTGTGCTCGGCGAATGGCTTGCCAGATTTCTTCATCGGAAGCATTTAGCTTGCCGTATGCAATATTTTCACGAATCGTTCCGTCAAACAGGAAAATATCCTGCTGCACAATCCCGATATGGGAGCGCAGTGATTCCAGCGTCATGTCCTTCACTGGAATGCCATCAATGGAGATATGTCCCGCATCCACATCGTAGAAACGTGGGATCAGACTGCATAGCGTCGTTTTGCCCCCTCCTGAAGGTCCAACCAGAGCGACCGTCTGGCCTGCCTGAACATTAAGGTTGACCTCAGACAGCGTGGGTTTATGTTCTCCATAAGAAAAGGTGACGTTATGGAAGGCAATATCGCCTTTCACATCCGGAATTGGTTTTGCCTGTGGTGTGTCTTCTACATCCGGTACGGCCTCAAGCAGCTCCAGATAACGTCTGAAACCGGCGATGCCTTTGGGATACGTCTCAATGACGGAGTTAATCTTTTCGATCGGTCCGAGGAATACATTGGACAGCATTACAAAAGCGATGAACTCCCCGTAAGTCATACTTCCTTGAATGACAAACCAGGTTCCACATACCAGTACAAACAGGGATACAAATTTCATCAGAATGAAGCTAAGTGAAGAGTTCCAGGCCATAATGCGGTAGGTGATCAGTTTAGTGAGTCTGAAACGTTCGTTGTTCTCAACGAAACGTCCTACTTCATGCTTTTCATTGGCAAAAGCCTGTACCACACGGATGCCGCTCACATTGTTCTCTACCCGTGCATTATAATCGGCGATATCTGCAAACATGCGCTTGAACGCCTTGGACATTTTGCGACTGAAGTACAGCGACAGGTAGATCATCAGCGGCACAATGATAAACGTCATCACAGCGAGCTGCCAGTTGATTCCCAGCATAATACCGAAAGCTCCGGCGAGTGTCATGAAGGCAATGAATAAGTCCTCGGGTCCGTGATGCGCGATCTCACCAATATCCATCAGATCGTTGGTCATGCGGGAGACCAGGTGCCCGGTCTTATTGTTATCGAAGAAACGGAAGGACTGTTTCTGTACACGCTGGAACAGTTCACGCCGCATATCGGATTCGATGTTAATACCGAGCTTGTGGCCCCAATAGGTGACTGCATAATGGAAAAAGGAACTGAGCAGGTAGATGCCGAGCAATCCCACACATGCCGTCAAGATCATGGACCAATTGCCAGCCGGAAGCAGTTGATCGACTACCCGGTTAACGGCAAGTGGAAAGGCCAGCTCCAGCAGCGCGGCGGCGATGGCACAGGAGAAGTCTAATATAAAGAGCCTTTTGTAAGGACGATAATAAGACATGAAACGGCGAAGCATATGTAAGTCCTCCTTGATATGACACAAATGCCCGAGCAGGCTGATCAGCCTATCCGGACACCTGTATTCATGCTTATGTTATTTACGATTTTGCTCGGCACGTTCTACGATCATATCGGCGAATTCTTCAGCCTGACCTTGAATCGCAATCGGGTCGAAGTACCAGTAACGGTCTTCCAGCAATTCGTACACCTGATTGTTTTTCACTGCCGGCAGGGATTGCCAGATGGAGTCGCCTTGGTAATTTTTATTGTTCTCTCCAACGGTTAAGAAGATATGATCCCCTGCATAATCACCAACAACTTCACGCGAAATCTCTTTCCATTGGGTATCACCCATCAGTTCTTTTTTTGTGATTTCGAGTGGGGCAAGTTGCAAAGCACTGTAGACCGCTTGTCCTCCTCGACCAAAATTGTCTCCATATCCATAATAACTCTTGTCGGATACTTCAAGGATGGAGAAGGTTTCCTCCGGTTTGATGACGGTTTTCACCTTAGCACGAGCGGCTTCAATCCGTTCATCGTACGTTTTCAGCCAGGCTTCGGCTGCTTCAGTTTTGTTCATCAGTTCTCCGAATCCCCGAATTTCGTCATGTACATTGGTGAATGTACCATAAGGAATCACTACGGTAGGTGCGATCTTTTGATAACTCTCAATTTCGCTGGCCTGGTCGGAGTATGTAATGATCAGATCCGGGTTCATGGCAATAACCTTCTCCATCGATACCGCTGCCCGATCACCGATGCTTTCAATGCCCTCCACCTGATCTGCATAGAACGGGTTTTCCAAATAATATTGAACAGCACCAACAGGTTTCACACCCAGTGCAAGCAGATCACTTACGTACATATCCGTCACGATCCGTTTGGGTTCAGCCGGAATTTCAACATCCCCGCTTAATGACTTGTAGATTCGCGTAGCATTCGAATTGTCCGAACCGGACGACGTGTCTGTGTTCGTCTCGGAAGAGGCTGTTGTTGTTTCGGTTCCCGCTGCCGATGTCTGTTCGGTGGAAGTGGAGCCTGTTCCGCTGCTACAAGCAGCCAGAATCATAATGATGGCGAGCATAAGCAGCAAGCCGGAAAAGCGTTTTTTTGCAGCAAACATATCCTTGTTCCCCCTATGTATAATCAATAATGATTATTATTCTCATTAATAACATAGAGGAAGACGTGAGTTTTGTACATGGACAACTATGATCACTATCGCATGGACAATTATGATGTGAGGTGATGCATGATACGCTTCAATTGCTCCATAACGGAAAAGGGATCAAATCCGTAGAACGTGTCGGCATCGATCTCGTATACACGTCCTTCCCGAACGGCGGAGAGGGTACCCCAGAATTCCTGATTCAGCAGGTTATCCAGCCTTTCTCGCTCGGAAGGTTCCTCAGGATAGGCAACAAACATGTGATCTGCTGCATACAAGTGAATCTCTGACAACGGAACATGAACATACCCTGTCAGTAACTGCCCATCCTGCACCATCTGTGAGGGTGGGGTGAAACCAAGGGATTGATACAGCACATGGGAAGCTCTGCCCCAGCCATGACCATAGATATAGGCGCCGTCCTCTCCGATCATAAACATGCAAACGGCAGACCCGCGTGTCCCTTCCATCGATTGATCCAACACATGATTGGCCTCTTGTTCAAGTTGATGATATCGATTCAATAACGCCCGTGCATTGGACTCAAGCCCGGTAATTCGGCCCAGATGAAGAAGCTGCTCCTGCCAATCGAGTTCTTCAAAGGGCATCAGAATGGTCGGGGCAATCACACGTAGTTCATCAGAACCGGGATGTGGTGCATACCCGATAATGACATCAGGATGAGCATTTTCAATCAGCTCTGGATGTTTAACCAGCTCATACTCGGAATACTGTTCAAAGTGATCACGCTCATGTTCTCCCCGTGTATCTTCCATCCAGCTTGCTACGGCGCCCATGTGGGGGATGTGGCCCAGTGCCAGAAGTGAAGCCGTATAGTTGTAAGTCAACGATACAATCTTCTTGGGCATTTTCCGGTAGTGAGTTGGTGCCGAGCCAACCATCTGTTTGAATTTGCGGCTCAGATAGAACGTGTCCCTGTAGCCTGTCAGTTGTGCAATTTCCTGTAGCGCAGGATTCGCGATCAACAGATGCTCTTGGGCCATCCTGATTCTGAGACGAGTCACATATTCAACAAAAGTAAGACCAGTATGTTTCTTGAACTCCCGTGAGAAATGCTCGGGACTCACATTGGCATCTCGTGCCAATTGTTCGCGGGTCAGCGGATGTGTATACATCTGATGGATATGTCTGAGTACGTTATCGAGCCAAGAGTGATCTTCATGAGCAGAATAGGCTACATGATCTTGCAAGATGTCCAGTAACTCATAGAACAGCATATGTGGCCTGAAAGGGCTGGAATCATGGCCTTTCGAACAGGCTTGAACCAGCTCCACTGCCTTGTCAGTGAGATTGCGGCTCACAATGGGGGCTGGTAACCCGAAAGGCCAGGACAAGTGTTCATTTTCAGTGGAATCAAAAGCAATCGCAATACCCTGTATGGGCGACAGAGAGCCGCGCTTGTTCTCGTGCTGAAGCAGGTTTCCGGCTTGCCGAACGACTGCGGAGCCTGCATTTAATGTGAGTTTTCCCTCTGCACTAATTATCCTGGCCTGACCAGCAGTAACGACGTATAGTACATGAAGTGTGTTCCACATTTCATCTATGCGAGAGAATGCTTCGCGGTCGTGAAGCTGCACCAGATGACACAGCTTGAACAGGGCAACGGGTACAGACTGAATCTTCTGCAAGGAAATGGGGCGGGACAGCGATTTTTTATGATACGTGGGCTTGAAAATATTCATTAGATAACTGTCTCCTTACATAAAGTCAGCAGGGGCATAATTCGTCTCATGCCCTTTGTATACTGGCGTAATTCTCGGATCTCGACTATTATGCAGTATATACTATAAATGAAGTGACGTGGATGGACAGATTGGACAATTCATATTTTTCTGTGAAAAATGGATAAAGTGGTTGAAATCGCTATCAACACCGACTATAATGAAAATGTCGAAACGTTTCAATCTGGCGTTTACTGCCAGTTTCATTGCGTTAGGCACAAACTGGTCAGAGGGCGTCAGATTGAAAGACGTGTTATGACCATCACGAATGGTACGGACTGGAACGGGGCACATTCAACCATGGTGCCGTAAGGATGGAGACAAGGATTTTTTTTGAGAACACCTCGAAACGTTTCGATTGACATCCATAGCAATGATATGTACAAAGATTAATAAACGATAATACAGGATTTAGTGGTTGTTCTAACCATGTATCGTATAGAATGTAGATAACCTTAGAATTTGTTCTATATAGGTTCAACTAAACTTTTTACGCGAGAACGGAGAGGACAGAAATAACGTGAAGAAGCGAAGCGTTCGCCTTTATCCCCGGATTTTCCCTTTGAAGAAGGGAATCAAAAAAATCTGGGGATAACAGCGATCGGAAGGTTATTCTGTCATCGGAGTGGTAAGTGTAAATATTCTTTAGTTGAACTTATATATAGTTTAGAAGGAGCGAACGTGGAATGGCAACGATTAAGGATGTGGCAAAGCTGGCAGGTGTAGCACTCTCGACTGCTTCCTATGCGCTGAGCGGGGATAGCAAGGTTAGTGCCAAGACCAAGGCTAAAGTGCTTGAGGCAGCACGAGAACTGAATTACCGCAAGAACGGCTTTGCCATGGACCTGAAGCGGAGCCGGACGAACACGATCGCTTTGATCTTGACAGATCTGTCGGGCCCGTATTACTCGGAGTTGATCCGTAGTGTACAGGATGTAGCCCTCGCTAACGGGTATGACCTGATTGCGTGTAGCTCCATGGGTGGACGGGATTCAACGGCAGTGAGATTTTTGCGTGAAAAAAGAGTAGACGGAGCCATCATCCTGGCGCATAACATTCATGATGATATTCTGGTGGAATCTGCCGGACAGCGCTTTCCGATCATTGTGATGGATCGTCAACTGTCGAGTGACCATTTGGTCAACGTGCTGGTGGATGGAGAGCAGGGCGGTTATCTTGCTACGCACCATCTGATCCAGGCTGGACATCAGAAGATTGCTTATATCAGTGGCCCATCCAACTCGTATGACAACGCGCTCCGTTACCAAGGGTATCTGCGAGCGATGCGGGAAGCGGGACTTGAAGAAAAGTCCAAATGGCGTCTGAACGGCAACTTTGTCCGTGAGGGTGGATACAGTGCTACCAAAATGATGATGATGCAGGGCGATCTTCCCTCAGCGGTATTTTACGGTAACGATGAGATGGCCATTGGGGGCCTGAAAGCATTGGAAGAGCGTGGTATATCGGTGCCGAATGACATTTCCGTGATCGGTTTTGATGATATTCAGTTGTCGGAATATGTTCGTCCACCGCTGACAACGATACGCCAGCCGAAGCATGAAGCCGGGTCGCTCGCCGGACATCTGTTATTCCAAATGCTCAATGGCGAAGCGGTTGACCCTTCATATACGTTAACGATTAATCTGATCGAGCGCAGCTCTGTACGTTCGGTTTAGGCCGAGTCTGACAACCAAGGAAATGCCTGCATGCTGAAGTGAAAGTTCAATGATGGGGTTATCGTCCGGACGGGCTGTAAAAGGCCGGTTTGAAGAGGCCCCTATTCTTTTTCAGATTTATCGAAACGTTTCGATTCTATACTAATTCAAGGAGTGAACCCTATGACAACGATGATTAATGAACCGATCCGGTTGAATGCCGGGGAGTTATCCTTTACCTTTTTGAACAGTGGCGACCTATACCAGGCGACATCCGGTACAACAATGTTGAACCAGTTGCTCAGCAACCAGATTGATGGATCTCTGAACAACCTCTACCTGCGTGTACACGAAGGAGAGAACATCAGCTCGTTCCCGCTGCTCGGTGTACGTTCGAATAGCAAAGTGATTACAAGCAAAGCACAGTCCAGCAACCAGTTGATCTGGGAGGGCACAGTCCAGCCGGAAGGCAGTGAACAGGGCATTGGCTATCAGGTCGTATTTACGGCAACACCACAAGGTGTCTGGTTCTGGGATGTGAAGCTCACAGGACAACAACAAAACGTAGACGTCGTATATGGACAGGATGTAGGTCTTGCTGATCCAGGTGCGGTGCGCAGCAATGAAGCTTATCTGTCACAATACATTGATCATACGGTGTTTGAAGATGAAGCAAAAGGTTATGTGGTGTGTTCCCGTCAAAACCAGCCTCAGGGCGGTGCATTTCCGTATATGCAACAAGGTTCCCTGACGAAAGCAATCGGTTATTCCACAGATGGATTCCAATTCTTCGGTCTGTCGTACAAGGAAACGAATCAACCAGAGAGCTTGAATCGCCCAACACTGGCGAATGAGACGTATCAGTATGAATTTGCCTATACCGCTTTGCAATCGGAACTGCTGAATCTGAACGGAGAGGCTCAGGTGGTCTTCTATGGACTGGCGAAGCCTAATCATGCCGAAGGAATCTCTGCTCTGGAATTCGGAGATGAAGTTACAGCAGCTTGGAATGAAGTACAGGCTCTGACTGTGGAAAATGGCGACACGTTGGAACAGGTGAAACTGTCCTCCTTCCTGGGTGAACCTCTGGTTACGCTTGATCTGACGCAAGATGAGATTCATGCTCTGTTCCCTGATCGTCATCAGGAAGAGCACAGCGGTGAGGAACTGTTATCTTTCTTCACAGGCAGCTACGAACACATCGTTCTGAAAGCAAAAGAATTGCTTGTAGAGCGTCCGCACGGTCACATTCTGATGAGTGGTGGCAACGTGCAACTTGGGGCACAGGTTATTACAACGACATCGTATATGTACGGTATTTTCAACTCACAGCTCGTTATTGGTAACACCAATTTTAATAAAATGATCAGTAATGCCCGCAATGCCTTGAACGTGCCGAAGACGGCTGGACAACGCATCTATGTGGAAATGGACGGACAATATCGTCTGCTGACAATGCCATCCCTGTTCGAGATTGGCTTCAACTATGCACGCTGGATCTACAAAACCGAATCCGACACGATCATCGTGACCAATTACACAGGTGCACATACGACGGAAGTGAGCATGAACGTACGCTCCACAAGTGGTACGGCATACCGTTACCTGGTAACGAACCAAATTACGATGAATGTCAATGAATACGAGTATCCGCTGCATATGACGCAGGATGGCGATACATTGATCTTCAAGGCTGATCCACAAGCGATTAGCGCAGGAACGTATCCAGACCTTCAATACCGCATGTCGGTAGACGGCGCAGCTGTAAATGTAGGGGACGAAACGCTGCTGGCAAGTGGTATCCGCAGTGGTTCCGCATCGCTGGTTACACTTAGTCTGGAAGCGAGTACTGAATGGACGCTGAAGGTACAAGGGGTATTGGAAGGCCAAGCGGATAGCGGCGCGGCGGCAGTTTCAAGTCTGACGTTTGAAGAGGAAGTGCGGGCATATCGCGAGTTCTTCGCAGGTGTGATGAACGGGTTCCGTTTGTCCCGTGGAGAAGGTCAGAGTGCAGAGGATCTGTTCAAAGTAAATGCGTTGGCTTGGTGGTACACCCACAACATGCTGGTTCACTACTCCGTACCTCACGGTTTGGAGCAGTACGGCGGCGCGGCATGGGGTACACGTGATGTGTGCCAAGGTCCGGTTGAATACTTTATGGCAACGCAAAAATATGAGCAAGTTCGCGATATCATCAAAATGGTCTATACCCACCAATATGAAGATGATGGCAACTGGCCGCAATGGTTCATGTTTGATAAATATTTTGCCATTCAACAGGAAGAGAGCCATGGTGACATCATCGTATGGCCGCTGAAAGTTCTGGCGGATTACCTGACAGCGACTCGTGATTATGCAATCCTGGATGAAAAAGTACCTTATACCGTTAAACATAGCTTCGGCTTCACGGAAGAGACGGCAACTGTACTGGATCACGCGAAAAAAGAGATCGAATATATCCGTTCGCACTTCCTGCACGATACGTTCCTGTCTTCCTACGGAGATGGAGACTGGGATGATACGCTCCAACCAGCCAATGCACAGCTGAAGCAATACATGGTGAGCAGTTGGACGGTGGCATTGACGTATCAGTCCGTGAATGTGCTCTCGCAAGCGCTGAAATTCAAGGATGCAGACTTTGCGAAGGAGCTTGACGTACTCGCACAAGGCATTCGTGAGGACTTTAACCGTTACATGCTGGGCACAGATGTGATTCCAGGCTTTGTGTACATGGAAGAAGCCGACCAAGCGAAGCTGATGCTTCATCCAACGGACACAGAGACAGGCATTCAATATCGCCTGTTGCCAATGACGCGCAGCATGATCGGTGAATTGCTGAATGCGGAGCAAGCAGAATCACATTACGCATTGATCCGTGAACAGTTCCTGTGCCCGGATGGCGTACGTCTGATGAATCGTCCGGCTCAATATGCTGGCGGTGTAAGCACACACTTCAAACGTGCAGAGCAAGCATCCAACTTCGGACGTGAGATTGGTTTGCAATATGTACACGCCCATATCCGTTACGTGGAAGCGATGGCGAAGCTCGGCAAGACAGATCAGGTGTGGAATGGCCTTGCGATGATCAACCCGGTTGGCATCGGAGAGGTTGTGCCTAACGCGGAGATTCGTCAAGCGAACTCGTACTTCAGTAGTTCCGACGGCAAGTTCAATACGCGTTACGAGGCACAGGAGCATTTTGACCAGCTTCGTAAAGGGACTGTACAAGTGAAAGGGGGATGGAGAATCTACTCCAGCGGCCCTGGAATCTACATGAACCAGCTGATCTCCAATGCGCTTGGCATTCGTCAAGAGGGCGGCGATCTGGTCATTGACCCGGTATTGCCAGCTGAGCTGAACGGCATGCAATTCGAATTCGAGTATGCAGGTGAGCCAGTGACGTTTATCTATCACTTGAACGAAGGTGCTGTGAGCCGTGTAGCGGTGAACGGTAAGGACATTCGCACCGAGCGTACAGCGAACCGTTACCGTCAGGGCGGGGTCTGCATCTCACTTGATGAGTTCAGACAGGCACGCAGTGCAACTGAGCGCACGGTTGTTGATATTTATATGTAATTTCATAGCATGATGTACACCAAGGTCATCCTCCTTTATTCAAGGCGGGATGGCCTTTTTGGCATATACTCATGATTGCTCACCGCAGCGGAACCGCCAGCAACGTATGTAACAGCTCATTATGCCGCACATGTTTTGTGACGTAGCCCTGTTGTTCCAGCCAGCGGCATAGCTCACCCAGCAGAGGGAAGTGACGGTCACGCAAGGCGCGCAGCTGTTCCTCGTGTCCTGTCGTTTCAGCCTGCCGAATATATTTTTCACGGTGAGTAGCATCAACAAACATCAGATCCGTTAGACCGATACGTCCGCGCGAGGTTAATACCCGCTGCATCTCCTGTAAGGCCAGTAGTTGCTGATCTGGACTCAGATGATGGAAGGCGAAGCTGGATACGACAAAGTCGAAGGAATGATCGGTAAAAGGCAGCGCCAGGAAATTACCGAGCTTCACATGCATGTCAGGATATTTGGTACGGCATCTGCGCAGCATCTCCCGGGACTGATCAATTGCGGTCATGTCTGCGCCGTGCTGTAGCAGTTTCCCAGCCAAATTACCCGTACCTGTACCAATATCGAGTCCTTTCTCACCAAGGGCGGGAGAGATCCAATGAGTTGTCTGTTCGAGTGCTTCATCATAGTTGTGATACAGATAAAAGGAAGACTGTGCCGTATCAGTGGAATCGCTCGGCGTGGAATGATCTGCATGTTGGTGTGGATGTGAAACTTCATGCTCATCACTTATAGGCTCGGTGTTGTCCGAATGATGCCTGCCCTCTGAATGGGGTTGTCCAGAACGGGCACTTCCCACCGCCTGCACTCGCTGATCATGGATGGCTGCCTGTGTGTCATAATTCCACCGATCATGCCAGTTCTGCCGCGCTTCACGCAGGCGACGCGCACTGTCCGCAAGATCGTGCAGATGGCTGACATCCAGCGGACCGTCCTGACGATTCAGTTCAATCATGCGCTGGGTTGTATCCATCATACGTTTGAGTTCAATCCACTGGGCATACATGACGGCCTGTTGCAGCTCCAGATATTCTTCCAGCCGCTGCTGGTTCCCTTGATCGATCTCTCCGAGCGCGTGTGTAATATCCTGTAGCGACATGCCAATCTCACGCAGCGCAGCAATGGTCTGAAGCCGCCAGATATCATTTTCTGTGTATGTGCGATACCCGTTAGTGGTCTGTTTGGCGGGTAGAATTAATCCTTTTTCCTCATAAAAGCGAATAGCTCTCGCCGATATACCAAGTCTGCTTGCCGCCTCCTTGATGTTCATGATGCATCCCTCCTTATCGAAACAGTATAAACCATGACGTTACGGCAAGGTTAAGTGTTTATTTCATTTTTTTGAATGGTAAAGATCGAATTTCGTTCATCATGGAGAGGAATTTTAGTCAAAGCTGAGGCTATGCTACAATATATAGAGCGAATATATGTAAACAGTGAAGCAAACGAACAACGTATTCCTACGTTTCTTACCTTTATTAACTTCCCCGACGTTGTAACGTACAGCGTTGTCGACTATAGCACGAAAGGTTGAATCATTATGCTTACCAGCCATACATTTACGATTCGTCCATCCGAGATTAAAGATGCAGCCCAGCTAATGGAATTGGACACCCTGGTATGGGACAAATACACCTCTCCTGCACCGATGCATTGGCGTTCCAGGCAGCAATATCTGCAGCATTGCCCGCCAGGCAGTCAATTGATTGCGGTGCAGGGAGAGCGGGTATGTGGTTATGTGGGCTTTCAGCCAGCCACAGGAATGCCGGTCAATCGTCATGTCTACGAGATTCATATTGCAGTTCATCCTCATGATCGGCGTTGTGGCATTGCTACAGCTTTGATGGATGCTATCAAGCAGCATGCGGCCCAACAAGGCGTTCGTAAGCTCAGGCTGCGCGTACTCTCCAGCAATCCGGGAGCGATTACGTTTTATACCCAGTGTGGATTTGTGACGGAAGGCAGGCTGGTATCCGAGTTTTATATCGGCGGTAAGTATGTGGACGATATTCTAATGGGTTATTTTATCCAGACCAAATAGAAATGTAGCAGAGGAGGAGGAACAACGATGGACATGGGACTTCAAGGTAAAAAAGCACTGGTGCTGGCTTCTAGCCGCGGGCTGGGCAAAGCGGTAGCCGCTCAATTGGCAGCAGAAGGTGCTGACGTCATGCTTGCCAGCCGGAGCGAAGAAAAGCTCGCAGCAGTGAAGCAGGAGCTTCTGGCGCTTGGTGGTGGTGGACGTGTGGAATATTGTGCAACCGATGTGACACGTAAGGAAGATATTGAGACTCTGATTCACAAGACAGCAGAACTGTTCGGGCAGATTGATATTCTTGTGAACAATTCGGGTGGCCCACCATCGGGTTCATTTGAGTCACTGACGGATGAAGATTGGGAGCGTGCATTTGAATTAAATGTACTCAGTTATGTAAGGCTGATTCGCGGTGCTCTTCCTTATATGAAAGAAAGCGGAGGACACATTGTGAATATCGCTTCAACTTCAGTGAAGCAGCCCATTCCAGGTCTGGTTCTGTCCAACACGTTCCGTACCGGCGTTTTTGGATTGGCGAAGACGTTATCCCAAGAACTGGCTCCATACGGAATTTTGATCAACACGGTGGCGCCAGGACGTATTGCCACAGACCGCATTCGTGAGCTGGATGCTGCACGGGCAGAGCAGAGCGGAGTCAGTGAGGACGAAGTCTCGGAACAGTTCCGCAAGGAGATTCCACTCGGCCGTTATGGTCAACCAGAGGAGTTCGCCAAAGCGGTAGTGTTCCTGTTATCCGGGGCCAATACGTACATTACCGGAACCTCATTGATCGTGGATGGTGGCATGGTCCGAGCCCTCTAAAAGTTCATGGATACAATAAATAAAAACCCTCTGTCACCACATTCCGTGGAGATAGAGGGTATTCTTGTTGATCCGATATGTTGGGGAGATCACTCCCGAATCATTATGTAGGCGAATTAACGCAAAAGTTCCCATTCATGCTGAAGCATGCCGTATACTGCATGGTTCACGTATCCTTTAGGCAGCTTCTCTGCCTGACGAATGACACCCTCGAGAACGAATCCGAGTCTTTCAGGGATGGCGCGACTTCGTTTGTTGTTTGTTGCCGAGCGAATCTCGACGCGATTCAGATCCAGTGTGACCAGTGCATAATCAACCAGAACGCGACAAGCGCTTGTCATCAAGCCCTGACCCTCAAAACCTTTGCCAAGCCAATATCCGATGCTTACCGAGCGGTTGGTCCAGTTAATCTCGTGGAATCCGATGATACCGGCAAGATCACCTTTTAACCACACGCCAGCAGTAAATCCACCATTTTCGGCACCTTGTTTTAACGCATTGGTAATGAAGTTCGAGGTGTGTTCCACTTCTGTCACATGATCTACCCATGGTAACCAATGTCTCAGTTGATCCCGTGAACGATCCGTGAGTTCGAACAGCGGTTTGGTGTGTTCCATGGCCAGTGGCCGAAGTTCGGTATATTCATCCAATGAATAGGTAAACATGAATGCAACCTTCTTTCTTTATATAGTATAGGTTTAGTTGTAGTGAATTAACGGGAAGTCTTGGGTAACTTTTGCTCCAGTGCAAACAGGTCTTCTTCCATCGATGCCATGCGTTGATTGACCGTTGTGCGGGCGTCACGGAGTGCCTGATTATATATGTAGGGAGCGAGCTGTGTCATGAACAGGTCGAGGACACCCCAAGCGGCCAGATCACCCAGTTCTTCGCCACGTTCCTCTTCGAAATACGACTGGATGGTGCGAATGGCTTCATCCTGCTGTTCTTTGGTCAGTTTAAGCGAATTTGATGGAATGGGAAACCCTCCCTTTAATTTTGTTTTTACTATCATGCTACATGATTCGAGCGAACCCGTCAAAATGGTTTTGGGCCTATTTATACACGGCTGTACCTGACTTCGGTTCCTTCTTTATTGAACTCCTCCCCCGTTAAAGGTATATTTAAATGAAACGCGTTGCAATTACTGAAAGTTCCAATCAATTCATGAAAGGTTTGATACCTGTGGACAATCGTACAACCCCACCTAACTTTATCAAAAATATTATTACCGAAGATCTCCGGTCAGGGAAAGTCCAGGAAGTTATTACCCGTTTTCCTCCGGAACCGAACGGTTATCTGCATATCGGCCATGCCAAGGCGATCTGGATTAACTTTACGCTGGGCGGCGAATTTGGCGGCAAAACGAATCTGCGCTTTGATGACACGAATCCGGTCAAGGAAGATGTAGAGTACGTTCAATCGATTCAGGAAGATGTGAAATGGCTCGGATACGAATGGAACGAGAAACGTTTTGCCTCGGATTATTTTGATGAGATGTACAACCGTGCGGTCTTGTTAATTAAAAAAGGTAAAGCCTATATCGACGACCAAAGCGCCGACGAAATTCGTCAAATGCGCGGAACGCTGACGGAGCCGGGCAAGAACAGCCCGTACCGTGATCGTTCGGTGGAAGAGAATCTCGACCTGTTCACACGTATGCGTGCAGGCGAATTCAAGAACGGAGAGAAAGTGCTGCGTGCCAAGATCGATATGTCTGCACCGAATATCAACCTGCGTGATCCGGTGATTTACCGAATTTCACATGCACATCATCATAACACGGGCGACAAATGGTGCATCTATCCGATGTACGCTTTCGCTCACCCGCTCGAAGATGCCATTGAAGGTGTAACGCACTCCCTCTGTTCCCTGGAGTTCGAGGATCAACGTCCATTCTACGATTGGGTTATTGCCGAGTGTGAGATGGAGAACAAACCGCATCAATATGAATTTGGTCGCCTGAATCTGTCCCAGATGGTAACAAGCAAGCGGAAGCTGAAACTGCTCGTAGATGAAGGACATGTGGATGGATGGGATGATCCACGTATGCCAACAATTTCGGGTCTGCGCCGCCGGGGTTATACACCGGAAGCTATTCGTGATTTTGTATATGAGACAGGCATTTCCAAAAATTATGGAGTTATCGACCTGCAAACGCTGGAGCATTTTGTCCGTGAAGACCTGAAACTGAAAGCTCCACGCACGATGGCTGTCCTGCACCCGCTCAAAGTGGTTATTACCAACTACCCTGAAGGGCAAGTGGAATGGCTTGAAGCAGAGAACAATGTGGAGAACCCGGAGATGGGTAATCGCCAAATTCCGTTCTCTCGTGAGATTTATATTGAACAAGACGATTTCATGGAAAATCCACCGAACAAATACTTCCGTTTGTTCCCTGGCAACGAAGTTCGTCTGAAACATGCATACTTTATCAAATGTAACGATGTGATCAAAGATGCAGAAGGCAATGTGACTGAGATTCATTGTACGTATGATGTGGAGACGAAGAGCGGCAGTGGCTTCACTGGCCGTAAAGTTAAAGGTACGATTCACTGGGTAGAAGCGACTCAAGCGGTACCTGCTGAATTCCGTCTGTATGAGCCTTTGATTCTGGATGAAGCACCGGAAACAGAGGTCGAAGCGGCCGTAGCTGGGGCTGAAGCTGAGGTTGTGGAAGAGCAACCGGAGAAAACGTTCCTGGATCAACTCAACCCGAACTCCCTTGAGGTTGTTCACGGGTATGTGGAGCAAGAGATGAAGGAAGCGAACGCTCAGGATAAATTCCAATTCTTCCGTCATGGTTACTTCAGTGTAGATCCGAAACATTCCGAGCCAGGACGTCCGGTATTTAACCGGGTCGTATCCCTGAAAAGCTCATTCCAACTGCCGAAGGCATAAGACTGATGAATGAACTTAAGGTCTGTTCATAGGAGTGCTGGCAAGCAGCTAATTAATTAGTAAAAGTAAGGGCATCCTTCGTCATGATCATGGCGAAGGGTGCCCTTTATTGTTTTTCTGGATATAGCCAGGTCCAGTTTTAGACGTAGTAATACAATTTCGCATGAACATGAACATGAACATGAGCTGAAGCATACATGTGCGCATGTGGTAAAAATCTAACGAACCGAGGGCACGCTATTTAAGTGTATTTCGGCATTCCAGCAACGTAACGAGTCGTAGACACCGTATTTCCTCTCTTGGCCTGTCTTTTTGGGGTTTTTAACTTCTTTTATGCAAAATAAAGTGGCTGAGGTTCCTTAGCTTTAGCATATCGTGAAATTGCTGCAAATAAGGCGTCTAAGGTTCGTTAGGAGCAACAAACCTTAGACGCCTTCTCTTTACTGCACCTATTCTTAATCTTTTGTTTGAATGTTTGAACATTAATTTACACGATAACGGAGAGGACAGAAATAACCTGAAGAAGCGGAGCAGTCGCCTTTATCACCGGATTTTACCCTTGAAAAAAGGGAATCAAAAAAATCCGGGGATAACAGCGATCGGAAGGGTATTCTGTCATCGTAGTGCTCCAGTGGAAATCTTTCAACTTTTTCTAACAAAAGATTATCTGTCCTCATCCATATTGCCCATCTCCGTCAATACAACCGGCTGATAGCCGTTACGGCGGTTAGACAACCACATGATGCCAAATCCGACAGCGCCAATGAGTGAGAAGAATACCCCGATACTATACATGACTTCCGCACCGAAGCTCTGGAACAGCCAACCGCCGAACAGACCCGCAATCACGCCGGAGAGACCGCCCCAGGCCATCGTATACACCGCTTGACCGGAGGAACGATAGGGTCTTGGAATGAACAGCATGGTCAATTGTGTGCCTACATAGAAGTACCCACCGAACGTAATGGAGTGCATCAACTGAATGAATACAATCTCCAGCGGGTTGTTAGCCAGTGCCATGAGCTGCCAGCGCAGTGCAAACAGCAGACTGATCAGAATGAGAGATGCCAGGAGCATGCTCATTTTGCGTTTGAGCAAACGGTCGAGCAGCAGGAATACGCCGACTTCGAGAATGGATGAGGTGAAGATGGCCCAGCCGACCATCTGTTTGTCGCCACCCATTTCTACAATATATAGTGACATAAATGTACTGTTCATTGCATTAGGCACCGATACGAGTACACCCAGGCCGATAAATGCCATGAAATACGGATTGAACATGACTTTGCCAAACCGCCGAAAAGTAACCACGGGTGTATCCGAAGCAATAGGCTGTCTGGGTAGAAATACGGATAATACAAAGGCGGTGGCAATCATGCACGCAAAGATAATGGATACACTGCCGATACCAAAACGGTCAATGAGCGGTCCAGCTGCGACGGCAGTCAGTGCCCAACCGAGTGAACCCCAGAGCCGGAATGATCCAAACTTCTGGGTTGTGCCATCGATATATCCGAGAATCAGGCTATTGGTTTGAGCAAATAATGGACTTTGAAAAAAATAAAAGAAGATCATGGCTACATAGATCCATGTATAACTGGGCGCATAGAATACACCTTGGGCGAGCACGAATGTGCCTCCCATCATGATCATCAGAATGATGCGAATATTGCGGGATTTATCGCTCCAGAAACCCCAGAACGGGTTGGCGAACAAGGATACAAAGGGTCCAATCGCCATCAGACTGCCAATCTCCAGTTTGGTCATGCCAATCTCTTGCAGATATAGCTGCAGGAATCCGGCAAAGATGGAGATGGCGCCATATATGAAAAAGTTATATAGTTTCAGAGAAACCAATGAGGGATTGCCTCTTGAAGGTACAGGTCTGTCCAATTAAGCCATTCCTTTCAAATGCATATTGTTCAATGTATCATTTGTTGAAAGGGGATTCAATCTATAGAAAAAGTTGATCCATTGATATAACAAGCACACATCGTTACCAGGAGGGAGCAAGCCATCATGAACACAAGGGAATGGACAGGCATCATATTGGCAGGAGGTTTATCCAGCCGCATGGGAACCAACAAGGCCATGCTGGAACTAAACGGTTCCCTTGTACTACAACATGTCACGAAGGCCATGAGACCCGCAGTATCCCGTATCATCGTGGCTGCTGGACCCCATGTGACAACCTACGGTGCAATGGGCTACGAATGCGTTCAGGATCACTATCCGGGGAAGGGGCCACTCGCTGGTCTTCACGCGGCGTTGGAAACTTCCGATACAGACTGGAATCTCGTATGCGCTTGCGACATGCCGCTCCTGCAAACGTCTTTTTTCGATGGGATAAAAAGGCTGGTCGAATTGCATAACTCATATTCTGCTGTCGTTCCACGCGTGGATGGACATGTCCACCCTCTTGCAGGGGCTTACCACAAGCGAGTGCTCCCTGATCTGAAGCAGCGTCTGAACCAGGATCATCTTCGAGTCATGCGATGGCTTGAAGAGATCGGTTGCCACTATGTCGAAGTAGAAGAGCTCGAGAGCGCAGGTGCGCATCAAGTAGCGATGCAAATGAGTAATATGAACACTCCGGAAGAGTATGAGCGTATACGCAATCAAGATTCCGGACTTGATTCAGATCTATAGGATACAGGATCACCTGATTCATCGGCATGATGATTGCGATATTGAAGCGGGCTTTGGCCTGTCCAACGTTTGAATTGTCTGCTGAAATGGGACAGGTGGGTGTAGCCAAGCTTCCATGCAATTTCACCGAGCGACAGCTCTGGCTGCTCGATCAGTACCTTGGCCTCCTGCAACTTCAAGCTGGAAAGGTAAGCCCTGGGTGATCGCCCGTACACCTTGCGAAAGACCTGTAGACCATATCCCGGGCTGATGCCAAACGAGGATATAATCTGCTCTACTTTGACCGTGGATACACTGCTTTCCTTGGTTCGAAGCTGGGCATGGAATGCCTGCTTGATTGCTTCCGCTATAGCTCCCGCATAATGCATGGCTGTTGGAGCTGGTGCATGTGAAGCAGAAACGGAAGTTGTGGACTCCGGTTCATTGTCAGCGGCTTGGGACAACAGGGCGAACAGTTCAAACATGCGGGCCTGCATGATCATTTTGTCCGTGGACGTGTAGGCTTCGGATACGTTAATCATGCCCATCCAACTCTCCAGCACAACGCGCATCTTCCGATTAACGGCCGTACCTGCTGCGTAGATTTGGCTATGCTGTGACATCAGCTTCAGGGTGAAGACCGGATCATCCACATTAAAGTGAGCGCTAAAATAAGTCATGCCTTCCGTCGATACACATTGATTCGTATGTTTGAACCCGGGAGGAATGAGAAGAATGGAACCTTCCTCCACGGTATAAGTATAACCATGAATCACACTCTCCTGAGTACCTTGGATGATCAACATAATCTCAAAACCCGGATGTGATTCCTCCGGCATCGCCCATCCATGGGGTACTTGTTGGCTGTGCGCACCATAGAATTTGATGTTGGAGTCGATAATAGGCAGCCAGTGGGCCAGCGTATGGTGAGGCATTTCTCGGAGCTGTGATCGAATATCCATAACATTCACCTCGGAAAAGGGTAAAAACAACTCGCCTTATACAATCGGCACCCTTAGTATACTTCATTATAATCAGTTTAACGCGAGCATGGATCATCCATGGAACACATCAGCGTTTGAAGAGGTTACTGAACAATCCAAGTTCTTCAACCGATAATAATGTAAACGCTACCATTACGGATTGGAATATGTCAACTCTTGCACACGTCAAGATCATTATATTTTCCACTTAAAAAGGAGCTTAAATCATGGACAAATTATTATATGGCGTAGCTTACTATGATGAATATATGCCTTACGAAAGATTGGACAAGGACATTCAGATGATGAAGGATGCAGGGATCAACGTGGTCCGCATTGCAGAATCAACCTGGAGTACCCATGAACCACAAAATGGCGTATTTGACTTCTCTTCCGTAGACCGTGTGCTGGATGCCATGCATGAAGCGGGAATTCAGGTCATCGTTGGCACACCAACGTATGCTGTTCCAACGTGGATGGTCAAGGAACATCCGGACGTGCTGGCTACTACCTCACAGGGACCTGGCAAATATGGTGCAAGACAGATCATGGATATTACACATCCAACCTATCTATTTTATGCCGAGCGGATCATCCGCAAGCTGATCTCTCGGGTAAGCACACATCCAGCTGTCATCGGTTATCAGACAGATAACGAGACGAAACATTACAATACCGCCGGAGATAATGTACAATTGCAATTCGTCAAATATATGCGGAACAAGTTCAGCTCCCTGGATGAGCTTAACAAGGAATTTGGCCTCGATTACTGGAGCAATCGGATCAATAGCTGGGAGGACTTCCCGTCCGTGGTAGGAACGATTAATGGCAGTCTGGGCGCTGAATTTGCCAAATTCCAACGACAGCTGGTAACCAACTTTTTGGCTTGGCAAGTGGGGATCGTGAATGAATACAAACAGGAAGGACAGTTTGTTACCCAGAATTTTGACTTTGACTGGCGTGGATATTCCTACGGCATTCAAGGAGATGTGGACCACTTCGCCGCATCGAAACCTTTTGACATCACCAGTGTGGACATCTACCATCCTTCCCAGGATGATCTGACAGGCATTGAGATTTCATTCGGCGGGGATGTGGCACGTTCGACCAAACAATCGAATTATCTTGTACTGGAGACCGAAGCACAAGCGTTCTGGCATTGGGTTCCTTATCCCGGACAACTGCGGTTGCAAGCATTCAGTCATCTGGCATCCGGAGCGAATATGGTCGCCTACTGGCACTGGCATTCGTTGCATAATTCGTTCGAGACGTACTGGAAAGGATTGCTCAGTCATGACTTTGAACCGAATCCGGTGTACAACGAAGCGAAGACCATTGGCAGGGATTTTGCCCGTCTCAGTCCAAAACTCGTTAATCTGAAGAAAAAGAATCGGGTGGCTGTGCTGTTCAGCAATGAGGCCCTGACATCAATCAAGTGGTTTGGGTTTAACTTCACCAGTGACAAGAATTACAATGACGTGGTGCGCTGGATGTACGATGAATTGTATAAAATGAATATTGGCTGTGACCTCATCGACCCGTCTGTTGAGAGTTATGCGGAATATGATGTGCTCGTTGTACCTGCTCTGTATGCTGCGTCGGATGCGTTGCTGGAAAAATTGAATCAATTCGTAGAGGATGGCGGACATATCGTCTACTCGTTCAAGAGCGGATTCGCAAATGAGCATATCAAGGTACGCTCTACCCGCCAACCAGGCTTGATCAGTGAGGCATGCGGGATCAGCTATAACCTTTTTGTAGAGCCGAAGCATGTGTCGCTACGCGACGATCCGTTCGGGGTTGGTGAGGAGCAGAACCAGGTTCACACCTGGATGGAGCTGATTACACCGACAACGGCTGAAGTACTCGCTTGGTATGATCATCCACATTGGGGCGAATATGCGGCAATTACCCAGAATGCCTATGGAAAAGGCAAAGCAACCTATGTCGGCTGTTATACCAGTTCTGCGGTGATCCGTAAGGTGTTGGAACGTGTGATGAAGGAAGCGGGCGTATGGGGTACTGATCAAGAGCTGGCTTTTCCGATCATAGTGAAGACCGGTGTGAACGATCAGGGGAACACGATTCGCTACTATTTCAATTATGCAGATGAGGCAACATCCTTCGTGAATGCTTATGGAGAAGGGACTGAACTTCTGGCCGGAACCCCTATTGCTGCGGGAGAGAAGATCGAACTGGAACCATGGTGCGTACGGATTATCGAACAATAATAGGAAATAATAAATATAGGTATATAAGTTGAATTTAACATGTACACGTTAACGGAGAGGGCAGAAATAACCTGAGGAAGCGGAGCGTTCGCCTTTATCACCGGATTTTCCCCTTAGAAAGGGAATCAAAAAAATCCGGTGATAACAGCGATCAGAAGGTTGTTCTGAACACGTAGTGATCTCGTGTAACCATTCATTTTATTGTATAACGTGGATATTTAACATTTCCAAACGAATATCAAGACCAAAGCGCCCTCGGCTTCCATGCTGGGGCGTTTGTCTATTTTAGCTCAGGAGTGGATGCGCTGTGTTTACCGAATGTTATCGGAAGCTGACAGATCCTTTCAAACGCAGCATTCGCAATAAATTGATTCTTACCATGACGCTGCTGGCTGTTCTGCCCGTCATTGCCATGACCGCTATGGCAGCTGAGAATACCCGCTCGTCCATGGAAGAGGAGATTATGGAGACCAACCGAGCCAATATGAACTGGGCCTCCATCTATCTGGGTGAACAGTTCGCTCGCATGAACAATATTATCTATTCCATTCAGATCAGTGACGAACTGCATCAATATCTGGCGCTGAACCAGGAAGCACCGGCAGCCAGCCGATTCGACGAACAGAAGGCCATGTTCAATATGCTGAACAGTGTATACTATTCTGCCGGCAATTATGTATTTGGCGTTGAGCTGTATCTGAAGGAATTGGACACCTTGTTCACCTTCAACTCCATGGATTCTCGTATCAAAGCGGTATCGGAAATCCCGGAAGGATATCATGAGCTTTTTGCACAACATAAAGATTTTACGATTATCAATGATCCGGACGATCCGCAAAAGTTTCACATGACCCGCAGCATGAATCGCTTCGAGGATCAGGCACAGATCGGGGCCATCAGTCTGGAGGTCAAGTGGGCTGAGTTCAATCAGACCTTGGAGCTGCTGGATAGCAGGGGGGATTATGCAGTATACATCGCCGACAGTGCGGGCAGCCCGGTCTATCAGCCGAATCAAGACATCCAGCCGTCCGCTGAAGCATTGGAGAGATTGGCAGGCGCCAAAGAAAATTCCGGTTTCATCCGTACAGCCAAGGAATACGTATTCTATCATTCCATCGAACCGTCAGGACTGCGTGTGATCAAGATTGTACCTGCCCATGTGATTAACGAGAGTGCCTTGGAAACGATGAAATACGGACTGGTTGTAGGTGGCCTGGCAACCGTCATTTCTGTGGGAATAGCTGCGCTCGTGGCTTGGCGTACATCGAAGCCCATTGTCAGACTGGCGAATTCCATGAAGGGTATCCAGTTAATCAAAGACAGGGAAGTGGTACGAAGCGGCCGGGTGGATGAGATTGGACTGCTGGAGAAAAATCTGCATGGCATGTCAAGCCGTATCCGTGAACACATTCGCGACAACTACCTGATGAATCTGGAGAAACAGACGGCGGAGCTCAAAGCACTGCAATCCCAGATCCATCCGCATTTCCTGCAAAATACGTTGCAGATGATTGGCGGCATGGTGTACTCGCAAAAACCGGCAGACAGTTATAAAGTCATTCGAGCATTGAGCGAGATGTTTCGTTATATTGTGCGAGCACCGGATGGACTGGTGCCCCTACAATCTGAACTGGACCAGCTGGAGCATTATATGCTGATTCAGAAGCAGCGTTTTGCCGGCAGGCTTGAATATACCTTGGAGATTACCGGGGAACTTCGGGCGTGTTATATTCCCAAGTTGTCTCTGCAACCGATTGTGGAGAACGCATTTTTACATGGTCTGGAGAAGAAGCAGGGTGAGTGGAAACTGGGCATTGAGGTCGTCTGTGAACCCAAAGATGTAACCATTCGAATTCGTGATAACGGTGTGGGTATGGATGCTGAGAAACTAGCGGAAATGCAGTCCAGACTGGAGCGGCTTACCCGGCAGGCAGATCGAGTATGGAGTTCAGGTACAAGTATTGG
Organism: Paenibacillus sp. 2KB_22; assembly: GCF_052115745.1. Taxonomy (NCBI): domain Bacteria; kingdom Bacillati; phylum Bacillota; class Bacilli; order Caryophanales; family Paenibacillaceae; genus Paenibacillus; species Paenibacillus sp. 2KB_22. The sequence goes on from NZ_JBFRHG010000003.1 coordinate 619,991, forward strand.
ACTGGTCAATGCGGCCTCACGAATTATAATGCATTTTGGACCTGAATATGGGATGAGCATGGAAAGTGAATACGGACAGGGGACAAGCGTTATGGTACGTATTCCCTGCAATACAGGAGGCGAAGCCTTGTGAATAAGGAACTGTACAGAGTGCTGCTGGTGGATGATGAACCGTGGAACCGGGATATTTTGCGCAACCTCGGAGATTGGAAGGAACTTGGCATGACCGTTGTAGGTGAGGCAGAGGATGGTGAGCAGGCCATACAACTGGTCAAGCAGCATCAGCCTCACATTATCATTACGGACATGCGTATGCCCGGCACAGATGGTGTGGAGCTGCTACAGACACTAAGCGGGCAATTCCCACAGATCAAGGTGATCGTGGTGAGCGGATATGACGACTTCAATTATGCCAAACATGCCATCCGTCATCGGGCTGCAGATTATCTGCTCAAACCGGTGAATCCGGATGAACTGAATGGTGTACTGGCCAAATGTGCCAAAGAATTGGAAAAGGTTGAATCTGCGCCGGAATCATGGGAAGCGTATCCGCCTTCCTTTGCTGGTGATTTCTCTTTGTTTCAACAGCAGGCTCGTTTGCGGTTCAACGACCTGAACATTCAAAGTCTGCGGGAATGGTTCCAGCAACTGCAGCAGAAGCTGGAACACAGTGAGATTAACAGACCCCGGCAGCTTGGACGAGTGGCCTATGAACTACAGGCTTTGCTGGATGAACTGTGTGTCTCCAATGGATTGTACGAGGGGCGCGAAGCAACGGCATTACCTCCTTCAACAGCGCTGGCTTCCATAGAATCCACAATTGCATGGATAGCGACTCCGTACTACCAGGCTCTGGAGCAACTCATTGCGCAGCGCAAATTCAAGAACAAGCTGAACCTGGATGAAGTGAAGCAATATATGGAGCAGCACTGTATGGAGATGATTACGCTGGAGCAGCTTGCCCAGATCTTTTTTGTCAGCAAGGAATATCTCAGCAAGGTATTCAAGAAAGAGTATGAGGTGAACGTGACCGACTATGTCGTCCAGTTACGTATGACACGAGCGAAGGAATGGGTGACGGATGAACAGATTCCGTTCAAGCATATTGCCGAGATGGCGGGCTACGAGGATGTGTCCTACTTCTATCGGGTATTCAAGAAACATTTCGGAGTTTCACCGGGGGAGATGCGCAAGGGACAAGCTCGTATATCAGGCAATGCAGGCAGTGGCACGGAATGAGTCGTTCAAGAATGCCTTTGCGGCTGGATTAAGGTTTAAAATAATCCAATACACAAGTCTAATTTTGTCCAATGAAGCGCTTTCATTCTCTGATATATAATGAGCCTATGAAAGACAAACCAGTCACACACCGGGAGGTCATAAGAGATGAAAGTATGGAAAAGCGTAGCAAGTGCGGTACTGGTCAGTGTTCTGCTCGCAGGTTGCGGTTCCAATGCAGGAACGGACAATGGGCAGGAAGAATCGGCATCAGGCAGCACGGTGTCCCTCAAAGTATTCGTTGCACAACCTCGGCTGAAAGAACACTACGATAAATATATAGAACAGTTCAAAGCCAAGGAAAAAGCAGAGAAAAATATTGAGGTGAACGTGCAACTGGAGATGCCGCCAGCGGACAATGCACCTCAGATTCTGAAGACACGTCTCGCCTCCAATGATGCACCGGATGTGTTCGCCCTGCATGCAGTCAATGAGATCCCACCGTTCAGCAAAGCTGGTTATCTGGAAGATCTGTCGGATCAACCTTTTGTCGATAAATTACTGGATTCGGTGAAACCTTCCGTAACGAATGCGGAGGGCAAAGTCGTAGCTGTTCCATTGGAAACGTTATCATGGGGCTATCTGTACAATAAAGATATTTTCGAGGAGCAAGGGCTGGAAGTACCAACGACGTTAACGGAAATGAAAGCGGTCGTGGAGAAACTGAAAGCAGCCAACATTACACCGTTTGAACTGTCCTATAAAGAATCCTGGATTCCGCAATTATTCCTGCCACTCACCGTGGGAGCTTTGACCCAATCGGAACACAAAGACTTCTTGGATAAGATGAATCAGGATCAGGGCTCCTTCTCGGATATGAAAGCCTTGTTCGATATCTTCGATCTGGTCAATGCGAATGGTACAGATAAAGCGCTGGAAGTCGGCGGAGATGATGGTTCAGCAGCCTTCGCTTCAGGAAGCGCGGCGATGTGGATTCAGGGACCATGGTTTGCCGAGACGATTCTGAAATCGAACCCGGACTTGAATTTCGGTGTGGCACCGATGCCGATCAATGATAATCCGGATGATACCAAAATCAATCTGAGCACGTCCACTTCACTGGCGGTATCGTCAACCAGCAAGAATAAGGAAGTTGCACTCGACTTCGTGAACTACATTCTCGATGACAAAGATTCAAGTGCTTTCTATGAAGCACTCAAATTCAATCCGGTTGCCAAGATTCATGACTTCAAGAGCTTCCCTTGGGTAGACGATGCCCTGAAATATGTGAATGAAGGTAAAGCCTATCAGGACCCTTCCATCCCACAAGCAGTTAAAGATGAATCAGGCAAAGCGTTACAAGGCTACTACTCCGGGCAATTAAATCAACAGCAGGTTATCGATGCGCTCGACAAAGCGTGGAAATCCTACAACAAAGTCAACAAGTAAGGAGCTGCGAGACATGTAGTACCCGCTTTTGTTGGCAAATCTCCACGGTTTTGGGAGGGGGGTTGCCAACAAATTAGTGGTACTTTATTTCGTCGCAATCTCCAAGCAGATGAAACGGCTGGCAGAACGTTCTTCGTTCCCCCGTTTACAATCGATTATCCGCTTCGAGTGAAAAGGGGGAGAACCTATGGCTACGAATGTGTTCAAGAAGTATCTGTCACTGCTCGCGTTCACTGCGCCTGCCTTTGTCATCTATGCGATTTTCCTGCTGTATCCCACGTTTAGTGGCATGTTCTATAGTCTGACGGATTGGAACGGACTTAATCGGGATTACAGCTTTATCGGTCTGGGCAACTTTGTTGAATTGTTCAAAGAAGATCCCGACTTCCTGAACTCCCTGTGGTTCACGATGAAATATGTAATATTTATGCTCATTCTGCAAAATGGAATTGCCTTGCTGCTCGCCGTGTTGATTGAATCACGGACGCGCAGCAAAGGGCTATTCCGGACCCTGTTCTTCATGCCTAACATGATCAGTACGATCATTAGTGCCTTCATGTGGACATTCATCTTCTCTCAGGTACTGCCACAACTCGCACAGAAACTGGCCATTTCGTTCCTGGATCAGCAATGGCTGGGAGATCCGAAGTTTTCATTTTATTCCATTCTGATCGTTTCGCTCTGGAACGGTGTGGGGTATATGATGATCATCTATCTGGCCGCTCTCCAGGGTGTGCCAAAAAGTCTCAAGGAAGCCGCGGTTATTGATGGAGCCAACGCATTCCAGGTGCTACGCAATGTGGTGCTGCCGATGATTACTCATGCTGTGACCATCTGTTTCTTCCTGACGCTGAACGGAGCATTTAAAGTGTTTGAAGTGGTGTATGGACTGACTGGTGGTGGACCAGGCCGTGCTACACAGGTTATCACGATGAATATCTATGAAGAAGCGTTCTCCAACAACTTCAGATACGGCTATGCGAGTGCCAAATCGGTTGTGCTGTTTATCATCGTACTCATCTTTACACTCATCCAGATCACCGTCATGAAGAAGAAAGAGGTGGAAGCATGAGGATGCAACGACTGAACAGCTATCTGATTCGCCTGCTGCTGATTCTGGGTTCTCTCGTGGCCATGCTACCGATCTACATGGCGGTGGTGAACTCTTTTAAAACCCAAGGTGAGATGTTCCAATCCTTTATCGCGCTGCCGACGACGCTTCACTGGGAGAATTATTCGGACGCATTTAACAAAATCAATCTGTTGGGCAGTTCGATGAACTCGGCGATTGTATCCTTTCTGGGGATTGGTGGTATCGTCTTCTGTGCCTCATTGGCTGGATACAAGCTGTCACGTACCTCCGGTCGACTGAGCAATCTGATCTTCTTCCTGTTTGTGGCGTCCATGCTGGTGCCGTTTCATTCAATCATGATTCCGCTGACACGGGTAGCCAAAGGCATGGGTGTACAGGGAAGCACGTACGGATTGGCCTTGATCTATATCGGGCTTGGTGTAAATATGGCTATCTTCCTCTATCACGGGTTTGTGAAGTCTATCCCGCGGGAATTGGAGGAATCGGCTCAGATTGATGGATGTAACGAGTTCCAGACGTTCTTCCAGATTATCTTCCCGCTCTTGCTTCCAATCACAGTCACCATTGCGATTCTGGACTTTCTGTGGATCTGGAATGACTTCTTGTTGCCACTGCTCATGCTTACCGATGTGAATCGGTATACACTGATTCTGTCCACAAACATGTTGTTTGGCGAATATAACAAGGAATGGCCGTTGATTCTGTCATCCTTGGTACTGACTGCGATCCCGGTTATCCTGATCTATGCGTTCTTCCAGAAGTTCATCATGGAGGGCATTGCGGAAGGTGCGGTCAAAGGGTAAGCGAATAGAAGAATGATACGATGGAATCCCGGAGCACTGCTGGTATCGACCCGCTTTTGGTATTCGATCAAACTTACAAAACTAACGCAAAAAGCCTTGATCTGAAGGACATTGTCCTTTTCGGTCAAGGCTTTTTTTGGTTTTGAAATCAGGACCCAGCATTTGAAGTCATGAGCCAGAATCCATGAGCCTGTGTACAGCTTCTGCAAGGCATTGTAACCCGCGTTCCATCTCATCAGGGGAAGCATAGGCGTAAGACAGCCGAATGTGACTCGCATCCAGCCGGTCATATAGGTAGCCCGGGTGGATAAGTACATTCTGTTCCAGAGAAGTATGGAATAATTGGCGGATAGAGAGAGGGGATACAGTGAATTGCAGCCAGATATAAAAGCCGCCAGCGGGTATTTTCCACTTTGCCATGCCACGAAAGTGACGTTGCAACAGATCCAGCATGAAGTCTCTGCGTCTGCGTAACTCAGGGCGAAGGCGTTCCATATGTTCTGCATGATGTCCTTCTGCGAACCACAAGGCAGCGGCTTCTTGCGCGAGTGAGCTGGTACCATAATCGGTCTGCATCTTGATATCTGCGAGCCGGCGAATGACCGGCTCTGGCCCAACCAGCCATCCGAGGCGCAGCCCGGGACTGACTGCCTTTGAAAGGGTGCCCATATGCAGCACCCGTCCTTCCTGGTCACGCGCTTTTAGCGATGACGGAGGAGGCTTATCCAGCCACAGATCACTATAGGCGGCATCCTCCAGTATGGAGATGCCCATTGTTCGAGCGGTGGTCACCAGTTCTTCCCGGCGGGGATCACTCATCACAGAGCCGGTGGGATTATGGAAGCTCGGAATCGTATAGAGAAGCGAGATGTGGTCTTGATCTTTTACATGCCGCGCTGCGATCTCCAGACTTGCAATATGTAGACCTTCATCATCCATCGGGATCCCGCTCATTTTCAATCCTGCCGATTGAAAGGCATGAATGGAATAGAGGTACGACGGTTTTTCCAGCAGCACTGCTGATCCGCGAGGGAGCAGTCCAACCGAGATCAAGTGCAGTGCCTGAAGAGACCCGGATACGATCAGTATGGAATCCGGGGAGGCCTGGATGCCCGTTGTCTGCAAATGGACGGATATGGCCTTACGAAGCTCCAGACTTCCCTGAGGTTCCAGATAGTTCAGTGTACGAGAACGTTGGGACAGGGCATATAGAATATCGTTAAAAGCATCCTGAGGCATCAGCTCCGGGGCAAGCTCCCCTGTACCAAGACGGATGATGCCAGGCCGGAATTCAGCCTGATTAATCTGTTGGATCTCTGGCAGGTTGGGATAGTACCAACCCTCCTCAATGGCTTCATTCCAGTTGGGCATCGCTCCGTGAGCCATGCCATGCCAACCGGAGCCGGAAATATAAGTTCCCCCGCCATGTCTGCCTTCAAGCAGACCCGCGGCGGCCAGATTATCAAGGGCAGTGACCAATGTACTGCGGTTTACCCCCATAGACTCAGCCCATATTCGCTGTGAGGGGAGACGGTATCCTGCGGACCATTCACCTGTTGTGATCTTCTGGCGGATATAGGCTTCAATCTGGCGATATAAGGGCAAGTCGAGAGAAGGATTCGGCTTCCAACCCATGTTTAGTCGAGAATCAGAACGTTCCATGACAGGCAGAATCACCTCTGTTTGTCTTTTTAACCAACACTATAACATTTGGTTGGGTCTGATGCCATCCAAGTGGTTGGTTACGTCAGCCATTATCTGCCCTACGATGGAATACAGAGATAAGGGGGAAGAACGATGGAGGTTGTTATTCACGCGGTGATTCTGGCGTTTGGCTTGATTCTGCCACTGGGTGTGCAGAATGTGTTTATTTTTAATCAGGGCATGAGCCAGAGACGTTATATACATGCTATGCCTGCTGTAATAACGGCAGGTGTCAGTGATACGTTGTTGATCGGGGCAGCCGTTGGAGGGGTGTCGCTTATTTTGCTGCAATGGCCAGTGCTGGCGAATGTGTTGTATGCAGCAGGAAGTTTGTTTTTGCTGTATATGGCATGGAGTATCTGGAGGTCATCCGAATTAGTCGAAGGTTCACAGGCGGTAATGTCCGCGGGGCGTCAGATTGCGTTTGCCGCATCAGTATCTCTACTCAATCCCCATGCTCTGCTGGATACGGTTGCCGTGATTGGCACCAGTTCACTTCAGTATGAAGGCGTAGAGCGCATGTATTTTGCCCTGACAGCCGCGGCTGTATCGTGGATATGGTTCTTGGGACTTGCAGGCGCGGGCAGGGTGATTGGGAGAACGGATCGAACTGGACGCATCAGCCTGGTGTTCAATCGGTTGTCCGCTGTGGTCATGGTCGGGCTGGCGGTTATGATGCTGTGGAAGCTTATCTATGCATAGAAGGACCGTGATGTGGTTCATTTTGACTGGAATTAGAAAACTCCCCGTGACGTTAATCGCGCGGGGAGTTGTATGTGGGTGCTGAATTTGGTTATCAATAGATGCCTGCTGATCTGGTTATTGAGATGAAACATGTAGAGCTCGATACCGCTTCGGTGTAGCGTCTTTTATATATGGTTAATCATTGGAGTGAAGGTCATCGTATCGAATTTATTCTGCCTTCAACAGCATGGATTCAATAAACACTTTCAAATCACGGCTTACAGTGTTCAACTGATCAATGACCTCGCTGAACTCGGTTACCATCACAGCCTGTTGGTTGCTAGACTGTGAGATGGAGGTAATCTCCTGCTCCATCTGCTGAATGGAATGCTGAACATCTTTCAAGGAACGTTCGATATTCACCGTAGCTTCTTTGGTACCCGTAGAAAGTTTGCGCACTTCAGATGCAACGACGCTGAATCCGGCGCCTGCTTCGCCTGCTCGGGCTGCTTCGATAGCCGCGTTCAAGCCGAGTAGATTGGTCTGTTCTGAGATTTCACGGATGAATGCGGCGACTTTGTTAACCTCGCCTGAGTTCTGCACAGCCATGCGAGTATTATCCAAAATCTGTGTAGATGAGGCTGTCAATTGTTCGGATTGAGCGGCTACCGTCTGTACCATATCCGTCAATCTGCCGCTGATCCCGCCGATTAATTCAGTGAAATACTCCAGTTTCTCCTCATTCTGAAGAGAGAAACCAATGGCAAGTGTGCCCACAATATTTCCTTGCTCATCCCGAAGTGGGGTGGCCGCCGAATTGATGGATGTGCCATAGAATTTTGCATCAATTCGGTTCGCTGAAGTTTCCCCATGTATAAGTGCCCGACGGAGTGTAGGGTCATCGAGGGAAACGGGGTCTCCAGCCTTGATGCCCAGATCGAGCTCGTTGCTGGGAACATAATACCAGAACTTCTCCGTATCGGTTACTGCAATCATGATATCGTGTTCCTTGAGCATAATTTTAAAATACGGACTCGCTGCAACGAGTGCTTCAACAATGTTCAATAAGGTTCAGCTCCTATAGTGTATGTGTGCATATCATCTAGATGTATTGTATATACATCGTCAGAATTATGGGAATCTTGAAGACCCAACAAGGGCAATAAGATATATTAATTAAATTTTAAACAAATGAAACAGGAGAATTGATTATTTTCAGAAATTTATGAAAACATGACAAAAAAGCAGGCGAGAACAATCAAGTTCTCGTCTGCTTTGTTATCCGCCAATCTGGGACATGCGTCGTACAGTCGGCGTATGAGATTGCATTTTTTGTTCCAAAGCCAGAGCCATCTCATGATTCTTCGGTTTCGTACCCAGCGCTTTGAGGAAGAGTGCCGCCATGGCATCCGGATCATCCACGAAGCGGCGAACATTATACTCATCCGACCAGTACAGGCAGGCTTTGATATGTCCGTCAGCGGTCAGCCGAAGTCGGTTGCAATTGTCACAGAAATGATCGCTCACGGGATGAATCAATCCGAATGTGCCTTCGGAGCCCACAATTTTCATATTGCGTGATGGGCCATTGCCCGCAGGGCCTGTTGTATTTTCTACCGTCCAGCCTGCTTCAGCACATACATCTGTCACGGCTTCCAGCGGCAAATAAGATTTGCGCCATGAATCCGAAGCGTGTCCAATCGGCATATATTCAATAAAACGCACATGAAGAGGTTGATCCATCGTCATTGCAATAAAATCCTTGATCTCATCATCGTTGATACCCTTCATCAGCACAACATTTAGCTTGATCGGAGCAAGCCCAGCAGCTGTTGCAGCTTCAATACCTTTCAGTACCTTGTTCACATCTCCGCCGCGGGTAATCATGGAGAAGCGATCAGCGCGCAGGGAATCCAGACTGATGTTAATCCGGTTCAATCCAGCGTCTTTCAATGCCTGAGCTTGCTTATCCAGTAGAAGAGCGTTGGTCGTCAGTGCAATATCGTCAATACCGTCAATCGCCGAGATCATGCCGACGAGCTTATGCAGATCCTTACGCACCAGCGGTTCGCCCCCGGTGAGCCGAACTTTACGCATGCCCATCGGAGCAAGCACCTTCAGCACCTGTGCGATCTCTTCGTAGCTCATAATCTCATCATGTGGAGCAAACTCCATGCCCTCTGCAGGCATGCAATACACACAGCGTAAATTACAGCGGTCCGTAACAGAAATACGGATGTAGTCATGTATCCGGCCAAATGAATCCTGAAGCAATTCCATGCAGACCACCCTTTCATCGGTTCAGATTGGAAATCTTCTATTATAAATGATACGACAATTTCAAAAGGAACAGTTGCATCAAATTTTAGCTATTTCTCCAATCCGCGTCAACGATAACGTCAGATGACAGCATTTTTGGCGGGGTGGTTCAGGTGGAATTGTCCCACGAGTTGTTGCAGAAAGACTGTAATGGCTTCCACATTATGCGAAGAATGCTGAACCTGTAACATATCACGGATCAGCTCCATCATCTCGGCCTCCACTTCAGCGGAAGTAGCCCGATTCTGATGGCTGATTGCAGCGATATTTTCCATCAGCATGACCACTTGATCCACGACTTGTGTGCGCTCAGGTTCTTCAGCGGTAGCATTTTTCAGAAGTTGCGAAGCGGCTTGAACCAGTGTCGTTCCTTCAGCAAGTACCTGATCTCCCTCTGTGATTAATTGGGATGCAGCTCCTGCTGCCGTGGAGATTCGGTCCAGAATCTGATGAATATTTTCAGTAGAAGAGCGGGATAATTCGGCCAGTTTGCGGATTTCCCCTGCCACAACCGAGAAGCCTTGGCCATGTTCACCCACGCGTGCAGCTTCAATGGTAGCATTCAGAGCCAGCAGATTGGTCTGAGCTGAAATTTCATCAATGACAGCCAGTGCGCGGTAAATCTCTTTCATGGTATCCATGAAGGACAGGATGGTACGGTTAGTGTCGGATACCGCTCCTGAGATTTGGGTCATTTTATCGCCGATTCGTTCCACTTCCTGCTGGGCCACGCCGATCTGTTCGGTTGCAGAGGTCTCCAGTTGTTGCAGCGTTATGCGCATGTGATCGGCAGCAATTCTGGCCTGATCGAGATCTTCCAGTTGGGTGCGAATGGCCTGAATCATCGAACCAAGCTTGTGGTTCACACGCTCAGTCGTGCCCTGGGTTGTCTCTGTTGAAGTTCGCATCTGAAACTGGTTGTCCATTACGTCTACTGTGGCAAGTTGTACCTTCAGCATAATGCCTTCCAGAGAGTCAATCATGTTGTTGATCCACTTCGCCAGTTCACCCGATTCGTCTTGGGCAAAAGCAGACGTGTCCAGGCGCTGGGTCAGATCCCCCCTGCCTTCCGCATTAATTCGAATAAATCGGCTGATGCGACGCAAGTCTTCATGAACCCGCCTATATTGGCTACGATGCAGCTGTAATGCAGTGAAGAATCCAAATAACACATTAAAAGCTGCTATTGCTGCGGCGCTCCAACTACTTCCAGTGAAGGCATAGACAAGGGCGGCTCCTGCAACGCCTGACAAAAGCGTGAAGAGACTATGCTGCTTGAACTGGCGCCAGCCGATGTTTCGTATCCGATACACTTCCTCCAGATCCCCTTCACACATCATGCCCCAGCGATCAGGACAGTGTGGCAGCTGGAAGGTAATGCCTTTGCCGATCACAGAAATATGTCTGTAATCCGAGTAGCCGGGAAAGGCTACGAACAGATTGGAACCATTCTGAATGGTGTTTGCTACTCCGGGGTGTAGTTCTCCGGTCGATGGATCGGTGAACATCAGTTCCAGCTCGGTATGCTCTTTAACGGAAACGATGCCCCATTCGGTGGTGACGCCATCTTTGAGGTTTTCCCCATGCGTAAAGGTACGGTCTTCGAAGCGGCTTCGGGATAAGGCAGTGCCGGGTTGCAGATGAGGCCGTAATATCGACTCGGCCATAAAGAGGTAATTGTCACCGGAATCGGGATAGATATGACCGGACTCTCGTTGAATCAGGTCACCCAGTACATCCCCGGGTACACGGCTACATAATGAACCGACATAGCGACCTTCCTGCAGAATTGGGGAGATAAACAGCAAGGTGACATCATCGTGAAAAGCGGACGAGCGTGGACCAATATCCAGCGTCAGTGGATCAGAGTAAGGACCATACAAGCATTTTTTTTCATGTCGATCTGCTCTGGAGTACTTCAATCCTGGTCCTATCAAAGCTTCGTGATCCTCATAGATCTGTCCAATATGTTTCTTATATGTAGAGAATACCACCTGATTCTGTTCGTTCATCATGAATAGCTCCGTGCTATCAACGGCTCGAATATAACTGGATTGAAACGATGCTTCTAGTTTGCTTCGTTGCTGTGAATCTTTTAATACATCCTGTAATTGGACCGACTGTATCTGTTGAAGCAAACGGTCCAGGTGATTCCACTGTTCATCTGCCCAGTCCATCATAATCTGCCGTCTCGTTTCGGCAATTCCCTCAAAAATCTGTTCCACATCTTCCTTCATATGTGCGTTCAACCGATACGATTGCCACAGCGGCAATCCTTTTCTCCATCCCAGCCAATCAAACATCATGACCACCCCGATTTCTGGATTTGAAAGCTTCGTTCTACTGATCTTTGGATAGACCTATATATGTGGTTTTCAAAGTGATATGTGACAAAGGAAGCCAGCCTGCGTGGTGATTGATCCGGAATAGTGATACCGCCTTCATCATTCTGGAGCCTTGATTCACGTAGAGGTGGAAGTCCTTGTACGTCTATTCAATCTTTATACAAGAAAATGAACAAGAATACGAGGGCATATGTCATATTTTCCGAATATTTATTCAATAAATACAAATGATCGTGCGTTTGTTGTTAAGTGAAATGTATGTTAGCTAAATACGAAGAAAACTCACATGGATGTATCTGAGAATTCATCTCATTTTACATTGTGTAACATGAACAGGCCCATACTCAAAACACACTGTATAATGTAATCCCCGCCCAAAGCGATATAGTATTATCTAACAAGCAAAACCTGTTACGTTCGTGTATATAAACCTCCCATTCAGCCTTGGTGTGCAATGAAAATAACTTCCACAAAGGAGAATGCCCATGTCCTCCGCACCCTCAGCTACAGTCCCCGAAGCCTGCCATATTGATGTAGATCATGTGTCCGTTGTCTTTGGCACAGGTACACAACAAGTCACTGCATTGTCGGATGTTACATTCCAGATCCAGTCCAATGAGTTTGTCTCTCTGCTGGGCCCTTCCGGCTGTGGCAAGTCGACCTTGCTCCGGTTAGTGGGTGATCTACTTCAGCCCACCTCAGGCACCGTTCGCATTGCCGGTCAGGAGCCTGAGCGGGCTCGACTACAGCGACAGTTCGGTATTGTCTTCCAGACACCTGCCTTGTTCGATTGGCGCACCGTTCGTCACAATGTGGAATTGCCACTGGAGCTGCTCGGTACCCGCCGGAAGGAGTGTCGCCGCATTAGCGGTGAGCTGCTTGAAATGGTAGGGCTAACCCGCTTCGCTGACCATTATCCATGGCAGCTCAGCGGAGGCATGCAGCAACGAGTATCCATTGCCCGTGCCCTTGCGCTTGATCCGCCACTGCTGCTCATGGATGAACCCTTCTCCGCCTTGGACGAATTCACCAAAGAAAAGCTTCAATTGGAGCTGCTTGAGATCAAGCGCTCGACAGGCAAGACCTTCCTCTTTGTCACACACAGTATCCCCGAAGCGGTATTTCTGTCCGACCGGATCATCGTACTCTCGGCGCATCCGGGGCAAGTACATTCCATTCATTCTGTGAATCTGCCTCCTGAACGTCATAGTGAACTGAGAGAAACGGAAGCTTTCTACCACATGATTACGACCATCCGCAACTGCTTCTACGAGGAGCGTGATGAATCTCATGTCCCTGCGGTTCTTTAAACCGGGATATCGATCCTGGGTTGTCATATGGATTATGGCCGTATTGGTGCTGTGGGAAGGAATTGCCTGGATGCTCCAACTGTTCCTGTCACCCCAGCAGGCGGCGTCTCGCCTTCCTTATCTGCACGATGTCCTTGTAGCCTTGTTTCGTTACTCGGGTTCGCTGGCAGAGCAGGGAGCTGTGACCTTTGGCAATGCCGCCATTGGTTTTGCAGGGGGAACGATGCTTGGTCTTGGGCTGGCGTTACTCATGAGCGGGGCTGTCTGGCTGGAGCGCACGTTATCGCCATATGTTGTCTCCTCACAGATGGTTCCGGTGATTGGTCTCGCACCAATTGTGTACGGCATCATTCACAATGCAGAATGGGCGCGAATGGTTATGGCGGCGTATGTCACTTTCTTCCCCATCATCATCCATACCTTAAAAGGATTGAAAAGCGCGGCACCGGAGCATCTGGAACTGATGCGTTCCTGTGGAGCTTCATTGACTGCACGATATATCAAATGTCTGTTGCCCTCAGCACTGCCGGGATTATTTTCAGGTATGAAAATAGCTGCTCCGCTGGCGGTGACCTCCTCTATCGTTGTGGAATTGATGGGTGCCCCTGACGGACTCGGTGTCCTGATGGTTAGTTCGTTATATTACGGCCATGCCCAAGTGGGCATGTTCTGGGCCACCATCATGCTTAGCATTGGCATTGGCCTGATCTCGTATCTGGTCATTAGTTTGGCCGAACGTTGGCTGACCCCCTGGCAGCCTGAATTCAGGGCCAAAGGAGGCAATGCCACATGAGTGAAGGTAGAGTTATGCATCGGAAGCAGGACGAAGGTGTGGCAATTGCTGCGATCAATGGCGCGGCTGCACCACTCACTGGTTCACAGATGACATCTGCTCCCGGAACGGAAATTCATGGACATCCGGGACAAGCCGGAAAGACCAGACTGTATACCAGCGTTCGTGGGCGCTCGATTGTACTGAACATGCTTCCTTGGGGTGCAGGGGTGATGTTTCTCGCTCTCTGGCAGCTCAGGTTGCTTCATTGGATATTCTCGCTGGAAAGTTACCAACTGCCTGTGCCTTCCGCGATTGCGATATCCATTCAGGAAAATGCCAATATGCTCTTTCGTTACGCAATGTACAGCGGAACGGAAATGCTGGGCGGTTTCCTGCTAGGTTCTCTGCTAGGCGCTCTGGCGGCTGCGGGTGCGTCTTTCTTTCCAACAAGCGGCAAGGCGGCAGTTACCGTTCTGTCTGCACTGAACGCCGTTCCGATTGTGGCCCTTGCCCCGATTATGAACAATTGGTTCGGTGACGGGATCTGGTCGCGTATTGCAGTCATCACCGTCATTACGATGGCGGCTATGGCGGTCAGCCTGTTTAAGGGGCTGACCTCCATTCAGCCGCAGTACAGGGATCTGCTGAGTGGCCTTGCCGCGAGCAGGATGCAGTTTTTTTGGAAGCTGAGACTGCCTCACGCTATACCTTCCCTCTTTGCGGGTCTGAAGATCAACATGTCGACCAGTATTATCGGGGCCATTGTGGGTGAATTTTTCATCGCTTCCCAGGGGCTGGGGTACTTGCTCTCGGATCAGATTCGACTGGCAAACATGCCTTTGGCCTGGTCCTGCATTGTCATCGCCGCCGCACTCGGTATTGTGTTGTATGAAGCGGTTGTCCTGGCAGAAAAGCGACTCATTCCGTGGAATCGTGCACGCACAGATCCATAACGTACATCAGGATAGCAACCATAGATTGATAGAGCTGGTGAAGTAGAGCCTCACACTACCTGATTGAAAAATCGTATATACACAGGGGGTTGTTCTGTACATGTACAAAACGTTGAAGCCGGGTTTGCTGGTATTGGTCCTGTTGGTTTTTACGATGCTGAGCGCATGTTCTACGAAGTCCGAGCCGGCGGCTGAGCCTGTTGCTGCGAGTTCAGGAGGTGCGGGTGAAGCAGATCAACCCTTAACCAAAGTGAAAATTCAATTGAAGTGGGTGCCGCAGGCGCAATTTGCCGGGATCTATGCAGCGAAGGAAAAAGGTTTTTTTGCAGATGAAGGCATTGATGCCGAGATTATTCCAGGTGGTCCGGATATCGTGATTGAGCAGCAGGTGGTCAATGGCGCGGCCGATGTAGGGATCACCGGAGTGGACAGTCTGCTGGTCAGCCGGGATAACGGTCTGCCGCTCGTCTCACTCGCCCAGATCTCACAGAAGAGCAGCTATCGCTTGATCGCCAAGAAGTCGCTAGGTATTACCGATCCCGCTCAGATGAAAGGCAAGAAGGTCAGTACCTGGTTCGGCAGTCAGCAGTTTCAGGTGCTCGCGTTCATGGAGAAGAACGGCCTGGATCCGAAGAAAGACATTGAACTGGTGAAGCAGGGGTTCACGATGGATCAGTTTTTCAATGACCAGGTAGATGTGGCGACGGCAACGATCTATAACGAATACCACGTTGTACTGGAAAGTGGAACGAAAGAATCGGATCTGGACGTGTTCAACATTGAAGATGCCGGTGTTGGCATGCTGGAGGATACGCTGATTGCCAAGAAAGATTGGGTAGACAACAACCGTGAGCTTGCGGTCAAAGTGACCCGTGCCATTCTAAAAGGCTGGAATTACGCGATCGACAATCAGAATGAGACGGTGGATATCGTGATGAGTAATGTGACGGAGGGCAGCACCACTCGTGAACATCAGGTCACGATGCTTGAAGAGATTGCAAAGCTGATTCGGCCGGAAGGATTTACGGAGCAGCAAGTCGGCAGCTTTGTGGATGAGTCATTTACCCGAACTGCGGATATTGCGCTGAATTATGGCTTGATCAAAAAAGCCGCCAACCTGGATGAAGCACTGGAGAAGAGCATCTATGAAGAAGCGGTGAAATAAGCGTGTGGAGGAGGATGACGAATGAGTTCTGTGGATCAGCAGCCGCAGCCGCTTGGCGGTACGAAGGAAGAATGGCTGGAGAAGGATCGCAAATACGTATGGCATCACATCTCGCCTCATAACGATCATCCGATGATTGCTGTAAGTGGGGAGGGCAGTTGGATCACCGATCAGGATGGTACACGTTATCTGGATGCGATGTCTGGACTATGGTGTGTGAATGTGGGGCATGGCCGTGAGGAAATTGCAAGAAGTGCCTACGAACAGATGAAAGCACTCGCTTATGTACCGATGACGCAGAGTCACGAACCGGCGATTTTGCTGGCAGAGAAGCTGAATGACTGGTTGGAGGGGGAGTATCGAATTTTCTTCTCCAACTCGGGTTCAGATGCGAATGAGGTGGCTTTCAAAATAGCCCGTCAGTATCACCATCAGAATGGTGAGCCTACTCGGCACAAATTCATCTCCCGTCACCGTGCCTATCACGGTAACTCTATGGGGGCACTGGGCGCCACCGGGCAAGCCGCCCGCAAGATCAAATACGAGCCGCTCGGTGTAGGTTTCTCTCATGTTCCTCCACCCTATTGTTACCGCTGTCCGTTTGGACGAAACAAAGATGGATGCGGACTCGAATGTGCAACGATCTATGAAGAGGTGATTCGTTGGGAAGGTCCTGAGACGGTTGCCGCAGTGATTATGGAGCCGGTGATCACAGGGGGTGGCATGATTGTTCCTCCGCCGGATTATATGCGCACCGTGCAAGAGATCTGTCAGCGCTATGGCGTGCTGCTCATTGTCGATGAGGTCATCTGTGGTTTTGGCCGCTCGGGGCAGAAGTTTGGTCATCAGAACTATGGTGTACAGCCAGATATTGTGACGATGGCAAAAGGCATGACCAGTGCGTATTCACCGCTATCAGCAACGGCGGTGCGAGCCGATCTGTATGACACGTTCCGGGAACCCGGACCGGATGCGCATTTTCGTCATGTGAATACATTTGGTGGAAATCCGGTGTCCTGTCGGGTAGCGCTGGCGAATCTGGAAATCCTGGAACGAGAGAATCTGGTCAGCCGTGCGGAAGAACTGGGATACCTGCTTCGTGAGAAGCTGGAGCCTTTGCTGGAGCTGTCCATTGTGGGGGATATCCGTTCATTCGGATTCGCCTGCGGGGTGGAATTGATTGAAGCAGACGGGTCTCCTGCTGAAGCGGATAAAGTGATGAAGGTGCTCGCCAGTTGTAAGCGGGATGGCATTCTGATTGGCAAGAACGGCGATACCGTCCCGGGGTTTGCAAATATTTTGACGATCTCCCCGCCGTTTGTCACCACGGAGGAAGAGCTGGACCTGATCGCAGGAAGTTTGCTCGCTGCGTTGCGAAGTCTGGATGCGAGTTAGTAACTGGATATGGATGAGAACACACATGTACGACAAGTACGACAGAAGTGTTGGCAAGCAAAATAAAGTGTTTCAACATATGACGTGATAACTATTCGCAAGGAGGCGAGGGAGGATGCAGACCACGACAGGCAAACTCATCAACCAGCTTCGGTTGAATGAGCGAATTGAGCAATTGTCACAGATTGGCCGAATCGCAGAGACGGGTGTCTGCCGACTTGCCCTGACCCCGGAAGATATGGACGGTATCATTCAGGTGCGTCTTTGGATGGAGCAGGCCGGTCTGACGACACGAATTGATGCCTTTGGCAATCTGATTGGTCGTCTGGAAGGTGTGGATGAGGCATTGCCGATCCTCATGATTGGTTCCCATATCGACTCACAGCCATATGGCGGTCGATATGATGGAGCGATTGGTGTGCTCGGTGCACTCGAAGCAGTGCAATGCCTGATCGAAAATGGCATTCAGCCCCGTATGCCGATTGAGGTGATTGCCTTTTGCGATGAAGAAGGTTCCCGTTTTAACAAAGGCCTGTTCGGCTCACGTGGTATAACCGGTCAGTTGGAAGAAGGCGAACTGGAGCGGCAGGATAAAAACGGAGTGACCCGCCGGGAGGCGCTGGAAGCCTTCGGCTGTTCTCCTTCGGATTTTGAAGAAGCGATCTATCCGCCAGGTTCCATAGGTAGTTATCTGGAGCTGCACATCGAGCAGGGACCAGTGCTTGAGGCTCTGGATGCTCCAGTAGGTCTGGTGACAGGCATCTCGGGCCCACTGTGGCTTACGGTGACGATGAAAGGTATGGCGGGTCATGCTGGCTCCGTTCCAATGGGGATGCGGCATGATGCTTTGGTAGGTAGCGCCAAAGTCATTTCCGCTTTTGACGATATGGTGAGAGAAGATCCGGAAGCTCCAACTGTAGGTACGGTAGGAAGTCTGAGGGTGTTTCCGGATTCGCGTAATATCATCCCGGAGGAAGCCAGCTTCACGGTTGATTTACGAGACATGGAGATGGAACGCAGGAACCGGCTCGAAGCCCGATTGATGAACATTTTGGATGACGTGAGTTCCCGATATGGTCTAACGTATTCGCTGACTGAGGATACGAACAGTGAGCCAAGGTATTGTGCAGAGTCAATCAAGTCGGTGATTCGTTCATCTGCGGAAGAGATCGGGATTACTTTACCAGAACTGATGAGTGGTCCGTTCCATGATGCGTTGGCCCTTTCGCGTGTGTGTGATTATGGCATGATTTTTGTCCGCAGCAAGGAGGGTATCAGTCATCATCCCAGCGAGTATTCCTCTCCGGAGGATATTGGACTCGGCACGGAAGTGTTGTCTCGAACCATTCGAAGGATGTGCGGTGGAGTGAACCAACCAACCATTTTACCTGAGGAGGCGTTGTGACGATATGGGCAAAATCAGCATCGGATTAATCCAGGCTTCACATGCGATTGAAGGTTCGGCTCCCGTTGAAGTTCACAAAGAGGCTGCAGTTCAGAAGCACATCACGCTGGTCCGTGAAGCGGCTGCAAGAGGGGCGAAGATCATCGGATTGCAGGAAGTATTTTATGGGCCGTACTTTTGTACAGAGCAAAATCCCAAATGGTATGCATCCGCTGAACCAGTGCCGGAAGGACCTACGACCAAGATTTTTCAGGAGCTAGCGAAGGAGCTTGCGGTGGTGATTATTTTGCCGGTGTACGAGGTGGAGGGCATTGCTTCGTATTACAATACGGCAGCCGTCATTGATGCAGATGGTACGTATCTGGGCAAATACCGCAAACATCATATCCCGCACGTGGAAGCAGGTGAGGGTACGAATGGGTTCTGGGAAAAGTATTATTTCAAACCAGGCAACCTCGGGTATCCGGTATTTGATACAGCTTACGCCAGAGTGGGTGTGTACATCTGTTATGATCGTCATTTTCCGGAAGGAGCACGATTGCTCGGGCTGGCAGGGGCGGAGATTGTGTTTAACCCGTCGGCTACGGTTGCAGGTACATCGGAATATCTGTGGAAACTGGAACAACCCGCTCACGCAGTAGCTAACGGCTATTATGTGGCAGCCATCAACCGAGTTGGTGTGGAACCGCCGTGGAATATGGGTGAATTTTATGGGCAGTCGTACTTGGTCGATCCACGAGGCAGAATGGTTGCCATCGGCAGCAGGGATCAGGATGAGATTGTCATTGGTGAGATGGATACGGAGATGATTCGTGAGGTACGTAATGTATGGCAGTTCTACCGTGATCGCAGACCGGAAACGTACGAACATCTGGTTAGTCTGTAGGAAGCGGCAACAAGTGATCGGTAAGTGATTCTGTCAGCGGGGTGGCACGTGTAATGCACGCAAGTTTGTTTGAGTTTGAGATAGCGTAGATCATTCTTCAGGAGGTGCATGACATTGATGAACAGCTCAGGAACAACGTTATCCGATTATGGGTGGGAGAGTCGTTTTGCCGAGATGAAACCCGCCATGACAGGTAAGGAAGCGATGGAGGAGTCGAACCGCTGTCTGTACTGTTACGATGCACCTTGTATCAAGGCTTGTCCAACCGACATTAATATCCCTTCTTTTATTAGCAAAATATCAACAGGGCACCTGAAAGGATCGGCCCGCACCATCATGGATGCGAATCCGGTTGGAGCCAGCTGCGCACGTGTTTGTCCCACAGAGGAACTGTGTGAAGGCGCATGTGTGCTGAACGAATCGTCGAAGCCGATTCGTATTGGTGACTTGCAGCGTTACGCCACCGACTGGGCACGGGCGAAGAATGAGCCGTTATTCCAGGCGGCACCTGCCAATGGGAGAACCGTCGCTGTTGTGGGAGCGGGGCCAGCGGGACTGTCGGCGGCACGTGAACTGGGGCGCGCAGGGTATGAGGTTACGATCTATGAGGCCAAACCCAAAGGTGGCGGACTGAATACGTACGGTATTGTATCCTTCCGTCTGCCCGAATCGGTTGCGTTATGGGAAGTGGAGCAGGTGGAAACGCTGGGTGTGCAGATCCATTATGGGGTGCGCATTGGAGTAGATATTCCTGCTTCGCAGTTGCTGGAGCAGCATGAAGCGGTCATTCTGGCCTGTGGCATGGGTTCAGTACCTATGCTTGGTATTGAAGGGGAGACACTGGAAGGTGTCTATGATGCCATTGAACTGGTGGAGTCTACCAAGCAGGGTGTTCCGCCGGCACTGAATGGTCTGAAGGTCGCCGTGATTGGCGCGGGCAATACGGCGGTAGATGCAGCGACCTGTTCGGTACGTCTGGGTGCCGAGCGGGTGCAGATGTTATATCGGCGCGGGGAAAGCCAGATGACGGCGTATGCGTTTGAATATACGTTTGCCAAGCAGGAGGGTGTGGAGTTCCGCTGGTTTACGATGCCGCAGCGTATTATTGGAGACGAGAACGGTCGGGTTCAGGCTGTGGAATGTGTGAAAATGGAGCTGATTACTCCGCCTGGAGGTGGGCGTGCATTGCCTGTACCTGTGGAAGGGTCGGAGTTCATGATTGAATGTGATACGGTCATTCGGGCGATTGGACAGCATCGTTTATTACCATTAATTGAAGCATTTGGGCTGCGTCATCACTGGGGCGTTGTCGAGATTGAGCCGCATACGTACCGTACCTCGCATCCTCAGATCTCTGCGGCAGGAGATGTTATTTTTGGTCAGGGCCAGGGTGAGGCGATGGTTGTCTCGGCTGCACAGCAAGGTAAGCTGGCTGCTGCCGCAGTCATGAAGGCATTGCCCGGGCAGGTGGAAGAGACGGCGTGAGTGGTAATTGAGGCAAGGGAAAGTAAAGAGCACGGAAAGTGTGCAATGAAGGGGTACAAGGAAAGAATGCGGATGGGAGGGCGCAAGGACTGAAAGAGTGATGATGTAGATCCGAGCAAGATTTTCTGGTGTGCATCGAATTCTCGTGTCCCTGACCCGCTAACGAACCCGATACACCTTATCGTGGCAATTATGGAGGATTGAAAAATCTAACGAATCTCACACGTCTTATGTTGACAGACACCTGTTGAAATAAAGCCGAAATGAGCTGTTACAGCAATATAAGCTTTCTACGATTCGTTAGAATTCAGGTGCTATCCAGAAACACCATTACTACGCAGAAATCCTGAGCACGACCAAATATCCAGTACAACGATAAAAATTGAACTAAGCATTTACACGAAACGGAGAGGACAGAAAGAACCCGAAGAAACGGAGTGTTCGCCTTTATCCCCGGATTTTCCCTTTATAAAAGGAATCAAAAAAATCTGGGGATAACAGCGATCGGAAGGTTGTTCTGTCATCGGAGTGTCCAGTGTAACTAATAAGTTCAAACAACACCAAGGAGGGATCGTTATGGCTGACTTATCCATTAATCTGGCAGGTATTCGATCACCCAATCCATTCTGGTTGGCTTCTGCACCACCGACCAATACGGGGTATCAGGTTCAGCGTGCGTTCGAAGCGGGCTGGGGCGGCGCGGTGTGGAAGACACTGGGTGAGCCGATCATCAATACATCCTCGCGTTTCGCAGCGGTCCATTTTGGCGGACAGCGGGTGGCGGGGTTTAACAATATTGAATTGATATCCGATCGTCCGCTGGAAGTGAATCTGAGGGAGATTGCCGAGACCAAGAAGCGCTTCCCGGATCGTGCGGTTGTCGCTTCACTGATGGTGGAACCTACGCGGGAGAAGTGGCATGAGATTGTGAAAAAGGTGGAAGCCGTCGGCGTCGACGGCCTGGAACTGAATTTTGGCTGCCCGCATGGCATGGCTGAACGTGGTATGGGAGCCGCCTCTGGTCAGCAACCTGACCTGGTCGAACTACAGACGATGTGGGTGAAGGAAGTGGCGACCACACCGGTGATTGTGAAGCTGACGCCGAATATTACGGATATTACGGCGACCGCCCGGGCAGCTGTCCGCGGCGGCGCAGATGCGATCTCCCTGATCAATACGATTAACTCCCTGGCAGGTGTGGATCTGGATTCGTGGAATACCGTGCCGCATGTAGGCGGGAAAGGAGCTCATGGTGGATACTGCGGCCCCGCGGTGAAGCCCATTGCACTGAACATGGTTGCCGAGTGCGCACGTAATCCGGAGGTGGGTGTGCCGATCTCGGGGATTGGCGGTATATCCGACTGGCGGGACACGGCAGAGTTTTTGCTTATGGGCGCTACAGGGGTTCAGGTATGTACCGCAGCGATGCATCATGGATTCCGCATTGTGGAGGACATGATTGATGGGCTGAACGACTATCTGGATGAGAAGGGTCTGAGCAGCGTAGCAGAACTGGTAGGTCAGACGGTTCCGCGTTACTCGGATTGGGGCAATCTCGATCTGAACTACAAAGTTGTTGCTCGCATTAACCGCGATGTCTGCATTAATTGCAACAAATGCCATATTGCGTGTGAGGACACCTCGCACCAGTGTATTGACATGTTGACCGACCCGTCCGGTTCCTATCTGGAAGTGGTGGAGGAGGATTGTGTAGGCTGTAATCTGTGTTCGATCGTGTGCCCGGTGGATGGGGCGATTGAGATGATTGAACTTGTGCCAGAGCAGGAACCTGTAACCTGGAATGAACGTCAGTCTGCGATTGCCATGCTGCAATCGGTCAGAGATCAATCAACCAAGGAGGCGATATCATGAGTACCCGCAAATTGATTCGTAACGGTGTGTTGGTGACAGCGTCAGATACCTTTGAAGCAGATATTTTGATCGATAAGGGTAAAATCACACAGATTGGCATCGGCCTTACCCCGGATGAACATATGGAAGTTGTGGACGCTTCAGGCTGTTACGTTATTCCGGGCGGTATCGACCCGCATACGCATCTGGATATGCCATTCGGTGGAACGGTAACGGCGGATGATTTTGCGACGGGAACAACAGCGGCAGCCTTTGGCGGTACAACGACGATTATTGATTTCTGCCTGACACAAAAAGGCTGTCCATTAATCGAATCCCTCCAGGAGTGGCATGCCAAAGCGGAGGGGAAAGCCGTCATCGACTATGGTTTCCATCTGATGATCGGCGAGATGAACGATCAGGTGCTGGAGGAGTTGCCGCAGATCATTGAAGAAGAGGGTGTGTCATCTTTCAAGGTGTTCATGGCGTACAAAAACCAGTTCCAGGCCGATGACGGGATTCTCTTCCAGACGTTGCAAAAGGCAAAAGAGTTTGGCGCACTCGTCATGGTACATGCCGAGAACGGGGATGTTATCGACCTGCTGGTTCGACAGGCGCTCGCCGAAGGGCGCACGGAGCCAATTCATCATGCGCTAACTCGTCCATCCATGCTGGAGGGAGAAGCGACAGGCCGGGCGGCCCGGTTGGCTGCACTTGCGGATTCACAGTTGTATGTGGTGCATGTGACCTGTGCGGAGGCTGTGGAGCAGATCGCGCGTATGCGTGAAATGGGCTATCGGATCTGGGGGGAGACTTGTCCTCAGTATTTGACGTTGGATCAGTCGATCATGGATCAGCCGGACTTCGAGGGTGCGAAGTATGTCTGGTCACCCCCGCTGCGGGAAGCAGCGCATCAGGAAGTACTATGGAATGCATTGAAAAGCGGTCAGTTGCAGACGATTGGCTCTGATCATTGCTCGTTTAACTTCAAAGGACAGAAGGATCTGGGCAAGGATGATTTCAGCAAAATTCCGAACGGGGGGCCTGTCATCGAAGATCGCCTCAGTATTCTGTATTCGGAAGGTGTAGTCAAGGGACGGATTACGCTCAATCAGTGGGTGGATCTATGTTCAACAAGAGCGAGCAAGTTATTTGGATTGTTTCCGCAGAAAGGCACTCTGGCTGTAGGGACAGATGCGGATATCGTTATTTTTGACCCCTCTGTACACAGGGTGATTTCAGCAGATACGCATCATATGAATGTCGATTACAGTGCATTTGAAGGCATGCAGGTACAGGGTTGTCCGGTGACGGTGTTGTGCCGTGGGGAGTATGTCATTCGAGATCGGCAGTATGCCGGAACAGCGGGAGCAGGCCAATATGTGAAGCGCAACAAATATGATGCAGGCGCACCCATACCGATGAAACAGCCTGTGACGGCAGTGAATGGAGGGAGAAGCTGATGTCGGATCATGATGTGTTTGAGGCCGAGAGGATCGCCATAGAGCGAATGGTTGCGCAGGGTTATCGGATCTATGCGGTACGGGAACATCTGGAGGGTGCTCACGTGGTATGGGGGCACCCGGATCTTCCCGAGGAGAAACAAGAGCAATACGTGGGTACAGCATCTGGACGGAAGTGGTTCAGTCATATCCTGATTCGCCAGCTTCAGGAGCAGCGGGGAGCTGGCATTGCTTAGAACAGATCAGCCTAAGGGGCCATGAACATACTCATAGGCATAGATCGCGAGCTCAATCGCTACCCGCTTCTCGGGGAGGATATAATCTTCTCCCAGAAGGGCTTCGATTTTGTCCAAACGGTGATAGAGTGTCTGTCTGACAATATAAAGAGCGGTAGCCGTCTCTTGTTTGGAGCAGCATAATACGAAATATTGCTTGAGTGTGCGCAGTAATTGGCCTCCTTTCTCCATATCGTAACGGATAAGAGGACCCAGATATTCTTCAATGAAATCTTCCAGATTACCGCTCTGCTTCATGTTGGCAATGATACGATAACAATGAAGATTACTGTAAAAGGGCTGCTGCATCTCGCCGATGTCCTTCTGAATCCGCAGTGTCTCTTTTGCGGATTCCAGACTATCCTTTAGCCGGGAGAGATTCGCGCAGCTATGACCGATAGCGAACAGACCTGAGAAGAGACGATGGGTCTGTTCCTGCTCGTGCTGCTGTAATTGTTCAATGCAGCGCCAGAGACTGCTTTTGCGCTGAGATCCAGGTAGTGGGTCGAGAATGATAAGAATGATCTGGTGGTTCAGAACGGTGCTGTAGAGGGTGAAGTTCTCCCGAGCGAACACGGAACGGGCGACGATGTTGCGTTGGATTAATATCTTCTGAAGTCTGAGACTGTCTGTGTATGTGGGGTTGCTGTCGAATAGGATAATGCTCGCTTTGCTCGTTGCAAGAAGGGGATTGGCCGTGGAGACATATTCATGGATTTCCTTCGTGGAGTGATGTCCGTTAAGCCAGTCGATCACCCACATATCTTCTTTGTAGCGACGTTTCTCTTCCATGTATTTGGTTCGCATCCAGTCCTGGGCGATCGCGGCCGCGCACCGTTCCAGTGCCTGAATGACGAATTCATCCGAAGGATTGAGGGGTATATTTGAATCATGCTCCGGGAGTTTTTGGTGCATCAGCACAAGGTCGGCAAAGGTGTAGTCCAACGCCTGAACAGGCATATAGAATGGATGGCTAGTGTTACCGGTTAGTGGGACTTCCTTCGAAATATCTACTTGATCCGATCGTCCTCGCTGCAAAAACCAATCCTGCCGCCGAGTCTCCAGCTGCTCTGGAGAGTAATAGGGAACGCTACTCGCTTCCCCTTCAAGTGGGTATAACGCCACGGCACATCCGGTTGTTCGTGATAGTAATCGAAGTAAGGGTTGTACGCCATCTCCATTCAGAAGAAGTTGGTTAAATGAGGTGGTGAGATTATCGAGTTCGGCGATCATCCGCTGATGACTGCGAATCAGGGTGAAATGCAGGTCTTGCGTAATATCAATATAACGGACTTGTTCGTGGAACCAGATCAACGGGAAATCCGCTGCGACTGCAATTTCCTTCATAGCACCGAGCTGCGACTTGGTGTGATCCCCCAGTTCCATGCAGAGCCCGGCAGCCCCACGTGCAATTAACTGACGCAGAAAAGACAGACCTTGCTGCTCACCTTCCTGCCAGCCAATGCCTGTCGTTAGCACCAATTCCCCGCCATTGAGCAAGTCCCCTACCTCAGGCACTTCCATAATATGAACCCAGCGAACATATCGCTCCAGCGCACGATCACTGGCCAGAACCTCTGCCTTGCGAAACACGGGACGTTTTAACATGTCTCTGACTTGAATATGAAGCGTTGTCTCCCCCACACAACCACCATCCTTCCCCAATACATGTGATCTATCTGGAGCTGGAATCCGTTAACTTGCATAATTAATCCATATTATAAGTCAATTTACAGCAGATGGGCTGAAATCTCACGTTCATTTGTTTTAAATGACAAATGGGTCTGTGCTTTTTGTGATTTTGATTAAAAAGATGTGTTTCTATGTCAGTCTATGTGACGGATTCTCTACTCCAATTAGAGCGAGGCATATGCTCTGGAAGTTATATAAAGCTTTTAACTCCGCTTCTTAAACTATTTCTGTCATCATATCTCGTGTGAATTTACATAAAAAAGCCCCTTAGCATTACATCGGAATTCAATCATTCCAATATGTGCTAAGGGGCGAGAGGTTAGAGCGTACAGTCTGTATTTAAGTTGTACTCGAACTGTTACATGAGCACGACTCTCTACTTCTTAATCTTCAATTCTTTTCTTTTTGAATTTCATCAGGAACTCATACACAATCGGTACGATAACCAGCGTGAGCAGCGTGGAGCTGATCAGACCGCCGATTACGGTAATTCCGAGTCCTTTTGAGATGATCCCCGCACTTTCTTCGAGGCCCGTAACCAATGGTAACAGGGCACCGATGGTTGCGAGAGCAGTCATCAGAATTGGACGCAGACGTGTTGCACCGGCTTCCAGCAAGGCTTCACGGGTAGGCATACCCTCTTTTTCCTTGTGAATAACACGGTCGATCAACACGATGGCGTTGGTGACCACAATCCCGATGAGCATCAATCCGCCCATCATGGCGGAGACGTCAAGTGTACCCCCAGCGATGAACAGACCTACCATAATACCAATAACCGTAAATGGCAGGGAGAACAGGATGGCGAATGGTGCCAAACCGCCGCCGAATGTTACAACAAGCACGAAGTATACAATGGCGATGGCCGCCAGCATGGCGAGACCAAGCTGAGTAAAGGTATCATTGATCTGTTCGGTTGTACCGCCGAACTTCACTTCAACGCCATCAGGCAGATCCAACTTGTCGATCTCAGCCTGTAAGTTATTTGAAGCCTTCGTTACATCCGAAGCCAGGATGTTGGCTGTCACTTGTACAACAACCTTACCATCAATTTGCATGATGGAGTTCGGGGATGTGCCTTCTTCCACTTTGGCAACATCTTTGATCGGTACTTCGATGCCAAGCGGTGAAGTGACGGTTTCATCCTCAATCTCATTAATGCTGCTGAATGTTTTATCGTCGGTCTCTACATATACTTTATACGTTTTGTTATCAATATCGACTTCCGTGAGCACAGGACGTTCGCGTGCCGGGCTCAATGCCATAGCCAGTTGGCCTGCAGTCAAGCCCAGGGAACTTAATTTCTCCTGATCTGCCACGAGCGTATACTGCCCGTAGGTGTCAGCGAGTGTTGTATCTGCTTTTTCAAAATTATCCGTATCCGCTTCAACCAGTTTCAGAATTTCGTCCGATACAGGTTTGAGTTGCTCTACATTATCGCCATAGATGGATAGGCTCAGACCACTGCCACCCAGACCGCCGGACATGTCGAGCTCACTCCAGGTTCCTACGGTAACTTCTTTTTTCAAACCTTCGACAAGCTGTTCCTTCACTTGGGTAAAGTCTTTCGTATCTTCGTTATATTCAATATAGAAGAGGGCCGAGTTGGAGCTGCCGCCACCCATACTGCTCAGTGGATTGCTTCCGCCGATGGAATATTGCATTTTCTCCAGACCCGGTTGTTTCAGCAACCACTTCTCGGCAACAAGTGCTTCTTTTTCTACATCTTCACGCAAAGCTCCGGTTTGCGGGTTGTACGTAATCGTCACATATTTATCCTGTTGTTCCGGCAAGAAGCTAGCACCGATGAATGGGTACAGGAACAAACTGCCGACCAGCAAGATCACTGCAATACTGACCGTAATGAATTTGTGTGACAGTGTCCAGTTCAGCAGGCGTTTGTAACCTTCCGCCATCTTGCCTGGTTTTTCTTCGTGATTCTGCTTGTTCTTCAGCCCTTTACGGAACAGGGAATGCGCAAGCATCGGCACGATGGTAATGGCAACGATCAGGGATGCCAGCAAGGCAAATACCATGGTCAATGCAAATGGCAGGAACAGCTCGCCTACCATACCGCTTACCAATGCCAGTGGCAGGAATACCGCAATCGTTACGATGGTGGAAGAAAGGATTGGCACAAACATCTCACGCGTTGCTTCGCGGACCAGTTCACGGCCTTTGAGTCTCTCTCCCTTGAGTGTTAGTCGGCGGTAGATGTTCTCGATAACAACGATGGAGTCATCGACAACCCGTCCGATGGCAACCGTCATGGCACCGAGCGTCATCATGTTCAAGGTAATATCCATGATATTGAGCGCAGTCAATGCCATGAGCAAGGAGAGCGGGATCGAGATAATGGAGATAATGGTTGAACGAATATTACGCAGGAACAGCAAGATGATCAGGATGGCAAACAAAGCACCGAAAACAGCTTTGCCCAGCATCGTGTTCACCGAGTCCTGGATTGGTTTACCTTGGTCAAGCAGTACAGTCAGATCTGCATTTTTGAACTGCTTCTGCAATTCTTCCGCTTTGTCTTTGACTGCATTCACGACATCAACCGTGTTGGCGTCATTGGATTTTACAACGGAAATACCGATGGATTCCTTGCCGTCTGTCCGGGAAATGGATTCCGCTTGACCGATGACTTCGATCTTGGCAATTTCACTTAGTGTTACAGTTGGAATGCCAGGCATATTGGCCGCGCCTGTAGGGCTACCTGCACTGGCATTACCGCCAGCTGCTTGGCCTGCGGCCGGGTCTGTTCCTTGTGCAGAGCCAGGAGCTGTACCTTGAGCTGCTTCACCAGTCGCCGAGCCTTCACCTGTTGGTGCTCCAGAGCCTTGTGGGGCTGCACCTGAACCATTGCCTGCAGAAGCGCCGGCACCGCCGGGTACAACTGGAATGGCAAGGTTTTTCAGATCATCGATGTCGACGATGTTGCCATCTACGACAACGGCTTTCTGGGATTTATCCAGTTCGAACAGTCCCAGGGGCACACGAATGGATGAACCTTGAACGATGCCGTTTACCGTATCTTCCGTTAGGCCCAGCTCGGCCATTTTGGCTTGATCGAACTTCAGTTGAACTTCTTTTACATATTGACCTGACACTTGAACCTGAGCTACACCGTCAATGTCTTCGAGTGCAGGCTGAATATCCGATTCAACCAGTCGTGTCAATTGTTCCAGGTCACCACCGTCCTTGTCGGACAGGCTTAGAGATACAACCGGGAAAGAGTTAATGCTGAACTTGGAAATGGTCGGCTTCTGTACGCTGTCAGGCAGTTGTACTTCATTGAGTGCCTCACGAACGGTTGCCGTCGCGTTGGTCAGATCTGTTCCATAATCAAATTCGAGTGTGATGGATGCTGCATTCTCCATGGAAGTGGAGGTAACCGTCTTAACGCCATCAACATTCCGCAGTTTTACTTCCAGCGGCTTCGTGACATCTTCAACAATTCCCTCCGGTGCAGCCCCCGGATCAATGGCAGTGACATTCAGAAACGGTACGTTGATGTTCGGAATGGTCTCTTGCTTCATCGTCAATCCGCTGTACAAACCTGCGAAAGAGATGATGATTGTCAGAATCCAGATCGCAAACTTGTTGTTCAGTGAAAAATTAATAATACCTTTCATACGATGGTTTCTTCTCCTCTCTGTTTCTCCTGTTTATGTGTGTGACGAGTCAGCAGGGATGAACCGGCTATACATGGCATCCAAAATATGCTGAAGCTCGGAATGCAAGGGTTGAATGGCAGTTACGTTCTCCAGATTGTGCATCATGCCCAGAATAATGGCACGCCGCGGCGTGAATTCCATCATCTCCTGTCTGAGAATGGCAATGGTTTCAAGTGCATCATTCTTCGGTTGCCCTGCGGGCAAATCGGAGGAGGCAATATCCTGCATTTGTTTGATGATATGGATAGGATGTCGCATCACCGTGGAATCTGGTTGGGCCTCGGTAATCCAGGCAGGCCATTCCTCCAGAGGAATCAAAGGCTCAGGTCGCTGGTTAAGAAATCCATGTGCGGCATAGTCCATCATTTGCAGCAAGTTTGTTGCCATTTTGTTAACAGTGAGAGATGGCATCTCTGTAAACCAGATTTTGACATAGGAGAGGAACAGTCCGTGTGTCAACAAAATAAGATCAATCGTATAAGGTTCAATCTCCCGTCCATACTGCTCTTCCAACTTATCTTTAAACCAATGTAAGGTACGGATCTCCAGATCTCTTTGCTGTGGATGGCACTGTTCCTTGCGTTGCTGTTCATCATCCAGCATCATGCTTCGCAATTGTACCCGCAAAAATTCCTTGAATTCGGCTACATGAATGAGCAGTGTTTCAATCTGCTTGTGCAGGCGTTCTCGCGAGGAGAGGCTGGTTTCATGCTCAATCTGCGTCATCTCGTCCATTAGCGTGTACATGCAGTACTCCAGCGTACTGGCTTCCAATTCCTCTTTGGATTTGAACATGATATAAAGGCTGCCTTTGGACATCCCGCATAGTTCGGCAATCTCTTGCATGGATGTTGCAGCACTGCCTTTGGATGAGAAAAGCTTGAGTGCTGTAGTAATGATGAGTTTTTTCTTCTCATTCATTTCATGTATAGGGTTCATTAACGATACATTCACCTCATCAGGGAACTTGTGAGTTCTTGAATTGACTTTAAGGTCAAACCAAGTATAAACGATCTGGTTGAAGGAATTCAAATGGGAGTAAATTGGAAAATATATATTGAGAAAAGAGGATGATCAAAGGGAAGAAGAACAACACGTAACAAGGTGTAGCCTGTATGTACGATATGGGTATTGCTATCAAGAACGTTTAAGTTAGACTCCTCCAGTGAAGGCGTACAAGGCGAGTATAATAATGGCGACTAGAGCGATGAGATAGAAGATCGCCATGCCGATCAGAAGGGTATACCCAGTATAAGAACAGATGCGTACCAATAACTTTCTCAACATTACACCATCCTTTCTTACGTTGCAGAGTATAGGGAGGTTCCCTATTTCTATCATATCCGAAAAAAGACGACTTCCTGATCGAAGTCGTCTTTTTTTATTTTACAGAATTTAATAGATATCCTAATGGAAGCTAAGAAGTACACGATAACGGAGATTGTAGAACTAACTTAGATATAAAGTGTAATTCAGTTGTTCCGTTACGTGATCAGTTTCAAGCCAACCGCTGCAACCAAAATCATCGCGATAAACAGGATACGCTTCGCTTCTTTCCGTTCACCGAACAGGAACATGCCTGTTAACGTGCTGCCTACCGTCCCGATCCCGGTCCACACCGCATACGCTGTGCCCATGGGAATAGACGTCATGGCGTAAGATAACAGCGAGAAGCTGAATACAAACGATACCAGCATCAGTACGATATAAGGCCAGCCTTTGCGAGTAGAAGCACCATTAATACCGATCACGCCGAAAATTTCACATATCCCTGCACCCACAATTGCCATCCAAGCCATTATACTGCACCTCCTTTGGCTTCTTGCTGATCCGTAACCAGCTTCAATCCGATTACGCCGCAGAGCAACAATCCAATGAGCAATACTTTGGCCAAGCGGAACGGTTCGCCGAACAGTACCATTTCCGTAAGGACGGTACCTGCCGTACCAATTCCCGTAAAGACGGCGTACACCGTACCGACAGGCAGTCTTTTGGAAGCAGCAATGATCAGTCCAAAGCTGATCACGATGGCAATCCCCGTCAAAGTCCACTCCCAGGCATTCGAGGCATGTTTCAGCCCGCTTACCCAGACAATCTCAATAATGCCACCGATAAATACATATAACCAGTTGCGGTTCATGATGTTGAATCTCCTTCCGGCACAACACTTCGTGCCTCTTCGTTCAGATTATGAATGCCATGCCAGAAGACAGGCCAAGATGCTTCCAACCGTCTCTTGTACCGACGGGAACTTCCATAAATAATCTCCACGGTAATCCCGTCGAGAAACGTCATGAATGCAATGGCGGCCTGTTCCGCAGGAATGGGCGGAATATCTCCATGACGCATTGCCCGCTGCAGCAAACGAGTCAACGCACGTTCCATACCATCGATAAACGGATACACCAGATCCATCACTTCGCTATAAAGGGAAAGTGGTGGGTAGAAACAATTGCGCAGCATCAAGCGTGCTGACGCATGGGCATTGTATTCTTGTTCGAACCAGATCAGCAAGCCCTTCAGCCTCTGCTCCAATGGCAGGTCCTCATGATCACGGAAATATTCGAGTGTGTGCCGTGTTACTTCGTGAAAAGCAAACGCCAGGGTGTGCAAAAACAAATCATCCTTGCAGCTGAAATGTGCATATATGGACGGTTTCTTAATCCCGACTTCATCAGCAATTGCTCTCAGAGAAGCCCCTTCATAGCCATCTCTGGCAAAATGGAACAGGGCTGCATCCCGAATGGATTGTGCAGTCATTAGATCACCTTCCTAACGGTCGTTAGGTAATTATATTTTCACATTTCACGTCACCTGTCAAGATGAAAATATCCGCCTGCACACGAGAGTACAGGCGGATATCAGGTATGAATGTGGTTCTTGTCTAAAAGGTCGTAAGACCCAGAATCAGCTGTAACTTATATAGGATACCTTTCAAGAACGTTGTCTTTTCCTGAAACTCATCCAGGTCCAACGTGAACTCGGCATCATCATTATTCCAAATACGTTCAAAATAATTCGCGATATCGCGCGTGAACTTATTGTCTGGAGGTGCAGCAACCCATAGATCATTCTCCAGATTGTAGTCATTCATGTTTCGAGGTGTGAAGTTGGTTGAACCGCCAAGAACAATATGATCTCCGCTTGCTTTGGCAATATAGATCATCTTGGTGTGGTATTGCTCCTTGGTGGTGTTATACCAGCGGATCTGTATTTTACCGTCGGATTTATCATGTAATTCGGCGGCGACAGGGCGATTCGGAATGCCGATCTTTTCCTGACCAAAAGCATTTTCATTTGGATCAAGTACAAGCCGGATCTCGGTTCCTCGTTTGGCGGCTTCCAGCAGGGCTTCCAATACTTTGGGAGAGGCCACATAGAACATGCCCATCCATAAGGTATCACCTTTGCCAGCCTGATTAATCTCATGGAGGACAGCGTCATTCACTTTGCCTTCAGTTAAATAGCGTATTCGTAAATCCCCCGTGTTTGAATCCGTGGAAGGAGCGGTGTAGGCAGGAACCTGGCCCCCGCCTGAGATATCAAGCACGGCTTGCTCTGACTGTAGAATATCCCCAATGACTGGACCTGTTACTTCAAATGCAATGTTCGAGTGGTAAGCACTCGCATCATGGATATTGCCGGAAGAAACAATCGCCGTCTTCTCACTAACAACAACTTTGCGATGATTCGCCTTCACATTGAGCAGCTTGAGATAGGAACGCACAGTTACATCCGGACCATCTGTGGCCATCAGGTTCTTGATCCAGCCATCCCCCGATTGGCCAAACCATTGGAAGAAGGTTCGCCAGACCGCAGAGTATACCGGAGTTGAATCACGCAAAGGGTCCACATCCGTGATGACCACATGAATGCCTGCTTGTTTCATCTGTTCCAGCAACGGATTGGGTGCTGAGTTATAGTTGGTATTTACTTCATCTGTAATAAACCAGATGTCCATATCAGGATGCTGATTTTTTTTGGCGACCAGAGCTTCGGTGAATTCAGTACTCACGGGAGGAAAGTTCTGCCCCTTGTGCTGATAATTATTGAACAGGAACATATCCACCAAGACAAACTGCTCTGCTTCCTCCACAATCTGCATCATGCGCTGGAAGATCTGCTGTTCGTGCTGCATCTGTCCGTCAGAGGAAGGATAAGTGAGGTCATGCAGGAAATCGACTTGATCTACACGATACTCGGGACTTTCATAGGAAATACCCGGTGGTAATGGTTTGTAGGTCTGATAGAGCATGACGGCGATGAGCCATAGGACCAATAGGGCGATCCCTGTTCGTATGTATGGAAATTTGCCGCGTGAAGACTTGCGGTCTGATGTATGGCGGCGCAATGAGACCAACGGTGGACTCCCCCTTCTGTACGTGCTGACTTCTATTACCACACGGATGATAACGTTGACGCAGGATAACCCGGTAGAATCACGAATGTAGCCGTTAAATGCATATAGCAAAATTGGCAGGATGCAATCGACAGGTGTCTGAGCGTTGTGTATAATGAGTGTATTATTTTTGTAGAATGTTAGGGTTTTCATATGCCTGACAAGGACGGGGAACCAATGATATAACCTGTGAAATCTGGACATTTAGGAAAGAAAGTGGGTAATAAGGTGTATTCCATCAAACAAGTCGCAGCCATGCTCGATATCAGGGCGGTAACAATCCGGGCTTGGGAGAATCGGTATGATGCGGTCACCCCTGAGCGGACGGAATCGGGTTATCGAATGTATACCGAAGAGAATGTTGAGGATCTGCGCTGGTTGAAAGAACAGGTAGAGCTGCATCAGACCAATATCTCGGAAGCTGTACGGATGTTGAAAGTAAACAAATTAAACCCACCCGAGGCAGCTGCGCCTATTCCGATCATGGCTCCGGTGCCTACAATGGAAGAAGCATACGAACGCATGGCAGATCAGATCTATGACTCGCTCTACAACTTTCAGGGTGAACGTGCCAATGGTTTGATTGATTTTGGTTTCACCATGTACGGGTACGATTCGATGTTCTATCATGTGCTGGTGCCCATACTGGTTCGGGTTGGAGATGCATGGGAGCAAGGCAGGGCTTCGGTGGCTCAGGAACACTTCATGACTCAGCTGATTTCACAGCGGTTTTATCAGTTTTTCCATCTGTTCCCGATCTATCCGCATCTGCCCAAAGTTCTGGCGTTGTGTCCGGAAGGGGAGCATCATCAGGTCGGGTTATTACTGTTCTCTCTCTTTATGCGGAAAAATGGAGCGGAAGTACTGTATCTCGGTGCGAACACGCCAGAAGAAGGCATCTTCCCGATTATCCGGGAGCAAAAGATCAAGTTGGTCTGCCTTTCGATCACAAGTCCGGGGCTCCTTGAACGGTGCGATCAGCTTATAGAGCGGATTAAAAATGAATTTCCACATATTCGTTTCGTACTTGGTGGGAAAGGCTATGAGCGTGCAGAACATGCTCGTTACCCGCAATGGATCATGCCAGAGGATTCAGCAGATTGGCAGTCATGGATAGAACGTGAGTATCTCGCGGATCGACCATCTGGTGTGAGTTTCGGACAGGCAAATAATTAAACATATCTTATCATTCAATGAATAAGCTAGTGTATACAGGACATCCTTTGACGAAAGTGATCAAGGGATGTTTTTTTGCGTTTATGAATGGAGTATCTTCGTAATTTGACCGACGGGTCATTTTTTAGTTTACAAGGTCGTATAATATTTGTATTATATTTGTATAATGTTTTTGCCAGTTACCGCTTAAAGTGTTCTTGGGCGGTTTAATAATAGGCTAGGGGCTAGAGAACTATAGGAATTCCCTACATAGAGAGGTGAGTGGCATGATACCGAATCAACAACGCAAACGTGCAGCTGTGATTGGCGCGGGTCCGGGTGGACTTGCAGCAGCGATGTTATTGTCCGGTCAGGGGTACGAAGTAGATGTGTATGAGAAACAGCCGGTCATCGGGGGGCGTTCTGCCAGATTAGAACTGGGCGAGTATCGATTCGACCGGGGGGCAACATTCTTGATGATGCCTCAGCTGATTGAAGAGATGTTCGACGTGGTGGGACGTAAGTTATCCGATTATGTGCATATGAAAGAACTAACCCCGCTGTACGCACTGAACTTTGGTGATACGGTGTTCACGCCTTCTCGTAATCGGGAAGATACAGCTGCACAGATTAAGGAATTGTTTCCGGGCAATGAAGACAATTACCTTCGGTTCATGCAAGAAGAGGAAGTGAAGTTTGGCAAAGTCATGCCTTTGCTGCGCCGTCCGTTTGGCAAGCTGACTGACTATCTACGCAAAGACGCCGTAACAGCTCTACCTAAGCTTGATGTCCACAACACCGTCTATGGGATCTTGTCCCGCTATTTTACAGATGAGCGTCTACGCTGGGCATTTACATTCCAATCCAAATACCTTGGCATGTCTGCCTGGGATTGTCCGGGCACCTTTACCATACTATCGTTCATCGAGCATCACTACGGATTGTTCCACCCCATTGGCGGTGTGAATCGGATCTTCCAAGCCATGGCTGATGTCGTGGAAGAATACGGAGGACGCATACATACTTCCACCCCGGTGAAACAGGTCATCGTTCGCAATGGTCGTGCAGAAGGTGTGTTGCTGGAGAGCGGTGAACGCATCGACGCGGACCATGTGGTGGTGAACGCCGACTTCGCACATGCGGTGAACCATCTGTTCGAACCGGGCGTACTTAAGAAATATACCCCGGAGAAAATGAAACGCAAAAAGTACTCCTGCTCGACAGCGATGCTGTATCTGGGTGTGGATGGTGAAGTGGATCTGCCGCATCACTCGATCTATTTTCCCGAGGACTACCGGTTGAACGTTGATGAGATTACGAAGCACAAAATGTTATCAGCCGATCCATCTCTATATATTCATAACCCTTCCAGACTTGATTCGACGCTGGCACCGGAAGGGAAATCTGCTTTATATGTTCTCATGCCTACGCCTAACCTTACCGCAGACATCGATTGGGAGGCAGAACGGCAGAATGTGCAGGAGGCCATGATGAAACGCATGGAAGGCATTCCTGAGTTGGCAGACATTCGCAGCCGCATTGAAGAGTGTAAGCTGTTCACTCCACTCGATTGGGAGAATGAACTGGATGTGTACCGCGGAGCAACATTTAATATGGCACATAATTTGGGTCAGATGATGTACCTGCGTCCCCATAACCAGTTTGAAGAGTTGAAAAGTGTATGGCTGGTAGGCGGCGGGACACATCCGGGCAGCGGATTGCCAACGATCTTCGAATCGGCTCGAATCAGCGTGAGGCTGATCCAGGAAGAGGACGCCAGAACAAGTTCCAAGCTATCCTCTTACGTGAAGACGGCAGAAGCCGGAGGGCATTCATGAAGCGGGCCGCCATTGTAGGGGCAGGGATTGGCGGACTTACTTCGGCGCTGTTGTTGAACCGTCAGGGATGGGATGTCACCGTGTATGAACGGGGCTCCCGCGTTGGCGGACGCATTGGATATGAGCAGGAAGGGGAGTACCGGATCGATCAGGGGCCGACCATCGTGCTTCTGCCTGAGATGTTACTTGGCATACTGGAGGAAGCAGGCGTAGATCGTTCGAAGATTGAGCTGCTTCGCTGTGATCCGCTATACAAAGTGCATTATCACAGTGGTCGTGTCATGACCAAGATGACGTCACGTGAGGAGCAGACGGCAGAGATTGAACGTTTGTTCCCGGGAGAGAGCCGGGGATTCACACGGTTCATGAAAGACATGGACACATTGTTTCCGGCAGGCCGGGCAGCGTTTCTGGAACGGGCTTTTCCGCGCAAAAGGGATTTCTTCACACCATCTCTCATGTCACTCATGGGCAGATTGCGTGCACACAAAAGTGTCCGGAAAGCGGTAGGCGATTATTTTGAGCATGAGGAATTGCTAGACGCTTACTCGCTACAAAGTCTATACATCGGTGGATCACCATTTGGGACGCCAGGCATCTACTCCCTGCTTCCCTATGCAGAGCATGAATATGGTATCTGGATGGTGAAGGGCGGGTATGCAGCATTACCGGCCATTCTGGAACAGGAACTGATCTCACGTGGTGGACGTGTTGTGCTGAATGCGGAAGTTACAGGGCTCACGATTAAAAACGGTGTATGTGAAGGTATAGAAACGGTAGCAGGCGCAGAAAATGTGGATGCAGTTATCTACAATGGCGATTTCCCCCATCTTTCGGGTTTGCTTGGTCGAGCACCAGAGGTAGCGCGTAAAAGAAAGCCATATCGCCCCTCTTCCGGATGTGTATTGCTCTATGTGGGCGTGGACAAAACCTGGGAAGATGCAACGACGCACCAGTTCTTCCTGCCACCGAGTCTGGAAGGTAGTTTACAGGAAGTCTTCAATCAGCGACGCATTCCGGCAAAGTCCTCATTTTACGTATTTAATCCGGTCGCATTGGATGAGACAGCAGCGCCTTCAGGACAGAGTGTATTGTATTTCCTCATTCCTGTGCCCGATGCCGAAGGTGTCGACTGGGATCAGGAGAGCGAAGCATTGGCAGAACGTGTTTTGGAAGAGGCGGAGCAACGTGGATTCCCGGGACTTCGTGCAGCGATCAGGTGGAAAAAGGTGCGTACACCCGCTGACGC
This sequence comes from Paenibacillus sp. 2KB_22, assembly GCF_052115745.1. Lineage (NCBI taxonomy): Bacteria > Bacillati > Bacillota > Bacilli > Caryophanales > Paenibacillaceae > Paenibacillus > Paenibacillus sp. 2KB_22. The sequence goes on from NZ_JBFRHG010000003.1 coordinate 658,582, forward strand.
AGAGCGAGACGGGCTATATGGAGGCGGAAGCTTCGGTATTGCGCCAGTGTTATTCCAGTCCGGTGTATACCGACCACAACCCAAACCTTTCCCTAATATCAAGGGATTATATGCCGCAGGAGCATCTGTACATCCTGGAGGGGGAGTGCCGATTGTGATGCAGAGTGCACGTATGGCCGTCAATCAACTCACGAAGGAGATGGGAACATGAATGAAGCGATTTTGAGCAGGTGTGAAGAGTTGATGCAAAAGGGTTCTTCCTCTTTTTATCAGGCCTTTAGAGGGCTGCCAAGTCCACGTCGGGAAGCGGTATATGTCATTTATGCCTTCTGCCGCATGATAGATGACAGTGTGGATGAACCGGAACAATCGGCCTATACGATTCACGAGATTCATGATTTGTTTGAGCGGCTGGACGAAGCGGAAGGACACTTTATCTGGCCAGCACTGAGATGGTTGTTCAGCAGTTTCCCTCATCTGGATAAGGGGCCATTCTTCCGTCAGATGGAAGGGCAACTCACCGATCTTAAAGTGACGCATTATGCAACAATGCAGGAACTGGAGCATTATTGTTATCTGGTAGCCGGCACTGTAGGCGAGATGTTGTTGCCTGTACTGCGGGATGATAATGGCGCGGAAGTAGCCATGAATGGGATTGCTTTGGGTAAAGGGATGCAGATCGTCAATATTATTCGGGATGTTGGTGAAGATCGGGCTCGAGTGCGCCGGTATGTTCCGCTGGAGATCATGGAGAAGCACGGATACTCCGAACAGGACTTCGAAGACGGGATCGTGGACGAACGCTTTATTGCCATTATTCACGAATTAAAAGCGGCAGCATTGAACTGGTTCCGTATTGGCATGAATCGATTGGATACTTATCCAACGGAAAGTGCGTTTTCGATTGAGCTGGCAGCAGCCTTTTACTCCACCATTCTACACGCGGTCGAACGCAATGACTATGACGTATATACTAAACGGGCATATGTTAGTGATGAATTGAAACTGGAGATGTTGGGTGCGATTGTGAAACGTTATCCGATGCTGGCCTATCAAGCCTCCCGAACGGCGGTATCCTGATGATCCAGTGGCTTTACTGGGCGTGGTATGTCATTGGAGCAACCTTGATGCTGACGATCGGTGTGCCTGACGTATTATCTTTTTCAAATGGATTATTTCTAATCTTTTACGCATTGTATGTGCTGGATCTGATCTATCAAGGGCGTAATCGGACAGCCCTGTCCGACCAGTCAGTCATCTGGCTGAAACCCGGACTCTGGATATCCTCTGTGATTATCTGGCTTGGAGGTATGGGCGTAGAGTGGGTAGGAGTGCATACGCATTGGCCCTTTGGTGAGTATGCTTATTCAGACTTCTTCGGGATTCATCTGTTCAGTGTGCCAGTTACGCTGGGTTTCGCCTGGATCGCAGTGGTGGGTAACTCGGCGCTGTTAAGTGGCGGGGGTTCAACCTGGACTGGCAGATTGCTTCGGGCAGTGAAGACCGGGTTCTGGGCGATTGTGCTCGATCTGGTACTCGACCCAGTTGCACATGCGAGAGGATTCTGGGAGTGGCAGGCTCCAGGTGGATTCTACGGTGTTCCGTGGACCAATTACATAAGCTGGTTTATCATGGGTGCATTCCTATCCCTCTTCCTTCCGGCCATGCCTCGTGACCGTAGCTCATTGTTGCGTGCAAAATGGCTGTATCAGCTCTTTATTCTTCTATTTGGCCTACTGGCCTTAAAGGAAGGCATCACGGGCAGCTTTATCATCGCCATTGCTGGTGTGCTTCTTGCCGAAGGGAGCTGGCTCTATGATTCGCGCCGTAAAATCAAAACCGTTTAATCGGATTTTTGCCTTATACAATCACTATTATCTGCTGCGTCGGCGCTTCCGCTCATTCACGCTATCGGGGTCACTGGACCCGCAGGTGGATATCAGGGACAACTCCCCGATTGATCCTAATCGTCCGGTGATCTACTTCATGAACCACAGCTCCTGGTGGGATGGTCTGCTGCTCTATCATGCGGCCAGACAGACATCGCGGGGTGACCATTATGTGATGATGGAGGAACAGCAACTTCAGCAATATGCCTTTTTTCGTAAATTGGGTGCGTATTCAATCAATAAAGAGAATGCGTCTGGTATTCGGACCTCTCTACAGTACACCAGTGAACTATTGGATTCGGGGAAAAGGGTCTGGATTTTCCCACAAGGAGAAATTCTCCATCAGGAGGCCAGACCGATTCGGTTCCGTCCAGGCATCGGATTGCTGCTTCGTCGCTCTCCGAATGCCATTGCCGTACCGGTAACCTTGTGCCATGGGATGGTTCAGCATGATCTACCGGAAATATCGATGCAGGCAGGCCCTCCGGTGATGGAAGACTGGAAGACGCTCAAGAGTGAAGAGATTGCCTCCAGACTCGGTCTTGTGCTGGAACAGCAGTTAGACGATCACAGATCAGAACTTATACGGATGGGACAGGGGAGCTTGCCAGATGCGCTGCCACTGATTCGTCATGTACGTTCGACAAGTGAAAAATACGATGCCACGCGAAAGCGGGTGAACCGTTAGGATGAATACATCTGAAATCTTCTGGATTGTGCTTACAAGCATATTGGGAATACAGTTGCTGTTCGCTCTATGGAACGTCTCCTGTCTGCCCAAAGTACGTTCATTCCGGTCAGACAAGATACAACCCCCAGACCTGCTGGTCTCGGTACTGATTCCGGCCAGAAATGAAAGACTACATATCGAAGGATGTCTGGAAAGTGTGCTCGCGAGTGATACATCGGGATTCCGGATGGAAGTGCTGGTGCTGGATGATCGTTCCGAAGATGAGACAGCGGCCATGGTACAAGCGATTGCGAATCGAGATGGGCGTGTGCGTCTACTGCATGGTGTCGATCTTCCCGAGGGCTGGATGGGGAAAGCCCATGCGTGTCACAGGCTGGTACAGGAGGCCAAGGGAGAATGGTATATGTTCGTGGATGCGGATGTGCGCCTGGAGCCAAGTGCCATTCGTCAAACTCTTGCGGCAGGGTGTGAGCAGAGCGGCGGTCTTGTAACTGGTTTTCCTTATCAGGTAACGAAGACGTGGATGGAAAAGCTTGTCGTACCGATGATGGTCTTCACCATCATCAGTCATCTGCCCATTTTCATGATACGTAGATCATCCAGTCCGATGTTTGTGGCCGCTACGGGCGCTTTTTTGCTGATTCATCGCTCCAGTTACGAAGCATCCGGCGGTCATGCTGCCATTCAGGTCCATCTGGTGGATGACATGAGTTTAGCCAAAGCGGTCAAGCGTGCAGGCCATCCGGTGATGCTGACAGACGTGCATGACGTAACGAATACCCGCATGTATCAGAACGGTGCAGAAGTATGGAACGGATACAAGAAAAATATGTACGAAGGTATGGGACGTAAAGACGTACTGCTGCTTGGCACGATGTTGATGTATACGCTGATGTATATTGTGCCTCCGCTGGGATTGATTTTTGGACTCATGACAGGTAATTTGATGTCCATTCTGTATGGATTGTTAGGAACATTACTGGGTATGGCTGTGAAAAGAGTAGCGGATCATGCTGGCGGACAACCCTGGTGGCTTGCCCTTTTGCAACCAGTTAGCATGGCATGTGTCATTGCTATCGGACTTGCTTCCTGGCAGGCAGGTCGCTCTGGCAAGGGGTATGTATGGAAAGGTAGGCGGTATAGTTGAGAGGTAACGTCACGATTATCGGTGCAGGATTCGGAGGTCTGTCGTGTGCGATCCGATTGGCTTCACAAGGTGTGCAGGTGACCATTCTGGAACGGCAGGATCATGTAGGTGGCAAGCTGCAGCAGATTGAGCGGGACGGGTATCATTTTGATCGGGGACCAAGCACAATCACGATGCCATCCACTTTTCGTTCCGTCTTCGACTATGCAGGTGTAACAATGGAAGATTACGTACAGCTATATGAGTTGGAGCCACGCACGCGTAATGTATTTGCAGATGGCACAGTGGTCGATTTGTCAGGTAATCGCGGGTGGATGAAGGAACAGATCGCGGCGTACAGTCCGGTGGATGCGGCTCATTATGATGCATTTATGGATGAGTCTGCCGCACTGTATGCGGAAGCCAATCGTCATTTTCTCGGTAAGTTGTTGCTGTCTCCTTCTGACAAATACAATCTTCAGATGCTGCGCAGCCTGCTTCGTGTGCGGCCAACGGTGAATCTGGATAAGCTGCTGCGTTCGTATTTCCAGCATCCGCATACACTCGCTATGTTCGGGCGGTACGCAACCTATGTGGGATCATCGCCGTATCAGTCTCCTTCGATCTTTGCCATGATGGGTCATGTGGAAGCAGAAGTGGGCATCTACGGAGTCAAAGGCGGAACCTATCAACTGATCGAAGGAATGACTCGGCTGGCACAGGAAAAAGGCGTACAAATTATTACAGGCACAGAAGTCCGGCAGATTGTTGTCCGAGATGGCAAAGTGGCAGGTGTGGATACGGATCAAGGCTTCCGCGAAGCCGATCAGGTGGTTGCCAATGGAGATGTGCTTAGCGTGAATCGACTGCTGCTCGCACCGGAACATCGGAAAGAGATGAGTGATGCCCGCATACGGAAGTATGAACCATCCATTTCGGGATTTGTAACGCTGGCAGGTGTGCGAAGACAATATGATGCGCTGCTGCACCATACCGTCTTTTTCCCGGAACGGTATGAACCAGAGTTCGACCATATTTTCCGTGACCGTAAAATGCCTGACGATCCGACGATTTACATCTGTTACTCCGGTTATTCGGAAGCAGGCATGGCCCCGGCGGGAGCAAGTAACCTGTTCATTCTGGTCAATGCCCCCTACTTGTCAGATTCGTGGAATTGGGAGCTACAGACGGAACGTTACGGAGCGTTTGTACTGGAACAATTGGCAGCGAGGGGAATTACCGGGTTGAACCAATCCGATGTGTTGATCCGGTACACGCCGCGAGATATCGAACGGGATACTTTGGCGCATCAAGGCTCGATCTATGGCATTTCGTCCAACTCGATGAAGCAGACCTTCATGCGACCAGGCAACCGAAGCAAAGATGTACAAGGACTCTGGTACGTCGGCGGCACAACACATCCAGGCGGCGGAACCCCGATTGTGACGTTATCTGGGCAGCTTGTTGGTGAGCAGTTGGCAACGGAAATCTTGAAATAAGTAGGCATATAAGATAGTGGTGCTCCGAGATTTAAGTGAGACATTTGGTTTCGGGGCATCCTTTCCATAGCTGGATTGGAACGTTATACTGGATAGAGTTATGCTGCAATGCTTATTAGATGAATGTTTTTGTCTTTTGCATAAGACATATATACATAGAAGCAAGGAACGGGCAGGTTATCCTGTCGATCCGCACGATTCTCACATAGGAGGTCTCATCATGAATGAACAAGAGCGAGCCGGCGAACGGCTGCTTCCCGAAGTGGCTACGGGAGAACGGAAGCTGGAACACGTGCGCCTCTGTCTTGAGGAGAATGTGGCAGGAGAAGGGGTAACCAGCGGTATGGAGCGGTATGCTTTTCGTCATCACCCACTGCCGGAGCTGGATTTTGAAGAGGTGCATCTGGAGACTTCGTTTATTGGCAAAAAAGTACGTACACCCTTGCTCATCAGTTCGATGACGGGTGGAAGCAAAACAACGGGCGCCATCAATGAGCGCCTCGCCCGAGTAGCGAACGCCAGAGGCTGGGCGCTCGGCGTAGGTTCGATCCGGGCTGCCGTGGAACAGCCGGAACTCGCGAGTACCTTCGATGTCCGTCGCTGGGCACCGGACATCCCGGTCATTGCCAACCTGGGCGCGGTGCAGCTGAACTATGGCTTCACTACGGCTGACTTCCAGCGTGCTGTAGATATTGCGGGTGCGGATATGCTCGTCCTTCACCTGAACACGTTGCAGGAAGTTTTTCAGCCGGAAGGTAACACCAACTTCAGCGGATTATTTCAGCGGATTGAGAACTTGTGTCGTGAGCTGGATGTACCTGTTGGCGTGAAAGAAGTCGGTTTTGGCATCGATGGCGTGACGGCTCAACGCCTATATGAAGCGGGTGTCGCGTTTATCGATGTAGCTGGTGCTGGTGGTACAAGCTGGGTGCAGGTAGAGAAGTATCGTAACAACAACCCGGTACGCCGGGCGGCAGCTGAAGCTTTTGCTGACTGGGGCATTCCCACAGCGGAGTGTATTCAGGAAGTACGTGCGCTGAATCCGGCGGGTGCTTTGATTGGTAGCGGTGGGCTGTATACGGGTGTGGATGCAGCAAAGGCTCTCGCCCTGGGTGCCGACCTGGCAGGTTTTGGCCGATCTCTGCTCGAATCCGCAGTCGCGTCCGATGATGCGCTGAATGAGCGGTTGGAACAGGTCGAATTCGAGCTGCGTACCGTGATGTTTGGCATTGGCGCAGGGCGGATTGAGGATTTGAAATTGACGGAGCGACTGGTGGAACGGCGTTAGGCGCAGGGTTAAAATGAAAATGATATAAACTTCATTGGAGTTATTTAATTATATATTTTGAGTCTACTCATATTGCTTCCTATATAATTTGCAACAAAAATAGTGTAGAGGATACTTCATTAAGAAATATCCTCTACACTATTTATTTTATTAAAATTGTCGGGCACTTATATTCATATCCATTTTATGACCTGTTGAACTATAAATATAAACTTTGACGTTTGTTGTGCCTATAACACCTATTCTTGTTGTTTTTTGAGTTCCTTTTTTGATTGGAATATCAATTGGAGAAAGATTGCCCACAGTAATCTTGACATAAATAGTATCCGTACTAGTGTTGTTAATCCAAAGATTAGAAGTCTCTCCATTGTCAGAATCCAATGTGAATGATTTTTCATATGCATTGTAACTACTGTAATTGAATGGTCTTATAAGTTGTATGTCCAATGGAGTAACAATCGGATCATTAGAGTTCTCCACAGTGATTGGAGGGTTAGTAAAAGCATCTTTGACTCTATCCTCTAATCCAACAGCACTAGCTTGATGTGCAGAAAGTAATAAAGAGAAGGCTAAGCCTGCGCCTAAAATTATGTTTAATGACAATGTAATTTCCTCCTCTATGCTTTTAGTATGTAATGAGGATGTTCCAATTACTTATATAATTGTGTTGCCGAAAGATTACATACATTCTTCTTTCACAGTGACATTCTCATTGGTTACAGTAACGTAGGAGTTACCAGATAAGTATTCCGTATAACCGCAAACCATTTTGTTATAGGTTTTTCCGCGGCTGTCTGTAAACTCCAAGGAGACGGTCCCCTCCCCGGAAAGTTTCAGCTGTGGGGCGAATTTTACTTTTACTCCGCTGGGAATATCCTTTTTGAATACGTAGGTGGAGCCACTCTCGTTGGTATTATACGAGTCGCCTTGGGCCAGGCTAGCCTGAATATTGGTGAGGTCATAGTCGGACTGATTGTGGATTGTGATTCTCAAGTGGCGAAAGGGATCGACTGCATCCAGAAAGCTCATAAAAGCGACTATGGCGATTCCGAGTACGATGGCGGACAAGATAATGATTTTCTTTTTGGAGAATCGGCGATGTGTGTACAATATAATGCACTCCTTTCCTATGAGGTATAAACGATGGGAGGAGATCAAAAGTTATAGATAAAATGGATACATATAAAAATTGAAGTTCAAATCGTCAGAATTACTTCATGCGCTAAACGGGAGAACAGGATACAATAAGATACTAGCAGTGCAAAAAGGACTGCACAGGGATACTACATAATGTTGATCACTCAAAATAAGGAGGGGAATAAATTGAAACTTTCTCCAATGAATCAGGAAGATTATACAAGTTTTTGCATTCGATCGATTAAGGATTTTGCACAGGAAAAAGTAGAAGCAGGCACTTGGGCGGAGGAAGAGGCGCAGCAACTGGCCGAGGAATCTTATGAACGTTATCTGCCAGAAGGTTTGAACACACCCGGAGCATATCTCTACAATCTAGTGCATCCTGTGGACGGAAATGTGGGGTATATCTGGTTTAACATCACGGATAATCGCCGTGGCAAAGATGCATTTTTACTAGACATTGTGGTTGAAGAAGCACACCGCGGTAAAGGGTATGGAATAGAGACGATGGAGGCGCTTGAACAGACGGCCTTGAGTCTTAACGTGGATCGCATTGGCCTGCATGTGTTTGGACATAATGTGCGGGCGAGCAGCCTGTATCGTAAGATGGGATATGAGGTAACGGATCTGACCATGTACAAGGAAATCAAAGGGTAAACTAATAGCGGATGTTCTAAGCCAAAGGTATCATCTACGCAAAACAAATCATCCGCAGTAACCGGGGATTTCGGGAAGTGAATGGGGCTCTGGTCGAATTGGCGAAGTTCCTTGATGCCTTGAGGTTTGTCATATATAATGTATAGGATTATCCATACCGAACAAGTAATCAATGAGGAGTTGTCATATACATGGCTTTGAAAGCTGGAATCGTGGGTTTGCCTAACGTTGGTAAATCTACATTGTTTAATGCAATTACACAAGCAGGTGCCGAATCGGCAAACTATCCGTTCTGTACGATTGACCCTAACGTGGGGATCGTTGAAGTACCCGATGAGCGTTTGGACAAACTGACAGAACTCGTTGTGCCTAAGAAAACAGTACCAACGGCGTTTGAGTTTGTAGATATCGCAGGTCTGGTTCGTGGTGCGAGCAAAGGCGAAGGTCTGGGTAACAAGTTCCTTGCCCACATTCGTGAAGTAGACGCAATTGTACACGTGGTACGTTGCTTTGTAGATGAGAACATTACACACGTCGATGGCAAAATTGACCCGGTAAGCGACATTCAGACCATCAATCTGGAGCTGATCCTGGCCGATATCGAGAGTGTTGAGAAGAAAATCGATCGCTCCAAGAAAAACATGAAGGGCGGCAACAAGTCCGCCTCTCAAGAAGTAGAAGTGCTGGAGAAAGTGAAAGCTGTTCTGTACGATGACAAGCCGGCACGCAGCATGGAACTTACAGATGACGAGCTTCTGATCATCCGCGATCTGCACTTGCTCACTCTAAAGCCTGTTTTGTACGCAGCCAATGTAGCTGAGGATGAAATCGGTGATGTGGCGAACAATGCCTACGTGCAAAAAGTAAGAGAATTCGCAGCTGCTGAAAACGCAGAAGTGGTGCCAATCAGCGCGAAGGTTGAAGAAGAAATTTCTGAGCTGGAAGGCGAAGATAAACAAATGTTCTTGGAAGAACTCGGTATCGAGGATTCCGGTCTGAACCTGTTGATCAAAGCGGCTTACAAATTGCTCGGTCTGTACACATACTTCACAGCAGGTGTGCAGGAAGTTCGTGCATGGACAATCCGTAAGGGTACCAAAGCGCCTGGCGCAGCGGGTGTCATTCACACGGACTTCGAGCGCGGATTCATCCGTGCAGAGGTTGTTTCCTACGACGATCTGGTTGCAGCGGGTTCCATGAACGGTGCCAAAGAGCGCGGTCAACTTCGTCTTGAAGGTAAAGAGTACGTTGTAAATGACGGCGATGTTATGCACTTCCGTTTCAACGTATAATTCCTAAACCGTTCACTATGGTTTAAAAAATGGTTATAGCAGCCCTGTTATCTTCTTTGGAAGATAACAGGGCTTTTTATGTTTTTGATCGCTATATATTGTGTACAAGTACTGGATTGATCGCACGTAGTGGATATAATAAAAGGAAAAGGCACAATCCGAGATATGTAAAATAGAAATATTTTTGTATTGCGCGTCGATCAGTTACTATTCAGAACCATAAGAATATGCTATAATTAAGAGTCGTATACCACGTTAAAATTCGCGCTGTAACCGATGAGTTGAAGCGAGTTTCATACAGGGTACACGATTTCTTGATATCAACTTTAAAAGTAAAGGATTTGATGACGTTGTAGCGATGTTATACGTCGATCATACATGAATGTGAATACATGCTGCGGTCAGGGGATTCATTGAGAATCCTGTGCGTTGTGGAATATAGATTATAGATGTAATTGATGTTGAATTGAAAACATTATTGAAAATGTGATGTGCTTGGACAAAATAATGCGTGAGGTGACTATACATGTTGGATAAATTACAGGCGTTAGCCGACCGTTATGACAAGTTGAGCGAGCTTTTGTGTGACCCGGATGTGGCAAGTGACAACAAAAAGTTGCGGGAATACTCCAAAGAACAATCCGATCTGCAACCGACTTATGAAGCGTACACTGAATACAAACAGGTAAGTCAGGATCTCGAAGCTGCAAAGGAAATGCAGGGTGAGAAACTGGATGATGAGATGCGCGAAATGGTCAAAATGGAAATTGACGAACTGAGCACTCGTCAGAAAGAGCTGGACGAATTGATTCGTGTACTCATGCTGCCAAAAGATCCGAATGACGACAAAAACGTTATTGTTGAGATTCGCGGGGCAGCTGGTGGAGATGAAGCAGCGTTGTTTGCAGCAGATCTGTATCGGATGTACACACGTTATGCAGATGCACAAGGCTGGCGTGTAGAGCTGATGGACGTTAACACGAATGATCTCGGTGGATTTAAAGAGGTTGTTTTCCTGATCAACGGACGCGGCGCTTACAGCAAAATGAAATACGAAAGCGGTGCACACCGGGTGCAGCGTATTCCAACAACCGAGTCTGGCGGACGTATTCATACGTCAACTTCAACGGTTGCCGTTATGCCTGAAGCCGAAGATTTCGATATCGAAATTCATGATAAAGACATCCGTGTGGATACGTTCTGTTCCAGTGGTGCCGGTGGACAATCGGTTAATACCACGAAATCCGCAGTACGGGTAACGCACGTTCCAACGGGAATTGTGGCGACATGTCAGGATGGAAAATCACAGAACTCCAACAAGGAAAAAGCGTTGCAGGTTCTGCGTACACGTATCTTCGATATGAAACGTATGGAAGAGGAAGCAAAGATCTCTGTTGAGCGGAAGAGCAAAGTGGGAACGGGTGACCGCAGTGAGCGGATTCGTACGTACAACTTCCCACAAAGCCGTGTGACGGATCACCGGATCGGTCTGACAATGCACAAGTTGGATCAGGTGATGAACGGAGAGATTGAAGATATTTTGTCTGCACTGACCATTGCTCAGCAGACTGAGATGATGGATAGAGGAGAATAATCTGTGACCCGCGCGCAGTTTGTCATGACGCCGGAACAGAGCTGTCGGGAAGCCTTCGTGGAGGCTTCCTCTTTTTTGGAAAAGTGCGGCGTGTACGAGCCGCAAAACAATGCTCGGCTGCTGCTGGAACATGTACTCGGCGTGTATGGCGCCGCGTACTACATGATGCAGCCGGAGCCTTTTCCCAGCGAGCATCGCAGCCGCTGGGAGGACGCCGTCACGCGCAAGGCTGCGGGTGAGCCGGCGCAATATATTATCGGCAGCCAGGAATTCTATGGGCTGCCGTTCGAGGTCACGCCGGCCGTGCTGATTCCGCGGCCGGAGACCGAGCTGTTGGTCGAGGCTGTGCTGCGCGAAGCCGACCGCGTGTTTCCTGACGGCGCTCCGCTCGCCGTCGATATTGGCACGGGCAGTGGTGCCATCGCGGTGACGATGGCTTCACTGCGCCCGCGCTGGCAGGTTGGCGCCGGGGATCTCTCGGCGGCTGCCCTGCAAGTGGCCGCGCGGAACGCGGCCGCGAACGGGGTACAGATCGACTTCCGTGAAGGCGATCTGCTGGCCCCGTTCGCCGGGGCACGGGTGGACATCCTGGTGTCCAACCCGCCTTACATCCCGGCGGCAGATATCGCCGGGTTACAACAAGAGGTGCGCGATCATGAGCCGCGCATGGCACTGGACGGCGGTCCGGACGGGCTTGCACCGTACCGGATCATGCTGGAGCAACTGGCGCTGCTGCCTGCACCGCCTCAGATCATTGGTTTTGAGCTGGGCCAGGGGCAGGCTCGCGACATCGCGGCTCTACTTGAAACGGCGGGACATTGGCCGGAAATTATCATTGTACCGGACCTTGCCGGAATCGAGCGGCATGTCCTGGGTGTTCGTACTTCGGAACAGGTGACGAAAATGTAAGGTTCCGCGGGTTTTCTTTTTACCGTGAAATCCTCTACAATGAGATATACCGAAGATTATTGAATGCTTGGGGGAACATAATTACATGCTGCACAAATTTAAAAAGATAGACTATTCTATTGTGTTTATACTGCTTATTCTGATGGTTATCAGTATTTTGTCGATTTACAGTACAACGTTTGGTCGTCCGAAGCTGGAGGGACTCCCGAAAAGTGCAGTGATTTTTTATATTTTGGGATTCATCGTCTTTTTTGGGATGTCGATGATCAATTATAAATTTATAATCAAAAATTATTTATATATCTATGGCGTGGGTATGTTACTGCTCATTTTCGTAATGTTCTTTGGTAAAGAGTATTACGGTGCAAAAGGTTGGCTGTCCATCTTCGGGGTCAGTTTGCAACCTGCTGAGTTGTTCAAGTTATGTCTGATTGTGTTTTTATCGGCCTTTTTGGCCCGAAAGAAGAATCGTCCGCTCTATTTCGGACGTGATGTTATTCCGATCTCACTCTGTGTTCTGCCACCATTACTACTCGTACTGCTTCAAAATGACTTGGGAAATGCGTTAAGTTATGTTGTCATTCTTGTGGGCCTCTTATGGATCGGCAACATTAAATTTACGCATGCCCTCATTGGTTTTATTATTGCTGTGGCGACTTTTATCGGCGGTACACAGGCATATATTCATTATCATGATGAGATTGTTAAATTTCTGAATGACATTGGACGTTCGCACTGGGCGGATCGTTTTGACCCCTGGCTTGTACCAGAGCTGACCTCAAGAGATGTACTCTGGCAGACGTATAATGCGAAGCTTGCGATTGGTTCTGGCGGTATTACGGGCAAAGGATATCTGGAAGGCACAACGATTCAGTCGAATCGGGTGCCGCTGGCCTATGCAGACTCGATCTTTGTACAGATCGGGGAGGAATTTGGCTTCATCGGTGCCTCGGTATTGCTTCTCCTATACTTTATCCTGATTCACAGGCTGGTGCTGATTGCACTGGAGTGTAAGGATCGCGCCGGGCCTTATCTTATTGTAGGTATTATAGCGATGCTGCTCTACCAGATCTTTGTCAATATTGGTCCGTTCATTGGTCTGATGCCATTGACAGGGATTACGCTGCCGTTTATCAGTTCGGGTGGTACCTCCATTATGCTCAACATGATCAGTATGGGGATTGTGATGAGTATCAAGGTTCACACGGAAGAAAACGAGGATATTCTCGGATCTGCGGAACAACCGAGTATTACCGATTTGGTGATGAAATTGCTAAGACGCAAGCCATCCCAGCAGGAACAATAACGTTCTCGAATCAAACCGTGAAATAACACGTTGGATTTATGTATATTAGCTAGATAACTTCAGAACCCTGGAACAGATCAGACCTATTCAATTAGGGATGAATGTTTCGGGGTTTTATTGATTTTACGGTGGGAGTCAGGCCAATGAATGGTTTAATTGTCACCCTGAAGCGATTCAGATTTCCATTTTATTATCCAATTATATACAATGGTAATATTGAGTTCAATTGGAAATCATAGAATGTTAGATTCAGGGGGATGGGCGGAGTCATGGTGAGAATGTTGAAAAAGATGGACGGTGTGATTCTCTTCATCATGCTGTTGCTCATGATTATTAGTGTATTTGCAATTTACAGCGGAACACAGACAGATGCCAACCTGGCGAATCACCACGTCAAAACAATTTATTTCTATGTGGCGGGGTTCATTGCGGTGCTTGTCATCGGGCTTGTGAATTACAAGTTATACGTGAAATATGCGTTTTATTTGTATGGGTTGGGAATTATACTATTGATCCTTGCGAATGTCCTGGGAAGTTCGATCAATAACGCTAACGGCTGGCTGAAGCTGGGCGACAACTTTTCTTTCCAACCGGCAGAACTGTTCAAGATGATTCTGATTCTGTTTCTCGCCCATTTGATTGTGAAGAGACAACGAGGCACGCTGAAATTTTGGAGAGATATTGTGCCGATTGGCTGCTGGGCGTTTATTCCATTTGCTCTGGTTATGGCTCAGAATGATCTGGGAAATGCACTGGGGTATGTGGTGATTTTGGCTGCTGTATTCTGGATCGGAAATATGAGACTGAAGCACGCATTGATTGCACTGGCGATTGTGGGAGTGACTTTCTTTGGCTTTGTTAAGGCTTATACGTTCTACCATGATGAAGTGTTCACCTTTCTTAAAAAGATAAAAAGGGAACATTGGGCGGAACGGATTGATCCTTGGTTGGTACCGGAAAAGGCTACCTCCAAAGCTTCCTGGCATACGAAAAATGCAGGTTTAGCCATCGGTTCAGGAGGCATCATCGGCAAAGGATATTTGCAAGGAACATCCGTTCAGAGTGGACGAGTTCCCTATACGTATTCGGATTCCATTTTTGTCGTGATCGCAGAGGAGTTTGGCTTTGTCGGTGCATCCGTACTGATTCTATTGTACTTTATTCTGATTCAACGGATGGTGTGGATTGCTCTGAGTTGCAGAGATCGCGCGGGACCCGTCATCATTGTAGGTATTATCGGAATGTTGTTGTACCAGGTGTTTGAGAATGTGGGGGCGTTCCTCGGGCTGATGCCGCTCACAGGCATTACGTTGCCATTCATCAGTTACGGGGGCACCTCCCTGCTCATCAACATGGCTTGTATTGGCGTGGTCATGAGCATTAAGTTGTATGGTGAGGAAGAAGAGGATGAACTTCTCATGGGGGAGCAGCAACCTCGGTTGTCGGAACGTTTATGGAATATGCTCAAGAAAGAGAAAAGTGCTGTGTAACTGTTGAGTTGGTGTAGTGAAAAGAAAAGCTGTGGAGCGTATAACGTAATTGTTCATTGTTCGTAAGAATGAAGAGGTTGATTTGCCCTGTAACCAGGTGCGGATCAGCCTTTTTAACATGACTGGTGAGCGAATGTAATTCATGGTACTGAGACACGTTATATCAGCATAAACAGCCTTTTGTAGCGTGTTGGTCAGATGATTTTGCGAAATAAGGTGTCTCGTGTTCCTTACAATTTCAGAAGAAGACCTGGAGGCTGAATAAGACGTCCTCCCTTAGAACATCGACTGGTCGTTCGCGAGAGTCGTTCGCCAGGGTTAGCTAGTACAGTCTTCAAGGCTATTTGAAAGCTGACATTCGTCATCGCATAACTTGCCTGAGTTTAAACACAGATACTAGTAGTACATGTTCAAAAAATTGTTTTTTAGTAACGTTTGATTATAGTTCCAGTACCGAGAAGATGAGATGAAGCAAGAAATGGAGTAGTGGAGTGTAGGATAAACTACGTGAGCAAATGGAATGTTTCCGAAGGAAACAACCTTTATAAGACCCGCTTATTTCGGCTGAGAATTTCATATCCAACGTTGATGATGCAGCTAGGCATCCTTCGTAATTAATAGCGAACCTTTTGAACAACCTCTAGTAGATTTATTGCAAATGCTAGGTTTACTTCCGTCTCTCCCGGGCATACTGATAGACATGAGAGAGTTGCAGGTCGCGTGATCAGAGAGCCGAGGGGGAAAACGGAATGAACAGACGAATTGTAAAGCAAATTGGACTTATTATTGTATGTCTTATGATGATTATCATGATGTGGGAAGGTCAGAAAACGGATGCAGCTGTGGCGGCCGCAGCGATTCCTGAACAATCGATTCGCTTGCGTATTCTAGCAAACTCGGATGCACCAGGAGATCAATTGGTGAAACGCGAGATTCGGGATGCTGTCGTTGCTCAGATGGGGGAGTGGGTAGCCGAACTGGAGAATCCGCAAAGTCTGGATGAAGCGCGCCATGTCATTCGTGAGCATCTGTCAGAGATTGAAAATAGAGTAGGAGAAGAGCTGGCCAGTCGCGGTCTGAAGTATGAGTATCAGGTGGAATTGGGTTCTGTTCCGTTCCCAACCAAACTATATGGAGGCACCGTGTATCCTGCAGGAGATTATGAAGCGGTTCGAATCACGCTGGGCGAAGGCAAAGGTCAGAACTGGTGGTGTGTGTTGTTTCCACCGCTGTGCTTCATTGATGCAGGGACCGGGGATGCACTGGCGAAACCTTCAAACGTATCGGCTGCAGCGGCTGAACCTGGAGATGTAGAGGCATCTGCGCAGGGAGAGACACCGGAGGCGAGATTCTTTCTGTGGGATATGGCTGTAAAACTATGGAGTTGGGTAACTGGGTTATTCGCATAACAACGAAGTTATACTATACATAAGGGTGGCTTCAATTCAGGGAGCTGCCCTTTTGATATGAATTGGTGGCGAAAGTACAGTGAGACTCCTGCGTGGAGCTAAGTATGAAGGGCATCCGAGTCGGGACAGGTATGTTATAATTACTTATATTGAATATGGAGTATGAAGCGAAGTGAACAAGGATGTGTATGGAGTGTGAGGTGTTTTTCTCACGTTCACAAGTAACCTATTATGATGTTTAGGAATGATGGATATATGAATAGAGAGAATGAGCAAGTGCAATCCTCAGAAATGGGAAATGACATGGAGGTTCATGACAAGGGAACTCCAGCAGAGATGGTAACAGTCAATTGGGATGTGCGCGTTTTATTGAGCAATGAGGATGATCATGGATTGGGTAATATTGAATTAACGGATGTGAAAAAGGGGAGCGCCGATCAGCAGGCGCTCGCCGACTTGCAGGCTGCGGCGGCCTGCATTCGTCAAGGTAAGACGGTGGCCTTTCCGACCGAGACGGTCTACGGCCTGGGTGCGGATGCGCGTAGCACGGCAGCCGTGGAGGCTGTATTTGTCGCCAAAGGCCGACCTTCCGACAATCCACTGATTGTGCATATCGCGCATCGTGACCAGTTGGATGCTCTGGTCACGGAAGTGAATGAGACAGCCGAAGCGCTGATGGCGGCCTTCTGGCCGGGACCACTGACGCTTGTGCTGCCGGTTAGGCCGGGGGTGGTGTCCCCGCGTGTCACCGCCGGTCTGGACACGGTGGCCGTGCGCATGCCGGACCATCCGGTGGCCTTGCAGTTGATCGCAGCGGCGGCATGCCCTGTGGCTGCGCCAAGCGCCAACCGCTCCGGGCGGCCAAGTCCGACACTCGCGTCTCATGTGCGCGAGGATCTGGATGGCCGTATCGGCGGCATCGTGGACGGCGGCCCCACCGGGGTGGGCGTCGAGTCCACGGTGGTGCAGGTCGGTGACGACGGTACCGTCACCATCCTGCGCCCTGGCGGCATTACGGCGGAACAACTGTCCGCCGTTGCCGCCCGTGTCGCCACGGACCCCGCGCTACTCGCGGAGGTGCCCGATGGCGTGGGCAGCCCGGCGCCGCGCTCGCCGGGCATGAAGTACACGCACTACGCACCCGCAGGGGCGCTGTGCGTGGTGGAGGGGCCGCCCACAGCGGTGGCGGCCTGGATCAGCGCCGCCCTCGTAGAGGCGGCGCAGCGCGGAGAGCGCACCGCCGTGCTGGCGTTCGCCGAGCACGCGGAGCAGTACCGCGCCGATGCCGTGTTCTCGCTGGGAGATGCCAGCGAGCTGGAAGAAGCAGCGCGCCGGCTATACGCCGCGCTGCGCAGTTGCGATGAGCAAGGCGCCACATATATTGTGGCTGAAGCCTGCTCACGCGAAGGGCTGGGAGCTGCCGTCATGAATCGGCTGCTCAAGGCCGCGGGTAACCAACTCATCCAAGTTGGCGACCCACAGCCCTCCTAAGCTCTCCTGATCATACAGTCAGGAGAGCCACTTAACTTTTTTCCAAAACAATCAATGAACCATCATGTCCGCTTGCACGTCAATCTAGCTTTATACACCATGGATATCGTGTAGATACGCACCGTTTACCTTGCATCGGTCATGTTTAGGTCCTTGTCCGCATATCGTGTACAAGAACCTTTACGTGACTTGGGGGTATGGGGATGTGGGATGTGTCTGCCCATGTAGGGCAGTTGGTAACCATTTTGATCATGGCTGTTGCGCTTGGCCTCGATGCGTTTTCGCTCGGAATCGGAATTGGCATGAAGGGCATTCGGCTGAGGGATGTATTGCGGATCAGTACAGTAACGGCGCTATTTCATATCATCATGCCGCTCATCGGCATGTATATGGGCAAATACGTCAGCTCGCTGCTCGGTGACATTACGACGTATGCAGCAGGTGGATTACTTGTTCTGCTGGGTGGTCATATGATTCTGAATGCATTCCGTGAAGGTGATACCAAGCTGGTGGACCACCGTTCTCTGCTCGGCGTTATTTTGTTCTCCCTCAGCGTAAGTGTGGATTCGTTCTCCGTTGGCGTTTCCTTAGGGATGTTTAGCAGTAATCTGATCTTGACCGTACTTGCCTTTGGTGTATGTGGCGGGGTGATGTCGGTTATGGGTCTGCTATTAGGCCGTCGGGTGAGTCAGAATCTTGGGGATTACGGTGAGGCCATTGGTGGCGCAATCTTGCTTGCGTTTGGACTTTTGTTTATATTTTAAAATAAAACGTGAGACATCATATCATTCGCATCATATGTAAAATGGGGAGGCTAACACAATGAAACATATTTTATTCGTATGTACAGGCAATACGTGCCGCAGCCCCATGGCAGAGGGGCTTTTGCGAAAATTGGCATCGGAGCGCGGCGTTCAGGTAGAGGTTCGTTCCGCAGGTGTAGCAGCTACGTCGGGTATGCCGATCTCCCGTCATGCGGAAGCGGTTTTAAGAGATCATAACGTTGAAGGTCCGCCTCATTCCACACAGCTTAGCGCTAACCTGGTAGGTTGGGCCGATCTGGTTCTTACATTAACGCGGAGTCATAAGCAGCATGTCATGCAGGTATTTCCCGACTCCATCCACAAAACCTATACATTAAAAGAGTATGTGGAAGACGACGAGCAGGTATTAAGAGATGTTCAGGAGTTGGACAGCCTGTTTGCAACGCTGGAGATGAAACGTGCCCTTGGTCAAGAGATCCTGGCATCAGAGCGCGAGCGAGCCATTGAGATCAGACAACGCATTCCAAGTTTCGACATCTCCGATCCTTTTGGAGGCAGTCGTGATGATTATAATATCGCTGCGGCCGAGATCCGGACTGCATTGGACCGGCTTTTGGATAAGCTGGGATAATTCTGATCCTGCGGGGCAGGTTATAGAAACAGGACACGTGATGTAAATTAACCGTTGATTTTAGCCGCGGGTTGTTTTATGATGAAGGGGAAAACAGGGATCCGGTGTAACTGGCGACGAAGTGGGCATAACCACGATGGAGCACCGGAACAAACGGCCGGTCGCCTGGGCAAAAGAGCAATTCTGCGTTACCCGCAGACTGCTCTTTTTTTCGTCTTTCATCTGATTATTCGCTATAATAGTACCTGAGATGCCGTGCAAGAATACGAAGACAGCCAAGAGACAGCGGGCATGATTTTATCGGGAGGCGATGATAGGATGACTATAGAGTTGGATTCAGAACAACCCGGATTGCAGGAACAGACCGCATCCATTCTGCATGAACTGGCGCTTGCCGGACAGCTTGGGCCTGGACAGATCGTTGTGATCGGTACAAGCACAAGTGAAGTCGCAGGTGCGCGGATTGGTACGAGCGGTGCCATTGAAGTGGCGCAGCAGCTTCTTGCGGGGATACGCGAGGTGCAGGAGGAATTCGGTTTTGACACGGTATTCCAGTGTTGTGAGCATCTGAACCGTGCGTTGGTCATGGAACGTTCTGTGCTTACTCGACTTGGATTGACCGAGGTTGGTGCAGTACCCGTGCCCAAGGCCGGAGGTTCAATGGCATCCGCAGCATATCGTTCGCTGACCGATCCATGCCTGGCTGAATATGTGCAGGCCCATGCGGGAATGGACATTGGGGAGACGATGATTGGCATGCATCTCCGACATGTAGCCGTACCGTTTCGTACAGCGCTCCGCTATGTTGGAGATGCTCGCGTAACCACAGCGTTGACTCGTCCGAAGTTGATTGGCGGCGAACGAGCGGTGTATCGTATGGAAGAACAACCAGATTCAACATTTTGTGACTGATATCTTCAACCAATATAAAGCCAAATTAGACTTTACACGAAAACGGAGATTGCAACACCAATCTGAAGAAGCAAAGCGTTCGCCTGAAAGCTTTCCGAAGGAAAGCTACATCGGAAGCATACGCTATCCCCGGATTTTCCCCTTATTATAAGGGAGTTCAGAAAAAATCCGGGGATAAAAGCGATCGGAAGATGGTGATGCAATCGAAGTCAGGAGTGTAACCACTGTAGTTTCGCTTTATAACTTCACTTATAACTGGGAGGAATTTAATCATGGAACAATTGCGCAAGAATGACCCGGCAGTACTGGAAGCGATGAATCTTGAACTGAAACGTCAACAGAACAACATCGAACTGATTGCATCCGAGAACATCGTAAGTGAAGCAGTAATCGAAGCATTGGGATCCGTTCTGACTAACAAGTACGCTGAAGGATATCCAGGCAAACGTTACTATGGCGGTTGTGAGCATGTAGATATCGTTGAAGACATCGCGCGTGATCGTGCAAAAGAATTGTTTGGAGCAGAACACGTGAATGTTCAACCTCACTCCGGCGCACAAGCGAACATGGCAGTATATCTTGCAGCGTTGAAACCTGGTGATACTGTACTCGGTATGAACCTTGCACATGGTGGACACCTCACACACGGTAGCCCGGTTAACGCTTCCGGTTTGTTGTACAACTTTGTAGCATACGGTGTACAGGAAGATACATTCCTGATTGATTATGATGAAGTGCGCAAAGCGGCTTTCAAACACCGCCCTCGTCTGATCGTTGCAGGTGCAAGTGCATATCCGCGTACCATTGATTTTGAAAAGCTGGCTTCCATCGCCAATGATGTAGGTGCTTTGTTCATGGTGGATATGGCTCATATCGCAGGACTCGTTGCTGCTGGTTTGCATCCAAACCCGGTCCCACATGCGCATTTCGTAACAACAACAACACACAAAACGCTGCGTGGACCTCGTGGTGGTATGATTCTGTGCCGCAAAGCATGGGCAGCAGCAATTGATAAAGCCGTATTCCCAGGTTCCCAAGGTGGCCCTCTGATGCACGTAATTGCTTCCAAAGCGGTAGCATTCGGAGAAGCTTTGCAACCAGAATTCAAAACATATGCACAGAACGTTGTGAAAAACGCACAGGTTCTGGCTGAAACACTGATCGCTGAAGGATTGAACATCGTATCCGGTGGTACAGATAACCACTTGATGCTGATCGACACACGCAGTGTAAACATCACAGGTAAAGAAGCTGAGCATGTACTTGATTCCATCGGTATTACCGTGAACAAAAATGCAATTCCATTCGACCCTACAAGTCCGTTTGTAACGAGTGGTATTCGAATCGGTACACCTGCTGCAACTTCCCGTGGGATGAACGAAGAAGCGATGGTAGCGATCGGTAAGATCATTGCCAAAACACTGAAAAATCCAAAAGATACAGCGAAGCTGGATGAAGCCCGTGCAGAAGTGACTGCACTGACAGACCAATTCCCACTCTATACCGACCTTAAATACTAAAAAACTTTGCTCATGGTGTTTGTATTTGAGATGTTCTTAAAATGGGATACAAAAAAACGAAGCAGACAGAATGAGACCGCAGAAGCGAAGCGTTCGCCTTTATCCCCGGATTTTTCCCTTGTTAAAAGGGGAATAAAAAAAATCTGGGGATAACAGCGATCGAAGGATCATTCTGTAGGCGGAGTGCATTGTATTCATCATTTTCACTTTCTCAACGACATAACAGCAGGAGCAAAACAGGACCGGATGGATCATTTTCCGGTCCTGTTTTTTATAGGATTCGGTATTCTGTAATGATTGGGTGCCCTTTGATGGTGTAATTCGTTGTTGGTGATGATATAATATACAGGATTTATCGAGCCCATGAATGGTGGCTAGGTATATTTGGAAATGCTGAACATGAAGAACTTACCGGAGGGACAAATTAAATGGGAAAATTAGTAATATGTGATCACCCTTTGATTCAACACAAACTGACGTTTATACGCGATATGCGTACGAATACGAAAGATTTTCGTGAATTGGTGGATGAAGTAGCAACGTTGATGGCTTATGAGATTACAAGAGATGTTGAACTGGAAACGATTGATGTACAGACACCTGTAGCTGCAACGCAAGGTAAAGTCATCTCTGGACGTATGCTCGGACTCGTGCCGATTCTGCGTGCAGGACTCGGAATGCTGGATGGCGTTGTGAAATTGTTGCCAGCGGCAAAAGTTGGACATGTTGGTCTGTTCCGTGATCCGGAAACACTGCAACCGGTAGAATACTACACCAAACTGCCTACAGACGTGACAGAGCGTCAATTGATCGTAATTGATCCGATGCTTGCAACTGGTGGTTCGGCGATTGCAGCTATTGACGTGCTCAAAAAACGTGGCTGTACCCAAATCAAGATGATGAACCTGGTTGCAGCACCGGAAGGCGTAAAAGCTGTACAGGATGCACATCCCGATGTGGATATCTATGTAGCAGCATTGGACGACCGTCTGGATGATCATGGTTATATCGTTCCAGGGCTTGGAGATGCAGGAGACCGTCTATACGGCACTAAATAAGCATATCGCATGCTTGTAATCGGAACTTATAGAAAAGGGGCTTTGCTCGAATGTCCAAGAAAATTAAAGTCATGACGATCTTCGGGGTGCGTCCAGAAGCCATCAAGATGGCTCCGCTTATTTTAGAATTGCAAAAACACCCTGAGTCTATTGAATCTATTGTTTGCGTAACTGCGCAGCATCGTCAGATGTTGGATCAGGTACTTGAAGTTTTCGACATTCATCCCGATTATGATCTGGATGTAATGAAAGACCGTCAGACATTGAATGAGATTACAATTCGTGTGCTCGGTGGTTTGGAGCCGGTGTTAGCGGAAGCTAAACCAGATATTGTACTGGTTCACGGAGATACATTAACTACCTTTGTAGCGAGCTATGCCGCATTCCTGCAACAGATTCAGGTAGGGCATGTAGAAGCGGGGCTGCGGACGTGGAACAAGCTGTCTCCATATCCCGAAGAGATGAACCGTCAGTTGACGGGAGTACTGGCTGATCTACACTTTGCGCCTACGGATTGGTCTTCTTCCAATCTTGCCAAAGAAAATAAATCGGAGTCTAGTACGTACGTCACAGGCAACACGGTAACAGATGTGTTTCAATATACAGTACGGGAGGACTACACACACCCGGTACTTGATTGGGCCCAAGGCAAACGCCTTGTGCTGATGACAGCTCATCGCCGTGAATCTCAAGGCGAGCCTCACCGCAACATTTTCCAGGCCGTCAAACGGATTGCCGACGAATTTGAAGATATTGCCATCGTGTACCCGGTGCATCCAAGTCCTGCTGTGAAGGAGCCGGCTCACGCGATCTTGGGGAATCATCCCCGTATTCAATTAATTGATCCGCTAGACGTGGTGGATTTGCATAACTTTTACCCGCACACTCACTTGATTTTGACCGATTCAGGCGGTTTGCAGGAAGAAGCACCTTCGTTTGGTGTGCCTGTGCTCGTATTGCGCGATACGACAGAGCGCCCGGAAGGTATTGAAGCTGGAACGTTGGAACTGGTAGGTACCGAAGAGGAACGTGTGTATGAACGGACCAAAGCTCTGCTTACAGACAAAACCCTGTATGCAAGCATGAGCCAGGCTGCTAATCCATACGGTGATGGACATGCTTCGGAAAGAATTGTCAATGCGATTCTGCACCATTTTGGTGTAAATAGTGAGCGTCCGGAATCATTTCACAGAAAATTCAAAAAATAATACAATTTTTCTGACGGATTTATAAAGGGCATAGCATACAGTTAAACTGTACGGTTTACGCGGGTTTATGGGCTTTGAGGGTCTGTATTCCCGTCGTTTTCCCCTTTAAAACGCTAAAATCATTCAATTGACAAAGGCTCTCATCATTCAGTAAAATTAACTGGGATTGCAAGGGTGGCGTGGAAAATGGCCGATTCGAACAAACCAAATTCATCCCGTAACCATGACGATAATGTATGGAAAGCGATGGGGCTCGTGACAGCTTTTGGGATCGAGATTGCCATTCTCGCTGTTGCCGGATATTACGCTGGCTCCTGGTTGGACAAGACCATCGGAGGTAACGGAATATGGATCGCCGTAAGCGTTCTCTTTTTTCTTGCGGCAGGCGGTGTAAGCATCTACTTTATCGCGAAAAAATTCATGGGGGAAAGTGATGAGTGAACTAACCAGATACCGCAGATCGATGACTGTTTTCATCATGTACTTTCTTATGATTTGTTTTCTCGCAGCGGCCTTTATGCCACGTGTGGAGACAATTGCTTTGGGACTAGCCCTGGGTACAGGAATTAGCTGGATCAATGCATTTTACTTGGGCTACAAAGTAAGGAAAATGTCTGATGATGCGGCAGAAGGGAACTTGAAGCGTGTGAACCTGGGATTTTTGACAAGAGCGGCACTCGCTGTGCTCGGTATATTCATATCGATGCGCTTTCCGCAGTACTTCAATACATATGCGGTTGCAGGCGGTCTCGTCATTGCACAATTTTCCTTACTGATTATAGGGATTGTCCATTCCCGCAGAGCAGAGTGATGTTAAGGGCTGCAGCTTTCAAGTCGAGAAAGGGGTGAGAAAAATATGCATGAAGCTCCAATTATTATGCTTGGCGGATTTCGACTGGATCTATCGGTTCTGTTGATGCTGGTAGTTACAGGTGCAATTGTTTTTATTTTTGCTGTACTGGCAACGCGGAGATTATCCGTTGAAAATCCCGGCAAGCTGCAAAATTTTATGGAGTGGGCAGTAGAATTCGTCCGCAATCTGATTTCCAGCACAATGGATATGAAGAAAGGTAAACATTTTATCTCTCTCGCTCTTTCCATGATTATGTTCATTTTTGTAGGGAATATGCTCGGCCTTCCGCTCGTAGCTGTATCTGAGGTAACAGATGTTAATCAGGCACAGGTATTCGGTAAGCCGATTGTTACAGCGGTGGAGGCGTTTGAAGAAGCGCATGCCAAGGACCCTGAAGCACACCCACACGTTGAACTGGCTTGGTGGAAATCACCGACAGCCGACTTGTCTGTGACGATGGGACTTGCTCTCGTAGCGTTCCTTGTATCTCATGGACTAGGATTGTTCCGCAACACAAAAGGGTATCTCCAGCATTACCTTAAGCCATTCGCCTTGTTCTTGCCAATCAACTTGATTGAGACGGCATCCAAGCTGTTGACACACGGTATGCGTCTATTCGCGAATATCTTCGCGGGTGAGGTACTGATCGCAACGATCCTGAAACTGACCACATTCAAAGTGTTTGGTGCTATTGCAGCAATTCCGCTACTCATGGTGTGGCAAGGCTTCAGTATCTTTATCGGCGCGATCCAGGCATTTGTGTTTGTTATCTTGATGATGGTGTACATTTCACAGAGCATCGAGACGCACGACGAGCATTAAGTTTCAAGCCCTACGAAGATTTCTTCACCAGGCTGAACAATAAAAAATTCGATTTATCATTTTAAGGAGGATATACAAATGGGAGCAATGGCATTAATCGCAGCAGCAATTGTTGCAGGACTGGGCGCGTTTGGCGCAGGTATTGGTAACGGTATGGTAATCAGCAAAACGGTGGAAGGTATTGCCCGTCAACCGGAAGCAAAATCCACTCTTCAAACAACAATGTTTATCGGTGTAGGTTTGATCGAGGTATTGCCGATCATCGGTGTGGTACTCGCGTTCATGTTCTACGGTATGGCTTAATTAAATTTTAAAGGTTTGGCGGGGAAGGCCATAGCCATCCGCGCCTTCTTTTTAGGTAATGTCCGTTCTAACGGATGACGTTTCAAGGATACCTCCAGGAAGGAGTGAACAGATTGAGTTTCATATGGGAAAATACGCTTCTTGCGATTGTTGCATTTGCAATTTTATACTGGCTGCTTAGCCGTTATGCCTTCGGGCCTTTGTTCTCCATTATGGAAAAACGTCGTGAACTCGTGATGACGCAGATGAATGAGGCTGCACAGACTCGGGAACAGGCCATTGCCTATGTGGAGGAACAAAAACAAGCTCTTGAGCAAGCACGTCAAGATGCTTATGACATCATTGAACAGTCCAAACAAACGGGTGGCAAACAAGCTGAATCGATTTTGGCTGATGCAAAAGCTGAAGCTAATCGTCTGAAAGACGATGCAGTACGCGAAATCGAGAGTGAGAAGAACAAAGCAGTCGCAGCACTTCGCAGCGAACTGGGTACAGCTTCCGTTCAGATTGCATCCAAGTTGATCAAAAAAGAAGTTGAGAACGGTCCTGCACAAGAAGAGCTTGTGAACCAATACCTCAATGAGGTAGGAGGCCGACAATGAGCCGCGATACGATTGTTGCCAAGCGTTATGCGAAAGCATTGTTCGAAGTTGCTCTTCAGCAACAGCAGGTGCTTGAGGTTGAACAGGAACTGGTTGCAGTAGTCAGTGCATTGACCGGAGATGCAGATATCGAGAAATTTATCGTATCCCCTAATATCTCTGATGAAGCCAAGCAGAACGTGATTCACTCAAGTCTTGATGGCAAGGTATCCGATTCAGTCCTTCGCACAGTCTTGTTGTTGATTGAACGCGGACGCGTTGAATTGCTGGGAGACTTGTTGAATGATTATCGGAAGATCCAAGGTGAGTCGCTGGGCATCGCTGATGCACGTGTCTACTCGACTTATGCGTTGAATGATGAAGAAAAAGAAGCGGTAGCCCGTGAATTCGGTGGCCGTGTGAATAAAAAGATTCGTATCGAGAACATTGTTGATCCGACTCTGCTGGGCGGATTGAAAGTCGCCATTGGCGATACGATCTATGACGGCAGCTTGGCTGGCAAGCTCGAACGTCTTGAGCAGTCTTTTAACAGACGAGTACAGTAGATTGGGGTGAGGACACTTGAGTATCAAACCAGAAGAAATCAGTACATTAATTAAGAGCCAAATCGAACAATACAAGACCGATATCGATGTAGTCGAAGTCGGAACGGTAATCGAGGTTGGTGATGGTATCGCTCGTGTTTACGGACTTGAGAACGTCATGTCCAACGAGTTGGTTGAATTCCCAAGCGGTGTTATGGGACTCGCCATGAACGTGGAAGAAAGCAATGTCGGTGTCGTTATCCTGGGACCTTACTACGATATTCGTGAAGGTGACCAAGTGAAACGTACGGGCCAAATCATGCAAGTGCCTGTAGGCGAAGCATTGATTGGACGCGTTGTGAACCCGCTCGGTATTCCAGTGGATGGCAAAGGGCCAATCGCTACAACGGAATTCCGTCCGGTTGAAGGTAAAGCACCAGGCGTAATGGATCGTAAATCGGTTCATGAGCCGATGCAAACAGGGATCAAAGCCATTGATGCCATGGTTCCAATCGGTCGTGGACAACGTGAGTTGATCATCGGTGACCGTCAAACAGGTAAAACATCCATCGCGATTGATGCGATCCTGAACCAAAAAGGTAGCGGCATGAAGTGTATCTATGTGGCTATTGGTCAGAAACAGTCTACGGTTGCTCAAGTTGTGGAAACCCTTCGTCGTAAAGGCGCAATGGAGTACACGATTGTTGTAACTGCAGCAGCTTCCGATCCATCACCACTCTTGTACATCGCACCGTATTCCGGTTGTTCGATGGGTGAGTACTTCATGTACAAAGGCGAGCACGTCCTGGTCATCTATGATGACTTGACCAAACAAGCCTCTGCATACCGTGAGCTTTCCTTGTTGCTTCGTCGTCCACCGGGCCGTGAGGCTTATCCGGGTGACGTCTTCTACCTGCACTCCCGTTTGCTGGAGCGTGCTGCGAAGCTGAATGATGAACTTGGTGGTGGTTCTTTAACCGCACTGCCGTTCATTGAAACACAAGCTTCCGACGTATCTGCATACATCCCAACGAACGTAATCTCCATCACGGACGGACAAATCTTCCTGGAAGCTGACTTGTTCAATGCTGGACAACGCCCGGCGATCAACGTAGGTATTTCCGTATCCCGTGTCGGTGGTTCTGCTCAGATCAAAGCGATGAAAAAGGTTGCAGGTTCCCTGCGTCTCGACCTCGCTCAATATCGTGAGCTTCAAGCGTTCTCCCAGTTCGGTTCCGATCTGGATAAAGCGACTCAGGCCCGCCTGAATCGTGGTGCGCGTATGATGGAAATCCTGAAGCAAGGTGTTAACCAGCCTCTGCCTGTAGAACAACAGGTTGTCAGCTTGTACACTGCGGTTAAAGGATTCCTGGATGAGATTCCAACAGGTGATGTTACTCGTTTCGAGCGTGAGTTCCTCGCGTTCATGGAGAGCAGCCATCCGGAGATTCTTGCATCCATCCGTGATACTAAAGAATTGACTGCAGACAACGAAAATGCACTGAAAGGTGCAATTGAGAAGTTCAGAAAGAGCTTTGCTGTCTCTGTCTAAATAAATGATTGCAGGTGCGGAGTTGTCTAACCGATTCCGCATGTCTGCATGTAATACGTTGACTCTGTCAAAACAGGGTTGTGCTTACGAAGTAACTTTGGCTCTGCCAAAGAAGGATTATGCTTACGAAGTAACTTTGGCTCTGCCAAAGAAGGATTATGCTTACGATGTAGTTTTGACTTTGTCAAAACTTTAAGGTGGTGAAATCATGGCAAAAGGCATGCGCGAAATTAAGCGGCAAATTAAAAGCGTACAAAGCACCAAGCAGATCACCAAAGCAATGGAGATGGTAGCTGCTGCAAAACTGCGTAAAGCGCAGGAAAAAGCGGAAGCAGCCCGTCCTTATTCGGAGAAACTGAAAGAAGTTGTAGCTAGTATTGCATCAAGCACGCAAGGCATACAGCATCCGATGCTGGAGAGCCGTCCGGTCAAAAAGACAGCTTACCTGATCATTACATCGGACCGTGGTCTTGCGGGTGGATACAATGCGAACGTTTTGCGTCAGGTTAATCAGACGCTCAAAGAGCGCCACAACTCTCAGGATGACTACGAATTGTTCGTCATTGGACGTAAGGGGCGCGACTACTTCAGACGTCGTGAAATGGCGATGGCATCCACAACAACGGATCTGTCGGATTCGCCTTCATTTGCAGATATCAAATCCATCGCACACGAAGCTGTTCATGGGTTTGAACTGGCTGAATTTGATGAATTGTACATTTGTTATAACCGCTTTGTGAATGCGTTGACCCAGATTCCTACGGTAGAAAAACTTCTTCCAATGGAAACACCTGAGGTAACTGCTGCTGAAGGACCAACGGCAAGCTACGAATACGAGCCGTCTGCTGAAGCTGTACTTGAGGTTTTGCTTCCGCGTTATGCGGAAACGCTGATCTATGGTGCACTTCTGAACGGTAAGGCGAGTGAGCTGGGTGCGAAAATGACGGCAATGGGTAATGCAACCAAAAATGCATCTAAACTCATTAATGACTTGTCATTGACATACAACCGTGCCCGTCAAGCGGCGATTACGCAGGAGATTACGGAAATTGTGGCAGGTGCCAACGCAGCACAAGGCTAACCGTTTTTTTATTAATGAAGGCTTGCAGAGCAAAGATAAACGAACGGTACATTATTTTTGCAAAAGTAGCAGGCTTGTAGGAGGGGAACGTTAAGATGAACAAAGGACGCGTTGTGAGCATCATGGGTCCGGTTGTTGACGTCGAGTTTGATCGCGGCGGTCTGCCGGAAATCCTCAATGCCATTACGATCACTACAGTAAGTGAGAGCGGCGTTAGTGTAAACCTTACACTCGAAGCTTCGAAACATCTGGGTGACAACCGAGTACGTTGTATTGCGATGTCCTCCACGGATGGACTTGTTCGTGGTATGGAAGCTTTAGATACAGGAGCACCAATCTCTGTACCTGTCGGTGAAGCAACACTGGGGCGTGTATTTAACGTACTCGGCGAAGCAATTGATACTGGCGGTGCCGTAGCTGCTGAGCACAAGAACCCGATTCACCGTTCAGCACCTGCATTTGATGAACTGACTACCCAAGCAGAGATGCTGGAGACAGGAATCAAAGTTATCGACTTGCTTGCTCCTTATGCTAAAGGTGGTAAAATCGGTCTCTTTGGTGGTGCCGGTGTAGGTAAAACGGTAACCATTCAGGAATTGATCAACAACATCGCACAAGAACACGGTGGTATCTCCGTATTTGCCGGTGTTGGTGAGCGTACACGTGAAGGTAATGACTTGTATCACGAGATGAGTGATTCCGGCGTTATCAACAAAACAGCAATGGTCTTCGGACAAATGAACGAGCCTCCAGGCGCACGTCTTCGTGTAGCCCTCACAGGTCTGACCATGGCGGAATACTTCCGTGATGAAGAAGGCCGTGACGTGTTGCTCTTTATCGATAATATCTTCCGTTTCACCCAAGCGGGTTCAGAAGTATCTGCCTTGCTTGGACGTATGCCTTCCGCGGTAGGTTACCAACCTACGCTGGCAACAGAAATGGGTCAACTGCAAGAACGTATCACTTCAACGAAAAAAGGTTCTGTAACATCCATCCAGGCCATCTACGTGCCTGCGGATGACTACACTGACCCGGCTCCTGCAACGACGTTTGCCCACTTGGATGCAACGACGAATCTGGAGCGTAAAATTTCCGAGATGGGTATCTACCCTGCGGTAGATCCGCTGGCATCCAGCTCCCGGATTTTGTCTCCTGAAGTTGTAGGTGAAGAACACTACAGCGTAGCCCAAGGCGTTAAACGTATCTTGGCGCGTTACAATGAATTGCAAGATATCATTGCAATCCTGGGTATGGACGAGTTGAGTGAGGAAGACAGAGCGCTTGTATACCGTGCTCGTAAAATCCAACGTTTCTTGTCCCAGCCTTTCCACGTTGCTGAAGCATTTAACGGTATTCCGGGTAAATACGTTCCGGTTAAAGAAACGGTGCGCAGCTTTAAAGAGATTCTCGAAGGTAAGTATGATGATCTTCCGGAAGCAGCTTTCCTCTTTGTTGGTACAATTGAAGAGGCAGTGGAGAAAGCCAAAACACTGGTTTAGTCTGAATCCAGGATTGTCCTTATGTGGGCTATCCTTCGGATAGTTTCAGGAGGGATGGAATTGAGCACCTTTTTGTTGGAGATTGTAACACCTGAGCGTCTGGTGTATTCAGAACAAGTGGATAGCATCACGGCTCGTGGTATTGAAGGGGAACTGGGCATTCTGCCTGGCCATATTCCTATGGTTACACCTTTGCAGATTGCACCAATCTATATTCGTAACGGAAAAGAAAATAAACAAGTTGCTATCGGTGGCGGGTTTATTGAAGTACGTAAAGATAAGGTTGTTGTACTCGCAGAGAGTGCTGAATTCCCGGAAAGCATTGATGTGGATCGTGCGCGTGCGGCGAAAGAGCGGGCAGAACGTCGGCTTGCAAGCCAAAGCAATCAGGACCACTTTGATCACCGTCGTGCAGAGATTGCGCTGCAAAAAGCGGTTAACCGGATTAATGTATTTGGCAAATAAACGATTCTTGGAAGCCCGGCGGCTTAGTCTGCCGGGCTTTTTTGAGTTTGATTGATAGAATGGTTTTATCGAATATATCAAAAGGCTGACCATAAATTCCATCATATCCCTTTAGTAACGGAAGTATTTTAAGCAAATTATTCACCGATGTTGAGAATTTGAATAGAATATAGGACTAAAGTAGTGGGCTCATTTACCACTAAGAGAACCATTTTTTTCATGAGAAAATTAAAATTATTTCCGAGGAAATGACAGAATCGATATCGAAATAGCGCTCTTTTATGTCGTTTTAGTCACAAAATCCCGGCAATTTAAAATTAAAATATTTGAGAAGTGGAAATCAATGTAATTGACAATGTATGATGAAAGAGCCTATATTCCATAGAGTCAGCAGAAGCAGGAAGCTGCGTAGTAGATTCCATAGTCATGCACAGCCGGATTGTTGCTGCTCGCTCTTTGGGCATCAGGAGATTCCTGCCTGGCAGGAGTAAATCTGACAGTACGCTCAGTATGTTGTGCTTAAGACATTCCAGTATACTAACAAGTTATGGGTGCCGGGCATATGATATGCTGATCGCTGCAACAAATGTGGAGGTAAAGAGTATATGGATACTGATCTGACGAATCAGGTGAACCAGGCGTTAAGCACCAATGGCTTGGTCTCAATCATCGTCTCCCTTTTATGTATTGCGTTGTCTTGGTGGGCTTTGCAAAATCTCAAACTGGATTTAATCATCAGACAACCACGAGGTGCTCAGGGAAGACTGTTACATTTGTTGCTCGCCATTATTTTGGGGCATGCCGTTGCTGGCTTTGTCATTGACTACTTGTCATGGACTCAAATGTTGCGTAATTTGTTTTAATGTTGAGATGGTTGGTTAATCATCTGTTAGGATCTTGAAGGAGCCCATTGTCGAATAACATCGATTAATTGTGTTAACAATTAGAGTATGAGTTGTCGGTAAAGAAATTAAGAAAAAAATGTGACGTAAAATTGGATGAATTTGAGATGTTTTATGTAAAAATGCTTGTATCGTACAATTCAACAATGTTATGATGGAAGTTAGGGAATTCACAATTGTTCACTTATTTTGTAGTTATAAACGGGATATCCGGTTCATGCCGGCTAATAACCATCCCACTCTGTCTGTTCTGATGCTCTGCTGGCTTGTAAGACACTAATTTTACATGCTGAATAGCAAGAAGCACGGCACATGGTATCATTGATATGGATTATAAAAACCAATTCTTTTCTGAACAGACATCTGTGGCAATATGCCAGAATATGTCGAAATTCCACACACAGCAACAGTCCTTTCTACACACAGTGGGGCTTACGTATTCCGGAATGAAGAAAAGGGAATAAAAGCGCGGAGGGAACCATGATGAGCAAATTTATCGTCCGCGGTGGCAAAAGGTTGACCGGAAGTGTCAAAGTTAGCGGCGCTAAAAATTCTGTTCTTCCGATCATCGCTGCCTCTCTCTTAGGGGAAGAAGGACAAAGCGTAATTATTGACGCGCCTCCTCTAGACGATGTGATGACGATTAACAAGGTGTTGGAATCGCTGGGAGCGGGAGTTACATACCGGGACGAAGTGATTACCGTAAATGCGGAGAAGCTTACTTCCTGTGAAGCCCCGTACGAATGGGTAAGTAAAATGCGGGCGTCTTTCCTGGTCATGGGGCCTTTGTTGACTCGAATGGGTCATACAAGAATCTCACTTCCTGGTGGATGTGCCATCGGTACACGGCCTATTGATCAGCATTTGAAAGGTTTTGAAGCCATGGGCGCAGAGATCAGCTTGGGCCAAGGTTATATCGAAGCTCGTAGCCAAGGACGGTTGCGTGGCGCGAAAATTTATCTGGATGTGGCTTCCGTAGGTGCCACTCAAAATATTATGATGGCTGCAACATTGGCCGAGGGCGTAACTGTTCTGGAGAATGCGGCGAAAGAACCTGAGATTGTGGATCTTGCCAACTTCCTGAACGGAATGGGTGCCATCGTACGTGGTGCTGGTACTGGAGTGATCCGCATCGAAGGTGTGGAGAAACTGACAGGTGTTACACACACAGTCATTCCGGATCGGGTAGAAGCGGGTACGTATATGGCTGCTGCTGCAATTTCTGGTGGTGACGTGTACATTGAAGGTGCAATCTCTGATCATTTAGGCTCCGTTATCGCGAAGCTTGAAGAGATGGGTGTAACCATCCAACCGGATGAGAATGGCGTGCGTGTAATCGCAGATCGTCCTCTTAAGGCTGTGGATGTGAAAACATTACCTTACCCAGGATTCCCGACAGATATGCAATCCCAGATGATGGCACTCTTGCTCGCATCTGAAGGAACAAGTGTTGTGACAGAGACTGTTTTTGAAAACCGATTCATGCATGTGGATGAGTTCCAATTGATGAATGCGGAGATCAAAGTTGAAGGACGTTCGTCCATCATCACAGGTAATGCCAAACTGAAGGGTGCCAAAGTAACGGCTACCGATTTGCGTGCGGGTGCCGCACTCATTATTGCAGGTCTTGTTGCTGAAGGTACAACAGAAGTGGGCGGTGTTCATCACATCGACCGTGGCTATGTACATCTTGCTGAGAAGCTTAACGGACTTGGCGCTGACATCTATCGAATTTCGGTTGATGAGCCTAAGCTGGAAGCAACCAAAGCACCTAGTGAAAAAGTGGAGAAAGAAGTACCGATGTTTAAGGTGCAACCAACTCTTGCTTAACACAGGATTGAATAAATAAAAATATGGTCCCTCTATTATGAATCACACACTTGCGTGGATTATGAATGCGATGGAACGTATATTGTAAAAAATGATAAAGCTAAGCCATCTGGCTTGGCTTTTTTTGTGTTTACTTTCAAACAGATGACAAGGAATTTGATACCTGATTCTATTAATAGCTGGTCTTAATTTATATAGCATAACATCGTATTCTGTACCAATTCTGAACAAAATGAAAGAGCGTCTTTTTTAAGGATTTGGTTTCGGATAAATACCTATATTGGGCGACAGATCAGCATTTGTAAGAGATGCACGGCAAAACAAAACAGGTGAGTGAATGGAAGGAAAAGGGCCTCGTTTCTCTTAAATCAGGTTCTATCAGATCGAGCTAGCTCATAACCTAAACTATGGATTTGAACAACACGACCGGCACATGACCGGCCATAGATAACGGAGGGTTATACTCGAATGAAAGAAGCTCGTGTACAGGTAAAGGTCCCTCTTGTCCCTCATCCAGGCATGCAAGAGCCGGAGAAGAATACCGTTTCTGGAGTGGAAAGAGACAAGCCTAACCCATTGAATCTGAGGACTGTTCCATCACAGCCTGCAAGATTATCAAACCCAGGACGGATGTCGACAGATGAGCTGAACCGGCAGGCAACTGAGCATATTCATATACCTGTTATTGAGCTGGACCAATTCCGCCGTGTGAAGCGTCGCCGGATGCGGACATTCGGACGAAAACCCCGATGGGGACGCAACGCTAAACGATGGCAACCTGCTGCCGCTGTATCTGCCTTATTGGCAATGGCTTTGCTGATTCCGGTCATTCTGGTATGGCCGCGGACAACCGAATCACCTAAGCCGATCCCTGCTCCAACAGATGCCAGCAGTACAAGAACTCCAGCTCCTGTGCCAGCAGTTCCTGTTACCTACCCTGAACCCCAAGTACGCGTATACCTGTCTGCCACAGGCACAACGATGAATCTGCCACTGGAAGACTATGTTACCGGAGTTGTGGCTGCAGAGATGCCGGCGGAATTCAGGCTGGAGGCGTTAAAGGCGCAGGCAATAGCAGCTCGTACGTTTATCGTGCGAAGACTAGCTGCTAGTGATACAAGCGGTGTTCCATCAGGTGTGGCGGATGTGACGGACACGGTCAGCCATCAAGTGTTTATTCCGCCAGATCAGGTAAAAGCGGATTGGACTCGCCTAGGGAAGGCGAAGGAATGGGAGAAGTTGCAACAGGCTGTACGCGAAAGTCGAGATACGGTGATGACATATCAGGGCAAGGCGATCACCGCATCCTTTTTTTCCACAAGTAATGGGTATACCGAGAATGCGGAGGATGTATGGGGTAACACTGTACCGTATCTGCAAAGTGTGGACAGTCCATGGGACAAAAACCTGGCGCCAGGCTACAAGCAGACCGTTACCATGAAGCGTAACGAAATTCTGCAAAAGCTGAACCTGGATGCCATTCCGGTTACCACCCAGAAGAGTGGATCGTGGATGGAAGTATTGTCTACAACCAAAGGTCATCGGATTAAGGAAATGCAGATCGCAGGTGAAACATTCAGCGGCCCCGAGGTGCGCAAGCTGCTTGGATTAAGATCCAGCCAGTTCAGTTGGAAGACCACAGGTGACGAGGTCCAGATTACAACGTACGGATACGGGCATGGTGTTGGCATGAGCCAGTGGGGAGCAAACGGCATGGCGCAGGAGGGACACACGGCCACCCAGATTCTCAAACACTACTATACTGGCATCTCATTCGGACAGGCATCCAAGATGCTGGCCTCGAAGTAGGAGAGATGAATGCGGATGGATAGATACGAATGGATTCGAATGGATACCAATGTGTGCAAATGTATGGGGATGAGAGCCATCTAAGTTTGTTTGGAACTGTTCTAGGCTTCCCATAACCCATTGGCGCGCTAACGAATCTGAGAGGCCTTATCAGAGGATATCAGGACGATTCGAAATTCTAACGAATCTCAGACGCGTTATATCACGACATACCACGGTATTGGAGCGATCATAGGGCCAAAAAGAGTATTTAGGGTGTCTACGGTTCGTTAGGATTCCTAAGCAGCGATCTTCCCGCCAATAAGGCCGATTGAGTTCGTTAGAGATGTTTTATTATCTAATCATCAGGAAATTGTGGGTGCTGTAATTCATTTCATGCTCATTCGCAATAAGTAGCCGAACCAAAAATAAAATCAGAACGTTGAAATCAAGTTCCCAAGCCCTAAGGTTAAAAAAAATGATTTATGTTCCCTGTCTACCAAGCAACTTCTAACTATACTGTAACTAATCATGATTCAGCTTCTTTTAAATCTAGATGTTAGATGGAACAGTCAGTAGTGGCGCGCCTTGTCTATCTCTAATCTCACATCTTTAAAGAACCTAGAGCACCTTACATCTGTATTATCCAGTCACAACTTATATCATTTCGCTCTCACCGATAAATGCACTTCATAGAAGGATTGGCTTCTACAGTCAATCCAGACCAGTCTACCAACACCCATTCCGGAGCTTTCGAGATTCGGCTATATATGCGAAGGGTGCTAGTGTATGGGGAACGCAGGGGACAGAAAAGACCTGTAGAAACGTAGTGTCCGCCTTTATCACCGGATTTCTCCCTTGGGAGATTATAATCAGGAAATCCGGGGATAACAGCCGGTCGAAAGGTTTTCTGGCCCCGGAGCGGTGCACGCACTAATCACTCACCACCTCACATATATAGCACTCTCTGAAACCTCCGTGAAAATAATTAGAGTCGCGCGTGTATAAAAGAGTTGCACCCGGTAACACTTGTTACTGAGGTGATCAAGATGAATGAACAAAACAAAAAAACAGTCCAAGAAGAAACTCCTAAAACAACTCAAGGAGTACCGGCTAGCCAGCCCTCTTCATGGAAAAGAGCAATGTCCAAACGCTGGGTCTTCCCGGCAGCCTACATCGCAGCAGCAGGCATTATACTAACCTTAGTGTGGGTCTATCAGGGAACAGGCGACAAAGCTATGAACCCGGACTCTGCTAGCGGGGTAGTAGAAACAGGTGCATCGGCGGGTACAGAAGGAACAACAGC
Source organism: Paenibacillus sp. 2KB_22 (assembly GCF_052115745.1). Taxonomy (NCBI): domain Bacteria; kingdom Bacillati; phylum Bacillota; class Bacilli; order Caryophanales; family Paenibacillaceae; genus Paenibacillus; species Paenibacillus sp. 2KB_22. Next base: position 695,980 of record NZ_JBFRHG010000003.1, read on the forward strand.
AGGCGGAGAAGAAGAAAGTGTGGAAGTTGTTGCAAAGTCGGAGAATTTTGTATGGCCGGTAGCGGTACCGTCCGAAATTTCGGTAGTGAAACCTTTCTATGATAGCGAAGCTTCAACCGAGGAACATGAAGCGGCAATGGTGCAGTACAATGATACATTCATCCCGAACACGGGTGTGGATCTGGCACGTGGGGATAACAAAACGTTTGAAGTCAAAGCAGCACTTGCCGGTAAAGTTACCCGGGTTGAGCAAAATCCGCTCACAGGTCAAGTTGTGGAAATCACACACAGCGATAACCTGAAGACGGTATACCAAAGCTTGGCAGACGTCAAAGTGAAACAAGACGATGAAGTGAAACAGGGAGATGCGATTGCATCTGCTGGTGTCAATGAATTGGGTAAAACGCTTGGCAACCACCTTCACTTTGAAGTGTACGAAGACGGACAGCCGGTTAACCCGCAAGGATATCTTCCGGAAAAATAAATGATTTTTACCGCAGCGACATGATGGGCAGAGGGGTTGAACCTCTGCTCTTTTTGTGCTTTTCAGAAAATAATGGGACCTTCGAAGCTTGTCACACCTCTAAACCGCGAATATATAGGCATGCTCCTCATATAATGTACCAAACTATCCACACAGTAGGGAGGCGGGAGCGTGCACGATTACATCAAGGAACGGACCATCAAAATTGGTCGCTGCATTGTTGAGACGAGGAATACGGTCCGTACCATAGCCAAAGAATTCGGCGTGTCAAAGAGTACTGTGCATAAGGATCTGACGGAGCGTCTGCCGGAAATCAACCCTGATCTTGCTGACCAGGTGAAACACATTTTGGAGTATCACAAGTCAATCCGCCATTTGCGGGGCGGTGAAGCGACCAAAATTAAATACAAAAAAACGAGTGGCAAGAAACGTGAGGTGTTGGCTTCCGCCAAATCGTAAGCATCTTCACAAAGACGTAGGCCAAAAAGCTCACACATGCATTGAATCCCTCCCCTGAAGTATGATATGTTAAAAGCTGGTACAGGATCGAATTATGACATCTTATCAGCCCGATTTTTACATATATATGTTGCACTTTGTCGAACGAGCGGTGACGTGATAAGGGACTCTTTTTCACAGGATACGCTGACCAAATAATATCACTTTGGGGGCTCTTTTATGTTTAGCAAGGATATCGGTATTGATCTTGGCACGGCCAACGTGCTTATTCACGTGAAAGGAAGTGGGGTTGTCCTCGATGAACCTTCCGTCGTGACCATTGAAAGAGATACGAAACGTGTCCTTGCTGTTGGGGAAGAAGCGCGTCGTATGGTGGGGCGTACTCCAGGTAACATTGTTGCCATTAGACCGCTGCGTGACGGCGTTATTGCGGACTTCGAGATTACGGAAGCAATGCTCAGACATTTCATTAATCGTGTGGGTGCAAGAAGCTGGTACAGCCACCCTCGAATTTTGATCTGTGCACCAACGAACATTACGTCCGTGGAACAGAAGGCCATCCGCGAGGCGGCAGAACGCAGCGGTGCCAAAGAAGTGTTTCTGGAAGAAGAGCCGAAAGCGGCAGCGATCGGTGCGGGAATGGATATTTTTCAGCCGAGCGGCAATATGGTCGTGGATATCGGCGGCGGTACGACTGACGTTGCAGTCCTGTCTATGGGCGACGTGGTCACCGCCTCTTCTATTAAGGTCGCAGGGGACAAGTTCGACGAAGCCATTATCAAGTTTATCAAAGCCAAGTACAAGCTTATGATCGGTGAACGGACCGCAGAAGATATCAAGATTGCGATTGGTTCCGTACATCCGGGTGGACGTCAAACCGAGATGGACATACGCGGACGTGATATGGTATCCGGTCTGCCTGTTACCGTAACGGTATCGGGAAATGAAGTACAGGAAGCACTCTGGGATTCTGTGCAATCCATCATCGTAGCAGCGAAGTCGGTATTGGAACGTACACCGCCTGAATTGTCAGCGGACATTATCGACCGTGGTGTTGTATTGACGGGTGGAGGTGCATTGCTGAACGGACTGGACGAGCTTTTGTCCAATGAATTGCATGTACCGGTATGGGTTGCGGAAGATCCAATGCACTGTGTCGTGAAGGGAACAGGCATAATGCTTAATAATTTGGATCAGGTGGTTAAGAAAAAGTTCTAATCTGCCGATATAAAAAGTAAAGGTTCGCCATGCTCGGAAAGCAGAACGGACAAGCAGCCAACCTGCGATGCAGTGCAAGCGCTTGAGGAGAGGGGTTAATACATGTTAAGAGGTCTGTACACCGCTACTGCGGGAATGATTACGCAACAACGCCGCCATGACACAGCAACACAGAATATCGTAAATATGAACACCACGGGATACAAACAGGTCAACAGCGTAAGCCGTTCCTTCCCGGAAATGCTCATCACCTTGGTAGGCGGAGATGCGAATCTCCCGACAAAGCGGCTGGGCAAGCTGAACACGGGGGTGTTCGCGGAAGAGAGTTTGTCCATGAATTTGCAGGGGACCATTATGGAGACTGGGCAGAAAAATGATTTTTCCATTTCATCCAATATGACGGTTAATGATCCGCAGACTGGACAACCTGTCCCTTTTGACGCATCAGGCAAATTTGTACGGGCCGATGGCACGGTAACTTATCAGCCTCAGGCGTATTTTACAGTTCAGAATGCAGAAGGTAACACCGGATATACACGCGATGGTCACTTCGAGATTACAGGAACGGGACAATTGCTGAGCTCAACAGGTTCACAGGTGTTGGATAATAATGGACAACCTATAGTGTTGACAGGTTCCGTAGAGCAATTTAAAGTGGATGAGCAAGGCCGTTTGGTGGATGCAGCAAGCGGTGCACCGACAGGGGTTACTCTCGGGATTAGTGTCATTGACCAGCCGAATCAACTGGTTCGTCAAGGTGATGGCAATTTCAGTCTCAGCGATGCAAACGGGGCAACAGCCCGGATGATGGCTGCTGGTGATAATGTACAGATCCGTCAGGGTTATCTGGAAGGCTCCAATGTTGATGCTTCACAGGCAACGGTCGATATGAACGCCGCATTCCGGGCGTATGAAGCGAATCAGAAGGTCGTACAATTCTACGACCGCAGTTTGGATAAAGCCGTCAATGAAGTCGGGCGTGTATAACGCCGACGTTTAAATATAACCGCTCAGCGGAGAGCCAAACGCCCTTTGCGCAGCAAAGCAGAGAGGCTCACGCGGAGCGAAGAGCTTAGACGCAGTCGAGCTTATGCTAGGAATGCGTAGAAGTACCTGAGCGAAGCGACGGTCTCGACAGCCCTTTGCGAAGCAAAGCAGGGAGAGACCACGCGGAGCTACACGCCGCACAAAGAGCGTGCCCAACTGATATTTAGCCATGTGAAACCATGGCGTAAATATTAGTTGGGCAGTCGCGGCGCACACACACCACCGTCACTTAGCAAGATCGTACCCCACGCACCCTCTCCGCCTGTTTCGGGAGTCCAGAGGGCAGCGCCATCTGGGGCCCTCCCTACCAGGGAGGGTTTGGGAGGGTAGAACCAGGGGAGGGTAAACCACCGATGAATAATTCCATGATTAGTGCCAAGGTTTCCATGACTGCCATACAGCAACGACTGGATGTCATTGCCGATAATATTGCCAACGTGAATACGGCAGGCTATAAGAGCAAGCAAGCAGCCTTCGAGGATGTGCTGACCCGGGTGCAACAACAACCGGACAAGTACAAACTGGATGGACGCTCCACACCGATGGGATATAACCTCGGTTTTGGTGCTCGTTTGGCGGATGTGACGAAGGATATGTCTCAAGGGCCCTTGAACGAGACCGGCCTTCCGACCGATCTGGCCATTGAGGGGAATGCCATGTTTGCAGTAGAAGCGAACGGGGAGAAAATGTGGACACGTCAGGGTGCATTTCATTTTGTACCGGATACAAGACCAAAAGTTAATCCAAATGCACCAGATATGATGGTGATGGTCAATGGTGAAGGCCACTTTGCCCTGGATCGTCAAGGTAATCGTATTACGGCACCGAATAATAGCAAAGTTGCTTTTGATGAAAATGGCAACCTGTTAATCCGACGTGGTAATGAGGCGAACGCAACCATTGGGGCACAACTGCAAGTGGTAGACATTGAACGCCCTGAAGGTCTGGTACAATATGCGGATAACCTCTTTGGCCTAGATGCGGGATTAACCGAGGATGATGTATTTGGCGCTAATGCAGCTACACGTCAAGCAGCTGCCTTGATCCGTCCAGGATATCTGGAGCAATCCAATGTGGATATGACACAGGAGATGTCCTTGCTTATGCAAGGACAGCGGACATATCAACTGGCGGCCAAGGCGCTAACTTCAAGTGATTCCATGTTGGGTCTTGCCAACAATATGAGAGCGTAAAAGGTGAATGTGATGACAGAAACACAGCAGCAGAACAGTAAGCCAGAGAAAAAGGAAGTCAAGAAGAAGAAGAAGAGTGGATGGCGCATCGCTAGATGGTTCCTAGTCCCGGCCCTGCTTGTTCTTGCCCTCGCTGGCGGAATGGTAGCTGGATATGTGGTACTGGGCAAACAAGATATCGGTTCCGTATGGCAATGGAGTACATGGGAACATGTATATAATCTGGTGTTCGCGCCATAATGTAACGAGTTAAGCGAAAACTCCTGCGCAGGCAGGAGTTTTCTTTTTGACGTTGAAAACAGTATAATGATGGATGACGTTTGACGTCAAAAGAGGCCTCCCCTGCGAAAGACATTCGTCATCGCGAAGAGAGACCCCTTATCTTAACCTTCACTACTGCAGTCATGAAGGATATAACTAGTGTTAACCGAAAATATGCTTTCCATACAAAATTTAAATTAAAACATTTTATATGAGGTTCGATTTGATCATAAAGGTTTTCCGTGTCCGCACTAACGTCAGTGGAGGGAACGGAATCGTTCGAAAGAAGCGAAGCGCTCGCCTTTGTTTCCTAATGTTATCCATCTGAGATATAGTTCAGAAACATTAGGAAACAACAGCGATCGAAAGAACGATCCGTAACCGTAACGGTCACCTATGCGCACATGAGAACTTTATGATGAAGAATGCTCATATAAACATCCCGAGAGGAGATTACACTGTGCTCGATATCAAACAGATTCAAGAAATCATCCCGCACCGTCCCCCGTTTTTGCTGGTGGACAGAATTTTGGAGATGGAAGATGGCAAACGTGCTGTTGGTTTGAAAAATGTAACGATTAATGAACCATTCTTTATCGGTCATTTCCCTGAGTATCCGGTAATGCCGGGTGTTTTGATCACCGAAGCATTGGCTCAGGTTGGTGCAGCGGCTATGTTGAACCTGGAAGCTAATAAAGGCAAAATCGGCTTTTTGGCGGGACTGGACAACTTCCGATTCCGTGGACAAGTTGTGCCCGGAGATACGTTGATCCTGGAAGTGGAGATTACACGTCTGAAGGGTTCCATTGGTAAAGGTAAAGCAACTGCCCGAGTGGACGATAAAGTAGTCGCTGAAGGCGAGATTATGTTTGCACTGTCTGACCCAAGCTGATTACATACGTGAGCATGGACATCATGTCGGTACGCAGACGGACCGGATGATGCAATGCTGAAGTAACTCAGCACACCTGAATTTATATAGACGGAAGGGGTTTATCGGAATGGAACAGTTAAGCACAGCAGCAGCAGAGACGTTGCAGCAATGGTTGGAGGATGCTTCGATTGATGAAGCAACGAAACAGGAGCTTCGTGACTTGCAGGATCAGCCGAAAGAGCTGGAGGAACGTTTTTACAGAAACCTGGAGTTTGGTACAGGAGGATTGCGCGGGGTCATTGGTGCAGGAAGCAACCGGATGAACCGTTACACCGTAGGTCGGGCAACGCAAGGATTTGCGCGTTATTTGCTTGAGCAGCATGGTGACCAGGAAGGTAAACCCTCTGTTGTCATAGCTCATGATTCCCGTCATTTCTCACCTGAATTCACACTGGATGCTGCGCTTGTACTGGCTGGAAACGGCATTGTAGCCAAGCTGTTCCCATCCCTGCGTTCAACTCCAGAGTTGTCATTTGCAGTGCGTAATCAGAAGGCTACTGGCGGAATCGTTGTAACAGCGAGCCATAACCCACCGGAATACAACGGATACAAAGTCTACAATCATGAGGGCGGTCAATTGGTACCGGCTGAAGCGGAAAAAGTCATTCAGTACATCCAGGAAGTGCCTTCCCTTGCTGACGTGAAGAAGCTGACGCAAGAAGAAGCAGAAGCGCAGGGGCTCCTGATCTGGTTGGGTGAAGACCAAGACCAAGCATTCGTGGATACCGTAGCAAGCCGTAGTCTGAGCCGCGAACTGATCCAATCGGGCATTGGTCGTGATTTCAAAATCGTATACACACCGCTGCACGGCACAGGCAACATCCCTGTACGTCGTGTATTGGAGCAGATCGGATTCGAGCAGGTGCACATTGTAGCGGAACAAGAACAGCCAGATGCTGAGTTCTCTACCGTGAAATCGCCTAACCCGGAAGAACGCGAAGCGTTTACGCTTGCAATGAAGCTAGGGGAATCCGTGGGCGCTGACATTCTGATCGGAACAGATCCGGATGCAGACCGTATGGGTGCTGTCGTGAAAGACAACGATGGCAAATATTTCGTCTTGTCCGGTAACCAATCTGGTGCCATTATGGTACATTACCTGCTCAGTCGCCTGCAAGAGACAGGAACACTGCCAAACAATGGCGCAGTTGTCAAAACGATTGTTACAAGTGAGATGGGTGCTGTCATTGCTGAACATTACGGTGCAGAAGTGATGAACACACTGACAGGCTTCAAATATATTGGTGAAAAAATGAACCAGTTCGAAGCAACAGGCAATCATACCTTCTTGTTCGGATATGAAGAGAGTTATGGCTACCTTTCAGGCAACTATGCCCGTGACAAGGATGCTGTCCTTGCCTCGATGCTGATTGCTGAAGCAGCTGCTTACTATAAGAGCCAAGGCAAGACCCTCTATGATGTCTTGCAAGAGCTGTATAACCAATTCGGATACTTCTTGGAGAAGCTGGAGTCCCGTACGCTGAAAGGCAAAGACGGCGTAGCTCAGATTCAGGCCAAAATGACAGACTGGCGTTCCAATCCGCCACAAGAAGTAGCGGGAATTGCTGTACAAGATGTTCTTGACTACTCCCTTGGTCTGGACGGTCTTCCGAAGGAAAACGTACTGAAGTTCATTTTGGCAGATGGATCATGGTTCTGCTTGCGTCCTTCAGGAACAGAACCGAAGATCAAAGTATACTTCGCCGTTCGTGGAGAGAGTTTGGAAGATGCGGAAAGCCGGATCGAGCGTCTGGTGACTACAGTGATGTCGCGTGTAGACGCACAATAATACGAATGCAACAAAGAGTTAGGACATGAGAAGGCCTCTCCGCACCGTAAGGTTGGTTGGCGGAGGGGTTTTTCTTTGAAATTATATTACAGATGGCTCAATATAAATTGAAATAAACGTTTACACGAGAACGTAAAATCGGAAGGTTGTTCTGTCATCGAAGTGGAAAGTGTAAATAATGCTTTAGTTCAATCTATATGGCATATAAGAGGGCTTGTTGACACAAGCTGTTTGTAACCTATTGTATGAATGTTAAATGAACGAATTACTTGAGCTGAACGTGCATTTGGTTCCAACACTTGAGGAGGTACATGTAGTGCGTCAAAAATGGCTTTATTGGAATAACGCTTCTCGGAAGTGGTTGTGGCTCGTCGTTATTATCGGTCTGGTTGCGTCCATCCCTGTAATCAGTGATCGGGTGCAGACAGAATCTTCTGCCAAAAAGGTAGAGCTTGTTTTCAACTATCGGGGTCTGCTGGATATCTCCGCGTATCAGGCACATCCGCAAGATTTCATGAATGAACAATTGACTCGTCTAAAAGACGCAGGCGTTACAACGATGGCTGTGTTCGAAAGTACATTGGACGAGCTGAGAAAGACACGCCGACTGATGGTATACAACGGCCAGGATCTCGCCAACCTGACCAAAGATGTGATTCCTTCTAACGCAAATTACACGTATGTGTTATTTACATCGGAGGAAAACGCACAGACGTATACCCCTATTATTGAACAAACGTTCGCTGATCGGCAGATTCCGGTGCAACCATGGGAATATGAAGGTCGTAGCGGCTTAATATTGCAGACTCCTCCGGAGAATGCCAACATGCAGCCTTTGCAGCCCGATCCGGTTGCCGTGAAGATGCTGCGTGATAAAGGTTTCTACATTTTGCCGCGGATCTCGGACAGTGTGCCCTACAGCCAGGAATCGATGGAGCGCTTGCTTACCTTCTTCGAAGAGAATGGCGTAAAGCGCATCTTGTTTGATGGTGATGCTGTGAAAGGGTACAATGATAATGCAGAGATGAAAAGTCTCGACCAGTTCGCACAGTTGCTGAACAAGCACAATATTGGTCTTGCAGCCATTGAGAACTTGAAGAAACCGCAGTCTGGATTCCAGACCCTTGCTTATAAAACGGATTACAACGTTACGCGTCTGTACTCGCTTAGTGATGGCGATGCCAATCTGGACGTAGACACGATCGCTGACCGTTTTGTACTGGCGACCAAGGATCGTAACATTCGTATGCTCTATATGAATGCATCGCCAAGTCGGAATACATCGAAGGCCATGATTACAGATCCAATTGAGAATCTGATCAACAGCTTGGGTGAGCCGGGTCATGCGATAGAACGCATGGCGAAGCATGGCTTCGAACTTGGACAAGCTGAAGCATTTACAGTGAAGGATTCGTCGATTCAACGTTATGCCAAGCTGGTTGCTCTTGTTGGTGCAATTGCCATGATTGCACTTATGGTTTCTTATTTTATCCCACTACTAACCTTGATCGCATTTGTGGTTGCTTTGGTGGGCAGTGCAGGATTGTTCCTCTTGAAACCAACGCTGCTGGAGCAAGGAATTGCCTTGCTTGTGGCCATAGCCGCACCGACCATAGCGATGGTGCTGGCTGTTCGAACAGTGAACTATCAGCAGCAGCGTCAACCCGACGCATCTGCGGGTCGTCGTTTGAAGCAGACGATAGTTCTATATGTAAGAACGTCAATTATTTCGTTCCTGGCCGTACCTTTTGTTATCGCATTGCTTAACAGCATTACGTACAGTCTGGTGATTAACCAGTTCCGTGGCGTGAGTCTGTTGCACTTTGCACCTATGGCACTGGTAGCGATCTACATTGTGTTTTACCGTGGTTCGGGTTCGTTCTCTATTAAGAAAATTAAAGAAATGCTTCGTATGCCAATCAATGTGTTAATGGTTGTTTTGGCGCTCGTTGCTGCCGTTGTTGGATACTATTACTTGAGCCGTACAGGCAACTCGGGATCAGTAACACCATTCGAGATGTTCCTGCGTACCACGTTGGAAGATACGTTCGGTGTACGTCCGAGATTCAAAGAATTTATGCTGGGACACCCGCTGTTTATCGTTGGCGTGTTCGCCGCTTTAAAATATCGTAAAGTCATCTTTGTGCTCATTATTGCAGCGATTGGACAATTGTCCATGGTGGATACGTTCGCGCATATCCATACGCCGGCTGTATTGTCACTCATTCGTGGAGTGATGGGATTGGGACTTGGCTTAATCTTCGGTATCGTTGCTGTGGGTGTGTGGCAAGTAGCGGAAGGATGTTGGAAAAAATGGTCACCACTTCTCAAAAGTTAGTCATCTCGGGGTATTACGGATTCCGCAATAGCGGAGACGAAGCGGTGCTAAAGTCGATTCTGACAGCACTGGAAGAGGAAAGCCAAAGGTCAAACATCACCATTGAACCGATTGTTCTCTCGGGTGACCCCGAGTGGACAACCTCCATGTACGGTGTACGCTCTGTGAATCGTATGAAATTGAAGGAAGTCCGTGAAGCACTCAAAGAGAGCGACGGATTGATCAGTGGCGGAGGAAGTCTATTGCAGGATGCAACTGGACTGAAATCCATTCCTTATTATCTGGGCGTGATCAAGCTGGCTCAGATGCTGAAAAAACCAACGTTTATCTATGCACAGGGGATTGGCCCTGTGAATCGTAAATTTTTTAATCCAATGATCAAATCGGTCTTTAAGGGCTGTACCTATGTATCCGTTCGAGATGAACAATCAGCAGATTACCTGCGTGGACTCGGGCTACAGTGGAATCAGATCCATGTTGTACCCGACCCCGTAATGGGCTTGCCTTTACCTGAAGCAAAAGTTAAGAGTGGAGCAGTTTCGGTTTCAGCAAATGATACTTCACAAACGAATCGAGTGGAACCTTCACCTGGAGGACATACCGAGCTTCCTGTGATCGGCATATCCGTTCGGTTCTGGGAGTCGGATCGTAAAGAGCTAACGGCTATTGCTGCCGGATTGAAAAAGCTTTGCTCCAAACGAGCTGTGCACTTGCGTTTTCTGCCATTTCATTTGCCGATTGATGAACAGGCTTCACGATTCCTTATGGAATTGCTCGGTGATGTGAACAGCAAAGGCAGTGAGGTTAGCATCGCACAGGATCTGACCGACCCTCAGCTTATGCTGGAGGAAGTCAGCAAGTGTGATCTTGTCATCGGTATGCGTCTGCACAGTCTGATCTATGCAGCTTCGCAATATGTGCCACCGGTGGGTATCTCGTATGATCCGAAAATCGATCAATTCTTGCTTCGACTGGATAGTGAACCAGCAGGGGATACGAGCTCACTCGATGGCGACAAACTCGCCAAGACTGTCGTTGGATTGCTGGATCAACGATCACAGTGGCTGAAGGAACATGAAGATGGCATCACCGAATTGAAGCAGGAAGCCAGAGTGCCTGCACAGCAGATTATTAACTATTTAGGCCGCAAAGGATGAGATAAAGATGAGTCAGACCGGATCAATACCTACCGTTTCGATCTACGGCATTCCTTTTTCCAAACTGACGATGAAAGAAACGGTAAAGGTTCTCCAGGAAGCTGTGCTGTCCAAGCAACCACATCAAGTCATTACAGCCAACCCGATTATGGTTATGGCTGCACTGGAAAATCCCGCAATCATGGAAGTCATGCAATCTGCGGAATTAATTGTTCCTGATGGAACAGGGGTTGTATGGGCGGCAAACTATTGTGGAGATCCAGTAGCTGAGCGAGTGCCGGGATTTGAGCTTTTACATGAATTGCTGCGTGTTGGAGAAAACTATCGATGGGGCGTATATTTACTCGGTTCCACCCCTGAGGTGATTCAAGAAACGGCAGTTCGGTTACAACAGCAATATCCGGCGATTCGTATTGTGGGTTATCGCGACGGTTATTTTGGTCCGGCTGAGGATGAACAGGTTATCGCTTCTATTCGGGAAGCGGCACCTGATCTGTTGTTTGTAGCACGTGGGGCCGACACACAAGAACCGTGGATTCACAAGCATAAAGATGCACTGCAGGTTCCTGTAACCATGGGCGTTGGCGGCAGCTTTGATGTGATTTCGGGCAAAACTAAACGTGCGCCTATGCTGTTCCAAAAGTTAAGACTGGAGTGGTTTTATCGCTTGTTGCGTGAACCAAGCCGGGCTGGCCGGATGCTTGCGCTTCCGAAATTCGCTGTTAAGGTGATGCGTGACAAAGAAAACGTGACGAAAGTCCGTTAAAAACAGGTAATTAAGAGATAATTGCTTGTTTATGCTAGAAATTGAGGATAGCTTTTCGGGTGGGATCGGCGTATAATTCATTCCGGATTACATGTGTGCCACTCCATGAAAACAGAAGCTGTGTCACTACACGAAAACAGAACCGTTACACTTGTCACTACGATTGCAAGGCAACCTGTCGATCGCCGTTATCCCCACATTTCCTTTATCATTTTTCAAAGGATGAAATCCGGTGATAAATGCGAACGTTACACTTCTCTAGGTTTTCCTTGCACTCTCCGTTATCGTGTAACATGATTTTTCATCAAAAGTGACTAACCATATTTCTTATATATAAAAAGAGATCAGGGGATTTATAATTTCGTACAGGTATTATAATTGGGGGGCGAATGTTCAAATGGTAGCGATCTTTATCATTGGATTTATCGTGTCAATGGGACTGGCTCTTGCCCTGACACCGCTTGTCAAAAAGTTCGCAGTCCGCATTGGCGCAATGGATACGCCGAATGCACGTAAAGTACACACACGGATCATGCCACGTCTTGGCGGTCTGGGGATATTTCTGGCCTTTATTATTACAGTTGCTGCATTGCTTCCGTTTGTATCGGCATGGTTCACGACTCGGGATATGAGTTTTGTCAGTGCGTTTCTGATTGGTGGAACCATTATCGTGCTGATCGGAGCACTGGATGATCGGTTTGAACTGTCAGCCAAAGTGAAGCTGCTTGGTCAGATCGTAGCTGCATCTGTCGTTGTATTCGGATTTAATATCCGTGTAGATTTCGTTAACATTCCTTTTCAGGATTCCTATTCTTCACTCGAAGCTTGGGTATCCATTCCGCTGACGATCTTATGGATCGTTGGTGTAACCAATGCGATTAACCTGATTGATGGTCTGGATGGTCTGGCAGCCGGTGTATCTGGTATTGCCATTGGTACCATTGCTGTGATGTCCTTCCTGATGGGTAACATGATGATCGCCTTGATGTGTCTTGTATTGCTGGGTAGTATCATTGGATTCCTGTTCTTCAACTTTCACCCGGCGAAGATCTTCATGGGGGATACCGGATCACTATTCCTTGGTTTCTCTCTGGCGATGTTATCCATGCTGGGATTCAAACAAATTGCTATCGTGTCCTTTATTACACCGCTGATCATTATCGGTGTGCCGCTCTCGGATACCTTCTTCGCGATTATCCGTCGCGCGGTACAACGGAAACCGATTTTCGCACCGGATAAAGGCCACCTGCATCACTGCTTGCGTGAACTTGGATTCAGTCACCGTCAGACGGTACTGATCATTTATGGAATTGCCGCATTCTTCGGAGTTCTGGCGATTATTCAATCGTCCGCTGCCATGTTCGAAGCGAACTGGGTAACATTCGTGGTCATCTGTATCATGATGTTCTTCCTCCAGGTAGGAGCAGAAGTCATCGGACTTGTTAGCAAAACGAGAAGACCGGTTATCAACTTCCTAATGCGCATGCGCGTCAAGCTGAATCCGGAGACTCGTTCGAAATCATAAATAGATAAATGTAATGGTTATAGCTATTCTTGAATATTATTCCAGACCCAACCTTATCCCTCGTGGATAAGGTTTTTTGTTTATTTTGAGATTTTTACTAAATAATTGGAACCTTTTGCCGATATATAAAGGTAACTGACTTAAAAAGAGGAGAGATGATACGTAATGCAACAAAAGAAACGGCCGTTGGTCTGGATCATGTTGGTCACCATGGTGTTCTCATTGTTCCCACAAGGTCTGTTCGGTGGGTCCGTTGCTTCGGCTGCCAACGCACAGACTACTTATTTCACACCAGATAATACCACTATTAGCAATACAGCCGATCTTAATTTGGATGACTCAGATAATGCAAGATTCCTATCCCGGGCTTTGGCTTACCAAACGACTTCAGGGACGCTTACAATAACAGGTGCTTACGCTTTCGTATCCAAAGATACGATGCGGGTAAAGGTCGAACAGCTTAACTCCGTTCCTGTGACAGCGGGAAGCACCAAGATGAAGTGGGAAGCAGATGCTACTCGTGCGAATACGACTGCAGTTACTGCAAGCACAAGTGGTAACAATAAATTCTCTGCTAACAATCTGACACTGTTCCCGGGCTTCAACCGAATTACCTTTTACGGTAATCAGGGTGCAGTGGAACGCTCAGACACGTTCTATGTTCTCTATGATCAGGTTCCTTTTATTCAGGACTTCAAGATTTTTACCGATCCGAGTACTGGGTCCAACACGTCTTATGGTCTGAATGAAGGATCGCAGACTGTTGTAAATACACAGCTCGTATCGGTACAAGGTAAAGTTCAGAATTCATCCAAAGTTACGGTTTCCCTTAATGGCGGGGAAGAACTGGATACCCCTTTGCTACCAAACGGGACGTTTTTCACACCACAGCTTAAGTTGAATGCAGGATTGAATAATTTGAAGTTCACCATAGCGAATGGTTCCGATTCTGTGATTACAGAGCGTTCCGTTTATTATTATGATAAAAATCAGCCGTTCTCAGTGCTCAATGTAATTTTGAGTGATACTGACAGTAAATCAGTACTGGATGTTACACCTACGTTCTCTACGGTTGCTAGCGGAGCTAAGCTTGATGTGCAATTAATATTGCCCTACACTGCCAGCAACAGTGCATTCGAGGATGTGGGAACATTTTCGGCTAATGGAACACCAATGATACTTACGGGTGTTAAGGAGGTCATCATTCCGGGTCCAGATGGAACTACACCCGAGTATCGTTTGGTAACATTCGAGACAGACAATGAATATGCATTGCAACCCGGTACAACCGATCCAACAAAACCTGCCAAGAATCAGACTGTCGATGTTGCAGTCGTTTATGGCAATTTCAGTGCCGGTTACAAAGGTAAATTTACTTACGCGCCTGACGTGAAGGCAATTACGAATATGTACTACCTTCCAGATTATGCTGGAGGAGCGGTAACGAACAAAGTCGCATTAAATAATGCACAGATTGATAAAGATAGCTTCTATATCCTAGTTGAATCGAGTCAAGACATTGGTACTGAAATACCAATTGGTCAATACATGCCTACAGGTACCAATAAGGTTAATATTTCGGCAACGGATAAGGCTGCTACTGGCATTACAAGCAAACAAGCAGTATATTTGGTGAAAAACCTGGCCAATGGTACTCAGAAAATTCGTTTTTATTACACAACGCCTGATCCATATTACGACGTTACTGTATCTTACGCTTCTAAAAGCTATATCTATGTAGCCAACTTGTACGATGGACAGACCTATAACTTTAACTCAAGAATAACGAATACTTTAAAGGTAGATGGCGAGTTTATCGGATTTAGCACATTGAGCTCAAACCAATTTGTTCCTCAGTTGCTAGTGAATGGGGTCGATCAAAGCAAGGTTACTGGTTTCCCAGGAACAAATGGCAAGTTCTCATTCTCATTAGACATTAAGAAAGAGGGACCACTAGTATACGGGGAGAACACGATCACGATTATTGGTACTGATCAGGATGGTGCGGGTAAAGCCAAAATTATTGAGAAAAAATTGAGAATTTACATCTCGGATAGTAACGTTTCCAATATTGATAAATTCATGCCAACCCTTGTTCCTACTGACACTCGTCAGGAATTTTACGATGCAGATGTGAGCAAATACACAACAGAGGAAATGGACAAAATTTTCAAAGTTACACCAGATTTTGTGATTCGGGATGGCAAATATGTAACAAGTGAAGAACGATATGACCTTGTATTCAAAGGTGGCGGTGCACAGATTGCCAACTTATATTCTGGGTCAAAGCTGATATTTAGTTATAATCCGATCCCAGGTACGGACTTACAGGATATTAACAAGCAGACTTCCGACGGCCACACATTTGATTTTGCGGGAAATCAAGATGAATTTATGATTCGTATTCGTAACTATGTCTTTGATGCACCTGGCAGCCACGTCTATACGTTAGAGTTAATTAACGGAACAGGTGCAAGAACGACACAAAGACTCGAGATTGTAAGAGAGCCTTCTTCCTATCGAATTCTGTCTCCTGTAGCGACTGTAGGAGAACAGATCGTAGTTACCAAAAACTATGTGCACTTTGATATTGAGGCTGAAGGAGCAACTCAGGTTTTGATCAATAAAGAACCTGCCGTTAAACGTCCGGACATGAATGATCGCTTTGTTCTGGATTATGTAGGACTGAAACAGGATAAGAGCAATGCTATCAAAATTCAGATTGTTAGGGATGGCGGTGCCATCAACGACACTGTTAACGTATTCTACACAGGTACAGTAGCGACAGATGCACAGTACATGGCACCTAAGATTGTCAATAAATATTCGGTGTTTAACAAGAAACTTGAATTGGCTTTCCCTAAAGGAACCATATTACAATCTGCTGCCAAATCGAGTAGTGGGGTAATCAAGTTTTATCCAGATAACAAAATTCTGTTTGGTATTGCCGATCCGAAGGATGGCGTGCTTGAGCGGAAAAATGACTACGGCTTTAATATCGGACAGGCTGATCCTCGCAGTACGGGAGGACTGACACCGATTACGGTACCAACCATTTTAACAGAGCTGTTTAACTCGAATCTGACTACAAGTAACTTTGTGCCAATCTCGGATACGTACTGGATTAACGGTGGGATTGGTGAACTTGGAGATAAAGGGACAAGTGGATATAAGCCGGGAACGAATGGTGTGACACCATACTCTCTGGAAGGGAGCTTTACGCAATATCCAACAGAGCGTGTCCTGGTTCCTTCTAACCGGGGAACGTTAACACTTGCGTATGATCCGACCATTGTTGATGAAGTGGGTTCAACGATTACGGTATTCCGTTACACAGACAAAACCAACATTGGTGAATGGGTACCGATTGGCGGAGTCGTAGACACCAAGAAACATACGATTACGGTTTCCTTTGATGAGTTTGGCTACTACAAGGTTATGAAGCAAAGTAAAAGTTATCAGGATATCACGAATCATCCGTGGGCAAGAAATCTGCTGAATGCATTGTATTCCAAAGGGATCATGAATAACCTGCGTTTCAACGCGTTTGGTTCAGATGACCAGACGACACGCGGAGAATTCGCTACCTTGCTGGTTAAAGGTCTGGACATCCCATTGAACTATACCAATATACAAACCTTTACTGACGTGTCTCCTACGACCAAGAGTGATACGTGGGACTATGCCTCCATTGAAACAGCGGCGAGAGCAGGTATTGTAACAGGTTTGAGCGACGGGTATTTTGGGGTTGAGGACTCGATTACACGTGAACAGGCAGCGGTGATGATTGCACGGGCAATGAGCAGCAAGCTTGCAGCCAACGATAGCAAATTGTCCTCAGCTTTAGCGAAGTCGTTCCAGGACTCCACTTCCATTGAGTACTATGCTCGTCCGTCAGTACAGGCGGTAACCAAAGCGAAAATCATGGAAGGTAGCCCTGTACAGGTCACAGGATCTACCAAAACGTTGTACCAGTTTAACCCTAAAGGGAATTTGACACGTGCTGAAGCAGCCAAGATTGCTGTAGAATTGCTTAAGAAGAGCACGAAGTTATTCCCTAAAACATTGAGCTAATCTAGCATAGTTGAGATAATCTTAGGAAGGACCCGTCCCTTTTACTAAAGGGGGGGGTTCTTTTTATGACTGTAGAACAGTTTATATAGAATTCATTTATAATAGAAGAAAACTGTCTTTTACCAATAACTATTTTTGTAATTTGCTAGAGATTAAGATACAATAACGGTAAATACACAATGATCTAGAGGGTGAAGTTAGCTAATGAAACCGATTTATTCGAGAGCCCAATTGGGCTACATGAAGGCAAAAACACAGTTCGAGAAGCAGGCAGTCATTCTGGAGAAAAAGTTGGAAGATACACGTAAGACAGAAGAGATCTCTCAGGAAGTAATGGAAGGACTTGTACAGTCCACCGGCTTCCATGATGCGTATAACAGTCTGGTTCTGGCCGAGAATGAATTGATTGAATGGTCTCATACTACGATGAAGCACGAGAAAACATACCGGGAGAACAGACAACCAATTGACGATATGTATCTGAGATTGAATAGTGATCCGAATATGCGTGCTCAGATTATTGAACTGGCCATGAAGATCCGCTAAGTTATAGTTAATGATCCAAGAAGAGGGCCTTGAGGGCCCTCTTTTTTTATTCAATTTTGTAGAATTTGTCGCTTCATCGTGGAAAATAACGGGTATAAATAAACGTCTACATCATTCCTTACACAGGTTGATTTCGGAGGAAACGTCATAAATACAAGTACATCAAAGGTTATGTAACAGTTAAAGACCCGCACTGCATCAATACATAAATAAGTTCAAAACTTTTTTTGAGGAATCCGCAACTTTTTGAAATCTGCTGCGTTTAAGATGTAGAGTCGAAAACATTGGGCATCTTACCAAGAATGACCTCGTGAAGAATCTTGTCTATTTATTAGAAAAAATTGCTTTACGGCACGGAAGACCCATTGTATAATACGTAAGGTAGGATTAGGAAACTACTCTATTTACGTATGATTCTATTATCTTGTTTACAAGTTTCTGTGATATGCTCACAGACATCATTTATATTAACTTGCTCATAACTCTGGAAAGGGGGTGCAACAATATATGAGGAATACGAGCGACCCTATTAAAAAAGAAAATTCAAATGTTATGAACGCCCAAGGAGGAGAAAAAAAGGTTATGAAGAAAATTTTATCCGTAGCATTGTCTACAGCAATGGCATTCTCAATGTTTGCATCTGTAGCATTCGGTGACACAGCAGTTTCCCCGCAACAACAGTTTGATGCATTGAAAGCAAAAGGTATCTTCAACGGTTATCCGGATGGTACAGCAGGTCTTGACAAAGACATGACTCGCGCTGAGTTTGCAAAAGTTATCACTAAATTGCTGGGTCTGAAAGAGATCACTGGAACTCTTTCTTACACTGACAAAAACTACACAGCTAAAAACTGGGCTGTACCTTACATCGAAGCAGTAACTGCTGCTGGTATCATGGAAGGTAAAAACGTTGAGAAGAAAATCTTCGACTTCAACGGTAAAGTGACAGTAGCTGAAATGGCTACAATCTTGACTCGTGCACTTGATCTTGAAATCCCAACTGAAACTAACAACAGTGCAGCAGCATGGGCTAAAGGTTATGCTCAAGCAGCGATCAATGCAGGTCTGATTGACGCTAACGCTAACTTCGCTGGTAATGCTTCCCGCGAGTTGTTGGTAGGTGCAGCATTCGCAATCGATCAAGCTCAAAGCTTGAAAGTGTCTTCTTACACAGTAACTGAAGCTGGTAAAGTAGTTGAATTCAAAATCAGCGATGGCGAAACAGTAAAAGTAACTTTGGATAAAGCTCTCGAAGCTAACAAAGAAACTGAAGTGAAATTTACTTACAAAGATAAAGAGTTCACTGAGAAAGTTACTTATGTAACTACAGTAGCTCAAGCTGTATCTTCCGTATCTGCTACAAACCTGAAAGAAATTACAGTTAAATTTGATGGTACTGTAGATCAAATCTCTGCTGAAAGTAAAAATAACTACGTTGTGAGTGGCGTGACTTTCAAAAGCGCTACATTGTCTGATGACAAAACAACTGTAACTTTGTTGGTAGAACAGAACTCTTCTGCTCTGACAAATCAAAGAGCAACTAGCCTGCAAATCAACAACGTTAAAAACGCTGATGCTACTAAAACTATTACACAAAAAGTTGAGTTTACTCCACTTGATGTTGCAGTTCCAGAAGTGAAAGAAGTTCAAGCTTTGGGTACTAAAGCGTTTAAAGTAGTATTCAGCGAGCCTGTTAAAGCAGAGAGTGTTATCTCTTCTTCTTTCCGTGTAGATAACAATGTAATTGCTGCTTCTGTGAAGTATGTTTATCCTAACACAGCAATCGTAACTACAGACCTGACTGCTGGTGAGCACACATTGCGTGTGAGCGGCGTACAAGACTACTCTGGTCTGACTATCGTTCCTGTGGAAAGCAAATTCACTGCAGCTGTAGACACAGCGGCTCCTAAAGTTGTAAGTGTAAAATCAAACGACTTGAAGGAAGTAACTGTTGAGTTTGATGAAACTGTGAAAAGTGTAGCAAGTGCTTATGCTAACGCTACAGGCAACAACGCTCAATCCATTGAAATCAACGACAACAAAGTTACGTTGAAATTCAACAATCCGTTGAACGTATCCGAGAACACAGTGTATCTGACTGCAGTTTCCGACTACAGCAACAACTCCGCTTCCGTTGATGCAAAAGTAACTCCAACACTGGATACTGTTCGTCCAACAGTTGTAGCTACTGAGTTCAAAGTGGAAAGTGGTAACTACTTCGCTGAAATCACATTCAGCAAATCGTTGCAAAATGATCCAAACAGATCTGACAGAGCTACAAATCCTGAAAATTATGTTCTGAAAGATGCTGACGGTAAAGTTGTAACTCTTACAGGTTTAACTTCTAAAGGTAATCCGGTAATTGCACCAACTTACATGCCTAATGATAAAAAGGTTAGAGTTAACCTGGGTAGCAGCCTGAAAGAAGATGCAACTTACACGTTGACTGTATCTGGTATCGCTGATACTGCTTACATCGGAAATGTATTGTTGCCATACACTGCTACACTGAACGCTAACACTGCTCAAAATGGTAAAGTAACTCGTGTTTGGTCTTCTGTTACCGAAGGCACTCGTTACGTTTATGTTCAATTCAATAAAACATTAGCTACTACTGGCGAAGGTAATGCTCTTGAAGCAGCTAAATACACTGTTACTTCTGTAGATGCAAATGGAATTGTTACTGGACCTTACCAAATCGCTAAAGAGAACAATGATATTAACTTGATCTCTACAAACACTGTTCGTATTGCGACTACTGGAAGCAGCATTCCTTCTACTTTCGATTGGAGTAAAGCAGTTGTAACTGCAAGCTACATTAAAGATGCTGAAGGTAACTACTTCAATAACGGATCATATAATGTTGGAGATAAAGTAAGTGATTCAAAAGTTGCAGTTACTGGCGATGTATATGCTAATAGCCACAATGAAATCAAAGTTAAATTTGATGCAGCATTGTCAAGTGTTAACTTGGGAGACTTTGTAGTTAACGGTGTTCAATCTCAACCAACTTCTTACACATTGGCTGACAACAACAAAACACTGTTGCTGAAATTTGCTGATAATGCAGTACCAGTAAATGCAGCTAATGTAACGTTGGAGATTGTTTCTACTCTAACTCAAGATGCCTTTGGTAACAAAATCACTGCAACTGGAAATACTCCAATTGTAGTTAAAGATGGAATCGCACCAACAGTTTCTTTGACTAATATCGTTGCTAATCCTGCCGGTACAGCAATTACTATTACTGTTAAAGGATCTGAAAGTCTTGTAGCAGATATTGCTAACTACAACGCTGCCTATATCAATGGTCTCTTCACTGTTGATGCAGGTACTGGAGTGAAAATTTCCAATGTTGTAGCTACTGTTAATGCTGATGCTACTATTACTATCACAGCAACTGCAGATACAAATGTAGCTGGTAAAGTTGTAAATGTTAAGTTTGATGGTGATAAAAACAAAGCAGCAGAAGCTATCACTGATGGACGCGGTAACGCACTGGGTGAGTTTACTTTCGGTAAGCAACTGCCTACTAACTAATTTTATATCTCTGAAGCAGCCTTGCATCTATTAAGATGCAAGGCTGCTTTTTTTTGTCTGTGCCCGGAACTTTACGGTCATAATCTGATACAGCTTGACAGTAGGAGATGCCAGCTAGTTATTTTCATAGCGAGAAATCGTGTGTTGAATCGCTCTGTAACAAACGAAAGAATGCCACAAGCAGTTATTACAATTTCATGTCTTGCAAGAGCGTTCAAGTTTATTGCGCTCAAATGGTTTAATCGCTGTATACCAAACGTTACGTATGAGGTCTGAGGGATAGGCTAATTAATTTATGAGGGGCATTTTAATCGATTTATTTAACTTAGAGAACTTTTCAATTGCTGAGAGACAACAACATCGTAACTTTCTTGTCTTCCCAAACGTTTATACTATAAAGCAACAAGCAACTTATGGGAGGTTTGGAAGTGAATCAAAAGAAAATGTTTGTGAGCTTGCTCGCAAGTGCAATGTTGATCAGTTCAACGGCTGGTATTGCCATGGCAGCGAGTACAACCAACAAAACGTCTGCCACCAGTTCAAATAGCAGTACATCTAAGAAAACAACAATTACGAAACAGGTTGTACATACACTCGGTAACCTATCGGCTGTTAAAGTAACTGCACGAAGTTCCGTAAGATTAACAGATGTCAATATCTTGGCTCAGGACGATGGTAACGTGGTTACGTATACATTGTCTTACAAGAACAATGACAGCGTCCCAATGATGATGCTCGATTACTGGAGCAAGGTAAAGACAAAGGGTGGAACATCGTTCTCACCTAAATTGATCGCCAAAGATCAGGAAAAGAAGACAGTCGCGCCTGGATCAACAGTTGACCTGACCTATGTTATGAAAGTGGGTCGCGAGGTGAAACTGAGTGATCTGAACTTCCTCATCGTGAAATGGGATTTCAGTCAAGCTAACTATGAACGTACGCTGGGTAAGTTTAACGTGCCCGCTTCCTATAGCATCACCACACCTGTAGGCAAACCGAAGACAGTTCGTCTGAGCGATTCTGCTGTGAAGGTCAAAGTATCTGGTATTAAAGTGTTTCCAGGTGAAGATAAGAAACAGTATGTGAAAATTGGCGTGAATTTAAACAATATCAGTTATAAATTACTCGAAAATCCGAATATTAAATGGATTTTGCGTACGCCAAGTGGTACGAACTATCCGCTAACCCCGGATAAAGATAGCACGAGTGTCAGTATTCAAGCCCAAGCTAATAAGGCTCTTAGTCTGATGGCATCTCTTCCTACGTCAGTAAAGCTTCAAAAGTCTGAGTTGTTGCTTGTAGAGGAACAGGGTGAAGAAAAGAGTGTTTTGCCTGTTGCTGCACTGCAACTGCCAGAGGCTAGCAAGACGAATGTAGAGGTTGCTGCCAATCAGCCCAATATCATTTCTATTGAAGGACAACGACTGTCCACACTGCTTGAATCTGCCAAAGTTCGAATTGATGATGGTGAGTATAGTCTTAACCTTCAAATGAAACTCAAGAATGAAGGCAAGAAAGCCATTAAGGTGCCAACATATACCTTCGAGGTAAGGAATAACGACGGAACAGCCTATCCGATCGAAACGAAAGCACTGGATACATTAAAGTTAAATCCAGGTGATATCAAGACAATTAAGCTCAGTGTAACCCTTCAGGGTGATGGAGATACGAGCAAAATTAAGCTGTACGTGATGAGTCCGGTAGATAAAGCTGAAAGCACAGAGTCAGCAACGGCTTCTCCGATCAATGGGTTTGTTTTTTCCTATCCTGTAGGTGTCTATGCGATTCCAGAATCGGTATCCAGTGGGGATGGCTTAACGACTGAGACCGTGATTAAGAATAATAAAGGTACGTTTGGTGTGTCTTTTGGATCTTTACAGCGTCTGCCGTGGTTGGACAGTGATATTGTTGCTGCCAAAGTAACCATTCGTAATGCAGGTACAAAAACGGTACAGCTTCCTGAGTTGGAAGCGTCGTTTATGATTGATTCTGCTGAGATTGAAGGAGACAAGAAGCTAATCTACACACAAAGTGGCAAGCTCCTTGGAGCCGGTATGACAACCGAGGCTTATCTGTTGACCAAGATTCCTTCTGAATTACGTATATCTCGTCTTGAACTTAGTCTGAATGAGAAAGTTAGTGAAGAAGAAACGAATGAATGGATCACGTTAAATACATCTGGATTAATTCCACCGTTATCATATGTCGGAAACGGCAAGACATATACATCTGGCACAGCTGATAAAGAGACCGAAATGGGTGTGCGGAGAACGATTCGTTATCCGGGAACGTCATCAGACATCGTATATACCGAATTTGAGATGACGAACAAATCACTTCGTCAGAGTGGGCTTGGCAAACTGGTAGGTTACTTCAAAACAGCGGATGGCCAGTATTACCGTGCTACAGCGAAGCAAGCAGATAGTAAACCGGGTCCAGGCCAGAAATCGATTGTGACGTTCTGGGCCAGGCTACCGAAGTCTGTGACGTTTTCTGACCTGCGTTTAGTTGTAGGAGAAGGTATTGCCGATAACAAGTTTGTTACAGGTGAAGGCGAGGCTACCGCTTATGTGAATGCTTTGGCATTTGAAGTACCGCCAACTTCGATAAGCGTACAGGGTTCACTCACCAATATTGATCTCTATCCTTACTCTTGGACTGCTAACAGCGTTCGTGCATATCTGGCGGGTAGCTCTTCCGTACAGATTGATATGAATTATAGCCTGAGTCGCAATGAGGAAATTGAGATGGGAGAGAACGAACATAAATTGATCTTAGCTATAACGGATCAAACTGGTAAAACGTTTGAGAAAGAAGTAACGCTTGGAACCGATCTTAAAGTCGGTAGCAATCAAACTTTGAACTGGAGTATTGAAGATAGTATTTATGAGAAATTACGGGGCGGTTCTTATCGCTTAACTGTGTATGACCAATTCCAAGGACAACGTATTCGTCTTGCAGAGCAAAGTTATGGATTCGACATTACTAAGCTGCCAAAAGAAGAATTTGAATTGCCAACGTTTCCTTCGAATGGGCTATAATCATAAATAAGCATTACCATAAATGTTTTATTAACCTCGTTTCTACCCCAACGGAAACGAGGTTTTGCTTGTCGCATCTCTACTTTTTCTCTATAGTTAAAGTTAATAGATTACCAGAGGAGGAAAATGATTCACATGAAAC
The DNA here is from genome assembly GCF_052115745.1 of Paenibacillus sp. 2KB_22. NCBI lineage: Bacteria > Bacillati > Bacillota > Bacilli > Caryophanales > Paenibacillaceae > Paenibacillus > Paenibacillus sp. 2KB_22. The sequence goes on from NZ_JBFRHG010000003.1 coordinate 720,494, forward strand.
CTTATATGAAAGTATCCCTTGCTGCGCTCGCCATTGGTGTTGGCGTATGGGTTGGGTCGGTATATAGCAATACGGCCATCGGTGCAGGTACAAGCCAGCCAGGAACAGCAGATGATCCGGTTGTAACGAAGAGTTATGTAGACCAACAGATTCAAAAGGCACTAGGGGGTGGCGTTAGCACGGGTTCTGCCAACTCATCCGGTAGTAACTCAGGCTCTACGGGAACAGGGAACACGGGTAGCACAGGTGTAGATACTTCACTTCCTCCACTAGTCTCAGGCGCTTCTGATGCCGTTGAGATCGTAACCGTGAAGCCGGGTCAACAGCTGATCGGAAAGTCTGGCGCGGAGTTCATTGTACGTAGCGGTAAAGCTGTGATCGTCAGTGAAGGTACGAATGGTGTAGCGGATCTGACGGACGGGATTGACCTGACGAATGGACAGGCAGCGCCGACCAATCACCTGCTCTCTTTTCCAAGGGATGGACGGGGAATCACGGTATTGGAAGGCAACAAATACAGCCTAACTGTAATGGTTCGTGGTGGATATACTTTGAAATAGGTTTTGCTACTGTTAAAGGAATTATTCATTAGTCATACATTTCATTTGCGCAGATTAACCAGTTCTAACAAACATTAATACGGCTAGCCAGCCTTGTTCCTGCTCACTCTATAACTGTTGACAACCAATTAACGGAGGTGCAGGAACATGGCTAGAAGCAATCGCAAAGTGGTACCCGAAAGTCGTCAAATGCTGGATCAGATGAAGTATGAGATTGCTGCAGAGTTTGGTCTCAATGTGGGGTATGGTGGCAGAGGTCTGGCTGGTGCGGATACAGAATTTGGATCTGAACTGGGTGAAGTGAGTGATCACTCTTATGGGCAATACAAAGGGTGGGGACATCTGACTTCCCGCGAGAATGGATCGGTTGGTGGAGAGATCACCAAAAGGCTAATTCGTCAGGCAGAGCAGCACTTATAGGGCTTTTTCCTTACCCCAATTCGTTTGACACGTCTTGACAAATACGTTAAGATGGCATTTGAGGTATGCAACCTTTTCCACTAGGGAAAGGTTGATTTTCGTTTGAGGCAATTACCTGAAAAATCCTTATCTTCGGTACTGCGGACTCTGCGTCCTTATTCCATTATGGAAAGCTTCGAGGGTACAGTGAACGAATCGCTGTCATGTTTTGTTCGGGCAATCGCCATACTACTAGTTATGGGAGGTTGAAACTTCATGTCTGTTAAAGGCCGGCATCTATTTACATCGGAGTCTGTAACTGAAGGACATCCGGATAAAATCTGCGATCAGATCTCAGACGCCGTATTGGACGCGTTTCTTGCAAACGACCCCAATGCTCGTGTAGCTTGCGAAGTTTCCGTAGCCACAGGCTTAGTGCTTGTCATCGGTGAAATCAGTTCAGCTTCTGAATACGTGGACATTCCGTCCATCGTTCGTAATACAATTAAGGATATTGGCTACACACGTGCCAAGTTCGGTTTTGATTATAACACTTGTGCAGTTCTGACTTCTCTGAATGAGCAGTCTGCTGACATTGCCCAAGGCGTTAACGCAGCGCTTGAGAATCGTGACCCGGAACAAGTCGCTCGTGAAACAGAAAACATTGGTGCAGGTGACCAAGGTCTGATGTTCGGTTTTGCAACGAACGAGACACCTGAACTCATGCCTTTGCCAATCGCATTATCCCACCGTATCGCACGCCGTCTGGCGGAAGTGCGTAAGAATGGTACGTTGGAATATCTTCGTCCGGATGGTAAAACCCAAGTAACGATTGAATACGACGGTGACAAGCCGGTACGTGTGGATACCATCGTTGTGTCTACTCAGCACGCTGAAGAGACTACACTGGAACAGATCCAAAAAGATATCAAAGAACATGTCATCTTGCCTGTCGTTCCAGCGGAATTGCTGGATGAGCAGACTAAATATTTCATCAACCCAACAGGACGTTTCGTTATTGGCGGACCTCAGGGAGATGCAGGCCTTACTGGACGTAAAATCATCGTAGATACTTACGGCGGTTATGCACGTCACGGCGGTGGTGCGTTCTCTGGTAAAGATCCGACTAAAGTAGACCGCTCCGCAGCCTATGCGGCTCGTTATGTAGCGAAAAACCTTGTAGCTGCAGGTCTTGCAGACAAAGTGGAAATCCAACTCGCGTATGCGATTGGTGTAGCCAACCCGGTATCGATCAACGTGGATACATACGGAACTGGCAAAGTCAGCGAAGAGAAATTGGTTGAGCTTGTGCGCAACAACTTCGATCTTCGTCCGGCTGGCATCATTCGTATGCTGGATCTGCGTCGCCCAATCTACAAACAAACCGCTGCTTACGGTCACTTCGGTCGTACAGACCTGGATGTACCTTGGGAGCAAGTGGACAAAGTAGGCCTTTTGAAAGCTCAAGCAGGTCTGTAATTAGCTAACGTTATATGAATCATCAAATGAGGCCCTTGGTTCCCATATGGAATCAGGGGCTTTTTGCATGTTTTTACAAAATAAAGTACCATACATTTCCATTTTATTAATTGAAAATCTCTCTCTGACCGACATAAATATAGAGGTCTGTATATCAGACAATTAGGAAAATGAGATGAGGGGGAAGGTTGGGTGTTTGTGAAAAAAATGGCCCGTAAGGGATTAGTTAGTCTTATGGTTGTGATGTTAGTTGCACAAGGCTGGCTGACTGGCTGGGTAGGTATGGAGTCTGCGTATGCAGCAGACGAATTGGCCGGAAAAGGAATTAGCGCGACGATCCCTTTGTTAAATGCTACTCAGGTGGACGGTTCTGTACCACTCAAGATTGAATTCAATAACCCGGTTAAGAAGGTTGAGGGTACTACAGATAAAATCACCATTCGTCGAATCTCTGATAGCTCCATCGTTACGGAGATTGACGTGAACAGTCCGGCGGTAAGCGTCAGACCAGACGATATCGATGTTAATGCAAACCTAGGGAAATTGGTAGAAATTAAACCAGCTTCAGCTTTGCCAGGTGGTAGCTTCTATGTTTCTATTGGCAGTCAATCTTTTGCCTATGACAATAATCAACCCTTTGCAGGTTTAAATAGGGAGTGGGTATTCCATGTTGCTGCAGCTAGCCCAGCCAGACAGTTAACCCGGTCACCGCAAACGGCAGCTACCGGTGTAGTACCATCTGCTAATATCCAGCTTACCTACGATCAAACAATGTCCAGAGGTACTGGCAAGCTGCAGATCTATCAGGGAAGTACCTTATATGAGGAGATTGATGCAACTTCATCACAGATCAGTTTTAATACATCTCAAACAACGGTTACGATTGATCCGGCTAGGAATTGGCCAAATAACAGCACGATATACATAGCTGTACCATCAGGTTTCTTACGTGATGCAAATGGGAATGACACGTCCGCAATACAACGAATCGACTGGGGATTCACCGTGCTCTCCGACCCTACAGCATTAACTGTGGCCTCCATGTCTCCAACGAACGGGGCAACAGGGGTGGCGCTGTCAGGTGAGTTGACCCTAACGTTCAACAAAGAACTGGACACAAATTATTCAGGACAAGCCACACTTAAAAATATTAATGGTGGAACGGTTAATGCTACAACAATCATAAACAGTTCAAATAACCGTCAGTTACGAATCATTCCACAAACGAGTTTGACGAGTAACACAACGTATACTATTGATATTCCTGCTAATGTCTTTCGAGATAAATCCGGAAATCTGTTCACTGGGTTAAATGGAGCTACGGCATGGACATTCAGAACGTTGTCTGTTGATACAACCGCCCCTGTACTTAAGACAGTAAAAATGTACAGTAATACGATCATCCGATTGACGTACGACGAGTTACTTTCGACCCTTGATCCGTTACCATCAAGTTTCGCAGTTACAGTTAATGGTGAAAATCGGAATGTAAGCTCATCCTACGTGTCGGGGGATAGTGTGTATGTTGTACTTGATACAGGAGTAGCGGTAGGGCAGGTAGTGAGAATTGCTTATACTCCAGCAACTGGGATACGCAAAATTCAGGATTTATCACTCAATGCAGCGCCGGCATTCTCTGCCAGAGATGTGGAGAATGGACTGGATTCCATCATGTCCAAGCCTCGTGAAGGTATAGCGTATACGAATACAATTAATCTCTATTATCCTGAGACTGTGTATATTAACTCCAGCGATGCATATAAACAATTCAGTGTTACTGCAGATGGATCAACTGTGGGTGTCAGCAGTATGTCGACCAATAACAGTTCACTTGTTACATTGAATCTCAGTCGGTCAATATCTAATGGTGAAGTTGTCCGTGTATCCTATCAGCCGGGTGAACAGCCTGTTAAAGATAGTCGTGGTCAGGTACTTGCGGGTTTCAGTGGGTTCTATGTGCGTAATAGCAATGATACGAAGCCACCTGAATTCCAGAAGGCTGAGATTAATGGTGACAAGTTGTGGGTGTATTATAATGAGCCATTAAGTCGCTTGAACAAACCTTTGAACAATCAGTATTCCGTATTGGTAGATGGCAAAGCCGTATTTGTTAACAATGTAGACATCGAGGACGACCTTGTGACACTGAAGCTTGCCTCACCCGTAACAAGTACACAGATCGTAACCCTTTCTTATGTTCCAGGAGCTTATCGTCTGACAGACTTAGCTGGTAATCAAGCAGCTCTGCTGGATCTTGTGCCTGTGACACATACTTATGGGAACGGAACGATCTTGTCAGGTAATTTACAAGGGGACACAATACGGATTAATTTCCGAAATGCGTTAAAAACAGAGCCTTTATTAACACCTACTCAGTTCAAAGTACTGATTGGTAGTAGGACCATTCCGGTGAATTCTGCCTCGGTGACAGGATCAGTGGTTACCTTGAAACTGTCCGAATCGGTACCGGCTGGACAGACGGGTACGGTTACCTACACACCTGGAACAGTGTCGCTTAGAGATGCGCTGAATTCTGAGGTAGGGGCTTTCGGTCCGTTAACACTTCAGGAGAGCACAATTACTAATCCCACAGATACTACAGCAGTAGGGCGTCCAGCGTGGCTGACCGAGTGGAGTGCGGCTGATTCTGGATTTGGTCAAGGACTTCTGGTCATGAGTACGGATGTAGCTTCTGCCAAGAGTACTCCCTCACATAATAATCGTACAACGCAGCAATATACGATCGATGAGACCAAGCTTGGACAAGCTTTCGAATATGCTTCTGCAAATTATAAATTAAACCAACCTATATTGTTCGAGGTGCCAGCAAATAATGAGACAGCATACGTTGGAATTCCATTCCATAAGCTATCCCAAATCGCTTCAAGGTACCGCACGGGTACGATTGGAGTTAAATATAAAGACAGTATATGGAGTGTGCCTTTATCTGAACTGAACTTGGTAAGTATGGGACAAAGTGCAGGAATTACTACAGCTCCGGGTACGGCAACACTGTATGTACAGATGGAGACTGTGCCAAGACTTTCTGCAGGCGCCATGGAATATGTTTTATCGAGATCCAACGCTCAGAGTCTGGGAGACGCCATGGAGGTATTCACCACATTATTCAATGGCAACACAGGCAAAAGTGTGGAACAGAATATCAAAAGCCAGTACTGGATTAAGCTTCCTGGCAACACATCCACTACTCTAACGGGATTGACTGCGATTGATCCCAACACACAGGCATTATCCTATGTACCGACCGGATTTAGAACAACGTCAACTGGAATTACAGCAAGAGGATTACTTAATGGGAATCAGATTGTAGCACCGATAACACATCTGGTTAGCTTCCCGAACACGGCAGATTGGGCACGTAATGCTGTAACCGAATTGGCCTCCAAATGGATTATTACCTCAGATAATCTTGGAACATACAATACAAATACGAAGATAACAAGAGCAGAGTTTGCAGAATGGGTGGCCAAAGGTTTGGGGCTCAAAGCCAACGCGACAGCGGCACAAAAATTCAAAGATCTTGGCAAGAAAAGTTCAACTAATGCATTAATTGGTGCAGCGGTTGAAGCCAAAATCATTGTGGGCACTAGCGATGGGAAATTTCAGCCCGACCGCTTAGTCACTCGGGAGCAGATGGCAATCATGTTAGTTAGAGCAATGAATTATGCAGGGCAATCACCATCTCTTCAATTATCTGCAAAGAACACGCTGTCCAGATTTAAGGATGCCGATAAAATAAAATCTGAGGATGCTGTTGCGAAGGCGGTTCTGACAGGAATTATCCAAGGGGTGTCACCAACGGAATTTAAGCCTTTGGACAGAGCAACAAGAGCGCAGGCTGCGGTAATGCTCAAACGTATGCTGAATCAGATTGGTTACCTGTAATAACAAATCCCACGAAATAACTAATGCTATTTAAGAAGCATATCAGCCAGATTAAACTTGCTGATATGCTTCTTTTTCGTTGAGCTGGACGAGAATAGCTAAAATCGGCAGTAAGGATGTGGCCAGTTATCTATTTTCAAAATCTATGCGTGCTAATATAGGGGACAAACGTAACTTTTTCCACAAAAAGCAGTCTATTAATAGAAGAGTATACTAGGGATCTCGCTATCTGCTGCCTACTTGGCAGTGTTCGTGATGTCTAAGATTGATATACAAGATGGGAGAGACGTTTCAGACATGCTGGGGAAACATGGGAAACAGCTGGAAGACGTTAAGGGCAGTAAGGTGAAGAAATGGGCAATTGTGACGCTGGCAGGTGTGATCTGGATTGCACCGGTGATGAGTGCAGGTGGGCAGATGTGGTCAGGCACTTCATGGCAATCGGTGGCCGCAGCGGCATCTACGAATACAAGCAAGTTGAGTGAAGAAATTCTGACTTCGGGTGCGAAGCTCATGAAATACAGATATACAACAACACGTTCCGGTTCCAAGGTCAACGTACTGGCGGATGTGGTCCAGGTGGATCTGCAGAACCCGTATGTGAAGCTGGATGTAATGACAGGCAAGGGCGGTAATCTGAACAGCAAACAGAGCACAGGTGCCATGGCCAAGGAAAATGGTGCAGTGGCTGCTGTGAATGGCGATTACTTCAACGTATCCGGGGAGTTGGCACCCATTGGTGGACAGGTTTCTGATGGAGTACTGGTCTCCACACCTTCTGAGTTGTCAGGCATGTATGCCCTCACGGTGACCAAGGACGGCAAGCCGATGATTGACGAGTATTCATTTGACGGGACTGTGAAGGCCCAGGATGGTTCAACCTTTGTTTTGCGTGGGATAAATAAAGAGGATTATACGGTAGAGTCGGGATCAGTGAAATATAGTCATGCCAACTCGATGTATATTTATACACCGGCATGGACCTCCACCAAACGTCCGAATGACCCTTCCACAACGCCAACAGAGGTTCTTGTGCAGAACGGAGTAATTACCCAAATCTCGGATAAAAAAGCACTAGACATGACGGTGCCGCAGGATGGGTACATTTTGCGTGCGCACGGAACAGCAGCGACATGGATTATGAGCCATCTATCCGTTGGGCAAACCTTGGACGCGGACTACAAACTGAAAGCTAAAACAACCGGGCAGTCGGTTGATCCAAGTAATCTGGAGATGATGATTGGCGGTCATACCATTTTGGTGAACGGTGGTAAGGCAGCTTCCTTTTCCCGTGATATCGCATCTTCCGGCATAGGTGGTATTCGTGCAAGAACGGCAGTAGGATACTCTCAGGATGGTCGGTATGTCTACATCATTGCAGCGGAGAAAAACAGTAACAGCAGCGGGATGTCGCTGACGGAACTGCAATCCTTTATGACCAGTGTAGGTGTCTGGAAAGGCATGAACTTGGACGGAGGCGGCTCCACAACCATGGTAACACGTCCGTTAGGTGAGCAAACCGCCGGTCTGACGTTCAACACAGAATATGGCACCGAGCAACGTCAGGTTGTAAACACGCTGGGTGTGTTCTCTACGGCTCCTGCAGGTACACTGAAGGGATTTGCCGTGAGTGGCAGCCAAACGTTGCTGGTGGGACAAGAGGGCAAGTACACAGCCAAAGGATATGACACCTACTACAACCCGATCGCAACAGGCGATATCAGCATGTCCTGGAAGTCTAGCAACAACGGCATTGTGAGTGTCAGCAGCGGCACGATCAAAGGAGTGAAGCCAGGTACAGCAACGCTGACGGCAACGAGCAATGGAGCTTCATCTTCCATTAAAGTATCGGTACTGGGTGGAAGTGAATTGGCTTCTCTGACAGCAGGATCAGGTCTCGGTTCGCTCAAAGCAGGCACAACGATGTCCATTCCGGTAACGGCAACAACGAAGAGTGGACAAAGTGTTACTGTTCCGGCGGACTCGCTGACATGGGAATTTATCGGGTTCAAAGGTAAAGTTACGGCGGACCAATTAACCGTATCTTCCGTCAATTCTGGTGCACAAGTGGGATATGCGATTGGTCGTTATGATGGATACAGCACAGTCGTTGTACTTTCGGCTTCTGCCAGCGAAACCATCTGGGAGAACTTCGAAAATGCGAGTTATCCGATCAACTTCACGACAAACGCAGCGGGTGTGACCGGATCTGCAACTGTTACAGCAGGAACGGGTGAAAAAGCCGGCTCTAATGTGCTGCAACTCGGTTATGATATGACAGCTGGAACAGGCAAAATGTATGCTTATGCACAACTGAATGGTTCTACCGGCAGAGAGGTATCTGCTGCAGCGACATCGATGTCGATGGATGTTATGGGAGATAAGAGCCTGAACTGGCTGCGTGCCGAATTCACGGATGCCAATGGCAAAACGGTATATGCCGATCTCGCCAAGGTGATTGACTGGAACGGATGGAAGAAGCTGAGCGTGGACCTGAACGGACTAAACATTGCCTACCCGGCGAAGTTGAAGCGGGTCTATGTGGTGAATGTAGAAGAGGGTCAGGATGAGCGTGCGAAGACAGGTACGGTTGCTTTTGACAATATCGCATTCACGATGCCTTCCAAGTCCAGTGAAGTTGGATTACCTACGGGAACAGCTTCGCTTGTGCTTGGACAGAAATCGATGACGGTGAATGGAACGAAAAAAGCAATTGATGCAGCACCAGTCCTGAAAAATGGTACGACGTATGTGCCAATCAAACATGTTTTGGACGCTTTTGGTGGTCAGGCAAGCTGGGATAGCAAAAATCAGCGGATCACGGTATTACGCGGTGGCAAGCTGATTGATCTGGTTGTAGGGCAGAAAGAATTCATTCTGAATGGTAAAAGACAGAGCGCAACTGTTGCACCATACGTAACGGGAGGTAGGACTTTAGTCCCGCTTAGACTCGTTTCCGAGCAACTTGGACTGACTGTAAAATGGGAACAGAAAACGAAGACCGTTACCATCTCATCGTGATATGGTATGATATATACCGGAAACGATAGAAATGGAGTCGAACAAACGTGGATTTACAAGCCGATGCCATAGACCGCGTCATTAAAAACGCCATACAAGTCATGGAAAACAGCAAATATCAAATGTTCGAAATTATGGACGCAACTCGCGATGAGCTGAAAACACTCAACGAGGAGTTGAAGTCGGTACTGAAGGAGACGGCGGAAACGATCGAGAAAGTAGATCAATTGGAGCTGAACTACCGCCGTTCCCGGATCCGGCTGACTGAGGTTAGCCGCGACTTTGTCCGTTATTCCGAGCATGATATCAAGCAGGCGTACGAGAAAGCAACACAGCTGCAGCTGGATCTGATGATTTATCGTGAGAAGGAAATGTATCTGAAGGCTCGTCGGGATGATCTGCAGAAGCGTGCCAAAAATGTGGAAGCTTCTGTCGAGCGTGCCGAGACCATCGGTTCGCAGATGGGTGTTGTACTCGAATACCTGTCAGGTGAACTGGGTCAAGTGACCCGGATCATCGAATCTGCCAAAAATCGACAAATGATTGGTTTGAAAATAATTTTGGCCCAGGAAGAAGAGCGGAAACGTATTGCTCGTGAGATTCATGACGGGCCTGCGCAGATGCTCGCAAATCTAGTGCTTAGGACGGAAATTGTAGAAAGAATGCTCATTAAGCAGGATTTTAAGATGGTCCAGGCCGAAATAGTAGATTTGAAAGGCCAGGTTCGTTCCAGTCTTGAAGAAATGAGAAAAGTTATTTTCAATCTGCGTCCTATGGCACTGGATGATCTGGGACTGATTCCAACGCTTCGGAAGTATGTGCAGGATTTTGAGGTAAAAACAAAAATCCGGTCGCTTTTTGAAACAAGAGGTAAGGAACACCGTTTATCTTCCGCGATGGAGGCAGCGATCTACCGCCTTGTGCAGGAAGGTCTGTCGAATGCTGCAAAGCATGCTTATCCCACTTATGTTGTAGTGGAAATTACATACCAGGCTCAGCTCGTCAAAATTGTCGTTCAGGACAATGGGCTTGGGTTCAAACCGGAGCTTCTTGCAAAGAAAAGCAAGGATCATACCCACTTCGGTCTGATTGGGATGAGAGAACGGGTTGAACTGTTAGAAGGAAGAATAGAGATTGAATCCGGAGAAAATCAAGGAACCAAAATAGTGATTCATATCCCGACAAACGTGGATAAGGGAAAGGAGTAGCAGGATGATGGAAAACCGTGATACTGGTAAAGCATCGATTAAAGTTCTTTTGGCTGATGATCATCAGCTGTTCCGTGAGGGACTGAAACGCATTTTAAATATGGAGGACGACATTGAGGTCATCGGCGAATGCGGCGATGGAATTCAAGTGCTCGAATTCTGCAATCAGGATAAACCTGATATCGTATTGATGGATATCAACATGCCGATTGAAAACGGGGTTGAAGCTACGGAGAAATTGCGTGAGCTGTTCCCTGATGTCAAAGTGATTATCTTGTCCATTCATGATGATGAAAGTTATGTGTTTGAGACGCTTCGTAAAGGGGCTAACGGATACTTGCTGAAGGATATGGAGGCCGAGTCTCTAATCAATGCGATTCGTTCCGTGCATGAAGGACATGCATTCATTCATCCAAAAGTGACAGGCAAACTGATCATGCAGCTGCGTCGTATGACGTATCTTAATGAAACAGGGGCGATGAGTGAAGGAGCTTCGAAGGAAGCAGGCGTTAAATTTGTCGCTGGCGACAATAACCCGCTCACACGTCGTGAGGCTGAAGTGCTTCGCTTAATGGCAGAAGGTAAGAGCAACAAAATGATTGGTGAATTCCTGTTCATCAGTGAAAAAACAGTAAAAAACCATGTCAGCAGTATTCTGCAGAAGATGGAAGTGGACGACCGTACACAAGCTGTTATCAACTCGATCAAGTATGGTTGGGTTACGCTCTAATACCTTATTTTTTTCGTAAAGCAGTATTCTTACGGTAAGTCAGTCCATTGGTTGATTCAACCTTGACGAAGTATAGATTGGTGTTCACTCGCGCCCTTTCCAGAATGCTGGATTGGTCTGCGGGTTAATGGACTTTATCACTGCAAATGAGCAAAGCGTAAGGTTGTGCGGAACATGTGTTCAAGCTTAGGCGTGAATGAATGACCTGGCCTGTCTTTCTTCATCCGGTGTCGATCAGCGTGGAATATGAGTGATAGGAAATGCAAGTGTAACCCTTCAGGAAGTACAGCATATACTTGTTGTATACAGGGATGTTCGCCATGGGTGAGCATGACCTTCCGAGGAGGTGCAGTTGCCATGGTTGCTCATCTGACTATGATTCTGCTCATATACTTCCTGGCGGCAATGGCCGTTCATGCCATGCACCAGCGCCATCTTTCTCGTCCGGAATCTGAAGGATTCGAGCAGATCCTGCTCATCCCTTCCAATCAGGCAGGGCGGATCGAAGGCATTGTAAGAGCACTTTGCCGGGAATTGTTATACCGTGGAAAGAGCTTCAGATTAACCGTTGTTGCTGATCGTACAGAAGCGGAAACGATTACGATTATTGAAAAGCTTATGCAAAGGCAAGGATTGGAGACATCTTATCTGCCTGCTGTCCCTGCTGATATTGAACGGATAGCACAGACCGATCACACTTTTCGGCTGATTGATTTGCGTGAGTCTGAGCAATAAATCATCATGTGAACGGAAAATGGGATTAACATTTCGCAGATCTACAGTGAAAAGATTACAGCAGAAGCTGTAGTCTTTTTTTGTAATTGTAGCCAAGTCTGCTTTTAAATTAAAAATGGGTTTTTATGCAATCTATGGTTATTGACTGGGTTCTGACGAAGTAGTGATCATTAAAATAAGTTTTTCGAAGTCAGAACTCTTAATTTAAAAGTATAGACGATAGAGATTGGAAAAAGTTTCGCAATTTGAAAGAAAGATTCTGGTTATTAGAAGAATTTTATGATGCGTGACTCACCTTGTGCTGTGAAGATTCAATTGGTATAGTGATAAGTAGATTGATCGTAAGAAGATGAATATGGACATGAAGCACATGCTCCGGCGAATAGCCGGGTTGGCATGTGCTTTTTTTGCGTTCGGAAAAATTACGATGGGGGAGGAGAGAAAATGAAGGTTGCCTTATATGTGTGCCGTGTAGGGGAAGGGTGGAGCATGGTGTTATCACTCGACATTCGTGTGGATGTGACCTGGTGGCTAGAAGGAGGAAGTGGGCGACATATGCTGCGCTGGTTGCTGTTAGATACGGCGTTGCCTTTAAGTCAGGCATCCTGGTTGGTTGAACATTTTGAGATGGAGCGAAGTATGGATCAGTGGGGTGAGCGCGAATGGCAGAGTTATCTTGCACGGAAGCTGGATGTATATGAACTGGCCTCGGGGGAAGTTGAGGCGAGAAAAGGTGTAGCGGGCAAAGCGGGGAGTGTCGCTGCGCGTCGCATTCAGGTAGGCGGGATGCCGGAGCCGTATCCCGCCGGGCAGTGGGCTCAGCTGGAGCGAGACGCGGCCCTGCTGGCTGAGGGGATCAGCGGCCGCCAATTACTGGCGGCCGAGGCGGAGGCGTTGCTGGCGGATACCGCCCAGCCGCCAAGGGAGTGGCGCGCGGCTGCGCAGCTCGCGCGCTTGCACGGGCGGCTGAGTATCACAGCCGCCCTCCAAGGGCCTGCCACGCGCCGTCGGCACGCGTGGCTTGGACGCGCGCGGAGCGCGCCCCGCTGCCACCGTTGTGGCAGCGAAGCCAGGCAGCGCGTGCCCTGCGCTGCCTGCGGCCTGGCGGCGTGCGCCTACTGCGAGGCTTGCCTCGCGCTGGGGCGCAGCCGTTCTTGTGCGCTGCTGCTACGCAGTGCAGCGCAAGGGGCCGTGCCAGTACGCGGCGAAGCACCGCGTGGCACGGCTTTGGCCCCCACCGGCGGCAGGCTCGCCCGGTGGGGGCTTAGCGCAGCGCAGAGCGCGGCAGCAGCCGCGGCGCTTGCGTTTTTGGCCCGGCCACCCGCAGGGGATGGGCCGGGGCGGTTTTTGCTGTGGGCCGTGACCGGGGCTGGCAAGACCGAGATGATTTTTCCACTGCTCCAACATACACTGGATCGCGGAGGACGAGCGCTGGTCGCTACGCCGCGCAGAGACGTTGTACTGGAACTGGCTCCGCGTCTGGCCAAAGCCTTTCCGGACACCTCGCTCGCTACCCTTTACGGAGGCAGTGACGAACGTTGGAAAGACGCTCAACTGACGCTCGCGACCACACATCAACTGATGCGTTTTTATCAGGGGTTTGACCTCGTGATCATCGATGAACTGGATGCTTTCCCGTACCATAACGATCCCATGCTCGCTCACGCGGCTGCATCTTCCTGTAAACCGGATGGCAATTTCGTCTATTTGTCTGCTACACCACCAGCTCGGCTACAGAGGGAAGCAGCGCAGGGAAAACTCACTCATGCCAAAGTGCCAGTACGTTTCCACCGTCATCCTTTGCCCGTGCCAAGATTGATCAAAATGGTTACCGTTGCTGAATGTATTAAGAAACGAAATCTCCCTTCTGCGTTGAGGACTAACATCCAAATCTCATTGAAGCGTGACGCTCAGGTATTTGTCTTTGTAACACGCATTGCCCAGATTGAGGCGTTTGTGAATCTGATGCGTCGTACTTTTCCCGAAGTCCATATCGAAGGAACCTCATCTCAGGACCCTGATCGCGCTAGCAAAGTTATAGCCTTTCGTGAACGTACCATTCGTCTGCTTGTAACCACCACAATTCTGGAGCGTGGCGTGACCATTCCGCGTAGCGATGTTTTTATATTGGATGCAGACAATGGTCTCTTTGATGAAGCTTCACTGGTTCAGATGGCGGGCAGAGCAGGGCGTTCGATGGATGACCCGGCGGGTAGAGTGGTTTTTGCATCATCTCGTCGGACACGTTCACAGGTGAAGGCCGTTGCACAAATTCGGAAAATGAACACGATCGCTCGTCGCAAAGGCTACCTGCATCCGCCATCCCAGACATAATTGTTAATTGTGATCTGCCAAATATATGAATTAGCATCCATATTTCAAAGTACACACAGCGTATATTCCCTACATACCATTAGATTCTCCAGACCAGATTGGAGGTTTACACCATTATGTTTAACTGGCTCAGCAACATCACCGATCATGCTCAGCACCTTACCCAACGCCTCCATCATCTGCTCGCCCCACCTGGAGCGACTTGTCTGACATGTGGCACTAGAGCGCTTCTGTCTTCAACTTATCCGGGCATATGCCTACGTTGTGTGAAGCAGATTCCATGGATTCGTTCCATCCGCTGTCTGCGGTGTGGTCGGGGTGTCGGATGCCCGGACTGTGCTCGTCCACATATGCAAAACCGTTCTTTTATCCTCAACCGCAGCGCCGTACAGTACAACCCTCTTATGAAAGAATGGATAGGCATGTACAAATTCAGAGGTCATGAAAGATACGCGCCGCTCTTAACCGCCCTGTTGATTCAAGCCTTTCAAGCGATGAGCGATGAACAAAATTCTGTTTTGGCAAAAGGACCCCCGGCCCCCGTGGCTCATCTAGCCACGCCTGCTCAACAAACGAAACTGCAATGGCGGCCTGCCGCGGTCACCTATGTTCCCGTGAGCAGCGAGCGCCTGGCCGAGCGCGGCTTCAATCAGGCGGAGCGGCTGGCTGCTGGGCTCGCCACCGCTTGCCGCCTACCCATCGTTGATCTGTTGCAACGCCAGATCAACACCACCAAACAAAGCTTTAAATCACGCGGTGAGCGTATCGAAACGATGAAGAACGTTTTTTCCATCAACCCGGATGGCATGCATTTAATTGAAGAACTAAACAATGGGTCTCATCTGCCAACACAAAAGGGTATATCACATGCTAAACCCATACAGATCCTGCTAGTCGATGATATATACACAACAGGGAGCACCTTGGACGCTTGTGGGCAGGTTATCTTAAATACTGGTTTTACCATGGGAATTCCGGTTGAGATTTACACATTAACACTGGCAAGATCCTGATTAATATATAGGCTTTTAATGTATTTATGGAATAAAATTGTTTTTAATGTGCGAATAGCATGCTCTGTGGGAAGAGATTTGAGCTATTTTTTAAGAAATGGCCATGAGTTGGCTTTCGTATATATGCATCCTGTTCTCTCTTTTGTTTTATAAATAGACTATGGATTCATCCGAGAAAATAAGGTAATGTATAGTTATTATCTATTCGGAAATGGAAGTTTGAGAGGGGCGTTTTAGCGATGAATCTAGGTAATTGTCCTCGCTGTGGTAAATTATATGCGTTGAATTTTCGAGATGTATGTTCAAACTGTATTAAGGAAATAGAGAAGGAATATCAGATCTGTGTAGATTATTTGCGTGAAAACAAGGGCACCAACATACAGGAGCTATCCGATGCAACAGAGGTTTCAATTAAAAACATTACCAAGTTCATCCGCGAGGGACGAATTTCCATCGAGAACGCCCCGAATATGATGTATCCTTGTGAAGTATGCGGAACATTGATTCGTGAGGGTCACATGTGTGACTCTTGCCGTAATCGTTTAACGAAAGACTTGGCAGGAGCAGCTCGTGAAGTAGGTCAGAAGGATAACAACAATGTAGGCGGACGAACCTACAATGCTGTCGACAAACTACGCGATTAATAGGAGCGAGGGCTCAAATACATGTTTTGCTATAACAAATGTTTTGAAACGTACCGATAAACTTATTAAAGATTATCGGTTTTTTTAATTATCCTAATTATTTTTAGAGCATAAAGATAAAGTAAGAAAAACGTATATCGTCGTAGAACCCTAATATGGAAGGAAGTGCATTTTAAATGAAAATCAATGAACCGAGTAGAATTGGCGCCATCAATTCATATCAAAGGAACGTTGAATCCAATCAGCAGGCTGATGCTAAGAAGAGCCGCCGTAAGGACGAGGTATCCATTTCTCCGGAGGCGATGAAGATGCTTGAGGAACAAAGTCGTACACAGGATGCAGGACGCATACAGCGGATACAGGAACTTAAAGAACAAGTGAGTTCGGGAACGTATCAGGTAGATAGTAGTAAGCTTGCTGACAAGCTGCTGCCGTATTTTAAGTCTTTTGATAAGGAATAGGTGATCACGTAATGGCAGCACTGGACAGATTAATTGCAGTTTTGCAGCAAATGGAACAAAGTCACCGCGATATGCTGGCACTCAGCGAGGTCAAGAGACAGGTCATTGTCAAAAACGATGTGGATGAACTCATTGCACTCCTCAACAAAGAATCTCGTTTCATGAAACAACAGGAGCCATTGGAGATCGAGCGGCAGAGCGCAGTTCACGAACTGCTACAGGAGCGAGGCATCAAGTCCATGCTGAACCTGAATATCACCGAAATCTCGAAGCTGATTTTTGATCCGGCTGACAAACTGCGATTGCTCGAAGTCCAGAAGAAGCTGGCGGGAACACTGCAGGAGTTAAAAGAAATTAATCAACTGAATCAAATGCTAATCGAGCAATCCTTGATGTTTATTGATCTCTCAATGGACATCTTCGCTTCTCGACCAGAACAGGATGCCACATATCAGCATCCTGCTGATAAGAACGGTAATCCAGGGCGAATCGGTCTGTTTGACACGCGTGCCTGATTAATTAGGGGGAAACTAGGTGACATCTACATTTCATTCAATCGAAACGGCTAAACGCAGTTTGTTCACACAGACGACAGCTCTTAGCACAACAGGCCATAACATAGCCAATGCCAACACGGAAGGTTACTCACGCCAAAAGGTAAACATGCAGGCATCTATTCCAATGGAGCCGTTCGCATTTCTGCATAGCACAACACCAGGACAACTCGGTACAGGGGTGGAATTCGATTCCATTACACGTGTGCGTGAGAAATTTCTGGATGATCAGTATCGCAATGAAAATACCAACTTCGGGAGTTGGTCCATTCAACGAGATACACTTGAGAAACTTGAAGCTATTGTGAACGAACCATCGGACACCGGTTTTCGAACCGTTATGGATAACTTCTACAAATCATGGTCAGACCTGAGTAAGAATCCTGAGGATGTTACAGCACGGCGAATCGTAAAAGAAACGACATTGGCTCTGACCGATGCGATGAATCAGATTAGCCGCCAACTGGATGCACTCAGTCAGGATTTGGACAGTAACATTGCTGTGAAAAGCAATGAAATTCAGGGCTATCTGGGTAATATTGCGAACCTTAATAGCGCCATTGTAAAAGTCGAGTCTCTTGGCGACAATGCCAACGATTTGCGTGACCAACGTGATCTGATGACAGACAAGTTGTCCAAAATCATGAACGTTACCGTTACGGATTCTCCGCAAGGATACCAGGTTCAGATGAATGGACAGGCACTCGTCACTGGCGGGGCGGTACAAGTAGCGGTAGATCCTGCTTTTCTGAATGCTGCGTATACAGCAGGTACGCTCACTAACGGCGAGGTCCACGGCATGATTAAGTCCAGAGATACTTTGGTGACTGATTATCAGAAACAAATGGATGACTTAGCTAATACACTTGCTAACGGTGATATCGAGATCACCCTTCCTGCGGGTTCTGTCTTACCGGATAATACTGTACTGGATGGAGTTACATACACAGGTGCAGCGCGGACGCTGGCAACAGATCTGAAGGTTACAGTCAAAGGTCTGAACGGTCTGCACCAACTTGGATACAGTATGGATGGAACCAATTCGCCAGGAGTACCTTTCTTTACAGCGGCGGGCGGCGGAACAGCTATTACAGCTGGCAATATTTCATTGAATGCCGAAATCTTGGCTGATCCGAATAAGATCGCAACTTCGCTCCGTACCACTACGGATTCTTCAGGAGCAGAAACGGTGATTAAAGGTAACAATACACTGGCTAATCTGCTTGCTAATTTGAAGGATACTCCAATGAAATCCGTTGATGGTTTGCGGAATGCAACGATTGGTGCTCAATTTAGTGCGATCGTTGGACAGTTGGGTGTTCAATCTCAGGAGGCGGCACGTCAGACGTCCAATTCCGAGTTTCTCGTAGAACAAGTGGACACTCGTCGTCAATCGGTCAGTGGTGTTTCCTTGGATGAAGAGATGGCCAACATGATCAAATTCCAGCATGCTTACAGTGCTTCTGCACGTTTTATGACCACATATGATCAATTACTTGATAAACTGATTAATTCTACCGGTATGGTTGGCAGATAATTAAGAAAGGAGTGACATAACAGACGATGAGAATTACGAATAATATGTTGAGCTCGCAATTGATTCTTAACTTGAACCGGAATGCACAACAGATGAACAATACACAAACTCAATTGGCAACGGGACGGAAGATCAACAAACCTTCTGACGATCCGGTAGGGATTACGTACTCCCTTCGTTATCGTGCAGAGCTGTCTTCCAATGAGCAGTATCAAAAGAATGTGGATAGCGCTGTCTCATGGTTGGATTTTAATGATACCGTTATGGATCAAGCGGGCAGCGTGGTTCAGCGATTAAGAGAACTGACGGTGCAGGCAGCTACGGGAACTAACCCTCAATCAGCACTAGATAGTATCAATGAAGAAGTGAAGCAATTAAAAGCACAGCTTGTTGATATTTCAAACAGTACCTTGAATGGGAAGTATGTATTCAATGGTGAAACTTACGATGTTAAACCTTATGACTTCCCTACTAGTGCTGACGGTTCGTTTGATACAACTAATGCTGCTTCCGTCGTTACTGATTCGGGTAAGATTAATTTTATCGTGGGTGAGAGTGTCCAATTACCAATTAACGTGACCGGTAATGAAGTGTTTGGTGATTCTACGGAAGATGATAATCTTTTTGTAATCTTTAATACGATTAGTCAGGCTCTCGCCAGTGGGGATCAAAAGGAATTGTCCAATCAGCTTGCAAATATTGATACTCGTACAAACAAGATGCTTGCGATTCGTGCAGAGATTGGAGCAAAAACCAATCGTGTCGAACTCATGCAAGGTCGGTTAAGTGACCTTGAAGTGAACTTAACGGATTTGCAAGCAAAGGTTGAGGATGCAGACTACGCTGAATTGTCAATTAAGTCTAAGATTCAAGAAAATATATATAATGCTTCACTTTCTGCTGGTGCTAAAATTATATCTCAGTCATTAGTTGATTTTCTTAGATAACAAAGGAGAGATCATCTAATGAGTACCCTTCCAGTAGTACAAATTCACACAACGCCCACGCTATTACATATCGATGCGGACATTGGTCAGCAGTCGATTCGCCAGCCGAAGGCAGAGGTCCAGCTCCATACCAAGCCTGGTAAATTAACGGTACAAAGCCATGCAATAGAGTTGAACGTGGATCAGTCCAAAGCTTTTTCTGCCTATCATGGTGGGAATATGATCGATATGAATGCCCGAATATATTCGGGTATTCAACAATTATTCATGCAGAATATGGCTGAACGTGTGCAACAAGGGAATGATCTGGCGGCCATTCACAAACCAGGCAATACGATTGCCAATATTGTAGGAACGAATTGGCAAGCCAAACCGTTTCCAGAGACACGCACGGCAGCTTCCTCTGATAATGTGGATGTACGTGTGTTTACGCAAGCACCAGACATTCGCTTTGAAGCAGCTGAATCCGAGATGAATGTAACTGTGAACAAGCCAGAAATTGAATATCAACGTGGCAAGTTGGATATATATGTGCAGCAATATGCTTCTATACAATACACTCCGCCTACGATTGATATGGGATTATAAGATATAATGTAGAGCTATAGACGGTTATAATACCCCGCTATAGCTTTTTTTTATAAAATCATCGCCAAGGAGGCGTTTATTATTTTTATTGAGACAAGTACATGGGGAAAGATTGAAGTAGATGAAAACAGCACATATCAATTTCCAAGAGGTCTACCTGGGTTTGAAAACGAAACTAGTTTTGCACTAATCCCTTGGGAAGACACACCATTTAGTTATTTACAATCATTAACGGAGAAAGAGCTCTCTTTCTTGGTAGTCAATCCTTTTGAGTTTAAGCAGGACTATAGTTTTGAACTGAGTGAAGAAGATAAAGAAGAACTCAAAATCGAAGAAGATGTAGCCGTTTATTCTATAGTCACTATACATTCAGATGTGACAAAATCAACGATGAATCTCTTGGCCCCAGTTATAATTAATCCTGCACATCGGGTAGGCAAGCAAGTTGTCCTTCAACAAACAGGTTATATGACTAAACATCTCATATGGACAGAAGAAGCGACTTCGGCGAAGGAGGGGGTCTGAAATGTTAGTATTGTCACGTAAAAAGGGAGAATCTATTATCATTCAAGATAATATTGAGGTAACTGTATTGGCAGTGGAAGGTGATACAGTACGGATTGGTATCTCTGCCCCCAAGCACATTGATATCTTTCGGAAAGAGGTATATGCCTCTATTCAGGAGGCTAATCGAGAGTCTGCAAAACCGGATGCTCCTAGTGTCGCTGCTTTTATGGAGTTGCTCCAAGGCATTGAAAACAAAAAAAAATAAAAATATTCCAATTTACTATTAACAGTTCTTCTCTTCCTGTCGATATATAGTTTAGACGCTGCTTCGGCAGGGCGGCCGACCTTAATGTCGCGGCGTTTACCACAAGGATGTGGAACTAACTTATTTTCAGGGAGGAAATTTCTAATGATTATCAACCACAATATCGCTGCAATGAACACTCACCGTCAATTGGGTGCAAACACAGCCAACACAAACAAGGCTATCGAAAAATTGTCTTCCGGTCTGCGTATTAACCGCGCTGGTGACGATGCTGCAGGTTTGGCAATTTCCGAAAAAATGCGCGGTCAAATCCGCGGTTTGGATATGGCTACTAAAAACGGTCAAGACAGCATTTCCTTGATCCAAACAGCTGAGGGTGCATTGAACGAAACTCACTCCATCCTGCAACGTATGCGTGAATTGGCAGTTCAATCTTCCAATGATACGAACACAGATAAAGACCGTGAAGCTCTTCAAAACGAAGTGGATGAGTTGGCTAAAGAGATCACTCGTATCTCCAATACAACTGAGTTCAACACGAAGAAATTGTTGGATGGTGCTGCTAAGACTGGTTCTGGCGTACAAAGCGCATCTGACCTTACGTTCCACATTGGTGCAAACGCAGGCCAAAACATTACTTTGTCAATCTCAGCTATGGATGCTTTCAGTTTAGGAGTAGCTGGTGGCGGTGCATCTACACAAGGAACAACAGCTGCAACAGCTGCTTCTGGTATTGCTATTTCGACTCAAAAATCTGCTGATGCTGCAATTACAACGATCAACACAGCAATTGAAACAGTATCTGCTGAGCGTGCTAAACTGGGTGCTTACCAAAACCGTTTGGAGCACACAATCAACAACTTGGGAACAACTTCCGAGAACCTTTCTGCTGCTGAATCCCGTATTCGTGACGTAGACATGGCGAAAGAAATGATGAACCAAACGAAAAACAACATCTTGGCTCAAGCTTCCCAAGCTATGTTGGCACAAGCAAACCAACAGCCACAAGCTGTTCTGCAATTGCTTCGTTAATCTTATATTTACAGGAAAAGCCTGCCAGGAACTCTGGTGGGCTCTTTTTTTATACTTATATACATTGTATTTATTTTCAAGTTTGTAATTTACTAAACGACTAATAAAATATGTGATTTACACCGACATATATAGTAAGACTTTGAGAGATGAGAGGAATAATATGACCCCTACAATATCACTGTGCATGATAGTAAAAAATGAAGAAAAAGTTTTAGGTCGTTGCTTGGAAAGCGTTCAAAGCATCGTTAATGAAATCATTGTCGTAGACACAGGATCAACTGATTCAACTCTTGATGTTGCTCGGAAGTATACGGATAAAATTTATTCTTTTGAATGGGTAAATGATTTTTCTGCAGCACGAAATGAGTCCATTAAACATGCTACTTCAGACTATATCCTTATACTGGATGCTGATGAATATTTGGATGAAAATGCTGATTTTGAGAAGGATCTACTACATTCTTGTGATTACTACTCTTTCAATATAAACAATCAAATGGAATTAGGAATGTCATTTAATCATACAGCAGTGAGGCTTTTTAAAAGATCCTTGGGTTTAGTTTATGAAAATAGGTTACATGAGCATCTCAATATAATAGAGGACAGTTCGAGATTTATTAGTGGAGAGTCGAGTAATTTAATAAATCATGTTGGATATGCTGATGCCAAACTTCTTGAGGATAAAAAAAACAATAGAAATTTACCACTAATGAAATTAGAAGTAAAAGAAAAACCTAATGCATACAATTTATACAATATGGGACAAACATATTTTGGTATTGGTAAGTATAAGGAAGCAGCAGAATATTTTAAGAAAGCATATCCACTAAGTAAGGACAGAGTGTTTCTTCCAGAGCTTCTTACTAAACTTGCATATGCCGTAGCTGAGCTGAAACAAACCGAAGAGGCTCTATATATATTAACAGATTCTGTAATGTTATTCCCGCAAGAAACTGAGATGATTTATATTTTAGGACTGGTTTATCAAAATGCAGGGTACTATAGAGATTCTGAGGCGTGTTATCGCAAGTGTATTGAACTTGGAGATCAGGGATATTACGTTACTGAAGGAAGCGGAGGATATCTAGCACACTTAAGGTTATCAGAACTTTATGAGCAACATGGACGCTTGGAAGATAGCTTATCAGAAGTGATTAATGTACTTAATTTGAAAAAGAATTTTATACCAGGGATTCAGCAATATTTAAAGTTATTTCCAAAATTAAAAATAAAGTTTAACGACTTTGAAGATATATTGACCCAAATTTATTTAATTGAGAATGTGGACGATTTACAGTTGTTACTTAATAATGTGTATGGAGCACGAAATCCCTTACTAGATTATTATTTGACTCGATACAGTATAAATGCACAACCTAATATAGTAGCAACAGCGAAAATATATAGTAAAAAGTATGAAGAAGCAAAGCTGCTTTGGACTCAGATTGAGGATAAGGAAAAAGAAAATGGGAAGGATTTATTATTAATTTCTATACTGCTATCAGAAGATTCTTTTTTAGAAGACATTCAACAATTATTTAATTTGAGTAATAAAGAAATGAAGATTCTCAACCAAATTGTAACTGCTCGTAGTGGTAAAGTTGTATTAACTACAAAGCTTGAAAATATGTTAATGGAAGTTTGCATGTATTTAATTATCTTGGAAGAGTTTGATCGTTTCCAATGGCTTGCAGAGATAATGATAGGATCTAAGCAAGAGATTAGACTCAGGCTCAGTAAGCTTTTAAGTGAATATGGTTTTGATGAACTTGCGATCGATCTATTAATTGTAGTATTCGAGAATCAACCCAATAATGTTGAGGTTGTAGGAACTTTAGGCGACTTATGCTTACGTAATAATTATTTTGAAGATGCACAATTATTCTATACGAAGCTTCTTACTGTTGAACCCAAATATCACTCATATGAAAGAGTTTTGAATTATTACGAAAAAGTAAATGACATTGAAGGTGTTAATAATATAAAAATGGAAATAAAAAATAAATTCCCCTATTCATTAGAATCTAGAACGATAAATTGAAGATTCGGAACGGAGATGTTTTATGAATTATAACGATATGAATAAATATTCTAGTCTTTTCAAAACCAATATAGAGGAACTTATCAGTACCGGGTATTTACTAGAGGCGAAAAGTTATATTGAGGAATACGAACTCCTTCAAAAGAATGATCATGATCTTTTTTCAATTAAAGGTATTATTGCAATTCATGAAGGGGACTTGAGTCAAGCTAAGTTATTTTTCGAAGAGGGACTAAAACAAAAACCATATGATGTACATCTGATTTATAATCTCGCTTATGTATATGAGCTTCAGGATAAATATATCAGTGCGTACAGAGAGTATAAGAAGCTAAAAGACTTAGCTTCGGATGAAATACTACAGTCAGCAGAATCGAAATTGTTAGAACTGGAATCAATATCATCTGTAAAAGAATATACAACTAGAAAAAAAGTGTTGATTATAGCTTATATTTTCCCGCCTATTGGTGGCTCAGGAGTTCAAAGGACGTTAAAATTTGTTAAGTATTTAAGGGGGTTTGGATGGGAACCTGTTGTGCTAACGGTGGGTGAGACTCAATCCAATTTAATGGATTATAGTTTGGGGGAGGAGATTCCTTCCGAAATAGAGATCATTCGAATATCAGAGCAAGTAGAAGTAGACATTAACTTCATAAACAGGTTAGTAGGAATTTATCAAATTGTTGTGAATAATCAAGAAATTATGACAAAATACGTTGGTGCACTCAATTCGAACCCACAGCTAATAAACAAGTACGGGTTGTTGCCGGATCCAGCAATTGTGTTCGTCAAAGAAGCATTTGATCAAATAGGTGATCTTGTTGATTTTAAAGAAATAGATCTTATATATTCAACTTCCGGTCCATATTCGGATCATATACTTGGATATTTATTGAAAATTGAGTATGAAAAAAAGTGGGTTGTAGACTTCAGGGATGAATGGACAAATAATCCTTATATTGAGTACAACCAAGACGATTTGATTTATACAATATTCCGCGAGATGGAAAAGAATATTTTACAAAGTAGCGACAGAGTTCTCTCTATTACTTCCCATGCTAAATCCAACTATGTTAATGATTTTAGAATCAACGAACAGAAAATCATTACAATAACTAATGGATATGATGAAGAAGATTTTGAGAATTTATACAATGAAAAATTAAACGTTGATTCTAACAAGAAATTTACAATCATGCATAATGGGCTTCTCTATATGATTAGAACACCTGAAACCTTTCTAAAGGCTGTTGCTAACTTGTTGGAAAAAGGTTTGATACCTGAAGATCGGATTGAAATTTTATTCACTCAAACAGATGATGATAACAAATGGCAGGAAATCTCTAATGAGATGGGACTAGAAGATAATGTGAAATTTCTTGGCTATTTAGATCATCACACAAGTCTTATTCAAGCAAATAACTGTGATCTTTTACTTCTAATCGTAGGTCCGGGAGAAAGGAACAAATCTATACACACAGGCAAAGTGTTTGAATATTTACGGCTCGGTAAACGGATTCTTGCTCTTTCGCCTGAAGGAAGTCTTGTGGAAGAATTGATAAATGATACTCAACGCGGGTTGAATTGTGATTTTAATGACATTCAAAAGATGGAAGATTATATTCTCCAAATGTATAAGCAATGGGAAGCAGGCGCATACACAGACTTGGAAGTTACAGGGAAAATTGAAATGTACCAAAGGAAGCAATTAACCAAAAATTTAAGTGAAGTTTTTAATGAAATAGTTTCTTTACCAGCAAAAACACAGAGCATTCAATTGAAGGAAATGAACAGCGAATTCTATGATAGGGTGTTTGAATCAGGCGGTTGGAATGAAACCTATTATAAACATTACACTGAGATCCATTACTATGAAATATGGAAAAAAGCAGTTGAAATAATCAAATCTCAAGAAGACCCAATGGTATTTGAAATCGGTTGTGGACCGGGTCAGTTTGCTAATCTTTTATTTGATAATCAAATTACAGGTTATATTGGTATGGATTTTAGTTCGGAAGCAATAAAACACGCAAAAATCCGGAACGATAAACTAAGATCATTATTCTATGTTGATGATGTGTACAAGACAGAACTATTCGAACTTGGCTATAACGTTGCTATACTGTTCGAGATCTTGGAGCATTTGGACGGGGACTTGGAAGTTTTAAGTAGATTGAAGTTAGGAACGAACATTCTTTTCTCTGTTCCTAACTTTTACTCTGAAGGACATGTTAGATGGTTTAAATCAAAAATGGAGGTAGCAAAGCGTTATAATGTTTTGGTTGACATTCAAGATATAAATGTATTTGATGTTGGGGGAAATAATAAAATATTTTTAGTTCATGCTGTGAAGAATTAAAACATTATATTTGTCTTCTTGTAAGTAACGTTCTTATGAAAATATAATAGTCGTCGGTGCTAAAAACTTAGTTTATGGGACAGTGCTATGTATATTTTGTTAAGAAGAAGCATGTTGAAATACTAAATCATAGGGTCAACATTAAGGTTTTAAATATATCTGTAGTATTTTTCAAGAGTTATCTATTATAAAGTCTGATTATAACTTATATTTGGTTGAGGGCGAAATAGAGACCAAACTGAACAAAATCTTGATGGTAATTAAGAGATTATGGATACATCTGAAGCCATTAATTGAGTTTTTACAAACGTAAGAATTCCACAATGGAGTATTTTAGAAAAACTTAAAGATAGAACTGCTATACTGCGGGAATTGGACTTGGCTATGTGGGGGTGCTACTGGCCATTGAGAAAGCGGAAGTAGGATTCAAAACATTGGGTTTAATATTCAGTCTTCGAAAGTAGACCAGTCAACTACGTATCTTCTATACCTAAGATTTATTAAAGTCTATATATAAAGGTCGATAATGGTATGTGGTGTAAGCTCCTCTACATTGAGTATCCATACCTGGCTTTGCATATAACCAGATCTCTGTTATTTATCTCAGAAGGCGAGTGAGTATGGTTTTTGCATTTTATTCTACTGGGAGGATCGTATCTTTGTGTGGGGCAAATCCTGTATTTGTTGATGTATGTGCGGACGCGTTTAATATTGACACGACTAAGTTAGAATAAGCTATTGGAAGCTGTTCTTTAGAAGATGTTATTCCCTAGGGTAGTAATCCCTGTAGATCTGTTTGGCCTCCCTGCTGACCATGAGAAAATTGCAAATAAGCACGGTATATTAGTTCTTGAATATGCAGCACAAGGCATTGGTGGAAAAATCAAGTCGGAATTTCTCCTTAAGAAACTTTTTTACACCTCTATCTTTTATGTTCGAAGCTGTAATCTCTCTTCAATCTTACACCCGACTAACCGATATATATAATAAATAATTCCATCGGGGGATGAACGATGAATCTACAGTTCTCACTTTCAACGAATTCAGTGAACAACAGTACTTCAAGTTCTTTAAGTCAACCAAGTGAAGCATCAGTAAATCCGAATGCACAACTCATTCAAGCGGTGAGAAACGGCGTTGATCTGTCTAAGCTTGAACGGCAAGGGATTAGCATTCCGTCTGGTGACGAACATCTTATTAAAGCGATCGACAAAGCTGTAAAAGCCCTTCAGGGACCCACAACAACTTTGGAGATGAGCGTTCATGAAAAAACTCATCAAATCTTAGTCAAAGTCCTTAATAAAGAAACCGGTGAATTGATTCGGGAGATTCCACCAGAAAAAACATTGGACTTGGTAGCTAAGATGATGGAAATTGCCGGTATTTTGATTGATGAAAAGGTATAGGAGGTTAGGATAATGAACATGCGAATCAATGGCTTTTCAGGTATGGATATTGACAGTATGGTCAAATCTCTTATGACAGTGAAGAGAGTACCACTTGATAAGTTAAATCAACAAAAACAGATTCTGGATTGGACCAGGGATAGCTATAGACAACTTAATAGTAAAATTGTGCAGTTAAGCAACAAATTGCAACAAATGGATTTGTCCGCAGCCACCAATACACAAAAATCGACGGTCAGTGGAAATACAACAGCTGTTAGAGCAGAGGCAAACGCAGATGCAGCTTCTGTAACAATGAATGTTGAAGTGAAAACATTGGCTAAAAAGGCTAATCTACAAACCGAAACAGTGCTAACTACAGGGACGGCCACTGCAAAAGCAAGCTTGAATACTACGCTAGCGCAGCTTGACCAATCAGGCTTACCTAAGGCTGAATATGAACTTCATATTAATGATAAATCGTTAGTATTTAAAGATACAGATTCTTTGTCTAGCGTAATTTCTCGGATTAATTCTGAAATCCCAACAGCTAATGCAAGTTATGATGAGATCAGTGGTAAGTTAACGATCACTTCAAGAGAGAATGGGAAAGTAATCACAGGGACGGGGGATGGCGGGGTAGTAAAGTCCAGTTCGTTATCAGATGTACTAGGTTTGAAAGCGAATGTAGCTGTGCCAGGATTAGTGACTATTACCACCTCTCCAGGTGTTAGTCGGGATTATACAACTACTGGAGATACGTTGTTAGTCAATGGTGTGAATTTGACCCTGTTAGAAACGAACGCAGGCTCACCCAGCAAGGTTTCAACACAGTCCGATCCTACAAAAGCAATGGAGACGATTAAATCCTTTGTGGATACCTACAATGAATTATTAGGATTAATGAACACAAGATTATCAGAAGAAAAGTATCGTGATTACGCACCTTTGACGGCAGAGCAAAAGAAGGATATGAAGGAAGATGACATTAAAAACTGGGAAGAGCGAGCCAAAAGTGGGCTTTTGAAGAATGATACCATTCTAAGCTCGGCCGTAGCCTCAATGAGGTCTGTCATTACAGGAAACTTAAAAGTGCTAAGTGAGGCTGGAATTACAACAGGGCAATATTATGAAAAGGGTAAGCTACAGATTGATGAAGTAAAACTTAAAAATGCATTGGACAGTAATCCGGATAGAATCCTAAGTGCTTTTAGAGGCCCGTCTTCCGACCCCAAAGCTCCTCCTATATTTAGTGAATTAAGGAAAGAATTGAATTCAACTCTGGATATGCTAGTCAAAAAAGTAGGTACCTCCAAGACGGACACTGATGCAAGCATGACTCTCAAAACGGAGAGTAGTATGGGCCAACAATTGAAAAATTACAATAATAGGATTTCAGACTTGGATAGAAAAATGATTACTTGGGAAACTCGATATTATAAACAGTTTGCCGCTATGGAAAAAGCAATGAGTCAGTTCCAGTCTCAGTCCTCCAGTTTATCAGGTTATTTTCAATAAAATAAAAGGGGGAATACTTTGGCATGATTACATCTCCTTATGACAAGTATAAGCAGTCTTCAGTTCAAACATCTACTCCAGGGCAATTGGTTATTATGTTGTATGATGGTGCAATTCGATTCACTAAAATGGGCTTAGAAGGAATTAAAAACAAGGATTATTCCAAAGCCAATATAAACCTGGGCAAAGCTCAAACAATTGTCAGTGAGTTAATGTCTACGTTAAATCTATCTTATCCTGTCTCTAAAGATTTGTTCTCGCTATATGAGTACATGAACCATTTGTTGATTCAAGCCAATATCAAAAAAGATATCAAGCATGGGGAAGAAGCTCTGGGATATTTTCAGGAACTGCGTGAAACCTGGGTTGTAGCAAGCAAACAAGCAATGGGAGCTCCAGCTCAATGAGTAGTAGTAACAATACTTTGATAAACAATGTTCTCAGCCAACTTTCTGAGCTTACGCAGAATTTTATCAAAGATTTAGAAATTCAAGATTCTGATCATGTAGAACAATTTGTTGAAGAGCGCCAACTTCTAGTGCAGCAATTACATGATGTTTTGGACGTTCAAGTGATGAGTGGTCTACAAAAAGAAGCGTTGAAGCAAGTTTTGGCATATGACACGATAATTGAGCAACGTATGTCATCACTTAAAAATGAAGCGCAGGAATGGTTGCTCCAACGAAATACGGCGAAAACACAGCGTACGGTATATGAATCCAAGTATGCTTCCGAGAGTTATCTTATGGATAAACGAAAGTAGTACCAATCTATCCTATTATTATCACGAAACCCCGTACTGACAAATACTCAGTACGGGGTTTCTCGTGTTATCATTAATACATCAAAAATAGACTTATCAACCCTCCGATAAACTGATATATTCAAGTTATCCTACCATTCAACACAATCCCCAATTAATCTACAAAAAATTCCAAGAAAACATTTACTTTTCCAATTGACAATGGATAACTTTGGATGGTATTATCTGAATTGTGGGCAGAGGTTAAAGCCGAAAGCTTCACTTCATTTGATGACGAAGGGAATGTTAGTGCATGCAAGGTAAAGTAAAATGGTTCAACGCAGAAAAAGGTTACGGTTTCATTGAGACTGAAGATGGCGGCGACGTATTCGTACATTTCTCCGCAATTCAATCCGAAGGATTCAAAACTTTGGAAGAAGGTCAATCCGTAGAATTCGACATCGTCGAAGGCGCGCGTGGACCGCAAGCAGCTAACGTAATCAAATTATAATCATCCGGACAATCCGACCTACATATATGGTTAGATGGTTACCAAATTGAATTATCGCTAGCATCAGACTCCGGTACTTTCCGGGGTCTTTTTTTGTTTTAATAGATTCAAGATGTAGATCATTCCGGGAACAGTATTTTTGTGAGTTTAATAGATTAAAGCAGTAGATTCAAGAGATCGAGTGAAGTTCATTTTACATATTAGATTGAGGTGGCTCAAAAACGGTTAATTACATCATCAAGCGCCTAATAACTCATACCAACTAAATATTCGATTATGGCTGAATATGATGAAATATCGCGAAATATGGCGTTATGCCTACGTTGGCAGATGTGGCTTGAACAGATGTCATTATTCGGTCACCGGGAGTTTTTACATGGCGCTTACATTCGTGTTATAATGAAGTGGCAAAGGAAAAAGGAGGAGTGCCCTATGAATTTAAGTATTCGAGGTCAACAAATCGAGGTTACTGATGCTTTGAAGGATTATGTCGACAAAAAGTTGAGTAGACTCGAGAAGTATTTCGATGCACCCCTTAACTCTGACGGTGCTGTTACATTGAGCACAACGAGAGGTTTGCATACGGTAGAGGTGACGATCCCTTTGAAAGGCATTGTGCTCCGCGCTGAGGATGAGAGCGATGATATGTATGCATCCATTGACTCCGTGGTGGACAAGCTGGAACGTCAGATCCGCAAACACAAAACAAAAATTAACCGTAAGTTCCGCCAGGAAGGCAGCCTGAAAACGCTCTTCGTTGAAGATCCAACAGGCACTGTAGCTACAGCTGAACTGGATGCGGACACGGATGACGATGATCTGGAAGTTGTACGTACGAAACGCTTTATGTTGAAACCAATGGACGTTGAAGAGGCCATCCTCCAGATGAACATGGTTGGTCACAATTTCTTCGTATTCTCCAACATTGACAGTGAAGAGGTTAGCGTTGTTTACAAACGGAACGATGGCAAGTACGGATTGATCGAACAAGGTTAATCTTAAACGTACAGGATCATCGGTTCGATCTTGCATATGAATATCTAATAATAATGAACACAGGAACTGCAGTTTCCTGGATTAGGTTTAACAAGAGCTTCCATCCCTTAGGGGATGGGGCTCTTTTGTGCGTAGAGGAGCTGGGAAATGACCTTTGGAAATAAAATGGTGAAACTATTCCCTATGCTGCTGCGTCTAATAGATAGTATGAAGAATCAAAATCGGTACAATTTTGTCACCAGATTCAGATGGTTACGAAAATATTCGTACATCTACATTGGAGAACTGGATAATGAGATTTCCATCCAAATTTACCATCAAAATTCGTTGACAGGGCTGTCTACCCTGCAAATTGAAACATGACAATCGAACGCTTCCGCTAACGACTATGATTTTTTGCACTTAAACTCCATTTGATATGTCTCAGAAGTTCAAAGAAGTGTGCCGTGGCGTGTTGCGGCGGCCCTTACAAACTGTTACAATTTATGCAAAGAGAATCATTGTCCTGATGAGGAATTGTCAACGAATGATCGCTAATCATAATCAATGACAGGCACAGCACCATGAACATGATTCGCAAGGCTCGGGCTTCGGCTAGTTTTTAATAACCGAATCCGTTTGAACACCGAATCAGCTTCATGAGGAACCCTTGGCAAGCCTGGAGTTGATTCATCATATTACTTATTAGCATATGATTTGAATTTGATTTTTACACGGATGACGAAGAGGGCAGAAATGACCTGTAGAAGCGAAGCGTTCGCCTTTATCCCCGGATTTCCCCCTCTAAGAAGAGAGTTTAAAAGGAATCAGGGGATAACAGCGATCAAAAGGACATTCTGGCAACTGAGTTGACGAAGTGTAACCTTCATTAAGCTCAAACCATATTGTTTGTCACCCCCGGGGGAAAGTGGATGCAATATCCATCCGATGGTGTCGCGTGGCGGCAACAGGGGGTCTATTCTGTTTTGCACGAAAGGGGTATACCATGCTAGGACTTGTCAAAAAGATCTTCGGCGACATGAACGAACGTGATGTTAAACGTCTGATGAAGACGGTCGATGTGATCAATAAACTGGAACCACAATTTCAGGCGTTGTCTGATGAACAACTGAAAGGTAAAACGGACGAATACCGTGCTCGTATTGAAAAGGGAGAAACAACAGATGAGCTTCTTCCAGAGGCATTTGCAACCGTACGTGAGGCTTCACGCCGTGTACTGGGCAAGCGCCACTACGATGTACAGATGCTGGGCGGTATCGCTCTGCATGAAGGCCGTATTTCCGAGATGAAAACGGGTGAAGGTAAAACGCTGGTAGGAACACTGCCGGTATATCTGAACGCGTTGATGTCTAAAGGTGTACACGTGGTCACGGTCAATGATTATTTGGCACAGCGGGATAGCCAGGAAATGGGACAAATCTATGAATTCATGGGCATGACGGTAGGGGTTAACCTGAGCGGTATGGACCATGCCTTGAAACAACATGCGTATGCATGTGATATTACGTACGGAACGAACAACGAATTTGGTTTTGACTATCTGCGTGACAACATGGTGCTATACAAAGAGCAAATGGTACAACGTCCATTGTTCTTCTGTATCATTGATGAAGTAGACTCCATCTTGGTCGATGAGGCGCGTACGCCACTCATTATCTCTGGACAAGCTCAGAAATCGACGGACATGTACTATGCAGCAGATCGCTTTGTGAAACGTCTGGTGCCAGAGGAAGACTTTACGGTAGACATCAAGGTGAAATCCGTAGCGTTGACTGAGGCGGGTGTGGCAAAAGCAGAGAAAGCATTTGGTATCGAGAACTTGTATGATCATGCCAACGTTACGCTCAACCATCACATCGTGCAGGGTTTGAAAGCGAACGTAATCATGCGTCGTGACGTGGATTATGTGGTCAGTGATGAGGAAGTCATGATCGTTGATGAATTCACAGGTCGTCTGATGTCTGGACGTCGTTACAGTGATGGATTGCACCAGGCGATTGAAGCCAAAGAAGGCATTGAAGTACAAAACGAGAGCATGACGCTTGCTACGATTACCTTCCAGAACTATTTCCGGATGTACCGTAAACTTGCGGGTATGACGGGTACAGCGAAAACCGAGGAAGAAGAGTTCAAAAAAATCTATGGTCTTGAAGTACTGCAAATTCCAACCAACCGTCCAAACAAGCGGGATGACATGGCAGATGTCGTATATAAGAGCATCGATGGCAAGTTCAATGCCGTTGTAGAAGAGATAGTGGCACGCCACAGTAAGAACCAGCCGGTTCTGGTAGGTACAGTATCCATCGAGAACTCGGAGCGCCTGTCTGACATGCTCAAACGCCGTGGTGTAAAACACCAGGTACTGAACGCCAAGTACCATGCGGAAGAAGCAGAGATCATCTCAGGAGCTGGTCAAGCGGGAGCAGTAACGATTGCAACCAACATGGCTGGACGGGGTACGGATATCATCTTGGGTGAAGGTGTAGCTGAAGTAGGCGGCCTTCATATCATCGGTACAGAGCGTCATGAATCACGCCGGATTGATAATCAGCTGCGTGGTCGTGCGGGACGTCAGGGTGACCC
This sequence comes from Paenibacillus sp. 2KB_22, assembly GCF_052115745.1. Taxonomy (NCBI): domain Bacteria; kingdom Bacillati; phylum Bacillota; class Bacilli; order Caryophanales; family Paenibacillaceae; genus Paenibacillus; species Paenibacillus sp. 2KB_22. The sequence goes on from NZ_JBFRHG010000003.1 coordinate 754,552, forward strand.
GGGTTCAACACAATTCTACCTGTCATTGGGTGATGAATTGATGAGACGTTTCGGTGCAGACAATGTACTGAATATGATGGAGCGCCTTGGTTTTGAAGAAGACCAACCGATTGAGAGCCGGATGATTACCCGTGCAGTGGAATCGGCGCAGAAGCGTGTTGAAGGTAACAACTTTGACGTACGTAAAGTCGTTCTCCAATATGATGATGTCATGAACCAACAACGTGAAATTATCTATAAACAGCGCCGCGAGGTGCTGGAGTCTGAAAATATCAAACAGATCGTTATGGATATGATCAAACCTTCCATTGAACGTATCGTTGAAGCACATTGTGGTGACGATATTCCGGAAAACTGGGAACTGCAGGAAGTTGCTGATTACATGAACAGCAAATTGCTGGATGATGGTTCGGTAACGAAAGATGATCTATGGGGTAAGGAAGCAGAAGAGATTATCGAGTATCTGTTTACAAAAGTTCAGAACAAGTACAATGCACGTGAAGAGCGAATTGGCGAAGAGATGGTTCGTGAATTCGAGAAAGTGGTTGTGCTCCGTGCAGTAGACAGCAAGTGGATGGATCATATTGATGCAATGGATCAATTGCGTCAAGGTATCCACCTTCGCGCCTACGGCGGTACAGATCCACTGCGTGAGTACCAGTTCGAAGGCTTCGAGATGTTCCATCAGATGATCGCTTCCATTCAGGAAGAAGTAGCGACTTATGTGATGAGAGCACAGATCGAGAGCAATCAGGAGCGTCAAGCGGTTGTTGAGGAAAGCCAGATCTCGACAAGCGGTGAACCTGCTGAGAAACGTCCAGTGAAGGTTTCTGACCAAATCGGACGTAACGATCCATGTCCATGCGGTAGTGGCAAGAAGTTCAAACACTGTCACGGTCAAGAGTAGTACAATGATTTTTATCTACACTTTAGTGTAATAAGTTGAACCTTAATTTTACACCATAACGGAGAGTGCAGAAGCAATCTGAAGAAGCGGAGTGTTCGCATTTATCCTCGGATTTTCCCCTTGAAAGAGGGAATCAAGAAAATCTGGGGATAAGAGCGATCGGAAGATGCTACTGTAATCGGACTGACAGGTGTAACATTAACTAAGTCAACTTATATAGCATGACATGAACGGCTCCTCGCAGCCGGGTATTCCATAGGATGAAGTGAAGGATGCAAAACCGATGAATGGTGCATAGTTATAATAATATGACCATGATCACGGAGGAGAGATATACTGATACAACAGTAATCTCAACACCACGGTGGTGCATCTGATACCTGATCTGAAGGAATGCCCTGGATGCGGGGAGCTTATCTTAATGAAAAGAGGAATTGCACATGATCGATCCAAATGTGAAGCATGACCTGCGTGAAATAGGCAAGAAACTAACAAACCTTAGGGGGTCTCTTTGACTTAGATCTGAAGCAAGAGATGATTGGCAACTTCGAAGTGAAGATGTCTGCTCCGGATTTTTGGGACGACAGTGATAAGGCGCAATCTGTAATCGCTGAGCTGAATGCGGTAAAAGGATCTGTAGATCAATACACCAAACTTCAGCAGGATTATGATGACGCAGTGATGATGATAGAGCTGGCAGATGAAGAAGGCGATGAAGACCTCGCTACCGAGATTGGTAACAGTATTACAGCAATCGTGAATAAGGTCGCAGAGTTCGAACTTCAGCTTCTCCTGAATCAGCCATACGATAAGATGAATGCGATTCTGGAGCTTCACCCGGGTGCGGGTGGTACCGAGTCTCAGGATTGGGGCCAGATGCTTCTTCGCATGTACACACGTTGGTCTGAGAAGCGAGGCTTCAAGGTGGAGGTACTGGATTATCTGCCAGGTGATGAGGCTGGGATCAAGAGTGTTACGTTGTCGATCAAGGGACATAACGCTTATGGTTATCTGAAAGCTGAGAAGGGTGTACACCGACTGGTGCGGATTTCTCCTTTTGACTCATCGGGCCGTAGACATACGTCCTTCGTATCCTGTGATGTGGTACCGGAGATTGATGACACGATTGAATTGGATATTCGTACAGAGGACCTCAAGATCGATACGTACCGGGCAAGTGGTGCGGGTGGACAACATATCAATACTACCGACTCCGCCGTACGGATTACTCACCTTCCAACAGGTGTAGTTGTAACGTGTCAGAATGAACGTTCACAGATCAAGAACCGTGAGCGAGCGATGACGATGCTCCGTTCGAAATTGTATGAGCGTAAAATTGAAGAGCAAAAACAACAGCTGGATGAAATCCGAGGAGATCAGTCGGATATTTCATGGGGTAGCCAGATTCGCTCCTATGTGTTCCATCCCTATAGTATGGTAAAGGATCACCGTACAAGTGTAGAGACAGGAAACACAGGAGCAGTAATGGACGGCGACCTCGATGCATTCATCGATGGTTATTTGCGTAGCCAGATTAAAGTAGAAACCGATTAAAATAAGTTCCTGTATGGACCCATGCGTGTAGGCGTATGCTGGTGTATACAGGAGCTTTTTTTTGAATCATTTTATAAGATATAGAGAATATGAATGAACAATTGATCAGTCATAACAAAGGAGAGCACGAGAACATGCAACAACGATCACAATTTCATAATAACCGCAAAAAGAGGTTAACTAGCCTCATCCCCCTTAATGGTCCATGGCGGAATGTGGTGGATACGGTGTCTATCATTTTAGGTTCGTTTTTAATTGCAGTGGCCTTTAATTTATTTTTATTACCGAATCAGATCGCTTCAGGCGGGGTGTCAGGGTTATCAATCCTGGGCAAGGAATGGCTTAATTGGGAACCGGCATATACCCAGTGGGCGATTAACATTCCTCTTCTGATTGCAGGATTTCTGCTCATTGGTAAACAGTATGGAATCCGCTCAGTCCTCGGCAGTATCGTCCTGCCGCTGTTAGTCTATCTGACGAAGGATTGGGCCATTCCAACAACGAACCCGTTGCTTGGTTCACTGTATGGCGGTATTGGCGTTGGTCTGGGGATCGGCATTGTATACCGCGGTCGAGGATCAACAGGGGGCATGAGCATTCTGGCCAGAATCGTACAGAAATACAGTGGACTGAGTTACTCAATCTGTGTGGTGATTATGGATGCTACCGTTATTATTATGGCTGCATTTGTATTATCATTGGAACAATCTCTCTATGCACTGATTGGATTGTATGTTACGGGGAAAGTGATCGATGCAGTAGAGATGGGATTGGGTTTCTCCAAGGTGGCTTACATTATCTCTAACCAGACAGAAGCGATTAGCAAAGTGATTCTGGATGATCTGGACCGCGGTTTGACGAAGCTTGAAGCCAAAGGTGGTTACACCGATGATCAGCGAACTGTCCTGATGGTGGTGGTTGGGCAAAATGAGGTGCCAAGACTCAAAACGTTGATCCGGTCCGTAGACCCGGGGGCTTTTGTTATTATCAGTAACGCGCACGAAGTGCTCGGCGAAGGTTTTAAACGGGGAGAGCATGTGTGAACGGTATGAGAATTAGGTGAGCGAGCCATATAGGTCCATAATTCTGAAAGCTCAAAATAAAAAGCAGGTACGCTCTTCTCTGAGATAACGGAGAGGGAGTACCTGCTTTTCTATTATTAAAAGTTTAATTTAACTTTTAAACGATACAATACGAACGAATCAAGAAATCGTGGAATAACAGTGATGAGAAGGATGTCCTGTCATCGGAGTGTTATCACTACAGAATCGGAGACAGCAGACGGGAAATGGCTTCTTTGAAGCGGATAATCAAACTGCGCTTTTGGTACTCATCAAGTGTCATTTCCCGCGATACATGCAGGTCGTGCTCAAAGGTTTGTACAAGCGCTGTCGCAATCGTTTCATCATACATAAAGGCATTCACCTCAAAGTTCAACCGGAAACTGCGGTAGTCAATATTGGCGGTTCCCACAGATGCAACCAAACTGTCAATGATAAGTGTTTTGGCATGAATGAAGCCATTATCATATATAAATACCTTGGCGCCAACCTTCAACAACTCACCGATATAAGATAACGTAGCCCAATACACGAAAGCATGGTCGGGTTTATTAGGAATCATAATGCGAACATCAATACCAGACAGACACGCGAGACGAATCGCTTCGAATACACTGGCATCCGGGATAAAATAAGGCGTTTGAATCAAGATCGATTGTTTGGCCCCGTTAATCATCTTAAGGTAACTGTTCTTGATATGCTCGGTTTCTGCATCCGGTCCACTGGAGACAATCTGCATGGCAATCTTTCCTGTGCCCTCAATATGAGGGAAATGCGCGGGAACATATGGTGTGTCATGTTGTTTGGACGCTTCATTCCAATCCAGGAGGAAACGGGTCTGCAGCGCATGGACAGCATTCCCCTGAATACGCAGATGCGTGTCGCGCCAGTAACCGAATTTCGAGTTCAAGCCGAGATACTCATCTCCAACGTTAAACCCACCTGTGTACCCCAAGTTACCATCGATGATGACAATCTTCCGGTGGTTCCGGTAGTTCATACGCAAGTTGATCAGACTGAATTTGGATGGGAAAAAGACTTCAACCAAACCGCCTGCTTCGCGCAATTCTTTGAAAAAGCGTTTGGAAACCCGCCGTGATCCAAGCGCGTCATACAGTAAACGAACTTTGATGCCTTCCCGCGCTTTGCGGATAAGTGCATCCCGAATTCTTTTGCCCAGACGGTCGCCTCTATAAATGTAGTATTGTACGTGCACGTGATCCTTAGCCGCTTCGATGTCGTCCAAGAGCCGCTGGAATTTGTCTGTTCCGTCCGTAATGATCTCAACCGCGTTATCTTCGGTCAATAGAGCACCGTTCTGTTTCAGGTTCATATAGATCATGTCCTGGCTACTCTCGGTTGCTTGGTTGCGGAAAGGTGTGCGGTTGTCGTGCAACTGTGTGAGCTGGGCTTCAATACGTTCCTCTAGCCCGAGCTTCTTACGTTCCTTCCACTGGAAAAGCCGGTATCGGGTCAGGTTCTGACCGGTTAAAAGATAAAGTACAAACCCAAACACCGGAATAAAGTTCAAGACGAGCAGCCAAGCCCAGGAAGCGCTGGCATCCTTCCGTTCGAAGAAAACGACTGCTGCGGCAAAAATAATATTCAGGCCCAGGAGTACAATAAGTAAAATGGATTCAATATGCACTATAGTCCCCCACGTCTCATAATGACCATCATGAATCTATTCATATGTCCTTGATTAGCAGGTTAGTTATGAATGAGACCCTGATTGTAATGTTTCCTACTAATACGTATTTTAACAGAAGTATACCTGTTCGTCCCGGATGTTAAAAAAGATATGTTCGGATTGGTGGAAATCCATGTGAAATTGATGATAGAGTGTTGTATTTATATAACCAGAGTCGTATAATAATACACAAATATGCATATAAGCGACGGAATTGCTGTGTTCGGGCTTCATTCATGCAAGGGCATAGCACAAGTAGCGCATACATCGAGATTGGGGGAGCGAGAGTGAATAACAAATTAAAAGTAGCAATCGTCGGTTCCACCGGCTACGGCGGGGTGGAGCTGATTCGTTTTTTCCAGAACCATCCGCAGGTTGAAATCACATCGGTGATCTCATCATCGAGCAGTGGTGAGTCCATCGCAGATGGATTTCCGCATTTGACGGGCGTGATTCACAGGCCACTCGACGGTGTAGATCCGGCTGAAATTGCGAGTCGTGCAGATCTGGTATTCACAGCAACCCCGTCTGGCGTAAGTGCGAAGCTCGTACCAAGCTTGCTGGCAGCAGGGCTTAAGGTCATTGATCTGTCTGGCGATTTCAGACTCAAGGATGGAACGGTGTATGAAGAGTGGTACAAACATCCGGCGCCTTCAGCGGATTTGCTGGAACAAGCTGTATACGGCATGGCTGAGGTGTACGGTGAAAAGGTGAAGGGACAGAATTTCATATCCAACCCAGGCTGTTATCCAACGGCTACACTTCTTGGACTGATCCCTGCAGTAGAGGCAGGCTGGATTGATCCTTCTACTATTATTATTGATGCCAAATCAGGTGTATCTGGAGCAGGACGCGGAACAAGTGTGACAAACCATTATGCAGAGATGAATGAGAATTTCAAAGCCTATAAACTGAACAAACACCAACATATTCCCGAGATCGAACAAGTGCTTGGTGATCTAACGGGTACGCCTGTTACGGTTACCTTTACAACACATCTGGTGCCTATGACACGTGGAATCATGAGTACGATGTATGCAAAACTCGTTGGGGAACACAGCGATCGGGAGATCGTAGATTTATACCGCAAATATTATGAGAACAGACCTTTCGTACGTGTACGTGAACCGGGCATCTGGCCTTCTACCAAAGAAGTGTACGGATCCAACTATTGTGATATCGGATTTGCGGTAGATCCTCGCACAGGGCGTTTGACCATTATTTCGGTCATCGACAACCTGGTGAAGGGTGCATCCGGGCAAGCGATTCAAAATATGAACCTGATGATGGGATGGGAGGAGAACCTCGGGCTGAACATGACACCGGTATATCCATAAGGGATTGGAATTCAGGAGGAGTACTGGAACATTCGGTGTAAAGTGCTTCTCGGAGTCACTTAGGGAGATTGGATCAGGTTAAGCAGGCGGATCATCGGCATATAGCTGAGCGCATACGGGGGATATGATATGGGAACGAATGTGGAGCAACAAAGTTTTACCGTGGTTGAGAACGGAACAATTGTAACCCCTGGGGGGTTCACTGCTGGTGGACTTCACTGCGGGTTGAAAAAAACATCTCGCAATGACATCGGAGCGATCCGCTGTGATGTGCCGGCAACAGCTGCTGCTGTGTATACAACGAATGTGTTTCAGGCAGCACCACTCAAAGTAACGCGTGAAAGCCTGAGCAATGGACGCCTTCAGGCGGTCATCGTTAACAGTGGTAATGCCAATGCATGTACAGGGCAACAGGGTGAAGAAGATGCATATGCGATGCGCTCGGCCGCTGCGCGTGAGTTGGGTGTGGCAGAAGAGGACGTTGCTGTGGCCTCCACAGGTGTCATTGGGGAATTGCTCAAAATGGATGCTGTACATTCAGGCATCACCGGACTTCCATCGCATATGGGCAAGGAGTCTAATGAGGCGGAACAATTTTCACAAGCGATTCTGACAACGGATTTGGTGAAAAAGGAAGCCTGCGTCTCCGTTCTGGTTAACGGTAAGACGGTTACGATTGCGGGAGCCGCCAAAGGCTCGGGTATGATTCATCCGAATATGGCCACAATGCTCGCTTTTATGACCTCTGACGCGGTCATTGGTGCAGAAGCGTTGCAGCGCCTGCTGCGCCAGGCAACCAATCACACATTTAACATGATTACCGTCGATGGCGATACAAGTACGAACGACATGCTGGTAGCCATGTCCAGTGGATATGCAGGTAATGAAGAGCTGACAACAGAGCATCCGGATTGGGACGCTTTTGCAGCCGGCTTCACCTATGTATGCCAAGTGCTGGCCAAAGCCATTGCTCGCGATGGTGAAGGAGCAACCAAACTGGTTGAGGTAGAAGTTACAGGTGCAGTAAGTGATGAATCCGCGCAAGCGATTGCCAAAACCGTCATCGGGTCCAGTCTGGTGAAATCCGCCATGTTTGGCGCTGATGCTAACTGGGGACGGATTATTGCAGCCGTAGGACGTGCAGGGCAACCGGTTAACCCGGATACGGTGAATATTCGTTTGGGAGAGATCTCGGTACTCGCGCAGTCCCGTCCAGTCGTGTTTGACGAAGAAGTGGCATTGGCCTATTTGCAGACGGATACAGTTCGCATTGTGGTGGATCTGCACCACGGCGAAGGAACAGCAACAGCCTGGGGCTGTGACCTGACGTATGACTACGTCCGAATTAACGCTGCATACCGCACGTAATAAGCCTTTGGGACAAAATGTTTACGAAACAGCTCTCTTCTATTGTGAAGCTGGTTTGAAATATTTCAAAAATCATCAATGAAATTTAAACTTGTTATTTGATGTTTGATATATCGCAATAGTAATGGAGAAGACGGAATTGATTCTGTAGAAGCGGAGCGTTCGCCTTTGTCTCCGGATTTCCCCCTATAATAGGGATAATTCAAGAAATCTGGGAGACAACAGCGATCGAAAGAACAATCCGAATTCGGAATGGACTCCTACGAGCCAATGTCATCTTTTAAAAGTGTTGAATTTTATTGAATGTGATTTTTACTAAGAAAGGAGCTTGCCCTCATGAATTCAACAATGCCAAACAAGAGTACCGCAACGGAAGCGAGCACAGAGAAACAGATGTTTGTCATGAAATGTGGAGGCAGCACGCTGGCGGCGTTGCCAGAGTCCTTCTTTGCGGATCTGCGTGATTTGCAATCTCAGGGCACGCAGCCGGTAATCGTGCATGGTGGAGGCCCTGCGATTTCGGATAACCTGGCGAAGCTTGGTATCGAAACCGAATTCGTTAATGGCCTACGCAAAACAACTGAACCTGTGCTGGACGTAGTGGAGATGGTGCTTGCGGGCAGTATCAACAAACAGATCGTGCGCCTGATCCAACGTGTGGGCGGTCGTGCACTAGGTTTATCCGGCGTGGACGGTGGCTTGATTCAGGCTAAACCTGTTACAAACCACGCAGAGATCGGTTGGGTTGGCGATGTCACTGGTGTGAATGCAGAGATTATTCAAGGCATCGTACACATGGGTTACATGCCGGTTATTGCGCCCGTTGGTGTGGATGAAACCGGACAACGCTTCAACATTAACGCAGATACAGCTGCGGGTGCAGTGGCGTCTCATCTCGGCGTAAGTCGGATGATTGTTGTGACTGACGTTCCTGGCATCATGAAGAACGTAGGCGGCGAGAAAAAAGTACTGCCATCCGTATCTGTACAAGAGATTGAGGATATGATCCAAACCGGAGAAATCTATGGCGGCATGATTCCTAAAGTGCGTGCAGCTATTGCATGTATTCATGGTCAAGTACGTGAGGTCATCATCGTAGACGGCAGCGAACCACAGATCCTGAGCCGAGTGCTCGGCGGAGAAATCATCGGAACAAAAATTATCCGTATGCAATAATTATTCTCAGTGCGCTAGGGTCTTCATGGTCTTATATTAAATAAAAAAATATGTGCACGGCTTTTTTATATAAGAAATCTAATATTACACACACAATAACGTAGGGTGCAGAACCAATCTGAAGAATAAAAATGCATAACGGAGAGGACAGAAATAACCTGAAGAAGCGTAGCGTGCGCCTTTATCACGGGATTTTCCCCTTTAAGGGACAATAGAAAAAATCCGGTGATAACAGCGATCGGAAGGTTGTTCTGTCATCGAAGTGGAGTATGCAGGCGTTCAAAAGGTGGTTCTGCAATCGGAGTGGTCTAGTGTAAATCAGGGCTCTTATATGATTGCCGTTGCACCAACCAATAGGAGTGATATGGTGATGGCAAAAGGCAACGAACAGCCAGGTTCTGGCACAGCGGTAGCGGGCGCAGCAGCAACAGGTGCAGCGGCACAGACGGAGAGCTCGCTTTTTCAAACATATGCGCGTTATCCAATCAGTCTGGTTAAAGGTAAAGGCAGCTGGTTGTGGGATGACCAGGGCAACCGTTATCTCGATTTCATGTGTGGGCTCGCTGTAACGAGCCTGGGCCATGCACCGGAGAAAGTCGGCGCCAAGCTGAAAGCTCAGATTGATGAGTTGTGGCATGTGTCCAACCTGTTCCAGATTCCGGGCCAGGAGAAGGCAGCAGCACTGCTGACAGCCAATACATGCGCTGACGCAGTGTTCTTCTGTAACAGTGGTGCCGAAGCGAACGAAGCGGCTATTAAGGTAGCCCGCCGGTATCACCAGAAGGTGAAAGGTACAGATCGCTATGAAGTGATCACATTTGCCCAGTCCTTCCACGGACGGACACTTGCAACATTGACAGCAACTGGACAGGATAAGGTGAAAGAAGGATTCTTGCCATTGCCCGCCGGATTTGTAACCGTACCTTTGCATGACATCCCTGCACTTGAAGCGGCAATTGGACCTAACACGGCAGCGATTATGCTGGAGATGGTTCAGGCCGAGGGTGGTGTATATCCAGTTGAGCCGGAATTCGTCAAGCATGTACGGAAACTGTGTGACGAGCACGGATTGTTACTCATTGTGGATGAAGTGCAGACTGGAATGGGGCGTACAGGGAAACTGTTCGCGCACGAACATTATGGCATCGAGCCAGATGTGTTTACTGCGGCTAAAGGTATCGGCAGTGGTTTCCCTGTAGGTGCGATGTTGGGTAAAGGTTTCCTGCGGGATGCGTTCACGCCAGGTAGCCATGCGACCACCTTTGGTGGAACACCACTTGCTTCATCCGTTGTGATTGCAACCATCGAAACGATGCTGGAAGATCGTTTGCCAGAGCGTGCAGCGGAGATGGGTGAATACCTGATGAGCTCCCTGCGGAATCGTTTGGCAGGCAATTCCTTTGTGAAGGAAGTACGTGGCATGGGATTGCTCGTCGGCATTGAATGTGCTGAGCCGGTAGGTGACATTGTGCTTGCTGGGCAAAAACGCGGTATTTTGTTCGTCTCTGCAGGACCGAATGTGATTCGTTTGCTTCCGAACCTGTATGTGAGCAAAGAAGAGATCGACGAGGCCGTATCCCTGGTAGCCACATTGATTGAAGAGCACGTAGCGGCGAAAGCCTAACATAAAACTGAGAAACCTTTCTGTGTCGGGGCCATTACTGGCCTCGAAGCAGAATGAGATGATGAATCCCTGTAGCCGCGCGGAGAACTTGCGGAAGATGAACTTGAGAAGCACCAAACGCGATGTTAACGGTGCTCTCTTCTGCCCATGCGGGTGCAGGGAACCGGAAATAAGGAGGACATTATAGATGACAGTACAACAGACGGAAAAGATTCAGAAGATTGATCTGAGAGGCCGGGATTTTATCGAATTCACGGACTACACAGCAGAGGAGATTCGTTATCTGCTTGATCTCGCGATTGAGATTAAAGGCAAGCAAAAAAGCGGTGTACCTTTTCAACCGTTGAAAGGCAAAACGATCGGACTTATTTTTGAAAAATCGTCTACACGTACGCGTGTATCCTTTGAAGTAGGTATGTTCCAATTGGGCGGACACGCGCTATTCCTGAGCAAAAATGATATCCAGCTAGGGCGCGGAGAAACAACACATGATACAGCCAAAGTATTGTCCCGCTACCTGGACGGCATCATGATCCGTACCTTTGGACACCATAATGTAACTGAACTGGCAGAGCATGCTGATGTTCCAGTCATTAACGGTCTGAGCGATGCAGCGCATCCTTGTCAGGTACTGGCAGACTTCCAAACGGTGCTGGAGCACAAAGGCAAGCTCGCAGGTCTGAAAATGGCTTACATCGGAGATGGCAACAATATGGCACACTCCCTAATGCTCGGTGCAGCGAAGATGGGTATGCATGTTGCTGTAGCAACGCCAGAAGGTTATGAGCCGGATAGCGCAGTTGTGGAGCAGGCACGCGTTATCGCACAGGAGAGCGGTTCTGAAGTAACTGTAACGTACAGTGCACAGGAAGCTGCGAAAGATGCAGATATCGTGTATACGGATGTATGGGCGAGCATGGGCTTTGAGGAAGAGCAGAAGATTCGTGAGCAGGCATTTGCGGCATATCAAGTGGACGAGGAACTGATGAAAGGCGCGAAGCCGGACTACATGTTCTTGCACTGTCTGCCAGCACACCGCGGCGAAGAAGTAAGCGCTGGAGTAATTGACGGACCGAACTCCCTGATCTTTGATCAGGCGGAGAATCGCTTGCATGCACAGAAGGCATTGATGGCTGCGTTAATGAGCGAATAGAGGCTGTTTGCCTTTATGGGTTGATTTTAGGCGCAGATTTCGCGATGATAGATAAAAAATAAATGATTAATAAGTTTAAACTGAAACATACACAAAAACGGAGATTACAGAAAGAGCCTGTAGAAGCGAAGCGTTCGCCTTTATAACCTAATTTTCTCTTTTTAAAAAGGATTCAAGAAAATTAGGGGATAACAGCGATCAAAAGGTTTTCTGTAGTCGTAGTGATCAGTGGATGAACAAGGGTTTAACTTATAGCAACTGATCTTGGGGAGGACCATCGAACATGGCTAAGGAAAAAATTGTACTCGCGTATTCAGGCGGGTTGGACACATCTGTAATTTTGAAATGGTTGAAAGAAACATATGATGCTGAGATTATCGCCTTCACAGCGGATATCGGACAAAAGGACGAACTGGATGGCTTGGAGGAAAAAGCACTCGCTACTGGCGCTTCCAAAGTATACATCGACGATCTGCGTGATGAATTCGCCAAAGATTTCATCTATCCGATGTTCCAGGCAGGTGCCCTCTATGAAGGACAATACCTGCTCGGCACAAGTATCGCTCGTCCACTGATCGCTAAACGCATGGTGGATATCGCTCGTGCAGAAGGCGCTACAGCCATCGCTCACGGCGCTACGGGTAAAGGAAATGACCAAGTTCGCTTTGAGTTGAACGCGGCTGCGCTGACACCAGACATTAACGTCATTGCACCTTGGCGTCTGGAAGAATTCCGCAACCAATTCCCGGGACGTGCCGAGATGATTGCTTACGCTGAGAAACATGGCATTCCGGTAACCGCATCTGCGGCTAAACCATACTCCACAGACCGTAACCTGCTTCATATCAGCTATGAGAGCGGTGTGCTCGAAGATCCTTGGTTCGATCCAAGTGCGGACGAGAACAAAGACATGTTCCTGCTGAGCAGTGCACCTGAAGATGCGCCGGATCAAGCAGAATATGTTGAGCTTGAATTCGAAAAAGGCGACTGTGTTGCACTGAACGGTGAGCGCTTGAGCCCGTTGCAAGTGATGGAGCAACTGAACGAGCTGGGTGGCAAACATGGTATTGGCCGTGTAGATATGGTTGAGAACCGTTTTGTGGGTATGAAGAGCCGTGGGGTGTACGAAACACCAGGTGGAACAATCTTGTTCACTGCACATCGCAAAATGGAATCCATCACGATGGATCGTGAAGTGATGAACCTGCGTGATAGCCTGATCACACGTTATAGCACCCTGGTATACAACGGTTTCTGGTTCGCACCGGAACGTCTGGCGCTGCAAGCGCTGGTGAGCGAAAGCCAGAAGAACGTTACAGGTACGGTTCGTGTGAAGCTGTACAAAGGCAACATCATCGGCGCAGGTGTGAAAAGTCCTGTCAGTCTCTACAATCCGGACATTGCAACGATGGAAGCTGATCCAACGCAAGCTTACGATCAAGGGGATGCAACAGGCTTTATCCGCCTGAACGCACTTCGTCTGAAAGTAAACTCCGGCGTGGAGCAGAACAAAAACTAATTTCAACCTGCATCGTAGAGCTATATCAATATAAATGACAAGGCAGGCCGTTCTTGCACATCTGGCAGGAGCGGCTTTGTCCATGAGCGAAAGGGGAGTACTCACTGTGAGCAAGCTGTGGGGAGGACGTTTTACAAAACAAACCAATCATTTGGTTGAGGAATATACGGCATCGATTAATTTTGACAAAGCTTTGGCTGAAGAGGATATCCAGGGAAGTCTGGCCCATGTGACGATGCTAGGCAAATGCGGCATTCTTCCAGCGGAAGATGTGGAAACGATCAAAGAAGGATTGATCACCGTTCTGCACAAAATTCGTGCGGGCGAAGTTGAATTCTCCGTATCGGACGAAGACATCCATATGAATATTGAGAAAAACCTGATTGAAACGATTGGCCCTGTAGGCGGCAAATTACATACAGGCCGTAGCCGGAATGACCAGGTTGCAACGGATATGCACCTATACTTGCGTGAGCGCGTGGTTGGATTTGTAGGCATGCTGCACTCCTTGCAGGAAGCACTGATTGGACAAGCGAAAGATAACCTCGATACAATCGTACCGGGTTATACGCATCTTCAACGGGCACAGCCGATTCTGTTCGCCCATCACCTGATGGCGTATGTCTCCATGTTCCAACGGGATGCGGAGCGTCTGATGGACAGTTACAAACGCATTAACATCCTGCCACTGGGTGCAGGTGCGCTCGCTGGCACAACATTCCCGATTGACCGTCATTTTGTGGCGGAACAACTGGGCTTTGATGGTGTGTACGAGAACAGTCTGGACGCAGTAAGCGACCGTGACTTCATCGTTGAGTTCCTGGCGGCAGCTTCGCTGATCATGACTCACTTGTCCCGTCTGAGTGAAGAGCTGGTATTGTGGAGCAGCACAGAGTTTGGATTCGTTGAACTGGACGATGCGTTCTGCACAGGCAGCAGCATTATGCCTCAGAAGAAAAACCCGGACGTTCCTGAACTGGTTCGTGGTAAAACAGGACGTGTGTACGGCAACCTGATTGGTTTGCTGACGGTTTTGAAATCTCTTCCACTGGCATACAACAAAGATATGCAGGAAGATAAAGAAGGCATGTTCGATACGGTAGCGACGCTGGAAGGTGCACTTCAACTGTTTGCTCCAATGATCGCGACAATGACCGTGAACAAGGATCGTATGCGTCAAGCGGTCAACCAGGATTTCTCGAACGCTACGGATATTGCCGATTTCCTCGTAGGCGAAGGCTTGCCTTTCCGTCAGGCGCATGAAGTCATTGGTAAAACAGTGCTGTACTGCATCCAGAACAGCAAGTATTTGCTGGATCTGACGATCGATGAATTCAAGCAGTTCTCACCGCTGTTCGATGAACGCATCTATGACGTACTGCAACCGGAAGCTGTTGTGAACGCTCGTAATGTTTACGGCGGAACAGCTTCGGGTCAAGTCGCCGAAGCCATCGCACGCAGTGAGAAGGTACTGGAGATTACCGAGCAATGGATTACGAACCGCGGTTAATATCACGGTTACTATAGGTATTTGTACAGAAATGACAGTACAATAAAGAAGCAGGCCAGAGAACTTTGTTCTCAACGGCCTGCTTTTTTGTGTTTTACAGCGATATGATGTGGATCATTCCAACGCCATAGCAACGGAAGGTTGTTTTGTCATCGGAATGCCAGTCTTCATTATCTTCATGGGCTACTAATGCTCTACTAATCGCGCTTGGGCAAAGGCAACCATTTCAATACATCTTGGATCTTGGCATCCCAGTAGCCCCACTCATGTTCACCAGGCTCTTCCTGGTATGTCAGTTCGAAGTCCGTCTGTTCACAGGCTTGACGGAAGGTTTGATTATCCTCATACAGAAAATCTTCCGTTCCGCAACATTGGTAGAGCAGAGGCCGCTGAGGCTGGCTCTCTTTTAACAGATGAATCAGATCATTCTCAGTGCCTGCCACCTCTGGTCCGAAAATCCGTTGTAACTCAGCCTGTTGCAATGCTGAGGATGCGTTTCTATCCATATGTGCAGACATATCGAGTGCTCCAGACAAACTGGCAGCTGCCGCATACTGCTCTGGTTTACGAAGGGCCAGCTTAAACGCGCCATAACCACCCATGGATAATCCAGCAACGAAGTTATCCTCACGCTTTGGTGACAGAGGGAAGAAAGAACGAGCAAGTGAGGGCAGTTCTTCGCTGATAAACGTCCAGTATTTTCCGCCTTCGACCATATCTGTATAGAAACTGCGATGTACCTGTGGCATAACAACGGCGATTCCAAGGTTTGCTACATAACGTTCAATCGATGTGCGGCGCAGCCAGATGGAATCATCATCCGATAGACCGTGTAACAGGTACAGGGTTGGGTGAAGACCTTTGCCAGTCACGTTCTCCATACCGATCTGATTGTGGGTTTGTTGCGGCAGAATGACATGCATGCTGGTACTCAGCCCAAGCGTATCGGAGTAAAAATCACATTTAATAAGTGCCATGAGTATAAGAAACCCCTTTCATAAGTTCGTTAACCACGTGTTTTTGACTTGAGAGGATGAGCAGGGATTGCTCCCTAATAGCTTTTAAGTGTCCATATTTAACAGGTTATACGCATTGCTCGTGCAATGCAATAACAAGATGCACATTAAAAAAAATGCAGGAGTATCTCTAAATTGTAAGGTTTCAACAGGCTAAGCCAGATGAGTGGAATGGAGGGAAGATCAACATTGTTACGACGTTGTTTACAACGTAACAATGTTATGTTACACTGATTTCAATATAAAGGGGGACCATATATGACGGATGATTTGATCTCCAAAAAAGAACTGCTGGACCTGACAGGAATCTCCTACGGCCAGTTATACCGCTGGAAGCGGAAAAATCTCATTCCGGAAGAATGGTTTATTCGAAAGTCGTCCTACACCGGTCAAGAGACCTTTTTTCCCAAACAACAGATTTTACTGCGCATTGACAAGATTCTCAATATGAAAGACGGATTATCGCTGGATGAGCTGGCTGACGTGTTCTCACCTACGTTGGGTGAAGTGGAGATGTCTGCACAACAACTGTTAGAGCGAAACATTGTTTCACAAGTCTCGCTGGATCTGTTGAAAGAAGCAGGTCGGGAACAACCGCTATATGCTTTGGAGCAGATCATGATGCTCTACGTCCTTGATAAGCTGTTAATGAGCGGAGATATTACTCGGCAAGAGGGTGCGTTGTTAATCGATGTGATGTCCGAACATTATTATCGTTTTACAGGCAAACCCAGCGAACTGGTGCTTATTCGTAAGATGGGTGTTCCTTCATTCATGCTGGTAACAGCAGGAACGGAGTTTTATTTTGACAATGGTGTGAAGGTGGTTCTTAGGCAGCCGATGGGAACATTTATGGAAGAATTAAAACTCAAATTGGGATAAGGAGAGGGTTATCCATGGAAGAACGGAATAAGATGAATGATCTAAACGTATCGGGTATGAGTCAAACGGCAGGCGGGGAGTTTCACCGTGTATCGATTGATGGCATGGCTAAGGTGAACGGTAATCTGGACTGTACCTCTATGGAAGTGAATGGAACATTGAAGATGCACGGCGCTTTAAGCTCCGAGAGTGCGACGATTAACGGCATGTGTACGTTGAACGGCCCCTTGACCAGTTCGCGTGTTCGTGTGGATGGTATGACAACAATTAACGGAGATCTTCATAGCCCTGAGCTCGAAGTGAACGGGAAATGCACCGTACGGGGACGAGTGGATGGGGAACGAATTGATATTGGCGGCGTGATCGATATTGAAGGTGATGTGCAATGTGAGTCCCTGAACGTACAGGGAAATATCAAGATCAGCGGCTTTCTGAATGCGGGAACAGTGGAGATCAGGCTTCACACCTCTTCTTCGGCTAAAGAGATTGGCGGAGAGCGCATTGATATTCGTCGCAAGGAACAACAAAACGGGTTCTGGAAAAGTATTGGCCTGGGCGGGACTCCATCATTTAAGACATCCTTAATTGAGGGCGATGAGATTGTGCTGGAAGATACCGAAGCTGATATTGTTCGGGGGAGTAACATTTTTATCGGTCGCGGCTGTAACATCAGGCTGGTCGAGTATTCAGGTGAACTTGAAGTAGACCAGGATGCTAAGGTGGGCAGCAGTCAGCGAATTTAAATTTTGGATATGGAGAGAAAGGGATGGGATCGACATGAATAACAATCCTGGGCGTTCTTTGGACAAAAAAATGGATATCAGCATCGTTGGTGATGGCAGTTCTGCTGGGGGCGTGTACGGCAAGATCAAGGTCGTAGGGGACGCATCCTTCAACGACAATCTATCTTGTGATCGCTTCAAATGTACGGGTACATCGGTCATATACGGATCGCTTGAATCCACAGAGATTAAAATTACCGGAACCATTACTTTGACAGAGCGAGCTGTAAGCAACGATGGTGAGGATGGGATTCAGGCATCTGGCCTGCATGCGAAAGCTGAGCTTATCAAAGTGGTCGGTGAGCTTCATCTGTCAGGGGATTGTCAGGCTGAAAATATCAAGCTGAACGGACGCTTGACAATAGCCGGGATGCTCAGCGCTGAACAGATGACACTCAAAATCATGGGTCCGTCCGAGGTCAAGGAAATGGGCGGTTCCATCATCTCGGTGAAGAGTGGCCGGTTGAATGACTTGTTTACGGGAAATAAGTCAATTCTCAAGGCACAGATTATCGAAGGTGACAATATTGAATTAGAAAATACGGAGGCCGAGATTGTGCGCGGCGATAAAATAAAAATCGGTCCTGGCTGCCGGATCGGTACAGTGGAATACCGTTCATCTCTGCAAATTCATCCGCAATCGGAAGTTTTGCTGCAAAGCAATCGGTCCTAGGACTGATTAACGAAAACTTCTTTTCGGATATACTAATGCAGTCATATGAATAGAGCGTGAATGGAGAGATTGAGTACAATGGTTGCACGTAAAAACAGTATTGGATTGGTGCTGGCAGGGTTACTGCTCAGCATACTAATGGCTTCGATGGATAATACCATCGTGGCAACAGCTATGGGGGATATTGTCGGGAAACTGGGTGGGCTCGACAAGTTCGTCTGGGTTACCTCCGCGTACATGGTGGCTGAGATGGCGGGGATGCCAATCTTCGGTAAGTTATCCGATATGTATGGACGGAAGAAGTTTTTTGTATTTGGTATTATTGTGTTTATGCTTGGCTCAGCACTGTGCGGAACGGCAACGTCTATTGTGGAATTGACGATGTACAGAGCGATTCAGGGTATTGGTGCGGGTGCCTTGGTGCCGATTGCCTTTACGATCATGTTTGATGTCGTAGCACCAGAATCTCGTGGTAAATTGGGTGGGTTGTTTGGAGCGGTCTTCGGTCTGTCCAGCGTCTTTGGGCCACTGCTTGGTGCTTATATTACTCAGTATGCGACATGGGAATGGGTATTCTATATCAACCTGCCGCTAGGCTTGATTGCATTTGTGTTTATTGCGTTCTTCTATAAGGAATCTCATCAGCATCAATCCCAACAGATCGACTGGCTGGGTGCTGTAACGCTGATCGGTGCTGTTGTGTGCCTGATCTTTGGTCTGGAACTGGGCGGCAAAACATTTGCCTGGGGTTCCTGGCAGATTCTTGGCTTGTTTGCCGGCTTTGTAGCATTAGCGCTGCTCTTCCTTTTTGCAGAAACAAAAGCCAAAGAACCAATCATCTCCTTCAACATGTTCCGCAACCGGGTCTACTGGTCTAGTAACGTTATTGGTATGTTCAGTGGTGCAGCGTTCATTACAGCATCCGTGTACATTCCCATCTTCATACAGGGCGTACTCGGTGGCAAAGCGACCAACTCCGGTCTTGTGCTGCTGCCCATGATGCTCGGGTCCGTTGTGACGGCGTCCCTGGGCGGGGTGTTGATGACCAAAATCAAATATCGTAATATCATGATTCCTACGTTGGCCTTACTTGTCATTGGACTTGGATTGCTGACTACGTTGGATGAGGGTTCTTCTCTCTGGACGATACGTATTTACATGGTGATGGTTGGTCTGGGTGTCGGTGCTTCGTTCTCGGTACTCAGCAATGCAGCCATGAACGCATTTGAACCGCAAAGACGCGGAGCAGCAAGCTCCACGCTTAACTTTTTGCGGTCCCTCGGCATGACGATGGGTATTACGATCTTTGGTATCGTACAGAGCCAGGTATTTACGCGTAAAATGAATGATGCTCTCGCTGGTTCAGCTGCGGAGACAGGTGGTGCTTCAGCGGGTGGCATGCCTCAGGGAGTGGATCTAACCGATCCGCATGCGCTACTCTCACCAGAACTCAGACAGGCGATTCCGCCTCAGGTGCTGGATACCATCACACATGCTCTATCTTCTTCCATCGTGCAGTTATTTGCCTGGGCTGTGATTCCGGCTGCACTCGCGTTGGTCGCTTCCTTCTTCATGGGAAAAGAGAAGATGGTCGTAGGCGAAGAGCAAGGCGAATACACAGGTGGTCACTAAGCCGTTATGCAGTAAGCTACAAGTTATGGAATATGGGCTAATCGTGGTCTATTAAAACTTGAAAAACTTATGTTAATAATGAAAAGACACACTTCTCACGTATCCTCGAAAGGGAACGGAAAGGGTGTCTTTTTTTTGTTTTCGTATGATTAGCTTACCCGTGAATGATTAAATTACGGATTGAACTCTGTGCATTTTATTATGCTGGTACAAGTGATCAGATGCTTACAAAGGGCCTAAGGCTGTTTCGTATCGCTAATACCATCCTCGACAACAGAAGGTTCTTGTGGATCAGGCAGGCTGCTATGACCGGAGCGAGCAATCAGACGATTCTGAGCTTTGTACGTGTCTCGTGTAATCGTTTTGGATTCGACCACTTTGCCGTCCAGCCTCTTGGTTCTTACCGTCTCGACAATATAACCAGGCTGTCCGTCTTGCAGCACCTGCTGAGCACCATCAGGCAGTACCGCACTGGACACATATTTCACCGGAACACTTAATGTTTCAATGGTGCGAGATTCAAGTGCATAGCTGACGTTCTCCGGGAATGTGCCGAAAAATTTCACCATCAATTGGTGGTTCTTCACTTCTGCATGAATGAGTAAGGATTTTCCGGTGTTGTTCTTGAAGCGAAAGTTAATGGCTCCAGAGGCAAAGGTGGCATCCAGTCCTTTCGGCAAATATTTGACCGGCAGGGAGTGGTTGCGACGCTCAATAATATCAAGACCCGTCAATAGCGCTGCGTTATACACTGTACTTGATACCTGGCAGATTCCCCCGCCAATGCCGGGGGTTAGTCTTCCATTGACAATGACTGGGGCCTCACGAAAGCCATAATCTTTTTCGGCCTTACGGATGACTTTCTCATAATCGAATGTGGCATTCGGTGGCAGAATCATGCCGTTAATCGCTTCCGCCGCTGCGCTGACATTATGTATCCGGCCTTCACTACTATTGCCCAGACCTGTGGAGAACTGGATGATCTTTCGATCAATGCCTTCCTGGCGTAGCGAATCAAGGGTTACTTCAGGCTTCAGCGTATACAGTGGTACCTGGATTAGCAATGGGGCGGGTTTCTCATTCGGGCTCAGTACACTGAAATCCCTGTGCAACTTCGTTTGAATGAGACTTGCGAGTGTTTTCCAATCAATCCGGCGGACACCTTTTTCCGGGATATACTGCACTTTGTCACTTGCGGTTATGCGCCGAACAGCGTTCGCGGGTGTACCGAAGGTTTCTTTTTCCCAAGCAGGGCTTAGATGTTCTTTAAGTGGTTCTAAGTCGTAACTCATATTAAGGGAGAACTCTTTCGGAAAATGATAACGTGCATAAGCACGTTCCCACAGGTTACCTTCCTCCAGCTGCTGTATGGCGGATTCCACACTTTTAACGTTGTAGCTCACCCCCACCTGATCTGCGGTATACGTCATCGTCTGGGGATCGGGTTCAGCCACTTCAAAGGTGACAGGCCAGTCCTCCAGCTTTTGGATCTGTTCGTTCAATTCATGCAATACGTTCTTACGATTGCCTTCCACCAGCATGCCGCCAACATGCACATTCTTGGGCAGCGCAGGCTGGTTCACATACATATACAGCAATCCATATGATGCGGAGCCGATCAAGAGGATGGAGAATAGAACAATGACCGTTAAATGTATTTTTTTCATAACCGTACGCTCCTTTATACTTCTGTTGTTCCCGACTTTGTAACACTTTCTATATATATGATCCAATGCAGGAAAACTTTCGGGTACTCAATAGGTAACAAATTTGTTACAATAAACTTCATATGAATCCATGCTTCACCATCGAAACAGGAACGAAGTGGATTTTTTCCTGATGAAATTCAGGTCTTTTTAAAGGAAATGCCGGGATTGTGTCGAAATGATAATGGCTAACTATGTGAGCAGGAAGTGATGATGTGATAGAAATGCAGGACGTGTGGAAGACCTACGCCAATGGGACCCACGCATTACAAGGGGTGTCGGTGAAGATCGACCGCAATGAATTTGTCTATATCGTCGGTCCGTCCGGCGCAGGCAAATCGACATTTATGAAATTGATGTACAGAGAAGAAGTTCCGACCAAAGGACAAATATCCATTAACGGATTTAATATTGGTAAGTTGAAGCCAAGAAAGATTCCTTATGTGCGCCGCAACATCGGCGTTGTGTTCCAAGACTTCCGTCTGTTGCCGAGAATGACGGCTTTTGAGAATGTGGCATTTGCCATGGAAGTCATTGAGGCGCCTAAGCGGCACATCAAGAAACGGGTCATGGAAGTACTCGACTTGGTGGGGCTGCGCAGTAAGGCGAATCGTGAACCTTCACAGCTCTCAGGCGGGGAACAGCAACGTATTGCCATTGCGCGGGCTATCGTGAATAACCCATCGGTTATTATCGCGGATGAGCCTACAGGTAACCTCGATCCGGAGACGTCATGGGGCATTATGCAACTGCTGGATGAGATTAATTTCCGGGGAACAACCATTGTTATGGCAACCCACAACAAAGATATCGTGAATACGATGCGTAAACGGGTTATCGCCATTGAACGTGGACAGATTGTACGGGATCAGATGAGAGGGGAATACGGTTATGAATTTTAGTACTCTCTTGCGCCATCTGCGGGAGGGATTCAAAAACGTATTCCGCAACGGCTGGATGTCTGTGGCCTCCATCATGTCCATTATTGTGTCGCTATTGATTCTTGGTGTGTTTATGCTGCTGGTGCTTAATGTGAACTCCATGGCGAATCAAGTGGATAGCCAGGTGGAGATCAGCACGTTTCTCGAACTGAATGTGGACGAGAACCTGCGCAACACATTGGAACAAGAAATCAGCGCGATGCCTGAAGTAAGTGAGATTCGTTTTGTTTCCAAGGAAGAAGGACTCAAAGAGTTCCGTGAGCGTCTTGGAGAGAGTGCAGATAACGTGCTTAGCGGTTTCGATGTGGACAACAACCCACTGCCGGAGACCATTGAAGTTGAGGTCATTGAACCGGAAACCGTCACTTTTGTGGCGCAAAAAATCGAAGCTTTGAACGAAAAACACCCGGAGAAGCCAATCATGAAAGTGAATTACGGCAAGGAAACGGTGGAAGTGTTGTTCAAATTTACGAAGCTTGTTCGTAACATCGGATTTATTTTTGTTGGGGGACTGGGTCTCATGTCCATGTTCCTGATCTCGAATACGATTCGCGTAACGATTCTGGCCCGTCGCCGGGAGATCGGAATTATGAAGCTGGTTGGCGCAACCAACACCTTTATTCGTTGGCCTTTCTTTATTGAAGGTGCACTCATTGGATTTATTGGCTCTGTGATTACGGTTGGGGTACTGTTCGTCGGATACAGCCAGTTGATGGCCACGATTGGTCAGGATGTGTTCATGCAGATGCTTAACTTGATTCCGCTCAGCGAAATCTGGTTGCTGTTTGGAACGCTGTTGATCGGACTCGGTGTGCTGGTAGGTATTTTGGGAAGTACACTGTCCATTCGAAAATCACTTAACGTTTAAATTTTGTTTTCAAACGATCAAATTGCAGAATATGTCGAAAAGAATGGTAAAGCAGGTTCATTAATGGACGCTGTTTGACGATATGTAGGAAAGACGGAGTCTTTAAGATTGAAGAAAGCAAAGAACATGCTGTTCACCACCTGTGCAGGTTGCTTTCTTGTGAAATCATAGGATGGGGGATCATCATTTTGAAAAAAACTGCTTCGCTGCTGGCCTTTACGTTATTGGCCAGTTTGACGCTTCAACCTTCTGACGGATATGCCAAGAGTAGCATCAGCGATATTGACCAACAGATTCAGCAACTGGAGAGCAAGGCGGCTTCTGCCAAGCAGGAGCAAAAAAAAGCGGCTTCCAACAAAAAGGAAGCGCAGCATTACAAGAACAAAACCAACGCTTATCTGAAGGTTGTCATGGAACAGATCAATGTCGTTAGTGATGAACTGGCTAGTGTATCCTTGCAAATCGAGAACACGGAGGAAGATCTCCGTACAACGAAGAAAGATCTGCAAGCGGCCGAAGAACGCATCGTTGCAAGGGAAAAATTGTTGGAGTCACGTGTACGCCTGATGTATACAGACGGTGCTGTATCCTATCTGGATGTATTGTTGTCCTCCACCAGCTTCACTGACTTTTTGACCCGTGCGGATTCACTCAAAACGATCGTGGATCAGGATCAGCATCTGCTGGATGAGCACAAAGCGGACAAGCAACTTGTCGTGGACAAAAAGGCAGAATTGGATGTGCAATATGCGGAAGCCAAGAGCCTATATGCACAGAAGAAACAGCGCAAGTCCCAATTGAATGAAAAAGAAGCGGAAAAGCAAGTGCTTCTCGCTTCATATGATGCTAAAATTGAAGAATCAGAAGAGTTGACACAAGAGCAGGAAGACGTATTGATGCAGATTGCCAGCAAACGTTCGGCCCTTCTTCAAGAGAAAAATAAATTGCGTGAACAGCAGGCAGCCGCAGCGGCCAAAGCAAAAGCCGCAGCTGCTGCCCGGGCGAAAGCTGCAGCCAAGGCACCAACCAGAGTCAGCTCGGATAGCAGCAGTGAGGTTACCTATTCATCCGGTAATGGTATCTTCTCAAAACCAGTATCTGGAGGACGTATCTCTTCTGGATTTGGTCCCCGTACCCATCCAATTACGGGTGTAGTGGGTAAAATGCATGCCGGTGTCGATTTTGCTGTTCCTCAGGGAACTTCAGTTCACGCTGCCTCTGGCGGAATCGTGATCATGGCTGAATGGTATAGTGGTTATGGTTATACGGTTATTGTGGACCATGGCGGTGGTCTATGGACTTTATATGGTCACTTGCGTGAGGGTGGATTCAAAGTCAGCAAGGGAGACACTGTAAGCAAAGGGGATACCATTGCTGAGTCAGGAAATACAGGAAACTCCACGGGACCTCACTTGCACTTTGAAGTAAGAGATAACGGTACCGCGGTAAATCCGATGAACTATTTGTAATTATTGCTCCATTAACCGAATGGAAAAAACATATTCCGTACAAGCTAGACATATACTAAGCTGGCATGTTCAGGGAATGGGTCCAAGAAACAATGGAATCGGACACGCTTTAAAACGAAAGGCGGTGACAAACGGATGATGAAAAAAAGATCGGCGCTACTGCTTGTCATTTTGGGTCTTCTGGGTGGTAGTTTGCTAACCCTGGTACTTATGACTTATCCGGGAATAGCGAACCAGACCACAACTGGTGAGGGTCTGCTAGCCAGTGTAACCGGCAGTACGCAGCAGAAGAGCGATTTGAAGAAGATTGAAACCGCGATGGATTTGATCTCAAGCAACTATTATAAAGACGTGGATCAGACCAAATTGATTGACGGTGCGATCAACGGCATGATGGAATCTCTTGGTGATCCGTACTCCAACTATATGGGGCAGGAAACGGCTGCTCAGTTTGAAGAGTCGATCGAAGGTTCATTTACCGGTATTGGCGCAGAGGTATCCTCACAGGATGGAAATGTTGTTGTTGTTTCCCCAATCAAAGGATCACCTGCCGAAAAAGCGGGTATTCGTGCAAAAGACATGATTATGTCAGTTAACGGAGAATCGCTGCAAGGTTTGGAACTGAACAAGGCTGTCAACAAAATCAGAGGTCCTAAAGGCAGTGAAGCGAAGGTACAGGTCAAACGTGCCGGATCTACCGAACTGATTGAGTTTGTTATTGTACGGGATGACATTGATCTGGAGACCGTATATGCTCACATGGAGGATGGCGGAATTGGCGTCATTGCCATTACTCAATTCTCTTTGAATACAGGCGATCGCTTCAAGGAAGAGTTGGCGAAGCTTGAGAAGCAAAACATGAAAGGTCTGGTCATCGACGTACGGAATGATCCAGGCGGTGTATTGCAAGTCGTTATTGATATTGCTGAACAGTTTGTTCCTAAAGGCAAGGTTATTGTGCAAGTCGAAGACAAGAACGGCAAAAAGGAACAAAGCAAATCCAATGGATCAGCTAAAGCTTATCCAGTCACAGTCCTGATGAATAAAGGCAGTGCCAGTGCGTCGGAGATTTTGGCCGGTGCATTACAACAGTCAGCAGGTGCGAAGTTGATTGGTGAAAATTCCTTCGGTAAAGGAACCGTACAGACGAGTTATGACAAGCAAATGGGTGATGGCAGCTTGCTGAAGATCACCATTGCCAAATGGCTCACTCCGAACGGGGACTGGATTCATGAAAAAGGAATCAAACCGGATATTGCGGTTGACCAGCCGGACTATTTCTCGGTGGCACCGATTAATAAAGAGAAGTTACCACTTAAATATGACAGCAATAGCGCGGATGTGAAAAGTGCGCAGACGATGCTGAGAGGACTCGATTTCAAACCGGATCGTGTGGATGGATACTACGACCAGAAGACAGAAGAAGCGGTCAAGGCATTCCAGAAGCAAAAAGGCATTCAGGCTACAGGCCAGATTGACGAGAAAACCGCTGAATCACTGGAAGCGGCTCTGATTGAACGTATTGCCAATCCTCAATATGATGCACAGCTGAAACGCGCGATCGAAAATGTCTCAAAGGATATTTCGTCCGCTGTGTCGAAGCCATAAAGAAGGCTGATTTTCAGCCTTCTTTTTTTCTGAACCGGCTGAAAGAGAGGGGTGAAGAGCCACAATGGAATGGGTATGGCCGTGGTTAACTACATTAGGCGAAGCAGTGTTGCAGTTGTTTATTCAGCCGTTTTATTATATTGCGGTGATCCTGATTGCGCTCATCTATCATCGTCAGTTACTGCAGGAGCGTAAATTGTTTCACGTTCGTTTGCAAAGCTCGATAACACAGACGATTCGTGCCGTACTGGGAGGCATACTCATTGGTACCATCGTCTCGATTGTGTCCTTATTCCTCGGTGCACATCTTACACTGGGAAGCCTGATATGCATATGGGCTGCAACGTTAATTCTATCCTTGTTTCGTATCCGGTATCTGTGTTTTGCCTACGCAGCCGGGTTACTGGGTGTGCTGCAATTTGGTTTGAATCTGGCTTCCGGCTGGCAACCATCAGGTTGGATAGGGAGTATAACGGAGACGCTACGTTCCCTGGATATGCCTGCACTGCTTGTCTTGGCGGCCCTTCTACATATGGGTGAAGCCCTGTTGGTACGCATGCAGGGGGTATCCATGGCATCACCGCTTCTCTTCGAGGGAAAACGAGGGAAGCTGGTTGGTGGATATCAACTGCAACAGTTCTGGGCCATTCCCCTACTGATTCTTGTCCCAGTCACAGGTAGTGGCGCGGAACTGGCTTGGAATCCACTGATGAATTCAGGTCATAGTTACATGCTGGTTGCGTTGCCGATTATGCTCGGATTTGGTGAGATAACGCAGAGTATGCTTCCGGGACAAAAGGTGCAGATCTCATCCAAGCGATTGATGATGTATGGGGCAACTTTGCTCGTGTTCAGTTTACTTGCTGCATGGTGGTCTCCACTCATGGTGGTTGCTGCACTGATTGCATTTATTGGACATGAATTCATGGTATGGTACAGCGCGTTTGAAGAGCAAAACCGCAGTCCGGTATTTGTCCATCCGCAGCATGGGTTGAAGGTATTGGCCGTTATACCGGAGAGTCCTGCTGCAGATTTGGGGATTGAAGCAGGAGAGACATTGTACAAGGTGAATGGTAAGTTGGTTCATTCACCGGAAGAGTTGCATCGTGCCCTGCGGATGAACCCGGCTTTTTGCAAGCTCGAGGTACGAAATCACCAGGGAGAAAGCAAGTTCATGCAGCGAGCAATCTATGAAGGGGAACATCATCAGCTTGGGGTCATTATGGCACCGGATAATCACGAGGTCTGGGCGATTCGATTACGTCCACTGACGCTGTTCCATATCATCAACCTCAAATTGCTTGCTCGTCTGAAAAAACCACACAGGGACGAAGCTCCCTTGGCATTACCGCCAGCGCCTGTGGCCAGTGATAAAGGGTCCGTGGAGATGTAACTAGCATACGTGATGAAGTGTGTTGCATACATCAAGCAATGAAAAAGGTATTTCCGAGCGCCGTCGCAGGCGAGGGAAATACCTTTTTGTTATTTTTTCAACATAAAGATGGCGATTTGGGTCCGATCACGTAAACTCAGCTTACCGAGAATATCCGTGACATAGTTTTTGACCGTGCCTTCACTGAGGAACAGTTTAGCGGCAATTTCCTTATTGGATAACCCCTCTGATATGGCTTCGGAAACCGCCAGCTCCATACGAGTCAGTCCATAGGATTCGATTGAATGCTGTGTCGGGGGAATCGCAGCAGGACGAAGCAGGCCTGTTAGCTTGCGGGCAATATCCGGATGGATTAACATATCGCCATTATGTACGGTCTTGATACCTTGAATGATCCGCTCAGGTGGTACATTTTTGAGCAAATAACCGCTTGCTCCATTCTGTAATGCCTGAATGATGTACTCGTCATCGTCAAACGTAGTCAGCATGAGCACCTGAATTTCAGGAAAACGTACCTTGATAAGCCCGGTACCTTCGACTCCGTCGCATTCGGGCATCCGAATATCCATCAAGACCACGTCCGCAGGTGTCCCTGCTTCAAGTAATGCCAGAGCTTCCTGTCCATTTGAGGCTGTGCCTGTAACGCAAATGCCGGAGTCCAGTTCAAGCAACACTTTAAGGCTTTCGCGAATGAAGTAGTCATCGTCAGCGAGAATCAGCCGAATAAGTGGGGACTGGGCTGCATTATTCTTGTTCTTCACATCATTCTGTTCGGACATGAGAACATTCACTTCCTTTATTCAGAGTAGATCTATCTGGTTCGTTATTGGAATGCTTGTAATCACGGTATATGGATAAGCCGATTGGATCTCCAAGGTTCCTCCCACCATTTGTGTACGTAGACGCATGCTTTCCTGTCCTATGCCACTTCCTTTAGACGAATGCGGATTAATTTTGCCATCATTACTTACGCTCATACAGACTTCCTGATCCCTGAATACCAACTCCACTGTGATTGAAGAGGCATTTCCGTGCCGTAGTGCATTCGTTACGGCTTCTTTGGCATTTTTGTATAAAACGATTTGTATGCTGGGGTACAGCACATGGGATGGGCCCTGAACTTCATATTGTGTCTTCACCCCGGTATCTCTGCCCACTTCCTCAAGAAGACGATCGAGTGCGTAGGCAGTGGAACCATAGGAATCCGGTCGCAATTTGTGAAGTGTACTTCGCATATCATCCATACTGGTGGCCAATTGATCACGAATCTGTCTCACCATTTCCGTTCCTTTTTCCCGATCTCGGGGGAGAGTCATCAGAGCGGCTTCCGACATCATTTTGGTGCGAATCAGTCGATGTCCGATCTCATCATGAAGCTGTCTGGAGATACGTGTGCGTTCCTCTGCCTGAGCTACTCCTTCAAGTTGCTTTGTAAATAACAGGAGCTGTGCACGTGCTTCTTGAAGCTCGTAATGTTTACTGCGGAGCTCGTCATAGACTTGTTCCAGTTGTCCGCGGCTGCTCGCCGTTCTTGATCCCTGCCAAGAGAGAGCCGCTGTGATGAGCAAAAGCAGGTTGCCAAAAACCATTGCTGTTGCCTCTGCGGTGAATAATGTGGCGGTGATTGTATTTGGTGTGGTTAACCCTGGCTGCGGTGCCAGTGGCACAGAATAATACCATCCCAAAGCGACATTGCTTGAGACAAGCTGAATGGCAAACATCAACCATCTCCGGCTTCCCTCGAGTCTGTATATATACACGTAGAGCACGGATATAGAGAGGAATAGCAGGATTGGTCCATACGAAGCAATCAGCCAACAGCTCCAGAGTATTTCGGCCAGAAGCAACAGCCATTGCTGTGTACTTGAACGGTTGAAATCTTTCCACACGGAGAGTCCAAGCGCGATGATGATATATAGGGTGTAGACGGCTTCGTTGTCCAAGGGCAGCATCAACATGTACAGCACGGCTGGAACGATAATTAATCCGTATTGCAGAAACCGCATCGGCATAGGGCTTTGACATCCTTTATATAAAAAGTGGAGTAAAATCTCTCGGTAATGCGCCCTTGATTATACCATAAGCGGCATTCGAATCAGGAGATGACTTAAGTCACCTTCGATTCATGACTTTTCGTACCTTCGCTAAAGAGTGCGATCCGTTACAATACAGATATGAAATCCAGCGGCGAAAGCCGAAACGGAAGAGGGGCGTAAAAGGGATGGGTATACTTGAAGTGCATCATGTAGTGAAACGATACGGGAGTAAGCTGTCCGTGGATCATTTGAACCTTAGTGTTGGCAAAGGCGAAATTTTTGGATTGCTCGGTCCCAATGGAGCAGGAAAAAGTACCACCATCAGCATGATTGCCGGGCTCCTGAACATGGATCAGGGTGAAATCAGATTAGATGGGATATCGGTCAAGGAGCGGCCACTTGAAGTGAAACGCAAAATTGGACTGGTTCCGCAGGATCTGGCTTTATACGAAACGATGACGGCTGCCGAGAATGTAACTTTTTTCGCCCGCCTGTATGGATTACGTGGAAAATTGCTTAAGGAAAGAGTGCAGGAGTCCCTTGAATTTGTAGGGTTACAGGATAAAGCAAAGGATGCTCCCTCGACCTTCTCTGGTGGTATGAAACGTAGGCTAAACATCGCATGTGCGATTACACATCGCCCGGATCTCATTATTATGGATGAGCCGACAGTTGGCATTGATCCACAATCTCGGAATCATATCCTTGAATCGGTACGCACACTCAACAAGATGGGTTCAACGATTATATATACAAGTCATTACATGGAGGAAGTGGCGGCGATTAGTCACCGGGTTGCGATTATGGATCAGGGGCGAATCATTGCCTGTGGCACGGAAGCAGAGCTGAGAGAACGGGTAGCATCGGAGGAAAAAGTAGTGCTCTCCACTTCCGGTATTAGTACCGACGTTGTGGAGGAACTGAAACTTCACCCTCGCGTGCAGATGGTAGAAATTTCAGAGAATACGCTGACCATTACGCTGCCTTCGGCACAGCAGGATCTCCAGGATCTGCTCTTCATTTGCAGCAAACATGAAATATCCATTCAGTCGCTCAAGGTCGAAGAGCCGGACCTGGAAACGTTGTTCCTCAATCTGACCGGGCGTACGCTGCGGGACTAGGGGGAACAAGAGATGAATATATGGCATATTTGCATCTTTGAATTGAGGCGTATTCTTAAGATTCGATCTGTGGTGTTGAACCTCTTCATTCTGCCGTTGTTACTGATTTTTATATTGGGCACGGCCCTTTCCAGTACGATGGGGACGGCGGATGATGTTATACCAGATACTGTACGTGTGGGAATCATCCATTTGAATTCGGAATCAGGCAGAGGGTCAGATACGCTTAATCAAGCACTGGATACATTCGTTCATTCCCCGGCGGTAGCTGAGATGGTCAAAGTGCAGGAATTCAAGACAGAAGAAGAGGCTGTCCATTCGCTGCGTACCGGTAAGCTGGACTTTGCTGTAATGATTCCTTCGGATTTTGAGCAGAACGTGATGATGGGGAAAGAGGCCAGGTTACAGTGGATACGTGGAAAGGACAGCACACTCAATACCTTGGGTGAAACCTTGTTCACACGTTTTACGGATGAATGGAACCGACAGATGGCGATTACCAAAGTGCTAGGTCCGGAAGTAATTGCTGCCATGGTCTCTTCTTCGGAGTCTGGAGCGGCAAGTTCCATCAACATCACTGTCATCAATCCCGGAAAGACAGGTACGGCCTACAGTGCCTCTCAATACTATGCAGCATCCATGCTGGCAATGTTCATGTTGTACTCGGGTATGACTACAAGTACCAGCCTTTTTGGAGAGCGGGATAACCGAACGTTAATCCGCCTTCAGGCCGCGCCGATAGGCAATGGAGTTATTTTCGCTGGCAAAATTGCAGGCAATAGTCTCCTCGCTTTCTTACAAGCAACAACGATTATCCTTATGACGTATTGGTTCTACGGTGTAGATTGGGGAACCCATCCTTGGTATATTGTGCTGACTTGTGTATTCATTACACTGGCATCCATGACTCTTGGCGTGATTGTGGCATTGGTATGCAAAACCACGGCATCGGCCAGCGCAACCATCCAAGGTATCATCGTTGCAATGACATTCATCAGCGGTGGGTTCATGCCCATTCCAATTGATTTTGTACAACGGATTAGTGAATTTACGGTTAACCACTGGGCGCTCCAGAGTTTTCTGAGAATGATGCTGGATGCACCTGTAGGAGAGATTGTATATAGCATTCTGATGTTAGGCGTGGTATGCGCTGTATTACTGTTGATCTCAGGATTGATTTATAGAAAGGCAGGATACCGATATGAATAGTCTACACATTGCCTGGTTGATGATTAGACGTACACTTGGCCGTAAAATGGGCTTTATTACGTTTCTGCTTCTGCCTTGCCTGGTGGTTACAGGAGCGGTTGCTCTCTTTGGAAGCGAGCAGAGTGCACGTACTGTTATTCCCTATGTCAATGAGGATGGAGGGGCAGCAGGAGCGTGGATGATTCAAGAACTTGCTGGCAACGAGGAGTACCTGCTCAAGCCGATGACAAACGAAGCAGAAGTGAAGGAAGCCATCGCTCAGCAAAAAGGAAGTTCTGGCATCATTATTCCGGAGGGGTATACCGAAGATTTGTTACAAGGCAAGTCAACCGAAATTCAACTGGTGGAGCTGCGGATAAGTGAAGCTTCCTACACACTGCGAGCAGCTGTTGAAGGTTTGACGAGTGGATTGCAACAATCTGCTTCAGCTATTACGCTGGCCGCAAGCCCTGTCTCAAGTGAGACTGACATACTAGAGAGTACACAGAAGTCGTTTGAAAAGCTTTTACAGGAGATAGGAAAGCATCAGGTTGCTGGTGAAGTCACCGCTCTGCAGATCTATCCCAAGCCAGGCTTGAACAATGTGACTGGATTTACAATCATGTTTATGATGGGGCTGCTGACCAGTGCAGTGGCTGTGATCATGGAAGATCGCAGGAAACGAACGATGGCCAGGGTATACACGGCACCCGTCCGTGCATATGAGATTGCGCTTGGTAATTTCCTGGGTAGCTTTGTCATTGGTATGACTCAGATTGTGATCGTTTTGGGAGTGAGCAGGGGGCTCATTCATTATGATGCTGGTATTCCTTTTGGCATTCATTTCCTGATCTTGGCAGCATTTATGCTGGTCTCCATGGGGCTCGCAAGTACCGTGGCAGGATTAATCCGTAATCCCAAAAATGCGAACATGCTGAATTCACTTGTCATTATGCCAACCTGCATGATAGGTGGTTGTTTCTGGCCGATCTCGTTGATGCCGGATTATATGCAAAAGCTCGCCAACTTTGTTCCGCAGAAATGGGCGATTCAGGCGGTGGAGACGATCTCTGCTGGTGGTACACTGTCGGATATTACACTGCCACTATTGATTTTATTTGGCATGGCTGCCATTTTGCTGACCGTAGGCTCTGCGATTCTGCGCCCTAGCCAGCCAGGAGTAGAGGCATAAGGTAAATACTAATTTTGAAGAAGCCGAATGCATAAGGGGGCATTCGGTTCTTTTATATTAAGGGCTCAGTGAAACAGATGATTTGACTGAATTTATACACTACACTTGTACTTCGTTGTATGGAGTTATACCTATGTTCTGTTGCTTTAAATCTATGGTAGATTATTCGTGTAGGGCTGAACTAGACAGGTTACGATCTGTCACGTATGATATGTTGCAGTCGGCGCATAACAGCGCGTGGTTTCTTCTATAGCAAGTGTAGATGTTAAACAGAAAGAAGGTTAGAAGCTTTATGACAATAATAGGAATAGATCTTGGAACAACAAATAGTTTGGTATCATGCTGGGTCAACGGGGAATCCGTTATTATCCCGAATGCTCTTGGGAATCGTTTGACACCTTCAGTGGTGAGTGTGGACGACAATGGGGAAATTTTAGTAGGGGAGATTGCCAAAGAGCGATTAATCACGCATCCAGAAAAAACAGCATCTGTATTTAAAAGATACATGGGAACAAACAGAACGTTTAGTTTGGGTACATATCAATTTTTGCCTGAAGAGTTATCCTCCTTTGTCTTGAAATCTTTGAAAGCGGATGCCGAAGCCTATTTAGGTGTTGAAGTAACAGAGGCTGTTATCAGTGTGCCAGCATATTTCAATGATACTCAGCGAAAATCGACCAAACGTGCTGGACAACTGGCAGGAATTAAAGTGGATCGACTGCTCAGTGAACCAACCGCCGCAGCGATTGCGTATGGCCTGCATCAACAGAAACCAGAGACAAAATTCCTCATTTTTGACCTTGGAGGTGGAACCTTTGATGTATCCATCCTGGAATTGTTTGACGGAATTATGGAAGTGAAGTCAGTAGCAGGGGATAACTTTCTGGGAGGGGAGGATTTTACCGAACTGATTACGCATTGGTTTTTGAATCATCACCAAATTCAGCAGAATGATCTGTCTGACAAGACACAGATGGCGCTTTGGAAACAGGCAGAGCTATGCAAGCAGGCATTGAGCGAAGGGCGTGAAGGAACGATAACCTTGACACTTGAAGATGGTGTGAAAGAGGTGAGCATTGATCGCACCCAATTTGAACAGTTAGCGAAGCCGCTGCTTGCCAGGTTGCAAAAGCCTGTGGAACGTGCGCTCCGTGATGCCGCCGTGCAACTCGATGAATTGGATGCCGTTATTCTTGTTGGAGGAGCAACCCGTATGCCTGTAATCTACTCGTTTACGGGTAAATTATTTGGCAGACTGCCAGCAAATTACTTGCATCCGGATGAAGCCATCGCCATTGGCGTGGGAATTCAAGCTGCTATGAAAGCTCGCCATGCGGATGTGCAGGAAGTTATTCTGACAGATGTATGTCCATATACTTTGGGGATTTCCATCTCGAAACCTTTAGGTGAAGGTCGATATGAATCGGGTATATTTGACCCAATCATCGAACGGAATACGGTTGTTCCGGTAAGCAGGGTTCAACGTTACTGTACATTAAGGGACAATCAAACTAAAATTACAGCTGATGTGTATCAAGGCGAAAGTCGCCTGGTCGAAAACAATATTAAACTTGGTGAACTGACGATTAATGTACCACCTGCACCGGAGGGGGAACAGGCTATAGATGTTCGCTTTACTTACGATATTAATGGCATCTTGGAAGTGGAAGTGTCTTCCGTGGATACGGGTGAAAAGAAAGTGGCGATCATAGAAGAGAAAGAAAGCGGTTTGTCCCACGAAGAGATTGCCCAACGTTTCAAAGAGTTGGAGTCTATCAAAATACATCCTCGTGAGCGGATGGAAAACCGGCATTTAGTGGCGCGTGGAGAACGCTTATACGAAGAATCTCTGGCAGAGCAACGTTTGGTAATCTTAGATGCCATGTTGAAGTTTGAAGAGAAGTTAAAACAGCAAGAAGATCGTGAAATTAAGAAGGAAGCAGAAAAATTGAAAGTGACGTTGGATGAGATTGAAAACAGTCACCGATTATGGTGAGAAGTGTAACATCATAACGAAAAGCACGGTCTTGTTCGAAGAGGAACAGAGATCGTGCTTTTTCGATAGTTATAAAAGATGAGATAACATTAGACCATTTTAAGAAGTGAAGATTAAGGTTGGAGTTGACGCAAGACAGTTATTTCGACCCGACGGTTCTTTTGTCTTCCGGCCGCTGTGGTGTTGTCACCCGTTGGGCGAGTATCCGCATATCCAGCATACTGGAAGCTGTCCGGGTTAAGTTTCTCTGTATCCAGGAAAAATCGTAAAACAGACAGTGCACGTTCCCCGGAAAGCTGCCAGTTATCGGTATAGGCGGAGTTTGCTCCGACAGGAACGTTATCGGTATGACCCTCAATGCTGACAACGGTATTTAGATCACGGAACAAGCTGGCAAGCTTACTGAGTGTTGGTGCTGCACCGTCCTTCAGAGCGGCCTGTCCCTGATCAAACAGGAAGCGGTCACTAAGTGTAATGGATAGGCCCTGTGGCTTATCCGCAACAAAAATCTGATTTTCCAGTTTATTATCCTCGATATATTGGGTAATCACATTGAACAGATTTTGCAATTCCTGCTCCTGTGATCTGAATTGTTCTTCCCGTTCTGTGAGGGGCTTGTCATCATCATCTGGCGTTACAGTCCCGGAGTCAGAAGGGTTTCCTTCACCTTTTGAAGAATCTTCACCTTGAATTCCGGATGGTGGAGTCTCTGTAATTGTCTGTCCGGGTTTCTCACCGAGTCCCTCACCAAGCTCAAGGACAGAGTCGGACGCATTGAATGTATTTTGTAACGATTGCGTAACGACGTCATATTTACCGGAATCCAGATTGCTCATGGCGTACATGATGACAAAAAAGATCAGAAGCAGCGTTATGAGATCAGCATAAGTAATCATCCAGCGATCCCGATGATCGATAGTTTCACGTTTTCCGCGCCGTTTACTGCGCCGACTCATCCAATCCCTCCTTTGCTAGGGGGCGTATAGACTGACGATGCGTAAGTGTGAAGGACTCCAGTCTTTTGCGTACAAGCTGGGGATTCTCACCGTTCTGAATGGCAAGTACACCCTCAAGAAGCATTTCCATGGTCTGCACTTCGTCAGCACCTCTGGATTTGATTTTGGAGGCAATGGGCAAAAAGATAAGATTGGCACTGGCGACCCCGTACAGGGTTGCGGTAAAGGCAACAGCAATGGCAGGTCCGAGTCCGGTAGGATCGGTCAAACTGCCAAGGACCTGAATGAGTCCCATCACGGTTCCGATGATTCCCATGGTTGGGGCGTAACCACCAGCAGATTCAAAAATTTTGGCGTAGCCCTCATGTTTTTGTTCAATAGAGTCAATCTCCATCTCAAGGATCTGGCGAACCACATCCTGATCTGTACCATCGACAACCATCTGAATACCGTCTTGCAAAAATGGATGCGGGTGATCCATAACCTTGCGTTCCAATGCAAGCACACCTGAGCGGCGTGCGATCGAAGACATCTCGACCAATTCTTCAACCCACAAGCCTGATTCATTATTGTGACGTCCAAAAGCCATACGCAGAGCAGCTGGAATCGTACGTAGACGATGCGCCGGGAAACTGGCAACCACAGCAGCAATCGTTCCACCGAATACAATTAAAGCAGCCGTTTTTTGCAGGAGACCGGACAACTGGCCGCCTTCCCACAAAAAACCGCTAATGACTGCGGCAATTCCGGCAATAATACCGATAAGTGTCGCAATATCCATAAATTAACCCACTCCTATCTTCATTTCACGTTTGCATCACTAAAACGAACGAGGTATAATTAAAAGGGAACAAATATTCCTATTACTATAAGTTTTCCCATATGAAAATTCGGGGAACTTCGACAATATATAGTGACTATTATTTTAGACGATAGGGTGAGATACGGCAATGAGCGATATTATAATGAGCGACAAAACGTTCGAAATCGAGTCAGAGTTTTCTCCCCAAGGTGATCAACCTGCTGCCATTAAAGAATTGGTGAAGGGTGTTCAGGAGGGGAAGAGGTACCAGACACTGCTGGGTGCAACGGGTACGGGTAAGACGTTTACGATAGCCCAGACAATAGCCCAACTGCAACGTCCTACGCTGATTATTGCACACAACAAGACGTTGGCGGCGCAGCTTGCAAGTGAGTTCAAAGATTTTTTCCCTAATAACATGGTTGAGTATTTCGTCAGTTATTACGATTATTTTCAGCCAGAAGCATATATCCCGTCCTCCGATACGTATATCGAGAAGGATTCAAGTATTAATGAAGAGATCGACAAACTGCGGCACGCAGCGACAAGTTCGTTGTTTGAGCGCAGGGACGTCATCATTGTAGCGAGTGTTTCTTGCATCTATGGTTTGGGTTCACCACACTCGTATTCAAGCATGTTGCTATCACTTCGGGTAGGTATGGAGAAACCGCGGAATCAGATTTTGTCTCGTCTGGTAGAGATCCAGTATCAGCGGAACGATATTAACTTTGTACGGGGTACGTTCCGTGTTCGTGGGGATGTTGTTGAGATTTTCCCTGCCTCCAAGGGTGAACATGCAATTCGGGTTGAATTGTTCGGTGATGAGATCGAGAAAATTACGGAGATTGATGTGTTAACCGGAGAACTGATTGGCGAACGTGAACATATTGCCATCTTCCCGGCGTCTCACTTCGTAACGCAAGAAGAGACGATGAAGGTTGCGCTGGTGAACATTGAGCGTGAACTGGAGGAGCGTCTAGAAGTGTTGCGTGAACAGGGAAAACTGCTGGAGGCTCAGCGACTGGAGCAGCGCACACGGTATGATATCGAGATGATGAAGGAAGTCGGATTCTGTTCGGGGATTGAGAACTATTCCGGTCCATTGACTTTCCGTGAACGCGGCGATACTCCGTACACACTGATGGACTACTTCCCAGATGACATGTTGATCGTGGTCGATGAGTCTCACGTGACTCTGCCACAGATCCGTGCGATGTATAATGGTGACCAAGCGCGGAAGACAGTATTGGTTGAACATGGTTTCCGCCTGCCGTCAGCGCTGGATAAT
The DNA here is from genome assembly GCF_052115745.1 of Paenibacillus sp. 2KB_22. Taxonomy (NCBI): domain Bacteria; kingdom Bacillati; phylum Bacillota; class Bacilli; order Caryophanales; family Paenibacillaceae; genus Paenibacillus; species Paenibacillus sp. 2KB_22. The sequence goes on from NZ_JBFRHG010000003.1 coordinate 793,000, forward strand.
CGTCCGCTCAAATTCGAAGAGTTCGAAGGCAAGATGGATCAGATTATCTATGTATCGGCCACACCGGGCCCGTATGAGATTGAGCATACCGATACGATGGTGCAACAGATTATCCGTCCAACTGGACTGCTTGATCCAATCATTGAACTGCGTCCAACCAAGGGGCAGATTGATGACTTGATCGGTGAGATTAATGACCGGATTGCCAAAGACGAGCGTGTGTTGATTACAACATTAACGAAGAAGATGTCCGAGGACTTAACAGATTATCTGAAGGAAGTTGGAATCAAGGTTCGTTATCTGCACTCCGAGATCAAAACATTGGAACGGATGGCGATTTTACGTGATTTAAGGTTGGGCGTTTTCCATGTCCTGATCGGAATCAACTTGCTGCGGGAAGGTCTTGATCTGCCTGAAGTATCCTTGGTAGCCATATTGGATGCCGATAAGGAAGGATTCCTGCGTTCCGAACGCTCACTGATCCAAACGATTGGTCGTGCGGCGCGGAACAGCGAGGGTCGCGTTATTCTATACGGTGATAAAGTGACGGATTCCATGGATAAGGCGATAAAGGAGACCGAACGTCGTCGTGCCATTCAGATCGAGTACAACGAGAAGCATGGCATTACACCACAGACGATTCGCAAAAAAGTGCGTGATGTGATTGAGGCAACCAAAGTTGCCGAATCCAAGAAAGACTATCTCACAGGCGCAGCCGAGAAGATGTCGAAGAAAGATCGCCAGGCGCTTATTCAGCGCCTAGAGGTAGAGATGAAAGATGCAGCCAAAAACCTGCAGTTTGAGCGTGCTGCCGAGCTTCGTGATGCGTTGCTGGAACTTCGCGCTGAATAAGATACTGCTCATTCATATGCTCCAGTAAAGATGGATCTGTAACAAGAGAACGGCCAATTGGCCGTTCTCTTGTTGAGTAAGGAAATCGTTGATATCTACCGATAATAAGAGATGTTGAAATCTTGAATTCGGGTCTATACTGATAGAAATGTTGAAATTGGTTAAAAGGTTTATAGGAAAGCAATTGGGAGTTGTGTCCCCCTGAGAGCTAAGAGGCACCATGGTGTTGAACATGGAGCCGAGCCAAAGGCAATGGCGACTTGCCGCGAACGTGGCGAAGCCGAGAGCGTCCCGGTGTTGACCTTGGAGCCGAGCCGAAGGCAGTGGCGACTTGTCGCGAACGTGGCGAAGCCGAGAGCGTTCCGGTGTTGAACTTGGAGCCGAGCCGGAGGCAATGGCGACCTGACGCGAACGTGGCGAAGCCGAGAGCGTTCCGGTGTTGAACTTGGAGCCGAGCCGGAGGCAATGGCGACCTGACGCGATCAAGGCGAAGCGGAGAGCGTCCCCTCGCAGTAGAGCGGTCTGATAAGTTCCGGCAATAGGCCGGAACCTTATCAGAAACCGCGGGCACACGGCAACCCTTCACATAGCAAGACCCGACCCCTCACCGCTGCACCGCTTGTTTCGGGTGTCCAGAGGGCTGCGCCCTCTGGGGCCCTCCCTTGGAAGGGAGGGTTTGGGAGGGATCGAAAAGCCTTTTAAAAGGTTGGATTAGTAAATTTGAGAGGATGAATACTATTGGCGAGCGATAACATTGTCATTAAAGGCGCACGAGCGCATAACCTGAAAAATATCGACATTACCATTCCGCGTGACCGCTTTGTTGTATTGACCGGTCTGAGTGGCTCAGGCAAGTCCTCGCTGGCTTTTGACACGATCTATGCCGAAGGACAGCGCCGGTATGTAGAATCATTGTCAGCTTACGCAAGGCAGTTTCTTGGACAGATGGAGAAACCCGATGTGGATTCGATCGAAGGATTATCTCCTGCCATTTCAATAGATCAGAAAACAACAAGCCGTAACCCACGTTCCACGGTTGGAACTGTGACCGAAATCTATGATTATCTGCGTCTATTATTTGCACGAGTGGGCCATCCACATTGTCCGGACCATGGGGTGGAAATCAGTTCCCAGACCGTAGAACAAATGGTTGACCGTATTATGCAATACCCGGAGCGTACCCGGCTACAAATTTTGGCACCCATTATCTCTGGTCGTAAGGGTGAGCACAAAAGTGTGTTTGCTGATGTGTCCAAGCAGGGCTTTGTCCGTGTACGGGTGAACGGAGAACTGCGTGACCTGTCAGAAGATATTCAATTGGAGAAAAATAAAAAGCATACCATTGAAGTCGTCGTTGACCGGATTGTTGTTAAAGATGATGTACAGGCGCGTCTGGCCGACTCTATTGAAACAGCACTAAATCTGTCTGGTGGACAACTGCTCGTGGACATTATGGGTGAAGAAGAGCTGCGTTTTAGCTCCAACTTTGCCTGCCCGGTGTGCGGATTCAGTATTGAAGAACTTGCGCCGCGGATGTTCTCATTCAACAGTCCTTTCGGGGCTTGCCCGGATTGTGACGGGTTAGGTGTCAAAATGATCGTTGACCCTGATCTGCTTGTACCGGATCGCAGCAAGACGATTGAAGATGGTGCTTTTGATGCCTGGACAGGTGGCACATCCACTTATTATCCGCAGTTCCTGAAGTCAGTATGTGAGCACTTCAACATTCCGCAAAATGTACCTGTCGAAGATCTGCCTGCTGAACAGATGAACAAGTTGTTGCAGGGTACAGGTACGGAGAAAATCCGTTTCCGCTATGAGAATGATTTTGGACAACGGAAGGAAGCGCTGGTTACCTTTGAAGGTATCGTGAACAATCTGGAGCGTCGTTACCGTGATACAGCATCTGAAGGTATCCGTGAATTTATTGAGGGTTACATGAGTGCGAAGCCTTGTGGTACGTGTAAAGGCCAACGTCTGAAACGCGAGAGTCTTGCGGTTACGATTAATGATCACAACATGGCCTATGTGACTAGTTTGTCCATTGGTGAGGCAGGCCGATTCTTCGATACATTGGAATTGACGGAGAAGGAGCAGACGATTGCCAAACTGATTTTGAAAGAAATCAACAGCCGTCTTGGCTTCCTGGTGAATGTTGGTCTGGATTACCTTACGCTGAGTCGTGCTGCCGGAACCTTGTCCGGTGGGGAAGCTCAACGGATCAGACTGGCTACACAGATCGGTTCCAGCCTGATGGGTGTACTGTATATTCTGGATGAGCCGAGTATCGGTCTGCATCAACGGGATAATGACCGTCTGATCTCAACGCTTGCGCATATGCGCGACATTGGTAACACGTTGATCGTGGTAGAACATGATGAGGATACGATGATGGCTGCCGACTATATTATTGATATTGGCCCAGGTGCAGGTATCCACGGAGGTACCATCATGTCACAGGGTACACCGGAGGAGATCATGAACGATGAGAATTCCTTGACCGGTCAATATCTGAGTGGACGCAAATTCATTCCGATTCGTACAGAACGCCGTAGTGTAGGAGACCGCTGGCTGGAAGTGCGCGGAGCCAAAGAAAATAACCTTAAGAATCTGAACGTGAAGATTCCAGTAGGTGTATTTACTGCGGTAACGGGTGTGTCTGGCTCAGGTAAATCCACATTGATCAATGAGATCCTCTACAAAACGCTGGCACGTGATCTGAACCGTGCTCGGGTACGTCCGGGTCAGCATAAAGAAATTCGTGGTCTCGAACATATTGATAAAGTCATTGATATCGACCAATCGCCAATCGGGCGGACACCACGTTCCAACCCGGCTACGTATACTGGAGTCTTTGATGATATCCGGGATCTGTTTGCCCAGACGAACGAAGCCAAGGTACGTGGATACAAGAAAGGCCGATTCAGCTTCAATATCAAAGGTGGACGTTGTGAAGCCTGCCGTGGAGACGGTATTATCAAAATCGAGATGCACTTCTTGCCGGACGTTTATGTTCCTTGTGAAGTCTGCAAAGGCAAACGATACAATCGGGAAACGCTTGAAGTGAAATATAAAAATAGAAATATTTCCGATGTGCTGGAAATGACGGTGGAAGATGCAACCCAATTCTTCGAGAACATTCCGAAGATCCATCGTAAAATGCAGACACTGATGGATGTGGGCCTGGGTTATATCAACCTGGGACAACCTGCAACGACCTTGTCTGGTGGTGAAGCCCAGCGTGTGAAGCTCGCTTCCGAGCTGTATCGCCGCAGTACGGGGAAAACCATCTACATCCTCGATGAACCGACGACCGGTTTGCATGTCGATGATATCGATCGTTTGCTGAACGTATTGCACCGTCTCGTTGATTCAGGTGAATCAGTCTTGGTGATTGAGCATAACCTGGATGTAATCAAAACAGCTGACTATGTTGTTGATCTGGGTCCGGAAGGCGGTAGCGGTGGAGGAACCATTGTTGCAACGGGAACCCCTGAGGACATCATTAAAGTGGAAGCTTCCTATACGGGCAAGTACTTGAAGCCGGTTCTGGAACGGGATACCGAGCGAAGCAAAGCACTGCAATTGGTGGACTAAGATCCTCTAACCAGTAGTTATATTAATATGAATGCCAGTATTAGCCCTTCTTTTCGAAAAGGTGAGACGTTGGATTACGATCTGATGTGTTCTGCTTCCGGGAAGAAGGGTTTTTCATTTTGAATGATGCACAGTTTTCTTCGAACTAAGGTTATTTCGTGAAAGTGTTTACATATGCATTGTGACGAGCATTACAGGAATATTCGGCCAAATTGGCTTTTTTTCATTTTTATGGATGATAGGGCTTGCATTACAAGCAGGGTACAGATAACATAGAGGAAGATATTAGGGTATGCGTTAGCTGTTCAACTATGGTAAGGAGGTCTGTCTATCCATGCTGTTTGCAGAAGCTGCCACGGCGAGTACATCGAATTTTAATGCATTTGATATTTTTGTCATCTTATTTACGATCCTGATTTTCATCGGAGTCGTTCGGCTTCTTCGGGCACCCAAGAAGAATCTGTTTGCCATTGGATTTGCAGTAGTCAGCCTGCTTGTATTTCTGATGACGGACTATGCGATGATAACGGGTTGGTTTGGTCAGTAGTAAGGCCACTGAAGTGAATGGAATATAAGCCAAAAGAAGTATGAAGGAACACTTTCCACGGGAGACATGGAGGGTGTTTTTTTCGTTTATATCGAGCTGTTGATCAAGATTCTATCTTCTCTACTAAAATAGGACTTAAAACAATTGTATATCCAGATTCTGTATGATACATTGAGGGATACCGGAATTGCAGATGAGAGAAAGAGAGAATAGATTCAGCGATGAATCCGATGTCGAGTCGCGCAAGAAGGATGTATAGAGAGGGTCAGGTGAGAATATGAGCGTGTTGGGTAAAAAGGGGATAGCCATACTGATGGCTGCTGTACTCACAATTAGTGTAGCGGCAACGGCCGGTGCGGCTGAATCCAAAGCGGCAATGCAAGCGAAAGTGGTAGACGGTCAAGTCTATGTGAACACCAAGGATCTGCTCAAGGCAGTTGGTGGAAGTGGACAATATGATGCCAAATCTGGAACATTCACGTACAAGGGAAGTGAAGCCATCCCCAAAGTGATCGAAAAGGTATCTCCTTCGGTCGTAGGCATTATTGGGAAATCTACCGAAGTGCAGGAAGGTGCATCTTCAGACAACCGCTATAATCTTGCACATGGTACAGGTGTCATTATCCGGTCCAATGGATGGATTGTAACGAATGCCCATGTGGTGGATGGATTAACAAACCCCGTGGTCGTAACGACGGATGGCAATACATACAAAATTACGAAAACATACAGTGATGCACTCAGTGATCTGGCACTAATCAAAATCAATGCCAAATCACTCCAACCGGCGAGCTTCGCCAAAGCTTCACAAACCTCTGTTGGTGAAACGGTGATCGCCTTGGGTACGCCGATTTCCTTTTCTTTGCGCAACTCGGCAACGGTAGGGGTCATTAGCGGCTTGAATCGTGGTGTTGAGGCGACCTACCGTTTAATTCAGACCGACACGGCGATTAATCCAGGAAATAGCGGAGGACCGCTGGTCAACCTGAAGGGTGAAGTGGTCGGTATCAATTCCATGAAATTTTCTGCGGTCGGTGTAGAGAGTTTGGGATTTTCGATTCCGGTGGATACCGTTCAATACATCATCGATCAGTTTTTTAAATATGACAAAATAAAACGTGCAAGTCTGGGTCTACAGCTGGAAGAAAGCTGGTCTGCGATTGTGGGCCTGCCTACAGATGATCCCTTAACGATTACGGGCGTACTGTCTCCTGAAGCCAAGAAAGCCAAAATCAAAGAGGGCGATGTCCTTTACAGTGTCGCGGGCACACGTGTCTCTTCAGTAGTGGATATCAACGAGCTGCTCAAAAAGTATCTGCCTGGGCAAAAGGTAAAGCTGTTGATGCAAACGGATGGCGATATCGTCACCCGCACGTTGGTGCTTGCTGATCGCGCAGACATCGTAGACGAGGAAGATGAAGCGTTCCTTGCAGATGAAGAACAATAAAACCCGGCGATCAGCCTGGATGGAGAGAGGACGACAGAACGGAATGAAAAAGTCATGGATACGTGTGCTAAGCACAGGTGTATTAACCGGGATGCTGACGATTGGCGCGGCACTGCCTGTATGGGCATCAGATATGACGACAAGTGAACTGCGACTCAAAGCGGGCAGCACGAGCGCTTATATTAACGGAGATAAACAGGCCATAGCCAAGCCTTACAAGGTCAAGGGTGTAACGATGGTACCTGTCGGTGTATTTAAAAAAGCATTTGGCAGTGAAATCCGGCTGGAGAAAAATGATGTCGTCAAAATCAAGGAAGGTCCGCACACCGTAACTCTGACGATTGGAAATTCGATTGCCTGGGTGGATGGTGTGAAACATGAGATGGGTGCAGCTCCCAAGATGGTGAATGGTGTACTCATGGTTCCACTTCGTCCGGTTGCTGCCGGGATTGGAGCAACGCTTGCTCCAACGAGTTCTGGAGAAATGGTGATTCGTCTGTTGCAAACCGATGATTCGGTAGACGATGAGGACGGCCTTCATCTGGATGAAGGCAAAACCAGAATTGGCAACAGCTTTTACGGCTGGTCCATTAACTATCCGGCAGACCTTATGGTTTTCCAGACCGGCGAGCAGGAGCGCATGATGACTTTTGGCGCTGCGGACAACAGTTATTATCTTGAGGTGTACGTCAGCGATCAGGATGTGGCTCTGGATGCGGATGATTTGTTGCAGCAACTTGTCCAGGAGGCCAAACAATCGGGAGATACGGTGCTGGATCGTGAAGCGGTGTCGAAAGGCAAAACGCCTTATGCACGGATTATCGTGAAAGATGTAGACGGCATGTTATGGGAGATGCGACAGTATCTGAGCGAAGGTCGTCAATATGATGTGTACCTCGCGGATTACGAAGCCCTGAATTATAAAGATCTGGGCAAACGTGCAACGCTGCTCAATTCATTCCAGCCAACCTATGCGGAATCGGATCGAACGATCAAGGATCTGTCCACCGTAGATCATGGCATGCGCTCCGCGTGGAATGATGATTATGGTATTGAATTGAAGATTCCTGCCGGCTGGTCGATGGATAACAATCAGATGATCTATGAAGCCAAGGATGGTGCGTATCTGCAATGGCGTGTCACTTCAGCGAGGGCAGGTACAACGGTAAAAGACTGGAGCGGGCAACTGGATAAGTGGATGCGTGAGACATTTACACCAGAGAGTTACGAGCCAATTGGCTCATATACGATGGATATCTCGGGAGAGACTGCCGAGGTAAATGAATTCCGTTATAACTTTGGCGGAGGCTGGCAGACCGAATTCGATGTTCTTTTGCAGAAGAATGGGTATCGATATTATGCAGAGTATACGTTCCCTGAAGAGCAAAGTGCAGATCGGGCATGGTTTGAACGGATTATGAAGAGTGTGGAGATTGATTTTGATACGGTTGCCGATAATTTCGGTCAGCTGGATGAAGATCCTTATTTGACAGACAAAACGAAGACACTTACACGTACGTCCAAACGTTATCATTATAGTGTAGATATTCCGCGTTACTGGACACCTTACAGTGATCGATTCGAGTACTCACCTGTGGTGTACACCTTCACGGGCGGAGAATTCTCCATTGCGGCGAGCGAAGACAAGTCAATCGAGATGACGGTCAGCCAACTGAGAGAAGCTTACGCTGAAGCCACCAAAACGCGGAAAAACTTTCAGCTGCTTCGCAGTGAGGAGCTGACGTTTGCGGGTGTGCCTGCATTTTCCTTTACGTACCATGAGCTGGACAAAGGCGTGCCATATGCGGGTCGCCAGATCGTGTTTGAAAAGGACGGAACAACCTATACGATCACAAGTGGCCTGAATGATGCCAACAAGACAGAAGTTCAGGCGGCAGCCTTGGAAAAAGCAGTGAACTCATTTACTTTTATTAAATAATTGTAGTAGAGCCGGAGGGTCAGACGACCTTCCGGTTTTTTCGTTGTGTTGGAAATGAAAATGGTAAACGGTTTTTTCAGGAAAACGTAGAAGAGTCGGTGCAGAAGTGGTACACTATACTAGTTCAGGAGTTATGACTGCTGATCTGGTGAATATGAATGACTGTAAGCTTGGAGTTCAGGCAATACAGACATAATAGATAGATATTGTAATACCGTGACAATGCAGGTGTACCCGATAAGGTGCAGTCTTAAGCTTGGTATGTTCAGGCGTTTAAGGATATAGGGATGAAATCCGGCGGATAGCCGGCTATGGGGAGGATCTACATGAAAACAGCAACAATACGAAGAGAAGACGTTGAACTTCTGGCACCTGCTGGTGACTGGGATTGTATGCGTTCGGCGGTAGCTAATGGCGCAGATGCAATTTTCTTCGGAGTCGAAAAGTTTAATGCACGGGCACGAGCGAACAATTTCCGCATGGACGAGCTGCCGGAGATTATGGCGTTTTTACACAGTTATGGCGTAAAAGGTTTTTTGACCTTTAATATATTGATTTTTGAAAATGAATTGACGGATGCCAAAGAACTGATTGATGCATGTGTCGATGCAGGTGTAGACGCTGTAATTGTTCAGGATTTGGGTCTGGTGAAGATGATCCGCGAGATCTCGCCGGATTTCCCGATTCACGGTTCAACACAGATGACGATTACGTCACCGGAAGCGGTCGAGTTTACGAAGCCGTTTGATATGGAACGTGTCGTTCTGGGACGGGAGAACAATCTGAAGCAGATCCAGAAGATCGGTGAACAGGCGAAGCTTCCAATGGAAGTATTCGTTCACGGTGCGTTGTGTGTATCCTACTCGGGGCAGTGTCTGACTTCTGAAATGTGGGGAGGACGTTCGGCTAACCGCGGGGAGTGCGCACAAGCTTGTCGTCTTCCATACGATCTAATGGTGGATGGAGTGCACAAACCGATGGGTGATGTAGCCTATCTGTTGTCTCCGAAGGATCTGGCAGCGATTGATCTGATGCCGGAACTGATCGAAGCAGGAGTGACTTCTTTCAAAATTGAAGGACGTCTCAAAACGCCGGAATACGTAGCGAACGTCGTAAGTAAATATCGTAAAGCGATTGACCGTTATTTTGATGGAGATAACACACCGCCAAGCAAGGAAGAAGTTCGCGAATTGCAACAAAGCTTCTCCCGTGGATTCACGCATGGTTTCCTGAGCGGTACAAACAACAAAGAACTGGTGGATGGAACGTTCCCGAAAAGCCGTGGTGTTTACCTCGGTCGTGTAGATCAAGTGTTGCGCGATGGCGTGGTCCTGAAGCTGGATGCACCTGTGAAACGTGGAGACGGGATTGTATTTGACGCGGGAGACCCAACGAAGAAGGAAGAGGGCGGACGTGTATACGATGTACGTCGCAAAGGTGTAAAACTCGAAGGCGAAGCCGAAGAGGGTTGGATCGTTGACGTCGTGCCAGGCCGCAGTGACGTGGATCTGCGCCGCGTGAAAGTTGGCGACAAAGTCTGGAAAACGAATGACCCAGCGCTGGACAAACGTCTTCGTCAAAGCTTCGAGACAGAGAAACCGTTCCGTGTATTCCCGGTGAAGGTGAAGGTCATCGGTAGCCCGGGGCAGCCGCTTAGCACGTGGTGGACAGACGTGCAGAAAGGCACGACCGTTCGGATTGATTCCGAAATGGAACTGGACATCGCACAGAAGCGTCCAATGACGCATGAATTGCTCGAAGAGCAGTTCGGACGTCTGGGAGGCACCGTGTTCCAGTTGGAAGGAATGGACGTCAACCTGCACGGTGACGTCATCATCCCGATGCGCGAGTTGAATAACATTCGCCGTCAGGCGGTAGAACAACTCGCGGGTGAACGTCCGAAACCACCCGTCTACGTGAAACGGGCGGTAGATGTGTACGGCGATTCGGTTAAACCGGCATCGCCGGTCGCTCGCGGTCAAGCCGAGTTGACCGCGCTCTGTCGCAGCCTGCCACAAGTGGAGGCAGCGATTGAAGCGGGTATCGGCATGATCTATGCCGACTTCGAGTTTATCAAACAGTTCCCGGCAGCTGTGGAAGCTGTGCATGCCGCTGGTCGCAAGATCGCGTTGGCAACACCGCGTATTCACATGCCTGGGGAGAACGGATATCATAACAACATCCTGCGTCTGAAGCCGGATGCGGTATTGGTACGTAATACAGGCGCACTGTACTTCTACCTTCGTCATCGGATGGAGAACCCGGATGCAACGCACCCGGAACTGATTGGGGACTTCTCATTGAACATCGCCAATCACAAAGCAGTTGAATTGTTCCTGGAAGCCGGATGTGACTGGATTACGCCATCCTATGACCTGAACATTCAACAAATGGTTGATTTGCTGGGCCACTCCCGTACAAGTCAGACCGAAGTGGTTATCCATCAGCATTTGCCGATGTTCCACACCGAGCACTGTGTGTATTGTACGTTTATGAGTGAAGGAACGGACTATACGAACTGTGGTCGTCCTTGTGAGGAACAGCGTGCATCACTGCAAGACCGGATCGGCATGTCCCACCCGGTACGTGTGGATGAAGGCTGCCGTAATACGGTATACAATGCCGTGGAACAGTCAGGTGCCGAGTATCTGACCAACTTTATGGATCTGGGTGTATCCCGTTACCGTGTGGAATTCCTGGAAGAGACACCGGAGCAGGTACGCGAAGTCATTGATCTGTACAACCGTGCACTGCGCGGGGAGATCAGTGGTACACAAGTTTGGAAAACACTCAAAGCAACGAACCAACTGGGCGTTACACGTGGTCAATTGGTGAAATAATTAGATTGTATGGTACAACAACAGTTACAGCATGAAGGAACCCCAATCTCTGCTTTAAGGAGCTCTTGGGGTTTTTTTACATCATGATACAGGAGGCGAAGAAGCGTGGCGCCATTCACAATTATGGATATCAAATTGCTGTGCGGGGTCACGGCATTCAAGCGCGGAGAAGATTATAACCAATCTGGCAGGGTGACCAATTTGGTGGTCAGTAAGGATCAGCTTCATTATGAAGCACAGGTACGTGGATCGGAGCGCTATCAGGTGACGGTGGATATAGATGAAACGGGAGAGGTTGTGGCAGGCTGCAGTTGTCCGGGTGACGGCAGACACTATGACTATTGCAAACATGTTGCTGCTGTCCTGTTGGCTATTCACGAATGGGGTGAGCAGCAGGAACGGAATGCCACAGTTGCTCCTGGGAAGGCTCTTCAACCTCCTGCAGGCCAAGGAGCCAACACCAGTTCCAACTCAGGTTCCAAGTCCAGGGTCGGGACATTAGTGGAAGAGAGCATGTGGGAGCGACCACAGTCTGATTCACAACGAGAGCAATTGAATGATGCTCCAGAGCGTCCTCCAGTTCATTTTGCCCAAGCGGGTCGGCCAAGCTCAGCTTCGGGGTGGGGCCGCTCGGCAGATAAACCTTCTTACCGTACGGCGGATCAGATTCTGTCCATGTTTGCCAAGGATCGGAGACCGCTGCATGGAAATGATCGTAAATACACTGCCCCTGTCAGCCGTTCCTTCCTGCGGGAAGAATTGCAGGTTCAGTTTATATGTAAGCTGACACAGGTTCACAAGGGTGGTGGGAAACTTGCTCTTGAATTGAAAGTGGGTAACAAACGTCTGTATGTGGTGCAGAAAGTGAAACAATTCCTGAACTGTATCGAGAAGGGCGAGCCAATGTCATTTACCAAGCTGTTCCACTATGATCCATTGATGCATGTTTTCACTCCGCAGGATCAGGCCATTCTCTCGATGCTTATTCGAATGAGACAGAGTGAAGAGGCATACCGCGAATCCATCTCCGGTTATTTGGGAGCGTCGGACGGACGGGATATACTGATTGCTCCGCTCGTATGGAAGCCATTGCTGGAATTGCTACTACAGGCCGACAGTCGGATGGAGGGTACAGGATTTGCCAATGGACCACTCACGCTCGGTGAGGGAGTATTGCCTTTGTTTTACCGGATTGCCCAGGGAACGAATGAAGGGTATCAGCTTGAAATTTCGGGACTGCGTGAGCTAATTCTTCTTCCTGCTTATGATGCCGCCGTGGTGGAAGGACAGTTGCATATGTTGGAGCCGATGCAGATGCGAAGTCTGGAGGACTTGAGTGGAGCACTCACTTCATATGGAATCAAGGAAAGCATCGATATTTCGACTCAGCAGGTGGATGAGTTTGTGCAGCATGTCGTGCCAGAACTGCGTACGCTTGGCCATCTGTCCATTGATTCACAGGTGCGGGAACAGATCGCGGAACCGGAACTCTCACCCAAGTTGTATATCGACTTCTATCGTGAACGTATTACTGCGCGTCTGGAATTCGACTATGAGGTCATGGTTATTAATCCACTGGCAGAGTATTTAATAGATGAAGAAGAGAAAAAGGTTATTTTGGTGCGTGATCGATACAAAGAACGGAATCTGATCGAACGGCTCGATCGATCCTTTCTGGAACGTGAGGGTAGTGTCTGGGCGAGTGAACGGGAAGATGCCATCTATGATGTTATGTATCATCTGTTGCCTGAACTTGAGAAACAGGTAGAAATCTATATGCCAAACGCCGTGAAGGCGATGGTGCAATCCTATCCAACACCGCCGAAAGTACGAGCAGACTTGGGAAGAGGACTGGACTGGCTGGAGATTTCATTCGAGATGGAAGGTGTGGACGAGCAGGAACTTCAGGAACTCATGCGCCGCATTGTGGAAAAGAAACCATATTTCCGTCTCAAGAGCGGTGTCTTTCTCTCGCTTGAAAATGAAGGTGCAGATAGCTTCGCTCATATGGCCGATTCACTCGGACTTGGAGCAGATGACATCAAGAGCAGCCATATCCGGCTGCCAGCTGTTCGGGCGTTACAATTGCCGGGCAGGGATGAAGTTTCCGGTCATGTGAAGTGGGGAGGTTCTCTCAAACGTTTCCTCGATGATCTCCGAGATCCCGAGCGGATGGATTTTGCACTGCCGGGATCTCTGACCCCCATCCTGCGGGATTATCAGAACAGCGGATACCAGTGGCTGCGTACCCTCGCTTATTATCGTTTTGGCGGCATTCTGGCGGATGATATGGGACTTGGAAAAACATTGCAAAGCATCGCCTATATCACAGCGGTGCTTCAGGAGAAGCCCGACTACAATATGGACAATACGGGCGGTGATAAATACCGGGAGAGTGGATCATTACGGGGCGGTGAAACGTTGGCGACTTCCAACATCGATCCCGAAACTGGGCTCCCATTGGATAAGATGGCTTCAGAGAATACGGATGGTTTATGGTCCACGGTGCAGCAGGATGGACTGACAATTCGAACGAGGGTCATTCATCCCCCGGTACTTGTCGTTGCGCCTGCCTCGCTGACCTACAACTGGGCTAATGAGTTTGCGCGGTTCGCCCCGCATCTGAACGTCCTGATTGCCGCAGGTCAGAAAGAAGAGCGAGCCAGCATGCTTTCAGGCATGGATGAGGCAGATGTGATTGTGACGTCGTATCCTCTGTTGAGACGGGATTTGGATAACTACCTGGGCCGAACCTTTCATACGCTCATTCTGGATGAAGCTCAGGCAATTAAAAATGCTTCTTCTCAGACCGCGCAGGCAGTCAAACAAATTCAGGCCCCGCGCCGTTTTGCACTCACAGGTACACCTGTGGAGAACTCGCTGGATGAATTGTGGTCCATTTTTGAAGCCGTATTCCCAGGGTTGTTTCCAAGTTACAGAAGATTCCGCGACCTTCCTCCGGAACGGATTTCTCGGATGGTGCGTCCGTTTATTCTGCGCCGCCTGAAGAAGGATGTGCTGGAAGAATTGCCTGATCGAATTGAAACGGTACAGCGATCAGAGCTTACGGTCGAACAGAAGAAACTGTACGCCGCATACCTTTCCCAGCTTCAGGATGAAGCATCAAAGGACATGGAGGATAACGGATTCCAGAAGAATCGTATCAAAATTCTGGCAGGCATCACGCGCTTGCGTCAGTTATGTTGTCATCCGGCCCTCTTTGTGGAAGGATACCAAGGCGATTCCGGGAAAATGGAACAGTTGCTAGAAACGGTCGAGGATTGTTTGGCTGCAGGCAAACGAATTCTCATCTTCTCCCAATTTGCGAGCATGTTGAACCTGATTCGTCAGACCCTCAAGGCACAGGGGAGAAACCTCTTTTACCTTGATGGTCAGACCCCTGCGCAGAGCCGGGTTGAGATGTGCCACAGATTTAACGAGGGTGAAGCTGAACTGTTCTTAATCTCCCTGAAAGCTGGCGGTACCGGATTAAATTTAACAGGGGCAGATACCGTTATATTATATGATCTATGGTGGAATCCCGCCGTGGAAGAACAGGCAATTGGCCGTGCCCATCGCATGGGACAGAAACAAGTGGTGCAAGTCATCCGTCTGGTTACCGAAGGTACGATCGAAGAGAAGATTTTGGAACTCCAGCAGCGCAAGAAGGACTTGATTGCCGAAGTAATCGAACCGGGAGACGGGGGATCGACGACCTTATCCGAACAGGATATCCGTGAATTGTTGATGGTATAATGGAGTCCAAGCATCGTAGCACTCAGAAGCATTAAATATATGAAAATATGTATCTATATAAGTTGAACTAATCATTTACATGATAACGGAGAGGACAGAAATAACCTGAAAAAGCGAAGCGTTCGCCTTTATCCCCGGATTTTCCCCTTTAGAAAAGGGAATCAAAAAATCTGGGGATAACAGCGATTGGAAGGTTGTTCTGTTATCGTAGTGTCAGTGTAAATAATCTTTAGTTCATCTTGTCTAGCAAAAGGAGTGGGTTCATGTGCGTATTCGCAAAGCGATTATTCCAGCCGCAGGGCTTGGTACCCGGTTTCTGCCTGCCACCAAGGCGATGCCTAAGGAAATGCTGCCCATCGTGGACAAGCCAACGATCCAGTACATTATTGAAGAAGCTGTCGCTTCTGGCATTGAAGATATCATTATTGTGACAGGTAAAGGGAAGCGGGCCATTGAAGATCACTTCGACTATTCTTTTGAGCTGGAGCAGAATCTGGCGGACAAACAGAAGTGGGACTTGCTTAACGAAGTACGCAAACCCTCCGAGATGGCAGATATTCATTATATCCGTCAAAAGGAACCGAAGGGACTTGGTCACGCCATCTGGTGTGCCCGCAAGTTTATCGGCAACGAGCCTTTTGCCGTCCTGCTAGGGGATGATATTGTGGAAGCCGACCATCCCTGCCTGAAGCAGATGATCGATGTCTACGATGAACTGCAATCTCCGATTGTTGGTGTACAGCCTGTTGATTGGAGTGAGGTGTCCCGTTACGGGATAGTGGACGGAGAGTTGCTGACCCCTACCGATGATCGTGTTTTTCGGGCCCGCCGCTTAATTGAGAAACCAAAGACCGAAGACTCTCCCTCCAACTTGGCTATTATGGGACGTTACATTCTTACACCAGATATCTTCGACATCCTGGGTCAACAATCTGCTGGTGTTGGGGGAGAAATCCAGCTTACGGATGCCTTGTCCCGATTGAATGAACAGCGGCAGATTCTCGCATATCATTTTGACGGACTGCGTCATGATGTTGGTGAGAAGTTGGGCTTTATTGAGACATCGATTCACTACGCATTGCAGCGTCCGGATCTACGTGACGATTTGTTGGCGTATTTAAAGAAGATAACGGCATCGAACTAACACCTCCCTAATGAATTAGATCACAAAAAAGGTTTGCCCTTTGATGAGGGCAAACCTTTTTTGTGTGTGGAATTATTGAGAACCACTAGTGCATTTTGTTATTAGAAATTCAGTTCTGTTATCTGTTTAATCTCGTCTGCTTCGTTAGGTGCGACAGCGATAAGCTTATCATATATAGCTTGATCTTGTTGCCCATTTTTAGTTAGGGCCGCAAGGTACCAACGAGCAATTTCACGATTGGTAGCATCGGTCAGATCCTCTGCAATCCCATCCTTAAGGATAGTAGCAGCTCCAGCTGAATCGTTTAACATGTATTTTATTTTCCCCGTGTTCATAATCATTGTTGGAGTCAGCTCGAACGGCTGTCCTTGGAGCTGTCCTTCAGGAAGAGTCTGTAGATGCTCTACTCCATCAACAACATGCTGATAGGCTTCCAGACCTGAAGTGAAATAAGATTCCTTCTTAGCTGTATCGCCTTGTCCGAGCGCTTGGTATCCTAGATCAAACGAACGGGTGATTAGCCGTTCGTACCACTCCATATCCCAGATATAGTTGTTGGCATATTCTTTTTGAAGAGTGTAGGCTTGTTCATTATCACTTTTAAGCTCATAGAGTTGGATCAACTGTTTAACCATACCTTTGTTGTAGGGTTCTGCTTTTAGCCCTTGTTGAAGCAAATCTAAACCAGCATTGTAGAACTGATCATCTTGTGTTTGTTGAAAACCTTGTTGGTATAGCGAAGAAAGCGTCAGAAGGGAATCAGAATGTGCACTGCGAATCGCAAGGTCCTTATCCAGTGGAGCTTTGATTTCCTCAAAAGATTGGCTGACTTCTGCAACTTCCTTCGCTGCATACGAGTAATGATTTGCTTGCAAAAAGCGAACGGATATAAACAACAGTACAATGATCGATACTCCGGCAATGGCGGTATAGATTGCTCGGGCGGCAGATGAGCTTACTTTTAAACGTTGAACTGGCTGCGGTTCAATCGCTGCAGCCATGCCTCCAAACCCGATAAACACCAGCATGCCTATGAAGACGTAACTCATATTGAAATCGAGAAGACTCAATACCAGAATAGTCATGGACAAAATGAAAAATAAAAAATGTGACTCTCTTTCGCTTTCGTCTCTTCGCAAGTAGCTGCGAACGTATTGATAAAAAATATACAAAATAAATGCCATGAAAATGATAAATCCAATAATTCCGACTTCCACCAGGTACTGCATGAAGAAGTTATGCGCCTGTGCACTAACATATGGATTGTTCTGATACTTCTCGTATAGCGCGGTCCAAGCCCCACCACCTGCACCAATCAATGGGTAATCTGCAATGACCTTTGCGGCATCTTTATAGAAGGTGATTCGTTCAAGAACACTGTGCTGCTGGAAGTTGATGTTTTCCAGACGCGTACTGATACTATCTGGCAAAATGTTGCGAACGCTGGTACCCAACAGCAACACTGCAACGATAATGGCCAGCAGCGTTGAGCCGAGCGGGATCCACAGGCTTGAACCTTTACGTTTACCCCAAGCTTGGAGCTTTGTTTCTAACTTGGGAGCAATCCAACGTTGAATAGCCCAGATGATGATTGCGACAACGATTGATGCTGCAACCAGATAGATCCAACCTTTGGCTGCAACACCAGCAGTGAACTGTTGCTGCAGTTCTAGTCCAGCAGTATTGACCGGATTTAAGATCGCAATTGTTCCTATTCCTGAGATGACAAGATAAATGAACCATAAAATCTGTTTTGCTGGTTTAAGCAATAACAAAATTATTACAAAAACGATTGGCATCATCACAAGACCTGTCCGCGAAAGTGTAAGCAACAGGGAGAGTAAGATGGGAACAAGCATGAATCCATGCAGTAGCTGTGTGTACATTTTTTTGGAGCGGATCATGCTGAAAATAGCAATAAATAAAAATGCCATCAGGAATGCTGCATATGTATTAGGGTACTGGAAGACAGAAGCAAGCCGCGCACCGTTAGAATCATTCCATATCGCCTGGTTGTATACTCCATTGACTACGCCTGAAGAGAACCAACCGACTAACTTACCCGTAAAGCTAGAGGCTCCTAGCCAATTCAATAGACCAAACCCGACAATTATATATGCAAGTGCTATTAAGGAAGACTGCATGAGATGATTGCTTTGTTTGTTCTGGAGCAGGTACATCGTCATGACGAACAACATTGCATAAATACACTGAATCAAGATCATGTTTACTGCTAAGTAATTAGAGGCTGCATTAATAAGCGATAGCATGTAGGTAATTGGCAATAGAATAACGACTAATTTGAGCCAATCTCGTTGGGAATCTAGTGTGATAGTTTTGTAGTAGACCAAAGTCCATATGATGAACAGGAAGGTTGTAATCATGAGCGCCCAATAAATGGGTCCCTCAAATTGAAGTAATTGTCCGTTAAATAACGCAACTTGAAATGACGACCAGAGTAAAAATAAGATAAGTACTATGGAGAGAGTCCATGGGAGCGGTGAAGCCAAACCTGCGCTGGCCTTGCTCGACGTCTTTTTTGTTTTTCCGTATACTGGATTCGACAAGGTGTGAGTCTCCTTTGTTTGTAGATACGACAATATTTTAGCATACAATCGCAGTTTTTGACCAACTCAGTAAGAATACTAAGAGAAGAGAAACAGGTAATAAGCAGATACCAAAAAATAGACAGAAAAATAGCGACTCTCTCACTTTAATTTGCAGGAGGGTCGCTTATAGAAGAAAACTAATCACATTTTAATTAGATTGATAAAGATTACAGACATCTTCAGCTGGTCCCATTTCACGTATCTTTCCATCTTCAAGCCACAAAGCACGGTCACACATTGTTTTCATTTGATTGATAGAATGGGATACAAATAGGACTGTTACTCCGGATCCCATAAGCGACTTCATTTTTGCCTCCGATTTTTCCTTGAATTTATGATCTCCTACAGACAGTACTTCATCTACGATCAAAATTTCCGGTTTTACCAAAGTGGCTATAGAGAATCCAAGTCGTGCCTTCATCCCGGAAGAATAGTTTTTAATTGGTGTATGAATGAACTTTTCTAATTCCGAAAATTCAATAATTTCATCCATTTTTTCTTTAATGAACTTCTTAGAGTACCCGAGTAACATTCCATTTAGATAAATATTCTCCACTCCAGAAAGTTCAGGATTGAAGCCCCCTCCAAGCTCCAGCAAAGGGACAACATAACCATTTCTTTCTACACTTCCCGAAGTGGGTTTAAGAATACCGGCAATAATCTTTAACAATGTACTTTTTCCTGCACCATTTAAACCTAGAATTCCAAACACTTCTCCTTTATTAACTTCAAAGCTAATTTTATCGAGTGCTGAGAACTCATCATATTTTATTTTTTTCTGCAAGCTGTGTATGAAAAATTCTTTCAATGAATTCATTTTACCACTGAGTAGCCTGTATTTCATGGAGACGTTATCGACCCTGATGGCTATTTCGTTCATATGAAACTCTCCATCCTTATAAATAGAATATAAATTTATCCTGCTTTTTATAGAACACCCATAAACCTGACACAAAAACGACCATTCCATAAATTAAACAGAATAAGTTTGTTTGAAGAGAAGGAAGTGTACCATATATCAAAATGTTTCTGATCATTTCAATAATATCAAAGATCGGGTTTAATCGGATGATAGGCATATAACGTTCAGGTATAATGCTAGCAGGATAAAAAATGGCTGAAGTATACATAATAATAACTAATGCTAGTGAGTAGAGATGCTGCAGATCCCTAAAGAAAGTGTAGATTGTGGCTAATATTAAACCTATGCCCAGGGAAATTAGTAAAAGATAAAATAAAGGTAAAATAATGTAGAAACTTTGTAATGAAATATTCAACCCACTAAGAAACATGACAGGAATCAATGAAATCATAGCCAACAATGAGGTAATAAAGGAAGATGTTACTCTAGAAATTGGGAAGAAATATTTAGGAACGTAAACTTTTTTAATTAGGCCTCCATTTGAAACAATGGATTGCATAGCGAAGTTAGTCGTTTCAGAGAAGCAAGAATATATCAGTCTTCCAATCAAAACGTAAGCAGCAAAGTATTCAATATCGCTAGAGAAGAACTCCTGAAAAATGATAACTAACACAAGCATAAAAAGGAGTGGATTGAGCACGCTCCAAATAATGCCTAGAAAAGAGTTTCTATATTTGAGAGTAATGTCTTTTTTTGTGAGTTCAATCATTAAATCTTTATACTTTAAAAAATTATCCCAGTATCCTTGCATAATTTGCTCCTTAATATATTCAAACAAAAATATGATAATACCTCGTTCATGTTAACACATTCGTTAGGAATCTACAATTTGAGCCTTAGAAACTTGACATTGCACTAATATGATCTAATGTAAATTCACTTATTAAAGGCTCGCGATTATACTGGTTGTGAGACAATAAGCATCATAAGTAAGTTATACTGGAGTCAATGAGAAGTGAAACCAGGTAAGTTTGTGCTGGAAGGTCTCGAGGAGCAGAATGTTAATTTGACAAAAATCTATTAAAAAATTGAAACCGAAGATAACATTCAATCTCACGTGCCGAATGGCCGTGAAGAATCCTTCCTAAGGTTATCGACATAAGACAGGACTTCCGCGCCAAGGCTTCAAGGAGAATAGCGAACGTTTACATTGTCTGATGCATGTCAAGTGTTTGGGAGATATCTATCCGTAGCCCATTATTAGCAAAAGACTTTATGTTAATTACATATACTGGTACTTACTCGAGGATGAATATTAATCTCTCAATATCATTGTATGACTCGATATTACCTATTTGCGGAGGAGGTGAAATCGAATAGTAGTGAGAAGATGTAATTGTGTATAACAAGGAATAAACCATAGTAGCTCAAAAAATGTTTTTAACAAAGCTATATAGAGTTATCAATTCTTTCTGATTTATTTTTATATGAAGACTAACTTAGTTGCTAAAACACGCTCATATGTCGCTGGTATGAGGAACATGGTATAATTAAATTAGTTTTGGATAATTGAGCAGGGGTTTTGTGAATTGAAATAGAGATGAGGAATAATTAGATGGAACTTTGTGTTATTGGTTTAGGATACATTGGCCTTCCAACAGCAATTATGTTTGCCAAGCATAATATTCATGTGCATGGAGTAGACGTTAATCAAGATGTGATAAATAGCTTGACTTCGGGAAGAATTCATATAGTTGAGCCTGGGCTGCAAAATATGCTTGATGACGTCATGCTTACTAAGTCGCTGTCTTTTGGGGTGAAGCCAAAATTTGCGGACGCATTTATTATTTCGGTTCCAACTCCTATCCGGAAGGATAAGAGGGCAAATCTTGATTATGTGATAGCTGCAACAAAATCCATTGTTCCTTTCTTGAAGAAAGGTGATCTTGTCGTACTCGAGTCTACTGTACCGCCGAGGACCGTAGAAGATATAATGTTACCTATACTGGGAAAAACGGGCCTTGAAATCGGGGAGGATCTTTTTGTATCCCATTCACCCGAGAGGGTATTACCAGGAAGGCTTCTTGAGGAACTTGTAAATAATGATCGGATAGTCGGCGGGATTAATGAACTTTCCTCTAGTAAAACAGCAGATTTGTATAAAACTTTTGTTAAAGGGACCATCCATCTTACTAATGCTACTACTGCTGAAATGGTTAAATTGATGGAAAATACTTATCGAGATGTTAACATTGCTTTCGCAAATGAGATGGCCAAGATAGCAGAGCAAGTAGGATTTAATGTATGGGAGGCTATTGAACTTGCGAATTGTCATCCTCGTGTTAATATTCATAGACCTGGTCCTGGTGTGGGTGGCCATTGTATTGCAGTTGATCCATGGTTTATTTATGAGGCAGCGCCAGCATCGGCAGAACTGATTCATAAATCAAGAATTTTAAATGATAGTATGCCGGAGTATATTGTAACCAAGCTAAATCGTTTATTGGAAGGATTTGATCAGCCTACAATCGCAATTATGGGTCTTGCATTTAAGGGCAATATTGACGATATGAGAGAAAGTCCTGCTGTTGAAATTATAGAAAAACTACAGTCAAATTATAATGTGACTTTATTCGACCCTCACGTTAAAGAGAATGTGGAGGGGAAAATGGATACGATTGAGAAGGCTGTGGAAAACGCTGACGTGATTGTTGTGTTAACTGATCATAATGAATTTAAGGGGATTAATCCTGTAGTTTTATTTGATTCTATGAAGGGGGATTTAGTTGTAGATACTAGAAATGTACTGGATTCTGACTTGTGGATTAATGCAGGCTTCAAGGTTCATTCGCTTGGCAAAAGTAGTGTGACTACTGACCAATTAACTGTTGAATATTCAAAATAATTTAGGTTGGGAAATAGCTGCAGTTATTTGTGGCTATTTTTTTGTATACGCCCCCGATTCATAGAGGCCATATAGCTTAAAGCTACGTGGAAAAGTCTCTTAGGCACATACCTAGAAGCCGAGGTAAGTGTAGATCATATCTACATGCTGGTGGTGTGTATGCAGTCTAAGTTGAGCTTGTCAGAGTTTATGGGGGACTTGAAGGGGAAAAGCCGTTAATTATCTTTGATGACTGTATAAACCTGAAGTGTCGAGATTGAAGTCGACTGTTTTCGGCAGGCTACTATGTGGATATGGTAAGACGGAACAAGTAAGTGTTTCCCGAATACATACGAAATCACCTAAAGCTACGCTAACATACGATGAAAGAGCTGTTCCTACCTGTTTTAAAGTGTGATTAGGTAAAAAGGGAATTAATATAACCGTTTAATGTAAAAAAAGACAATATACGATTGGCCGACGTCTAGTGCCGCCTTCCTAGGCACTTTGATTGTACCATCCCCTTATATGGTGCTGATGGATGCCTTCTGCTGTGCAAGTGGTTATGACAAAATGAAGTTATTAGGAGGCAGTTGTTATGAAGTTTTTTAGTCGCAAGTTTTCTCAAAATGAATTCAAGATTGAATGGCTTGAAATTGAGAAAATCACCAAACTAACTGTACAGGATGATCAGACTCTTATTAGAGCCGAAAATAATCTAAAAAACAGATTTTTTCTATTTGGTAAACTAGACGTAATCGATTTTGGTGAGAAAATAAATTGGGACCACATCCATAAAGTGAGCCCCAATACTTATCAATTATACCTACAATCATTAGTTATGATCAGCTATTTAACTGATGGTTATATTTTGTCTAAAAATGAAGCTTTTTTGAAAAAAGCTGATTCAATTGTATCTAGCTGGATGAATTACAACGATTCTTCCGATTCGAAAAAAAATAGAATGATATGGAGTGACCATTCAACTGCAGATCGTTTAATCAATCTGATATATTTTGTTAATAGCGCAGAAGGTAAAGTAGATTTAAATATTAGAAAATATTGGAATTTAATCAAGATTCACTGTGATTTTTTGTATGCTGATAAAAACTATGTCAAGAATAATCATGGTGTAATCATGGACAGAGCGCTATTTCTTGGCTCATTGGCATTAGACTCCTATAAATATGCACATCAGTGGAGAAACAAGGCAATTTCTCGTTTGAAGGATGCCTATTTTAGGGATTTTAGCTTTCAAGGAACACATTTAGAGAATTCTCCAGAATACCATGGTTTTGTGTCGAAACTTTTCAGATCTACTGAATATTTATTAGGAAACTTCGGGTATTCCCTCGGGGAGGAATTTCAAAAAAAAATAAATTTGTCAAGCTCGTATTTTGGGAACATCGCAAAGGGAAACGGCTCGTTACCTATGATTGGAGATACTGGATTACATAAATTTAGTAACTTAAAACAAACGGGTGAAAATTTCCTTGATGCTCAAGCAGGGATTGCAGTACTTCGCGGAGGAAAAAATACCACTTGGGTTTCCTTTGTTTGTGGTTATGCCTCTACAACCCATAAACATCATGACGATTTGTCGATAGGTTTATTTTATAAGGGTAATGATGTTTTTGTGGATTCTGGAAAATACAATCATGATGCTAATGATCCCATCAGAAAATATATCCGATCCCCTAACGCTCACTGTACTATTATAATAAAAGGGGAGACATATGATCTGAACACAAGTTTTGATAAGATAAAAATAAGCGGGTATCAAAGGACTAAATACTATGACCTTATAAAAGGGTATAATAATGCCTATGATAATATTTCTATTGAAAGGACTATTTATTTCTTCAAGCCCGAGATAGTATTGCTTTTAGATGTAGTTGTGAGTTCTAAGCCAATTACAGTTGTGCAAAATTTTAATTTAACACCGGAGTCGGTAATTATGAATTTGTCGTCCGAATTTACAACAATAGGCGTGGGCGGAGAAACAGTACAAATCATTCAAAGAAATTCCGTAAATCACTACGAAATTTTAGAAGGTAAGGAAGATGGCTCTGGCCCTGTTATTTCTCATTATTTCAATCAAACTATTCCTACAAAACAGGTGCAGTTTTCAATTGAAAATAATAGTGAAGAGAGACATTCGAAAATAATGTATTTAACTGAAATTAGATTGGGTGAAGCGATAAATCAAGACTTTAATTCTGAGTTAAATATGTCCACAGCAATATTGAGTGTCAAATATAATAATCTTGAATTTAAATTTTCTGCCGTATAATTTTGGGAGGACTAGTTATTATGAAGTTACCATTTGATAAGATAACGGAAGCATATTTTAATCAAGCAGGTACAGAATTCGGGGAGAAGGTGCGTAAACGAATTAACTGGATCTGTCAGCATGCCAAGGGAGATCATATTCTTGATATAGGCTGTTCCCAAGGGATAACGAGTATTTTACTTGGAAGAGAAGGGAAAAAGGTACTTGGGGTGGACTACCTCCAGGAATCTATTGACTTTGCGAATGAGCAGTTATTGAATGAACCAGAAGATGTCAGAG
This sequence comes from Paenibacillus sp. 2KB_22, assembly GCF_052115745.1. Classification (NCBI taxonomy): domain Bacteria; kingdom Bacillati; phylum Bacillota; class Bacilli; order Caryophanales; family Paenibacillaceae; genus Paenibacillus; species Paenibacillus sp. 2KB_22. Next base: position 818,049 of record NZ_JBFRHG010000003.1, read on the forward strand.
ATCTAGTTCAGTTTGAGAGAGCCAATTTTATAACATGGCATCCTAAGAAGGATAAATATGATGTGATTTTATTAACCGAGGTTTTAGAGCATATTAATCAGCCTGATGCATTTTTCTTAAAGGCCTACAACCTGCTTGAATTTAAGGGGATAATAATAGTTACTGTTCCTTTTGGAATCAATGATTTCTTTGATCATAAAAAAACTTTTTATCTGTATGATTTGTTAGGAATGGTCAGTTCATATATAAATGTAAGCAAAATAGAATTTATGGGCAAATGGATTGGCGTAGTAGGAACTAAAAAAGAAACTCTGGATAGTAATGCTGATATAAGTATAAATAACGATCTTGTTAAAAGACTGGAGTCAAACTTTTACGAGGTGGAAAGGGAATTAGTGACCTCTTTAAAAGAGTGGCAGATCAAGCACTCGGATTTAAGGAAAGAAAATGAAAATTTGAAAAAAAGTTTATCCAGTAATAATTATGAAGAGCTGATAAACAAAAAAATAACAGCATTAACCGAGGATTTTAATTCTAATTATCAAGGAATTAAAACAGAGGTTGAGGATTTAGTGAACAAGCTGGATGCTGAAGTGGCTGAGGTGGTTTCTTCTAGTGCTAAGATTGCGGATACTATAAGTTATAGCCTTTTGGAGGAAAAAGAGAATAAATTAGGGCTGAAAAAGGAAATTCATGAGTTATTATCTAGATATGAAATAATACTTGGTCAACACAAGGATATATCTTATAAATATCAAACTCTACGAAATTCTAAATTAGGTAAAATAACTTTGTGGTATTGGAAATTCAGAAAAAGAATTAATGGTGGCTGGTGATTAAAATGCTCAATAAATATGATAATGAAACGAATTTTATTCAATTCAGAAAAGCGACTCTACTAAGAGAAATAAATCGTGAAGAAGCATTATTGGAAGAGCTTCACGCAAAACTTGGATTAAAACGGACACCTGCAAAAACGGAAGTACCAGAAGTGCTACCCCCATTAAAAAATCAGAACCATCCAACCTTAAATCTCAAGGAATATAAGGATCTCCAGCAACGTGTTACCGACTTATCTTATAGAAACAAAATAGATGGCCTTATCAAACTTATACCTGATTGCAACGGAAGCCGGATTTGTAAGAAGCAGCAACTTAATGTGGCTATTATATCTGATGAGTTTATGATTAATTACTATAAAGATGCCGCAAACTTCACATATTTAAGTAATACTAATTACAAATTTCTTGTGAATGAAATGAAGTTTGATATGTTCATGTTTGTTACGGGATGGAAAGGATTAAACGGAGAATGGAGGGGGATAGCTTCTTCAGAAGATAAAAGAGCAGAACTGCTCGAAGTAATTGATTATATTAAATCAAAAGGGATTCCAACCATCTTCCAATCCATTGAAGATCCAAGTAACTACGATAATTTTATCGACATAGCACAAAAATGCGATTATGTATTTACTACTGCCATTGAAAAAATTGATGACTATAAACAAGACTGTAATCATGAAAATGTGTGGTTTTTGGAATTTGGTATCAATCCGTTATTTCACAACCCTGTGGGCTTTAAAAAGGTAAATTCATTTAAAGACATTCTTTTTGCTGGCAGCTGGACGAATAGATACCAGGAAAGATGTACAGATATGGTAACCATTTTCGATGGGATAATCCAAGCTAAAAGAGAAGTTAAAATTATTGACCGTAACTTTGAGTTAAAGGCCCCAGACTACTTTTTCCCCGAAAAGTATGTAAAGTATTCTAGTCCTTCTGTTTCTCATACTGAATTGCAAAAAGTACATAAGCTATATGATTGGGCTGTTAATTTAAACAGTATTAAATATAGCCAAACTATGTGCGCAATGAGGGTTTACGAACTGCAGGCATTGGGGAATATTGTTCTGTCTAATTATTCTATAGCAGTAAATAACTCTTTCCCTAATATTTTTATTATTAATAATAAAGAAGAAGTTTCTCCTATCATTAACTCTTTTAATGATGAAGATATTTATCGTCATCAATTATTTGGTATCAGAAATGTAATGACTAATCATACTTTGTTTGATCGCTTTAACTTTATTTTAGAAAAGTGTTCTGTTAAGCATAGTAAAGGCATTGTTAGTATTCTTGTAGTTGTTGAGAAAGTAACAAAAAAAATTCAGGAAATGTTTGATGCTCAAACTTATCCCAATAAAGTTTTGATGGAGAAATCAGCAATTGATCATTCAAAGCTGGAACAGTTTGAGGTAGTGGCGTTCTTTGATGAAAATATTAATTATCTTAATTTTTATCTTGAGGACATGTGTAACGCTTTTAAATATACAAGTTCAAGCTATATCACTAAAAATATTGTAAATAGTAATAGTGTAGAGCATGATTATACTTCTAACTATGAAAACAAATATACTACCGTTTTTTGGAGTAGTGATTTTACTTTAGAGGAATTATATTCTATGGGTAAAGCGGGTCAATTAGATAATGGATACTGTATCGATCGTTATGAAGTTGAAATTAATTTACAAGAATCAATTAATGTTGAAAATTCAAGAAATGGTAACTTTCAGCTATCGGTAATTGTTCCTATCTATAATAACGGGAATCATTTGGTGAACAAGTGTTTCAATAGTTTAAAGAGAAGCACAATTTTTAAACAGATGGAAGTTATATTGGTGGATGATGGATCAACGGATGAGATGACTAAAATGCTGGTTAACCGTCTCGAGAAAAGATTCTCTAATGTCAAAACATATTTTTTTAATGATGGCGGTAGCGGCAGTGCGTCTAGACCAAGGAATAAAGGCATTGAATTAGCCACTAGTCCATACATTACTTTCTTAGATCCCGATAATGAAGCTGTCAATGATGGATATGCGGTACTTTTAAGAGAAATATTAGAAAAAGACTATGACTTTGTGATTGGACATATAAAAAAAATAACTAACAAAGAAGTTATTTTAAGGTTAGGAAGCCCACAGATAATTGACAAGCCAAGAGAATATCTGATTAATAAGAATTTTAAAGCTCAGAGTATTCAAGCTGCTATGATTAAAAGAGAATTGATTATTAAAAATAATTTGGATATGGTTGTTGGTTCCATCGGCCAGGATACATTGTTTTTTCATGAATTAATGTTGTGTGCTTCGAAAGTTAAAGTAATGGACATTGTCGTACACATATATTATGCTGCTGTTGCAAATTCTGCAGTAAATTCTATTACCAAGAAATTTTTCGAAAAATCTCTGTTGCTTGAAAAAGGAGCATTTAGTAGGTATAAGTCCTATGGTGTTTTAGAAGACTATTCAAAGAATAAGTTTGAGGTGTTTTTTAGGGATTGGTATCTCGAGAAAATTAAAAATGTTAAACCTGAGGATCTACAAATTGCTACCCGAATTTTATATTCAATTTTAGATATGTATTCTGAACAGGTAAAATTAAAAGACAAAGAAGTCATAAAATTTAAAAAGAAATGTGAGAACAAATTAATCGGTTAGTGAACAATACCAGCACCAGCAAAGTTGTTTATTGCTGGTGCTGAACAGTATCGAGGCTTCACTTAAAATTTAGAAATTCATAGCTCAAAAGGTATACCTATTTTGGTGTGCTTTTTTGAATTTTACTCCATTGGAGAAATTGTTCTGCTCTATTGCTCCAATAGTTGTCTTTTAGAAAATCTGCTATCAATTCAACATTTATATTTACAGTCATTGCTTCATAAAGTTTCTGTTGAAATTCTTCAGTAGTGTTAGCGATGTATACATAAGGGTAATCGTGAATCTGAGGCATTCTAAAGGAGACTATGGGTAGTCCTAGTGCAAGATATTCATAAACCTTAATTGGATCGACTCCATCTGCAAGCTTGGAAATTCTAAAAGGTATAATCGCGACTCTCCAATTTTGGGTATAGAATCGTATTTCCCTAGGTTTTTTTGGCCCAATGTATATAATATTTTCAGGTAAAACAATGTTAGAAGGTAAAGAATGACCAATAATTTCAAATCTCAAATCTCTATTTGCAGCAGCAATTTTTATAATAGCCTCCCAGTCAAACCAGGCATCAGTCAGATGACCAATATAGCCAATGATTTTTGTGCCGGTTCTTGGAGCACTTTTTATTTTGGGAGAATTTAGAAAAGAAGCATCTAGAGCATTTGGGTTCAGGTTAACTTTCTTTGATGTGAAGTGTTGCATTTTTTGTAAGAGTGTTTTCGATACGGCACAGACCACATCAGCCTTCTCGACAATATCCCTTTCTACATATTTGTTAAACCAAACTGCCTGTCCAACTTTATAAAACTCTTCCCATTCGTCTCTTACATCATAAATAGTAATCCAATTTGAGTGGTTAAACTCTTGAATAATCTGTCCACAAGTTTTATATGGAAACGAAATAATGAACAGCTTTTTTTTATCTCCAAAGTCATAATTGGCGATTTCAGACATATATTTAAGAGTTACATCGATTGGGGTTTGGAATAATAATTCACATTTATTTTCGGGTACATTTTCTTTTATATTCCACCGCCAGTACGAAAATAAAACCGGTATATTTTTCTTAATAAATTGTTGGGTTAGTTTAATTGGCCTATTTCCATTGTAATCTTGGATAAAAGAGGTCCCGGAGAACATAAACACAATGTGCTTCACATTACTATTTTTGATGTCTTCCATAAAAGCGAACAGTTCACTAGAGATCTCGTGTTCTTTAGTTATATTAAGGGATTTATTTTTTATGAATTTATTAACGAATTTAGTCTGTAATTTTTTTCTATCTTCTATCGATCCTTTTATTAGTATTTTTCCAGCATTTTTTATTTGTTTTGATTTTATGACGGGTTTAAAAATAATCTTGGAGTACAACTGATTTATTAGTCCAAGCTTTCTACAAAAAAGGAAATTAAACAATGGATTTATATTATATGAATAGTTGAAGAAATGGGATTGTTTTTCTCCTTTATATAAGATGCGATTTGAGTGGATAACGTCGATATAACTGGCTTTATATAAAGGGGAGAAAGTTTTGCTAAACAACTCTTTTGATCCCTGTTTGGGGAGAAAGGGTGAAAACATACTTGAGATTAACAGAACTGAATCTTTTCTTGCAACTCTATAAACTTCTCTGAAAGCTTCCCCGTTGAATTCTAAAAGTGTTGTTACGATTATAGAATCGAAGAAATGATCAGGGAAAGTTTCAGTGGCTAGCGTACGAATATTGTCTAATAATATGACAGAGTTGTACTTTTTTATAAGTTCAAGATCAACTGTTTCTAATAAATGACCTACGACGAGTATATTACCTTCTCTTATATTGTTTATAAACCAGTTAGAAACACCGTTATATAACATTTTTTCAATATAACTCCTTTGAACAGTCTTTGTTTGTATTTTATCAGGTCAGTATTCCAATGCTATAATAGCATTAAGACTATTTTGAAAGTAGGAACTGCATCATGATTAAAAAAGCTTTAAATTTGATTAAAGTGACAGGGGTTAAAGGTTTTATGGTTTTGTTGCAGAATAAAATCAAACGACTTGCATTTAAACAATTATACAACACTCAAGAAGTTGAAGGTCTATTAGAAAAGCTTAACAAAGAATTGATTGAAAAAAATATTAAAAACATTGTTATTTATCCAATATCAGCATCCGAAATCGACAGTCATAAAAGTAGCATTTTTTTAGAGGAACAGCAAACAACTATTATTTTCGTAATTTGTGGTCCTCAATTCTTTATGAAAAGAAGTTGTAGTCAAGAGAGTTCCCTGATATATAAAATCCCTATGTTTGCTTTTATGAACAGTTTAGATATCTTAGATCAATTAAACTTTGAAAAAGGATATTTTTTTCTGGATACTCCCAAATTGTGTTACACAGATATGATAGATGGGTTGAGAAATAAAGGCTTTTATTTTTATTATCATATCAGCAACAATGGGGAGGCAGAAAAATTGTATTCAAAATGTAGAAGTGAGATAGAAGAGTCTCTGGTTTTACAGGCAGATATAGTATGCACTAATTCAGAAGAACAGTTTCAATTCTTCAAACAGCTGAGAAAGGATATTGTTTTGTTTCCTAATCACACAAAAACAGTTGGTCAAACAGTCGGTATTTACAATTTAAAGGAAGTTGTTCAACTTATGAACTCTCAAAAAAATACGACTTTTTTTTGTGAGTTATATAGATGATGGAAGCGATTAAAATGCTAACCATATATAGATGCGCTACGTTGGGCGGAGTAGAAAGAATCCTTTTAAATAGAGCTCATGTATTTCAAAATTCTAAACTTAACATTCATTATGATATTCTTTTTTGGGAAAATGGTACGGCAAAGGAGAAATTTATTGAGTACTTGATACAAAATAATTTAGACTCATTCGTAAAGGTGGTAGAAAGTTTAGAACCAGATCATTATGATTATATCTTTTCAATTGATGTGCCCGAAGTGTTGAATTTTGTAAATCATGAAAAGCTTTTTATTGAATGTCATACCGGCTATCCTGAAAACAGAAGATATTTGAGCAGTTTGCCGAGCGATATTAATGGAATAATTGTCCCGTCCCAATCTTTTGCCGAGGAGATCAAATTAGAACTTCCTCTTCCGCTAGTCGACCGAGTGCATCTTCTTTCAAATATTGTGTATTTGTCAGATGTACAATTATTTAACGATGAGTTATCAGTTATATATTCGAAAATTCCAGTCGTGTATTTGGGCAGATTGGACCGCAAGAAAAAAGTAGAGGAAGTAATAAGAAGTGTGTCCCTGTATAATAAGAACACCGACGATTTGTGCTTATTCTTAGTAGGAGAGGTCATTTCGCATGAAATCAACCTGCGTAAGTTACTTTATAAATATGATATGATAAATCGAACAGTGTATCTCCCTGCTATTCGATTTGACAAAGTTGGAAGGTTACTGGAATTTATAAAAAGACACAAAGGTATCTATATGTCTGCATCAACAAAAGAAAGCTTTGGTATGTCCACAGCCGAAGCAATAGCAATAGGAGTACCTGTTCTGGTTCATGATAATCCAGCTCACCATTACTTACTTAATGGTGAGGATACTTATCTTTTTCAGAGTAAGGATTACTCTACTATCATAAAAAAAATGAGGGCAATATTATCAAATTATGAACTACACTCCACAAAAATGTTGCAGTTATCTTCAAGGTTGCAAAGTAATTTTTTGAAGGAATGGCATGAGCTAATCAAAGCGAGTGAATTTAGGGGGGGGAGAAATTGACTCCAACTATAAAAATTGCTTATCTAATGCATGTAGACTGGGACTGGATAAAGCAACGCCCCCATTTTTTGTATGAAGAATTGACGAAATATTATTCAGTAGATCTTTATTATATTCAAAAGCTTTACAATAAACGCAAGCATCTCGTGAGTAATAAGATTAATACCTATTCAAAATCAATGCGGAGAAAAATATTTAAAATTCCTAAGTCAGCAAAATACAAATTTATACAAGCTATTGAAAAAACTTTAAATTATCCTACTATCGAATTATTAAAAGAATACGATTGTATCTGGATTACTTCTCCTATACTTATGGATTTCCTTCCATTGGAGCTGTTGAAGGAGAAAACAGTTATCTATGACTGTATGGATGATTTTTTAGGTTTTTTCTCAGTTTATAGTGAAAAAGAAAAAAAGAGGTTAATAGAACTGGAAAGTCAACTCCTTAGGTGTTCAAAATACGTTATCACAACATCAATGTATCTCAAAAAGAAGTTGATGCGTGAGTATGGTGACGATTTAATTAATGAGCCTATTGTTATAAACAATGGAATAACAGATGGTTTTTTTCATAACAATATCGGAAATATTATTAATATTGCTGATTCTCCAAAAGCAAATGGGTGGAACATACATTATATTGGTACAATCGGTGAATGGTTTGACTTTGATTTGATTATTGATATGCTTATTAAATATCCGTTAGTTACAGCAACTGTTATTGGGCCTATCGATGTTTTAGTGAAGAAACGTCATCCGAGACTTCAACTGCTAGGATCTGTAGAACATCATATGTTGCCAGTGTATGCGAAGCGAGCAGATGCCTTTATTATGCCGTTTAAGCTAACAGAATTAGTTCGTGCAGTAGACCCTGTGAAAATATACGAATACATTAGCTTTAATAAGCCTGTCATTGCTGTCAGTTATGAGGAAATGCATAAGTTTCATCCGTTTGTTAATCTGTACTCTTCTGATAAGGAATTTTTTTCTTTAGTGGATAAATTAGTAGAGAATAAATTGCCTAATTATAGACAAGAAGATGTCGACGCCTTTTTGAGGGAAAACTCATGGAGCAAAAGAGCTGAACAAGCATGTGAGGTTATTACTGATGCTGTGGAATCAATTGAATCTGGCTTGAATGAATCATAACTAGTTCTTATCATGATTTATCGTATTTGTTTTTCTGAAAATATTTTCCAAGGAGATAAAATCATGAAAGCTATCATATTAGCAGGCGGGACAGGGTCCCGCCTTTTTCCTTTAACCAAGGTAACTAATAAACATCTGCTTCCTGTAGGAAAGTATCCGATGATCTTCCATTCTGCATATAAATTGAAACAAGCTGGCCTTACCGATATCATGGTGATTACCGGCAAAGAACATATGGGAGACGTTGTTAATCTTCTAGGTAGCGGAAGTGATATAGGTGTCTCATTCACATATCGAGTTCAAGATGAAGCAGGAGGAATAGCTCAAGCGCTTGGATTGGCAGAACAATTTACAGGTGATGACCAAATGGTGGTTATCCTGGGTGATAACGTGTTCGAGGACGACATTACAGAGTATGTGACCAATTTCCGGGAGCAGAAATCCGGAGCTAAAATATTGATACAAGAAGTCGACGATCCTCATCGCTTCGGAGTGCCCGAGTTACACGGCGATCGCATCGTATCCATTGAAGAAAAACCGCAGAAACCCAAAAGCAAATATGCGGTAACAGGCATATATATGTTTGATAGCGAAGTCTTCAAGATCATCAAGACATTAAAGCCTTCTGCAAGAGGCGAATTGGAAATCACAGACGTAAACAATGCATATATTGAACGAGGAAATCTTACCTACGATATACTTAAGGGTTGGTGGACAGACGCAGGCACTCACGCGTCGTTGGCACGGGCCAATGAATTGGCGCGAGATATTGCATTCGGTGACGAGTTCGGGAAGTTAAAGTTATAGAAGAGAAGGGATGGCGAAAACATTGAAAATCACTCCTTCCAAGCTGACAGGTGCCTGTTTGATTGAACCGGTGGTTCATGGGGATCACCGGGGTTTTTTTATGGAAAGTTACAATGAGCAGCTCATGAATCAACAAGGAATCAACTACAAGTTTATTCAGGATAACCAATCCTTATCTGCTCAGCATGGTGTGTTGCGCGGATTGCACTACCAACTTAATCCCAAAGCACAAACCAAGTTAATTCGGGTTATTTCGGGTGTGATTTATGATGTTATCGTGGACATTCGACAAGGATCACCTACCTTTGGACAGTGGGAGGGATTCATCTTGAGTGAACATAATCATCGTCAGTTACTAGTCCCCAAAGGATTTGCCCATGGTTTTTGTACACTTGTTCCGAATACCCAAGTCTTGTATAAAGTGGACGAATACTATTCCCCGGAGAACGACCGTGGCATATCATGGAGTGACCCGGCACTTGGAATTGATTGGCCTACATCTAGTCCGACTTTGTCAGATAAGGACCAAAGGCATCCATTACTTCAAGATGCGGAGATCAACTTCAACTTCGAAGTGAAGTAATTAGGAGGTTCCAACACTATGAAACTGCTCGTTACCGGCGGGGCCGGTTTTATTGGAAGTAATTTTGTGATGTATATGTTGGAGCAGCATCCTGATTACGAAATTATTAATGTAGATGCTCTGACGTATGCAGGTAATCTAGAAAACTTGAAATCACTTGAAGGCAACAAAAACCATATTTTTGTCAAAGCAGACATTACAGATGCTGCCGAGATGGATCGCCTGATTGGCCAAGGTGTGGACGTTGTCGTTAACTTCGCAGCCGAATCTCATGTAGATCGCAGCATTTTGGAACCGGATGTGTTTGTACGAACGAATGTTAATGGTACCCAAGCACTACTTGAGGCAGCCCAAAAACACAATATCTCCAAATTCGTTCAAGTATCAACGGATGAGGTATATGGTTCGCTGGGTCCAACAGGCCTATTCACTGAAGAGACACCATTGCAACCCAACAGCCCATATTCGGCGTCCAAAGCAGGTGGGGATTTGCTTGTGCGTGCGTATCATGAGACCTTTGGTCTTCCAGTGAATATCACCCGTTGCTCCAACAATTACGGCCCTTATCAGTTTCCGGAGAAACTGATCCCACTTATGATCTCCCGTGCCCTTGCTGATGAAGCCTTGCCTGTTTACGGAGATGGATTGAACATCCGGGACTGGCTTTATGTTGAAGACCATTGCAGTGCTATCGACCTGGTGATCCATCAAGGACGTAACGGTGAGGTCTACAACATCGGTGGCAATAACGAGCGAACCAACGTGCACATTGTAAAAACCATCTTGGAGCAACTCCGCAAGCCAAAATCTTTAATTAAATACGTGCAAGATCGGCCTGGGCATGACCGCAGATACGGCATTGATCCGACCAAAACGATGTCTGAACTAGGTTGGAAACCGAAGCATACGTTTGAAACCGGGATCAAGGAGACCATTCAATGGTACCTGGATAACAAAGAATGGTGGACCCGTATTCAGTCCGGCGTGTATCAGCAGTACTATGCCAAGCAATATGGCTCTCGATTGGGAGACGTGAAGTAATGAAAGTTTTGGTTACTGGGGCAAACGGACAACTGGGACGGGATGTCGTTCTTCTTTTGGAGAAGGAGGGACATTCTGTTCTTGCTTGTGATCGGAATCAGATGGATATTACGAATCAGGCACAGTGTAATGACGTCATCTCCTCTTATCATCCTGAAGTGGTCATTCATTGTGCAGCTTATACAGCTGTAGATGCAGCAGAGACAGATATCGATGGTGCGTATAAGGTGAATGCTGTGGGAACGCGCAATGTTGCTGTAGCGGCAGAAAAAACTGGAGCCAAGCTTATCTATATTAGTACCGACTATGTATTTGATGGCAAATCGGTAGATCCTTATCAAGAATATGATAATACGAATCCGCAAAGCGTGTATGGCAAATCCAAACGAGCAGGAGAATGGTTGGTGCAGTCGTTGTCCTCCAGATGGTTCGTTGTACGAACGTCTTGGGTGTACGGACTTCACGGAAATAATTTTGTCAAAACGATGTTGAAGCTGGGCCAGGAAAAACCAAAATTGCAGGTTGTCCATGATCAAAAAGGATCGCCTACGTATACTTTAGATTTGGCAGGATTCCTTATGGAACTCATGGCAACAGAAATGTATGGAATATACCATGCCTCCAATAGTGGTACCTGCACATGGTATGAATTTACTCAGGCTATATTTGAAGAGGCTCAAACCACCGGAGGGGTATCCATTCAGGCAAAATTGGAACCTTGCACAACCGAACAGTTTCCCAGACCGGCTCCTAGGCCCGTCAATTCAGTGATGGACCACATGTCCATTCGGACAAATGGCTTGACGGATCTCCGCCCATGGCGGGACGGACTAAAAGATTTTATTTTTTTTCTTGTCGGAAACTAAATGAATTATAACATCCTTTTAGGTAACTCTCGCTCTGGTATTTCTGGGCGGGGGTTTTCGTATATAATGAAGAAAATTTAATTTTGAGGTGAAACGTGAACCAGCCTAAAGTATGTGTCATGCTTTCTACATATAACGGAGCAAAGTACATTGATGAACAACTCGAAAGCCTTCTTGCACAGAGTCAGGTAGATCTACACATTCATATCAGGGATGATGGTTCTTCCGATGAAACTGTCCAGAGGGTTCGTGGGTATGCCAAGGCATATCCGGATCTAATTCGTATGATTGAAGGGGAAAATGTAGGCGTAATCGGAAGTTTTTTTGAATTAATGCGACAAACTCAGCCTATATACGACTTTTATGCTTTTTGTGATCAAGATGATGTGTGGCTACCGCATAAACTGAGTAGAGCTGTAGAGAAATTGCAATCCAGACCATCAGACGTAGCGTTGATGTATTGTTCTTCTACACAGATGGTAGATCAGGATTTAAACCATCTGAACGTATGGCCGCATGTGCCTCCAAGGCCGCTCAGCATCTACAATGCTCTGGTAGAAAACTGTTGTGTTGGTTGTACCATGGTCTTGAACCCAGTTACATTCGAGCAGATCAGGGCGAATGTCCCGTCTGATCTAACCCAAATCATTATGCATGATTGGTGGATATATCTTTTTGTTAGCTCTTTTGGTGAAGTGATCTTTGATGAAGAACCAACCATTTTGTATCGGCAACATCAAGGGAATGTTCTTGGCGGGAGCAATGATAAATGGTTTATAAAATGGAGGAACAGGTGGAACCGTTTCGTGAATGGAAAGAATCATTCAATTTTGAGTAAACAAGCTAAATTATTTTTGGAACTCTATAGAGATAAGTTACCTGCGCATCAGCAAAAGACTGTGCAACATTTTTTAAACCAACTGGATTGCAATGGGGTTAAAAGAATTGGTTATGCGGTTAAAATGCCTTTTTACCGTCAAGCATTTTTAGATGACGTTGTTCTTAAGCTTATATACGTGTTGAGGAAAGTATAAATCGAGCTATTACCCCTGATTCCACTCATCCGCCCATAATATGCTATACTTTCAATAGTTAAACATAGAGATAAAGTCAGGAGTTTTTAAAATGCTTCAATTAACAGATACTCCTTTGCGGGAGGTATCGAAACTGATTGACGCCAGCATCATAATCGTCAATTACAATACACGCCAGCTAACACTGGACTGTTTGGCATCGGTGTATGCATCTCAATCCTCTTACCAATACGAGCTTATCGTCATAGACAATGCGTCTCATGATTGTTCGGTTGAGGCAATTCGTGAAGCGTACCCGGACGTCCAGCTTATAGCTAATCAAAACAACACAGGTTTCGCCGTAGCCAATAATCAAGGGATGGAAATAGCCAAAGGGCGCTATGTCTTGTTACTCAATTCTGACACGGTTGTCCAACCGGATACACTCCACACCATGATCTACTTCATGGATCGCCATCCTGAGATGGGAGCATCTGGCTGCAAGGTGATTCTTCCTGATGGCTCCTTGGATAAGGCGTGTAAGCGTGGATTTCCTACACCATCGGCATCGTTTTATTACGCTTTCGGTATTTCTCGTCTTTTCCCCGATCGGCCGAAGTTTAATCAATATCAACTGGGACATCTGAGCCCGGACGATGAATATCCAGTGGACTGTCTTGTCGGTGCATTCATGCTAGTGCGGCGTGAGACGATTGAGCAGGTTGGCGGGTTGGATGAGACGTTCTTTATGTATGGAGAAGATATTGACTGGTGTTATCGCATCAAAGAGGCGGGATGGGGCATTTTTTATTATCCGCGTACATATATAGTGCATTACAAGGGCGGCAGTGCCCGTCGTAAACCCTTGAAAATAACGTATGAGTTTCATAGAGCAATGTGGGTGTTCCACCGCAAACATTACGCGAAGAAGTACAATCGACTCACGAATACCGCTGTGTGGATGGGGATATCACTTAAGTTCACACTATCTTTATTACGAAGCAAGTTGTCTCCTCCTTATAGACAAGGGCAGACTACAACCCGCATGAGAGCGGAGAATGAAGCATCTTCCGAGGTGAACTCATGATTAGGCGTAATCAACGATTTCTAACCCAATTGTATATTGCGGCTGATTTTGGCGTGATTCAGCTTTCATTCTTGCTAGCCTGGTGGCTGAAATTTGAGAGTAACCTGTTGACGAACCAAAATCCATTACCTATAGAGAAATATATAATGTGGAGCTTGGTTTACGCAGTTCTTGCTATTATCACAGGAGTAATGTCTTCCCTGTATATAGCCAAGCGAAAAAAACGATTTGTAGATGAACTTTGGAAAATCGTTCAATCTCATGGCATAGCTTTCTTCATGCTAATGAGTCTGCTGTTCTTTTTCAAGGAAGTGAACATCTCTCGTTCATATCTCGCCATGTATATGATTGGCAATATATCATTCACAATGATCTATCGTTATATAGTGAAAGTACAACTGAAACGCTTGCGTAAAAAAGGCTTTAACCGTCAGTTTGTGCTCATCCTTGGTGCTGGATCACTAGGCAAGCGTTTCTATGACAACCTTAGAAATTATCCCGAACTTGGATATGAAGTAACTGGATTTATGGATGATTATCGTCACTGGGATCAGACTGAACAAAAAAGATACAAACCTATCCTTGGACGAATCGACGAACTGGAAGAATTCTTGTCTACGCATCTTGTTGATGAAGTCATTCTGGCATTACCTTTGGATGCTCATGATAAGTATTCGCATATTATCAACGTGTGTGAGAAAGCTGGTGTCCGGACACTGATCATTCCTGATTTCTTTGATTACTTGCCAGCACGGCCGTATTTTGATAATTTTGCAGGTATGCCTATGATTAACGTTCGCGACATTCCACTGGATATTGCGGTGAACCGATTGATGAAGAGAACCTTTGACATTGTTTTCTCGCTAGTAGCCATTCTGTTAACTTCTCCGGTAATGCTCGTTGTCGCCGTAGGAGTACGATTGACTTCTGCTGGACCTGTCATCTTCAAACAAGAGCGAGTAGGACTTAACCGACGCAATTTCATGATGTATAAATTCCGTTCCATGAAAGTCATACCTGAAGGTGAGGTAGATACCGGTTGGTCTACCCAGAATGATCCGCGTCGAACGGTGTTTGGAACATTTATAAGACGCACAAGCCTAGATGAGTTACCTCAATTTTTCAACGTCCTTTTGGGTCATATGAGTGTAGTTGGCCCGAGGCCAGAACGTCCGTACTACGTGAATCAATTCCGAGACGAAATCCCGAAATATATGATCAAACATCATGTTCGCCCGGGAATTACAGGATTGGCACAGAGTAAGGGACTACGAGGTGATACCTCGATTGAGGATCGAATTGAACAAGATATCTTTTACATTGAAAACTGGTCTTTATTATTTGATATCAAAATTATATGGGAGACTATTCGCAAAGGCCTTAAGAATGCTTATTGAGGTTCAGAATTCATTTAAATCCTGCATCCACCATTTAACAGCCGCCTCCGGGCGGCTATTTTGTTTTGTACTTCCTCAATTCGGGTAGTTAGCTAACAAAAAGGTACTGAGGATGTGAATGTGATATGAAACGCATTGCCGCAGTGTTAATACTACTGATCGTTACCGTGGGTACACTCTTTTTCGCCTATGAAAGCGAGAGTGAGGAACAACGGGACGGATTTACCGCCTATAGATTAATTGCCCATGCGATGGGCAGCATTCGGGATCAGCCATATACCAACGCCTATGAAGCGATGATTGCCAATTACGAGAAAGGCACACGTGTATTTGAGATCGACTTTATGCTGACATCAGATCGCAAAGCCGTAGCCAGACATGAGTGGACCGCGAATATGAGCAAAATGCTAGGACAAGACGAAGAACTTTCGGAGGATAAACAGGCCGGGGCGCTGACACATGATGAGTTCATGAATACGCCTATTCTGGGTATGTACCAGCCTATGGATGCAGACGGCATTATAGATGTACTGGCTAAATACCCGGATATGTATATCGTAACCGACACCAAGGAACAGAAGGACGAAGATATACAGCAGGTGTTAAGATCCCTCGTGGATGCTGCCAAAGAACATGATCCCTCTGTGCTGGATCGCGTGGTTGTACAGATCTATAATGAACCGATGCTTGAAACAGTGAAAGAAGTCTATGCATTCCCTTCCATTATCTATACGTTATATGCCACACAGGATACAGAAGATCAGGTTGTTGATTTTGTGCAAAAAAATGATATTGATGCCGTGACTATGCCGGAATATAAAGTAAACCAGAATTTCGTCGCCAAGCTCAATAGTGCAGGCTCAGTCACCTACGTGCATACCATCAATGACACTGAACAGGTGGCTAACTATGAGAAGTGGGGCGTGTACGGGGTGTACTCGGACGTGCTGACGGAGCAGGAACTGGATGAGATGAATACACGGTTTGCCTGGAAACCGTAAAATGTCGTAATTATAATCATTACAAAATCCAAATCACAGGCTTTTCCCTACCAGGACCGGGAAATGTCTGTGATTTTCTGTTCCCCTTTTTATACGAACATTGACACTCACTGCCTGCTGACTTAGACTTAGTTTACAAGCTTTCTAGGATGCAGAAGAACCTCTGGAGGAATGTTCGTTGATAGACATGATTAAGCAGTGGAGACATGTATTTAAGCTTGACCCGGACCGGGAGATTACGGATGAAGAACTTGATCTGGTCTGCATGTCGGGGACCGATGCAATTATCGTCGGTGGATCTTCCGGAATTACTTATGATAACACGGTAGACCTGATGTCCCGTGTGCGTCATTATGAGTTGCCCTGTGTGCTTGAAGTATCCGATCTGGAGGCTGTTGTTCCCGGATTTGACGGATATCTGATCCCGATGGTCCTGAATGCAACGGACAGCAAATGGATGATTGGGCACCACCAGAAGGCTATAGAGCGTTACGGTTATCTGATCCCATGGGATCTGCTGATTGCCGAGGGTTATATTGTGCTTAATGCAAACTCCACGGTAGCGCGGTTGACTGGTGCAGATACGGATCTGACGACAGGAGCTGCGGTGGCATATGCGCAGGCAGCGGAGCGTCTGCTCAATCTTCCCATTGTTTACATGGAGTACAGCGGAACGTTCGGAGATATGGAACTTGTTGGGGAGACACACAGACAACTGGATCGGGCACACCTCATCTACGGCGGCGGAATAGATAATCCGGAGAAAGCAGCGCAAGCTGCTCAGGTGGCAGATACCATCGTTGTAGGTAACATCGTGTATAGTGATCTGAACAAAGCACTTGAGACGGTGTTGGCCGTAAAAAGAACCGATGAAACGGTTTAGTTTACCATTCCCCCATTTTCCCCTTATGATCTGTTAAAATAGAACTTTGCCCTTACTAATTTTAAGAAGTTATATGAGTATAATGTCGTTTACACGAGTACGAATAAGATTGAAATAAGCTGGAGAAGCGAAGCATTCGTTAAGCTTTCTGTACAAAAGCTAAATTCTAAGCAATCTCTTCTTATCCTATTTTGTTCTTTTACTAAGCAATTCGTATAAAGGAACTATGTTTACACAAAAACGGAGAGTGCAGAAGCAATCTGAAGAAACGAAGTGTTCGTATTTATCACCGGATTTTCCCTTTGATAAAGGGAATCAAAAAATCTGGGGATAACGACGATCGGAAGATGCTGCTGCAATTGAAGTCCAAGTGTAACCGATAGCTCCCTTATACCGACTAACCAACCAACGAAAGGAGCATGCATGCATGCAACCTGTAAATATACATGATGCCGTTGCACGGCTTAACACCCCTCAACGGCAAGCCGTCGAGGCGACGGATGGCCCCCTGCTGATTATGGCCGGAGCGGGCTCTGGCAAGACGCGGGTGCTGACACACCGGATTGCCTATCTCATTGCAACACGGAAGGCACCCCCGTGGGGCATTTTAGCGATTACATTTACGAACAAAGCCGCGCGTGAGATGCAAGACCGTGTATCCCAACTCGTAGGTGGATCTCAGGGCCGCGACATTTGGGTATCCACATTCCACTCCATGTGCGTGCGTATTTTGCGCCGTGACATTGAACGTATTGGCTTTACCTCCAACTTCAGTATTTTGGACTCATCGGACCAATTATCTGTAATTCGTAGCTGTATGAAAGATCAGAATATTGATACCAAGAAATTTGAGCCCAAAGCAGTTCAATCGATGATGAGCACGGCCAAGAATGAACTGATCAGTCCGGAGCAATATGAGAAGCAGTCGGGAGATTATTTCGAAGGTATTGTGGCGAAGGTATATAAGATGTACCAGAAACGGTTAAGAGCCAACAACTCACTTGATTTCGACGATCTCATTATGCAGACCATTCAACTGTTCAAAGAAGTGCCGGAAGTCCTCGACTTTTACCAAAAGAAATTCCAGTACATTCACGTGGACGAGTATCAGGATACGAACCGTGCACAGTACATGTTGTGCCGCATGCTCGCGGACAGTCACCACCACATCTGCGTTGTAGGGGATAGTGACCAGTCGATCTATCGCTGGCGTGGGGCGGATATCAGTAATATCCTGAACTTTGAGAAAGATTACCCTGAAGCAAATACGATTTTGCTGGAGCAGAACTACCGTTCTACTTCCAATATCCTGAATGCAGCGAACGAAGTGATCGGCCTGAATACAGGGCGTAAACCGAAGAAACTGTGGACGGACAAAGAGGGTGGTTCAAAAATCAAGGTGTACCGTGCGGATTCCGAACATGATGAGGGGTATTTTGTAACCTCCGAGATTAGTAAAAATGTGAAGAACGGCAAATCCTATCAGAACCATGCGATTTTATACCGTACCAATGCCCAGTCCCGGGTTATAGAGGAAATTCTGATCAAGTCTGATATTCCGTATCAGATTGTCGGCGGCATCAAGTTCTATGATCGTAAAGAGATCAAGGACATTCTGGCGTATCTGCGCCTGTTATCCAACCCTGACGATGATATCAGTCTTACACGGATCATTAATGTACCGAAACGTAGCATCGGGGATACAACAGTAGCGAAGCTGGCGGCTGCGGCAGGAGAGCGTGGAATTTCCATTTTCCGAGTACTTCAGGTCGTGGATGATCTTGGTTTTGCTGGTCGTACGCGTAATGCGCTGGTGGAGTTCTATGACATGATCGCTGCTCTGCATCAGATGGTAGAATATCTGTCTGTAACTGAACTGACCGAGAAGATCCTGGAGATGAGCCAATACCGTCTTGAGATGCAAAATGAAAATACACTCGAATCTCGTGCACGGCTCGAGAACATTGATGAGTTCCTGTCAGTAACGATGGAATTTGAGAAAAATAATGAAGACAAAACGCTCGTATCGTTCCTCACCGATCTTGCATTGATTGCGGACATCGACAGCATGAACGATGATGAAGAGGATCAGAGCGATGCTGTTACCCTGATGACCATGCACAGTGCCAAAGGTCTGGAGTTCCCGGTGGTCTTTATCGTGGGTATGGAGGAAGGAGTCTTCCCGCACAGCCGTGCCTTTATGGATAATGAAGAGCTGGAGGAAGAACGCCGACTTGCTTATGTAGGGATTACTCGTGCAGAAGAGCAACTCTTCCTGTCGTGTGCCCAGATGCGTACCTTGTTTGGACGTACCACGGCAAATCCACCTTCCCGTTTCTTGGACGAAATTCCGGATGAACTGAAGGAAGACACTTCCATGGCTCGTGATCGTTACCGCCGTGGCAGTAGCGGAGGCGGCTCATATGGTGGACGTGGACTAGGTTCCAGTGGAGGAAGTAACTTCGGTGGTGGCACCAAGCTCTTTGATCACCAAAGCAAGAGCGGTTCATCTGCTACCTCATCCACGCCAACTTCGCGTGTGACCACAAGTACCTCCCGCCCAACATACTCTACGCCATCATCTGCTTCCAAGCCGGCAGCTTCTAATGGTGAAGCAGGGTTTAAGGCAGGAGACAAAGTGCAGCATGGCAAATGGGGGACAGGAACAATCGTTGCAGTCAAAGGTACAGGTAATGATACCGAGCTGCAGATTGCATTCCCGGCTCCGGTTGGTGTGAAACGTTTACTTGCCGGGTTTGCCCCGATTACCAAAGTAGAATAAGAACGAAACTTCCTGTTGCACGATAACGGAGAGAACAGAAATAACTTGAAGAAGCAAAGTGTTCGCCTTTATCCCCGGATTTCTACCTTTTAACATGAATTAAAAGAAATCTGGGGATAACAGCGATCGGAAAGTTGTTCTGTTATCGGCGTTCAAGTGCAATAGGAGTGTTCGTTCTACATATATAGATCAAATTAACGGAGGGATGGCCCTGTATGGACCCGATGCACCGGATGGAGCAACTCGTTACCGAGCTGAACCAGCATAATTATCAGTACTACACGATGGATCAGCCACAGATCAGCGATAAGGAGTATGACCTTCTGTATGATGAACTGGTTACGCTGGAACAGGAAAGCGGCATGGTTCTGCCTGATTCTCCAACACAGCGTGTGGGCGGCGAACTGCTCAAAGGGTTTACCCCACATCGCCATTTATCTTCATTATGGAGTCTGGACAAAGCGCAAAATATTGAGCAGCTGCGCAGCTGGAATACCCGTGTACTAAAGTTGATCAACGACTATAACAGTAAAAATCCCGATACACCTTTACCGGAACCAGGTTATGTCATTGAATTGAAATTTGACGGATTGACGCTGAACCTGACGTACACCAACGGTGAGTTGGTGCAAGCCTCTACACGAGGGAACGGTACCGTAGGCGAAGGTATTTTGGCACAGGTGAGAACGATCAGATCTGTCCCGCTCAAAATTCCTTACACAAACGGCACGATTGAAGTACAGGGTGAAGGTATCATGAATCTGTCTGTCCTGGAGCGATACAACGAGACAGCGGCAGAACCGCTCAAGAATGCGCGGAATGCAGCAGCGGGAGCACTGCGTAACCTGAATCCAAAGGCGACGGCTGAGCGTCGGCTGAATGCTTATTTTTATAACGTAGGTTATTCGGATGACATTCAGTTTGCCAATCATCAGCAGATGATGGACTTCTTGCGTGAGAACCGCTTCAAGGTGAATCCATCCATTACTTATTTCCATGAGTTTGATGACGTAATGGAACAATTGGCTGCAATTCAGGAGAACCGGGGTCAGTTGGACTATCTGATCGATGGAGCTGTTATCAAAATTACAGACATGCGCACCCGCGAGGTATTGGGTTATACCGATAAATTCCCTCGCTGGGCGGTGGCATATAAATTCGAGGCAGAAGAGACCACGACAGTTCTTAATGCTGTGGTATGGAATGTGGGCCGTACTGGCAAAGTAACTCCGCTGGCGCGCGTAGAACCGGTTGAACTTGCCGGGGTAACGGTACAGAACTGTACGCTGAACAATGTTGGCGATATTGAGCGCAAAAATCTGAAGTTTGCTCTGGGTACACGGGTCTTTATCCGTCGCTCCAATGACGTCATTCCTGAGATTCTGGGTAAAGTGACAGAGGAAAGTGATGGTGAGGAGATCGTCTTCCCTGAGCAGTGCCCGGCATGCGGATTCCCGCTGGAGCAACGTGGAGCGCACCTGTTCTGTAACAACAGACTGGCATGCAAACCGCAGACGGTGGCACGTATTTCCCATTTTGCTTCCCGTGATGCCATGGACATCGAGACATTCAGTGAGAAAACAGCGATTCAGCTGTATGATGAATTGAACGTGCGTGAGCCTGCTGATCTGTATACGTTACAGTTTGATGATCTGGTGAAGTTGGAACGGTTTGGCGAAAAGAAAGCGAACAACCTTCTCGCTGCGCTGGAGCTCAGTAAGGATCGTGATCTGGCCTCGTTCCTATACTCACTGGGTATACCGAACACAGGTAAATCCACCACGCGTATGCTTGCGGATCACTATCGAGATCTGCATGCTATTATGAATGCAACCGTAGAAGAATTGGTTGAACTACCTGACGTTGGTGGTATTGTGGCAGAGAGTATCGTAACTTTCTTTGCAGATCCGTTTACACAGGCTGCGATTGAGAAAATGCTCAACTTGGGTGTGAAAGCACAGGCACCTGAGGTGTCAGAAGCTGTTGTTGTGGAAGATTCCTTCTTCAGTGGCAAAACCGTCGTCCTGACGGGAACACTGCACCAACTGACGCGGGAAGAGGCTACGCAAAGACTGGAAGCGCTCGGAGCGAAGGTGACAGGCAGTGTGTCGAAAAAGACAGATCTGGTAATTGCCGGAGAGAAGGCAGGTAGCAAATTGACCAAAGCTCATGATCTCGGTATTCCAACGATTGAGGATGAGGACGAACTTGTACGTCTTTTGAACCCACAGGGTTAGAGGATAAACGGACAAAAGAGTTCCTATAAGAAAGCCCCCGAAGACACGGATACGTGGTCGGGGGCTTTTGCTGTTATTTGAATGATTAATACAACGAATGAACGATCTCCAGTTTTAACTGAACGGATCATGATCCACTTATATTATTAGGGATGCGCTGAGATGCGCCTGTAAGCCATGCATCCTTGTCATATCCTCGCTCTTCCCAGTAACCGATATGTTCACTGTCGATGAGTTCAATGCGATTCAACCATTTTACTGATTTGTATGCATACATTTGAGGAATGACGAGCCGTACCGGACCGCCGAGATCAGCTGGGATGGGTTTGCCATCATGCATGACAGCCACCATAATATCCTCCATTTGTGCTTGATCCATCGTAATCGCATCTGTATACACACCATCACCTGAATAAAACTTCACACTATGAGCCTCTGGTTTGACCCCTGCTTGCTTCAAAAGCTGTGCAAGTGAGATTCCTTCCCAAGTATTCTTATATACAGACCATCCTGTCACACAGTGAAAATCACTAACCTGTACGGTACGCGCGAGCTTCACGAACTGTTCCCAGTTCCAGACCTGTGCCCGTTCAACCAATCCATCAATTCGGAAAGACCAGTTAGCATTGGAGAAGGACGGTATGGGCGTAACCGTATATACGCGGAAATGACCTTCAGCTCCGCCTCCAATGGGAGGTGAAGAGGCAGACAGCGGTTGTGGCAAAGGAACCATACGGTTAGGATCGTTCTCCAGCATACTGTCGATACTGTTATCAATCTTGAGATTTCGTCCTACCCAGGATATAAAAGTAGGTCCGAGCGTGACGGCGAGGCCAACACCTACAGCAGAACGGATGAAAGCTCGGCGTGTATACAACGGCTGAGGTCGCTCCTCTGGTTTGAGAGAATCTCTCTCGGAACTACGATCAAATGGGGGAGAAGATATAGCAGCCGGAGTTTCTTTTTCATCAGATACTGAATCAGATGGATCAGCTGCATTTTGAGCACGTGTTGAAGTTGTAGTGGTTTTAACCGCACGACGTGCAGGGTCCTTTAGCCATTTGGTCCGAGTTATTGAGTGATAGATGATATAAGGTAAGCCCACCCAAGTCAGCAGATCATGGATCAAAAGTGCAGCATTCGACCATCGGGGTCCAGCCAGCTTGAACTGCCATAATACAATACCCGATAGTAACCATCCTACCAGCAGTGCAAGAACAAAGATGGTGTTCACCCTTTGCCAAGGTCTATTATGAAGCTGCTTCCAGTGCTTTCCGGCCAAAATCAAGTAATATACCACGGGTGCCAGCATAGCTAACCCAACGATGATATGCAGCCATTTTAACCATACACGCCCGATTCCAAGTATCTCACGCCAAAAGCCCCCTACTAGCATAAGACCTGATATAGCAAGGATCACAACAATCCAGGCATTCCAAGCATGGATGGAAACCAACTTTTTGCCATAACCTTTGCGCCTGTTCTTCAACCATTGTTTCAAGTGTGATCACCCCATATAGGTTTAGTAATGAGTTTATCCAGAACTTCGTTATGTAATAGCCAGTTGTGAATGGAGTGCGTGTTATCTGAGTATAGATTTAGGCAGGCGTGATGATTAAACAATACTTCATAGACTACTTATAAAAGTAGAACACTTGATGGCTTAGCCTTATCCCTATATCTATATACCTTATTATAGAGTTTTTGGATCACTTTCTTCAAACCAACAGGAGGGCAGGGCTCATTATCCCCATCGGGGGCTCTAGCTGAGCTTCATCTGGATTCTTATTAATTATGAAATAGAGGTCGTATTATAGAAATAATCTGTTTCATTGATATAGAGTAGCCTTTAAAAGGGTACCATCTTGATTTCAGATATTGTTTTAATGTGTCGTATATTGGCTGGAGGCAAGGTGCCGTTTAAGAAGATTATTATGATAACCGAGGGTTGATTAAAAATGCTTGCTAAATAAATCATGACATGATATATTATTTCTTGTCGCTTCAAACGAATGATTGTCATAATCATTTGAAAGGTGGCGAAAACAAAGTGTTGACAGTAAGTTAGTTAACATGTTATGATAAGATTCCTGTCCGGTTGACAAACGTCAACATAAACGGACATACAAGTTCCTTGAAAACTGAACAAATGGATAGTAACTTTTGATTCACAATGAATCGTCAGATTCAAAATGAGCTTATCGCTCTTTTCAATACTTTATTGGAGAGTTTGATCCTGGCTCAGGACGAACGCTGGCGGCATGCCTAATACATGCAAGTCGAGCGGAGTTGATAAGAAGCTTGCTTCTTTGATGCTTAGCGGCGGACGGGTGAGTAACACGTAGGCAACCTGCCCTCAAGTTTGGGACAACTACCGGAAACGGTAGCTAATACCGAATAGTTGTTTCCTTCGCCTGAAGGAAACTGGAAAGACGGAGCAATCTGTCACTTGGGGATGGGCCTGC
>NZ_JBFRHG010000004.1:0-346916 GCF_052115745.1 Paenibacillus sp. 2KB_22
TGTCTCAGTCCCAGTGTGGCCGATCACCCTCTCAGGTCGGCTACGCATCGTCGCCTTGGTGAGCCGTTACCCCACCAACTAGCTAATGCGCCGCAGGCCCATCCCCAAGTGACAGATTGCTCCGTCTTTCCAGTTTCCTTCAGGCGAAGAAAACAACTATTCGGTATTAGCTACCGTTTCCGGTAGTTGTCCCAAACTTGAGGGCAGGTTGCCTACGTGTTACTCACCCGTCCGCCGCTAACCATCAGAGAAGCAAGCTYCTCTTCAAGTCCGCTCGACTTGCATGTATTAGGCATGCCGCCAGCGTTCGTCCTGAGCCAGGATCAAACTCTCCAATAAAGTATTGAAAAGAGCGATAAGCTCATTTTGAATCTGACGAGATTAAAATCTCATTTGTGCTCCAGTCGATTCAAGCCAAGGCTTGTTTCAAACTTTCGCGTTCATTCTGCAAGCAGAATGTTTACTCACTCGTTGTTCAGTTTTCAAAGATCAAACTTGTTTCGTTATTGCTTGTGTTTCCCGTGTCAACCGTGTGTTTCAGCGGCGACTTAAATAATATATCATATGGCTGAATCTAATGCAACAGTTTTTTTCATTTCTTTTCTTTTAGTAGTTTTGCATTAGCTAAAGCTATATATCCGTTCCCTAGCTTGTCCTATTATAATAGGAGGCTTATAGGGTACAAATAGTTTAACACATTTATGAAAGGGTTTACAATATCTTCTCTATAAAATGCTTTCCATATCCCTAAAAATTCTATCTCCGTTATGCGAAACTCATTGTTCACTCAGAGTTAGTGAGAAGCCAGCTCTCTATTACAGAGCTGGCTTCCCGCTAATATTACAGTCACCTTACTTTGTCATCAATCGCAGTCCTCTGGTTAGTTTTGTATCCATGGATTGCGGCGCTTTTTATTTGATTTCCGTTGGTTGGAAGTAGTTACACCCTCTCTGGATGTTTTCCCTGACACGGATACCTTGGATTTGTTCTTCAGAGGAGCCTTGCTTGTTCTGCGTTTTGTGGCTGTCGCCTTATTCCCGGTTTGCTTGGATTTCGCCTCCGAATCTGATCCAACCTCTTCAATGGCTACCTGACTTAAGTTAGCATCTTCACGTCCCCCCTTTTTGCCACCCGTGCCTAGCCCTTGAGGGGGATACATTTCACCAAATGCTCCAAGCGGGGATGGCGGAACCATGTTCTGTGTAGGATACGGATTCTGATATGCATACTCGATAGGCTGGTTTGGCATCGTTGATGTAGACATTTCAGGTGGCATACCATACGAAGGACCGTACATGTTCATGTTCCAAGCCGGATCCTGATAACCATGAGAAGGATAAGTATAATGAGGGACATGAGTATGTGAGCCACATCCGCATGGAGGATACGGAAGCATCGAGTATGGAGATATGAAAGGTGGCTGATGATTCATATGACTTGGTGCTGCATACGTTGGAAATGGACTATTCACTTCACCAGCTGGTGCAATCGGAAATGAGTTGTTTTGCATTTCTGCGGACAGATTTGGCATAACGTTATTGTGATTATAGCTCTGCTCCGCACCAGTCCACGGGCTGTTAGTCATTTCACTGCCACTGTAAGGACTAACTTCCGAAATCCCTGGAAACGACGCATTGTTACTCACTTCTGCCGTATACATGTCTTGCTGAATACCATACACCTCTTGTGCAGGAACCGGAATTTGGACATAAGGATGTTCCGCAGGCGCATGATGCAACTTGTTACCACAACCACAAGGCTTTTTCGTTGCAGGTGCAACTTCAGTTGGAGACTTTGTATTAGGCATTACAGGCAAAGGCATAATTTCAGGTGAAAGATTAGGCATCGTGTATTTCTTGGATTCCGCAACAGGTTTAACTTGAACTTCGGGTTTAACCTCTTCTTTTTTTGGCGTTTCCTTTTCGGGTTTCACTTCAGGAAGCTCTGGCAACTGCGGCAGTACCTCCAGTTCAGGCTTCACATTCGGCTTTTCTGGCTTAGCTGGTGGTGGAGCAGGTACTGGAACTGGAACCTCTGATACCGGAGCAGGAGGAGTTGGTGCAACTGGAGCAGGTTGTTCCGGTTCTTTGACTCCCGTGTATTCCTTACCTTCAGGTGACAATTTTTCATTTGCAGCAATGTTGCTGGCACCTGAATTAGACATCGTGTTTCCTTGTGCATGCATCGAGGGAATGTAGACCGTTTCCCCCACCAGAAGAGCATTCGGATTTTTCAACTGTGGATTGGCATTGATCATATCTTTTAAAGGAACTCCCCAGGCCTGTGCCAACTTCCATAACGAATCTCCTTGCTGAACCTTGTGACTGTGGAGCACACCCTCCGGCTTCGGTGTTACTGGCTCTGCAGGGATTTTGACCTTCATGCCAATATCCAGCTTGTCGGGATTTGTGATTTGCGGATTAGCCGCAATCAATTTGTCCAGCGCAACATTGTATTTTTGGGACAGCAGATATAATGTGTCGCCTTTTTTCACCATGTGTATTTTCACAGGGAACTAACCTCCTAGACGTCATACTTGGGCAGTACATTCGCCCATACCGTTACTACATCCTATGCAGAAACCGGGCTAATGACATCAACTAAACAAAAAAAATCCTCCTGTCTCTAAAATCCCCATACACCAGGTATGCTGAATTTTATCGAACTAGGAGAATTTTCTGTTCCCTATGCTATGCAATTCTAACTTAAGATTCCCACACTTTATAACCATCTTTGTCAACAATCTGACGGAATGCTTCCAGCAGTCTCAGCGTTACCGGACCTGCTACACCCGTACCAATTGTTCTTCCATCCACTTCATATGCAGCGATAACTTCTGCAGCTGTCCCGGTGAAAAAGACTTCATCTGCGATATACACATCATGCAGGGTGAATGGCACTTCTTTTAATTCAAGCTCCAGTTCACCACATAGATCGATAATAGCTTGACGTGTAATCCCTTCAAGCGCACCCAGATAACAAGGCGGCGTGTACACTACACCATTTTTGATGATGAAGATATTATCACTTGAACCCTCAGTAACGTAACCTTGGGAATTCAACATAATCGCTTCTCCAGCACCTGAATAGTTAGACTGAATTTTAACCAGGATGTTATTCAGATAGTTCAATGATTTAATTTTCGGATTCAAGGCGTCCGGGATGTTCCGGCGTTGGGATACGGACACTGCTTTCAACCCGGTAAGATACGCTTCCTCAGGATAAATCGCTAATTGCTCCACGATGATAATTACGGATGCCTTGGGGCAACGAAGCGGGTCCAAACCAAGATTACCAGGGCCACGTGATACAATAAGACGAATATAACCATTACGCATATCATTGCGGCGCACTGTTTCAGCCATCACTTCCAGCATCTCATCCATGGACAACGGGATGTTCAAACTGATGGATTTTGCCGAATCATACAAACGATCCAAGTGGGCTTTACATCTGAAAATATTTCCGTTATAGATCCGAATACCTTCAAAAATCCCGTCTCCATACAAAAACCCATGATCATATACCGAAACGGTTGCGTTCTCTTTGGTCACATATTGACCATCCAAATAGATCCATTGTTCTGCCACCGATGACTGCACCTCCATAAAATATCCAATTCCCTATACTCCGAAACGTTAATAACCCGTCCATTGTACACCAAATGACAAGCCCTTACTTGTTCATTATACCCAGAATTATGACAACCTTCTAACATTCACAACCATCATACAGGTCGATTACCTCGAAGGATATGTATAACAAGGATAGCTACCAAGAACGCGCACCTGACAATTCAATGCCTCAATCTCAGCCATGGCTGCGGTAAGCAACACCGAATCGACCGTTTCCACAACATCAATGTAGAAATAGTAACTGCCCAATCGTTTCTTCGTTGGACGAGATTCGAGACGGGTCAAATTCAGCTTCCGCCAGGCAAATGCCGACAATACCTGATGCAACGCTCCCGGTGCATCTTCTGGCAATGTCACGAGCAAGCTGGTTTTCACATGATCCGGTTCACGAGGAATGTCCACCGGTTCATGGCCGATGAGCACAAAACGGGTATAGTTGTTGTCATGATCTGTAACGCGTTCAGCCATAATGTCCAGACCATGCTTCTGAGCAGCAAGCTTGGTACCAATGGCTACCCAGCCTTTACCCGGATTTTTCTTCACAATTTCTACAGCTTCGGCTGTACTGTTCACACCTTCAAGGTCCGCCCCAGGCGAATGCAGCCGAATAAAATTCTGACACTGCGGAATAGCCACAGGATGAGACATGATCTTGGTAATTTTACTAAAATCATACTCGCCGCTCTCCGTCTTAAATTCCGAGCCATGTCCAATGACATTCTGGATGGATGGGTATACCCACTCCGCTTGCATTGGAATGTCGACTTCATTCACAAGCCAGTCCATATGAAGGCTAACGGAACCTTCAATTGTATTTTCCATCGGAATGACACTGTATTGTGTTTTTCCACTATCTGTTGCTCGAAAAACATCCGAAATCAGCTTGAAGTGTTGCAGATCTAACGGTCCACCGTTAAATAGGAAATCAATCGCTTCATGAGAAACTGAGCCTTCAGGTAATACCGCAATTCGTTTCATGCTTTAACTTCCCCTTTGATTCTGTCCAGAAAAGGACGTTCTTCTTGATCAGGCAGCACGGTTACACCGTCCAAATCCGGATCGAGCCATAGTGCAGAAGCAGATATGCCCTCCCGCTCCATGGTGTCCAGCAAATATTGTTCCAATTCCGCTTTGCGGGTGTCATGACGATCTACCAAGGTTAATACGGTCGGTCCAGCTCCGCTCAGGGCAGCTCCCAACGCTCCATGATCGACAGCATGTTCTAATATCTCAGCCATGCCTGGCACCAATGATGCCCGGTACGGTTGGTGAATTCGGTCTGACATCGCCTTCTGAATCATATCCAGTCGCCCACTCGCCAAAGCGGCAACGAGCAGTGAGGATCTGCTAATGTTATGCACTACATCAGACATGCCAAATTGCTCTGGAATCACATTCCTCGCTTTGGAAGTAGACAGCTGGAATTCAGGTATAATAACCAATGCCTGCAAATCCTGGTGTGGTTCAATACGAATATGATCTACCCGCACACCATCCCATGCAGCCGTAATAATACCGCCATATAGAGATGCACCCACATTATCAGGATGCTTCTCGAGGGATGTGGCCATATCCAGAAGTTTCGCATCCGATAAAGGAGTACCAATTAATGCATTCGCTGCCGCCAGTGCACCAACGATGGCTGATGCACTACTTCCAAGTCCACGCGTAAGTGGAATATCGGAATACATGGAAATCTCCAATTCAGGTACGGACACCCCAGCTTCATCGAATACCATCTGTGCGACTTCGTAAATCAAATTCGATTTATCCGTAGGCAGGCCTGTCAAATGATCGCCGTGAAGATGAAATGTGGTCTGCTCGGCAGGTTTCATCTCCAACCAGGCATACAGAGACAATGCCATGCCCAGAGTATCAAACCCCGGACCGAGATTGGCTGTGCTTGCAGGTATTTTTACGGTTACCCTTTCACGCAAACTCATACAGATTGCTGCTCCAATTGTGCAATGGCCGCCATTACTGCTTCTTCCGTATCTTCAACAACAAGCGGCTCAGTCGCTACTGTTTTGATCGCAATATTCGGATCTTTCAGGCCATTGCCTGTCAGTACACAAACTACAGTCTCTCCGCCTTTAAAGTACCCTTCACTCTTCAGTTTGTATACACCGGCAAGGGAAGCCGCAGAAGCAGGTTCAGCAAAAATCCCTTCGCGAGATGCAAGCGTACGATACGCTGTCAGGATCTGTTCATCCGTTACATAGTTAATCTGTCCACCAGATTCCTCAGCTGCAGCAACAGCCGTTTTCCAGCTCGCCGGATTACCGATTCGGATCGCTGTTGCTACTGTTTCAGGCTCAAGAATCGGTTCACCTTTGACAATAGCCATTGCACCTTCGGCTTCGAAACCAACCATGCGTGGCAGCGTGTTGGATTTACCAGCCTCTTTATATTCTTTGAACCCTTTCCAATACGCCGAGATATTCCCCGCATTACCGACTGGAATAGCCAGAACGTCAGGCGCTTCGCCCAGTTGTTCAATTACTTCAAACGCTGCTGTCTTCTGTCCTTCAATCCGGAACGGATTCACAGAGTTTACAAGCGTGATCGGATGTTTGGCTGTGATCTCACGCACAATCTCCAGTGCACGGTCAAAGTTACCATTGATCGCAATCACTTTGGCACCATAGATCATGGCTTGGGCCAGTTTACCCAGTGCAATGTTGTTATTCGGGATCAACACGATACAATTAAGGCCACCACGTGCGGCGTAGGCCGCTGCAGCTGCTGACGTATTACCTGTGGATGCACACATGATCGTACGGCTGCCCTCTTCCATCGCTTTGGCAACAGCCATAACCATACCGCGGTCTTTGAAAGATCCCGTAGGGTTCAAACCTTCATACTTGAAGTATACATTTAAGCCGAGTTCCTCGGACAGATTCTCTGCATGAATCAACGGTGTATTACCTTCCTGAAGCGTAAGCAGGGGTGTATTTTCATTAACTGGAAGGTGCTCTCTGTACGTTTGCAAAAGTCCTTGATATCTCATTGTGGGTAAACTCCTTTATGTTTTAATAATCTGATATGATGACCTGATGATACGGATATAATTAACTTGTACTATAACTGAAATAATGGAGATGCAGTTGGGGTACGGACAATTATCCTTCGACCCGGTATACACTCTTAATGCGGCGAATGACGCTGAGCGATTCAAAATGTTTTAACACTTTATCCATGCTTGCCTTACTTGCATTATGCGTAACGATAATGATCTCAGCATCCGGGTTGTGTTCATTCGGCTGTTGAACAACCGACGCCAGACTGACATCATATTCTGCGAAAATTTGTGTAATTTGTGCCAATACACCGGCTTTGTCATCTACGTGCAGCAAAATAAAGTTTTTCGACACGATCTGCTCGTCGCTTTGCATTCGCTTCTGCTTATAAGGCACAATTGCTTTAAGACCGTTCACGCCAAGTTTGAGGTTTTTGGTAACCGCGACAATGTCAGCTACTACAGAAGTTGCCGTTGGCAGTTCTCCCGCCCCCGCACCGTAGAACATGGTCTCCCCTACAGCTTCACCGTGTACATATACTGCGTTGAACACACCGTTGACTGAAGCAATAGGGTGATTCTGTCTAACCATTGTCGGCTGTACGCTAATCGTGATCTCATCGTCAATCCGGTCCGCGATACCAAGTAACTTCATCTCATAGCCCAGTCTTCTGGCATACGTTATGTCTTCACGGGTAACGGAGGATATCCCTTTAACAGTTACATCCTTCAACTCCACATTGGTGCGGAAACCCAGTGTGCTCAAGATCGCCATTTTGCGAGCTGCATCAAGTCCTTCCACATCGGAGGTTGGATCCGATTCAGCGTA
Source organism: Paenibacillus sp. 2KB_22 (assembly GCF_052115745.1). Taxonomy (NCBI): domain Bacteria; kingdom Bacillati; phylum Bacillota; class Bacilli; order Caryophanales; family Paenibacillaceae; genus Paenibacillus; species Paenibacillus sp. 2KB_22. Next base: position 7,484 of record NZ_JBFRHG010000004.1, read on the forward strand.
TCCCAGCGCCTGTGCCTCGGCCAGCACTTCTTCATAGGATGCACCTTCCTGACTCATTTTGGTCAGAATGAAGTTCGTTGTTCCGTTCACAATCCCCATAATGCGAGTAATCCGGTCGGAAGAGAAACCCTCAATTAACGTACGAATGATTGGAATCCCTCCAGCAACACTCGCCTCATAGAACACATCACATTGCTTTTCCTGAGCCTTCGCCAAAATCTCTGTACCATGCAGTGCCATGAGATCTTTGTTCGCTGTTACGATATGCTTCCCACGTTCCAACGCTTCAAGAATATACTCCTTCGTCTGATCAATGCCGCCCATGACTTCAACGATGACATCAATATCCGGATGACGAATGACTTCCCAAGGATCTTCAGTGAGCTTGGCACGGTCTACAGCAATAACACGTTCTTTCTCTGTATTTTTCACTGCGATCTTCTCAATGACAATCGGTGATCCAACCTGACTGCTCAGATCCTCCTGATTCCCTTCCACAATGCGAACGACTCCCGTTCCGACAGTCCCCAGACCCAACAATCCGACTTTTACTGGTTTCACTAACGATCTACCCCCTAATGTCTACTCTTGTCTGTCAGTCCTGTATGTTAAAGCCTAATTAACCTTGGCCTACAATACGCGTGCGTCTTACTCCAGGCATATCTTGCATTCGATCCAGCATTTCACCAATTTCGCCATGAAGATGTGTCGTTTCCACTGAAATGACAACATTGGCTCTTCCCTGAAGCGGTATACTCTGATTAATCGTGAGCACGTTGGCTCCATAACCAGCTACATGTCCAAGCACACGAGACAAGATCCCTGACTGATGCTCCAGATCAATAGAGATCGTTACAATTCTCTCGCGCTCAAGCTGGTTGATCAGATGAATTCCATCCTTGTACTTGTAAAAGGCACTCCGGCTTAATCCGACCTGTTCAACCGCCTCATGCACTGTTTTAACATCACCAGAAGCCAGTAGTTCTTTTACCTGCATGGTCTTCACCACAGCCTCTGGTAAAATATCTTCCCGTACTAAGTAATAGCGTTCGTTCACAGAACGTCCTCTCCTCAAAGACTCATGTATTCATATAGTGGACATTATATAGGATCTATGACAAAAGGGCAATACATGACATGCCTATTTTTTGAAATACGTTCCTCACAGTATACAAGGTTATGCCTCTCCCATGTCAGGAAAAAACAAAAAAACGCAGAGTTGCGGGTCAACTTCCCACTTCTCTGCGTCTGTATATCAATCTGTCTCTCCGCGGAAAACGGCTACTTAGTAGTAACTGCTGCCTTCCACAAATTCGAATTCAAAGTCTCCAATACGCACGATGGTGCCTTCTACAGCTCCACGCTTACGCAACTCTGCGTCCACACCCATATAACGCATTGTACGTGCGAGTTTCAATATAGCTTCATGCGAGTTCAATTGCATCCGTTTCATCATGCGATCAATCTTGGCACTTTCGACAACGAACATTTCATTCTCACGCACAATGCGGAAACCATCGTCCTCTTTTTTGTCCAAGCTGTACACTTTACGTTCGGATACGTCTGCTACCTCTTCAACCACTGGCTCGTCCGGAATCTGATCCAGCATATCAGCAGCACGATACAAGAGCTCTTGAATCCCTTTACGAGTCAGAGATGAAATAGGCATTACTTCAATATCCGGTTGCACCTCACGAACTTGCTGCAAAAATTGCTCCAGGTTTGCTTCGGAGTCCGGCATATCCATTTTATTGGCTGCTACAACCTGCGGTCTCTCAGCCAAAAGCGGATTGTACAGTTTCAGTTCATCATTAATTTTCTGCCAGTCTTCAAATGGATCGCGTCCTTCTGAACCCGACATGTCCACCACATGAATAATAATACGGGTACGCTCGACATGACGTAAAAACTCATGTCCCAGTCCGATTCCTTCATGTGCGCCTTCAATCAGACCAGGCAAATCGGCCATAACGAAGCTTCGGCCTTCTCCTACACCAACTACACCCAGGTTCGGTGTAATGGTTGTGAAATGATATGCACCGATCTTTGGCTTGGCTGACGAAACGACAGAAAGCAATGTGGATTTCCCGACACTCGGGAAACCAACCAGACCAACATCTGCCATCACTTTTAGCTCTAATACGATATAACGCTCCTGGCCTTCTTCACCATTCTCGGCAAGTTCAGGCGCAGGATTGTTCGGTGTGGCAAATCGGATGTTACCCCGACCACCACGACCACCACGAGCAATAACAACTTGTTGACCGTGACGTGTCATATCCGCCAGTACTTCTCCACTGTCTTCATCCAGAATGACAGTTCCTGGTGGAATGCGCACAATCATGTTCTCAGCGTTTGCACCGTGCTGACTTTTATTACGTCCCTTCTCACCACGTGGGGCCTTGAAGTGACGCTGGTAACGGAAATCCATCAACGTCCGCAAACCTTCATCCACGCGGAAAATGATGTCAGCTCCTCTGCCTCCATCGCCCCCGGCAGGTCCGCCGTTTGGTACATACTTCTCACGACGGAACGAAATAATTCCGTCGCCTCCGTCTCCGGCTTTTACATAAATCTTCGCTTTATCTACAAACATTGGTTAACCCCTTCTTCCTATATTCCACACGGCATTCTGAATTGTATAAACGTATCCTCAGACGGAAACTGCTCCGTTCTGACTTTTTTTCCTTTGAGTACGGCAGTAAGCTGCCGCAGTGTTTCCGGATCGGGTGTTTGATCCCCATCCAGTCGGACAACCACATCTCCATGATCCTGTCCGAAGTTCAAGGTCAGTTTGCGAACCTCTCCCCAAGAAGACCGGCCGCCGCCATATTGATAGGCCCTGATTGCATCCGCAATCGCCCCGGTAAGTGACTCGCCATCCTCGGGAGAGACCAGAGCACTAAGCTGCAACTCATCTTCTATTTCCACATGCAATTCCAGCGCCATTCCACTGGCCCGAAAAGATTGAAGATAAAATACGAGGGAGGGAATACCCAATCTGGAGATCCGACTCTCTTCCGTAACCCGCTCTTTTATTCTTTCCACACATTGCAAGGATTTATCAAGTTTGCCCAGCCGAAGATATCCATATAACACCTGAAGGTCGTTCATCCAGTCGTGTCGATGATGATTTAATGAAGCAATTGCTGTCTTTTCCATGGATTGTATGATGGTTCTGCGTTCCGCCTCCGCCTGTTTCTTCATCGCATTCACAGAAATGAACAATACTGCGACGGACCACAATGCGCATACGACGCTTGAGATCATCGCCGGATACAACATAACGAAAACCAAAGGAATCAGAAGTGAACATGCCGCAATCCACGGCACTCTTTTCCAAGATTTCATGGCTTCTCCCCGTTCTACAAAACTCGGTTGGTCTACACCCACCGTATCCAAGTATAACATGTCTTTTCTGCCAGTTCATTACCGAATAACCGTTGAATACAAAAAACCTTCGGCAAAAATGCCGAAGGCTCCTTAGGCGGAATGCCGATATTACGCTTCTACTGCTGCTGCTACAGGAGCAACATTAACAGGATAGATGCTTACTTTTTTGCGATCGCGTCCCCAACGTTCGAATTTTACAACGCCGTCGATTTTCGCGAACAAAGTGTCATCTTTACCGATGCCAACGTTAGTTCCTGGGTGAATTTTCGTTCCGCGTTGGCGAACGAGAATGCTACCACCAGTTACAGTTTGACCATCAGCACGTTTAACACCCAGACGTTGAGCATTACTGTCACGTCCGTTCTTCGTGGAACCTACACCTTTTTTCGATGCGAATAACTGAAGATTTAATTTCAACATGATTGGTTGTCCTCCTTCTTTGCTTATTTGAATTGCTGTATTTTAATATACTTCCCGTATGACTCTGCAATATTAGAGAGCATAACCACCATGGATTCGAGTAACAATTGCACCTGGGACCAGGTTTCCCCTCTCTCTAACAAAGGTAAAGAACCGCTTAAAAAGCCATTCTTCATCTTGGCATCCATTTCGACACCGGTCAATGTTTCAATCGAGTTCACCGTACCCACTGTAACAGCGGATACCCCGGCACATACGATGTCTTCTCCCCGCTTGGCAAAATTAGCATGCCCTTCGATGGAAAAGCGTTCGATGCTCCCGTCCTCATCACGAAAGATTTGAACGATAATCACTTATCGCACCTTCTTTACGCTTTGATTGTTTCGATAGTTACTTTAGTGTACGGTTGACGGTGACCTTGCTTCACATGGTAGTTCTTTTTAGGTTTGTATTTGTATACGATAACCTTTTGTCCTTTGCCATGTTTCTCCACTTTAGCCGTTACAGTAGCTCCAGAAATCAATGGTGTACCTGCTGTCAAACCTTGATCGTTAGATACAGCCAGGACACGGTCGAACGTTACGCTTTCGCCATCGTTCGCAGTCAATTTCTCGATGAACAGAACATCGCCCTCTTGGACTTTGTACTGTTTGCCGCCTGTTTCAATAATTGCGTACATTTGCCTTGCACCTCCTCATGTCTCAGACTCGCCCGTTCTCAGGTGACAGCCTCCTTGCGGAACTGTTCTTATACCCGGCCAGTGCGGTTACAGCATGTGCAAGACCAATAGGCTAAACACATACTTGAAGATTATATCACGCAATATATCAAAAATCAATGCAAAGGTGAAATATATCTTTTTCCCGTTCCATGACAGGAAGAACACGGCTCCACATAAGGCAACGTACTTTCTTCCCGCACTTTCTTACGGGTAAGTTCGAGCAACCCCAGCTTGGTCCAACCCATTACAAACGCTTTGGTCCGATCCTTCTTGAGCTCACCCTCCAAGGTTGACGCGACTTCATGCCGATTCGAGGCTTCCTCCATATCAATGAAGTCAACAATAATCATGCCACCGATATCCCGCAGACGCATCAGACGGGCGATCTCCACTGCTGCCTGCATGTTGGTCTCCGTCACGGTTTCTTCCAGACTGTCACCGCCAGCTCCAGTATATTTGCCTGTGTTCACATCCACTACAGTCAGAGCTTCAGTATGATCAATGACAATATATCCGCCCCCGGGCAGCCAGACTTTACGGGCAAAATCCTTGTTCAACTGTTCCTGCACACCATAGGCAGCAAAGATGGATTCTGTTCCCCGATACACCTGTACTTTGGGTTGATGACCAGGACTAATCTCTTCCAGCAATGCTTTTACCTCACGGGCTTGTCCTTCACTATCGGTGATGACCTCATCACTGCCTGGCGTGTACACATCTCTGATGATTCGCTGCACCATGCTATGATCCCGATGCAAGAGGCTTGGCGAAGGCAGACTGTCCGCTTTTTCACGAATCAGGTACCACTGCGCGCGTAATGTTTCCAAGTCCGACTTGATGGCTTCATGCTGTTCTTCTCCAGATACGGTTCGAATAATAAGTCCTTCTTCATCCCGCCTCAGTTGTTCCCCAAGTGCCTTAAGACGAGAACGATCCCCTTCACGGGCAATTTTCTTGGATACCGCTACATAGTCGGCAACAGGCATGTAGACAAGCCAGCGGCCCGGAAGTGAATAATGAGTCGTCACCCGGGCTCCCTTGCCTCCTACCGGTTCTTTCAGAACCTGAACAATGACTTCCTGACCTGGACGAAGCAACTCCGAGATGGAAGGCTTCACCTTAGGTTGCTTCTCCAGATGGGGATGTAACACATCGTCCACATACAGAAACGCATTCTTTTTCTGACCGATATCCACAAAAGCAGCCTGCATACCCGGTAACACATTAACTACCCGTCCCTTGAAAAAGGAACCCAACAGTCCACGCTCGCGTGTACGCTCTGCCGTAAATTCCACAGCTTTGCCTTCTTCCAGAAGCGCCATTTGCATGAGGTTTTGTTCATTATGTACGATCATCTGTTTCATGGCTTCACCTCTAGAAGACAATTCAATTCATCCACATCCATTTCAGCTCTCTTTATAATTCTCATTGTACATGTATTAACCCATTTCAGAACAGGTCCACCAGAACGCTACAATTTATCGTCATTTTGTTGAAAATAGGAACCGATAATGCGTTGTTCAGGCAATACAGCCATAATTCGTCCCTGTCTGTTCATCACGTATACCATATGGTATCTTTCTCTCTTTAATAGACGCAAAATAGTGTCCAAAGGTTTCGCTGGAAATGAGATTATTGGCTGCGCCAAACTGCCAGTAGCCGCGTGACGAGTGAACGCACCCTCTCGATTCATGAGAAAACGAATAAAGCGATAAGGCACATTTCGGTAATCCGTCAGGTTGGAATAGAACAAAAAAAGGCCGATTAACAGAATGTTTAACGGTAAGCCGTAGTCCCCAGTAAACCATCGGCTGATCGCATACAAAACAACCCCTACGCTACACAGGATGCTAATTCTGTAAGTCCACATTAATGTTGTATAGTACGGTGCCCACAGACTAACAAGTGCCTGAACAATTTTACCTCCGTCCAGAGGAAGTACAGGCAGCAGATTAAAGAGGGCGATGAGCAGGTTCCCCTGAATGATATAATTGAGAAAAACCGGATCGCCCAGATGGCCATACTGCAACAGCAAAACCACACCAACCATCAGCATGTTTTGTAATGGACCCGCCAGAGCAATCATGATTTCCCGATAGGCCGTGATTGTACCTCCATCTTCAATAACCGCCACTCCTCCAAAAGGAAGCATCTGGATCGACAAGACACGATAGCCCAGAAGGGCCGCCGCCGCAGCATGTCCACATTCATGAATGAATACGATGGCAAACAGCGTAATAAGTTCAATGAAATGTCCAGTCAGGAGGGAGGCCATCATGATAATTACAAAAAACGGATGAAACGTAATACGGACTCCCCACACCCTAATCAAGGGCAACAACTTCCGCTGGGTCTACGTACTCCTCACCCTCTTTGACCGCAAAATAGAGCGTGGCCGGTTGTTCACCACCCGTAGTAGCCTTGAGACTGCCCACTGGATTCCCCGCTTCCACCCAATCATTCACGTTCACTTCACTTTCGTTCAGCCGACCGTATATTGCCGTGACATTGCCTGTATGTTGGATCACAACTGTGAATCCACTTGCTGCATCTCCGATAACCTCCATGACACGTCCAGCATCCGAACTTGCGACCTGTACAAGTTCTGCACCTGCGGCATCCGGAACGATCTCAATTCCCTTCATGCTCAGCGCGAATGGCTGAACCACTGTTCCTGAGATTGGTTTACCGAGTAACTGTCGAATGCCCGAACCGTTGACAGCATCCGTCGTATGTCCAAGAACAGGCAGAAACGAAGGCGTTCCTCCAAAATGCCGTTCATACCATGCTGCTGCAGAGGCAAAATCCATATCTCGATGGAGTGCATCGGCAATGACTGTTTTGGGAGATGTCGTCCACGATGTATCTAATTGAAACAGACCCCATACTCCGCCAAATATCAAAGCACTAATGACCGTTCGTTTTAAAAGTGACTTGAACAGGTTGAATCTCGAATGCCCCCCTGGAACGAAATGACCATTCTCTTTTTTCCACAACCATTCTGGGTCTCTTTCTTGTATCCCTTCACTAGACGCAAACGGTTTCCGGTGCATGATCTCATTCTTGTCCTTGTCCAACAGTGAACCTACTTTTTGCTCCTGTAAGACCTCCACAGTGGCACCATCCATCAGTCGTCGAATGCGTTCTTCTCGTCTCTGCTTGATTCTGAGTTTCGTGTTCATGGAATATCCTCCCGCCGAGGCTTGTTTACTACATCCTATGAAGAGGTGGATGATAATATGAACAAGCCTGTCAGCAGATAACAAAAAAGCCGGGCTATGGCCACGGCTGTCATGTATTTAGGTTATGAATAAGTTCGTTTAACGAGTTAACCCATTCCGAAGAACTTTTTGAAGCGAGAAAAAGCACCCTTTTTCTGCTCCAGCTGCATTAATGGGACCGTATCTCCCAGAATGCGTCGTGCGATATTACGATAGGCAATCGCCGCAAGTGAATCTGGATTCATGACCGTAGGTTCTCCTGAATTGGCAGCTTTGATGACCAGTTCATCATCAGGCACGATGCCAATCAGGTCAATATTAAGTACTTGTAAAATACCATCGATATCTAACATGTCACCCGATTTGACCATATTATTGCGAATTCGATTCACCACCAGCTTGGGTGATTGAATGTGTGAACTCTCCAGCAAGCCGATGACACGATCCGCATCACGTACTGCAGCATTTTCCGGTGTAGTGACCACGATGGCCTGATCTGCTCCTGCTACCGCATTTTTGAAACCCTGCTCAATCCCTGCGGGGCAATCAATAATGACGTACTCAAAATCTTTTTTCAATTCAAGAATAATATCCTTCACCTGTTCTGGTGACACCGAGTTTTTGTCTCTCGTCTGCGCCGCAGGCAACATGTATAATTCTTCGAAACGCTTGTCTTTGACCAAAGCCTGATTCAGACGGCAGCGGCCGTCTGCAACGTCGCACAGATCGTAAATAATACGGTTTTCGAGTCCCATCACGACATCCAAATTACGAAGGCCGATATCGGTATCTACCAGACAAACCTTTTTGCCGAGCAGCGCCAGCGCTGTCCCGATGTTTGCCGAGGTGGTTGTTTTACCCACGCCGCCTTTACCCGAAGTGATCACGATCGCCTCTCCCATGAGCTACACTCCTTTAAACACATTAAAATCTCGGCGTAACCGAACGATATTGCTCATTTTGTCTATCTGCATCTGATTGTCCTGTAAGTAAGCAAATTCCATTCCGGTCTCTCGGCTCTCCCATTCATCGGGAGGACGACTGATGATATCCGCAATCCGTAGCTGCGTCGGTGCAAATACCGAAGCAGCAATGATTGCTTCCTCGTCCCCGCCAATTCCGGCATGAGCCATACCTCTGAGTGAACCCAACACATATATATCTCCGGTACACGTCACTGTGCCCCCCGGATTGATATCCCCAAGAAACAGGAGATTTCCTTCATGATGAAGCACCTGACCTGAACGCACCATACCACACATGGTTACAATCGGCGGCGGTCCTTTAACCTCCGGTTGGAGTGCAGGTGAGTCGATGGATCGAATAAGCAGATTCCCTTTTTGTTTCAATATATCGAGAATTGCTTCTTTCTGGCCCTCTGTCACTTCGCGGGCACCCAACTTGATATCCACATGAACAATCGGTCCGGTCAAAATATTTTGATGGCTGTGTTCCAGCTTATAGCGGAGCTCATAGAGCAATTCCTCGAATTCACATTGATCGTCCAACAGGAAAACCAGGCCGTCTCGGATGCCTTTAATCGTTACGTGATTCGATTTTACCGTCATAAGCCTGTCCCTCCCATCTCATTACATTTCGTGCCCGGGGCCCCAAGTTCCTGCTTTGCGCTCCATAAATGTATTTAGGAAGCTTCTTCTGTCTTGCTCCGTCTCTTGCCGATCCGCTCCAGTTGTTTCCGAAGCGGGACATATATGATCAAGGCAAACACAAAATGAATGAACAAATTAGGAATCATGTATTCAATCAACGCCCAGTCAAAGGTCACGTGGTTAAGTTGGAAGAGCTTGTACAGGAAGAATAGCATGGTGTCATTCAGCAGACTTCCCAAAATGACAACCGATACCATAACCGGCAGTGGTGCACGAGGTGCTTGAAAAATGAGTCCCATCATGTATGCCGATAATCCCATCGAAAATCCATAAGGTCCAATCATCTCGCCGTAGAATACAACGTCATGCAATAGTCCAAAAAATATACCGAGCACTAGTGCCGTGTGTCGATGATGATATACAGCGATAAACAAAATGACGATATAGACTAGATTGGCAGAAATACGCATCTGCCAGCCAGAAGGAATGAGCAGCGGCAAAATCGTGCCTTCCGCAATGAACAAAACGAATAACAACAGGAACAAGACTTGCTTGCGCGTCACCATTATTCTTTTACCTCAGGCGGGATAATGACAATCAGCTCTTTCCAATCAAGGAAACTTGCATATGGCTCAATTGTAGCTGTTTTGGTTAAACCATACTCACTTTTCTCGACACTCTTCACTTCACCAATTCGCATATACTTCGGAAAATTGTTAATAATTCCGGAGGAAATGATCTCATCACCCTTTTGGATGTTAGAATCCTCTGAGATTTTGGTCATCTTGAGCATGCCCGTCTTAGGATCATAACTCTCAATCATACCAAACACTTTTTCCTTACCTACTGCCGTTGCTGCAATGGCATTGGATGTTGGATCATTGGCGTCCATGGACGTTAACAGATTAACTGTTGATGTATAGGAGCTGACATGACTAATCACGCCGACCAGCCCTTCCTGCGAGGTTACAGCCATACCCGGCTTTATTCCCGCATTTTCACCGATATCAATGTTAATGGTTCTGCTGTTTGGATCTGAATTGGCACTGATAACCTGAGCAATTCGTGAACCGTAATTATACCGATTCTTCTGTTCTTCGGTGAAATTGAGCGCTTTCTGAAGCTGCTCATTCACTTGCTCCATATCATTGTACTTCAGGCGATCCCGGGTATAGTGCCCCATCGCGATGCGAAGCTCTTCATTCTCATCATATACCGTACGCATGTTCGCTACATCTTTGAAAAAGCCCGCTACATAAGAAGCGGGCTTGTAAAATACGTATTGTACAAATCCAACTGAATCCTTCAGGAATTTCTCCGGCCAGGATAGAGTGGTTCGCGGACTGAGCGTAAAGCCCATTAACGCGATAAATGTAACAAGGCCCACCAGCAAAACAAAAAGTCTTTTGTTGCCTAGCAGTTTAAACAGTTCGAACACCCTCTAACATCCATATTCTCTTCCGAGCCATGCCCGGCGGGGAGACTGTCAGACCTGTAGTCCCTGCGAGAATATCAGCCGATCCTCCCCTGTTAAGCGGGTAATAGCTCATCCCCGGGGTTAACCGGGTCCTCTATAAAGATATCTTGCCACTTAGTCGCTATGCCAAGTTAGGCAAATACCGATTAACGTTTGGAACGAACTGCCGAACTGCTTCTGCTTTTGAACAAATGAATATTCTCTAGCGCTTTACCTGTTCCGATCGCTACACAATCCAACGGGTTCTCAGCCACAATGACAGGCATTCCTGTCTCACCAGCCAGAAGCTTGTCCAGATTGCGCAGAAGCGCCCCACCACCTGTAAGAACGATCCCACGATCCATGATATCGGCCGCAAGTTCAGGTGGGCATTTTTCGAGCGTTACTTTTACCGCTTCAACAATTGCATTCACCGTATCAGCCAATGCTTCGCTGATCTCGTCCGAAGTAATCGTAATGGTCTTCGGCAGACCTGTAACGAGGTCACGTCCACGAATTTCCATCGTTTCTACTTGCTCCAATGGCATGGCTGATCCGATGTCCATCTTCAACTGCTCTGATGTACGCTCACCGATCATCAGATTGTATTGGCGTTTGATGTACTGGATAACGGATTCATCCATCTCGTCACCTGCTACGCGAACCGAACGGCTCGTAACAATACCACCAAGAGAGATAACAGCCACTTCCGTTGTACCGCCACCAATATCGACAACCATACTACCTGTTGGTTCCCATACAGGCAGATCTGCACCAATTGCAGCTGCAAAAGGCTCTTCAATTGTATAGGCTTCACGTGCTCCAGCCTGTTTCGTTGCATCCTCAACCGCACGTTGTTCTACTGCCGTGATCCCGGATGGTACACATACCATCACGTTTGGATGACGTTGGAACATGGAGCGTTGTTTCTGTGCCTCACGGATGAAATATTTGATCATTGTTGCCGTTGTATCAAAGTCAGCGATAACGCCATCTTTCATTGGACGAATGGCACGAATATTACCTGGTGTACGTCCAATCATTTTTTTGGCGGCTTCACCTACTGCCTCAATGCTTTTTGTATCTGTGCGTATAGCGACAACCGAAGGTTCGCGCACCACAATTCCTTTTCCTCGTACATAAACCAACGTATTTGCTGTCCCCAAGTCAATACCCAAATCTTTCGTAAAACCACCAAACATAACATAATCTCCTTTTCTGCCTCATATAGCCGCTCTATTCTGATCCAGAGCGTGATAATTTCATTCCCACGTAAGACGTGGAGCTAATATTCGCATTTGTTTTTTTTGCAATTGTAAAGTGAACCTATCTTTTACGGACAACGCCGTTAACATTCATAGGAAAACATCAACGCCAACCATTATATTATACTAAGCCCTTCTCCTTCAAACTTACGTACGTTCCATCTCCGATAATAATATGATCAAGCACGTCAATGCCAACAATAGCACCTGCTTCAATCAGTCTCTTGGTTATTTGGATATCCTCCGGACTGGGCGTAGGATCACCGCTCGGATGGTTGTGTGCGCACACAATAGATGCGCTGCTGCATTTGATGGCAGCCCGGAACACTTCACGCGGATGTACAATCGAAGCGTTAAGGCTGCCCATGGAGAGTGTTTCCTGGGCAATAATATGATTTTTGCTATTCAGAAAGAGACACACAAAATGTTCTTTTTGCAAGTAACGCAATTGTTCGATCAGGATATCAGCTGCATCACGCGGTGTACGAATTGAAGTCGACTGTGTGAGTCTGCTCTTGGCAATTCGATGCCCCAGCTCAATGCCAGCTTTCAATTGTACAGCCTTGGCATTGCCGATCCCTTTCATCGCAGTCAATTCTTCCAGACTCAAATCCATTAACGAACGAATGCCACCCGTTTCGGTCAGAATCCGCTGTGCCATATGCACCGCGGATTCCTGTCTTGTGCCTGTTCGAAGTAAAATTGCCAGCAATTCAGCATGGCTTAAAGCGCCCGCCCCGTATTCCATCATGCGTTCTCTCGGGCGTTCTTCCTGGGGGATGTCGCGCATCATGTATTGAGGCGACTCCATATGTTCCCTCTTTTCATTTCACAACATCTGGCTTCTTTCATGCTCGTGGCAACACATGTACGCCGAACCCGTCCAACATATCACTTAGCAAGGATAGCGGCAGGCCAACCACATTAAAATAACATCCTTCAATACGGTCGATCAGTGAAGCGCCAATGCCCTGAATAGCATAAGATCCCGCCTTATCCGAAGGCTCACCTGTCTTCACATAAGCACGGATGGTTGCATCCGACAGTTCTTTCATTGTGACATCGGTCTGGCGGTAATGAACTAACGACTGTCCATTGCCCGCATCAATACAGGCGACTCCGGTAAACACCCGATGTACACGGCCCTGCAGCCGGGATAACATACGTTCAGCATCCGCTTCGTCTACGGGTTTGCCCAGAATCTCACCATCCAGAACAACAACGGTGTCACTACCAACAATAATGGCTTCCTGCTCGCGGCCTTCAAGCCCGCGATACACGGCAAGCGCCTTGCGCAAAGCAAGCTCCTGTACCGTCTGTTCAGGGGTCCACTCTGGTGGTGTATCCTCATTGGCATGACTTGGTATTACATCAAACGCTAGGTGGAGTGATGCGATCAGTTCTTTGCGCCGAGGCGATGTGGAGGCCAGAATAATAGGGCGCTGTTGAGTGTTATCCAAAATGAACGGCTCCTTATGCCACGGCAACATCCTGTCCGGATCACGATAATAGATGTCACTGGATTAATTTTTTTCGTCATAACTCGTCATTCTCCTACAGTCTGCGATACAGCCACACAGCGGCAATCATACCGATCAGACTCAGAAGGCTCATTTGAAATTGAAGTGAAATATCATAACTGATAATATCAAGATCAGCCTGCGGTGACCAACGTATGGTCGTGGCTTTCGTAAGAAAGGCTACTGCCTTAACAGGCTGCAGTGCCTTGGCGATCCACGCTCCGGCCATCCAGCCGAGCAGCAGAAACAGCAATAACATGCCGAAGTTTTTTTTCATCGGTAATCTTCCCTCGCCATTTTTTGACACCCACATTATTATACGGGGTTTTGTACGTCAATACAAACACAAATCCGGCAAGGGGAACTATTTCCAGTTCCTTGCCGGATGGGTATTTCCAAGCGTTGTTATGGGAAAGAGCATGTTACTGCTTAATCGCTTCGAGCCATTTTTTCTGCTGTAGTACATATTCCATCAGATCGGACTGCACGGACCACATGTGCACATCATCCGGGTTCTTGTTGTACTCTGCAATAGCCGTTATTGCATCGTTCATTGATTTCTCCATTCCACCAACAATAGGTTGTACCTCCGCAGTCAGGCCGGGTGAGAGGCTATTTAAGCCGGTTAACCATGACTGGTGCTTATTCTGAATCGCGGCCATCGTTTCTGCAGAGACTGCTGTCGGTGCGGATTGTCCCAACTGCTGAATGGACAAGGTAGACAATTGTTCGACCAGTGCAGAACTGTTTGTGAAGAAAAGCTGCACATCCTCTTGCTTGCCACCGAATATAGCCGGATTGATCTCAGGGTTCACAATCTCCTTGACATACAGTTCGACTCCCTGAGATTTTAGCCTGGAGCTAAGTAGCTTGGCCTCTTCACGATCAGCCGAAATGCCTGCATATACTCGATTGCCATCTTCAGGATCAGACCCTGCGGCTATACCTGCCTGAGCCAGCTCAAGCTTGGCCTGCTCAGCTCGTTCAGGAGAACTGAACACACCGTATTGAAGTGCATAATACGTGCTACCAGTCGCCGCTGTCTGTTGCTGCTGCGCTGTACTTGCAGCCCCCTCCTGACCGGTCACTGTGGAAACTGCCTGATTGGCGGGCAGAAGATCGTCTGGCTTGACGGCGCCTTCTTTATTAAAAAATGAAAGAATAACCATGCCAAAAAGTGCTCCGGTAACAAGGGCCCCAGTGACAGAACCAATCATTTTCCAGCCCCTTGGAGGGCGATTGCGCTTATAGGAATAGTTCTCGGAATCTGCAAGCCAGTCGTGGCCCTGATCATCTTGGGCATTAGACAGATGGCGAGGCCCTTCCTCCGGATCTTCTGAATAATTATCATAACCGTAGCCGGAACGGTTCCCCAAATAATGGGGTTCATCCAGGTTCAAGTTCGAATCAGGGCTCACCCGCTCGTCAGGTTCAGGTACAGTAGAGCTGGTCAGCACCGTCTCTCCCCAGTCTCCGGGGATATCCTCAGGCGTCCATGATGGGGTTGTATCCATCTGCTTAGGCGTTAGCGGTTGATTATGCGGTAATTCTTCACTTAACGTCACCAATGGACTGGACGCGGAACTCCTCTTGTTTCCAGGCTTGTCCGACTCATGATCCCCGAAGCGAAACGTCATTCTAGCATTGCTCACCCGTACCCTCTCCTTTGTCCCATTTATATCAGCTATATGCAGAGAAGGTAGAATACATTCCAAATAACGCAAAAAAACGCCTGCTTCATATCGAAGACAGGCATTTTCTCAAATGATTTATTTCAAGCCTTTGGCAAGGGTATCGCCGACTTTCCAGATATCACCCGCACCCATCGTAATCACCAGGTCTCCTGGTTGCAAACGATGCTGCAGATCAGCTACAACTTCTTCTTTCGTAGGAAGGTACCGTGCAGATGCATTACTGTTTTGAACGATTAGTTCAACCAGTTTGGCTGAGGTTACCCCTTCGATCTGTTTTTCGCCCGCAGGAGAATAGATATCCGTAATAAGCACCTCATCCGCTTCCGCGAAAGCACGACTGAACGCATCCAACAGGAAGAACGTACGCGTATAACGCTGTGGCTGGAATACCGCAATAATGCGTTTGCCTGTTGCTTTGGCTGCACTAATGGTCGCTTCAATCTCAGTCGGGTGATGCGCATAATCATCGATGATCAGCATATCACGCGCCTCGCCCAATACCTGGAATCTGCGTTTGGCTCCGTGGAATTGGATGATCGCTGCCACAATCTTCTCAAATGGAATACCTGCTTCCAGACAGGTGATCACAGTAGCCATCGCATTATAAACGTTATGCTTACCTGGCACTGATAATTCCACCGTGCCCATAGCAGCACCCTGATGATTCATCGTGAAGGAGATACGGCGATCACCCAGTACAATATCCGTTGCCGTATAATCCGCAGCACGATCAATACCATAGGTTGTAATCCGTGACTTGAGTTCTGGCAAAATCGCTTGAACATTCTCGTCGTCAGAGCACACAATGGCTGTTCCTTCCGGACGAATCTGGCTCAGGAACTGCACATAAGCCTTTTTGAGCTCCTCAAAATCACTGTTGTAATTCTCCAGATGATCTGCCTCAATATTGGTTACAATACCGAGCCATGGATGGTACTGCAAAAATGAGCCATCGCTCTCGTCCGCCTCAGCGACTACCCAGTCGCCCTGGCCCGCCTTGGCGTTGGTGCCCACATTCATGATCTCTCCGCCAATGATATATGTCGGATCCGTATCACATTTATCCATAACCAGTGCAATCATGGATGAGGTGGTTGTTTTACCGTGAGCTCCAGCCACAGCCACACCTTTACGTTCGTTCAACAAACGCGCAAGCATCTGGGAACGATGCAGAATTGGAATGTTCAGCTCTGCAGCCGCTACCCGTTCCACATTATCAGCAGGCGCTGCCGTAGAGTATACAACCAGGTCTGCTCCAGTGACGTGCTCTGCCGTATGTCCGATATATATTTTCGCTCCCTTGGCTGCCAACTTCTCGGTCAACTCCTGTGAAGCGACATCCGATCCGGTAACGGTGTATCCCATTTCCAACATAACTCTTGCGATGGCACTCATGCCATATCCGCCAATCCCTATAAAATGAACGTGTTCCGATGTATTTAACAAAACTTTCACCAACCTTTTTCAGAATCGGTTTGATGCAAAAGGGCTGCCCGCACATCCGCAATCAGGTACAGTGTGCCGGAGACCACCCCCAGATCTTCCGCTTCCGTCCGTGACTTCAATAGATCAAGTGCCTTTGCCCATTCGGGCTCGACGATGATTTCCAGTTCCTTCTTCGCAATGGCGGGACGTACCCGTTCGACAATCTGCAGCAATTCGGCTGCATCCATTTTGCGTCGGAAATCTGGCTCGGTCAGGATCAGCGTATCCACTAGTGGCAGTATATGCTGCAAATACGCTTCGTGATGCTTATTTGCCAACATACCCATCATCAAAATTAACTTGTTGTGAGGATAGACTTCCGTAATGCTCTTGGCCAGTGACTCTGCCCCTTCCGGATTATGTGCTCCATCGAGCACAATTCGGGGTTCATCGACGACTTTTTCGAATCTTCCCGCCCAGAAAGCATTCTCCAGTCCAAGTGCAATATCGTTGTCATCCAGCATAAATGCCATGTATTGTCTAAGCAATTCAAGCACCATCAGTGCGGCTGCAGCATTGTCACATTGATGTGAGCCCTGCATGCGTATGCGAACGTCCAGATCACGAAACGGGCCGGAAAAATGAAAAGATTGTCCGCTCTCATTACTGTCCAGTCGATGATAAGAGAATTTTTCTCCAGCCAAATACAGGCTTGATTGAAGCTGCTGTGCTTTCTCCTGAATCACTTTCACAGCTTCGGGTTGCGTCGCGCAGGTCACAACGGGTACTCCCGGCTTGATAATGCCTGCCTTTTCTCCAGCAATCTGCTCAATCGTATCTCCAAGCACATCCGTGTGATCCATACCAATGTTGGTGATGACGGACACAACAGGCGAAACAATATTCGTTACGTCCATCCTTCCCCCCAGCCCCGTCTCCCATACCACAACATCAGGGTAGCACTCTTCTGCATAATACAGAAGCGCGAGAGCCGTAGACACCTCAAACATCGTTGGGGAACCAAGCGGAGTAGATGCCATTTCCATAACCAGCGGGCGCAGACGGTTAGAGATCTTCAACAGAGTCTCTTCCGGAATATCCTCGCCGTTGTATTGAAAACGGTTCGTAAACTTGGTGATATAAGGCGACGTAAAGGTACCCACATCATATCCAGCCTGAAGAAGCACTGACGTCAAAAAAGCGCAAGTCGAACCTTTGCCGTTCGTTCCCGCGACATGAATAAATTTGAGACGCTGGTGAGGATTGCCTAACATAGACATCAGACTCTCGATTCGTTCCAATCCAGGTCGGATGCCAAAAGGAATAAGGCCATTGATCCAGTCCACGGCCTCGTTATACGTAAGTAAAGGAGCTGCTGCATCTGTCCCGTCTAATTCCGTCATCTGATTCACCTTCGGTCCCGAGTTTGAGTGAAAAAAGCGGCCGGATGGCATAATGGCTCTCCATCCGACCCAAATATATTAACCTTTCAGTTCCTTGATTCGTGCAATCACTTTATCCCGTTTATCGGAATAGTCTGCTTGCTTGGCGCGCTCTTCCTCAATAACCTTGGCAGGCGCTTTGGCAACAAAGCCTTGATTCGACAGCTTTTTCTCCACACGGAGTACTTCGCCCTCAAGGTTCTGTAACTCTTTCTCCAGGCGAGCCACTTCCTGTTCGATATCAATAAGACCAGCCAGCGGCAAGTATAGTTCTGCCCCTGTGATGATTGCAGTCATCGCCTTATCCGGGGAGCTTAGATCCAGCCCACTATCGAA
This sequence comes from Paenibacillus sp. 2KB_22, assembly GCF_052115745.1. Taxonomy (NCBI): domain Bacteria; kingdom Bacillati; phylum Bacillota; class Bacilli; order Caryophanales; family Paenibacillaceae; genus Paenibacillus; species Paenibacillus sp. 2KB_22. Next base: position 25,987 of record NZ_JBFRHG010000004.1, read on the forward strand.
CTCGGACGTGTTACAGAAACGTTTGATGTAATGACTGTTACGTTCGATGATGCTGGACGCTTCAGGGCTATTTGCTTTTACCATCAATTCGATTTTTTTGCTCATAGGCACGTTCACTTCTGCACGAATGTTCCGAACTGCACGAATGGTATCCATGAGCAGGTTCATCTCGGCAACAGCCTCTGGGTTCTCAAAAGCAGGATCATATACCGGCCATGCTGCCAACGTAATCGTCTCACCTTCATGCGGCAGGTGCTGCCAGATCTCTTCGGAGATGTATGGCATAAACGGATGAATCAGGCGCATGGTCTGATCCAGCACATAAGCCAGCACGGATTGTGTTTTCTTCTTGGCAACCGGATCTTCCCCATAGAAGGACAGTTTAGCAAACTCAATGTACCAGTCACACAGGTCATCCCAGATAAAGTTATACAGCACACGACCCGTTTCCCCAAATTCATACGCTTCGATTAGACGCGTAATATCGCGGGAAGTTTCGTTCAGACGGTGCAAAATCCAATAATCCGCTGTACCAAGCTCTCCGCTGATGTCGCGATCCTCATAGGTGAATCCTTCCAGATTCATCAATGCAAAGCGCGAAGCATTCCAGATCTTGTTGGCAAAATTACGAGCCTGCTCCACCCGTTCCCAACGGAAACGGAGATCCTGCCCTGGCGTGCTGCTGGTTGAGATCATGTAACGCATTGCATCCGCGCCATATTTCTCAATCACATCCAGCGGATCTACACCGTTGCCCAGTGATTTGGACATTTTGCGTCCATCTGCATCACGAACAAGACCATGCATCAGCACATCCTTGAACGGAATCTCATCCGTGAATTCCAGTGCAGTGAAAATCATACGTGCAACCCAGAAATATATGATGTCATACCCTGTCACAAGTACACTTGTCGGATAATAACGTTTCAGGTCTTCCGTATCTTCCGGCCAGCCTAGTGTGGAGAATGGCCATAAGCCGGAGCTAAACCAAGTATCGAGTACATCGTCATCCTGTCTGAGCTTGCGTCCAGCATTTTCTGGCAGCGTAGTCGGATCTTCAGCAGATACGATGATTTCACCCGTTTCCTCATCATACCAAGCAGGAATACGATGTCCCCACCACAGTTGACGGGAAATACACCAGTCACGAACGTTCTCGATCCAGTTCAGATAGGTTTTCTCGAAACGGTCTGGAACAAAATTAACCCCTTCGCCGCTCTGTTGTTTCTTGATCGCTCTCTCTGCAAGTGGCTTCATCTCAACAAACCACTGGGTAGACAGATACGGTTCAACAACAGCGCCGGTACGTTCACTGTGTCCAACCTGATGCGTGTGATCCTCGATGTTGATCAATACACCTTGCTCTTTCATATCAGCAACAATCTGCTTGCGGCATTCACTGCGATCCAGTCCCTGATACTTACCAGCTTCTGCATTCATTGTGCCGCTCTCATCCATTACCGTAATCTGAGGCAGATCATGACGAAGACCTACTTCAAAGTCATTCGGATCATGCGCAGGCGTGATTTTAACTGCACCACTTCCAAACTCTTTATCCACATAATCATCAGCGATAATTGGAATTTCTCGTCCAATGATAGGCAGTACAAGTACTTTACCAATCATATCTACATAGCGCTCATCCTTCGGATGAACAGCGACTGCTGTATCACCCAGCATCGTTTCAGGACGCGTTGTTGCCACGGTAACGTAGCCACTTCCATCTTTGAGCGGGTAACGCAGATGGTACAAGTGACCCTGAACTTCTTTATATTCAACCTCAATGTCGGACAGAGCTGTCCGGTTCACCGGGTCCCAGTTAATAATGCGTTTGCCTCGGTAAATAAGGCCTTTTTCATACAGTTGAACAAATACTTTGCGAACCGCTTGGGACAGACCTTCATCCAGCGTAAAACGTTCACGTGAGTAGTCAAGTGACAAACCCATTTTGCCCCATTGCTGACGAATGGTCGTGGCATATTGATCTTTCCAATCCCATACTTTCTCCAGAAACTTCTCGCGTCCCAGATCATAACGGGTCAGACCTTCTTCACGCAGCTTCTGCTCCACTTTGGTTTGGGTAGCAATACCTGCATGGTCGGAACCTGGAAGCCACAGTGCATCATAACCCTGCATACGTTTGGTGCGGATCAGAATATCCTGTAATGTAAAGTCGAGCGCATGCCCGATGTGCAGCATCCCGGTCACATTTGGGGGTGGAATTACAATCGTATACGGCTCGGCATCTTTACGTTGACCGGCTTTGAAATATCCGCGCTCCATCCAGGTGGAGTACCATTTGTCCTCTGCCGCTTTAGGATCGTAAGTGGTCGGCATTTCTGTTGCAGCTGATTTTTTTTCCTCAGACATGTGTCCATTCCTCCGTTACTTCATCTTCATCATCTTCGCCAAAAAAACAAAAAAAACCTTTCATCCATCAAAGGACGAAAGGTTAGCTTTCGCGGTACCACCTTTGTTTCACGCCGACAGCAAGATAGACTTCACCCTCTGTACATGACGTGACACTTCAAGCAGATAACGGCTGCTACCGGCCCATCCTACCTCAGAAATAAATGACGATACATCTCATTCATCCCTTGTATTCAAACAGGCAACTCCCGGGCGACTTCGATCAGTTGGTTCCTGCGGAATCTCACAGCGTTGCGATTCCACTCTCTGAAAGGTCATACTGTCTACTACTCCCGTTCCACGTTGTTCTTCAAAAAACCTACACACATCATACCTTGCTCGTGCGCGATAGTCAACCTGACAACAGCGGATAAAGTGCGCTGGAATGCAGGTTTAGGGCAAATCATGCAAAAACCCGCAATCCTCAAGGGGATCACGGGTCGTAACGAAGGCTTTAACTACGGATTAAGGGATGTACAATATCTGACCTTCTTCCACAACTTGTTCAGATAATCGGTTATACAACTGAAGTTCCCTTGTGCTCAATTGGTATCGATCTGCAATGGCATCCAGTGTGTCTTCCCGCTGGACGATACACAGTTTCACCTTACGGAATGGCGTCTGGTCCACGATCGTTCCCAGGAACAGATTCTTCCATTCCACATCCTCTGGTGCATACGTTTCTTCCTGTATCACACCAGATGGAACCTCTTCGCCTCTCTCCACTTCAACTTCGCGTGCTGATCTGCCAGAGGATAACAAGGAAGAGATACCCACACCCTCCTCTTGTCGTGGTGCAGATTCCTTTTTGCTGCCAAAAGCAACCTTCATCTCCGGCTTGTCTTCCGTCTCAGCCACAGGTTCAGGAACAAATGCTTCGTTCTGCACAAACTCATCTACCCCAGTCGCTTCAAAAGACGGACGTTCTTCCTCTGCGTTGCCTGCTTCGGACGAACCGAATACACCTTGCCAGTTCTCCGCCTGTGGTTCAACCGGAACATCAACTGCCTGATTCTCCTGCTGAGGTACAGATCTCGCTGATTCGAAATGCCATACATCCGGTGCGTCCGGTACATCTGGTGCTGCAAACTCATTAGATGATTGAGCAGTAGGCTCTGGGACTCCTTGATCTGAATTTCTAGGCTCCTCAGGCAATGCATCCCCAGAAGGCTCGGACCACGCTAAAGACTCTTCTTCCAGAGGCAGCACTGGTTCCGACTCAGGGTAAGAAGCTAACCGATCAGCGGTCTCAGCCATAAATGACGAGATCGGAGAAGGTTCGCTGTATTGCTCATGGGATGCCAATTCATCTCCATTCTCTGTCAGAGATGCGGGATCTTCGTCTGTATCAGGTTGTCTGTTTTCGTTAGCATACTCCGCACTTTGCTCCTCAGATTGAAGTGACTCGGCCGATGATAAGTTCGCATATTCCTGATGATATTCCGGGGCACCATATGCAAGTTCTGCTGCATTCGCAAGTCTCTCTTCCTCACTCCGCTGGAGCAGATACTCTTGTGCAAATGTGTTGGGGTCGCTACCTGTCTGTTCTGCTTCATCGGAATTGTTGGATTGCTGAGCATCCGGTGAGTGGACTACCGTAAATTCATCTGCTGACCACACTTGTGGCTCTTCAACAGGAAAGCCCTCGATGCCTCGCAGCGACAACACGCCAGTAATATTCAGACTACGATTGGATAACAGATCCACGTCAAAATTTTCGATCTCGATGGAAATATCCTCAATCGATCTGACCCGGTTCAGCGGCACTGTGATCTCCACGGGAATGAAATGTTTGAGCTCCTCAGAAGCCTCATTTTCTCCTCTGTACGCACCTGTTAATAAAAGATGCCCTCTCAAGGTGGCATGATCATCCTGCCCTATGACTTGAATGCGCGGGTATAGTTCAATTTCCTCCAATTCCTCAATCGCAGGGACTCCCTCAGACAAATGAACGCGCTCATAAATATCGAACCGCAAACCATAAGGTTGATTCAACAAAGGTGGCGTCCTCCTTTCGGCATATGTTCACCATGATCCTTCTCATGGGACTGATCCATGGTCCAAATCCTTCGTTACCCCATCTATATGCCTTGAATGAGATGAGCATGCCACCTTTTGAAAAACCTTGCTATATATGTTCAACTCAGGGTTATTTACACTGTCACTCCAATGACAGAACAACCTTCTGATCAACTGTTATCCCCAGATTTTTTCATTCCTCTTTATAAAAGAGAAAATCCGGGGATAGCTTATGCTTCCAAAGCAGCTTTCTTTCAGAAAGCTTTTAGGCGAACGCGTTGCTTCTTCTGGTTGTTTCTGTCCTTTCCGTTTTCGTGTAAATAGTTAGTCGAACTTAAATAGTGTATTAGTAAGCCACCTCACGCTCTGCCAATTGTGTAAAATCGGACGGCCAAGGGTCATTCACTTCAATCATGGCTCCAGTTAACGGGTGGTTAAACTTCAGCACTTCTCCGTGAAGCGCCTGCCGACCAATGGCATCCGCTTTTCCTCCATACAACTCATCACCGATGAGCGGATGTCCCGCGTAACTCAGATGTACACGAATTTGGTGTGTTCGTCCTGTATCCAGCTTCAATCGTACAAGGGTTGCTCGTTCCCACACTTCGACGATCTCCACATGAGTAACAGCTTCTTGACCACCTTCCGAGACACGTCTGCGCTGTTTGTGATGTCTGTCTTTGCCAATTGGAGCATCAATTTTGTGCAGTTCACGGGATAGTTGCCCCCCTGCAATGGCTACATAATGGCGATCAATCTCTTTGTGACGCATCGCTTCATCCAGTTTGGCGAGGGCAAAAGCATTTTTGGCATACAGGACAGGTCCGGTTGTATCCTCATCCAGTCGATGAACATGGCGTACGCTCGCCTGTATTCCGTTCATCTCATAATAGGAGGCAACCACATGATCCAGCGTGATGGCCTGATCAGCCCGGCTTCCATCCGGATGCAGTTTCATGCCTGCCGGTTTGTGCATAACCAGACAGAAATCATCCTCATACAAGACCTCGACCTCAGCCCAGCGTGGCTCAACATCGATTGGCTGGGACGCAAAAAGGGCCAGCCGAAGCCGGTCCCCTGCGAGTTGTATTCCACGGTTTGCTTTAAGCTGACGTAACAATTTCTCTGGAAACTGAAGCTCAGACAATAGCCATTGCTCAGCAGCCATCTGTTTGTCCGTGCTGCCTGTTACGGCTTTGCCTGGCATCAGCTCAAGCCATTCCCCGCGGCGTTTCCAACTTTTGATCGTCATAGCGATTGAAGAGCTTTACGATTCGCCTCGATCGTATCGTCAATATCCTGCTCCGTGTGCACACCAGAGACAAACATGCCTTCGTATTGCGAAGGCGCAACACTCACACCTTGATCAATCATGGCCGCAAAATAACGACGGAATTGATCCAGATTGCTTTCTTTGGCAATATCATAATTGGTTACTGGAACGGCACTGAAGAATGGACAAACCATGGAACCCACACGGTTAATGGTTATCGCGACACCCGTCTCAGCTGCATTTTTCTCGAATCCTGCTTGCAAACGTGCAGACAGTGTCTCCAGACGGTCATAGACCTCTGGTGTTAACAATTTGAGCGTGGTATACCCTGCGGCCATAGCCAGCGGATTTCCGCTTAGTGTACCTGCTTGATAGATCGGTCCCGTAGGGGCAATCTGTTCCATCAGATCCCGGCGACCACCATAAGCACCAACCGGGAGTCCGCCACCGATAACTTTCCCCAGACAAGTCAGGTCAGGTGTAACCCCATACCGTCCCTGGGCACAGTTCAACCCTACACGGAAACCGGTCATGACTTCGTCAAAAATAAGCAGGCTGCCATATTGCGTCGTCAAACTGCGCAAGCCTTCAAGGAAACCGGAAGCCGGAGGTACAACCCCCATGTTACCCGCCACAGGTTCCACAATAACAGCGGCCAGTTCTTCACCATAACGTTCAAAAGCAAGCGTCACGGACTCTAGATCGTTATAAGGTACCGTAATGGTATTCACAGCTACGCCTTCAGGCACACCTGGGCTATCTGGCAGCCCCAGCGTTGCAACACCTGAACCAGCCTTGATCAGCAAGCTGTCCGCATGTCCATGATATGATCCTTCAAACTTCAGAATTTTACTGCGTCCGGTTACCCCGCGTGCCAGTCGAATGGCACTCATGGTTGCTTCCGTACCGGAATTAACCATCCGCACGATATCGATGGAAGGTACACGCTCACAGACCAGTTTCGCCATCTCGGTCTCCAGCAAGGTAGGTGCACCAAAGCTTGTTCCTTTAAGGGCTGTCTCACGCAAAGCTTCTACAACGTCAGGGTGTGCATGTCCCATGATAAGCGGACCCCACGATCCTACATAGTCAATAAAAACATTGCCATCAATATCGTAGATTTTGGACCCTTCGCCGCGCTCCGCATAGATCGGAGTAAGTCCCACCGATTTGAATGCGCGCACAGGGCTGTTCACCCCCCCGGGTATGTACTGCTTAGCTTCCTCAAACGCGCTGCGTGAGCGCTCATCATTACGACGATTACCTTGTTGTGCAGTCATGAGTATCCTCCTTAATGTAATTTATTTTATTTCTCAGCCAACCAGCGAGAAGCGTCTTTTCCGTAGTAGGTAATGATCATATCTGCACCTGCGCGTTTCATGCTGAGCAGGATTTCCATGGCTACTTTTTTCTCATCGATCCAGCCTTGAATCGCCGCCGCCTTAACCATGGCATACTCGCCACTTACATTATAGGCAACAAGCGGAAGATCAAATTGATCCTTGATGGTGCGCATAACATCCAGATAGGAAAGGGATGGTTTAACCATCAACATGTCCGCTCCTTCCAGCACATCCGTTTCGGCTTCACGCAAAGCTTCACGTGCATTGGCCGGGTCCATCTGATACGACTTGCGGTCCCCAAATTGTGGCGTTGAATCTGCTGCCTCGCGGAAAGGACCATAGAAAGCCGACGCATATTTGACAGAGTAGGACATGATCGGAATGTGACTGAATCCATTTTCATCCAGCCCGGCACGGATCGCTTGTACAAATCCATCCATCATGTTGGATGGCGCAATAATGTCCGCTCCTGCTTTGGCTTGGGACACTGCCGTTTGCACGAGCAGATCAAGTGATTCGTCATTTAACACATCACCGCAGATGTGACCGTCAATCTCCACGGTGTGTACCATACCGCAGTGACCGTGATCCGTAAATTCACACAGACAAGTATCTGCAACAACCAGCAGCTCTGGATACCACGATTTGATTAATCTCGTCGCTTCCTGCACAATGCCATCTTCAGCGAAACCAGATGAACCCACACTGTCTTTGGTCTCCGGAATACCGAACAATAACACGGCTGGAATTCCCAACTCGGCAATTTCTGTTACTTCTTCCTGAAGACGATCCAGCGAGAAGCGGAATACCCCAGGCATGGATTTGATTTCGGATTTGACATTTTCTCCATACGTTACATAAATCGGTTGAATAAAATCATCCACGGTTAGATGGGTCTCTCTGACCATATTGCGAATAGCTGTGGATTGGCGTAAACGGCGATGCCGTACAATTGGAAAACTCATACGTGTAAAACCTCCCTGAAAGTGTAATAGAGCAAAAAGGGAAGCGCGCTGGTATCCTATCGAATTCAGCACGCTTCATATGTCAACATATTACATGTGTATTAATTCCGAAGAACGCCTTCCTTGGTGCTTGTCCGTTTCCAGTCGCATAGAACTGTGATCAAGCTATCCATCGTAGCTTCCTCTGCCATGAGAGTAACCTTTAGTCCAGCGGCTTCTGCGGTCTTCGCTGTAACCGGTCCGATACATGCAACCTCCACATCTTTCAATAAAGGCAGTGGATCTTGCAACCCCATACGTTTCAACATACTCATGAAGTTGGTAACCGTCGATGAACTTGTAAAGGTCACTGCATGAATACCGCCTTCTTCAAGCAGCTTGAGCAGTTCATCATCATCTTCACCCGCGAGGATCGTATCATAGATGATGGCTTCGGTGACTTGAAGCCCCCGTTCTCTCAGCTGGTCACGTAACCACGTACGTGCAAGATCACCGTGCGGAAGCAGTACTTTCTGACCTTCCTTCAATTCACTTTCAAAAGCCTCAAGCATGCCTTCGGCCTGGAAAGGACCTTTGACAACCTCTGCAACGATACCATGTTTGCGCAAAGCATCTGCTGTGGAAGGTCCTACGGCAGCAATTCTTGCTTGATGAATCGAGCGAATATCCTTGCCTTCCTGTTCCAGGTGGCGGAAGAAAAACTCCACGCCGTTCACACTTGTGAAAAACACCCAGTCATAGGTATTTAAAGCACTGAAGGCTTCTTTGACACTTTGCTGCGCAGATTCACTGGAAGGCATGACCGTCTCAATGACCGGAAACTCATACGGTTCGCCGCCAAGTTCCTCAATGCGATTCACCAGTTCACTCGCCTGACTGCGAGCACGGGTCACCAGAATTCGTTTGCCAAACAGCGGCAGCGCCTCTGCCCATTTCAACTGTTCCCGTTGATTCACGACATCCCCCACCACAATAACAGCAGGCGGTTGGAAATTGGCTGCGATCACTTTTGCTTCTATATCTTCAAGGGTACCTGTAATGGTATCCTGTTCCGCTCGTGTTCCCCAACGAATCAGAGCTACTGGTGTTTGCGCTGGACGACCATGACGAATCAACTGTTCGCTGATATAGCCAATTTTGGCAACACCCATCATAAATACAAGTGTGCCCGTTGCATTCGTCACTTTATCCCAATGGATGCTGCGATCGAGCTTGTCCGGACTTTCATGCCCCGTAATAATAGAGATAGAGGACGCATAGTCACGGTGTGTCACGGGAATTCCGGCATACGCAGGTACACTTATCGCAGCTGTTACCCCAGGCACGATCTCAAACGGAATCCCATTTTTGTGCAGCAAATCCGCCTCTTCGCCCACGCGTCCAAAGATAGTCGGATCGCCACCCTTAAGCCGAACCACAACCTTGCCTTCCAGGGCCAGATCAACCAACAGTTGATTGATCTCTTCCTGTTTCATCGTATGCCGATCCGGGCGCTTACCCACGTAAATCTTGACTGCGCCGGGTTTCATTTGTTTCAACAATCTCGGACTTGCCAAACGATCATAGACTACAGCATCGGCTTTACCGATGGATTCCCACCCTTTTACCGTAATCAGCTTTGCATCCCCAGGACCTGCCCCTACCAAAAAGACCTTTCCCACCATGTCTTCATCCCCTAACTTCTGCCAGTATCTGCTCTGCTCCCCGTTCAATCAATCTCCAAGCCACTTCTTCTCCCAGACGAACCGGGTCTTTGCCAGTCAGAGCTTCCTTAAGAATCAGTCCACCATCCGGTGTACCGACCATACCTGTTAATTGTAACGTGTTTTCGCCATTCAGGGAATCTGCATCTTGCTGAGGCAGCCATACCGCATGAGCACCAATCGGAACCTGACAGCCCCCATTCAATACACTGAGAAAACGGCGTTCCGCCTGCACAGGAAATGCTGTCTCGGGATCATTATACAGCTGCAACAAGTGCAACAGTTCTTCATCGTCTTCACGACATTCGATACCAAGCGCACCCTGGCCCACAGCCGGAAGGCAAGCCGTTTCGGTCAAGTACTCGGTAATCCGGTCTTCCCAGCCCATCCGGTACAACCCTGCAGCAGCCAGAATAATCGCATCTAGGCCTTCGGTCTCCAGCTTCCGCAGGCGGGAATCGATATTGCCGCGAAGCGATTCCAATTGCAAATCTGGACGATATGCTTTCAATTGACTGGACCGGCGCAGACTGCTTGTCCCAACTCTTGCGCCTTCTGGCAGTTGATCCAGCGTAAGTCCACCATTGGAAATCAGCGCATCCCTTGGATCTGCACGGCGGGGAACAGCGCCATTGATTAATCCTTCGGGTAACTCGGAGGGCATATCCTTCATGCTATGCACAGCCATATCAATGGTACGATCAAGCATCGCCTGTTCAATCTCTTTGACAAACAACCCTTTGCCTCCCACTTTTGACAACGTTACATCCAGAATGAGATCTCCCTTTGTAACAATCTTATGTACTTCAAAGTCAAAAGCTAATCCTTCCCGCTCACAAATGTCGCGTAAATCCTGAATAACATGGCCTGTCTGGGTTAGCGCAAGCGCGCTCTGTCTACTTCCAACTTTAATTGTACGCATATCTATACTTCCTCCTGATTACGGGATATCCAGTCCCCGATTTCTTCTTCGGTCCACCACCGGAAATGGCCTGTACGAATATCTTCTAATATGTGCATTTCAGTTAACTGCCGAAGCAACGTACTTCTGAGACTAGAAGAAGATACGCGTGACTTCACTTCGGTCCTCATCTGGTGCAAAAACTCAAGGTACGTCTCATACTCATCACCGAACTGTCGTTCGAGTGTGGCACGTATCTCAGCAGCTGCTGCCGGCCCCGCTCCTGCTGTGGATATCGCTATGCTTAATCTTCCACGCCTGACCACGCTTGGCGTAATAAAGCTGCTGTGCTCCGAAGACATCGCGTCATTCACCAATATGCCCGCATCCTCAGCCTCCCGAACCACAGTTGAATTGACCTCTGACCGATCAGTCGCTGCATATACGAGAAAGGCCCCCCGCAAATCTCCATTGCGGTAGGACCGGTCTATCCATTGAATTCGGGATTCATGATGCAGTTGTTTTAATACGGGAGTAAGCTCCGGACTAATGACTGTAATCAGTGCCTCGGCATGCAGCAACCCCTTAATTTTACGCTCGGCAACACGTCCACCACCAACCACGCAGCACTTCTTGCCTGAAGTATTCACAAATATTGGCGTGTAACGCTCCATCCCCTTCACTCTCCCGTCCAACGATGAAACGCTGAATACGCATTGGATAAAAAACTCACAATGACCAATCCGTATCCGATCAGTGTCCATCTTGCCATGATCATCGTAGAGAATTGTTTCCTTCTCTTGAATACGAAGTAACCAACGTAGATGGCTATAGCAAGACCTGTAGCAATAACTTTGAGATCCAAGAGCAAGATCCATCGTCTTTCCGCCACAATGGATAATACGGCAAGCATTACAGAAACACCCAGGAGCGGTGTTCCAATCAACGTAGCACCATCCATATACTTACCGATCACTTCCAGGCTCGGCAGCCGTCGCATCGTATCATTCCACTTTTTTTTCTTCAACTTATGGTGCAAGAACAGATATAACAAGGCAAATACCGTAGCAACAGTTAACGCCGCAAAACCAAGATTCGCCAAGGTGATATGCATGATGAGTAATCCATGTACCGTTTGCCAGCTATGCAGTGATATCTCTCCGGCCGTAAACCACAGTCGGTTTAATACCGTAACGGAAAAACCTACAACATTCAGCAACAAAATCACAAATTCGGAACGCTGGATACGAGTCATGACGAGAGACATCAACACAATACTGAATGAAAATATAAACAAAAAATCAAAGGTGGTGTAGATGGGAAAATGGCCTTCAGTCCACATGCGCAAAATGACATGCGTTACCTGCAGTCCCCCAACAACGACAAGAAACCCTGTGCCTGTCCGCTTCGCCCCCGCATTGCGTCGAATGCAGTCCGAGAAATAGAACAGTAGGCTCAGGGCATACATATAGATTAGAGCTTCATAGACTTGTTCAGCAAGGGTCAAGCTGCCCACCCGCCTTATACGCCTGCCGGAGCATAAGCCGGCACGGGGTCTTGCCGGTTTTCGTTAAGGTGAGCGGCTGGTTTTGCCAAAGCTGTGGCATCACTCTGACTCACTTTTTCAGCAGCCATCTCTACTGCATCTTCCAGAGCGAAAATCTGAGTAAACATGCGCAGAGCTTCGTCACCTTGCTTCGTGCCTGCCATTTCCTTAATCCGATTAATCGGATCTGTCGTCATTTGATTCACAATACTCTTGGTCAAACGACGAATGACTTTACGCTGATGTTCATCGAGCTCAGGCAGTTTATTAAACAGGCTATCCATCGTTTCTTCATGAATGGAGACACCTTTTTCCTGCAAAGCGCGAATAACGGGACGAACACCCAACGTTTTGAGCCAGTGGTAATAATCTTCCATCTCAAGCTCAATCATTCTCTCAATTTTGGCAGCTTCCACCTTACGCATCTCCAGGTTGCTCTCCACGATTCCTTCCAGATCATCAATGTCATAGAGAAATACGTTGGATAATTCCCCAATCGCCGGATCAATATCGCGCGGAACCGCAATATCAATCAGGAACAATGGACGAGATTGACGACGCTTCATGCTCTCCCGTACCACTGCCGCATCCATGACATAACGTTCAGCTCCAGTGGAACTAATCACAATGTCAACTTCATTAAGTCGATCTAATGCTTGTTCCATTGTACAAGGTGTTCCCCGAAATTTGGCTGCCAATTCTTCGGCTCTTGCGAGCGTACGATTCGCCACGATGACTTCGGATGCCCCGTTGGCATAAAGATGTTTTACGGTTAGTTCACTCATCTTGCCGGCACCCAATATGAGCACCTTCTTGTCTGTGAACATGCCAAAGATCCTCTTACCGAGTTCAACAGCAGCATAACTGACAGATACGGCGCTCTCCCCAATGGAAGTCTCCGAATGTGCCCGTTTGCCCAGCGTAACTGCCTGTTTGAACAGCATATTAAACCAGGTACCTGTTGATTTCTCTTCCTGCGCTTTAAGAAAAGCCTGTTTCACCTGTCCGAGAATCTGAGTCTCACCAATGACCATGGAATCCAGTCCGCAGATCACACGGAACAAATGGCGCATGGCTTGGTCATCTTCATATATATATAAGTGTTGCGTAAATTCTTCCCGTGGTACATTAAACCATTGTTCCATGAATGTTCGAATAAAATAACCACACATGTGAAGACGGTCCACCACAACATACAACTCGGTACGGTTACATGTGGCTACGATTACACCTTCCAATACACTCTTGGTCAGCTTGAGCTGCTGCAGCGCTTCAGACAAGTCCTTTTCTGCAAATGTGAATCGTTCCCTAACCTCTACAGGCGCCGTGCGATAATTCAAACCAACGACAACGATGTGCATTGCAAGTTCACCTGCCTAATAAATTTCCAATCAAAGTGCTTACTGCATATGTCTATCCATTTATGATTGACATGGTTAATTATATCACACATCATAGCCTTGACCGGGTCATTTTTATGAAATGTTTATGAAATCACCATGTTCATCATCATATGCACTGTCATTTATTGTAGTGTCTCACCAAAGTTCACCGTTATGCGTTAAAAAGTGTCGATTATGAATATTCATAATGATATGGACATTTAAAACAAATAGCCATGGAATGATTCCATGGCTATTAAAGTTTGGGAGGTTATGCGTCCATCCCGATATGTGAACATTGTGTATGCAATATACTTTTTATTTAAACCCGTTCTGTCTGGTTGTTCATCTCTGGTGTTTCAACTTGCAATTCGCCCAATCCACGTATCAGCTTCTTTGCATACGTTTTTTCAGGCTTTAATACGGATACCAGGTAGTCAATGGCCAGCTGTGGGTCAACGGTATCCCCACAAGTGTAACAATCAATCGCTGCAAAACCTCTCTCAGGATACGTATGAATGGAGAGATGGCTCTCAGACAAGAGTACAAGTACGGTCGCTCCCTGTGGGTCAAACTGCTTGGACTGCACCGACATTACTGTCGCACCACATGCCTCCGCTGCTTCAACCATTTGGGCTTGCAAGTACTCCGCATTGTTCAGTAGATTAAAGTCGACACCCCAAGTATCAACAGCAACGTGTCTTCCGAAAGTTGAATATTCCACCCTTCGGTTCCCCCTTCCTAGGAATAAAATGTTTGAAAAATTTCATCCGCTAGGACCTACGTCATTCACTTCCCGAGGGAAAAATCTCTCGCAACATATAATGTCCTGAGTGAATCCTGGTTCCTATATTGTTTTCAACGAGATTAAAAATAACATTGAATTAGAGTGAAATCAACCCTTTTCCAGAAGATTGTAAAATAAATATTTTCAGTTCGGCATATTCGATCTCACATCAAAAAATCCCCCTGAAACCTCCGCATTGGCAAGTACCACTGCCCGGAAGAAACAAGGGAATCCATTACATTCTTATACGTGTATAAACATACACTTTCAGGTCAATAAGCTTCAAGCTCAAATAACCGTTTTTGATAACGAACAAGAGTCTCATCAATCTGATGAAGCTGATCAGCAGTCGCATCTTTTCTAGTGTCCAGCAGTGAATCAATCTCGGCATACACACGTTTGATTTCGCGTTCTACATCTCTGGCCTGGAACAGATGTTGCAATTCAAGCAACGTATTTTTGTATTCGTAGATCACTCGGGTGTTCTCCCCGGTTTTCTCCACAATTTTGCGGACAGTGCCTTGAGCATAAACATACGTCATGGTGAACCCTTTATATATCCGATGAACGACCCCGTCGCCCTTAAAAGTCATAAAGAGCTTACGGACAACGTTGGTCAGATGCAGATTCACCAGGCGGCAAGATAACTCACAGATATAAAATCCTTCTATGCGGTCAAAAGGGAAATGAACCTCTTCTCCACTTACATCCCCCAGCACAACCTCTTGACATCCATTGTCCAACACCTTAACCCGATGATGGAGTCGGCCGTCTTCTGTCATGCGCAAAAACTGATGCATCTGGGGTTCTGACAATTTCATAGTGGCCTTAACATACTCTGTGGCTAACCGCTGAGCCATACAAATCTCCCCAATTCTTTCCCGATTGTTTTGCCTTCCTGCACATGTAGCAGTAATCTCAAAATTCTTCAGGCCGGCAAAGCCGGTATTTTTGGTACTGTTGGCAACATGCACCTATGCTCATTATACACTACCCTAATGCTATTTTTCTCCAGACCCAGATCATGAATTCTCACGAAATCCCATAAAAAACCGGATTAGTCTTGATCTCATCAAAGATTCACTTAACATGCTCACTTTCCCGCACTAAAACAGTATACTATCTCGGTTATCCGTTAATTTCGTTGTTTTCTTCCTCTTCAGAAGTACCCTCTGCATCCAGCACTGGTGCATACTTATCTATGCGGGCATGGCGGGTAATGATGTCCCATAACTCTTCTTTTCCCAATCCCTCTTCGGATGAAAACGGTACAAACAGATCCCCTGAACGAAGACCTAGCGATTCCTTAATGACTTTGATATGTTTGGCTCTGCGCGTTTTGGGAATCTTGTCCATCTTGGTTGCTACAACTACCAAAGGCAATCCATTATGACGAAGCCACTCGTTCATCATCTTGTCATCCTTGGATGGCTCATGTCTCATATCAACCATCTGCATAACCAGTTTCAATTCCTCACGTCCGAGCAAGTATTTCTCCATCATTTTACCCCAGGCAAAGCGTTGCTCTTTGGAAACTTTAGCGTAGCCATATCCCGGGAAATCGACGAAGTAGAGATCCTGATTAATTTTATAATAGTTGAGCTGCTGTGTCTTACCCGGTGTTGAGCTCGTCCGAGCCAAATTTTTGCGATTGATCAAACGGTTGATCAGGGAAGATTTCCCCACATTGGAACGTCCCGCCAAAGCAATCTCTGGCAGACCGTCATCGGGGTATTGTTCAGGCCGAACGGCACTGATAATAAATTCAGATTGATTTACTTTCATATTGTATCTTTCCTCTCTTGAACGCCTTTGCTATGCATAACCTACTGATGGTATTATGCCATGGATTGTTCTATCATACCAAAAAAACCGTTCCAGCGGACGCCGAAGCCTCCGCAGAACGGTCTACTCTTCATACGAACCTTTCGGATACGTGGATTACAGGTGAATTCCTGCCTGCTCAACAAGTGCATGCTGCAATACCTGATCCATATGGGCTACTGGGACAAACTCCACATCTTCCTTGATGCTGTCTGGAATGTCACGCAGGTCCCGTTCGTTATCCTTAGGCAATAATATTTTTTTATAGCCGGCACGATGGGCTGCCAGTGATTTCTCTTTCAAACCACCAATCGGCAACACACGTCCACGCAGCGTTATTTCGCCAGTCATGGCGATATCCTTAGACACATGTTTGTTCGTCAGGGCTGAGATTAACGCTGTTGCCATCGTAATCCCGGCAGATGGACCATCCTTCGGAATCGCTCCTTCCGGAACGTGAATATGAATATCGTTCTTCTCATGGAAATCAGGCGAGATACCAAGCTGCGTCGCTTTGGAACGAGTGTAACTGAATGCGGCTTGTGCCGATTCCTTCATGACATCCCCCAGTTTACCTGTAAGAGTCAATTTACCTGTTCCAGGCACAACAGTCACTTCAATGACAAGGGTATCTCCGCCTACTTCAGTCCACGCCAGACCCGTTACGGTACCAATCTGATCTTCCAGTTCGGCCATGCCATAACGGAACTTGCCAGGTCCAAGGTAGTCTTTGATCTCATCTGATGTGATGTTAATCTGACCTTCCACACCAGAGACGATATTCTTGGCAGCTTTCCGGCACAACGAAGCCATCTGCTGTTCCAGATTACGCACACCTGACTCCCGTGTATATTCACGAATTACACGCAATAACGCGTCATCCGGGATTTCCAGTTGCTCTTCTTCCAGACCATGGTCCTGCTTCTGTTTGGGCAACAAATAGTTTTTCGCAATTTGCAGCTTCTCCAGCTCCGTGTAACCAGGGATGTTGAGCATTTCCATCCGATCCAGCAATGGACGCGGAATATTGTGTACCGTGTTGGCAGTTGTTATAAACATAACGTTGGATAAGTCAAACGGCAATTCCACAAAATGATCACTAAACGTATTGTTCTGTTCCGGATCAAGGACTTCAAGTAACGCTGCGGAAGGGTCTCCGCGGAAATCTGAAGCCATCTTATCAATCTCGTCCAGCAGGAATACCGGATTAAGTGAACCCGCCGTTTTCATCCCCTGAATGATACGTCCAGGCATGGCTCCTACATAGGTGCGTCGGTGGCCACGAATCTCGGCTTCATCGCGCACGCCGCCAAGAGAGATTCTTACAAACTCCCGCCCCAGCGATCTCGCGATTGAACGGGCAAGTGATGTTTTACCAACCCCTGGAGGTCCAACCAGACAGAGAATTGGCCCTTTGAGCTTCTTGACGAGCTTCTGGACCGCCAGATATTCAAGCACACGTTCTTTGGGCTTTTCCAATCCGTAATGATCTGCATTGAGCACATCCTCGGCTTTTTGGATATCCAGATCATCTGCTGTCATCTGGCTCCAAGGAAGGCCGAGCAGCCAATCCACGTAGTTGCGAATGACTCCGCCCTCGGCTGAACTTGCAGGCATCTTCTCCAGTCGATCAATTTCTTTCTCAACCTTTTCTTTCACCTTGTCCGGCAAGCCGAGTTCTTCCATCTGCGTGCGAAGTTCCTCGACCTCACCCGCACGGCCTTCTTTTTCACCCAGTTCTTTCTGGATCGCTTTCATCTGCTCGCGCAAATAATATTCCTTTTGCGTTTTCTCCATCTGTTTCTTCACACGTTGGCTGATCTTGCGTTCAAGCTCCAGCACTTCGCGCTCATTGTTCAGGATATCCAGCAATTTCTCCAGACGTTCCCGAACGTCGATGGTCTCCAGAATTTCCTGTTTATCCTTGATCTTCAAGGACAGGTGACTCGTGATGACATCGGCCAGACGCCCTGGTTCTTCGATGTCAGACACCGCTGCGAGTGTCTCTGGTGTCACTTTTTTGGACAGATTAATATAATTCTCGAACTGGTTCAGAACGGTACGCATCAAGGCATCCGTCTCCGGATGGGTATTCTCCTCTTCAGGCAGCTCTTTTGCCAGCACTTCATAATATTCCTCGTTGTCCGTATATTCAATAATTTCAGCCCGTTCCAAGCCTTCCACGAGTACACGAATCGTACCGTTAGGAAGCTTCAGCATCTGTCTGACCTTGGCCACGGTTCCGATTCTGAAAATGTCCTCTTGTGTTGGTTCTTCAATATTTACTTCGGCTTGGGAACATAGGAGAATCAAATGTTCTTCTACCATCGCTTTTTCTAAAGCCTTGACCGATTTCTCCCGGCCCACATCGAGATGCAGTACCATACTCGGGTAGACGAGAAGTCCTCTTAAAGGCAGTAAAGGAAAACGACGACCTTTCGCTTTGCTCGGTCCCATCGCTTTCGCACCTCCAATGGCTCTCAGGTTGTAGTCATTCATTATTCTATCAAATGTTCACATAAAAAACCAATTGAAGGGAAGCGTTTAGCAGCTTCCCGAATCTGTAACCTGTCCTGGACGAGGCACGTCAGCACGCAAATAGGAAGCGGATGCCGGTGGAAAAATCTCCGGTGCAGGTGTAACTGCCTCTTCTGCAAGCTTCGTCTGTTCCATCTGTTGTGATTCCGGAACCCAAGCGAACACTTCACGGAATACGTCCTGTACCGTATCTACCGGGATAACGCGCAAGCCATCCAGATTCTCGAAAATGGACTGCCAGTTCTCCGCGGGAATAATAACCGTCTTCGCTCCCGCC
Source organism: Paenibacillus sp. 2KB_22 (assembly GCF_052115745.1). NCBI lineage: Bacteria > Bacillati > Bacillota > Bacilli > Caryophanales > Paenibacillaceae > Paenibacillus > Paenibacillus sp. 2KB_22. The sequence goes on from NZ_JBFRHG010000004.1 coordinate 44,954, forward strand.
TGAAAAGCAGCCTCCACCTTGGCCAGCACGCCACCAATTGGCTTAACCCGACCATGAATACTGATCTCGCCAGTCATCGCTGTCTCATGATCCACAGGGCGCCCCTGAATGGCTGATGTAATGGCAGTCGCCATGGCAATCCCGGCTGATGGACCATCAATAGGCGTCCCACCTGGGAAATTCACGTGTAAATCGTAATCATTCGGACGAATACCCATGGCTTTTAATACGGTTAACACATTTTCAACCGATCCTTTAGCCATACTTTTTCGCCGGAGTGTACGCGAACCGCCTCCAATCTCTTCTTCATCCACAACGCCTGTAATGTTGATTCGGCCTTGATCTTTAAGAGCCGGAACAGCAGACACTTCGATTTCCAAAATGGTCCCCATATTGGGTCCGTATACCGCCAAGCCGTTAACAAACCCCACCTGTGGCTGTGAAGGGACCTTCCGGTCAGGCCGTGGCTGAATCTGGCTGCTACCAGCCACCCACTCTACATCGGACGCCTGAAGCGTCTCACGCTTCTCTGTCAGCGCAAGTCCAGCAGCCAGCTGGATGATATTGACCGCTTCACGTCCATTGGTTGCATATCGCTTGACCACATCAACGGCATCCGGACATGGACTGAACCCTATTTTCTGAACAGCATCTTCTGCAATTCGTCCAATCTCTTCAGGCAACAAAGGACGGAAATAAACTTCCATGCATCGCGAACGCAAGGCCGGTGGCAGTTCATGAGGGGAACGTGTCGTTGCTCCAACAAGGCGGAAATCGGCCGGCAGGCCATTTTGAAAAATATCGTGGATATAAGCAGGAGTATGCGTGTCTTCCGAGTTATAGTACGCACTCTCCAAAAACACCTTGCGATCCTCCAACACTTTCAACAGCTTATTCATCTGAATCGAATGCAATTCACCAATTTCATCAATAAACAGCATTCCCCCATGCGCTTTCGTCACAGCGCCCGGTTTCGGTTGGGGAATACCCGCAACGCCCATGGCTCCTGCTCCCTGATATATCGGATCATGAACCGAACCAATTAAGGGGTCCGCAATACCACGTTCATCAAAACGGGCTGTTGTTGCATCCAGCTCGGTGAATTTCGCGTCTGGTTTGAAAGGAGAAGTTGGATTCTTCTTGGCCTCTTCCAGCACAACCCTTGCGGCAGCTGTCTTCCCGACTCCGGGAGGGCCATAAATGATAACATGTTGCGGATTAGCACTGCATAATGCAGCTTTAAGGGCACGCAACCCATCCTTTTGCCCAACAATATCGTTAATGGTCGCGGGACGTGTCTTCTCCGACAGCGGCTTGGTGAGTGAAATCGAACGCAGCTTGCGCAGCTTCTCCAGTTCCTTGCGAGATTCACGCTCAACGGCACTGCGGTTTGTTTTCTGGCCACGCAGCAGGTTCCAGAAATACAAACCAATCACCACTCCAAAAAATAACTGAATCAACATTATGAACATTCCGAAATCACCCATGTCTCAACATCCTCCTTCTGTCCCTATTCTCATATGAGATCATGCTAATACTTGGTAGTATAGCCTTTTCAACGAGACGTAAACGGGCAATGCAGAATTTGTATACGAGAATATAAAAAGCCCGCCATCGCTGGCGAGCTTTTGTAGTAACAAGATATGAATCAATCAGTGCGAACGACCAGGAATAACACCTGTCTCTTCGTAGGCTTCGACGATTTTGTCGATCTCTTTTTTCAATTCCTCAACCATAATTTCTTCAGGCACTTTACGGATCATCTTGCCGTGACGGAACAAGAGACCTTCTCCACGAGCACCGGCAATCCCGATATCCGCTTCTTTAGCCTCACCTGGACCATTAACCGCACAACCCAACACCGATACTTTAATCGGCACCTTAAGTTTGGAGATATACTCTTCCACTTCGTTAGCAATGGAGAACAAGTCGATATCCAAACGTCCACATGTTGGGCAGGAGATCAAAGTAGCTGCATTCGTAATGAGTCCAAATGTTTTGAGCAGATCACGAGCGACTTTAATTTCTTCTACCGGGTCCGCACTCAGTGAGATCCGCATCGTAGAACCAATACCCATGGACAACAGGGCTCCCATACCTGCAGAGCTTTTGATCGTACCGGAGAACAGTGTACCTGCTTCGGTAATCCCCAGATGCAACGGATACGGAATAATTTGAGCTGCTTTGGTATAAGCCTCAATTGCCATCGGCACATCCGATGCTTTGAGAGACACGATGATATCATGGAAATCAAGCTCTTCCAAAATACCAATGTGATACAATGCACTTTCTACCATAGCATCTGCCGTAGGATACCCATACTTCTCAAGAAGATGGTTTTCCAGAGAGCCTGCATTTACTCCGATCCGGATCGGAATACCGCGGTCTTTACAAGCCTTAACCACTTCTTCCACTTTAGCACGTTTACCGATGTTTCCTGGATTAATCCGTACTTTATCAATGCCGTTCTCAATCGCAAGTAAAGCCAGCTTATAGTTGAAATGAATGTCCGCTACGAGCGGTATATTAATGCGTTTCTTGATTTCCTTGATGGCTGCGGCAGCTTCCTCATTATTCACCGTAACACGTACAATTTGACAGCCCGCTTCTTCCAGTCGCAGAATCTCTGCAACCGTTGCTTCAACATCTGCCGTTTTGGTTGTACACATACTTTGGATAATGACTTCGTTACTGCCACCGATCGTTACGTTTCCCACTTTCACGGGACGTGTATCCTGTCTTAAATACATGAGTGATTTCTCTCCCCACAACGTCAAAGCTCCACCCTGACAGAGACATGAATTCGCCTTCTGCCAAAGTGGAGAACTGACAAGTCTATATTTCAGAGTTCAACGGGATTCCCGGCCACATTTAGGCGCTTTCTTCCTGCTTATCGTCCTTTGATTGGCTTAGTTCAGGCACAACTCTTTTCTCAACAACTTCTTCAGTAATGACACAATTCGTAACATCTTCACGTGAAGGCACTTCATACATGATTTCAAGCATGATGCCTTCAATGATGGCACGTAATCCACGTGCACCTGTGTTACGTTTAATTGCTTCTTTTGCAATCGCGAGCAATGCAGCTGGTTCGAATACCAGATTCACATTATCCAGCTCAAGCAATTTTTGGTACTGTTTGGTAAGCGCATTTTTTGGTTCGGACAGAATCCGTACCAACGTATCTTCATCCAGCGGCTCCAAAGTGGAGATGACTGGCAGACGGCCTACAAACTCCGGAATCAGACCAAATTTCAGCAAATCTTCCGGCAATACCATGCCCAGGTATTCACCTGGTTTCAGATCTTTTTGCTCAGAAACGGTATTGAAGCCAATGACTTTTTTACCGATCCGGCGTTTGATCATTTGCTCCAGACCATCAAAGGCACCGCCACAAATGAACAGGATGTTCGTTGTATCAATCTGAATGAATTCTTGATGAGGGTGTTTACGACCACCTTGTGGTGGTACAGAAGCCACAGTTCCTTCAAGAATTTTCAAGAGAGCCTGTTGCACACCTTCGCCCGATACATCACGAGTAATGGATGGGTTTTCGGATTTACGCGCTACTTTATCAATCTCATCGATATAAATAATGCCACGCTCTGCTTTTTCCACATCATAATCAGCAGCTTGGATCAGTTTGAGCAAGATGTTCTCTACATCCTCACCCACATAACCTGCTTCTGTTAATGACGTAGCATCCGCAATAGCAAAAGGTACATTCAAAATTTTTGCCATCGTTTGTGCAAGCAACGTTTTACCAGAACCCGTAGGTCCTAACAGCAAAATGTTACTCTTCGACAATTCAACGTCTTCAATCTTGCTTTGTGTGTTGATCCGTTTGTAGTGATTATACACCGCAACAGACAATGATTTTTTCGCTTGTTCCTGTCCAATAACATATTGATCCAGAATATTACGAATTTCTTTTGGTTTTGGAATATCTTTGAGGTCTATTTCTTCATCATGACCGAGTTCTTCCTCAACGATTTCGGTGCAAAGTTCGATACATTCATCACAAATGTACACGCCTGGTCCAGCGACCAACTTGCGTACCTGCTCCTGAGATTTACCGCAAAAAGAGCATTTCAGTTGCCCTTTCTCATCGTTAAATTTAAACATGAAACCACCCCTTTAGGAATTGATCGGTCTACTGAGCACCTGGTCAATAATGCCGTACGTCTTAGCTTCTTCAGCGCTCATGAAGAAGTCACGGTCTGTATCCCGCTCAATTTTCTCAAGAGGTTGACCCGTACGATCGACGTATATTTGATTCAGTTTCTGACGTGTTTTAATAATCCATTCTGCGTGTATCTTAATATCCGCAGCCTGTCCTTGAATACCGCCAAGCGGCTGATGAATCATTACTTCGCTGTTCGTCAGCGCATATCTCTTGCCAGGTGCACCGGCTGTTAGCAATAACGAGCCCATGCTTGCTGCCATCCCTACGCAAATGGTAGATACATCCGGCTTGATAAATTGCATCGTATCGTATATACCCATCCCTGCGGTGACAGAACCACCAGGTGAGTTAATGTACAAGCTGATATCCTTCTCAGGATCGTCGGCTGCCAAAAACAAAAGCTGTGCTATGACAAGATTGGCTACATCGTCATCAATCGCACTGGTTAGAAAGATAATGCGATCTTTCAGCAAACGTGAATATATATCGTAAGACCGCTCGCCTCGATTGGTTTGTTCTATAACCATTGGCACCAGACTCATGAGACCAACCTCTTTTCTACATGTAATTAGACATAGGCCACCTGTAAAGCAAACCCAAATTCATTCTAACACTTTCCTGTGACAATGTCATTTTTCACAAGAGGGGTCAGACATCAGTTTGATTACTTTTTTAGCCTGATCATATTTAACCATGTTTTCTATGTATGTGCAAATTGAAGCCATCCTATGCCGTCTTGCCGTTTTTTATTTGCATGAAGTACATAGGTATGTAAAAAGTGTACACCGATCAATAAAATTAGTGTTCATCCATATAATTACTTCATTTTCTATAAAATGGATGTCATAATTTAAAAATAAGGCACGCAATAATTCACGTGCCTTATCGTTTATTCAACTGACAAGATGATAACAGCTTGTCTTATTTTTCGTCAGCTTCTGCAACAACTTCTTCAGCTGGAGCTTCAACTGGTTCAACAACTGTGCTGTTCTCAACAAGAACATCAATCGTTTTACGCAGTTTAACTTCATCGCGAAGGCTGTCCAGGGAACCATTACCTTCGAGGATGCCACGGATCTCATCAGCAGGACGCTTGTAAGATTCAGCCATTTTCTCGAGTTCTTGGTTCACTTCTTCGTCAGATACTTCAATGTTTTCCGCTTTACCTACAGCTTCAAGCACCAGGTTGTTGCGAACACGTTTGGAAGCATCTTCTTGCATTTGTCCTCTCAGGTCAGCTTGAGTCTGGCCGGAGAAGCTCAGGAACATTTCAAGGTTCATACCTTGGTTACGCAGACGGTTGTCGAAATCACGCATCATGTTTTGTACTTCGCTGTCAACCATTGCAGCCGGAATGTCCACTTCAGCGTTCTCAGCCACTTTTTCTACAACTGCATTTTCTTGTGCAGCTTTGGCTTCGTCAGCTTTACGGGATTCCAATTGTGTTTTCAGGTCAGCTTTGTACTCTTCAAGTGTGTCGAATTCGCTAACATCTTTAGCAAACTCATCATCCAATGCAGGAAGCTGTTTGCGCTTGATTTCGTGAATTTTCACTTTGAATACCGCTTGTTTGCCAGCAAGTTCTGCTGCATGGTAGCTCTCTGGGAAAGTCACTTCTACGTCTTTGAAGTCACCTGTGGACAGACCCACAACTTGCTCTTCAAATCCAGGAATGAATGTGTTGGAACCCAGTTCCAGGGAATAACGTTCAGCTTGTCCACCTTCGAAAGGTACACCATCAACGGAACCGTCGAAGTCGATTACTGCAACGTCGCCGTTAGCAGCGGAACCTTCGTCGATTACAACGAGTTCAGCGTGACGTTGTTGAAGACGCTCAAGTTCTTCAGCCACTTCTGCATCCGTTACTTCACCTTTTGCTACAGCAACTTCGATTCCTTTGTACTCACCCAGAGTCACTTCAGGTTTCACAGTTACTTTCGCTTTGAACTTGAATGTTTGTCCTTTAGCGAATTGTTCAACATCTACGTCAGGACGATCAACCGGGAAAATATCCGTTTGGTCGATTGCTTCTGTATAAGCTTCAGGAAGCAAAATGTCGATTGCTTCTTGATAAAGGCTCTCTACACCAAAACGTGCTTCGAAGATGGAACGTGGTACTTTACCTTTACGGAATCCAGGTACGTTTGCTTGTTTAACCACTTTATTAAAAGCTTTGTCGAGTGCTGCAGTTACACGATCCGCATTCACTTCAACCTCAAGAACCCCAAGGTTCTTCTCTATCTTTTCCCAAGTTGCTTTCATTGTATACTTTCCCCTCCAAAATTCACATGTTCACGTAGGCAATCACGTACAAAATAACCATTTTAGTATAAACAAGATTAGATTCTTTTTCAAGGGGAATCCCTTGATACAGTTTAAGGAAAACGTTTCCGGCCTCGATTAGCCGTCCAAACCGGCAGATACAAACTGCTTCATGGAACGATAAGCCTGCTCCAGGCGAAAGCGCATCGCGCCTGTCACAGCATACATTGAGCGTGTATTCTCCTCATCATGCGAACCACCAAGACTGTCTGCAACGGTCATATGTAGAGCTGCTGCCCATATATCTGTCATGGAATCATTTTCTTCCAGCATTGATATATAATCGCGGGTTCCATACACCGCCATGACATATTGTATCCACAGTTCCTGGGCAAAATAAAAGAGCGTAGGTTCATGAACCTCCGTCTGATCTGCCACTCGTTCCAGAATCTGAACAATTTGGAGCGGGAACTCCTCTGGTTTAAGAGGCACGGTATCGATCTCGACTTCAACCTGCTCTTCGCCTCTCGTAAACAGGATCATACCTTGAACACCTCGGCGACGCAAGGTCTGCAGCACCCGGAATTGAAGCAGAGGGTGAAGCGACTTGTCTTTTAACCAACTCGTAAGTGCCTCGTCAATCTTCGGCAGATCCAGATAGGCCAACTGCTCCAAAGCCAGCATCGTCTGTTCGGACAGCGGCTCCTCCATTACTGTGCGAAGCATCTTATCTGCATAGCCATCATCCTGTTCAAGCTTCATTCGAGCATGATGCCGTGCCATGTCTTCCTCACTAATCTCTTCTTCCTCTTCTCGTTCTTCGAGAACGGCAGGCGAGGTTTCTTCATACTGAGGGAACGCTGCCTGAAGCCATTCGAGCAGGGCCCGCCATTCATCATAGTGGCGCTCTTCCTGTCCCTGACATTGCAGCAAAAAGTGAAGCAATTTCATCGCTTCACCATACCGTTCATTTTCAAGCATAACTGTCAATTGAATCTGGTAATAGTCCAGCGTCTTAGGAAACAGCACAATATTGTTGTTATGCTCGGTTTCCGGGGTCGTGGATTCCTTAATGGGAGCACCTCCTCTATATCCTGAATCTCCAGTTGGAATCAACCTAAATAGATGTATATATTAAAACGATTGTCGATCTATTTTTGAGTTCTCCTGATATTCTAACATAACCTTAAATATAATGAAAAACACGTTACTGCCGCCAAATATCATATACGAAAAACAGTTTAAAATAAAATGCTTGATATTCCTGTATGCATATGATAAAATCAGTTTTGCTTGAAAAAATTCATGTCTCAGTAGCTCAGCTGGATAGAGCAACGCCCTTCTAAGGCGTCGGTCGGGGGTTCGAATCCCTCCTGGGACGTAAAAAGAAAACTTCCTTCGGGAAGTTTTTTTTGCGTTCTGGGGATGAGAACCCCAATGGTTCGTCGGAGCATTCGCTTCGGTAGCTCTACTTCGCAGTCTCGACTAGAAGGAGAGTATCCCTCCTGGGACGTAAAAAAGAAAACTTCCTTCGGGAAGTTTTTTTTGCGTTCTGGGGATGAGAATCCCAACGGTTCGTCGGAGCATTCGCTTCGTTAGCACCACTTCGCAGTCTCGACTGCAAGGAGAGTATCCCTCCTGGGACGTAAAAAGAAAACTTCCTTCGGGAAGTTTTTTTTGCGTTCTGGGGATGAGAATCCCAACGGTTCGTCGGAGCATTCGCTTCGGTAGTTCGGTACCTGCTGTGTCGCTGCATTGGAACGTTTGATTCGTTCATTATATGGACGATATGTTGCAGTATCGAAGATCTAACGAATCTAGGAAACTCTATTCCCCCCAAAAATTCAGCATCATGGAATTCTAAGAATCTTAGAGAGCTTATTTCACCATTCCGGGGGATTAACTCACTCAGATTGCAGTAAGTTACCTGATTAACGTTGCTGAGGTTCATTAGAATCTGAACATAGTGGTTATCCGTTCTATAAGACCTCTTCGATTCGTTAGAGTTTGTCAGGTCCAGATGGTCCGAGTCCCGCGTTCTTGTGGGTGCTTTTTTTCATTTCATTGCTCAATGTTGACATAGAATGTTATGCTTGCGGGGTGGATAATGTAACAATCCATACATATCAACTTCTTAGGAAACAGGAGATTTTATCAATGTCATCTTCAGTACAGCAGCACTCGTCCATCCATGCCGAGGAAGAACATTCTTCGACATCCAAAAGATTCGGCCTGTTATTAGCAGGCATTATCGTTATCGCCGCTACCATGAGGTCACCGATCACAGCAACCGGACCTGTAGTGGAGATGATCCGCTCAGATACAGGTATCGGCCATACGATGGCCGGGCTTTTGACCTCACTACCTTTGCTTGCCTTTGCAGCAGTCTCTCCTTTTGCACCACGTCTTGCCAAACGGTTAGGACTCGAATCTGCTCTACTATTGGCTGTTATCATCGTGACCATTGGAGTGGCCTTGCGCTTGTTGCCTTCCGTTCTCTCCTTATATACTGGAACCGCAATATTGGGATGCGGCATTGCATTAAGCAACGTGCTTTTGCCAAGTTTAATCAAACGTGATTTTCCATTGCGGGTGGGTATCGTCACTGGATTATACTCTGTATCCATGAACATATTTGGCGCCATCGCCTCAGGTGTGAGTGTACCCTTATCCGGAGCTACATCTATGGGTTGGCGCGCTTCGTTAGGTATGTGGGCCCTGTTGTCCATACTTGCACTTCTCTTGTGGCTCCCCCAGATCGCCGCAGGACGCCAGCGGATGTTATATGTTACCTCCCGGAGCGAAGGGGCACCCGTGCGTCTAAGGACCTCTAAACTAGCCTGGTTCATTACTTTATTTATGGGTCTGCAATCTCTAATATTCTATACGACGATTACCTGGCTTCCCGAGATTCTCGCTGAGCAAGGATTCAACCCCACTTCAGCAGGGTGGATGCTCTCCTTGATGCAGATGGTTAGTGTACCGGCTACCTTTATCGTTCCGATCCTCGCAGGCCGAACGCGAGATCAGCGTGTTCTAACCGCGATAACGTGCTCTTCTTTGATTGTCGGGTATGCATTATTGTTAAGTGGCATCGGTTCGCTCGTTACCATCGGCGTCACGTTGGCAGGAATAGGTGGTGGAGCTTCGTTTGGACTGGTAACCATGTTCTTCGTCCTACGCACAAACGATGCCAGACAAGCTGCCAGCCTGTCCGGTATGGCTCAGTCCTTCGGATATATGCTCGCGGCAGTGGGACCTCTACTGTTCGGCATGCTTCATGACTGGACAAAAGGATGGACCCTTCCGTTGCTCATACAGGTCATTCTAGCCATTGCTCTACTAATTGCAGGGCTTCAAGCCAGTAAAAATCGAATGATCGGTTAGTCATACCATTCATTTATAAAAACAAAACGGCCTCCATCCTGAAAATCAGGATGGAGGCCGTTTATGCATAGTACAATTCCTTCATTAATTTAATCAGTCTCAATGAGGAGGAACTTACTTCACTTTTACCTTAATCGTGTCTGTACTGGTAACTCCAGCTGCGTTAATTAACTCGGCCCGATACGTATACGTACCCGATTTTTTCCCGGACAGTGTAGTCACGGCACTTTGCGGAAGAGGTGTTACTGCACGGAGTTCTTGCGTGTCGATCAACTTATCATTTTCATAGAGACGATACTCTGTAGCGTTGGTCCCCCACCACAGGTTCATGGTCACTTTATAGTTGCCATCGCCATCCCAGTTATCATGAGAGAGAACTGCTTTGCCTGGCGTTGCGTTGGTCACCCGAACAGTCAACGTCTGACTCCGTGTTGTTCCCTTGTCGTTAGTTAGCTCGGCCACATACGTATATGTGCCATTGGCTTTGCCCGTGATCTTCGTCTGAGCAAACTGCGCCCAAGGCGCGTTGTAAGTCAACTTCTGCGTATCAACCAAAACTCCGTCCTCATATAACTTGTAGCTAGTTCCGTTCTCGCCCCACCACAGGTTCATTGTAACGATATACGAGCCCTCTGGCAGGCCGTTACCTATCCAGTTATTGTGAGACAATACAGGCGTACCTGGCGCCTTGGTAGCCGGAGTTTCAGGTTCGGTCTCCACGGCTTCCAACTTCAGTACCGTATTGGCTGTACCCGAAAGCCCCTGTTGGTCTTTTACCGTAAGTTCAACGGCATACTCGCCTGCTTCAAATCCTTCTAAAGGAAGGCTAAAGGTGGCATCAGCTTGTACTTCAAAGACTCCCTCTTTATAAACCGAACCATCCTCTTTTTTCACAACATACGTTGCTTCCAGAGAAGCTGCCGGATCTAACGTGATGTCCCATCCGCTGGCAAGCGCAGGAGCAACACGGAAGTACAAATCTTCCACGCTACCATTAAGGACAGCAGACTCATCCGCTTTGAACTCCAATGTTTCTGGTGCAGTTACAGCCGGAGCTGTCTTTTTCACCAAAAATGGCGAAGTGTCTTCCTTATAGGTTTTGCCGTCCGTACCAATGGTAGTGATATCAACGGTGTATAAACCATCCGGAATCTCTGTCACTTCATCGGTTGTGTAATCCGCATATGTGCCGTTCCAAGCAAGATTGTATCTTGTATTTGCATTGAAGTTATAATAGTTACCGAAAATGGAGCCGATATAACCATCTTGATAATATCCACCTTCCGGATCAAGACCATCAAAAATCTCAATCAGGGCAAATGTCATCGGATTGTAGAATTCCATCGCTACATTAAGGGCATCCAACGTACCATCAGCCTTCAATGGATAGTGGAATGGATTTTTTTCAGTGCCTTTTACAGTTTCAATATATTTAACTCCACTCAACGTAACGTTGAAATGAGCAACATATGGCACAGTAAACGTATTGGTTCCGTTCGAAAGCTCAATGTATCCTTGTGCTTCTGTAGTCGCAGTAACCCCTCGTGGAACGGTGATTGTTACTGCAAGTTCTTCCTCACCATTCAGTGTGAAGGAACTTTTGTCTACTGCAACAGATACACCAGCGACATTACGAGTAGGATTCACATTTACGGTGTAATCCCCACCACTACCATTCAACGCCTCAACTTTAATCGTTTTGGTGATCGTCTTTTCATCTGTGCTCAGGAAATTACCGTAGTTGATGCTTCCGGTGATATTCTCCTTTTCAACAACAGCGCCACTTTCGGTGTATTGAGTTACATCAAGCACTTTGACAAAAGCAGCAGGATCGATGGTGTTCACAGCCTGAATGCGGCCAGCACCTTGATCAAATACATCAAACTTGGTTGTATCCAGCACTTTACTATTGTTCATGAGCGCAACTTTGATATCAAATGGCGTCCAGTCCGGATGCTTCTCAATCAACAGTGCAATCAACCCTGCTACATGAGGTGTAGCCATACTTGTACCTGATTTACGATCATAAGCTTGTGCGTAATCTGCGTCTGGCTCATCCTTGCCGTAGGCAGGAATCGTAGACAGAATGCTTGTACCTGGTGCAACAATATCCGGTTTGATGTCCAGCGTTACCTTGGCAGGTCCACGTGAACTGGATGAATTCATCTCATCGCCCGGAGTTTGAGAACGTTCAAAATCACTAAAGCTCACTTCAACGGCTTGTCCTGCGTCTAGATCAGCCTTGATAACCTCTCCATCTTCTTTGGACATGCTCAGTGTTGGAATGAGTTCAAAGTTATCGCCCAGACTTACACCGATTGGACCCGGGATGTTGTTATATACGATAACAGCCACGGCTCCAGCCGCTTTGGCATTGGCGATTTTCTCTACAAATGCGAGTTCACCACGCTGTATTAATGCCACTTTACCTGTAAAATCCTTACCTTCAAAATCAGTTGGCTTACCCAGTGCTGCAAATTCAAGCTCATATTTCCCTGTCAAAACAGTTTCAGGATCTGCTGACAGGCTCCATCCCATCAGATCCAGACGGTAAACCGACTCTGTAACAGCCAGTGGAGTTTCAGTTGGAGCAATTACAGACTCTTCTTCCACAGGAGCAGCTTCAGGAGCAGCTTCAACCGGTGCAGAAGGCGATGCAGATGGCGTATTTTCTTCAGTTGCAGTTTCTTCTACATTCGAAACTCCAGCTTCGTCAGAAACCACATCCTCCACAGTTGCTGCACTTTCTTCAGTAGCAGTTGCGGGTACACCTTGCTCTGATCCTTCAGACTCATCTGTTCCAGGTGCCGTCCCCAGTTCAGGAGATGGTTCAACCTCTGGCACCGGTTGTTGTTCAGGCAGGGTCTCTTCGCCTTCTTCACCAATCCAGAAGTGAGTATCCGCTGTAATAAGCTGACTAGGGCCTGTAGAGTTACCTACCGTAATAGCCATGGCAGACGCACCCGGAGAACCGAGTGTATACCGGTTGGGTCCGTCATTGCCACTGGCAACTACTGCTGTCACACCAGACAACATCGCATTATTCAGGGCTACCGAGGTAATATAACTTGGATCGTTAGCGGCATTCCCCAAAGAGAGATTAATTATATCCATGCCATCTTCAACGGAACGATCAATTCCGCCGAGCACCCATGAGGTTTGACCACTACCATACGGCCCAAGTACACGGTATGCATAGATATCTGCTTCAGGAGCAACGCCAACAATCCCGTAATCCCCTGCTTCACGAGCAGCAATGGTACCGGCTACGTGCGTACCGTGGGATGTGTAAAAGGCACTTCCCCTTTCGTTAAACTCAGGTTCCCCTGAACTTTTCCATTCTTGATATGTCGCTTCATACGGATCATTGTCGTTACCAACAAAGTCCCATCCGCCTTTGTAAGCTTCCTGCAAATTAGGATGTTCATAGTCAATCCCTGTATCGATGACACCCACTTTGATGCCATTTCCTTTGTAACCCAGATCCCATACTTCAGGTGCACCAATAAAAGGCGCAGTGTCTTTCATGTACGGGTTCACTTCATCTGTCTCAGGCGCTATTGTAAATTCAAGGTCAGGATATACGCTGACCACGCCAGGTATTTGAAGCAATTGTCCCACTTGGTTTCCTTTAAGCTCAATCGCTACACCATTTAGGGCATATGCATATTCTTCCAATACTTCATGTTTGATTTTCTTCTGAGTGAGGCTATGTACAAATGACTGTTGTTGTTGCTCAACTTGAGTCACAGCCTTTGTTTCCATAGAGGAGGTAAAAGATTTTCCGGAGAGGGTTGATTCACCTTGCGCTACTGCAACAGGTTTATTGGAAAGCTCAACGATCACTCGGGTGTTCTCTCCACCCAGGCCTTCCAAGCTTTTATCCAAAAATGGATCTGCGGCAAGTTTGGCTTCCCGTCCTGCCAGAATCTCTCTCCATTGTTTGGCTTCGGCTGTACTGGGTAAGTTCTCAAGCTGAATAACTGAATCTGCGGGAGCGGCTCCAGCCGCGGGGAGAATAATGGAAAAGACCATCAGAACACTTAATAACGTGGATATCAATCGTTTACTCAAGGCTTTGCCCCTCCTTTTAAATGTGAATACCTCACCACATGATGGGTTCCTGCTGTTCGCACGTACTGCAATACGCACTCCAATTTCACCACCTATCTGCAAGAAGATTGACCCTTGGTAAATTATTCTATCAAAATACCACATTTTCCTTCTAAATACTTACAAAAATGATATAAAAATTACTTATATGGGTCTTGAGTATGATAAAAATTTCAACTTGTAATTATTTGTCGTTTGAATATTTCATTTTTAAAATAATGCATCAAAAAAAAGACCAAGTGCCTCTTTATCAGAAAGAGATTCTTGGTATACAGGTGAAGTTTTTTAGTGCACAAAAGCTAAATGTAATTCGTTTAACATCAATAAATATCACAAAAATCAACTTCATTCTGGCTTCACGGCTTCAATACGCAGACGCTTGTAATCTGCATACAGAGCATCATCTTTCCAAAGGTAAGGCATCACGATTTGACTGGTTTCATGGCATATTTTTTGTATCTCATCATGACTGAAACCTTCAAAATAGTCTCCTCCAAAATGAGCCAACCAGCCTACTATACCCTGCTCACCATCTTCCAATCTGGTAGGACGGTCATAGTGATAGGCATGACGCACCAGAAATCCGCCTTGTTCTAAAATATGGCTATATTCTCCGATCGACGGAAAATACCAAGGATTACGTTCAGAAGCAAGAATGCCCGTGTTTCGCTCGATAACCTCTTCTAATGCGTTCACAATAGTCTGCACGTTTCCTTTACCACCGAATTCTGCTACAAATCGCCCCCCGGGCTTCAAAGATTTCCATATACTATCCACCACTAATCTCGGACTTCGCATCCAGTGCAGGGCTGCATTGGAGAAGACGGCATCATACAGTCTATTCGTCTCAAACTGATGACCGTCTCCTTCCACGAACTCGATTCCAGAGAATTTCTCCCTCGCACGGCGAATCATGTCCGGCGATGCATCCATACCCATAACTTCAGCTTCGGCCAGAGAAATCTCATACGTCAAATCCCCCGTCCCGCAACCCAGATCAAGAATGTATTCCACTTTTTGGGGTTGAAGCCAAGAGATCAGGTTTTTGCCATATCCGGAGACAAAAGCCAGTTTATTGTCATACTCATCTGCTTGCCATTGATTTAATGATTTCATGGATACCACCGTCACTTTCGTTATTGATATCCTCATTGTGGCATAGAATTGTTTATTATTTAAATATATAAATTCTATATTATTTATAGGTATAACCAATAAATGAATTTTCCCCTGAACGCAAAAAAAACTTCCCGAAGGAAGTTTTCTTTTTTACGTCCCAGGAGGGTTACTCTCCTTCCAGTCGAGACTGCGAAGTGGTGCTAACGAAGCGAATGCTCCAACGAACCATTGGGGTTCTCATCCCCTGAACGCAAAAAAAACTTCCCGAAGGAAGTTTTCTTTTTTACGTCCCAGGAGGGATTCGAACCCCCGACCGACGCCTTAGAAGGGCGTTGCTCTATCCAGCTGAGCTACTGAGACAAATATGTATAATAAATTTTCGGCGCGGTTCTTATTATACTCTGATTTCTATATTTTTCAATAGTTTTATAAAAAAATTAATAATTATACTTAAATGCGAGTTCAAAAGGCATCTTCATAATCAACAGCGGATTTTTTGAACAACCTCTATACATGTACTTTACCGTATAATTCTCATACTCCAGTCTCTTTAAGAATATGATAGCTTGAACCAGGTTATATTGAGGAGATTGGGACATTTAGAGCAACATTAACATAAGACATTTTCAATGTCAGAATTGCTGGGTAATCTTTTGCATACATACATTTCAATGATGCATTGAAGGAGTGAATCGTCATGAGACAACTTTTATCTGCCCTATCCTACTTTAGTATTTTCTTTGCCCCGTTCCTATTTCCGATCATCGTATGGATTGTTGCCAAGGATGCATACATTGAGGGACATGCCAAACGCGCCTTATTCTCACATGTATTCCCCTTTCTTGCTGCCATTCCGCTATTTTATTTCTTCGTGACTGCACATAGCCTGGGTTCCGCCGTCGGCTTTGTCATTCTGTTCTTTGTGATCTACGGATTAAGCTTTGTATACAATGTGGTCAAAGGGATTCAAGTGCTGCGTGAGTACGCTTGATCACATCTCACCTGAATCTGACCTCGCATGACAAAACCCGCCCTTCAACAACGGCGGGTTTTTCCAGTCACAGATGCAGTCACAACAACCAGCAACACCAATAGATCACTGTCTAGTATGCACAACATTGAATTCGATCCCGCTATCAACACTTGTGTTGCAGGAACGTTCCACCTGTTAAGCCTTCCCGATTAGATAACGCTGAAGCGTTGGACCAAGCAAACCAAAAGCAAACAACTCATTTTGAAACTGAGCCTTGTCTTCCTCCACTGTCATACCTTCGCTGTTCTCAAATGCGGTTTCTGTCGCCTCTTCAAACGCGGTATGCATATTATTGTTATACCAGTCGATCGCTGAATCAGAGTGATTGCGTACAATCCGAACGACTTCCAGTGAATTTCCAGGTTGAGTAGAGGCTACGTATACAAGTAATGACGGATCTCCTGCATTTCCAGGCTGCACTTCCACTTCTGCACAGGATAATCCGTCTACCTCGGTTAATCTGCGTATTTTAGCATCTTGAATGGCATACATTGCTCATCGCGCTCCTTTTCCTTTGTGCTTATCAAGTAGTTTGTTCAATCTGGTATCGTGTCTCTGGTGTGCCTAATCGGTAAATCTCCCGATACACCTGCTGTAATATCGTTTCATACGCCCGGTTAACGGACTCCTCCGGTGTATCTGGCCATGGGAATACCATGCCAGGAAAGGCCTCTTCCTCCTTTTCCTGCATGAGGTTCAGCAGTCCCAGTAATTGCTCCGCTTCCTGCGGCGTTGCCTGAATGATCCATTCATACGATGTTACCGACGGATCCGGAATAACGGAGCGGCCCATGACAGACACATAATACTTCATACTGTCCATTGCATGTTCTCTCCTTCACAGGCATGTTGAGGCCGTTGTCCCTAGAACTAGTTTCCGAAGAGGACAGACATTTTATGCCTGCATTCGGCATATATTTGTTACGACTTCTGACGAAAAAGACAACATTTGCTGGTTGCCCGTAATTAGCAGCCATACGGATGAATGACTCGACCAAGAAAGGATGAACAAACCATGTGCGGTATTACCGGCTTCATACAGTGGAATCGGGATCTGACCCAGGAATCAGAGCTGCTGGTCCGTATGACGGATAGCTTGTCGAACCGGGGGCCCGACGCTTCAGGTACATGGATCTCCAATCCTTGTGCCTTTGGACATCGGCGTCTTAGTGTAATGGACCCCGAGAACGGGGCACAACCCATGCATGCGTTACAGGGAGATACCTCCTATACCGTCGTGTATAACGGAGAACTATACAATGCACCCGAGTTGAAAAAGGAATTACTCCAGCGGGGGCATCAGTTCCGCACGCAATGTGATACGGAAGTGTTGCTCGCCTCTTATATTGAGTGGGGACCGGCATGCGTTGACCGGTTTAACGGTATTTTCGCTTTTGCCATATGGGATGGGGGACGCGAACAGGTTTTTATGGCACGAGATCGCCTTGGTGTGAAACCTCTGTTTTACAGTAATGCAAAAGACATACTTGTATTCGGCTCCGAGCCCAAAGCTCTGCTCATTCACCCCGATGTGGAAGCGGCTGTTGGCCCGGAAGGATTGGCCGAAGTGTTTATCGTAGGACCTGCACGGACACCAGGACACGGCGTGTACTCTTCACTGAGCGAACTCAAGCCGGCACACGCGTTGATCTATAACCGAAACGGGATCCGAACCTATGCCTATTGGAAACTGGAAAGTCAGCATCACGAACATAACCTGGAGGAGACGGCAGCCGAGGTGCGAACGCTCTTGCAAGATACACTGGAGCGCCAGTTGGCTTCGGATGTTCCCGTATGCTCTCTTTTATCGGGGGGACTGGACTCCAGTGCATTATCAGCATTAGCCGTGGATTATTACAACCGGACCGGGCAAGGCCAAGTCAGTACGTATTCTGTCGATTATGTGGATAACGCCAAGCATTTCCAGGCGCATTCCTTTCAGCCGGGTGCAGATGGACCCTGGATTAAGCGAATGGTGGATGAACTCAAGACCGATCATCACTGGATTGAGATCGAGAACGGAGAACTGGTTCATGCACTGACACAGGCCATGCTAGTAAGAGATCTGCCAGGCATGGCAGATGTAGACTCCTCGCTCTATCTGTTCTGTAAAGAGATCAAAAAAGGGGCCACGGTTGCCATTTCAGGCGAAGCAGCGGATGAAGTGTTTGGCGGTTACCCCTGGTTTCATCGAGAAGATATGCTGAACTCCGGTACGTTTCCGTGGTCTGTAGCACCTGATATGCGAGCAGCGCTATTATCCCCGGATATTCGGGAATGGATTCGGCCACTCGACTATTTGGCAGACCGTTATTCCGATGCAGTGGCTGAAGTGCCTCTTCTGGATGGGGAAACGGGTAAAGATGCACAAATGCGGGTGATGTCCTACCTGAACATTACACGTTTCATGCCTACACTTCTGGATCGCAAAGATCGGATGAGTATGGGGGCTGGGTTGGAAGTGCGGGTTCCATACTGTGACCATCGCCTGATTCAATATGTGTTTAATATCCCTTGGGAAATGAAAATAACGGGTGGGCGGGAAAAAGGTATTCTGCGTAAAGCACTCGAAGGTGTCCTGCCTGACGATGTGTTATATCGCAAAAAGAGTCCATACCCGAAAACACATAATCCGCAATATCTGGCCGCGGTTAAACAACAGGTGCTTGACATACTGGACGATCCAACCTCGCCAATTTTGCCTTTAATCGACAAAACCCAGATTCGTAACTTAGCTTCTTCTCCAGATGCGGCATCCAATCTCCCGTGGTTCGGGCAATTGATGTCTGGTCCACAACTGTTCGCATATCTGACGCAGATCAATACCTGGTTGCGGACGTATAAAGTCGCTATTCGTTAACCTACCTTATCCTTGCTGCACATTGTTTCTTTATCATGACCAAAAAGGGTGCCCAGACAGCGGTTAGCTGTATGGACACCCTTTATTATACGAAAGGCTATATGCACCTACGCCCAACCTTCACCCACACTTTCTCTCAAGCCGGAGTTTCATTCAACTTTGAATTGACGGACAGTCTGTTGCAACTGCTCTGCCATGGACGAGAGATCATTGGCTGCAGAAGCGATCTCCTGCATTGCAGACAACTGTTCCTCTGAAGAAGCACTCACCTCTTCCGTTCCCGCAGCTCCACTTTCCGTCACTTCCATAATGGTTTTCATGGAAATACTAATCTGCTCTACACCTGCTGACATCTGCTCGATTGAAGCAGAGACTTCTTGTGTTTGACCCGCTACATTACCAACCGCTTCCCGAATTTCATTAAATGTAGCACCTGCTTGGTGAACAAGTTCAATTCCCCCTTGCACCTCTGCCGTGACTAAACTCATGGATTGAGCAGCGTTCCGCATCCCTTTCTCCATGGCTGCCACCAAAGGGACAATCTGTTCCGCTGAACGTGCTGATTGTTCAGATAGTTTACGAACTTCTGTTGCTACAACCTGGAACCCTCTTCCATGTTCACCAGCTCTAGCAGCCTCAATTGCAGCGTTAAGGGATAAAAGATTGGTCTGAGCCGATATTTCAGAGATGCTATCCACCATTTTCACAATATCCCGAGAGTGTCTGCTTAATTCTTCAATAACTGCCGACAAACCTGAGACCGTATCATGTATGGAATTCATCTGTCCTACAGCGGATTCAACGGACTCACTTCCAGATACCGTCTTCGCTGAAACTTTCGTCGCTTCCTCGGACATATTCAAGGTGTTCACCGTAACCTGCTGGAAACCTGTCGTTAACTCATTCATCGTCTGGAATCCGTCACTGACCATCCGAACCTGATTATCCATACCCGTCGCAATCTCCCCCATCGTGATGGCCACTTGTTCCGTGGCGGTTGATGTCTGCTCCGTACTTGCGGTCAGTTCCTCCGAAGAAGCAGCTACGTGTTCTGCGCTATTGCCAACCTGATGAATAAGTGTACGCAGATTCCGGGACATGATATTGAAGGCTTGGGCAAGATCACCAATCTCATCCTTGTTACGAACCGCAATGGGTTCACCAGTCAGATCCCCGTCCGCAATGCGACTCGCGGCTTGAGCAACTGCAGCAACAGGCAAGGAGATCAGTCTGCCAATGATGAACGCTACGAGTGTTCCGATCAGAATGGAGGCGACTCCAATAATAGTAATCCAACGAAGAACTTGAGCAATCTGAAGATTGGCATTCACAATGCCAGTATTCATGGAGTCTTGTTGGTGTTTCTCCATATTATTGACAATGGCTTCAAACTCACCGATCAGATCTGGAGCTGTATCCTGCATTAATCTGGTGATCTCGCTGTTATTCCCCTGTCTTGTCAGTGTCATAATATTCTGAGCAAATTCATAGTACTTACTCATCGCTTCATCTGATTGGGTTAGGTAGTCTTTCATGCTCTGACTTGTAACCGTTGATTGTAATTCCTTGCTTAACGCTATGTAATCTTCATATGCCTTATTGAATTCATCCTCGTTAACGTCATTATCTTCCATCACAAAATTCCTCAAAGCAATCTGTTGTGATTTAAGATCTATCGTCATATTTTTGATGAGCAGTAGTTTGCTTGTTCTATTATTAATTAATTCTGTATACGTTTTCTCAATGGATACAAATTGGGTATAGGCTATAATCGTTACAGCCACCAGTAACAACAATACAGATGAGAATCCCAAGAGTAATTTTCGGCTAATCGATATTCTTTTCATGTTTATTCCCCCGAAAGTTAAAATAAAGTACATGGTGTTTCCTACTTTTGCATCTGGCCTCCCATAGGAATTATTAAGTCTTTAGACCCATTTTTAAATATATACAGCGACTATAGATGCCCATACAATTTGAATAAAGGTCTTTGTTCCTAAGATCACTAACCCAATAACTATGAAATTTGAACCATGAAAAACTTATGAAATATTTTCAGGAATTTTCAAAGGAATTCAAGACTTATCCAAGAGAAAACAAATTCACCTTCCACACGAAGATACAAAAAATACACCTCCATTATGGCGTGTTCAAACCACTGTGGTTTGTTTCACGTTCACTCCGAAGATGTACTTTATGCCGATCAATATCGTTTGTGAGCAATGAAGCTCATTCACTCATAATTCTGTTCAAAAAATTGCATTCGATTAAGGAATCAGGACCGGATTACGCTCCAGCAGCCCACTACCAAATGTTTCTCTGAAGGGTGAATCCTCCATATGAATATAGCCGATGTAACAGCCACATTTTTTCATGCGACAAGGCCGATCCTCGGCCAAAGCTTGCAGACCATCGCGATACAGATGCCCAATGATCCGGCGATCCTTGTAACACCGCTTCACATGCCCTGACCCTTGTACATAAAATACTTCCGAACCGGCAGCACAACGTTTGCCCAAACTCTCATAGTCCTGCAGATTACCTTCAAAAAGCGGATCAAGCCCACGTAAAAACTGAATTTCCTCCGGCGTGTAATACTTGGGCCGATCTTTGAATGCATTAACCCACATATACACATCATCCGGCAAAGCCTGTCTCATGGACTCAATAGCGGAAAAAGCACTACGAAGTCCTACAGTACCGACACTAAAAGCAAGCCCCATCTGACGCAGGGTCAGACATTGTTTTACAAAAGAAGCCTCTTTTGTCTCACGAGGATGATACGTCGCCCAAAAAGCTGATTTATTGGCATCCAGCTCCTTCGCCCAATCCAGCTTGACGGACAGGTTGGTTTGGATCGCAACTTTATCCACATGTGGCATATGTGACAGCTCAACCATAGCTTCCCGATACCAGCGTCGTACCAACGCTTCACCATAAGGATTGAAGAAAATGGAGAAGCGGTGACCTTCGTCTTCCTGCGCCTTAACCCAATTCACAAATTGACGCAATTGTTGTTCATCCACTTCCAGCGTCTCTTTGGAATCGACGGTTTTGCTAAAAGGGCAGTATGGACAGTCGTAATTGCAGGAAGACAACTTGCCGCGATAATATAACGTCGCTCTCATGAGAAAACAAACCCTTCCATCTGTTCACGAATTTCGGCGGATATAAGCCAATCTCCAATTGCATCGGAGTAACCCAGTCCTTCTTCTGTCAGACGTAATACGCGTTCGCCTTCCTCCAGTTCAACCCGTCCCATATCTTCCGTAAACAACTCGCTAAGCCAAGGATAATCGGACATCACATCGGTACCGAAGCGCTCTTGGTAGTCAGACAATGTTAATCCCTCCCGATGCAGCAAGGCTTTCAAAATAAAGCGACGTCTCTGTTCCTCACGGCTTAACACGATACCATAATCCGCCACATCGTAGCGCTCAGTCGCCACA
The DNA here is from genome assembly GCF_052115745.1 of Paenibacillus sp. 2KB_22. Lineage (NCBI taxonomy): Bacteria > Bacillati > Bacillota > Bacilli > Caryophanales > Paenibacillaceae > Paenibacillus > Paenibacillus sp. 2KB_22. The sequence continues at coordinate 67,363 of NZ_JBFRHG010000004.1, forward strand.
TAATCGGCAATGATGCTCTGTGTGGCCTTGTAACTCACGCCGTATTTGGATGCATAGTGTACTTCACTCGTATAAGAGCGTGCGCCGCATCCCAGACCAACCATGCCCTCCTCCTGACAGCTATAAGGCAGAAGCACTTTGGAGGACGACTGTTCCTTGGCAAATCTGCGCATCGAATATTGCACATAACCTTTGCTTTTCAATGTCTCACGTGCAGCTATATACAGCTCCATCCGAATGTCAGGTCCCTGACGGCGAATATCATCAGGCTTCACGATTGTATTTTCCCGTGTATACAAGGGATAGATAAAGATTTCGCCCGGTTCGTAGGCCAGCACTCTTTCCACTGAATAGATCCACGATTCCACCGTTTGTCCTGGCAGACCATAGATCAGATCCAGATTTAACAATGGGAAATCATACCGAGATAGCTTCTCAAGCGCTCGTTCGACCTCCTGCGGTTTTTGTGGACGATAGATGGCAGATGCTTCAGCTTCAATGAAACTCTGGATGCCCATACTAATACGATCAACACTTCGCTCCTTCATAATGGCCAGCTTGGCGTCCGTAACGGTATCCGGCGACGTTTCCACCGAAATCGATGCTTGCGCAGGGTCCAGCCCCATCACATGTTCAGCAATATCAAACAGACGATTCAACTGAACCTCATTTAGTAATGTAGGCGTTCCTCCACCAATCGCGAACCGGGAATACGGTCTTCGAGATGTAATGGGTGCCCACTGCTTCGCCTGACGTTCCAGCGCATCTACATAACGTTCATGCGTATCATCCCGTCGATCCGGCAGGGTGAACAGATTACAGAATCCGCAACGAGCAGCGCAGAAAGGAATGTGCATATATAAAAAATACGTATCGGTATTTTCTCGTTCCCACATTGGTCCCAGCGGCAGTGGTGGGTCAAGCTCCCGATATGCGGTCTTGTGCGGGTATGAGTATAAATACGAACGATAAGGGAATGCGAGTACTTCACGAAGACCTGTAGTCGTTGTATTGGATCCGGACTGATCGGAATGGCCTGTTGTCATGGGTTGTGAATGATTGTCCATCGGTCTCCTCCTGTCTCCGGTTGTTATCATCATCATAAGATTAATACGTTAAGAGCAATACGTTCTATACTAAAAATTCACGGTATGGCACCGTCCAGACGACATCATGCGCGAGCCGGTGTCCTTGATACCCATCTTCACCGTAAGCTGTACCATGATCGGAAAAAGCTAAACAAAAGGCAGGCCGGACGCGTTTCCTCATTGCCTCGAACAATGGCCCAAGTGCCTCATCCACATATCGAAGTGCAGCCCGCTGAGTCTCTACCGAGTCCTCCCTGGCACCTTCTACAAAGTACTTATTGGGACCGTGAATGGCAGACACGTTCAAGAACATAAATATCTTTTCATCCAGCGGCGTCTGTTCAAGCAGCTTTAATGCATGCTGTACCTGATGTTCTGTCGATTTGGGATTGGTTACCCCAAAGTTCATTCGCCAGTAGCTCTGTTGGAAATAGCCGGGCAATACTTTCGCAAGCGGGTTTTTTTTCGTAAAAAAAATGACGCCGCCAATACAGATGGTACGATAACCTTCAGCTGCGAACCCGGATACGATATCCGGTGTATCAAACAGCCAGGTATGCGGATGTGTCTTGAGTCCGGTATTCCGGGAATGGAACAATCTTACATGAGATGCCTTATCCGTATTGGCAGGAGTGGGCATAAAACCACCAAAAAAAGCATGGTGCGCCGCATATGTAAAACTGCCCGGGGTATGACGCTTCTCCCATGGACCCGAACCACACAGATTGGGACAATTCGCCTCTTCCAGCTTGGCTACGTCATATCGTAACGTGTCCAAGGTAATCATTAACAGATCATGGGAGCCTACAATGGTGTTCATATCAGGCATGTTGAATAGGCTCCTTTCGTAAAAGTTCCATTTCCCACTCATAGGTTCCGAGGCCATGATGCTCAACCCTGTATAACAGATCTCCAAACGGATTCACATCCAGCACATAGGCACGCGGATTCGAACCACTCGTAAGCATCACATCAATTCCGGCTGACCACGAGTTGGGAAATGATGACATGGCTGCCTGCGCTGCCGTCCGAACCAGCGACATCCGCTGTTCATCCAGACCAGCTTCAGCAGGCAACATACGTTCATTGCGCAGATGCAGATTGGTTATAGGGGTACGACTTAGTCGCATAATCGCATGGCCTGCCTGTCCACCCGCAACCAGTTGGCGAATATCATAGGCCCGCTGATCAAACGTGGCTTTGGGCATCCACCGTTCAATCTGTGCGCCTTCTGCACATAACCAGTTCATTAACGCAGCAACCTCGCCATTACGGGTATACTTGCGTAAACGTCCTTCATTATAAAAAATTGTCTTGCCTTGCGCCTGTTCCATTCCCATCGTCGTTATGGCGATTTCGTCACCCGTACGTGGGTTAATCTGATACGCGACAACACCTGAGGCACCCGAACCGCACGCAAGCTTCACAAATACACGGTTCATACCGGCCGATTGCATCGCTGTACGCAAGTCAGTGTAACTTCGAATCGGCTGTGAAGACTGGAGTGCAGGAGGTACATTAACCCCCTGAGAGTATAGATGCTGCTGACATGTTCTCTTGTCAAACATCAATTGAATGTCAGCAGGATCATTCATGAATCGAACTTCAGGCCATATTTCCCGAGTCTCACGGCCGATTCGATCCAGACATGCTTTCCAGCCGCGGAACCACTGAGCAGGGGCATGGATTCTTCCCCACTCCTGTTCCAGCGCAAGTACCTGCTCTGCTGAGAATGCCTCTGTTCCCATTTCATCTGTTAAGCATGACGTAGCGTTTATAACTCCAAGGAATAACAATTCACGTTCTACTTCCCAATCCTCACCAGGAGCATCAATCCGAACGAGGGGCACAGGTAGATTGGAATCTACTATATCAACGATCGTTCGCCCCTGTCTCCAGTTCTGGAGCAATTGGGCATAAGGCAATACAACGGCAGGTTTCATCCCTAATCTATGCCTGGCCTCTTGCATCCCTTGCGTTCGCCGATTATGGGGATTTCCGATCAATAATAATGGCTGCTCTCGATCAAAATCAGGGACATCATCTGATTGATGCAGACTTTCAACTATTTTCGTAAAACCTGACATCTTCTACTCCGTTAACGACGGGTAACGCCAGTCATCCTCATCACTTTGTTGCTGGTCGCTAACATCTACGGATATACCCGATTGGTTCCAGCGACGGATCATTTCATCGGTCATGTAATGGTAACTTAGATCGAGATGTTTCAGCTGCTTGATCTTGTCACTGGCAAGTAACGCCTCTGCCCCTTCATCGGACAACGTTCCTTGCGATAGATCCAGTACTTCAAGTTGCTCCAGAATAGATGCTTCAGCTGCTGCTTTCGCAATCTCATCCTGAATTTCACTGTCTTTCAGACCCAAGTACACCAGCTTTGGAAATAATCCTTTTTCTAACAAAGGCAGTACATCTTCAAGTGATCCATCGAAGCCATAATTATCGACGCCCAGAAATAATTCCAGTTTACGCAATTCAGGCAATTTGGCATGGGTGATCGAAGATAACACTTCTTTCGGGAGACCGCCACAGATAATAATCAATTCTTCAAGCTTGGCATGCTGGAGCGGTTCCAGACTAAGGCCGCTACTGCCCTTGATCGAGAATGATGTTAATTCTGGAAAGGCGCCCAATAAGGGAGTAAGATTCGTCTGAATAATCCACGACACTTCACATTCTTCGAATCCCATATCCCCGATGAACAGTTTCTTCAATGACGGAAAGCTTGAAGCCGACTCGATGAGTGTGCTCATGAACTCTTGAGGTGAGCTCTCATAAGCCTGTCCCCAATCTCCGATGACCAGACTTTCCAGTGAGCCGGCCTCAGGTTTAGCGGCCAAATCCTTAATTAATTTTTCCATACGAATGCCGTCCTCATAATCATCGTAGGATACAACAAGCTTCACTTCTTGCATGGGCAATTCCCTCCGTTTTAGGTTCATATATGATTCGTTATTTTGAATGTTAACCCATACTACACATAGCTTGCAACTTCTTCCAACTCCAGTCCCAATGGGATTCCCAATCATGCAACGTGAAGCATTTCTTATGTAGGTACAGGAACATACGTTCTGTAATAAAGTCGCGGAAATAGCCCCCATCATTAGGTATATCGAAGGAGCTTACCTAACCCCATTTGACAACTTCAATTCATATAAAAAAAGCGTTAATGGCCGGTGAATCATCCCATCGGAATGCTCCTGTCCTTCCATTAACGCCTTGATGTTCGCATCTGATTAAACTAAATCAAAAAGTCTCGTTTCGACTCATCCTTCAAGTCTGGATACGAGCGCTCTCAGCGCATGACCACGGTGGCTAATCGCCTGCTTTTGCTCCAGTGTCAGCTCTGCCATTGTCATCTCGTATTCAGGTACATAGAACAGTGGGTCATATCCAAAACCGCCAGCACCTGCAGCTTCAGCCGTGATCCAGCCTTCCGCAGTGCCTTCTGCTTCATATTTGTCTCCGGTTGTCGGATCGTACAGTACCAATGCACAGACGAATCGAGCGGGACTGAGGAGCGGCTGCTCGGTGTCCTCACCGGATTTCAACGATTCCAGCGTCTCCAGCAACTTCGCATTATTTTGTGCATCCGTTGCTCCTTCGCCTGCATATCTCGCTGAATATACTCCTGGCTCGCCGTCCAGCAGATCTACGCAAAGTCCTGAATCGTCTGCCAGAACGGGCAAACCAAGCGCATCACCAACCGCTTTGGCTTTCTTCCAGGCATTCTCCGCAAACGTTACACCGTCTTCCACCACATCCGGCAGCTCCGGGTAGTCAAACATACTCTTGACCTCTTTGCCAAGCGGTGCAAAAGCATGAGCGAATTCACGGACTTTACCCGCATTGCGGGTTGCGACAATGAGGATCGGGCTGTCCAAGCTCATCTTACGCTTCCCCTAATCCACGTGCGCCAATCTTAAGCGCAATCGGTCCGAGTACTTCTTTTTGACGCTCGATCATCTCCAAAATTCCCTGCTCGCCCAGTTCCAGCATTGCGTTCAGCTCACGGCGATCAAATGGAGCTTCCTCACCTGTTCCCTGCAGCTCAACGTATTTACCGCCGCCTGTCATCACCAGGTTCATATCCACCTTGGCTTTGGAATCTTCATCATAGTTCAGATCCAGTACAGGCTGTTCACCAACAACGCCCACACTTACCGCAGCAATGAAATCCGTAATCGGGAATACTTGCAGTTTGTGTTGTTGGGAAATCTTGTTCACCGCAAGCGCCAGCGCTACAAACGCACCGGTAATGGATGTTGTGCGTGTGCCTCCATCGGCTTGAATAACATCACAGTCCAGCGTAATGGTACGCTCACCAAGTGCCTGCAAATTGACCACTGAGCGCAGTGCCCGGCCAATCAGACGCTGGATTTCCATGGTGCGACCAGTTAATTTGCCGCGATTGGCTTCACGTTGGTTCCGGGTGTGTGTTGCACGTGGCAGCATGGAATATTCCGCTGTTACCCAACCTTTCCCTTGCCCTTTCATAAAGGGAGGAACACGTTCCTCCACTGTAGCTGTACAGATCACCTTTGTATCTCCAACTTCAATCAGTACAGAGCCCTCGGCGTATTTATTCGTGTTCACTGTTAAATTCAGCGGGCGCAGCTGTTCGCTGTTTCGTCCGTTTGATCTCATTTTTTCTGCCTCCTACGACTTAAGCATCCTGTAATGTTGAACTTATTCACACTTTTAGAGATTGTTCAAAAAGCTCGCTTTTGATTACGAAAGATGCCTTAAGGCATCATCAGCATCGAATATGGAATTCAGCCGAAATGTCCGTTGCTCACGTAGTTTGCCTACGCTCCGCTACTCCATTTCTAGCTTCATCCCATCTTCTCGGTACTGAAAACCGATCTTTTTGAACACTTATTTTTACGAATCCCTTATATTTTACCAAAGAGTTCGGTTAAAAGCATCCTTATGCATTCTGCGTTCATTAAATCGGAATTTCGTTGATATATTCAGGCTTGGAAACAGGCGCACTATAATCCCGGTTGTCGTCACCCTTGACCGTTTTTTGGCCGTTCCATTCGATCTGCACTTTGGCATCCTTGCTGGCTGTATTCTCCGCAGTCGTTAATACGACAGACTGTAATAACTCACTTGGTACGATATCCCCTTCGGCAAACATATCATCTTTCAAGGCAACCGTTACTGTGCCATCCTCGGCCGTTTTGACCGATTGCAGCTCTGTTCCGCCTGTCATGACTTCTTCCAGTTCGCCGCCTTTGTCAGGTCCCTTGATCAGCTCATTCAATGCTGCCTGCACCCGATCTTCGCCAGGGGTAACGAGACGTGTAACTGGAACATAATATTGGATGCCTGCTGGTGAAGCTGCTGAGAAATAGACCGTGACCGGACTGCTGTTTGCCACCAATGTATCACCCAGATCCAGATTGATTCCCACAGCCCGATTCAGCGGTTCAGGCAACGGCGTGCTGTTCACCGGCATTTGTGTTAACTTTTTGCCATCCACCCAGATCTGCACATTCTCCACATCAGGAGTTCCCGTCAATGTCCAGGTAACAGCTTCTAGCATTTTCCGTTCTTCCTTCGCATCATACTTGGCAAAATTACCCGAGAACTCAACGACCGCCAGCTTGTCATCCGCGTGAATCGTTACATTCTGTACAACCGTTCCCTGCGGGAGAACGCCCTGGAATCCTTCTGGCAACATACCCGCGTAGGCCCCGCCTGTGACAAGTGTATCCAGTGCTGTCTTGGGACTGCTGGCATCTGTTCCAGAAGGAAGAGTCAGGGATACCGGAGCGAGCAGTCCCTGCTGGTCTTGCAGATATACTGTCGTTAACGGGAACGTTGTGAGTGCCCCATTCCCTTCGGCTGCCTGAATCATGGCTGCTTCCTGAATGGGCGGTGGCGGATCAACAGCTTCGGAAGACTGGGCTCCAAACATGCCACAACCTGACAACACCATAGGAATGCTCAGCAGCGCAGCTGCCGATACCGTACGCAAAGATTGGATCTTTCTCATGATCACGTTCCCCCTCATCATTTTTACAGTTTGTACTACCATGTATACGAGCCTTTGTCCAAAAAATAACTAAAAGATAAAAGCTTCGCTGAAAAGTTATACGTTTGATGATCTTAAAGAAACGTAAAACCGGTTAATACGTATTAGGAAGCAAGAGTAGGGACATTGCTAACTTCAGAGGAGGAATCGCCCATGGAACATCCTGAGCAAGAAAAAATCCCTTACAGCCTGAATAGCCGCAAGGTCGCGGAGGCAACTAGGGAATGGCTGCATAAGCGGGGCGTCACGATCCCTGAGATCGCAGAACTGGTCATGTTATTGCAGAAAAAATATTACCCAGGTCTTACGATGGAAGAATGTATCGAAAATGTGGAGATGGTTCTACGCAAACGTGAGGTACAGAACGCTGTCCTGACCGGGATTCAGCTTGATATTCTGGCAGAACAGGGACAGCTCATATCTCCTTTGCAGGAGATGATTGAGAACGATGAAGGACTATATGGTGTGGATGAGATTTTGGCGTTCTCCATCGTCAATGTATATGGCAGCATCGGATTTACGAATTATGGTTATGTGGACAAGCTGAAACCAGGGGTGCTCGAACGACTGAATGACAAGAGCCTGGGCCCTGTCCATACCTTCTTCGATGATATTGTCGGTGCGATTGCATCGGCAGCGAGCAGTCGGATCGCCCATCGCAAACAATCCGAGCTTGAAGAAGCACTGGGAGAAAAACCTGTCAGCGATGACACGGTATAACACGTAACTCGTTTCATATCTGAAATCATGTGGGACAATGGACATGTGTGTGGATGCTTATTGAAATAACTGTTTATGAAAAAAGCGGCCTGATGGCCGCTTCTTTTGCATGTGTACCATGATAATTGGATGATCCACATATTATTATTTCAGATGTTTAGGTCGTACCGTTCCTGCCAGACCATAACCTTCAACCCACTTCTGCTCGGCAGCTGGCTCAGATGATGTCCATTTCGGTCCAATCGTGATTTCGGGGCCTTTGCGCTCTCGTAACATGCCACGCAGCACGGTGATTCCGATTATGCTGAGTCCCGTAAATACATACATCATCCGCAGGATGATATTACCAGCATCTGATCCCGTTACCATGCCGTGAACCAGCAGACCAATGAACACCGGATAGGACAGCATATGGAACAAGAACCACCATTTGCGGCCCAACTTGCTCCGCAGGTCACTGGATAATAGGACGATCACTAATCCGTAGAAGGATAACGTTCCCAGACCACTGCCAATCGGATGCACGGAGGCGGTAAAAGGAATCAGAAGTTCTCCCCAGGTAAATGGGCTGTAATGATCAATATATAACGTTAACGCATGCACGAGTCCAAGTCCGAAGGCAAGCCAGGTCGTTCGTGTATGCCATTTGAACATGGCCGCTTTTGGTTTGCCTTTGGCCATCGGCATCCCTTGAGCAATGCCCAGAAATACACCAGCAAAGAGCAGCACATAAGCAGCAATTCCACTAATTCGAATGATATTCCACGTCGGCAGGTAATCTACAATCCATTGTGCCATAACCGGCTCCCCCATATCTGTTCGACTTGTCCCCCGTTTAAATCAGACTGAAGCGATGATCCGGATCAAAACCGGGCCAGTGCTCAGCGAGCGTATCCGTATTTCCTCTAAAATAAGTGCTTCCATCCTGTGTTATCCACAGGACGTCATGCCGATCATAATGTCGGTTTAACCAACTCACTGCCTCGGCACTCCCCATAATGCAGACCGTCTTGGCAATAATCTCGCATTGCGACGCATGCTGTCCCAAAACGGTACACTGCAGCACATCCGTATCCGCCGGATCCATCGTCCGGGGATCAATGAGATGATGCGCAAGGCTTCCGTCTGAATTATGCCATTGTCTATGCGAAATACCCGAAGTGGCAACAGCTCCTCGCTGTAAGCGAACCGTACCTGACGCATCCCCCTGGCCTTGCAAAGGATCTGCTACTTTCAAGGTCCACTGGGGATAGTCCGGTGTACCCCATACCTGAATATCTCCACCCGCGTTAATTAAGCCCGCCGGGATATGCAATGTTCGCTGCAACCAGCCCGCAATGCGCTCCACCGCCCATCCCTTAACGATCCCTCCCAGATCCAACTCAGCTCCAGGGTCCAGATGAACCATCCGGCTACCTTCCCGCTGAATCCATCCCGGACGACTGTGGTCATGCCCATCTTCCATCATTCCTGAACTTTCAGGTGTTCTTGTTCGCAAAATGCGCTCAAGCAGCGGACGTTGCGGTTGTCGTTGTTGCACCTTCTCGAAGCTTATATCATATCCCGAAGCCTGAAGAGCCTGCGAGATACCCGGTTGGAAAATTCCTTCAGTCAGTCCAATATATCCATAGGCCAGACTCAGCACTTCATCCATCGCAGCGGAGATGGGTATCCATCCGGTTGCATGATTCAGACGATTCAGTTCACTGTCTGCCACAAATCTGCTAAAGCGCTGCTCTTGCGTCTCAAACCAATTCTTCACCAAGGTTGCTGCATGTTCAGCTTCTTCCTGCCCAGCGGACAACTGCACTTCAACATCCGTGTTCATTGCACGGAATTGAAACCGGAGCGGACGAACGACTTGCTCTGTGCGGCTCATGATGCACCTGTGCGTGACTGATAGCTGCCACTGCTGGTTCCGGAATCTGAATCCTGATTATGTTGGCTGATACGTTCAGAATCTGAGTAACTTCTCTCGTTACTCATGCTCTGATCAGGCCATGCAGATTGTGTACTATCGGATGTACCATTATATTGACTATCATCATTATCATTGTCCTGCGTATTCCAGTTGTTGCTGTCCGTTGTGCTGTTGATCCATTCATCCATCACATCATCATGCGTATCCACTTGGCTTGAAGCAGTAACGCTTGTATCTGTGCCATTCGCTGCTGCATAGGCCACATCAAAGGCATCCGAAGTTCTTACATATTGAAAGAGTGCAGCCACGGTCAACGTTGCTGCCGCTGAAGCTTGCCATTTTCTCCATTGATTCTGTTTTCTTCTGTTCATCGCTCTTCCCTGCTTTCTTTAGGGTGTGTCTCAAGACACCCCTAGCGAAGTTCATAGTTGTATGATAGACGCGCTGGCTTAAAAATAGATGAATGAACTGTTAAGAGAGGCTAAAAAGACCCCGAACAGGTGAGTTTCCTGTCCCGAGTCTCTATATAAGATCGCATTATCATTTCATATCGATATCAATTATTCCATTTAGATTTGAAAATAGAACGTACCATCCGATTGCTGCACTTGCTTCACTACTTCGCGTCGAATTAACTCCTGCAAATGAGCCAACGTCTCACTCATGGCAAACCTTAGTTGATGGGTACCAAGCCGATTGCCAAACATGTGTACACAGATGTCATACGCATTCGCTGGTGACTCCTGCATTCGATCCGCCAGCTTCTGAAGTCGTTCCTCATGGTGTGCGAGCAGTTGAACGGTCCGTTCGTTGAATGTGGAAAACGGATTCCGATGCCCCGGATATGCCTGCTTGACGTTCAGCTCCCCGAGACGTTGCAATCCTTCCATATAAGACAATAATGGCTGAGGGTCACTGCCAGGTTGCAGACTGATATTCGGTGAAATCTGTGGCAAAACTGCATCTCCGCATAGTATCTCCATGGACTCCGGCGCATAAAAGGATAAATGGCCTGGAGCATGTCCACCCGTCTCTACAGCAACCCAACGTCTCCCGCCCATACCGAGCCACTCGCCATCTTCAATGGGTGTCACATTCGGAAGTGGCGTGATCTGCGAAGTAAATGTCTTCATATGTTCATATATCTGTTCAGTCTTGTCTTCCGGCATACCATGACGACTATAATAATCAGGTAATATTGTATTAATGTGTGAATCAGGTCCCCACATATAATCGGCTTCTTCGCGTGAGCGTGTGGACATTCGAACGGGTGCCCCCGTCATCTGTTGCATCCAACCCGACAACCCAAGATGATCGGGGTGATGGTGGGTCAGTACAATTTGACGAATATCACCAAAGGTCAGGCCGAGATCTGCCAGCGCTTCATTCCACTCCTGTTCTGTTTCCAAATTGCGCGGTCCCGGATCTATAATCGTTATCTTTCCATCCGGTTCTGATAATACATAACTATTCACCCATCGCAAGGGAAACGACATGCTGATCTTGACCCGGTATATGCCCTCTGTCATGGACATCTCTTCTGTTCGCTTCATGTTATCCCCCTTCCTGACGATCTCTGTTCACTCCACAGGACGACGACCAACAAAAATCATGCGTGGAGAAGTCTGCTCGTCATATTTCTCTTCATCATAGCCGCCGTGAACCTGATCCACCCGGAGCCCGGCTGCACTTAACATCTGACTCAGTTGATCCCGTGTGTACAACTTCACACGCTCCTGATATACCCGCGGTTCATGTCCGGATGCGGTATCGGTAATGCGAATTTCCTTTTGCACAAATCCATCTTCAATCTTGCGAAATTCCTCAATTCGCTGCCCTTCATCCTCTCGGACAGAGTGCGGCACCAGATGACGAGTCACATAAGCCGTATTCATAAAATCAATAATATAGCTGCCACCCGGGCGAAGCATGCGATGAATGGCACGTAATACTTTCAGTTGTTCTCCGTCCTCCAGGAAATAACCAAACGATGTGAACAGATTAACTACGGCATCAAAGCCACCTTTCAGTGGGAGTTCACGCATGTCCGCAAGACACCACGATACTCGGTGTTCAGTGTCCATTAGACGCGCTTCGCGTAAAAGCACATCGGACAGATCAACTCCGGTCACTCGCAATCCTGCATCAGCAAGTGCCATGGAGTGCCGTCCCATACCGCAGCATAGATCCAATACTTCAGCATTAGGCTTAAGCTTCAACCAATTGATCATTTTATGTACTTCCTGATAGGCACCGTGCACATCCCTGTGCTTGTATACGAGAAGATAATCTTCTCCAAAACTCTTTTCATACCATTCCGTCATCCATTCTCGCCCTCCACATGGTCACTGATCCTCTCTCTGTAGTACGCTTTTGTTACAGGTCTGATCATCTCCCCTAGCTTTAATGTATTGTAACGTCTTTATTCTGCAAACTCAAAAAAATTCCGGTACATTGCCTACATTGAAGAGCCAAAATGTACACGATATAATGTTAGACATACGCCCGCAAATCGGTTAATTATAAGAGGTTGTTCAAAAAGCAACAGGAGGTGTTCTTATGATTCACATCGGACTTACCGGATGGGGGGATCAGGAAGATCTCTATCCGAACCGTACCAAAGCCAAAGACAAGCTCAGTCTATACGGACAATACTTCTCCACCGTGGAGGTGGATAGTTCCTTCTACGCCGTACAGCCGCGGGATCGCATGGCTCGATGGGCCGCAGAGACGCCCGAATCCTTTGCTTTTATCATCAAAGCCTATCAGGGGATGACCGGGCATCTGCGAGGCAAACCCTACTTTTCCAGTACGTCGGAGATGTATAAAGCTTTTCGAGAATCACTGGAACCCGTCATAGAAGCAGGCAAAATGCAGGCAGCCTTATTTCAATATCCGCCCTGGTTCGAATGTAGTAAGGACAATGTGAAAGAGCTTCGTGAAGTGAAACTTCGAATGGAGGGTATTCCTTGCGCCCTCGAATTCCGCCATCGCAGCTGGTACGAAGATGGCATGCGTGAGCGAACGCTTGCGTTCATGAAGGAGCAAGGCTGGATTCACAGCGTTTGTGATGAACCTCAGGCGGGTTTAGGTTCCATTCCCATCGTGCCCCAGGCCACGGATTCGGACATGACACTGGTTCGCATGCATGGACGCAATGTGTCCGGCTGGCATCAGAATGGTGCACCCAATTGGCGCGAGACCCGTTACTTGTACCGTTACAACAAGGAAGAGCTGTTGGAGTGGAAAGGGTATCTGGAGCAATTGCAGGAGCAGAGCAAGGACGTATATGTTATTTTTAACAACAACTCCGGAGGCGATGCAGCGGCGAATGCACAGATGATGATGGACCTGCTGGACCTGCCAATGAAGCCTTTTCCTGACCGTACTGAACCGGAGAAGGAAGAAGGACCGGAGCAGTTGGAATTATTTTAATGCTTGCTAAAAACAGAGTTATTCATATTATTGGGTAAAGGTAAGTGTATTTATCATTGCTATTATGCAGATCGGAATTATAATCAGGTAAAAGCGGCAAGCCCAGGGGCATGCCGCTTTCTTTAGCTGGTACTCAACCTATAGAAAGCTATCCACATACATCCGTTCCGTTGCGTCAAACTTCAGCGCTGCGCGGCCGTAACCGAAGAATCGATGGACGCCTTGCGAAGCTGCTGGTTCATTCTATGCGCTTCAATGCCTGCTAAAAGCACAATGCCAATCCCATGGGTGTCGTTCAGATTCCACCCCAGATCATCACGATAATACAAGGCGGTAAACGAGTACCCGGAACCCCGGCATACCCCATATACATTGCCCTTATAGTCAATTGACAAGCGTGTCATGCCTTCCCATCCTTTGCGTACCGCCTCCAAATAAGGCTCCGGCTGTTCCAGCCATCCTTCCCGAATACCACGGGCATAAGCGTAGATGAACATGGATGTGCAGGAGGTTTCTTCATACGAATCCGGGCGGTTCAGCACCTGATGCCAAAGCCCATTTTCCCCTTGCAACGCCAGATAACCTTGACTTAGATCACGATAGAAACGTAACAGTTCCGGCCGCTTCACATGATCATGTGGCAAGATGGTTAACAATTCGGTCAATGAAAAGAGCACCCACCCGTTCCCGCGTCCCCATGGAATACCTGTTGCCCGACCACGCACAAAATCGTACACATGGGACATGATCTGTTGTTCGGGAAGGTAGAGGTATTTACGGAACATCAGGAACTGATTGATCGCATCATCCCAGTACGCGCTATCTCCTGTCAACTGACCATAACGCATTAGAAAAGGTGTACTCATGTACAAGTCATCACACCACATCGTCTCCTGACGCATCTCCCCACTGCCGCGAACCCGGTAAAAGGCACCATCCTCCAGACGTTCCTGCTCATCCGTTATGTAACCCGCAATCCGATCCGCGGTATCTCTTCCACCACGAATATCGCCCAACTCCATCGCAGCAAGCAGCGTAGATCCGAACGAACCACAATCATCCAGACTGTCGATGGCAGACAGTTGATTATTGATTCCTGCCGCCCCGTACCCTTCCCGATCCCACAGACCATAGCGGTCGAATGAAGTACTCAGTTCAATATGTTGCCGAACATACTGAATGTAATCATCCCGTCCCAAATCCTGTCCTGTCTGGAGCAGTCCAAGCAGGGTAACACCAAGCGGATAATTCCACTTCCCGTAATGTGTATTCTCCAGGTAAGGACGAACATGGGTATCTGGAAGATCTACCCGCCAATAGACACCTTGTGCGCCATCATCAAACACGGTATCTGTTCGCACGATGTCGGTGTGGGATGGCTCAGCGCCGGGAGCAAACACACCTGTGTACAGCCAGGGGTCAGAGCACCCCGCAACCGGATGAGGTGATTTTAGTCTCCAGCCTGTGGAACCCGAACTTTCGTCCTCTTCCAACGTGAATCCCCAGAAGCCACCTTGTGCCTGGATTTCACCTTTCACGACTAGATCCCATGAACCGTAATGGCGCGGGAGTTCAACGTGAAAGTTACCGCTACCTCCAGCAAAGTATACTTCCTTGCCACCCACATACAGAGTCAAAGCACTATCATGACGGCCTATTAAAATAATTGGCGTTGATCCTGGCAAGGTTACATCCAGTTTGGACCATGCGTAGGCCACTGCCGGTTGTTCATTACCAAAGATTCGAGCAAATGAACCCTTACTCTGTTCCTCCCCCGTCCAGCTCCTGCGTGGATACCAGGTAAGACCTGTTTCTTCTTCCGTCATGCCGTTACGAGGAAGAGACAATACAGGTTCATCGACAGGTTCTGAATATAACCAGCCTTCCTGACCCTGACGAACTGTCCCAGGAGTAAGGAAGTGCAGCGGGAAATTTTTGAATGAGGCTGTTCCGTAGATCCCGCCGAATCCGACTTCTGTTTTGACAAAACACAGCAACACATCATTCCAACCATAGTTCACGGAGATCGGAATCTGGGTTCTTCGCTCGGGAAATAATTCCTGCAACAACTCCGACTTGAATACCTCTTCGCCGTTCACATAGATCGTCACTGGACTATAACAGTTCAGGCCTGTATTTAACGTTGCATTCTGCTCGCTCCATAACTTGCCCCATATATACACGTACTGCCCTGCACGCGCCTCTGCACATTTCTCATTCAGATTCAGGTCGTAGCGATAATCCCCCAGCCTGCGAAAACCTTCCTGATGATAAGCTCTGAACAAAAAGGAATGTTGCGGATGATCGCCAATATAACGCTGAGCCACCGTAGTCAATATATCCGGAATTGAATCGTACACCTTGCCTGCAATCGCCTCGTTCTCATGAAAATAACGAATGATCGTCAGCTCCCTTCCTTATACCTTGATTCGTTCGCTTAGCCGCAATGTCTCCCCACCCTGCACTTCAATCACCTGCTGATCAGCCGTGAACCAAACCGGGATGGCAGACGGATTGTGGATGATGGATCGATCGGCCGAACACTCCAGTCGTTGCACGGCTTTCCAATAGGCAATCACTTCGATGTTCGTGGCGTACCAGATGTCGTTCCTGCCACCAATCCGCTCACCAAACTGTTCGATAATCTCCCAGTTGTCGTTATCATTGAACTCATAACTGTGGCCCCAGACGTAGAGTAATAGTGGTGTACCTGTTTTGGAATGTTGGATAAAACGTTCAGCATGCCCCGCCAGATCATGGTTATGATGACAGGTCGGATGCCATTCAAGCGGCCGGTCTGGCAGTGTGTATCTGCCATGAGATTCAACGGTACGAGCATAATCGATGCCGAGCCACGCCAGCTTTGTACTTAACGCACGGTCGTACCCTCCATTGGGATAAGCCATGCCTCGAACCGGATAACCGACAAGCTGCTCCAACGCTTTTCGGTCCTCGATAATCTCTTCGGTCAATAATTCATTCGGAACATAAGGCAGCGTAGGGTGAGTAACGGTATGAACGGCTACTTCATGTCCGGCGTAGAGTTCTGCAACTTCTCCTGGATCAATGCGGCCTGGAGTGCCTAGCGTACCCGAGTTCAGATTAAATGTTCCCCGCAGTCCATACCGATTACAGATCTCCACCAGTCTTCGATCATGAATCACTCCATCGTCATAACTGAGCGTCAGCGCTTTCATCACACCACCTGGATAACGGTCAAACTGAATTCGATGTCCCATCCCCTATTTCCACTCCTTTATCCGAATACTTCAGCAGGTACATGACCTGCATCCTGTAATCGATGATGTTCTGAATCAAAATACGTGCCTTCCAGCAAACCAATCAATGTGTTGGTAATCCGCACCTCAATGTCGTTATCCCCAGGACGCAAACATGAGGCATCTCCCTTCCAACGATACGGAGACCAGCATCTTACCCCCAGGCTATGTCCGTTTACCCGCACTTCCACCACATCCTGCACACGCCAATCGCTAAATTCCAGTTCAAACGAGGTAACTTCTTCCCCAGGCTCATCCAGCCAGACGGTGCGTTTATAACTCATCTCCCCGGCAAAATGAGGATACAGCGGCTGAGGTTCAGGTCCGATGCGAAGTGCCATGTCCGGCTCCCGTACGAGCGAAGCCATGCCTTCATGATGGAACTCCACCCCGAATCTTCCCTGTAGATACAGGGGATCCACGATACCATCCTCATCTTTCGTTACCTGTACGATGACCGTCATTTCGTTGTGACCGCTGTGCAGCAGCTCCGTAATGTCACAAGCGATGTTATTGTGGTCGGTTATTTCGATTGGATCGAATTGTTCTATTTGAAGCGGCTGCCCATTAATCTCCATCGACCAACTGCCTGAGATCGCCGCTCTGTCCATGAATAACAGGCATGCAGGCAATGCCGTTCTTAGCTCAAATGTGGTTGTATATCGGCACTCGATCGGATAAGCAACGGATGCCTTTTTCGGTGTGCCAAATACCTGACTAAACTCGACTGGCAGATGCTGCTGCTTCGATAATTCTGCCGCCTGATCAATAAACGGTTTCACAGCTACATGCTGGCTTTCCAGTATTATTCCGTTAGCATTGGAGGCCTCAAGATGGAATTGTCCCATTCGCAAGATGTTAGGCTGCACCGTTTCCAGTCGCCATGGCCCTTCCGCAGGAATTCTGATCTTAGTGGCTTGCTGCACTCCTGCCGAAACATCCGTTTTGAATGTCGAACCTATTTGGTCTGTAACATCCACCTTCGTTAGTACCGTCTCTACCTTCGCAGGTTGTAAAGTAAGGCGCACAGCATGCGCTTCGTAAGGCGCTAACCTTAGTGTGATGCACCATTCCCCGCCACTGCTCGTATACGGCAATGCCTGAAGCTGTCCCGTCTCCAGATCGAGTCGTTCTGCCACCAGACAAGTGTTCTCCGCCAGCTCCGCTCCATCCCACAGCTGTCTGGAGACCAACTTCAATTGTCCCTCCAACTCCTGACCCTCCTGATTGGTCAAAAAAACCATATGCTCCCCAGCCGACAATAGACGGGTATGCATCAACAAAGAAGAACTTTCCTCCTCCATGATCCAGCAGATGGGTTCCGGCAATACCTGATCGAGCAGGAGGGAGATCAGCTCCAGCGAAAAGTCATCTCCTTGCCCCGTTCCGGCAGGTAAGAAATACGTATTGCCCTCGCCCTGATGCCACATGGATTCACGGTGATCATGATCAGCTGTCCCGCTTCGACCCCAGTACACTTCTTGCGGCTGTTCACCCGCACCAAAGAACTGAGCAGCTTCATCTCCCTCCGGACTTCCCGGCTGGATGGCAATATGCGGAGGCATCCCAACAGAAATAACAGTTCCTCCCTGCTGAACGAATCGCTTCACCTGTTCCCAGGCCTCGGCCTCCAGGTTCAGCATCGGTGGCAGAATCAATACGTCATAACGGGCAACGCCGATCTGAATGATACCATCCGTTAAGTCAGCTTCAGCCAACAATTCGGGATCAAGGTGGTCATAGTCACGTCTGTTTTCAAGCAGATGGGTCGTGATTCGCATCCAGTCCTTCGTCAGACGCTCCATTTGCACCCGTTCTGCTTCGTCTTCGCCGCTATACTCAAATCCATGCAGCGGATTGCCCATCAGACTCCAGAATGTCGTCGTTGGGTCAAGTACAGCAATACGAATGTCTGCTGCTCCGGTGCTCATGAGATAGCTCAACCGTCCGGTGTAATCCCCTAACTGCCGGAAATGCTTCCAGTAGGGATTCTGCAAAAATTGAGACGGCGGTGCATCATGCTTCGCAAGCCCACCGATCGTATAGAAAAAGGCGTGAAAATTATAGAAATTGGTGCCCATGGCGGCCATGCGATCAATCATCCATTTTGCATCCTGTAACGTCATAGACCAGCCTACACTATGAAAACATTCAATCAGATTGCGACTTCGGCCCAATTGCCTGGCAAGCGAACTGACCATCTTGGGATTGTCACGCATCTTTTGGCCGTAGCGTTCCAGAATCCACGATAAGGATCGTCCGATTTTCTCATGTGCCGAGTCACCACCTGGCATATGGCTGAATAACTGGGTGGTCATCCGTACGCCAGGCACTTCAGCCGCATACTGGATTCCTGCTTCCTCACACCAGTCATGCACCTGTCTGTGATAGGACTCCCTGAGAAGCAGATGCAGTGACTGGTAATAGTCATACCGGATTCGATGCGCGTCCGGAACATCACCGTATAGCAGAGCCGGTAGCGAATCGATCAGACTATAACCACAACGCTCACTGAAATAACGGGGAAGCTGGGGTGACCAGGGGATACGGCCCAGTGGCGCGATCTCATCCGAGAACACGCCTTTAATTACGCTTTCAAATCGATCTCCAACTGCTGACTTATAACGCTCATGTGTCAGTTCAATAAAACGACTCATCGCTTCCTTATGGCAAGGATCAACAAAGTTGCCGTAATATTTGAAATCATCGATCTCCATCTCTTGAAATATAATCAACTCCCAATCACCCTCGGGCACATCCCACAACAATTGAAATGCTGTTCGGTAGGTGAAGAACCTCTTCCGGTTATACGATGTGAGCCCTGTCTCCTGATACACCTGATCCGTTTGAATATTACCGATTTTGCTGCGCAGATCGATGGATTCATGCCATAACCGTTTACCCTGTGCATCCTTGGGAATCGCCTTGGCAACCAAGACTCGTCCCCATGGCAACTCCAGATCCACAGCTTCTCCGCCCTGAACCACCAACTGATGATGCACAAGCTGACGCTGCTTCGCTTCAGGAAAATCAAGAGTCACTTCCCCGCCAGCCATTCCACTCGGATAAGGATACTCGTCATATAACCATACCTGCATGCCGTGAGTGGCCGCCGCTTCCACTGCAATCCGCACCTTATCAAACCACGCTTCGGAGAGATAGGGAATTTGCAGTCCTTGACGTGGACAGATAAAGAATCCGCCCACACCTTGCGCGGCCATCTCAGCCACCTGCCGCTTCATCTGCTCTTCTTCCATATCCCCGTTCCAGAACCAAAAGGGATGGACCCGGTACTGCGCCTCGGGATTACTAAATGCATCCCCGTTCCACATGTCGCCTTCCTCCCTGCCTGTTCAAAAGTATCGTTGGTCTCCAACTACTTCAGTGCAGCGTACAGTTCATTGACTTCTTTCACATAATCGTCTCCGCCGTTGTTCTTCCACAGGGCAACCGCATCTTCGAATCCTTTCTCATCAATCTGCCCTACGATATATTTGATCCGTGCATCATTAATGATATTATCCAGCTGCGGTCCTTTCTGGGCGTACACATCAGAGATCAGTGGTTCGCCAGGATTAGCGATGACAATCTCTTCATTGGCTTTCTGCACCTGTGCAACTTTTTCACGGACAGGTGTCTGTTGTACACGAAGTGTTCTGTCCTCCGGCACAAACATCAATATCTGATTCAATCCCTGCAGATCGCGGAGGGCAAGCTTGTCAGTGGAAGGGATGATATAGTTTTCTTTTTTCTCATACTGCTTGCCTTCCAGTCCATTCCCGAGTAGCGCCTGCAATTCTGGTTCATTGAGTTGATCCAGGAAACTTAGTACCTTCTTCAGTTCCTCTTCCGTTTTGACACTGCCTTTGGAGATGGCAATCATTCCGGAATATCCGGACGTTGGCATATCACGGAGCCCCTTCGGACCTTCCATGGCTTGCAGCACATCCACACGTCCTGTCGCATTCGGATCTTTATCCAGTATCTTCTGATCCATACGCTGCGCATTATCTGCTACATCCACCATGACACCCGCTTGCCCATTCACAAATGGATCAGGCAGTTTCGTCGCATCCATCACGGCAAAGTCCTTGTTCACCAGACCCTCGCTGTAGATCTGGCGGAAAAATTTCAGGGCTTCCATGTATTCTGGTGTCTCATGCGCCGGAATCAGACCTCCGCTGCCATCATCTCCCCATTTGTTAGGGGCACCGAACCAGACCTGCATGTTATCCCATGGGCCCGTGAATTTGCTGGCTACCAGACCGTACGTATCATCCTTTCCGTTACCGTCCGGGTCATCCTTCGTGAACGCTTTCAATACATTGTAAAATTCATCCATCGTCTTCGGCTCTTCCAGCCCCAGATTCTCCAGCCAGTCCTTACGGATAGTCACCCCATTACGTCCCAGAGGGCGAGCCCGATATATTCCATACGTTTTGCCATCGATAGAGGCATTGTTCGTGATGATTTCATTCATCTGGCTCAGGTTCGGATAGTCCTTCAGATAAGGACCGAGTTCCCAGAATGCCCCTGTCCGGGCTGCATTGATAAAGCTTGGCGATTTTCCTAATACGACCATAATTTGCGGAAGTTTGCCTGAAGCCAGTGTGATATTGAATTTGTCCTCATAGGAACTGCTCGGCACCCATTGTAGATTAACATCAACCTTGGTCAACTCCTCCAGCTTCTGAATCACAGGGCTGTTGTCCGGCGGATTCTCCGCTTCAAAGTTCGGCAGCATAATCGTGAGCTGATCGGTGCCACCCGTAGCGGTTCCTGAATCTGCCTTGTCCGTGGAGCATGCGCCCAGAATTGTACTCAGTACCAGTGACGCAGAGAGTAGCAGTGCCCCTTTTTTGAATCCCGTTTTTTGTCCCATACGTTCTCCCCCTTGGCTTTAGCCTTTGATTGAACCTAACATGACACCTTTGGCAAAATGCTTCTGCAAAAACGGATACACCAGCAAAATCGGAATCGTACCTACAACGATTACTGCCATTTTGATCGACTGCTCTGGTGGCTGTACAAAATTGGGGTCCATGTTCGCCATATCTCCGACACTGGCTTGCGAGAGCAATACAATCTGTCTCAACATGACTTGCAACGGCCATTTGTCACTGTCGGAAATGTACAGTAGTGCCGAGAAAAAGTTGTTCCAATGTCCCACGGCATAAAATAAGGCAAACGTGGCAATGACCGGCTTCGATAAAGGCAGTACAATTCGCCACAGCACGCCGAGATCCGAACAGCCGTCGATGCGGGCCGCTTCCTCCAGCCCGGGCGGCATTTGCTGAAAAAAGTTTTTGACTACTATTAAGTTAAACGCGCTGATCGCGCCAGGAAGCATAAGGGCCCAGTAAGAATCGAGCAGTCCCAGTCCACGAATAACGAGATACGTTGGGATCATGCCACCACCGAATAACATTGAGAAGATCACCATGTTCATCATGACGTTACGGCCCCAGAAGTCACTTCTGGACAGTGGATAAGCCATCGTTAAGGTGAAGAACAGATTCACCAGTGTGCCTGCCACCGTGATGAAGATGGAAACGCCAATGCTGTGAAAGATCGTGGAAGAAGAGAAAATATACTCATATGCACTGAAGGAAAATACCTTCGGAATGAGGAAAAAACTGCGTTCGGTGATCTCGGCTTCCGTTGCAAAAGAATTCCCTATAATATACAGGAAAGGAAGGACAGTTAATATGCCCAGAATCCCCAGCATGACGTAATTGAAGATATCAAATACCTTGCCGGCAGGGCTGTTGTATAGACGGCTGTTCATGGGCGCTCCTCCTTAATAAATTCCGGGGTGACCAAATTTTTTCGCAAGTTTATTACTGCCGAGCACCAGAATGATCCCCACCACAGACTTGAATAGTCCAACAGCGGTACTGTAACTGAATGCACCTTGCGTAATCCCCACCGTGTACACATACGTATCAAATACGTCTGCGACATCCCGGTTGAGGGAGTTGGTCATCAGATAGATCTGCTCAAATCCGGTATCCAGAAAATTCCCCAGTCTGAGAATGAGCAAAATGACTATAGTCGTACGAATCGCGGGAAGCGTAATATGCCACATTCGCCGGAATCGTCCTGCGCCATCCACAATGGAGGCTTCATACTGTTCCGTATCCACACCTGCGAGCGCCGCCAGGAAGATAATTGTGCCCCACCCCATCTCTTTCCACATCATCTGAACAATAATGAGCGGCCGGAACGAACCCGGACTGGAGAGCACATCAATAGGCTTGCCTGTGATCCAGGCGATCAGGTCGTATAACACGCCGCCTTGCGGGGTCAGGAACACGTAAGTGATACTAGCAATAATAACCATGGATACAAAATGAGGTACATAGACCAGCGTTTGAATCGTTCTTTTGAAGAAAGCGACCCGAATTTCGTTTAATAACAAGGCGATAATGATCGGTGCCGGGAAAAAGAAGACAAGATCATACAGCGCAAGGACCAGCGTATTGCGTAATAGTCGGAAGAAGTCCGGGTTGGAGAAAAAGTTCGTAAAGTTCTCTAGCCCCACCCAATTACTCTCCCGAATGCCCAGGAAAGGCTGGTAGTCCTGAAAAGCAATGATGATCCCCCACATAGGCAAATATTTAAAGATGACAAAGTACAAAAAGCCGGGAAGCACAAGCACATATAACCATTTGTTTCGTTTGATCTGCCTTTTCCAGTTCGACTCTCGTCTCATGGGCCTTGTTGCCATATCCGCTTGAGCAGTTGCCGTGGCGTTGGTATTCCAGTTCGTCTTCCCGTTCATCACGTCTCCCCTTCCGCAACTTTGTAAGCGTTATCAATTTATCTGTTATTCAGACTATACAGCCCCTTAGTTTCCGGCAACCTTCATTTTTTGCATGGCTACGACATGATGGTCGGGAAGCCCGCTATAACGCCATTTTCACAAGAAACTGAACATAACGTAGCAGGTAGAATTGCACATTTTTGCAGGTTTATCCTTCTTTGTATCACGGTAAAAAAAAGAAAAAACCGACATCCGCTAAAGCTGAATGCCGGTCTGAAATGACAAAGATATAAACGGTTATTGTCCAAACCAATGTTCACGATACTGACTCGGGGTAATTCCCTCCTGTTTCTTGAAGATCCGATTAAAATAACTATGCTGATATCCTACAGCCACGGCAACATCATTGATTTTCATCGTTGTCTCCCGTAACAATTGCTTCGCCGCCTCCATTCTCACACGTGTCAGATAATCAATAAAATTGATGCCAGATACCTGTTTGAATGCCTTGCTCAGTGCATAAGGTGTCATCTGCTCCGCGTCAGCACAGTTTTCCAGCGAAATATCGCTGAGATAATGTGTATCGATATACAACATCGTTCGTTCCACCACAAGCTTCAGCGGTTCCTGGGATCGTGCTTCGATCGCTTGGATATACGGTGTGAATACCTCATTCATCATCCATTGTCTCATCTGAAAAGGTTCACGAATACCGGATAGCCGTTCATACATGTTGCAACCACCAAACAGCTTATAAGGTGTCACTCCCGTTTGCAGCATCATGTGCTGAATACTGCCGAGTAATTGCAGCATCATCTGCTGCACCTGAAATTCGGTACTGCCCGCCCGTGTAATCTCACTCATGAATTGTTCCAGCACACGTTCTGCTTCGACTTGCTTGCCCAGCCTGACTGCCTGTAGCAACTCACGCTCCAGCCCAAGCGGATAGGAAGCTGCTTCGTTTCTACGGAAACACTCCTCATCCTCCAGATCGAGTATCTGACTTCCTTCCTCCACACTGCGATATGCCACGGCCTGTTCCATCTCCACGAATCGTCCAGGCAATTCCTGAAGTGAAGCTGCTGGGCGACTGATCATCAAGGTCACCTTCATTCTGAGTGTTCGTCCAATGACCTCCACTAGCTCCTGTCCCCATAACATCGCTTGTGACTTCACAGGTTCGTCCTGAGGAGCGATCACAAGCATGGCGGAAGACAGGTCATGAAAGTTCATAACACTGATCTGCCTGAAATAATTTTTCGCCACTTCCTGAGTAATATTCACTGCTGCAAAGGTAACTAATCCCGTGTCCTGGCTTCCAAATCTGCCTTGCAGCTGCTCGTACCCCGTAAAATACATCTGCACCAGCAAATACTGCTGGCCCTCCAGCTCAAATCCGAGATGACGCATGCGCTGCTGGAGATCCTGCTCGTTATAGGCATATAGATGTCCCTGTACAAGCTGTAAGACAAAGCTGTCGCGCAGATGCGGAAGTTGCTCCTGCAATTGGCGATGTGCCATTACACTGCGGGAGGTCAGTTCGTTCCATTGTTGCTCTAGCAGCTCAAACTCGTCCAGCTTCTCATCCGTTGGTGTTGTCTCGTTTCGGCCAGGCGTAAGCAGGTGCAGCATCCGTGCTACAGGCGAATAGATGCGGCGGGAAGCAAACCAAGATAACAATAATCCCAGAATGAGACTGCCTGCACTCGCAATGACGATGATTTTGGATACCAGCTTGACTGGCGAAGTGACTGAGGTCAAAGGTGCTGCGGAGACGTAAGTCCAGTCCGAATCGATCCGACTCAATGAGCCGTACGAGACAGAATAGGTCTGATCCTCATATCGGAACAGGAATGAGCGGCTATCGGCATGCAGGGTCACTTCTTTTTTTAGCTGCTGCTCAAAAGCAGAAGTCTCTCCCGCCGTTCCCGGATTCCCGGTAACCAGTGTGTTGCCTTCCTGATCCATAAGGAACGTTAAACCTTCATCATAAGGAGTAAGCGTTTTCAACAAACTGGCGACTTTCTCGTTATCCAGCGTGATGATTAGTGCTCCAAATGGATTCATGCTTTCGCCCGGGATCTTATGTACAAGAACGAGTGCATTACCTGCATCCGTATGCAGTAGACTATTGTTGGTCGAAGGTGCCGTATCTCTGTTGATGCCCGAAACCCAGTCTGTCCAGTACACGTGGTTGCCCATGGAGAGGTAACGATCATACGCTTGTACTTTGGCATCATCGTTCAACTCGTTATAATCCCGATTAAATAAGATCGGCTTCGGTTCCTGCAAATACAGCTGGGCTGACTTGATCAACGGGTGGGAACCTTGTAGTACATATAATGTAGTCACAATCTCCTGCGTTTCATTGAAGTAATACACAAAATCCAGCGTTCGTAGTGCATTGCCAAACCTCGGTTCAAAAGCCCAATGAGATAAGTTCATCTCCAGATAGGCCAGTTGATCATCCACGTTGCGTGCCCGATTCTCGATCTGGTTCTGATGCATCCGATTGAATTCGGTTTCCATCCGGCCAACCACCTGTTGATACATGACGATACCTGTGATTAGCCCAGGAATGCTGGCAATGAGCAAAATAAGCATGAGGCTGTTTCGATAAAATCGTCCTTTATATCTTCCTGCCTTGAAATCGGATAACCGCTTGAATCTGCCAAATATTCGACCATTCCTAGTCGGTTCCATCGCTGCTCACCTGCCTGCTTGCATCGGGTCTGACTGTCATGGAAACTTCCTCAACTCCCTTGAGAATATATGGATGAAATCCTTTTCTTGTATTATACGCACAATCTTCAGGTGAATGAAACGATCTGTAACCGATCATTTTTTTAACCAATGTTTTATTAACATGACAAAATGGATTACAATGAGATAAAGCAAACATGAAGGAGGCCTTTTTAATGAAAGAACAGACTTATTTTGAACAAAATAGAGAAAAACACCTGGCAGAACTGAATGAATGGTTGTCCATTCCAAGTATCTCCGCCATTTCAGAGCATAAAGAGGATATTAATCGTGCAGCACAATGGGCAGCAGATGCGCTCACACGTGCAGGCATGGAAAATGTAGAGGTCATTCAAACGGCTGGACATCCAATTGTCTATGCAGATCACCTGCATGCACCCGGCAAACCGACAGCTCTGATCTATGGTCATTATGATGTACAACCTGTAGACCCCCTTAACCTGTGGGACACGCCTCCTTTCGAACCGACTGTTCGTGATGGCAAGCTGTTCGCTCGTGGTGCAACGGATGACAAAGGACAGATCTTCCTACATATCAAGGCTGTAGAAGCCATTCTCGCCGAAAACAAAGAACTACCGGTTAACATCAAGTTCTGTATCGAAGGTGAAGAGGAAATCTCCAGTCCGAACCTGCCCATCTATCTGAATGACAATACGGACAAGCTGCGTGCAGACATGATACTGATCTCGGATACGTCCCTGCTTGAAAAAGGGAAACCGGCGATCTCCACTGGCCTGCGTGGTCTATGTTCGCTTCACGTAGATCTGAACACAGCCAATACCGACTTGCACTCCGGTTCATTTGGTGGTGGTGTACCCAACGCACTGCATGCACTCGTATCCCTGCTCGCATCGTTGCATGATGAGCAAGGCCGTGTGAGTGTAGATGGATTTTACGATGGCGTTCTGCCACTGTCTCCTGAGATGAGAGAAGAATTTGTGAAACAGGGCTTCAATGAAGAACAGCTTCGTCAAGACCTCGGACTGGAGCAATTGTACGGCGAAGAAGGTTATTCGTTCGTGGAACGTGTTGGCGCTCGTCCAACATTGGAACTGAATGGGGTATGGGGTGGTTTCCAGGGTGAAGGCAGCAAAACGGTTATTCCGAAGGAAGCTCATGCCAAAATCACCTGCCGCCTCGTAGCGGACCAAGACCCACAACATGTATTGGATCGTATCGAAGCACATCTGCGCGCTCACGTTCAACCGGGTGCAACCCTGCATGTGAAACAGATCGAGAAAGCTTTTGCTTTCAACACCGATCCTTCCAATCCAATCCTGCAAAAAGCGGCAGATGCGTATGAGCACGTGTATGGTGTTCGTGCCCTCTTTACCAAAGATGGTGGCTCCATTCCGATTGTTGAGAAGCTCTCACGTGTACTCGAAATCCCTGCTGTCATGATGGGCTTTGGCTTGCCGGATGAGAATCTGCATGCACCGAACGAGCACTTCAACCTGGAGAACTTTGATAAAGGGTTGTTGACGATTGTTCGGTTTTTGAAGAGTTTGTAATCATCGTGTTTAAAACCAGTTCATGAGAGAGTGCTGAGTGGACGTTCCGATGCCGAATCGTTCTTTTGATCGCTGTTATCGTCGGATTTTTTGGATTCCCCTTCTCTAAGGGTAAAATCCGACGATAAAGGCGAGCGCTCCGCTTCTTCAGAATCGATTTCGTCCCCTTCACTACGTTGCAGCTCTCGCAGACTGATTTTAAGATTGATCCTAACTTTTTATATGGGTTAGGTAATAGGGAGAACAAAAGAACGGCCTTCGGGTCGTTCTTTTTTGATTTGATTTTTTTTCATTTGTTTTCTTGTGTTTTTGTTGCTTTGCTACTTTGGGGCTTTGAGGCTTTGAGGCTTTGGTGAAGATGTAGTTTTTTTTCAATGGCTGCTTTTTATGAATGGAGACGATGGAGACTTACTTTAAATGGTTTAGTGTATTAGTGATAACAATATGGTGACTTATAGGCTGTTTCTTTGAATTTATTTTGTATCGATCATTGCGTACAGCTTGCTTTATTATGGCTTCTTTAAAGGTATGGGTTTAACTTTGAAGGTTAGTGTGATAGATCACAAAACGATGGGCTACTGAACAGTTTTTCGATTTTTTCGATTTTTTTCTCGATAACTTCGTTATCGTTCTTCCTATGACTAATTTTATAGACGGGGTCCCGCTTTTAATGGTTTAGTGTTATAGAGATAATATACGCGACCTTATCAGCCGTTTTATTAGATTAATTACGTCTCCTTCACTAGGTTTCAGGCTTTTACCTTGGCTGCTTTTATTGTGACTGATTTTAATGAGGGTTAACTGGGCTAACTTTTAAGGGTTTTGATAGTGACAAGACAAGCGGTGCCCTTTGGAGGTTTGTTTGGGACGGTTGATATCTAGAATATCCCCTGCTGGAGTCATGGTGCGGATCGGGTAACAAATGTCGTTGATAGCTATAGGTGCCCTGCTTCATTACAAGGGTGGTCAGCCACGGGGATATTTGAATGGGAGGATCTTTCGGGATTCTTGCGTTTTGACCTGGTTATGTTAAGTGACTTCGCTGCGGGACTTTTGGCCATGGGGTGTTTACCTCCTGTTATGCCCCGGCAAGCTAATCCGAATGATGAGGTGATTGTTGTGTCTGCTTCTCACCTAACCAAACATGCGCTAGCTCACTCGCTTAAATCACTGATGGAGCATATTCCACTGAACAAGATTACGGTCAAACATCTGGTTGATCATTGCGGATTGAACCGGCAAACCTTTTATTATCATTTTCAGGATATTTACGCGCTGCTTGGATGGATCTATCAGACTGAAGCGGTGGAAAGTCTTACCGAGTACCGAAGCTACAGCACATGGACGGACGGATTCTATAAAATCTTTTGTTACATCGAGAACAATAAATCATTCTGCTGCAATACACTTGACTCGCTCGGGCGCACCCACTTGGATACATACCTCTATGAAGTAACCCATGATCTGATTATGGGTGTTATTGATGAGCTGGCCTGTGGGATAAGGGTCCGCAGTGAAGATAAAGAGTTCGTCGCCAACTTCTATACCCTGGCCTTCACAGGGCTGATCATTCAGTGGATGAGGGGTAACATGCAAGAACCGCCAAAACAAATTATCGAGAAGCTCAGTGAGCTGATCGAAGGCAATGTCCTGAGGGCATTGCACAGGTATGAGGATAAGCTGCCACCCTCTTAAGGATGAGCGGCTTTTTTTACATGTGATCTAAGCATAATCTTTAGACACTTTTTCAAAAGTGACCAAAAATTGGACACTCCAGTTCTTTTGATCATACCTTACGTGACCTTCAAGGTTTACATTAGGGATGTGATTACAGAACCTTTTGGAGGCGAATGATCGTGAAGAAAGAACACGGTAATAAACAGGTCTATTTTGTAGGCGGCGGTATTGCATCTTTGGCGGGTGCAGCTTATCTAGTCAGAGATTGTGGCTTTCCAGGAGAACACATTCACATTATCGAAGAAATGCCGATTCTCGGTGGTAGCAATGATGGGGCTGGTAATCCCGATCAAGGATATATCATCCGCGGCGGGCGAATGCTCAATGACGAGGCGTATGAGAATCTGTGGGAGTTGCTGGCTTCCATTCCTTCCATCGACCGTCCGGGCATATCTGTCCGACAGGAAATTACCGAATTTGACGATGCCAATCCCACCCATTCCAATGCGCGGCTCATCAACCGTGACGGCAAGGTCGAAGATGTGCTCTCCATGGGTTTTGATATGGCCGATCGTCTGGCGATGGGCAAGCTGATTATTACTCCTGAAGACACGCTGGGTAAACTGCGAATCAACGACTGGTTTGGTCCTCACTTTTTCCAAACGAACTTCTGGTATATGTGGGCGACCACCTTCGCCTTCCAACCTTGGCATAGCGCCGTGGAATTCAAAAGATACATGCTCCGCTTTTTTCACGAATTCCCGAGAATTCAAACCCTGGAAGGTGTCACTCGGACACCCTTCAACCAGTACGACTCGATCATCCTGCCACTGTATAACTATCTGGAACCGTTTGGCGTAGATTTCACGCTGAAATGTACCGTCACGGATCTGGACTTCAAAGACGGCGAGGGCATTACGGTGAGTCGGATGCATGTGCTCAAGGGAGGTAAAGAGGAGGTCATTGACATCGACGAAGGCGATCTGGTCATTGTCACCAATGGCTCGATGACCGAAGGGGCCGACCTTGGCTCCATGACTTCCGCACCGAAGCTGAACGGCAAGGGCAGCTCATGGAAGCTGTGGGAGAACATTGCCGCCAAGAAACCGATGCTGGGCAATCCTTCTTCATTTAATGATCATGTGCATGAGTCCAAATGGGAGTCGTTTACGGTCACCTTCCAGGATTCGGTTTTCTTTGATCTGATGGGGAAATTCACACGTAACCGGGCAGGTACCGGCGCTCTGGTTACGTTCAAGGATTCCAGTTGGTTTATGTCTGTCGTTCTGGCTTTCCAGCCGCATTTCCGCGGTCAGCCCGAGCATGTCAAGGTGTTCTGGGGTTACGGATTGTACCCGGATAACGTAGGTGACTATGTGAAGAAAAAAATGAGCGATTGCACCGGAGAAGAGATTATGCAGGAGTTGATCTGCCATCTCCATTTTCAAGAGCATCAAGAGGCGATCATGGCTACCGCCAACTGCATTCCTTGCATGATGCCCTACATCACTGCCCAATTCATGCCTAGACTGAACAGTGACAGACCGAAAGTTGTGCCTGAGGACTCCACCAACCTGGCCTTTATTAGCCAATTCTGCGAAATTCCCGATGACGTGGTATTCACCGAGGAATATTCGGTCCGGGCAGCACGTATCGCCGTCTACACCCTTCTTGGAGAGAACCGTCCGATTGAGCCGATTAACCAGTATCAGTATGATGTCCGGACGCTGTTCAGTAGTTTTGTGACTTCGTTTAGATAACTGTTTAGGATGGGGATTCAGACATAACATAAGACGAATGAAGGAATGGTTGGATGAGTTACTAAATGAATTACTACATGAGTTACTAGAGGAGTGAACTACAGAAGCTTGTATTCCCGTGAACGAGTCAATGAGTGAATCTTGGGGAATATGGTTGTTGCTGAATTGAAGAGTCGATTTATAAGGCAAAAAGAGATTTCCGTCAGTGATGACAGAAATCTCTATTTCGTTGAGTATGGAGCCACACACATAATCTACATCGAGATTGCCAACTGTCGTCTAAAGAACCGCACAAGCCTTATTGCTCGAAATTTCGCAGGTTTGAGAATCTAACGAATCGTAGCCGCCTTATTTTGAGTATAAACATAGTTCTGTAACGTAATATCGCTCATTTTCATTAAATAGCGTGTCTGAGATTCGTTACATTTTATATGACAGCAAAATCTTTGAAATAAGACTTCGCAGGTTCGTTAGAACAAGCGTCCCTTTGGAAAAGACTACTTAGGAGAGCCATTTACTATAATTTGCTTATGTGCGAAATGATGTAAACTTCAGCATGTGCACAAGCTTGGATAAGTGTGCGATTTCCTGCTGGACGCCAGAAGTATCAGTCCCCGCCATGGCCTGATTCGCCCGCAGTGTTCTGCGGGTGTTCAGCATTCCTTCGATCAGTTTCATGACCGTGTTGCGTCCACGATGATCGACAATCATATACTTTTTGCGTATATCCAGCTCTACCCACACGATGTTGCTGAATGATGTGAACAGATGCTTGCGGTACTGCTCCATATCGGTCTCATTGTAATGCTCGCCATAAAAGGCATAGTATCCGTGTATGTGCAACTTCTCCGCCAACACTGCGATGAACGGATCATTTTCGAGCATAGCGTTACGTTCCATGTTTCACGCCTCCGTTATGCGTGATCCGCAGATCCCGTCTTTTTGAGATCTATTTTAACATATTGTGCAAGGTGTTGCCTCTCTGCAAACAAATCCACGCTACAATTTACTCGCCGACCCGTCTGCCCTTCACCCACACACCCTCAATATCCAGCTCCGCATTCAGCAAAACGATATCTGCCTGTTTTCCTTGAGCCAGGGAACCTGTTCGGTGATCAATACCCAGCAGGCGTGCGGGGGTCAGACTTGCTGCACGTGATGCAGTGTTCAGACTCAAGCCCACTTCCTGCACCAGGTAACGGAAACCGCGAATCATCGTCAGTGTACTTCCCGCCAGTGCGCCGCCGTCCTTCAGTCTGGCCTCGCCATGCTTCACGATTACAGGCAGGTCGCCGATCTTGTATTCCCCGTCATCCAGTCCCGCGGCAGACATGGCATCTGTGATCAACACCAGTTGATCGTTATGTTGCTTCAATTGAGCGAGGATTGAGATCGCCGCAGAGTGTACGTGAATACCATCGGCAATCACCTCAGCACTGATGCGTGGATCACTCAGCACGGCTCCGGCAGCTCCCGGTAGCCGGTGATGCAGCGGTGTCATCGCATTGAACGTATGCACCGCATGATGAAGTCCGGCTTCCACTGCCCGTTCGACCTCTTCATAGGTCGCATCGGTGTGGCCGAGTGCCGCTGTAATCCGCCGTTCACGCAACCATGAGATGACTTCCAGTGCGCCTTCACGTTCCGGTGCCAACGTAACTTGACGGATTAGACCGGGATATTGCTTCTCCCATGCTTCAAGCCAGGATACATCAGGCAGAATGATATGTTCCGGATTTTGCGCACCAGGCCATTTCGGACTGAAAAACGGACCTTCCAGGTGTACACCCTCAAGCTGTGCATATGGCATCTCACCGGAACGGTAGCGGTCCACTTCAGCAAGTACGCTGTCCAGTCGCTCTTTCGGAGCGGTCATCGAAGTCGCAAGCATCGCTGTTGTGCCCTGTGTACTATGAAAAGAAGTGATCTTGTCCAACACCTCGGGGCTAGCGTCCATAAAGTCTTCTCCGTTCCCACCATGCACATGGATATCAATGAATCCAGGCACAATGAGACTACGGTCCGGTACAGACAGCGGCAAAGCTTCTCGCCGAATCTGTTCAGGCAGACCTTCCGGTATCCCAGCATAAAGGATTTTTCCATCCCTCCAGGCTAATACACCGTCTTCCAATATCTCATTGGAAAGGAGCAGCTTGCCCCGAAGAAGAGAAATATTTTCATCACGCTGGCTCCCAGGTTCATGGCTATTCGCTCCGGTCATCTCACCAGCCTCCCTGCTGCACGGTCCAGCAACACCACCACATTTGGATGACATTGCAACAGCGATGCAGGACAGGCCGTTGTGATTGGGCCCATAAAAGCTTCGCGAATAATATCGGCTTTTTCCTCGCCACGGGCTATGAGCAGAATCTGTTTGGCTTTCAAAATGGTACCGACACCCATCGTAATCGCCTGAGCCGGAACCTCATCGATGCTGTCGAAGAAACGTGCATTTGCCTTTCGCGTCTCTTCTTTCAGATCCACGACATGCGTTCGTCCTGTAAGTTCGGTTCCCGGTTCATTGAAGCCAATATGACCATTATGTCCAATGCCCAGCAGTTGCAGATCTACTGGTCCACGATCATCCAACCGCTGTTCATAAGACTTACATTCCTGTTCCAGATCGGCAGCCTGACCATCAGGCACATGCGTTCTGGCAAGATCTATATCGATATGATGAAATAATTGTTCGTTCATGAAACTGCGGTAACTTTCGCGATGCTCTGTTGGAAGTCCGACATACTCATCCAGATTGAATGAAGAAGCCTGCGAGAAGCTGACCAGTCCCTTCTGGTACAACGTAATAAGTTGTTTATATATGCCTACAGGCGAACTTCCCGTTGCAAGTCCGAGGACTGCACGTGGTTTGGTCTGCAATAAACTGGCGATGACTCCTGCACCCGTGGCATTCAAATCTTCTTCATTTTCAAAAATACGTATATTCATCTGTTTAAGCACCTCCGTTGTGTTGTACGCGATAGGACTGCACGTTGTGATAGGATTGTTCCAATCTGGGGATGAAACGGTCGAAGTCGGCACTTACCATGCCTGTGAACAAAATATCGACCACATGCAGCAGTGCAATGCGGGAAGCCATATCTCCACGTCTCATGCCTTCCTCCAGAGAAGAGGTGAACAGTGGAATGTCGGATACCGTTGCGAGTGTATTACTTCCATAGGAAGTCAGTGAAATCGTAGAAGCTCCGGCCTGTTTGGCACAATGCAGCGCATCAATGGTTTCGGGTGTTTCGCCTGAATAGGATACGGCCATCGCCACATCTCCCTCAGCGAGCGAAGATGCGGATGTGATCTGCATGTGTGAGTCTGAGAAAGCAGTACAACTTTTGCCAATCCGCACCAATTTCTGATAGAAATCCTGTGTAACAATCGACGAGGTCGCCACACCGTACAGATCAATACGGCGAGCCTGGCACAATAATTGCACCGCCTGCTCCAATCTGCCCAAATCCAGCAAACGGGTAGTATCAGCAATAGACGCGAGGTGGTTAGCTTCGATAGCTTCAACAATTTTGGATAGTGAATTGCCCGCTACAATATCCTGATACGCTGTTTCATCAGATGCGTGTGACAATTCTGCGGCGAGCTTCATTTTGAAATCGGGGAAGCCTTTGAAATGAAACGACTTGCAAAAGCGGGTCACCGTCGCCGCACTTGTGCCACTCTGCTCTGCCAGATGACTAATCGTCCAGCCGGGAATATCCGATGGAGATTGCATAATGACTTCGGCAATACGTCGCTCCTGAGACGGAAGATTATTCAGTTCTTGCTGCAACGCACGTAATATGGCTGCCATAAGGACCTCACTTTTATGAAAATTATTTTTATATATTTTTAAATAAATAAGAAAATGATTTTTATAACTTCATTCTAATCAAGACGATCCTGCAAATCAAGAGCAATTTCTCACGACTTTCGCAATGATACTGAACGTGTATAGACACTCACCTGCTTGATACACATAGTGAGTATCCTTTATATTGAGAATCGAGATATGATCGTATTAAAAGAAGGAGCCATTCAATGAATCGAAGACAACGGAAAAAATTTATTCCTTCCATCTGGATTATTGCTACCAAACAAACAGAAGGACATGCCTATTATGCCCTCTATGCCATCGACTGGAAACGCGGAGGTAGGCTCAGTTGGGAAGGCTGGAATCAGCTCGAAGATCTGCTGCAATTTCATATTCCGATCAAACGAAAAGCTGGCGGGCGGAAATCTTCTTCCACGCCTGCCGCCAAAATAGCGAAAAGAGCGCTCCATCTTCATCTGAATGAAGCACAGTTCGAAGAACTGGAGCAGCTCTTTTATCAGCCATTTTCAAAGAAAAGCTGGAGGACGTTTATTCGAATGAATAGGAATCAGTACGTGATAAAGTGATATGAATTCGTTTGTTTCATTTTTTCATGCTAAAACAAAAAAGCCTCTTCCCTTCTTTAGATAAAGAAATAGGAAAGACTTTCGCGGTATTAAAATTCAATTCGTTTTCATTCAATTTCCATTTAACTCAAACCTCAACTCAAGTTAACTCGTTCTAATTCATGTCATCATATCGTTTTAGGAACGTGCTGACTAAGCCGGGTACAGTCATGTGATGAACCGATTGATTCTCAATCTCCTCCGCCAGATCGTCATCTGAGAGAGAAACGAAGAACGTAATGTCTGCTTTGCTTTGTCCATATCGAGCAAAAACGTCATCCGCTGTCTCATTCACAACTTTGGCGATGATTCGAATGATCTCATCCTTATACGCCTGAACTTCCTCAGTTGCATACAACAATCGGCTGATATGGTTAAAGTGCGTATCCTCGCCATACTGATATTCGGAGCAGCCCCATCGGTAATAGATCTCGTCCTCCTCACTGTCGCACAGCCCTTGCTCTTTCATTCTCGAAATGTGCGCTGCCAGGGATTCCTCGGTATTCACCGCCATAAACAGCGTTACCCAATCACTGTCCGTTCCAAATGCACAAGCATATACTTTCTCATGTTGCACCTTAGCCAGCGTCTGTTCCAGATCGGGTAGAAAACCCGCTCGAAATTGGTCTTCGAATTCATTTAAGAAACGTTCCATTCAGCTCATCCTTTCATGTTTTATATAAGAATACCGAATCGTTACACTTGCCACTTCGCTGACAGAATAACCTTCTGATCGCTGTTATCCCCAGATTTCTTGAATCACTTTTATATAAGTGGAAATCTGCGGATAAAGGCGAACGCTCCGCTTCTTCAGGTCATTTCTGCCCTCTCCGTTCTAGTGTAAATATGTAGTTTAACTTATATAGATGTAGTACAAAAAAATCCCAAACCCAATTTGTCCAAACCATTGTTTCACTTTCAAGCCTTACCTACAATCTCATCTGCTTGATATATGTAATCATTATGGTCTACTAAAACAATGAAAACAAGCGATGCTACGTTTCGGATATTCCCTCAATTTATTGTTAGTTCCCTCAATCCATGGTCCATACCAGCAAAAAAGCCTTGCCCCATTCTTCATGACAAAGAATAGAGAAAGGCTTTCATGCTGCTACTTAATCCTAACTGTAATCCGCAACTAAATCTTCAGCTCTCCAAGCTTAATCAGCTCGACAACTGCCTGCGAACGACCCTTAACATTGAGTTTCTGCATCACATTCGAAATATGGTTACGCACCGTTTTCTCGCTGATGAATAACTGCCCTGCGATGTCACGCGTTGTTTTGTCTTGAACCAGTAATTCGAATACTTCGCGTTCACGGTGGGTTAACAAAAATTTGCTTTTATGATCGATACCCTTCAATGTTCACCCCTCCTTGCTCGGGTTGTGTTGGTGTAACAAGGTTAAGGGGATACAGTCAACTCATCTTATGTCAGATCAAGGGCGTTGGTTCAGTTTTATAAGAAAAATGGGCAGGAATTATGTGTTTTATTGTCCCAAAAGAATCTGTGTAGTGGCATATGTAATCAAACATTTGAATTACCGATCATTAAAACAAACATGCCTCTGCAGCGGATGTTACCATCTGCGCAAAGGCATACTTGTTCAACTGTCTTAAGATCTACCGGTTCATTCGGTTCATGACCCCACCGTTGTGATTACGGTTCATCAGGCCATCGTCAAGGATGCCATCGCGGTGATTCATACCTGCTCCATTCGTTGGGAAAATGCGCTCCACCATCGATTGGAACGTATCGATCATGCCGCTGACCGGCTTACCATTACGAATATCTGTGGCATAGTTCTCCACATGTTCCACAAATTCCGGATTGGCTGATACATATACATTCTCAATGTTCGGTGCAAACTGCTTGATTTTGGCTGAAATCTTGCCTTTAATCTCAGCTGATGTGTTATCATCCGTGCTATCTACACGTTGTCCTTCACTTTTCATACCATAATGCCCATCGTCCGTCCCACGTGCTTTGCCGCCGTTTGTCAGACCACGCATCATGCCAATTGTACCTGTGCCCATGGTTCCATAGATGCTGCGGTCATTCCCCATATGGCTGCGATCCGTTGCTGAATTCGTGTTCAGCCCTGGAGCAATTCCGCTAGTGCTGTACGGAGACATTGTGCCCGTACCGCCATTCACACGCATACCACCCATATCGTGATTCATGTTGCCCCCACGCATGGTATCACTGGCATGATTACGCATCGTTCCATCCAGCATGCTTGTACGACCGTTGGACTTGCTTTCCAACTTGCCTGCATGACCATCTGCCAAACGAACTGCGACATAAGCATTACGATCCGTTAACATGACACGGGCGGATTTAACTTCCTTCATCTCCGCGATGCGCTTTGCCAACTCTTCACTGGATTTCAGGTCGGTGACATTATGCATGCGATAACTTTTCGCACGGATGCCATCCATGCCATTCGTTTCCACACCATAACGGTTAATGCCGCTCGCTTGCTGACGAACGCTTTGCGTATGAAGATTGTTGGTATCCCGATTCGTGCCACATCCTGTCAAACCGGCCATTACAAAGATTGCAGTAGACAATGATAACGTAATAGCTGTTGCCTTTTTGACTGCTGGCATGTACTCATCCTCCAATGTATGTTGGTTTTGGTCACAAAGATAGGATGCACTTCTGTACGTACCGATATGCTGAAAGGATATGGTACCTTTCCCTGTAGATTTGGGTGCTCGGTTTTTGCTCTTTGCTTATTGGTCTTTGGATTTTGAACTGTGAACCGTAAGGTCTTCGCTATAAAATAAAAAAACAGTACTGCTTGTTCGCAGTACTGTCTCCATGTAACTTGAATTTATTTAAAAATAGATATTACTTGTCTTTTGAATTACTTATCTTCCGTAGCAGTTGTTGATGCCTTAATTGTATCCGGGAATTTCTCGGCTTCCGTTAGACTCGCCGTCTCCATGGCATATGCCCATTGACCATCCGGCGTAATGACCCAGATCTGATCCGGTGCGGATGGTACGGTAAGTCCCCGATACACATCTCTAACTTGTTGCCCATTGACCGTCTGTTCAACAGACAGGGTGAATCGTGGAACAGTACCTTTCAGCTCGGAAGCTTTGCGCACATCATCTGCTGTCGACAGGTTTTTGATTTTACCAATAAGAGATACGGCGTCTGTGGCTTCAATCGTTTTTCCATTCAGTGTCCAGGTCTGCTCTGCAGCACCGTTCTCCGATGTCGATGTTAACATCCAGGTAGCTGCTTCACCTTCCCACTCCAGAGATCCAACATTTGTCTCATCCATGTTGAAAGGTGTAGTATCCAACAGATCAC
Organism: Paenibacillus sp. 2KB_22; assembly: GCF_052115745.1. Classification (NCBI taxonomy): domain Bacteria; kingdom Bacillati; phylum Bacillota; class Bacilli; order Caryophanales; family Paenibacillaceae; genus Paenibacillus; species Paenibacillus sp. 2KB_22. Next base: position 106,110 of record NZ_JBFRHG010000004.1, read on the forward strand.
GACGAGACAAAGCTATGTTGGTAATCGCCTCTGTCTGTACGGCAACTACGGGACCTTCATCTACGCGCACATATCGTGCGTCATCTGCTGGAAGCTGGCCACCAATAGCCAGTTTGATCTCCCGATTATCTTTGAGTTTGATATCCATACGTGTAGCATTTGTTCCTAATCCGTACTTATCCAGATCTGTCGGCGCTTCTTCCACCACCAGTTCCTGGTTCGCACCACTCAGAGCATCTAGCCAACTGCTAACACTATAACCATTCAGAGGATAGGCTTTTGGCTCAACCATCTGCCATACGCCATTTTCAAGCGTCAAAGTCGAAGATGCTGCTGCACCGGATGTTTCTACGGTTGTGTCATGTATTGTGATGGATTGAATATCTTCGGATTGAATCCCGAGCAACTTGGCTTGCACCGCTTCTTCTTCCCGAAAATAATTTTGACTGGCCGCGTACACCCAGCCCACAATGAGTACAATGACCACTAGAATTGTTGGGACCCATTTTCTCATACCCGTCTGCGCCTCCACCATAAGAGTACACCGATAATCACAAAGATGAGTGGGAATGCTACAATAGCCACGAAGAAAATCGTTCTGGCCTGTTCGCCATTCAGGTATGCCGTCTCATACCCGGCTTGTACCCGTGGACGAATCGTCAATCCATTTTCTTTCTCACTCAAATAGTTTACGGTATTCAAAATAAAGTCCCTATTTCCGCCATTCGCAATTTCCGAATCCTGCATGAAAATGGACGAGCCCAGAATAACCGCCTTCGGTTTGCCATCCGTCGTATCGGCTGCATACCCTAATTCCACTGGCCCCTGAATGTCCTCTTCAGCATCATTGGTTGTTTCATTTTGCAATAAGCCGCCGATATTCGTCTCCCCATAACTGTCATTCGAAGAATGAATTAATGGTGAAAGGGTATATTTATCCTGTTCTTTGCTGGTCAACGCAATCGACAGCGACAACATCGGGTACAATTGGCTTGCAGCAAGTTTGTCCGTAATTGCATGTGTACCATACTCCGGTACCACCCAGAGTGGTCCCATCGTACTGGCTTGTTGATTATCCACCATCACCGCATGCTCATCAACGACACCATAGTCTGCCATGAGGGCATCGATGTTTTTCCAACTGGATTTCATATCTTCTACGAATCCGAGGGATAATAACAGCTTGCCTCCATTACTCAGATAGGTACGAATGGCCTTCATTTCTGCATCACTGAGATCACGTTGTGGACCTATGATGGCAAGCACATCTGCATCTTCCGGAACCTTCCCAGCCTGATTCAGCTGCAATTCTTCCGTCTGCACATTGTTTTGTTCCAAAGAGGATTGCAGCGTAGTCATCTGATCGAGACTCAGCTCTTCATGTCCGGTCAGAAAGACCATTTTATGCATCTCGGTGGATGACATATTCATGAGCGCCTGTGTCAGCTTTTCCTCACCTGTGAACTGATAGGATCCGTCACTGCCGTCACCTGTCGCGGTGAACAAACTGGCGATATCAATCACTTTGTGTTGATCTCCCTGCTCCAGCACAATGGAGCTGCCTGTTATGCCGTATTTGGATGCAAGTGCAGGTTCCTGCGTCAGATTATACTGTTTTAATTTCAACTTGCTGTTACGTTTCGTGTATTCCTCCACCATATCCGTGACTTCACGGTTCAGCACGGTGTTGTTGGCATTTTCGACGGTTAACACCAGAATGTTGACGTCATCCTTCACGTCTTTGATCGCAGTAAGGGACTGGTCAGACAACGTGTATTGTTTGTTCGAGGTCAGATCGAGCTGGAAGCCGCCAAGTGAATTCAGGAACAGTGTCAGCAAAATAAAGATGCCAATCACCGCTACAGACAGCACGGTACTGTTGGTATGACTTAACCATTTTTTCATCTTCTCACCTCCACCGCTTCCGTTCCACAATTTGAATGCTTAACAGCAGAAACACACCTGAAAGTGTGACATAGTACAATATATCCGGTCCGCTAAGCACGCCTTTCATGAAGCTGTCAAACCGATTAGTTAGGGCAAACGGATCGAGCCACTGCTGCAAAGCAGATCCTGTATTACCTGCGAATGAATCAAGCATCCACAAAACGAGCAAAATAATAAAACCCGCCACCGCAGACACCATCTGATGCTGGGATAACGTGGAAGCGAACAGTCCAATCGCCATCATGCTTCCGCCCAGGAAGAATAAACCCAGCGCAGACATCCATACCGTCGTCATATCCAATGTTCCATAGAACGACATGATGAAAGGGTACACCAGACTGCACAGGATGAGCACGACCAGAATGGCCAGAGAAGCAAGGTATTTGCCAAAAATAATTTCTGTTATACGTGCCGGGGAAGTCAGCAACAATTCATCCGTTCCTTGTCTGAATTCCTCCGCAACAAGCCGCATCGTTAATAAGGGCACGACAAACAGCAGCATGGATAACGTATCTCCCAGTACGAGTCGATAATCGACAATACTCGGCTGGTAATATACGAAACTGGAGTAGAACAGCAAACTGGTCATCAGTACATATACGGCAAAAGCAAAATAGGACGTCGGAGACAAAAAATAAGCTTGCAGCTCTTTGTTGCATATCGCCATCATTCGTCTCATTTGGAGTCCTCCCCTTTGCTGGAATGGGACGAAGCATCCGTTGATGGACTCAGTGATGTTCCCGATATACTCGACAAGTCGTTGTCCGAAGATACGTCCTCCTGATCCATCTCTGCGTCAGCAACCTTATCCACATCTGCCGAATTTGCGTCTGTGTCTGTTGCCTCGGTTGTGGTCAGCTTCAGGAAGATTTGCTCCAGACTGAGATTCTCCTTTTTCATCTCCAGTATCGGCAATCCTGCACCGGACAAAAGGTAGAATAGCTCCTCCCGGAAATCTTCCGAGTTCTCTCCAGTAAGAAGCATTTTAACCGTAGTCGCTGAAGCTGAAGTAAATGAAGTATCTTTGGTGGTATTCGCATCTGATGCTTGAATAACTTCACTCCGCACCTTCTCCCATGGTGTCAGCACATTATGTAATTGCTCCGCAGTGGCCTTCACTTCAATCGACACCTTGAACTCATCCCCCATAGCTGATCCGAAATGCTGAGGTGAACCATCCAGCACGAGCTGTCCCTGATTAATAATCAACATTCGATTACAGAGTGTGCTCACTTCAGGCAAAATATGCGTACTAAGCAGCACCGTATGGTTCTGCCCCAGTTCCCGAATCAGATCTCGGATCTCGATAATCTGATTTGGATCAAGGCCCGATGTTGGCTCATCCAGGACCAGCAGATCCGGCTTGTGAATAATGGCTCCTGCCAGCCCGAGGCGTTGCTTGTATCCTTTGGATAACCCACGTACCATTTGTCTTTCCCGACCCTGAAGTCCCAATCTGCTAACCATCTCACTGACCCGCAGCTTAACTTCACGTGCCGGAACATCTCGCAAATTTGCTACGAATTTAAGATAGGACTGCACCGTCATATCCGGATACAGTGGGGGAGTTTCAGGCAGATACCCAATCTTGGAACGAACACGCTGACCCTGCTCATGCACCGATACCCCATCCACCAAGATGGAACCCGCCGTTGGATGCAGATAGCCCGTAATCATACGCATTGTTGTTGTTTTTCCGGCACCATTAGGACCGAGAAACCCGACTATTTCACCACGTTCCATGGTGAAATCCAGTTGATGTACGCCGCGCTGCCCTTCGTAAACTTTGCTGACCTGTTTCACTTCGAGCACATCATTCATCCTTTCCCGTTAAAATACCCGTGCACCATCGTTCTTGCTTAGATGATCGACACGGGAAGTTCCTTGTATAATACGTGATCTATCCTAACCTCAGCTTAATGTCACTTAAAAGAAAGCTTAAAAAAATTTGTCCAAAATGTGAACACCCTGAACAACACCCACACCCTATACTTCAAGCCAACGTAACATAGAGTACAGGAGAATGTGCTCCTGACCAAAAGTCAGAGGGTGAATCGTGTGAAAGTATTATTCACGTTTTATGTTCCAAGCGGTGGCGTGGATACGTTAAACCGACTGCGCACCGCTGTTCTGAAACGCCATGGCATTGAAGCGCACCTATTGTATCTCAACACAGGCTCGGGATTGCAGAACAACAGTGATACACCCATTTTCACCGCATCCAGTGACGAAGATATCCATCACATCATTCATACTCATCATTATGATGCCATCATCGCCACTTCAGACATCGCTATGCCCGGCCGCTTGAGAGCACTTGGCTATACAGGAAGAATTATTTTTGAGGCGCAGGGGCTTGGAACACGCGATCAGGCCCTGGAAACGATACAGATGGGTGTACCTTACCTTCAAGCCCATTGCGACGCTGCCGTTATCCCCCCCACAGACCACCTGCTGGATATGTTCATTCATATCTGTCCTTGGCTTCATCGATTTGTTATTCCCAATATGCTGGATACGGACACCTTTGCACCGATCTCGGTGGATACCCCACCCTATCCGGTGCTGGCTTGGGTAGGACGACTTGAACACAACAAAAACTGGCGTGAATATCTAATCATTTCGAGAGAAATCATCAAAAAAAATCCGCAAGCCAGACTATGGTTATTCCATGATCCTACTTTGGCTAATCCAGAAGATGAAGTCATGTTCCGACACATGCTGGCAGAATACGGGCTTGAGGATCGGATTGGCATCTTCATTAATGTTCCTCATTCTCAGATGCCTGCATACTATTCGATGATTGCCGCTTCAGGGGGGATCATGTTATCCACTTCCCTGTTAGAAGGATTCGGCTATGCCGTCGCTGAAGCCATTAGCTGTGGCTGCCCGGTGCTCAGCACAGATTCAGATGGTGTGCGCTCATTTATCACACATAATAAGACTGGAAAGTTTTATCCAATTGGAGATGTAAAGGCGGCCGTAGCCGAAGCAAGGGACCTCATGAAGAACAAGAAACTGCGGGAATATATCCGCATTCATGGCAGACAGCATATGAGCTTGTCTTTCTCACCCGATCGATATGCCATTTCTTTCCGTGAAATGATGACAGCACTGCGAATTTTCCATTGAGCATAGCAAAAAGGCAGTTCAGCAAGATTCTCTGAACTGCCTTACTATGGTTTATAAAAAGTCTTAGTGTCCCATCATCATCGCGGGATCAGGCTTGTCGCCATTTTGAAGTTCTTGTTCCGGCATCGGTTTTGGTTTGCGCAGAATCAGACTGAGCAAACATCCGAACAATGCAATACAAGCGGCCAGGAAGAACGTATCATTGAAGCCACCCACCAGACCTTGAACTATAGCGGTCGGCTCTGTACTTGTTGTATTGTCTGCAATTCTTGAAGTAAGGAAACCTGTAAGCCCTGCAACCGCAAAGGACACGACCACTTGCTGTGCAGCAGCGGTGAGCGGTGTAACCCGTCCAACCAACTTACGCGGTGCAGCATTCAATACATGAGTATTGAGTGGCATCATGGACAAGCCCATACCCAGACCCATCATAACAAGAGCCGTGATAATCAGGCCAAGACCTGTCTCTGCCGTGATGGAGGAGAGAATAAACAAGGCTCCCGAGATAATTCCCAGACCCACGAAGGCCAGAGGTCTAGCACCAATTTTATCAAACAACCGACCACCAAGCGGCATGCCCACTCCGGAAGCCAGAGCCTGCGGAAGCAGAATCAATCCCGTTTCCAATGCAGTGTACCCTTTGATCTGCTGCAAATAAAGCGGGATCAGGATCATCGCACCGAACAGCGCCACTTGTGACACCCATGCGAGAATAATTCCCCGTGAGAAATCAGATGATTTGAATACCCGGAGTTCAAGCAATGGATTTTGATGACGAAGTTCTACAATAATGAATAAGATGAGCGCCACACCACCTACGATTACACCAGTCAGTGTTGTTGCAGATGTCCAGCTCGTTCCACCCTCGCTCACACCATAGGCAAGCATCGAAAACGCAATTGGCGCCAGAATCATACCGAGCAGATCCAGTGCAGGCGTGCGTCCACGATCTGTATCAGGTAAAAATTTGATACATAGAATGAAAGCTGCAATACCAATCGGCAGATTAATCAGGAAGATCCAGTGCCAGCTCAGTGATTCAATAAACCAACCGGACAATACCGGGCCCAGTGCAGGGGCAAGCAGCATGGGAATTCCGAGCATACCCATGATGGAACCTCTTCGTTCAGGAGGTGCCAGACGAAATACCATCGCCATACCAATAGGAGCAACCATGCCTCCCCCAAGGCCCTGAATGACACGGTAAATGATTAATTGCTCAGGTGATTGGGCAATGGAGCATAACACAGAACCCAAGGTAAACATCGCAATCGTGAACAGGAATACTCTTTTGGCACCGAAACGATCAGTTAACCAGCCTGCCAGTGGAATAACCGCAGACAAAGCCAGGGTGTATCCCGTAACCGTCCATTGGATGGTCTTAAGATCCGTCTCGAAATATTGAACGAGATTCGGAATGGCCACATTAACAACGGTACTGTCCAGAATAACCATGATCATTCCGACGATAATAGACAGGAGTGGCAAAATAATGGTTTTAATCGAAAACTCTGCCGGCTCCTGTGATACTGCTGTTTGTTCTTTCACGTTCTCCACTCTCTTTTCCGGCCAGCAGATCACAGGCTGCTGCCTGCGTCTCACTAAGCCTATATTCTCTCGACTGATTTCAAACTATCGTTTTAAATCGTCGTTTTAAACTTTCGTTTAACACTGATCTAATTCTAATGAAAATACCTTTGCTGTCAAGCTATTTTTTCAGAAATTTCTACTATGGATGCAATATAAAAAAATGGAACAGGCACTTCCCTGCTCCACACGTTGGTTAATCATGAATTTTCAATTATGTCCATATCAATCTGCAAGCTTCATCATCTGATATTCTGACAGTATGCCCAATGTCTGCCCGTGAATACTTCTATAATACATGCGAATAACCAGATGATTCGGTGAAGAGCTGTTGCTGATGATCCTCAGCTCATAAGGCTCGGAAGATACATCCAGATTATGAATGACCTGATTACCGCCCGCTCCCCCCGAATTCGAATTTATATGAAAAAGATGTCGGTACAGTTCTCCGTGAGTACTGGCTCCGCCAACAAATACATCCGTCCCTTCCTCGCCCCCCACATAGGCCAACTCCACGTCCATGTATTTAATGGGAACAAACGTCTGTAACATATTTTCATGAATATTAAGCACATATATAACCACTGTAGATCCCTCCTTCGGCGTATGAGCCTTTCTATACATAGGATATGCTTCCCCTTGTCTATTGTCATTTGCTTTCACCCATTTTCAACCAATTACGCGGAAATGCCCGACCTTCCGGTCCTCTTTTTTCATAGAATAAAAGCATAGAAGCTCGGCTGGTTCAGGCCGTGACAAGGGGGTAGCTATGAGAGTTCTGCTCGTTACGTATTGGGAGCTTACACATATGGGAGGCATATGGACATATGTTAAACAACTGGCCGACAGGCTAATTGCACTTGGTGTAGAGGTTGATATCATGGGCACAAATGGTGCCAAAAACGAGGTATATGTTCGTAATCTGAACCGCGCTTTCTCCAAGGATACGGTGTGGCCCATGCTGCAAGCCAAACTCAATCCGACCGATCTGCCACAATTCACTGCCGATCCGCTTCTTGCTTATTATGAACTGAATAGATATGCCTTCGAGATGGCCGCCGCTTATCTGGGGGTGGACCACTATGACGTAATTCATGCGCAAGATCCCGTAGCCGCCGTGGCCATAAAACGCATCTTAAACCGAAATATCCCACTGGTTACCAGTTATCATGGGGCACTTGCCCGCGAGGCCTTTTACGATGCTCAAAATTCCAACCCGCAACTTACTCTCTCCTCCTATCTGCAATCCAAACGCGGACGTTATTTTCTCTCATTGGAAGAGCGAAGTGCAGCACAGTCTGAGCTGATTCTGGTGTCCAGTCACTGGATCAAAAGTACACTTACAGAGCTCGCGGTGCCAGAGTCGAAGTTCAGACAGATTCCCTATGCTATCGACCTTCCAGCCTACCGTGCCTCAGCAGCTGTGAAGTTCCGCCAGCGACCACCTGCGGGCAAAAAAGTCATTGCCTTTACCGGAAGGCTCGAATACATCAAGGGCGTTCATGTATTAATCAAGGCTCTAGCCAGTCTGAAAAGTATACGTTCCGATTGGGTATGCTGGATCGCAGGAGAAGGCAATCTATCCGATGAGTTGCGGGCACAGGCCACAGCGGCAGGCATTGGAGCGGATGTTGTGTTCTGGGGCAAACTCGATAATATTCCTTCCTTCCTGCGTCATGCAGACATCTATGTCCAGCCCAGCCTGCAGGACACCCAGCCGTTCTCCGTGACCGAAGCACAACTGGCGGGTATACCTGTTATCGTCAGTGGTACAGCCGGCATGCCTGAGATGGTTGAACCTGGGCGTACAGGCTGGGTTGTTCCTCCGCAGGATGTCGACTCGCTCCGTGAACTGCTGAATGCATTACTCGAGGATAACGTTACTCGGAGAACAGTGGGTGCTGCGGCGAAAGCTTGGGCTGAACAACATCGTTCGCTGGAAGAAATGGGATTGCGTACATTTCAAGTCTACCAGGAAGCTATTTACAGAGGAGGACAACCGATATGACATTGCTTGTACCGAGTGATCTCTACAATCGCTGGTTTTCGACTCCGGTTTCCACACCTCACATCGACGTGGATTACGCTATCATGAATCAATTGATGCAGAAGTTGCCCAAAGGCTATGTATTTCCCGATCCTGTGTCGATGGAGATCATGTATTCAAAGGATTAAGTTGTCCCATTATATGCTGTCTTCATTTAACATGCCGGAATATTGTACAAGGGATGTCCCACATGTCATATGAATGACTGAGGACACCCCTTGTTCGCTTCAAATGTGTTCTAACGGACCGAGAACACGCTATTCACTCCATTTTACAAAAGTCTGACATGTAACGAATCCCAGAGACGTTATTTCATCCATCGCGGGGGAAATCAAGATCTTATTAATCTGTCGCCAACTTGGAATACATATTCAGATCACTGAACGTTTCGCCTACCCTCTCGTATGCTCTGAGAGTGCCCTCATATGTGAAATTGAGCTTTTGCAATAGCTTGATAGAATTCACATTATCGGGGTCAACCTTTGCCTCAATACGATTCAGCTTCATAGTTGAGAAGGCATGAGCTAACAAAGAAGAGATCGCTTCTGTCGCATATCCTTTTCCCCAGTGTGATCTGGCAATGTCATACCCAATTTCTGCTTTAAGATTGTCAAAATCCAGTGAATTATAACCACAGGAACCTATGATTTCGTTGGACTGTTGCACAAAGATAGAGAACCGAATGGCCTTATTATCCTGAGAAAGATCATTCAGAAGATTAATCATGGCTATGGCTTGATTTTCATCCGTAAAATGACTGACATTCATAAATTCAGTAACATCCGGATCAGACCAAATCTTAAACAAGCTGGCTGAATCTGATACTTTCATTTTTCGCAAATATAACCGTTCTGTGTGTAACTCTGTAATCAATACTCTTACCTCCATTAGTTTATTAATAGTTGGGTTTAAGATATTGATATCTGCGCATAGTCCAGTCCCTTCCGTGTATGAATCATTTCATTATACAGAGACTTCAGCAATCGTTCACCCTTTCTGTCCACGAATCTGTTCATAGAGCAAAAAAAGAGCTTACCACTTATAACACTTAAAAAGTGTTTCATAGGGGTGCTCTCCTGTCCATTTAACACCTATTCCCTTTAAACATCATTGGCACATCCGTCCACTTCACTTCCAATACCCACCGACCTGGAGCAAATTGTACAAAATAGGTCTATGCTTCGCCTGAACACGTTCCATCTCGGCCACCAGTGCCTTGAAGTGACGTTTGGTCCCCATTGAATCATGCAGACGATAACACATCAGGGGCTCATTGTAATAGAACAGCTCATACATCGGAAACAGTCGCAACCACATCTCGTAGTCATGGGTGTAGCGGAAATCGGTATCGAACATGCCAAACCGCTCAAATGCATCCATCTCTAACATGACAGTACAGCCGTTGATCGGACAACCTTCCAGCAGTACCTGCAACATCTCCAGACGACTTCCCACTTCCGGATGCACCGTATCCAACCATTCACTCTTCTCATTCACATAATGGTAGGCACCATGACAGAATGAAGCCTTGACCTCGCGCATAAACTTCAACTGTTTCTCCACCCGGTCCAGCAGCATCACATCATCTGAACTGAGCCAGACAAAGTAATCCCCTGTTGCCTGTTTGATGCCCTCATTCAATGCTGTCGCGGTTCCACCGTTTTCTTTGTGAATATAATGGATAGAATCCATGAATGGCTCTAGCCGCTCCACATGCTCGGTTGACCCATCATCCACCACGATCACTTCAATATGCGGATACGTCTGGTGAATGGCACTGTGAACAGCCTGCTCGATGTACGCACAATTATAAAAAGGGATGACGATCGATACTTTCGGCTCCATTCGGGGCCCCCTTCCTCCGCTTATCTCTGCATAGCGATTGCTTTCCTATATTTTATGAAAATCCATTCGATCGGTATTGGACATCTGCGGTGTCGCGGAAGCACATTTCAATCTGATACAGGATGCACCACAACTCGGTCGCTAACCTTGGATGCTTAGACCTCCGATAGAAGAACCGTTAGTCGACTTCCCCCACCTTTACTGTCTTAGGGTAAAATGCTGCGCAAAGAGGGCGTCAATCAGCCACCTTGTGGCCTCATAACTGCCCTCCTTACGCTAACCGCCAAGCGCCGCTATACGCTGCAACAACGGATCGCGATATCTCGACCATACCATGGATGCTTCTCTGCCGATGACATCCGCATGACGAACTGATCCCATTCCCCCATGCCACCGATATGCCGTAAGTGGTTCGTTCAGGTATGGGAACCGATGACCATTCAGTATAATCCGCATCCAGAGATCCAGATCATGCGTGTAGGGCAGAAGTTCATCGAACAGCCCAACTCCGCTGAACAGATCCTTGCGAATCATCACCGTGCAGCCATTGACCGGATTGCCGTGGACAAACCGCCGCAGTAAGTCCAGATCCGACATCGGTTCAGGTCCACCATGCATTTTGGTAACGGCCGAATGCTCGTTGATATAGTGAAAGTTCGTATGAGAGACGAGCACATGCTCACGCTGCATAAACTCCAGCTGATAACGGATTTTATCGGGATAAAGAACATCGTCCGAACTAAGCCAAGCTACATAATCACCAGAGGCATGACGGATACCATGATTAAGTGCCGAAGCCGTCCCGCCATTGCTTTTGCCAAGCACATTAATATAAGGGAGATAAGGCTGGAGCAGCTCTGTATGCCGGGTGGAACCGTCATTCACGACAACGATCTCCACATCGGAATACGTCTGGTTCAGCGCACTCTGAATTGCCTGAGGCACATAAGGGCAGTTGTAGAATGGAATGACAATGGATACTCTCGGATTCAACTTGTCGTCCTCCCTTGCTGGGCACGAACATCACTCAGGATATCCTGAAGTGATGTGGCGAATGGAATCATCGGTTGCCAGCCAAGCTTGCGCAGCAGTGATAATTCCTCCTGTTTCCCCGAACCGTCCGGACCAGAAGATGCTCCATCCCAGCGAACAGGGACTTCCGCTTCTGTCATGGACAAGAGCAGATCTGCAATTTCACCTAGACTGCGCTCGACGCCAGACACCACCGGGTACACTGTACCGCTGGATCCTTGTATCAGCAGGGTTGCATACGCTCTGACTGCATCCCGCACATCGAGAAAGTCACGGGTATTGTCCCGTCCGGACAGACGGAATGCCTCCGTTTTGCCCGCCTGCTCACAGGCAACAACATGGCGCGCAAGCAGGGAACAGATGCCTGTAGAAGGACCCGCACCAATCAGATTGCCCGGCTCCGCCAGCATGATCTGTTGTCCGAAGAGCGACATCCACGACAAGGACACCATCTCTTCCAGCGCTTTGCTGAGGCTGTATGGGTGCGGAGGCTGGGGAATCCGGCCAGGTTCCTGCGTATATTTTAACCTCGATCCAACAATAACGGTTCGTGCTGCCGGACAACTGCGAAGCGCATCCAGCAAATACAGCACGGCCATCACATTGGTCTCCAAGACCAGTAACGGATCAGACCATGAATCAGGCACTGAATTTTTGCCAGCGAGATGCAGCACATAGTCGGGCTGCACCTCGCTGATCAGATGACGTACTTGCTGTTTATCGTTCAGATCACAGACATGGACTTGAGTACCTTTACCAAATGAATGTACATCCGGTCTCCGGACTACCGCTGCAACCACTGCACCAACTTCCCGAAAATAAGATACAGCATGTCGCCCGGTAAAACCGGAGGCGCCTGTAATCAGTACTTTCTTGCCCGTCAGCTCTGCTCCATCCATAATGCCAACTCCTTCAGCATTGTAGAATAATCCGGCAGGTCTGTCTTCACATCCTCGCGAGTGGACACCAGCGTACGGTCCTGCACAACACTGTCATCACGTACAATCGTCACATCCTGCTTATTCCAGGTCTGCTTGAACAACACAAGCAGGTCATGCTTGCTGACAGGTGTTGGATGAGCTAGATGGATCAGACCACTAATGGATGAGGCCAGGTAATGGTCAACCCATTTGGCCAGCTCAAGTGTGGTTACACCGTTCCAGAATACGCGGGTATACCCGCCGACTTCACCTGTGCGGGACATAAACCATTGCATCAGACCAATGCCGCCTTGCCGAATTTCGGGTCCAATGATGGACGTACGGATCGTCAGATGACCTTCATCCTGAACTTCACCAAGTGCTTTGGTAATGGCGTAAGCTGAAGTCCCATCCGTAACATCATCTTCCCGGTATGCTCCCCGATCCCCGCTGAACACACAGTCTGTGCTGATATGAATCAGGCGTGCACCAATCGTATCCGCAACCCGCCGCAGACGATGCGGCAGAAACCCGTTAATATGATAGGCCGTAATTTTGTCCTCATCTGCAAAGCTGTTCAACACACCTACTGCATTAATAATCACATCCGGGTGCACCGCTTCTACCAATCGATCAACCATGAAGCTGTCGTTCACATCCAGGAGCAGACCATTGGGGTCCGTTACATCACGAGTTGTGTAGAAGACGCTGTGCACACCTTGACGGCGGAAATAGTCGACCAGAATATGGCCGGCCATTCCGTTTCCACCAAGTATCAGCAGTTTCATGACAAGAATCCTCCGCGCTTGAGAATTTCACGAATCTCCTCTTTGGTCATCAGTTGGTGTTCAGAACTGAAGCTGTTAAAGGAGACCGGGGGACAATTGGTATAATGTTCACGCAGACCTGGTATACCCAGGGTAGGAAGAATAACCAGGTACTGCTCATCGTAGACAACGGTGGTCATGCTCTCGAATTCACTCATCAATATTTCATGGATTTTCTCACCTGGACGAATGCCTCGTTCCACAATGCTCACATTCTCCACACCGGAATCCTCAATTAACACTTCCGCGAGATCAACGATTTTGCAGGTTGGCATCGTCATGACAAAGATCTCTCCGCCGACACTTTCCACCGAAGCTTTGAATAACAGGGTAATTGCATCCTTCAGCGTGAGAAAGAACCGAGTCATGCTCATATCCGTGATGGAGACCTGCCCTTTCTGCCGGATCTGATTCTTGAACAGATGTACCACACTACCGTTCGTTCCCAGTACATTCCCACCCCGTACCGTAACAAACTTGGTATCACTGTGTAACAAGTTGGCATATACAATTAATTTCTCGCCGATCGCTTTGGTCATGCCGTAGAAGTTGGACGGATTGGCAGCCTTGTCAGTTGAGATATAGATTACTTTCTCCACCTTGTTTTCAATCGCAGCTTCAATCACGTTTTGTGTACCAATCACATTGGTTTTGAGTGCTTCGTACGGCTGGTCTTCACACACCGGAACATGCTTGAGCGCCGCCAGATGAAATACATAGTCCACATGCTGGCAAGCCGCCGTCAAGGCATCCTTGTCACGAATATCTCCAATCCGGAAATGAAGACGTGGGTCTTCAAATTCACGACTCATAGCCACTTGGCTGGACTCGTTCCGGGAATATACAATAATTTCTTTGGGCTGCTGGGGCAGCAGTTGAGCCACAAGTTCATAACCCCATGATCCCGTACCGCCAGTCACGAGTATACGCTTATTTTCAAACATGCATTTTCCCTCCAAGCAGAAATTTAACCACTTTACCGGATACATCTGTTGCTTTGTAACCTTGCGGGCAATCCCAATCAGTAGACATCTGCGTCATGACTTTTACGCAATCAGCGATGCGTGTCGCGTCCAGACCGGAGACCACATTGCTGCCGCAATCCACCGTTTCCGGCCGTTCTGTCGTTCGACGCATGGTTACGGTCGGAACGCCCATAATGCAGCACTCCTCCTGCACAGTACCACTGTCCGTGAGCGCACAACGTGCATGACGTTCGAGCATTACAAAGTCGAAGAATCCAAACGGCTCGTGAAACTCCACCAGCGGGTTCATCTCCAGTTGCAGATGCTCCGCAATCCGGATCGCGGTACGCGGATGAATACTGCAGATCACACGCAACCCGTGTTCCTCTGCGACCTGGTTCAGTCCTTTCATAATCTCCAGCAAATGAGGGGCATGATCCACATTCTCGGCTCGATGCGCAGTAACCAGGAAGTATTGCCCGGACTTCAGCTTGAGCTTTTTGAGTATTTTGCTGGAACTTACTTGCGCGTCGTAGTGCTGCATCACTTCATAGATGGGATTTCCCGTGAGCACGATGCGCCTGCTTGGTACACCTTCGCTGACCAAATGTTTCTTGCTCTGTTCCGTGTAAGGCATATTAACAGTGGAGATGGCATCAATAACCTTGCGATTCTTCTCTTCAGGCACATCCAGGTCGAAGCAACGATTGCCTGCTTCCATATGAATAACAGGAACACCCATGCGCTCAGCCAATATTGCACATAATGCACTATTGGTATCACCGAGCAGCAGCAATTTATCGGGCTTCTCCTGCAATATCAGATCTTCCATCTGCGTAAACATCGAGGACAGCTGTCGTCCCAGAGAGGCCGCTTCATCCTGAAGAATGTAATCCGGTGCGCGCAGGCCCATTTCCTTGAAAAAGAGACCACTGAGACTTTCCGTGAAGTTCTGTCCCGTGTGCACCAGAATATGTTTGGAAGCGTACTGGTCCAGCTTGGAGATGATCAGGCTGAGCCGTATGATCTCAGGTCTCGTACCCAGCACCGTCATGATCTTCATCGTAATCCCTGCCTTCATCTTGTATTGGAACCCTTGCGCCCTACTCGGCTACGTCCCGCCTTGGCAGATTTGCGTCTGCGGCTAGCCGATTTCCCCATATGCGGACGCGGTCCCTTCGTTGTACGGGTTCTCCCCTTCCGTCGGCCAGTTCCGGAAGTACGTTTCAGTCCCTCACGGTCTCGGCGAGAATGAGGTGCAAGTGACTTGCGACGGCGTTTCCGCGTTTTGCCCCTCTGTTGTATCAGCTTTGCAGCTGGGCCAGTACCTGAGGCAACAGGAGCATCGTGACCCAAGGCGATCGGAGGTAATGAGGAAAGTGGCAACGCCTGTATGACAGTTAGCGGGAATAACAGTGCCCGAACCGTGACCGGCTCCAGAACCAGTACCGTGCGTAGTCCTCCCTCCCCATGGGTGTACACAGGTCCATTCGGAGGTTGGATATAAGCAAACCATCCGGGAAAACGCAATAACCACTGTGTCACCATCGTATGCAGTTTCGTCCGGTAGGTTTCAACCCCGTAGAGCCTTTCCGCTTCTGTCCGATTGCGCCACCCCGTATTCGAGGCCAGCTCTGAATCATTCAGCAAGGTTGTCGCCAAGGTGACAAGCGCTTCGGTATCACCCGGCGGGGCCAGAAATGCACCACTGCCTACGGATTCCATTAATTCCTTCAGTCCACCCTGAGCGAAAGCAATGACCGGTTTGGCAAAATAGAGACCCTCCAGTGCGGTCATGCCGAATCCTTCTTTGACCATGCTTGGGATGACCACGATATCCATTGCGGTATACGCCAGAGATACGTTCTCTTCAAATGTAGTGAAGGTAAATCGGCGTGAATACCCTGATTTTTTCACCCGTGATACACACTCGTCGTAATACTTTTTATCCGCTGGTGCCCCGATGATCCAGAAGCGACAGCGCGAATGCGTCTCACAGATCCTCAAGGCCATATCCACAAAAGGTTTCAAACCTTTGGCATCATATATAAAGGAAGAAATATAACCGATACAAGTCTGTGATGCCTTAAAACCAAGTTCCTTGCGCTTGCGCTCGCGCAGATGAACCCAGCGGTCCGGAGCGGGCAGCGCGGGTTCCCAGGTCGGCGAAATGACGGTTAGTTTGTCACTCATGCCAGCTTGATGAAATGGAGCTACCGCTGTCTCGGAGATACCGATAATCCAGTCTGCGTAACGACCAATCATCTGGATCGCCTCGGTTGTATGGTCATTCGTATGAATGATCTCGGTAATCTTCCAGATAACCGGAATCTGAAGCGACTTCGCCGCTATTGCCGGCATCACATTGACACAGGTATTCGTTAACACGAGATCGGGAGCAGTCTCCCGTATTAGGGAGACTGCTTCCTGATATGCTGGTGTGTGGCGAAGATGCTCCGCATCATTTGCAATGCCCAGGTAAGGTGTGTACACACCGTGAAGCATCGGCAGAGTGCATATTTTGACCTGAATGCCGAATCTTCGCGCTAGCCCCGCAAGCTTCCCATCCTGGGGAACAATGAGTACACATTCAAAGATCGTACCGATCTCTCTCATAAAATGAAGCAGCAGCTTCTCTGCACCTGTAATGCTGCGAGTATTGCACACATGGGAAAATAACATCATCTTTGGTTTCGTTGCCATGGCCGCACGGACCCTGTATGCGGATATCCGATACAGGGTACTGTGCACACCTCCTCCCGGCCAGGATTAAGGAAATATGATGGTTAACATTTCATTAATTCTTTTGCCATACGTGTGGTCTTTCAGGGTACGTTCGAGTCCACGAAGGGCAATCTCACGGCGTTCCTTCTCATGCGTAAGATAATATTCCACCTTGTCGAGTAACTCCTGCGGCGAGGAATAGGTCTCAATCTCCACACCCGGTTTGTAGAAACGCGCGATGTCATCCCGTGCGTCGGTCAACTGCAGCGTTGTGGAAGCGGCAATTTCAAACGTTCTCGGGTTCGGTGAGGCTGGCGGGATTTTGAGGTGATTATTATTGACGGAATCATCTTCGTGGGATCGATGCAGGTTAATGACAATTTTGGTGCCATTGTACACATCATTGGTCTCCTGCGGACTCATCCAGCGGCCGAGTTCAATCTTCTCGCCATAGGCAGTATAGTCAGGCAGACGGTCCCACCAGATTCCGTTAAATACTGTATTGTGTGACATCAACTGAGGCATGATCGGATTGAAGAAGTATACCCGGTTCCAGTAGGCCGAGCCGATAAAACTGATTTCCCGTTTTAATGGAGAAGGGGTTGTAATCGGAAAATAATGATTGGTGAATGCGGCAAAAGGGAGGTAGTGAACCGACGCGCAGCCGATTTGTCGATATAGATCGATGCAGTTCAGTTCCAACGTGAATACATGGTCAAAATGTTTGACGATATCAAGCGTCATGTCTGTATAGTACGGGTCATCGGTCAGCCAGATTGCCGTCTGAATGCCGGCTTGGCGAATCGCATCGATATGCTCGATGGGAATATCCATTCCATCCAACACAAGCACCAGATCAGGACGCGTCTGCAACGCAATTTCAGAAACCGGTTGACGCGGATCCGTGAGGGTTACCTGAGCTACCATTCCCTGTAGCGTGGCCATGATGGCCTCATCCAACGGGGAGTAAGGGAACCCTTTACCCGAAGATACATACAAGACGTGAATTTGCCGGAAAGGCAACGGTTCCTGTGCACAATTCACAATATAGTTGGCGCGACCGCGCAGGTATCCTTCTTCCTTACCTGCGTCATATCCGGCATGTTGCCCATTTTTGCGCGCTTGATCAGCCAGGCTCAGTACAGGTGCATGAACCTTTTTGGTTTTACGGTGTTTGAGAGACATACCGCCACTCCTTTATTTTTTGGGATAGGTTACTCGTTGGTGCTGTACTTCAGATGGGGATTACAGATGTTCCAGCAACTGAGCGATGCGACGAGTGAATGTGTGCTGGTTCATCGTGGTGAGAAGTCCCCGCCATGCCATCACCTGTCGCTCTTCTTCATGCTTCAGATAATAGTGAATCTTGCGCTGAAGCTCTGCTGCGTTGGTGAAGGTCTCGATGTCATATCCCGGCTTATAATAACGGGGCAAATCCGCACGTGCATCCGTAATCTGCATTGTGCCGCAGGCGCTAATCTCATACGTGCGTGGGTTAATGGAGTGACCTTCAAGATGATGGGTGTTGCGATTGTCTTCCCCATTCTCGCAAGTCCGGTGAATGTTAATGACAATCTTGGCGCCATTGTAATAATCTACTGTCTCTCCCGGAGCAATCCATCCTTCGTGGATGAAACGGCCTAGTACATCAAAACGTGCCAGTCGATTCCACTGGCTACCCGCAATGAATACCTTTTTGTCCGCAAGAAAAGGAGCCAGCTCATCAAACAAGGCAATCCGGTTCCAAAATCCGGTACCGATAAAACAAATGTCGTACTGATGCTGCGGTGCCGCGCGACGCGGTTGAAACATCCCCGGATTCACCGCAAGTGGCATATAGATAACCCGGTTCGCTCCATGTCCTTGATAGAATGGCACAGCGGCCTCTTCATGCGTGAACACGACATCATAGTGTTGACACAGGGACACTGTATCTTCGGTGAAATACGGATCATCCACAAACCACACGGCTGTTCGAATACCGAGTGCACGTATGCCCTCCACCTGCTCCAGATGATCCGGGGGAAATACATGCAGACCATTCATAACGAGCACAACATCTGGCCGATGCTGACTGGCTTCCTGCAACATCGTTGCTGGCGATCCAACAACGCATTCACGTACAGACTGCTGCAGGGCCAGGGTGACACCTTCATCAATGGCATCGAACCCTTGCGGAATGTACAGCACCTTCATGTCCCGCAGGGTTGGTTCAAACATCTGCACCCGCTCCATCATGGCTTGACAGCCGCCAAATCTGCGGCCTTCTGCATATCCGCCGCGGTAAGCTGTCTCCGCTTCAGTTAGCGGACGGTGTCTTCGTTTTGCCACATTCTTCACCCTGTCTTCCTTCAGGAGATCTCACTTCCAGACTCTCCCCGAGATTGGTCTTCCCTCTAAAGGATATGCCTCGGGGTCAGATGCATCATGGACGGGTGTCCTGCAAGGCGCAAAATTGGCGCTTGCCCTCCACATCCGCCTGTACGGGCATGTCCGCTTTTGCGGCGATGCAAATAGCCCGGAGGGATCTGTCCCCCGGGCTATCATCATTTGTTAGAAGATGTTCAAATAAGTCCGCTTTTGATTACGAAGGATGCCTATCGGCATCACCAGCATCAAATATGGAAATCAGCCGAAATAAGCGGGAGGCTTACGAAGTACGTTTCCTTTGGAAACATTGCGGTTGCTCACGTAGTCTTCCCTACACTCAGCACTCTTGGATAGGTATCATTCCATGCAGGAATAACCGTGTCTACTCGGTTACTGAGCTTTGTACGCCAGCTGATGTCCGTCCTCGAATCCCTTGGCGAAACCCGCGTTGAATCCCTCGTTGTACGCCTCGTTGTATCCCTGGCTGTACGCACCGTCCGGATTCGGATCGGTAGGGGTAGCCGGGACGATGGGTTGTACGGGCTTCGGACTCCGGTGCCGCCGTACCGTACGTTTCTTTTTTTTGAGCCACGCACTGCGTCCTTTAAGTGGGCGTTTGTGAAGAACACGTTTGGCTCTGAGCGCACGCAGCTTGCGAATCTTGTGCAGACGGGCTCCACGAGTTACCAAAGCTCTTTTGGTTCTCAGTCGTATTTTCTTCTTCTTTAACATGTCATCATTCCTCCTGTATGTCCCGAACGATACGTATCGCACACCCGGGGTCTTTGAGCCACGGCAAGCCAGGCTCCCCATGCTGGATTCGGGCCAGCCTGATTCCCGTAACCATACGAGACATTTCTCCCTGATAACGACTCAGCAGACGAATGTTCTCGGCCAGACTGCGGGCGGATACTTCCGAATGAGCGGTTACACTGGCTACACTGTCCAGAATGCGTGCCAGCGCCTGCTGACTGTGTGCAATGGATTCAATGAGGGCCAGTTTAGCTTCCTGCTCACGCCGCATCAGACTCATTTTCCCATGTCTCCCAGATCCATGCCGCCAAACATGCCACCGTCCATACCGCCGCCATCTTCGCTATCGTTCTGTACCATCACCGCTTTGAGATTGTTGCACAGTCCGGTCTCCATTCGGGTTAATCCTTCCAGCAACTCCACCAGCTGATCATGCATTTTGAGTGGCTCGCCTACCTGATCCCCGTGCGTCAGAAAGGTATCCCCATTCAGATGATTCAGCGTCCAGTTCCGTACCTTCTCGGCCTCAATCGCTTTTGCCTCCAGGATTAGGGCAATATTCCACTGCATCTTGGCTGCTGCGTCCAGCATCAGAATGAGGCTCTGTTCTCTACTCATGTTCCATCACCCGCCTTCCGGGCTTATTCTTCCTCTTGAACTGCAATCTCCCGCATGACTTGGGTCAGCGTTTCGGCTACCGCCTCTTCCAGATCTGCAAGGCCTCCCAAGTAAGAAATAATGCTTTTGTTGATTTGCCCAGAGCTATCCAGCAGACCCTCAACGCCATCCAACTCCGGTTCGATATCTGGCAAATGATTGATGATTTCAGACATGCGTACAGCGACTTGGCGTTTGGCATCCAGCACACGTGCGATCTGCTGGTGAGAATGTGCAATATGTGTGATGATTTCATCGATTTTGCTCTGCATGGTCCTCCTCCTTACCGTCACGGCCTGCTTCACCCATAGAAAAACCCGGCCTATCAGCATTTGCCTGTTACAGCATATGCCGGGCCGGGATCGTCAGTTACTACAGCTTGCGCCTATATCGTCAGATGACATAACTCCAGTCAGAAGAATACCGACTGAGGAATTGGCGAGTACGTTCCTGCTTGGGACGCACAAATACCTCTTCCGGGGTTCCTTCCTCTACAACGGAACCTCCATCCATGAAAACAACCCGATTGGCCACCTCACGGGCAAACCCCATTTCATGGGTGACTACAATCATGGTAATCCCCTCTTGAGCAATGGAGCGGATGACAGACAACACCTCACCCACAAGCTCAGGGTCTAGCGCCGAGGTCGGTTCATCAAACAAAATCACTTCGGGATTCAGTGCCAGTGCCCTAGCGATGCCCACCCGTTGCTGTTGTCCACCGGACAACATACTCGGGTATTCATTGATTTTGGCAGACAGTCCGACTTGTTCAAGCACACGCAAGGCACGAGTACGGGCATCGGCTTTGGACATTTTCTGGGCAATGATCAACCCTTCCGTGACGTTATCCAGCACAGTCTTATGTTTGAACAGATTATAATGCTGAAACACCATCGCCGTTTTTCGTCTCAACTGCACAATGTCATGTTTGCGTGCATGCTTGCAATCTACGGTCAATCCACTGATCTGAACCTCACCCTCATCGGCACGTTCCAGAAAATTGACGCAGCGCAGCAGCGTTGTTTTGCCTGATCCACTCGGTCCAAGGATTGCAACGACATCACCCTGTTCCACGGTCAGATCAATTCCCTTCAATACTTCCTGCTTGCCAAATGTTTTGTGTATGTTCGTTAGTGTAATCATGACACGCCTCCTTTGCTGTACACTGCAACTCGACGCTCAAGCAAAGCGGTGATCCGCTCGGCAATGATGGTCAGCCCCCAGTAGATAAACGCGGCGGCGATAAAGGCCTCCAGAAATTTCAGACTGACGGATGCCACCACATCCGCTTTACCGAGGATGTCCATCTGAGATACGGTAAAAGCGAGTGTTGATCCATGCAGGAACCCAACAAACATGCTGCACAGATTAGGCAAGACCGCCCCGATCGCTTGAGGGATGATGATGCGCCTCAAAGCCTGGAATGTGCTCATACCCACAGCGTGAGCGGCTTCCATCTGGCCGATATCTACAGCGAGAATACCTGAACGGATAATCTCGGACATATAGGCACCCGCGGTGAGCGAGAAGGCAATCAGTACAAATACGAGAATTGGGATCGATGAGGATTGGAAAGCCCAACCGTAACGTTCCGCCAGCTTATCAATGATCATCGGAATACCATAATAGATGAGGAATAGATGCATCAGCATCGGTGTTCCACGCAGGAAAGAAACGTAGAATTCAGCAATACGGTGAATCCACCGCACACGATATATACGGATCAGAGCCGTAGCGAGACCGATTCCGAAGCCTGCAATCAACGGCACAATCGTAATGACGAGTGTCAGTGGCAATGCCTTCAGAATTTGAAAAAAAGAGGTATAGATAAAATGGAGATCAATCGACATATACTCACCCCGCTATTCGTTTCAGTGCGAGTTCAAAAAGTCTGGTTTTCAGTACCGAGAAGATGGAATGAAGTTAGAAATGGAGTAGCGGAGCGTAGGGAAAACTACGTGAGCAACCGCAATGTTTCCAAAGAAACATACTTCGTAAGCCTCCCACTTATTTCGGCTGAATCTCAACTTCGATGCTGATGATGCCACCAGGCATGATTCGTAATCAAAAGCGGACTTTTTGAACAACCTCTTTCAGGCGTTTGGCTCGAATTGCCGGTTTGTGTACGACCCTCTTGCGTTCATGACGTTGGAGTCTGCGTTCTGCAACGGCAAATCCTTTTTCAAGCACAATAACAATGACATAATAGACCACAGACAGACTGATATACACTTCAAGTGCATGCGATGTAGCCGAAATTAACGTCTGCCCTCTGCCGACCATATCCATAACACCGATGGAGAAGGCCAGAGAAGTATCCTTCAATGAGCCGATTAACGTATTGGCCATGTTTGGAAAAGCAACAATTAGTGCCTGCGGAACGACAATCCGCCGAAAGGACTGGAATGTCGTCATCCCCGCAGCATAGGCTGCTTCCGTCTGACCTTTATCCACACTGCGCACTGCTCCGCGAAAGATCTCGGCAAAGGATGCCGCATCACTAAGCGCATAGGTGACAATGACAAATAACAACGGGTCGGTTCTTGACAGGTCGATGCCAATCGGTTTGAGCAACTCGGGAAATCCGTAATACACCAGGAACAATTTGATCAGGATCGGTGTGCCCCGCATGAATGAGACGTACAGGGTAGCCAGCTGGCTTAGTACCGGAATCCGATACAGCCGGGGAACGGCCAGAAGCACGCCGCCCACCAGTCCCAGCACGATGGAACCACCCAGTACAATCAGTGTTATATGCAAATATCGTAGCAGTTCCGGGATGAAATCCAGAACCAATGACAGATCAAATGATTTTCCCATTACCGCTGCACACCTCTCTCAGACTACTCTTCAACCGTATAGTCAGCTCCAAGCCACTCTGTGCTCAGTTTGCCTAATGTTCCATCTTCTTTGATCGATTTTAGTGCTTCATCCACTTTGGTTTTGAGCTCCTGCTCATCTTTGTTCAGAATGAAGTACACTTTGGAGTTGGAGAGCGCATCTCCCACCGTTTTCAACTGAGCATCAACCGCTTTATTCTGATAATCAATGGCAAATTGAGTGCTGATGGTTGCATCGACCCGGCCTGTTTTGATCTGGGTAATGGTATCCTCACCTGCTCCGGAATATACGATATCAATCCCGTTACCGTTCGCTGCATTCCATTTCTCAGCAAGTACAGCCGCATTACTCGTAGCACCAACAATCAATTTTTTACCCTTCAGATCCTCAATCGATTTTACTTCCTCATTTTTCTGACTGACGACAATTTTATTTGGGAAAATATTATAGGCTTCATCATTAAACAGGAACTTGGCCTGTCGCTCATCATTTACTTCCATCTGGTGCGCGATCAGGTCAATTTTTTTCGTTTCCAGACTCAACAGCAGGTTTTTGAAATCCATGGTGCTGAATTCGAATTCATACTCAGGCAAACGTTTATCGATCTCCCGGATCAGTTCCACATCATAACCTGTTAACTTGCCATTCTCATCAATGAAGCAGACATTCGGGAACTGTGTACCTGTTCCTACAATGATTTTTTTCACTTTTGTGTCGCCTGCTGCCGAAGCAGATTCTGACTCATTGCTTGCAGTACCTGTGCTGCATCCAGCCAGGACCGCCAGCATTGTAATGAACAGCAGTGCTGTCCGGAATTGTTGAATCCCCCGTTTTTTAACCATTCCCAATCTCCTCCACAGGCTGTTATCACAGCGAATATGATGTGTACTCCCATTCCTATATCCTATTAACAAACCATTCTTACTTGTATAGTCGGAATTAGGTTGAACAAAGAATATCATTACAAGTTCTCTTTGGGCAATAACTAAACTAATAGGACATCCTGATAAGGTTATAGAACTTCTCTATAGTAGACGAAAAAGCCATCCCCAATATCCATTGGCGGATGGCTTTTTCATGTATGACTCTCGTTAGATTATATCCTGTTGGCGTTACACCACTTCGTACTTTACTCTCTCATCTATCTGCGACTTGCCCATTTAATTTTACGCGCAACTTCCACTCGTTGTAATTGCAAGAGACCGATCCGTTCCTCGAACTTCTTGCGTTCATCCATGGAATGAGCGGCATGAATCTGATGGCACAGACCTGTTAATTTGCTGTTAATATAATCAAAGCGTGTCCATAATTCCTCTTCAGGTGTGCGCTGCTGCTCCGTTGCCGTCTGAAATATTTTGAGTTGGTGGATTAAGGATTGCTGCCATTCCTGATCTTGAATTTGGATGGCAAAATGCAAAAGATCCAGATAGTCATCGATTTGCAACGAAACGCCGCAATCAGGTTTAGTGTTCATCGTCGTCTCTCCTTATTTCAGTACTTGGCTGGAATCAATTACTTCTATCTTACAGGAACAAGCCCACTGAAAGCGAGTGATGAATGATTAAATTTTGGTATTTTTTTTATTTTTTTATGTTAAAACAGCTTTACATTTCCATTCGTTCCAATTCGGTTAACATTTGATATTGATGCATATGAAATATATGATAAAAACCCGCGTTAAGGAAGAACTTTTTCCCTTAAAACGGGTTTTACGTCATGATATATATCGTACACATATTTAAATCTCAGTCGTTTTTACCATCTCGCTGCTGTCTGGTCATCAATAACATGATAAACGAGATGATGATAATGGAAACAGTCCACGCCCAAGCCATAGTCTGATTGCCTGAATCCACAGCGACATAGATTGCCGTGGGTACCGTTTGTGTTTTGCCCGGAATATTGCCTGCAATCATCAGTGTGGCTCCAAATTCCCCGAGTGCCCGGGCAAAGCCAAGGATGAAGGCAGTCATCAGTGCTCGCCCTGCGAGCGGCAAGGAAATGTAACGAAAGACCTGCCACTCATTCGCCCCAATCGAACGACCTGCATCTTCCAGATCCCGATCCACACCACTGAATCCCGATTTCATCGTCTGATACACAAGTGGAAAAGCAACCACCACCGCAGCAATCACCGCAGCCCACCAAGTGAAAATAACCGGTGCGGAGAATATGGCTTCAATCCATTGTCCAAGCAGACTTTTACGCCCCAGTATGACAAGTAACAGAAATCCGACCACCGTTGGTGGGAGAACTAGTGGCAGCATAAATGCCGTTTCCAGCAGAATCTTTCCCCGAAATGAAGTACGTGACATCTTCCAGGCTATCGCGATTCCGAACACAGTGGCCACCACGCTGGATAACAGCGCAACCTGAAGCGACAGGCGCACCGGTGACCAGAATACGGACCAGTCTATGGCGTTCATATTCATTCCGGAATTGTGAATCCATATTTCGCGAAGATATCCAGTACTTCAGGGGTTTGCAAATACGCATAGAATTGTTCGGCCTCTGTGCGGTGTTTCGTTCCTTCAATAATGCCTATCGGATAATTGGCGGGTGTGTAGCTGTTCTTGTCCACCTCAAACGCAATTTTCACCTGATCTGAAGTAAGAGCATCCGTTTTATATACAAATCCGGCATCTGCATTACCTGTCTCTACATATTGAAGAACCTGTCTAACGTCTTTCCCCTGCACTAGCTTGCTTTCCAGTTCATCCCACAGCTTGGCATTGGTCAGAGCTTCCTTGGCATAGGTTCCCGCAGGCACACTTTCCGGAATCCCAATCGCTACCGTCTTGATGGAGTCATTGGTGAGATCCGTTTCGCCGGTTACGGTATTGGTCCCATCTGCTGGCACAATCGCCACCAGTGAATTCTGTAGCAGATTCTTCTGATCGCCCGATGCAATCAGATTCTCATCCACTAGCGCATTCATATTTTTCGTTGCCGCCGATACAAAGATATCAGCCGGGGCGCCCTGTTCAATCTGCTGTTGCAAGGCACCCGAGGCGCCAAAGTTGAAATTAAGTTCTATATAAGGATTAGCTAGCTCATAATTGGTTTCAATCTCTTTCATCGCATCGGTCAGACTGGCAGCCGCAGAGATCGTCAGATCTACCGTTTCCTGAGGATCACTGTTGCCCGCTGATGAACTTTCACCTGATGCCGCTGGTGTTGAAGTCGTTCCTTCTGCACCCGTGGATGTATCCGTAGTGCTCGTGCTTGCGCCACAACCAGCCAATACTAAAGCCAGTCCCAGTGACATACTTCCCAAAATATATCCGATTCTCTTTCTCATTCATGTCTCCCCCAACGTTATCTTTGGTTATAATTAGATATAATTAATTATATCTAATTATACACAAGACCAAAAAAATGGGAAGGTGATTTCAATCACAATTGATTTTTGTTACCTGTCTTCTGCGTTTCTTGCGTGTTCTCAGGTTTATGGCATCCCTCAATTAATGGTATAGTACAAGAAACATTCCATTACGATAAATGATCGGATCATTACCTTTGAAGGAGGATCTTCACTTATGACGGAGGAGCAATCCTACACAACCGAAGAAATATCCAAGCTGCTCAAAATATCGAAACTGACGGTCTATGACCTGATCAAAAAGGGAGACCTTGTCGCATACCGTGTGGGTAAACAAATGCGGATTGATGCAACGGATCTGGAGGCATATAAGCGTCGATCCAAGCAACTCCAGTCCTCAGGTCAGCGTATCCCGAATCCGGTTCAGACCTCGGGATCAGGGACTCAGCAAGTTCATGGTGATTCTCAAGAAAATTCCTTACAAGCGACTTCACCCGTTGGGTCTGCATATGCGACTACATCAGCGAGTTCTACCCATACAATGACTTCTGCACCACGGCATCTGGTCATAACAGGTCAGGATGTCAGTCTGGATATCCTAATGCGCCATATAGAAAAACAAACCCGGGACATCCGTCCGCTACGCTCGTTCATGGGCAGTCTGGACGGGCTTATCTCGATGTATCGTGGTGAGTCCGATCTGGTCAGCACTCATCTGCTCGACGGGGATACGGGTGAGTATAATCTGCCGTATATTCGCAAGATTCTGACGGGACGGTCCTATGTTGTGGTGAACCTGCTATCACGTCCTGCCGGACTGTATGTACAGCGTGGCAACCCACAGAACTTGCAGCATTGGACGGATCTGAATAAGGCTGAACTCAGACTAGCTAATCGGGAGAAAGGTTCTGGCGCGCGAGTATTGCTGGATGAGCAACTTCGGTTGCATGGGATTTCTGCCGCAGGCCTGATCGGATATGAATTGGAAGAAACCAGTCACATGGGCGTGGCTGCCAAAGTCAGTTCTGGCGAAGCCGATGTCGGAGTTGGCATTGAGAAAGCTGCACGACTTGTGGGCCAGGTTGATTTTGTCCCTCTCGTTCAGGAACGCTATGATCTGGTCATGCTGAGGAAGCAAGGTAATGAAGTCTGGACAGAATCAGTACTTCGAATTCTCCAATCACCGGAGTTCAGGCAGGAACTGCAATCATTCGAGGGCTATGATGTATCGCGAACAGGTGAAATTTTGTACGAAGCATAGGTATACCAAATGCAGTCCATAACAGCCCATGCTTAACGTGTGTTACACATCGCATCATGCATATACCAAACGCCTTGCAATGGATGCAAGGCGTTTTTGGGTTCTTTCTATATATAAGTCTGATATGGATCAATGGATTTTTTAATATGGCAAATCGATCTCAAAAATGAACACACCATACGCGGGCATGTTGATCTCATTCTGAAGTGTTGTACCCGACAGCAACTCTTTGGCTTGCTTTTTAAGCTGGATAGCCACTTGGTGATCCGAGTAGTTGAGTAAAAATACATAAGCTTTATCCTTACTGGAACGGATTCCGAGCTCAACTTCGGACGGTGCCTCTACCAGGTCACCCACAGGTGAGACTAGCCCGATTTCATCAAGAAGAGCATCGACGACCGGTTCATTGTAAGCCGCCCCATAATACCATACCTGCCCCTGGCCTACCCCACGCTTGGTCAATGCAGGACTACCTGCATAATATTCGGATGCATACTCGGCTACGACCTCTACGTCGGGATGCTCCACATGAAGAACTTCATTAAATCCGGCTGTTGGCGTTCCTTCCTGAAGTCGCTCACTCTCCCCAGTCCATTGCAGTTCGGCTGCTGGAATGGTTCCTTTGATTAAGGTGAAATCTTCCACGGTTACACCACACAACTCAGCGACAGCCCCCGGGAACGGTCTCATATAACAATGCCCCTTAATATCCTTATAACCGGTGCGTGCGCCGAAAAACAGGGTGCCCCCCTGACTGACATAGGCTTGCAGAAGTTCTGCTGTCTCGTCTGTCATGATGGCCGGGTGAGCATAGATGATCACCTTATATTCGGATAACGCCTCCAGTGTTGTCGTTGATTGCAGGGTTACCAGATCCGTCGGAATATGACGATACTGGAGCTGCTTATACCAGGAGCGTACACTCTGTTGCTGAAGCGGACCGTGCCACTCGTCCAACTCTCCGTCCCAGATGTTATCGTAATCCTGCAGGATCGCAACATTGGCTTGATATGTAGTGCCCGCAATAGCGCGCCCTATCTTGGCAAACTCTTCGCCGACTTGTGCAACCTCGCGTACCCTTCTGTTGGGTTGATTATGGTAATCATTGATGCCATGCCAGTACATCTCGGTGCCAAATGTTGCCGTCCGCCAGCGGAAGTAGACGAGCAGATCTGTTCCGTGAAGAACAGATTGATATGACCATAATCGGATCTGCCCCGGTCTTGGCGTGCCCATGCCTATACTATCGACCCAGCCTCCTGGCCCAGACTGCTGTTCCATGACGCAGAAGTTCGGTGACATGTTGCGTACGTTCGACATTTTCATGCTCCAGGCCCGGTCCTGTAATGAGTTATCGTCTGTCCCTGGGAAGATCGTGGCAAACTGCGGATACGAATCATAGGAGAAGAAATCCAACAGGTCTTCTGTCATTTCATGATTATCCAAGTGTCCAAACGTACCGTTCGTTGTGATCCAATGTTTCGGATCCAGTTCCCGAATGATGTCCACCTGAAGCTTGGCAAATGAAATGGTATTAGCTGAGATGAATCTCTTTTCATCCAATGCCAAATGAGGATTTGGCGATGGACTAACCATATTTCGGGTAAGGTGGACTTGCTCCCAGTCGGTATAGGTCTGACTCCAGAAAACGGTTCCCCAAGCCTGGTTCAGGTTCTCCAACGATTCATAACGATCCTTAAGCCATTCACGGAAAGCGACATGGTCCGCCTCAGCATAGAAAACATCCATATGACAATTGAATTCGTTATCGATCTGCCAGCCAATAAGAGCCGGATGATCTTTATAGGCAATCACCATATTACGCACGATTTTTTCACATTGCTGTCTGTAGATGGGGCTGCTGTAGTTGGTATGGCGCCGCATGCCGTGTTGATACAATACGCCGTCCTTATTTGCATTTAATACTTCAGGGTATTTTGAGGTTAACCATGCTGGTGGAGTTGCTGTCGGTGTTCCCAAAATAACGCTTAAACCATATTGATGTGCCAGATCCAGCGCCTTCTGGAAAAAACTAAAATCGAACTGGTCTTCTTCCGGTTCAAAGATGGACCATGCGAATTCAGCCATTCGAATAACTGTAATATTCATCTCTCGCATTCTGCGGAAATCGTCCTCCCACAACGCTTCCGACCAATGCTCAGGGTAATAACAGACCCCCATTTTCAATTCATCCATATGTATTGATTTTGCCATCTTTAATTGCCCCCTTAACCTGCCATATTGCCTCCATTCTATTGGAACCTTCACATATAATAAATGACAAGATTATGCGACTTATAATAAAATATTGTCATTGCTATAGATTCAAATCACAATTGGCTGAATCTATTTGAATTGATTACATAAAAATATTGCGTTCAAATGGAGGATGCACGTGAAAGAACATATCTTTCTTCCCAAGCCGATTTTCCCCAGACATGTATGCTTTCCCGATTTTATTGGAGGGTACAGTGACTTTCCGAAGCATCGTGTGCATCGAGAATATGGCACCACTGAAATTAACTTGGATCAATGCTACAATCTGCACCTTGTACTCAGCGGCAAAGGATTCCTTGATACTGGAACCACACGATATGAGTTAATGCAAGGGCAGGGATTCCTCTATGGTCCCGGTCTCAGACAAACCTACTACTCCGATTCGGATGAGCCTTGGAGTATTCGTTGGATTCATTTCTACGGCGTTCGTCTCGAAGAATTGTTAAATGGAAAAGGCGTTGACGAGCCATGGATTTTTCAATGTTCCAACTTCCCGGTGGTTACCGCGCTCATGGATCGATTGCTGGAGGTAGGCAGAGGCTATCAAGTGGAAGACGAACACAGTGTGGCAGCTACTCTATATGAGCTTCTGACCCGATTGCAATCCGCAGCGAGCCAAATCAATGTTTCGCTCAATCACACTTCAGAGCGAATTCGTGAAGCTGGGAATTATATTCGTTCCCATAGTAACGAGCACATCACACTTGACCACGCTGCCGGGATTGCCGGATACAGTACAACATACTTTAGCCGCAAGTTCAGTCAGACGTTTGGCATCTCCTTCCCGGAATTCCTCTTGGAATCCAGGCTACTCCATGCGAAGCAGCTGCTCGCGACAACGAACCTTTCCATTAAACAAATTACGCTGGAAACGGGATTCTCACAGTCAAGCTACTTCATCCGTTGTTTTAAAACCCAGGAAAACGTAACGCCTATGCAATTCAGAATGATGCACAATCATTCGTTATAGGCACGGCATGCATTCCTTGATCAAGGAATGCAAAAGAAGACTCTGCACATAACATGCAGAGTCTTCTTCGGTCATTTTTTCAGGAATGTTCATTCGTATCTTCATCCTAGTCGGCCTCACTCACGCCAGAACAGCCCTGCCTCATCCCGTTCAACCTGTTCAAGCATATCCTCAAAATCAGAACAAGGTGTAATAATATCTACCGGGTTCCAGCTGCTTTGTTCATCTCTGGCATACACTTTCCACTGATTTTCTTCCCAGTAGAATCGGGCAATGTGCATCTTATCCCATTGATACCGTTCCTCGGCGGGTCTTTCTTCGGTCAGGATCAGTTCATTGTCATTCATCTCATATGTCAACTTCACCATCGTACGCAGTGGCGCAGGTACCTTCTCATGAATATATCCGTTCATTACGGACTGAATTCTTCGTAACGTAAACAAGTCCAACATGAAGATGCACACCCTTTCAGCAAAATAACACCCTGCTCTACACACCGCATGTAGCCAAACACACAACAATCTGCCTTCATGCAAAGAGGGTCAGCCACATCCCTTGATCATTTTACCAGCTGGATTTAGTTACACCTGGAATCTGTCCTTGATGGGCCAGTTCTCTGAACTTGATTCGAGACACCTTGAACTTGCGTAGATAACCCCGCGGGCGGCCCGTCACTTCGCAACGGTTCTTCAGTCTGGTCGGAGATGCATTACGCGGCAATTTCTGCAAGGCTTCGTAATCCCCTTTTTCCTTCAATTCCCGGCGCAGATCCGCATATTTCGCCACGATCGCTTGGCGTTGCTTCTCACGTACCACTTTTGATTTTTTAGCCATGAAATCCAGCTCCTTTATCCCTTGAATTTAGTTTACATGGTGATACCGCTCTACTCCAAATACAGAACATCATCTTCCGACTTATACAGCTTCCACAGGCCATGGTAGGGGATTATCAAAATGGCCCCAGTCGGCCAGCATTTCTTCATCACTGAGCAAGCACTGGTCCAGCTCATCTTCAATACTGACACGTTCCATGTCGATTCCAATCATGACAAGCTCCGTCTGGCGATCTCCCCACTGGGCATCCCATTTCTCCAGAACATCCGGCTCGTTACGCAAAATTTCTTCTTTGTCTGCTTCCGGCAAAGCCGCGACCCAATGTCCCGCAGGACCAAATTGAATGGATGGTCCTGCCTGACTCAGGCTTGCAGCAACATCTCCTTGGGCGGCAAGCCATACCAAGCCTTTGGCACGTACCACTTCTTCCGGCCAGTAACTCATGAATTCAGCCAGACGGGAAGGGTGGAATGGCTTTCTGCGGCGATAAACGAAGGAAGCAATGCCATATTCCTCCGTTTCCGGTGTATGCGACTCCTTCTCCAGCTCCTGAATCCATCCAGCGGACATGCTCACCTTTTCAAAATCAAAACGGCCTGTATTCAGAATCTCAGACGGATTCACCTGTCCATTCTCAGTGCGAATGATTTTGGCATTAGGCTGTAGCTTGCGGATGATGCCTTCCAGCTTGTTCAGCTCGGTGTCATCGACCAGATCACATTTGTTCAGCAGCAGTACATCACAGGTTTCGATCTGATCAATCAACAAGTCTACGACGTCACGTGTGTCCTCATCTCCGGTCGCCTGATTACGATCCAGAAGACTCTGTCCTGATCCAAAATCATGCCAGAATCGATTGGCATCCACCACAGTTACCAGACAGTCCAGTCTGGCCAGGCTAGTCAGGTCAATGCCCGACTCCTCATCCGCATATGTAAAGGTCTGTGCGACAGGTACAGGTTCACTGATACCAGTGGATTCGATCAAAATATAATCATACTTGCCTTCATTCACCAACTTCTCAATCTCCTGCATCAGATCATCCCGCAAGGTGCAGCAGATACAACCGTTCGATAACTCCACCAGCTTCTCTTCGGTTCGAGACAAGCTTGCCTCCCCCTTAACCAGCGCAGCATCGATATTAACCTCACTCATGTCGTTGACGATTACGGCAACCTTAAGCCCTTGTCTGTTGTTCAACACGTGATTTAAAACGGTTGTTTTCCCTGAACCGAGGTAACCACTTAGTACGGTTACCGGAATTTGCTTTTGTGTCATAGAAATCTACTCCTTATATGTGCAGTCTGCGTAATCCAGACTTTAATAGTAATTATTACGATTAACAACATTGACTATAATCCTGTTGCACAGTCGTTGTCAAACTATTTTTACGAAATACTCCAGGAAAATGGATATGAGAAACATCTATCAACGTACTTTCAGAGAAGGTAGACCGTCTTCAGTTGAAGTTTTTCTTAAGATAATTGAACTGTTCAGATCCTTTGAAAACTTATAAATTTTAAGATATAAAAAAGACCCATGATCTGTCTCCTGCCGCTTGTATCCTGATGATACGTGCCGGAAAATTCAGTTCATGAGCCTTTACTTTACTATTCAGCTTGCTGCCACAGATCTAGCCTTATTGCCCGCTTCCATCCGTTGCCTGAACACCAGCACCAGAACCATCGCTGCAATAGACAGCAACGTACAGATCATGAACATGGTCGAATATGAACTCACCTGCACAATAAACCCCATTGCCAGTCCACCCAGAGAGAATCCGAGGTCATACGAGGACATGAAGATGCCCATGAGTACATATCTGGAATCCGCAGGCAGCACAAAAGACAAGTATGTGGTTAATGTCGGGTACAACAATGCCAGAGCAAAACCGCTAAATACAGCAGAAAGATACACCAGTGGCCCGATGGTCTCCATGAGACTGAGCAACTGGGTTCCCATTGCTGCACACAGCATAAGCCCTGCCATAAGCCAGGTATTCCAGCTGCCGTCAGACGGAATTTTTTTACGCAAAATAAACCTGCACAGAATGACAACCAATCCCTGAATCGTCAGAAACACGCCTGCACTTGCCATTCCGGTGGATACCATATACAAGGGAAGGAAGGTCGCTGTTGCCCCAAAAACGCAGGACGCAAATAACATCACTACACTGCTGATCAGCAGTGGTGTACTGCGCCAAATGCCGCCGAATGAACGAAACATGTCACCCAAGGTATACGATTTGTTCTGCACGGTACTCCGTGGCAGATCCACATTATATCCAATCAGAAGTGGCAGAGCAGCCAGTCCGATCATCAGCAGCGTAAACGCCAGATCACTGGCATTTTCCCAGATTTGTATGGCGAGGATCGGAATAACGAGAGAAGGAACCATCGTAAACAGGGTGTACATGGACAGCCCTTGTGCCCGGTCTTTGTCCTCCAGCTTTTCCACAATGCCTGCCTGCATCGTCATGGAGAAAAAGGCCGTAGCCACCCCTTGCAAGGCCCGCAGCCACAGATACGTCTCCACACCAAAAACAACAAATAACAGCAGCGTTCCGGCATGCAAAAGCAATAACCATTGCATCACACGCAGCGGCCCATGCTTGCCAAGCAACTGGGCTGCGAAAGGTCTCAAGAGCATACAGGTGAACATATACGCCCCCATCATCAGACCAATCTCTGCCTGATTCAATCCGGCGGCTTCACTTCGCAAAGGCAGAATAATCGTCAAAGCCGAATTCGCCGCAAAAAACAAAAAGGCCAGCATATAAAACCGGATAAACGAAAAGGATACCGGATTTAATTTTCCATTGGATGTTGCAGTCATCGAAGACTTCAAACGTTCGTCACCACTTTCTCTTCTGGCAGTCAACTCACAGATGTACCTGTCACGGGTCTACGCCGTTCATAGGCAAAAACGATCATTACCGCTCCTAGGATAGCACACATCCTGTACATAAATGAATAGGAAGAGAAGTCAGCGACGGGTCCCATAATCACACCACCTAGAGAAATACCCAGATCCGCCATCGCGATAAATAACCCGATCAGAACGTTCCGGTTCAGCTTAGGCAACACAAAAGATAAATAGGTCGTGAGTGTCGGATACAGGATCGCCTGACCGATTCCCATGAATACAGCGCCCACATAGAAAAAGACCACCCCGCCTGTCACGGCATAACTGACACATTGCGCAGCTACGGCGAGCAGACACATGGTGCCCATCATGAAAGGAGAATGCCAACTGCCATCAGACGGAATCCTTTTCCTAAGCATGATTCGAGCCAGCACCACCGTCCCGGCCTGAAGCATCAGATACACACCCGCATTCCCATTTGGTACTTGACTCGCATACAGCGGGATAAAGGTGGTAATCGCACCAAACACAACGGAAGCGGCGAGCATTAACACACTGCATCGAAACAGAAACGGATTCTTCACCAACTGACCAAAGGATTCCCACATACTGACGTTCTGCTCCGAAAGGTTCTCAGCAGGCTGCTCCTTGTTTGGTTCCATTTTGGCGGTGTATCCGAAGATGCCCGTACAGACGGCAATGCCGATCAGAACGACTGTAAAATAATCCATGCCTCCCGCCTGCCATATCCCCAATGCGAGCACTGGCCCCACGATGCCTGGTATATAACTGAATAGTGAATAATAAGAAATCCCCTGAGACCGGTCTTTCTCCGGAAGGGCATCGATAATGCCAATCTGCAAAGCCATGGAGAAGAACGCAGTCGATACCCCCTGCAGTATCCGAGCGACCAAATAACCTCCGAGTCCCGTAAAGGTATACAATATCAGCGCAAACCCATTGATAATCAGAATCAAACGCAATATTTTGATTGGTCCGTGCTTTTGAATAATCCGACCTGCCCAAGGTCTGAAGAACATCGTTGTAAACATATAGGCACCCATGATCAGCCCAATGGTGGTACTGCTTGCGCCAAGATATTCCCCCTGCAACGGGATCAATACATTAAGAATGGCATTGGCACTGAAATAAAGAAGGACCAAGATGTACAAACGCAAAAAAGGCCAAGACATCGCTCCACTCACAATGGGTACTCCCCCTAAAATGGTATTAAATGGTTTAATAATTGCTTCGCATAGTCGGACTGCACGTCCTTGAGTTGCTTGGTCGGAACGATCTCTACAACCTGCCCCGCTCTGAAAATAATTACCCTGTCGCAGATATAGGCTGCCGCCTGTATATCATGGGTGATAAAGACATAGCTCAGCTTGTAGATTCCCTTCAGTTCTTTCAA
The DNA here is from genome assembly GCF_052115745.1 of Paenibacillus sp. 2KB_22. Classification (NCBI taxonomy): domain Bacteria; kingdom Bacillati; phylum Bacillota; class Bacilli; order Caryophanales; family Paenibacillaceae; genus Paenibacillus; species Paenibacillus sp. 2KB_22. The sequence continues at coordinate 142,703 of NZ_JBFRHG010000004.1, forward strand.
CAACTGCAGTACCTGAATCTGAACAGACACATCCAGTGAACTGATCGCTTCATCGAATACGATGAGTTTAGGGGCTGTGGAGATTGCTCTTGCAATACACACTCTTTGCGCCTCGCCACCGGATAGTTCATGCGGATATTTGGATCTATAGGAAGGGTCCAGTCCAACTTGGTTCAACAACAGATCCACTTTCTCTGAGTAACCCTGATCCTTTCGCAGCTTTTGCCGAGCTTGCATCGGTTCCATAATGGCATCTTCAACCGTAAGAAACGGATTGATGGAAGACGTGTAATTTTGAAAAACAGCGCTGATATTACCCATCCGTATACGCCGATCCTGTACGTCTTTACCATCCAGCAAGATCGTTCCACGATCCGGCCGTTCAATGCCCAGAACCAATCGTCCCAACGTGGATTTCCCGCTTCCACTCTCCCCGATGATGCCTAAACATTCGCCATGCTGACATTCAAAGGTCACCTGTTTCAATACTTGTTTTTTGTGCTTGGAGAACAGTCCGCCCTGGTTATATGACTTTTCGATCCCTTCCACCTTTAGCATCTATACGTCCCCCTGCATCAACGCCTTAAAATGATTGCTCAGCTCCAGTCGGGTAGAGACCAGATACTGCGTATAGGCATGCTTCGGTTCTGTCAAAACAGAATGCATGCTGCCGCGCTCGACGATCTTGCCGTCTTTCATAACCATTACATCATCTGCAATCTTCTGCACGACGCCGAGATCATGGGAGATGAACATCATAGAACAGCCCATATGCTCGCGTAATTGAATCAATTGCTCCACCACTTCATATTGGGAGATCGTATCCAGTGCCGTTGTTGGCTCATCCGCAATAATCAGATCGGGCTCAAGCACCAATGCCAGTGCAATCATGATTCGTTGCAGCATCCCACCGGACAGCTGATGCGGGTATTGATTTAGAATTTCGCGCGGATGTCTGAGCATGACGCTTTCCATGGCATGCATGATTTTTCGTTCAATATCGCGGGTGTTCCAGCCAAAATGCTGCTGAAGCGTCTCCCGAATATGCACACCAATGACACAGGAAGGATCAAATGCACTCATGCCATTTTGCAAAATCATACACAGTTGCTTGCCCCGCTTACGTCGCATCTCCGGTTCCGAAAGCCGGTTCAGGTCTTCGCCCTGAAATAACATCGTTCCCGATTGGCGAATCCATGGCTTGTTTAATCGCATCAGAGCCCTGCATGTGACAGACTTGCCACTTCCACTTTCGCCGACGATGGCCATACAGCTTCCCTGTCTGACTTCAAATGAACTGTTATGGATAATCACTTTACCTGTATGGGTATCCCATACTTTCAACTGTTCAACCTCGACTATATTCATAAGCCGTCTTTCTCACCTCACTTTCGTAAGACTTGTCAGACTTACCTTGAGAGGTCATCAGTTTGGGGTCCAGAGCCACTTGAAGCGCATCCGATAGAAAATTAAAAGCAGACACAACCACTACAATAGCCAGTCCCGGGGCCAGCATCAATTCAGGTCTGGAGAACATGACTTCCCTCGCCTCATTGAGCATCATCCCCCACTCCGCATGCGGAGCCTGAATGCCAAGCCCCAGAAAGGAAAGGCCGGAGATCTGCAACATCATCGAACACATGGAACCACTGGCAATGACGGCAATATCGGCAAAAGTAACTGGAATAATATGTTTGGTTATAATTCTCAGATTGGGTGTACCAGAGGCTTTGGCGAATTTTACATAGTCCATATCCGAGAACTGCATGACAGATGTGCGGATAACGCGGGCAAACCAGGCCCATTTCATGCACACAAAGGCAATCAAAATATTCTCCAGTCCTGCACCCAAAATGCCAACCACCGCCAGTGTCATCACGTATCCGGGAAAAGACAGCATAATATCACAGACTCGCATGATCCATGCATCCACTTTTCCCTTGAAGTAACCCGCGACGAATCCAACAATGGCCCCGATCAGAACAGACAGACTAAGTGCAACCAGAACCCATAACACACTTGGGCGGATGCCATAGATAAGCCGGGATAATACACATCTGCCCAGATGATCATTGCCTAATAGATACTCCCAGGACGAGGAGGCATAACGAAGCTTCATGTTCACCTGCCCAGGGTCATGCGGTGCGATAAGCGGGGCCAGAATGCCCACCATAAGCGTGACAACAATCACCACCAAAGAGGTCATAGCAAGCTTGTCTTTACTCCAATTTTTCAGTATTCGCATCAGAATTCCTTTCTCAAACGAGGATTCATCGCCGCATTAATGATGTCGGATAACGTGTTAAACACTACAAAGGTGACAGCCAACATCAGAACATACGCCTGTATAATGGGAAAATCCCTGCTTAAAATGGATTTCACGCTGAGCCTACCGAGCCCCGGCCAGGCAAAGACATTTTCGATGACCACCGTACTGCCCAGCACGATCGGGATTGCCATACAGAAGATGGACACGGCCACCTGTAATGAATTTCTTAGAATGTGCAGGGTTACTTTCTTCTCGCTCAGACCACTTGCTCGTGCATATAACACGTAGTCCTCATTCATATTGCTCAGCATGGAACTTCGCACCGTTCTGAAATAAATGCCTGTATAACTCACCGTGATTACAATAACGGGAAGAATGTAGCTTCGATACGAGTCCATGCCACTGGTAGGCAGCAGATCCAGCTTGACGGAAAAATACCAGATCATCATGGCTGCAAGCCAGTAGGATGGCATGGCGGTAAGGAAAAATGATACACCTCTGACCGATCGATCCAGCAGCTTGCCTTCTCTCATCGCACAGATCACACCCAGCAGAATGGACAGCGCAATAATGAATACCGATGAGACAAGTGTTAACTTCAATGTGTTCATAAAAGCAGGCCCCATCAATGACCACACGGGTTCACCTGATACATAAGAGTTGCCAAAGTCCAACTGCACAACAGCCATGATCCAGTTCACATACTGGATCATGAACGGCTGATCGAACCCCAATGCCTGGTTGGTCTGGGCAATTAATTCCTCTGTAATCTGCGGAACTTCCTGTGCCTGTAAGACAACAACCGCCGGGTCCAAGGGAGATAGATTAATCAGAACAAACGTTATAAATGAAATGATAATCAGTAAAGGGATGGTTAACAGAATCCTTTTGACGATATAACTTCCCATATCCATCTCCGCTCTATTTAAAATTCATTTTTTCAAAAGGTAGTTCATATTGGGTCTGTTTGAATGAGATTCCATCAAGACTCTCAGGAGCGACTACGGTGACACGTCCGTTGGTAATCGGGATGAAGACTGCTTCATCATGGACGATCTTCATAATGTCTGCATACAGGGATTGGCGTGAAGCCTCATCCGTGGAGACCATGACCGCATCGATTTTCTGATATAGTTCATCTGCTTCGGCAATTCCGCTCGTCGTATGCTTGTATGCTGAATCTGATGTAAATGCAGCAATGGTACTCTGTGGATCATAGGCGAGTCCCCAGGTTTGATTAAAGAGCAGATCATATTCTCCGGTGGCTCTCCGATTCGCGATGGAAGTGGACTCTTCACCCACGATCTCAAGCTGAACACCCAGCTCTTTCATGGAATACTGGATCAATTCGGCCTGTATTTTCTGTGAAGACGAGTTGCTGTCATAGTATAGTTTCATGGCTAAAGGCTGACCGTTCTTTTTTCTCACCCCTTCACCGTCTGCCATTGTCCACCCTGCTTGGTCCAGAAGCTTTTTAGCCATTTCCGGATCATATTGCCGTTTCTTCAGGTCTACCTTGGCGTAATTGACATTGGTTGAAAATAGCGTGTCCGCTACGGTTTGTGTGCCATTAAAAATATCTTTACTGATCGTTTCCCGATCAATGGCAAACCAAAGCGCTTCCCGAACTGCCGTTTCCTGAACCGGACTATTCTCTCGACTGCTGTTGGCAACAATCATACTCGTATTCATCGCTTCACTTCGGACCACTTGATAATCACCGGATTCAGCCAATTGGTCCATAGCCTCGACATCAATGCTGTCTGCTCCCCGGTCATCGGTGAACACAAAGTTGATTTCTCCCTTTTGTAATGCCAGGAATGTTGTTTCACCTGCCGGAAGAACCTTGGATGTGATTTTCTTGATTGCAGGCGCACCACCCCAATAGTCTTCATTAGCTTCAAACGTGGCATTCTCTTCAACTTTATGAGCAGTAAGCTTGTAAGGTCCTGTGCCGTGGAAACCACTTACTCCGTCTTTGGTGCCGCCATCCTTGAAATCCTTGGGGGATATGAAGACGTAAGGTCTTGTCATGGACAGTTCCACCAGAGCTGGATAATAAGATTCCGACAATGTCAGTTCCACCGTATGTTCATCGACAACCTTTACACCCGTGATTTTGGTAGACAGCTTGATCCAGGCATGTTTTTCAGCATTCGCCTGAACAGCATCGATATTTTGTTTGACCGCTTCTGCGTTGAACGGCTCCCCATCATGGAATTTCACATCTTGTCGCAGATGAAAGGTATAAGTCTTGCCATCCTCCGAGATATCCCATGATTCTGCCAGCAACGGCTTGATTCCGTCAGGCGTGTTTTCCACCAGAGACTCGTATAGCATCCCTTGTGCAGGCATGGAACCGGTGTACAGATGGGGGTTCATATCATTAATATCTTTGGCAGAAGCATAGATGAGTTCTGTTTGTACCTGACTATTAACGGACTGGGTTTGTGCGCCCTCTTTCTCTTTCGGGCTCTGTCCGCATCCGGCGAGCAGCGCAATGGCAGACACCAGCAATAGTATGGATGTATAAGTAAGACCCTTTTTCACAACATTTCCTCCCGATGAGCAAATAAAATTCAAACATTACACGAGACCACTACGTGGTCAGAACAACCTTCCGATCGCCGTTATCCCCAGATTTTTTGATCTCTTTTCCAAAGAGAAAATCCGGGGATAAATGCGAACGCTCCGCTTCTTCAGGTTCTTTCTGCCCACTCCGTTACTGTGTAAAACAAAATTTAATTTGCATTAATTAAATGTAACTAGACCCTACTACTTACAAGCCCGGTGCAGATCATGCGAATGTCTTCGTCAAAAGATTGGATGACAAAAGCATTGGACAAGCGTTGATTCGGGTGTACGTCTGCCACTTCCTGAAGCTTCGCTTCATAGGTGGCGATGAATTGATCAATCGTTGGGCTGCTCACATCCAGATGTCTGGCAATGCCCTGAATGATTTTGATGCGATAGTAATCTTCCTTGGGCATCCGCGGGATATCTAGCTCTCCTTCGCGGTTTATGAACGTGTGACGAAATGGCACCGCTGAGAAGTCGAAATATTTGCCTTCCGAATCGGGTTCAGAGAATGGATCAATCAATAGTGAAGTGTACCGTATGTATAATAGATACTCTTGATGAATAACCTGAAGCTGATTGAAATTCTCGATATCCTGGCGCGATATACTCTCTAATCGAACCGGATAATTGTCATCCGTCATGAATTGAAGCAGGTTGACTCCCTGGATATGGAGCCGGTCCGTAATATCCATAATCTCCTGCCACTGTGCCCGCATTTTGCGAATCAAAACTTGTGTAATTGGACCTTCAGGGTACATCTTGTATACGTATTTCTGAATATCCGAGGCTCCAAAGATGGCTTCCATTGAGAAGTCATTCATGAACAAGGGGGGATGTACGTACAACGAAATATTTCTCGTTTCCGCCTCCAATGGAGATTGCATCACTTCCAGTGCAACACCCAAATGCTCATACACCTGGCGTAGCCTACTAACCTGTTCAGATGGGTAACGAGTGGAACCAATATAGACCTTTTTCTTGACCCCCGTAGTAATCACATGATTCGACGGATGTTCGTGCATCCAACGGGTATCACCGAGGTAGGTAGAGAAACTGATTACTTCTGGCGTTGCATTCCGCTCTCTCATATAATGGCTCACGAGACGATTCGATCCAAACGTTGGAGAGACCAAAATGATACATTCAAGTTGTTTGATGAATCGTTCACTCATTTGTTCCAATACATCGATATAAGCATCCGTAGTTACAGCCAAAATGAGTGTGTCCCATTCACCGTGAATGGTGTCATATCCCTTGAACACATGATCAACAAAACATTTACCTTCGAGCGGTTGATGTTTCTCATTTTGAATGCTGACCTCAACACGCCCATTGCTCTGTTCAAGGGTTTCGAATACGGACGCTGAACGAACCGATGGTCTCCCCGCAATACCAATGCAGCAGTTGAGATGATCTTTGAGTGTTACTGCAAGCTGAATGGATGCAGGTCCGGTTCCGAGTATCAGAATTCGCTGAAGATTGCTCATATTAACCTCCTTTATTTAAAGTTCACCTGGACTCCACCTGAATTGACTTGGATGGCTATGCTTTCTGATACAACGCAATATCGAACACATCATCCGGGCGCAGGATCTGGTCTACCAGCTTCCACTTGTTACTGTCCGTCGCTCTCATCGGATAATTAAATAAGGACTTTAACTGGTCACCATATCTCATGGCTACAACCACCTGTGCATTTGTCAGGGCATGCAGTTGATCAAGCAGATCATATTTAGGGGCCACGGTAGAGCTGAAAATGATATGTGTTGCTTCTTTGGTATACACCAGATTTTCCAGCAATGTTGACTCCAAATGGATCTTCAAGCCTGCGCCCAGCGTCTCCACCACCTTCTGCCCGAGTGTAATGGATTCTTCATCAATATCGATCCCGACGACTTCTGCACCTGATCGCTTGGCGATGAGTAATGGTGTCATGGGGAAGGAACCGGAGCCTACCAGCAATACTTTGGAATCAGAGGTAACATGGAAGCTGCCGAATTCTTTATCGATACACTCTTCAATGTTTTTGAAATAATCGGCAATCTGCACATCCCCGTTGTCTAGGGCGTGTCTGGAAGCTCCGAAGGAAGCAGATTTTGCCGAATTTTCGTTCCAAGCAAGGAAGTTTACCGCAGGCGTGCCGGGGCACGTCAAGGGAAAGTGACGCAGCAGGGGGCGAAAAGGCGGTAAAAGATGCACTTCAGCGAGTTTCGAGACACGCCCTAACTTCAATGCACGATATTTCTCCATGATCGCCACACACTGAGCGGATTTATTTCTTAACTGCCATATAAGCGAATCAAGTTCTTCCAGCTCCGAATGCCCCAACTGTTCCCAGGCTGCCTTATTCTCCCGATCGGTCACAAAGAGGGAGTAGTCGTTGATCACAGCCTCCAGCTCCGCACTATGCTGAATCGTATGATCATACTTGCTCGCGAGCTTATCGAATTTCTCTGCAAACTCACTCAAACATGTCTGAAAATGGACCAATGTGATCATTTCTTTTCCCCCTATATGTTGTCTCAATCACTATCATGTACCTCATACGTTTACAACGCTCCATTCTGCTGGAGCATCTATGAAGGCTTTGCCTTGTGCCACAATGCCAACCGATCCCTCAATCGTAATACTCTCAAGTTCGGCGCCATTCCACTGGACCATCACTTTGATGGCACCACCAGGCTGCTTGATGTACTGCGTAATCTGCCTCTGCTGGCTCCATGCGAGATAGGCTCCCACGGAGGCCGTACCCGAACCACACCCTCTCTCCCAGATCAGACTATCCAACTCCGGAACATAGATGAGTGGGGCCATTTCTTCCGAGTGCGATTGATATAACAAGATACCAATCAGCTTATCTCCCAGGGTTAGTCCCAGTAATCTTGCAAGGGTCTGTGCCCTCTTCTTCATCGTATCGTCGAAGTCATCGACTTCAATCACGATATGGATGAACTCGGCGTACCGGATGATCACCATATCCAGCTCGATGCCTTCGTACCGAATGGTTCGTTGTTCAATCTGCTTCGGAACCGGCATGGTTACCTGGCAGTCATATTCATTCTGCTGCTTCTTCACATGGCACATGATCAATTGATCGGTTCCAGAAACTTCCAGCACGATGTCCATAGATTCCTCTTGTGCCAGTCCTGCTTCAAATGCGTGGTGTGCTGCAAGTGCCATACAGGCATTGCCACAGAATTCTCCTCCGGCCATCTCCAGACGGGCCACAGCTTCCGGTCTCCTCGTTGGTTCAATGAATCCCACTTGCTCAGCGTAAACGTTATCATACGACATTAAGCGGGTAGCAATATGACTGTATTGCTCGGTCGCATGATCCGTTTTAACCAGAATCGTCATGTTTTGAGTGGGACTGAACTTGATAAAATCGATCTCCCGTTTCATCGCAGTAGCTACTCCTGTTCTTCTTTTTTTGTTTAATAGTAATTATTACGATTAAGGTCGAGAAAAATATAGCACATCCTTTTGGGGAGCGTCAACAAATATTTCCATTTAGAAAAGACTGCACCTCATTCGTTCCTTCATTTCCACTGCTGCAAAAAAAACCAAACAGAGCTGACGCTTCTGCGCCAGCCCTGTATAAATACACCGTCGGATAAGATTCAACGAATCGGTGTTCCTACCTCGCTCTTGCTATAAAAAGAAATACAAAAAACGGTTGCCGCAGAACGGAACCGTTTCGATCTGGATAGGATCCAGAGATTCATTGTACCTATCACTCTTAATATACCTGCACATTGTGCAGTTCTTGCTCATTACGTAATGCTTGCTCAGCTAATGCAGCCAGAAGATGTGCTCCCAGCGGCAATGCCCGTTCATCCACATCAAAGCCAGGGTGATGCCACTCATGCGGGCCAGAGGTACCCAGGAAGAGGAAGAGGCCCGGAACTTCTTTTTGATAAAAAGAGAAGTCCTCTCCTGCCGGAGAAGGCAGTGGTCTAACGCTATTTAATCCAATCTCACTTGCAACTTGTTCCGCCGCAGATGCGAGAGATTCATCGTTGACCACGGCAGGTGGTCCCTGAATCCAGCGAACTGTAGCCCGTGTGCCATAAGCTGCCGCCACACCGGCGACCACCTGATTGAAACGCTCGCGAATCCGTGCACGCACTTTCTCATCAAAGGTACGTACTGTGCCATCGAGTATCGCTTCATCCGGAATGACGTTCCAGGCTGTGCCGCTGTGGAGCTTGGTGACGCTGATGACGGCACTCTCCTGTGCGCCCACATTACGACTCACAATCGCCTGTAGAGCCGTAACAATATGTGCGGCAACCACGATCGGATCAATGCCTGCTTCAGGCACGGCTGCATGGGTGCCTACACCTTCCACTTTGACAACAAAACCGTCTGCCGCCGCCATCAACGCGCCTTCCCGAATGCCCACCGTACCCACCTGAAGATCAGGTTTGTTATGCAAACCAAATACCGCCCGAACCTCGGACAATGCACCGCTCTGGATCACTTGCCGTGCACCTGTAGCTTTTTCCTCCGATGGTTGGAATAACAACCGTACTTTTCCCGGCAAACTGGACTCGCGCTGCTTCAACAATCGTGCAGCACCAATCAGAATCGCCGTGTGTGCGTCATGTCCGCACGCGTGCATCTTTCCATCTACCTGGGAGGCAAATTCCAGCTTTGTCTCTTCCTGAATGGGCAGCGCATCGATGTCCGCTCTTAGGGCAACAACAGGTCCGTCCCCTTGGCCTACTTCAGCGACAAGCCCTGTCCGCAGCACATATTCGTCTGCAATACGGACGCCTTCCTCTTCCAGCCAGCTGCGAATGGCTGCCGTAGTCTCCTTTTCCTCGCCAGACAATTCCGGGTTGCGATGCAGGTGTCGCCGAATGGTGATTAAACGTTCCGCGAACGCTTCCTCCCGTTCACCGTGAAGCTCATGCTCGGGGCCCTGTACTTGCTCTTTAGTCTGATGCTTGGGCTGTTCCAGATCACTTTTCATCACATGGCCTCCCATTCGTATATATTCACTGTCTACTTCTATCCGATTGCTGCTTCTTCCTTGGATTCCAGTGCAAATTCGCTTAGTCCCTGCTCTGCCAGAATTTCACGCAACAATTCAAATGAACGAATTCGCTTGGCAAAGTCCCGTGTAGCTGTAGTCACAATGAACTCTTCCACCGCAAAATCCTGCTGGAACTTCAGCAGCGCCTGACCTACGGTTTCCTTCGTACCCCGGGTCACACTTGGCTCCAGAATCTCGATTCGATACCTTTCGTTCGATTGACGTCCGAATTCTTCCGCCTGTTCCACAGAACCAACCGTCAGCACCTTTCCACTCTCCAGATGGATCTTCACCAGCATATGCTCGCTCGCAAGTCCTTCCGCTTCTTCCTCACTTTCGGCCACAATTAACGATATGGCTAATGCAGCGTAAGGCTCCCGCCCCTGGGAACGATTGAATTGTTCACGATATACACGGATCGCTTGAAGCGCTACCTCTATATTACTGTTAATGAACAGTGAAAAGACATACGGGAGTCCCAGTTCCGCAGCCATGCCTGCACTATCGACACTGGCTCCAAGCACATACAGTTCCGCTGGAATGGCGGACACAGGTGAAGCGCTGAGACCTGCAAGTGGATGCGATTGATCTTCAAGCGGCTCGTTGTGAATGTATCGTTTCACCTGAACAATTTTCTCTTGAAGAGATGCGGCTTCCTGAATACCTTCCTGCAACGCCTGTGTCGAACGCGGTAACCCACCTGGTGCACGACCGATTCCCAGGTCAACTCTTCCTGGTCCGAGCGCTGAGAGGATATTGAAATTCTCGGCGACTTTGTATGGACTGTAATGCTGGAGCATCACTCCGCCAGACCCCAGCCGAATCCGCTTCGTATGCGCAAGCAAGTGGGAGATGAGTACCTCGGGGGAGGAACCTGCAACATGCCCCGAATCATGGTGCTCCGATACCCAGAACCGATGGAATCCAAGCTGCTCTGCCCGCTGTGCCAGCTCAATTGTATGCCGAAAAGCATCCACCGCCGTTTCCCCTTCATAGATGGGAGTCTGATCCAAAATGCCAACACGAATACTCATCTTCTTCTCCTCCTTGATTGTGCTGAACTGTACTCCCTTGGTCCAAGGGAAAAATCCGTTGATAAATGCGTACGCTTCACTTCTTCAGATTGGTTCTGCACTCTCCGTTTTGGTGTAAAAGTCAGATTCAACGTTAGACGCTCTATAATTGTCGCAGCAGTTCCCCGAAGGGCTCCGCCAATGGCGAATATTCTTCCTTTAACGTGACAACGCTGATCTGCAGCGATACACCTGCGACCTCATGTACCTGAATGGGGAACAGCTCCTGATTCTGCACTTCCTTCTTCACCGTGAGTCCCGGGAGAAAAGCAATGCCTGCCCCTTGCATAACCAGTTTCTTCGCTGTCTCCGAATTGTCGACATGGTATGTAATATTCGGCGGATGTTCCAGCGAGTCGAAAGCCCGGTGAATGCGAAGCCAGTCCAGTGAACCACATTCAAAAAAGACCAGTTGCTCATGCCGGATCGCTTCCATGCTGACATGCCCGCTCTCAATGAATGGATGTCCTTTGTACACATAGAGCTGGATTGGATCTTCATAAAAAGCAACCGTACGGATCGCAGGATGCATGACCTTGCGCACAAAAGCAAGATCGATCTCCTGGCCAAGCAGTTTGGCAATCAGCTGATCCGTCGTTGCTGTCGTCAATTTGATGTTAATCTCGGGGTAAGCTTCCTTGATCTTGGGTAGAAAATCGGGAATGACATAATTGGATACCGATACTGTACTCCCCAGTCGAAGCGCATCCGGTGTTGTCCGGCGTTGCTGAATCTTCTGCTTGCCCTTCTGAATCACTTGCAGCACTTGCTGCGCATATGGCAGGAATTTACGGCCTTCCTCTGTCAGCACAATTTGCTTGCCAAGCCGATCAAACAACTTGCAGCCCAGCTCCCTTTCCAGTGACTGAATGCGAGCTGTAACCGAAGGTTGGGACAAGAAGAGTACTTCGGCAGCCTTATTGAAGCTTCCATAATGATTGATATATACAAATGCTTCAATATTCTCGATATTCATAAGTGCCTCCGTATCCACGTCCGCAGACGTTTGATCTTATATTGATTTATCCAATATACTTACTTGGTTTTATGATATCGTAATGCCATCCTTTTCCAGTGTCAATCTCAATTCATCCAGCGAGCGATCCAGACGTGTAGTAATATCTGCCGAGAGTACGAATTGTCCATCATCCAGTCGTTCAATTCCCTGATCCACAGCATACACACCCCCCAGGATATGTCTTCCACCAAGGGCCGCCAGGACAGGCTTCAATGCATAATCAATGGCGAGTAGATGAGCAATAGAGCCACCGATAACGAGTGGAAGTGTCAACTTGCCCCGTAGCCCTTCTTGTGGAATCAGATCCAGGAACAGCTTGAGGACTCCCGAGTACGATGCCTTGTATACCGGTGTAGCTACAATAACTGCATCCGCCGCTTCTACGATAGCAAGTGCATCCCGAATGAATGAGCTGTCGAACCGGGCTTGCACCAGATCCTCAGCGGGTAGATCCGCAACATGAATGACTTCAACGGTGATGCCTGCCTCCGTTAATTTTTGGCTGCTGTAATCCGTCAGACCTGTCAAACGCGAACGCTTGGAAGGTGATCCGGCAATAATGACGACATGTGGCATAACGTATTCCTCCTTGGTATAGCGGTCAAGCCGCTCCTTTTACTTTGGGGTCCAACCGATCGCGAATATCGTCTCCAATCAGATTAACCGCCAGTACAAACAAAGTGATCGCAAGCCCCGGGAACGTACAGATCCACCAGGCAACCGTCAGATAACCTCTCCCTTGGGATAGCAATGCACCCCAATCCGGAATTTCTTTCAACACCCCAAGCCCAAGAAAACTCAGTCCTGAACCCGTTAAGATCGATGTCCCTACGCCCAGCGTAGCCATGACCAGCAACGGTGACAACGAATGCGGCAGTACATGTTTCCAGAAAATACGCGTATTGGAACCGCCCAGTGAACGTGTCGCTGTAATGAAAGGCAGACCTTTGACCGATATGACCTGCCCACGCATGACCCGTGCGTACCCCGGAATGGAGGAAATGGCAACAGCCAGTGCAATATTCATCAGTCCGGGCCCGAGAGCAGCTGCAACAGACAATGCAAGAAGCACGCCGGGTACAGCCATCAGAATATCGACAGCCCGCATGGTGATGGTATCAACAATTCCTCCGGCGTAACCGGAGATAATACCAAGCGCACTACCAACAATGCCTCCCACAAGCACCGAAGCAAATCCAATAAGCAATGAATCCCTGCTTCCATGCACAACCACACTGAAGATATCCCTGCCAAAATAGTCCGTCCCGAACAGGTGTGCAGCAGAGGGAGCCTGCAGAATGGCATCCGTCATCATCTGAGTTGGATTATAGGGCGCAATCCAGCCTGGCACAATCGCACATGCCACGGTAAATACCACTACCAGCAATGCTGCATAAAAGAATAATCGGGATACCGCGAATGAGACGCGATAACGCCAAGGGCGGCGATTCCACAGACGGATACGTCCTACACTGCCCGCCCATGCTTTTTTGTCACCGGCCAAAGGTTTCATGCTCATGAGCAACAACGCCTCCTTCCATATTCCTTGTCAGGACTCTTCTGACTGTTCCATCCAATATCATGTTCGGACTGCACGCCGAACCCGGGGGTCAATGTACGAATACGAGATATCCACCAGCAAGTTCAAGACGACATAGATAATTGATGTGAAAAAGACGACACCTTGCACCACGGGCAGATCCTTGGCCATTAGCGCATCTGCAATAATACGGCCGATTCCTTGTCTGGAGAAGACGGTCTCCACCACAACGGTTCCAGCAAGCAGATCACCGATCAGCATGCCGATTACTGTTACGGCAGGGATCAGTGCATTACGCAGTGCATGACCATACATGATGGCTCGTTCCGAAAGTCCTTTGGCTCGTAACGCCACAATAAACGGTTCATTGATCACTTCCAGCATGCTGTTTCGTACCATCCGTACAATAAATCCTGCACCCACGAGACCCAGCGTAGCCGCGGGAAGAACCAGTGAACTGAAGCCGTCTGAACCCATGGCCGGGAACCAGCCCAGCTGTACCGAGAATAACAGGATGAGTAATATCCCCGTCCAGAAGGTTGGCATGGAGATGCCGAACAGCCCAACGAGCCGGGCGACGAAATCAATCACGCCATTGCGATGAATGGCAGACAATACACCGAGTGTAATTCCGATTGTGATGGCAATGATTGAGCTGAGTGCGGTCAAAGCCAGTGTCGCTGGGAAATGTTCCAGGATTTTTGGCAAAACCGGATCTGAATTAATCATCGATTTGCCGAAATCGCCGCGCAGCATATCACCAAAATAGTTCGCAAACTGGATGTAAAACGGCTGATCCAGTCCAAGCTGAACCCGCAGATTCTCAATCATCTCCGGGGTAACCGAGGACGGGTCCAGCATGAGCAGCACCGGATCACCCGGCAGAAGATACATGATGCAGTACACCAGCACCGAAGCTCCGAATATAACCAGAAGCGATGTTGCAAGTCGTGACAGTATCGTTTGAACCATACCGGGATATCTCCTTCCTGTATCTGGATTGGTCGTTCCTATAGTGCGTGTTCAAAAAGACCAGTTTTCAGTACCGAGAAGATGGAATGAAGCTAGAAATGGAGTAGCGGAGCGTAGGAAACTACGTGAGCAACGGACATTTCGGCTGAATTTCATATTCGATGCTGACCATGCCATTAGGCATGACTCGTAATCAAAAGTGGACTTTTTGAACAACCTCTGTTAGGGCTGAATGCGGACGTCGTTAAAGAGTGGATAACCCAGTGAATCGAATTTGATGCCTTCGACCTTTTTGGATGCTGCTACGGTATACGGGAATACATAGATCGGCAGAATTACCGCTTGCTCAATCAGATATTGCTGAATTTCATTGTAGATCTCGACACGTTTATCCGCGTCACTCTCAACCGCTCCCTGCTCCAACAGTTCATCGATCTTCGGATCAGACAAACCGGATAAGGTTGGACGCTGCCCTTCTGCACTCGTATGATAGAAAGCATATAAGGCATTCGGATCGGAGTTGACCTGGCTATTGCCGTAGAGATCATAATCCCAGTTCTGATAGATGACCGTTGCTACGTCTTTTGTAATTTCCACTTCAACAGCGATGCCTACCTGCTTCAACTGCTGCTGAATAATGGCGGCAATGTCATTGCGTTTCTCCCGATTGGGCGAACCATCGACATAACGCAGGGTCAGCTTCTGGCCGTCTTTTGCACGAATACCGTCAGCACCCTTCACCCAGCCTTGTTCATCGAGCAGCTGATTAGCTTTGTTGATGTCCGGGTTAATGCTTCCTTCCAGCGATGCATCATAACCGAGGATACCAGGGGACAGTGCAGACCACGCTCGTTCGTAGTTGCCCAGATACAATGTTTTGACAATCGATTCCACATCTACGGCGGATTGCACTGCCTGCCTTACTTTCACATCATCCCAAGGCGCTTTGCGCAGATTGAAAAAGAGTGTATATGGCAATCCCACCGTGTTAGCCTGCAACAGTTGCTGGTTCGGGTCGTTTTTCAATGCAGCGATATTTTGCGGCGGAACGGTCTCGGCAGCGAGTACCTGGCCACTCTGAACACTTCCGATGCGTGTCGCTTCTTCCGGTACAATTTTGAATGTGATCGTATCCACATGTGGCGCAGCTTTATTTTCAACCGTCTCAGGTCCCCAGTTGTAATCCTTGTTTTTGGCAACGACGATATCCGCATTTTCATCCCATTTCACAAAGGTATACGGACCTGTCCCCACCGGATTTTTACCCAGCTGATCGCCATATTTTTGGGCAGCCGCAGGGGATACGATTCCCAGCAGTGCCTGACTCAAATTGCCGAGAAAAGCTTGCGATGGTGATTCCAGATTTACCTTGATGGTATATTCATCAATGACCTCGGAGGAGCTATAGGGTCTAATCAGGGCTAGAGAATTGGCAGCTTTGGTGGCCGGATCAATCACTCGGTCCAGATTGTATTTCACGGCTTCCGCATTAAACGGCGTACCATCATGGAACTTCACGCCTTCACGCAGCTTGAACGTATAACTCTTGCCGTCCTCGGATACGCTCCATTCCGTGGCGAGCCAAGGTTTGATGGAGCCATCAGGCAGCTGCACAACCAGATTATCGTAGATCGTCCGGATGGCGCGTACCGTTACGGCAAGCCCACTGCGATGAGGGTCCAGCGTATCCGGTGAAGTCGCGAGTGCAAAAGTCAGATTGCCGCCTTCCGCTGGCCCGGTCTGATCCCCGCCCGAAGCCTGAGCAGCACCGTTCGTACTGCCTCCCGCCGCTGCTCCGCAACCGGATAATACCATCACCAATACTGCTGCCAATGCCATATATTTCATCCATGAGATAGACCTGTTCATATCGCTTCCCCCTCTGTGTATACAGGTGTCATTATAATGATGCTTATACAATACTTGATATATCCTATCAGTTAAGTCGGTTTTAAGGTAGTGTAAATGGTTGAGTCCATGGCTTATAAGTTAAACTCTAGACTTTACACGTTAACGAAGAGATCAGAAGCAATCCGAAGAAGCAACGCGTTTGTGTAAATTGAATAGTGTTCATCTCAATTATGCCAAATCAGATACAACTTGCTCCCTGGCAGCCGTATAACGGTTAACCGGAATTTTCACCCCAAGGTTACCTCGCAATGTATCGTGTTCATAGTCCGTACGATACAAGCCGCGCTCTTGCAGAATCGGAACAACCAGTTCTACGAAATCAGACAATCCACTTGGCAGTTCGGAAGCAATAATGAAGCCATCTGCCGCTTCCGTCTCGAACCATTCCTGAATTTTGTCAGCGACCTGCTCTGGTGTGCCCAGAAATTTGCTGCGTGGTGTTGCTGCCCGCAGAGCCACTTCACGCAAAGTCAATCCTTGCTCCTTGGCATCCTTCTTAATCTTGTCCGTGCCACTTCGGAAGCTGTTGCTTCCAATTCCGTTCAGCTCCGGGAAAGGCTCATCGAGTGCATATTGGGAGAAATCATGATGTTCGAAGAAACGGCCCAGGTAATCCAATGCTTTGTCAATCGTGACCAGGCTTGCGATTTCCTGATATTTCTGTTCAGCTTCCTCTTCTGTCCGTCCAACAATAGGATTGATACCTGGCAGAATGAAAATATCCTGTGAAGAACGTCCATAGGAAGCGGCCCGTGTTTTGACATCCTTATAGAATGCCTGAGCATCTTCAATCGTATCGTGTCCGGTAAAGACAGCATCCGCTTCTTGCGCAGCTAGGTTTTTGCCATCTTCCGAAGAACCCGCCTGGAATATCACCGGCTGTCCTTGCCGTGAACGCGCAATGTTGAGCGGACCCTGTACGGAGAAGAATTCTCCTTCATGATTAAGGGTGTGCAGCTTGGATGGGTCGAAGAATACACCGCTCTCTTTGTCTCTTACAAAGGCATCATCTTCCCACGAGTCCCATAATCCTTTGGTTACCTGCAGATATTCTGTAGCAATGCGGTAACGTTCCGGATGCGTAGGGTGGTTGCTCTTACTGTAGTTTTTCGCTGTACCTTCCAGCGGAGAGGTCACGACGTTCCAGCCTGCACGGCCATCACTGATCTGATCAAGGGAACCGAACTGTCTGGCTACGGTGAACGGATCACTATAGGATGTCGAGAGGGTACCCACCAGTCCAATCCGTGAAGTAACAGCAGCCAAAGCGGAGAGGATACTGATTGGTTCGAAGCGATTCAGGAAATGAGGAATGGATTTCTCGGTAATATACAGACCGTCTGCGATAAATACAAGATCGAACTTGCCTTCTTCCGCTTTTAGCGTCTGACGTTTGTAGAACTCAAAGTTAACGCTGGCATCTGCCTGTACTTCCGGGTGTCTCCATGTCGTATTGCTGCCTCCAACGCCGTGTACAATCGCTCCGAATTTCAAACTGCGTTTCGCTGTCATGTGCATTCCGCCTTCCTTGGATTAAAATCTTCAAAGAGAGTTAGCAAGGGCCATTCTGAAGGGTTTACGTATGCGAATTAACTAAAAATTAACTATTCCTATGAGTTTGGTTTGTTTTAATTTCACAAATCTTATCACTGCCCCGTAAAAGGGTCAACAGCGCGACTAATAGATTTTTTCTATATGAGCATTGAAGATGTGAATTAGAATCATTTACATCTCACGAAAGTTCTGAGTGTTGAACGTTCCAACTGCTGTACAACACCCTATTGCGTCATGCAGCAGCCGGAAACGCTTGATCCACAGGTAGATATTGATTTCCGTTAGACCGCTGCTGCTTCGTCCGGTTGTGCCAGAAGTTCAGCCAGCTTTTCCAGATCAGGTTCCAGCAAGGCTTCAAACTTGCCGTCCCCTCCCACTTCAATAACGGGTACATGCCGAATGCCATATTTTGCTTCAAGCACATCTCGGAGCACGTCATTACCCTGCACTTCAATGTTCTCGAAAGGCTGGTTTCGCTCTGTCAGAAATGCTTTCACTTCCCCGCAGAAATGACAGCCTGTTTTGCTCCACAGCACGACTTTTTTGGTTGATGATGACATCGACATACCTCCTGGTAGGTTTTTAAAATTATGATCCGGGTGCTTAAATCCGAACGCCCTAGACCTTCAATTCCCATCTGTTAAATAAGAATTATGGCTATAAATGTACTCCTGCGCCCCTCGTGCGTCAATGGATCTGCTAATAGAATAAACCTATAGCTAAATAGAAAGATTAAATTTTAAATTTGAAAGATGAATGATTTTACAGGAAAGAATCGCTCTGCTTCAGTAGTCCAGCTACCCACTCATATGTAATATTCGGATGCGGAATGAATCAGAGCGATTACACAGGATATCGCTGCATCTTCCATTCCGCATCATGCTGCTGATCCGGATAAACAGATCGCCTGACATTACAGATCCGGGTTCAAGAGCTGAGGTGGGGCGATAATGGGCCATCCTTCTTCCATCGAATTCAGTTGGTCCGCAGACACGCTGATTATATGCCCGGAATGTATACCCCAACGTTCTGCGGCATAGACCGATACAAATCGTCTCCGCTTGCCTCCGCTGATCTGATATCGAATCTCGGGTGCATCCACTGTGGCGACAATACTTCCTTCTGCCCAGACCTGGGGAGAACCCTGAACCACTTTGTTCTGCAACTGATGTGCCTCCATCGGCCAGCCTTGCACTTCCCCCGCTAATATCAGTGCTTCTCCGGCGGGCATGGCGAGCAGGTCCGGTTTGGCAACCTGAACAGGAGATATTCCACGCGGTACAGGGATGTTCAGCTTACGCCGCCGACCGCCAGTTAACGTATAGACATCACCTTTGGCATCCGACAGGAACGAGCCTTCCGGGTAGAAATCACAACTGCGTCTAAACTGTAGTACCGGATCTTGGCTACCCTGCGTCGAGATTCGCTGACGTGGATCAATCGGGCTTGTGTCTCTGTCCTCTAGTTGACCGGATGAGGTACCAGAGAATTGTTGCTTCGCCAACCGGGACGTCTCGGCAACCAGCGCATGAGGATCTCCCCACTTTTGACTATAAAACTGCTCGTTATCCTTGTTCACTACTGCAAAGTCCTGCTCACCCAATGCTTTCATGCTGACACTTCCAAAGTGATGGATAAAGGCATCACCGGCTACCGCAAGCTGGTATCCTGCCAGCTTCACCCGGATGATCCAATCGTCATCTTCAAAATTCCCCACTGCGTAACCTTCGTCCAGATAACCTACCCGTTCCAGCAGCTCCCGCGAGAACAGCCAGCAGAATCCGACCAGCCGATCAGTGATTCGATGTTTGTCTGCATCCGGACGATTCTGTGCGGCGGCAAAAGACCACATCTCTCCTACCTCACGATATGGAACCTCGATCTGCTGATCCCCGCCAATATAGTTGGTCACCGGACCTACCACACCAATCTTCGGATCACTGGCAAGACAAGTCATCATGTTATCCAGCCAGCCCGGAGTAACCAGCGTATCGTTGTTCAGCACAATGATATGTCGTCCTCTCGCCATCATCAGCCCATGATTGACGCCTCCGGCAAACCCCCGATTTTGATCCAAGGCAGCAACCCTCACCATGCCGCCTTTGCGGAGCATGGCCTTGGCAGTTCCATCCTTGGAGCCATTATCCACGACAATGATTTCGAAGGGGGCAGGGGTATGCTTTTCGATACTGGACACACATTGCAGCACATACTCCCGCTGATTGTACGTGGGAATAATGATGCTAACTCCTTCAAAAACAAGACCAAATGAACTCTGTCCCTGGCGGATACCTTCGTCATATCCTCTACGATAACCCTGTTTGTAAAGCCTGGCCCTGGCTGTGCGGCTGCTTTTACCATTACGTCTGGATCTCCGCGTTGAGCGACGACCTGCTGCATGCAGGACGGCCTTGGCAGGTCGCGAGACATCGCGCTGTGTGGCAGGGCGGGCCGCTTTTTTCCCGCTACTTATGCTGCCATTCCGGTTATTTTCACTGTGGCTGTTGTCACTACGAGTGCTGATATTTGGCGTGATGTTGTGATGACTGTGACCATTTCGACGGATGACGTTTCGAGCATTAACCTTGTTGCTGCGGCCATGACGTTCTCCCCCGCGCTGTTGATCGGGTGTGCTCATATTGCTCCCTCCATTTCCACTCGTCCGTGAGGCCAATGTGCATTTGACCAGCCCCCGGACGGTCCACTAGAGTTGAAGCTCTCCTTTTACCAGTTTGTCAGCCAAATGTCCAAAATCAAGAGCGACCTTGCCGAGTTCACCCGCAATTCGCCGACACAGAATGACCGCCGGAATACCCGCTGCCACCAATGCGATATCGAAGGCATGTTCTGCGGTTAGCTGCATCACCCTCGGAATATCCATGACTCCCGCCACGGAACCAATGATGCCTGTGACATGAATCCCCCGGTTATGCAGCAGTGCTCCAAGCTCTGCAGCCTGGCTGCCGATAAGCAGAACGCGCCGTCCTTGCAGCACCGGCAGCAATAACCCGGACTGGTGCAGACTGTAATTGATCGTGGAGCTGGTCAACTTCAGCCGGGACCAGTCGATTCCGAAGTAGCGCAATACAGGGAAGAGCAGCCCCTGGAATGTGGGCGCCCGAGAGATCGGGACGCCAACCCAGTCGGCGGCCTGTATGGCTTCCGCAAGCATCGCGCGGATGTCTGGCGTTGAGCATGGCACCCCTGCATAGGGCAGAAACGGTGCCAGCTCCTGCACTTCTTGGCCTGGCAGCACCGTATCGGCTGCCAGGGTGAGCAGTTCGCCATCTCCGAGGCGAACAACAGACAAGGGGCGCTGCGCATCCAGCGCCGCCGCGATGTGTCCAGCCATCTCATGCGGGCTGGACAGCCGGGTCAGGCTGGGCGCGTATTGGCGGAAGCCCGCCGCGATCAGATCTGCCGCAGCCACGGCTGGCAGAATGTGATCCGGCGGGATGTGCTGCGCCACCAGCGCCTCCCCGCCGGCGAATACGCCGTCGCGGTAGCCCTCGGCGTAGCCGCCGGGCACGGCCTCCGCCTGCACTGCGTGCTCCGCGGGCGGAGGCGGCAAGCCCTTTGCGCTGCCCGCCTTCGCGGCAGCAGCGCCATCCCGCCCCGCAGGAGCGACACCCTTCGGATGTGTCGCCTGGCGCGGGGCGGGGCCAGCACCGCTGGCAGGCATCGCCTGTGGCGTGCTGGCTTGCGGTGCTGGCAAGGGCGCACGGCGCATCGCCGTGCGCTGCTTGGCGCGGGAAGCGGCACGCCGGCCCCGCGCTGGTGCAGGCCTGCGCCCAGCAGTGGCCTGGCGCAGGCCGGCTTTGCCTTTGCGGGTGCGGCTGGATCTTGCCGCTTTGCTCGCGCTCGCTGGGCCAACTTTGCCTGCTCTGCCAACAACACTGCCTGTGCTGCTCGCTTTGCCTGCACGGACCTTATGCGCTGCGCCAGCAGATGTACCCGCTTTCGTCTGGGTACTGCGTTTCCCTGACTTAACACCTCTGACTCCAGTAGGCCCGGTACCTGCTACTGCCGGAGTACCACTGCCCATAAATACGGCCGGGTGGATGCCCCGGGGCTTACCCGAGACGGTGGCCCTAGCGGCCCCGGTGCGTGTCACTACTCTCACGCCATTCCCTCCTTTAGCATGCACGAGGATTGTCGCTGCGCAAAGCGCCGGAGCATCCTTCCAGCTCCGGCGCAGAGTGTTCTGCTCCCATGGGGCACCGCACAGCGGCAGCATCAGGCGCATTCATTTTAGGGCAATTGTCCTTTCATACGGACAGCTGCTTCCTGGAGCGAATCAAATGTACCTGCATCACTCCAGTATTTCTGCAAAATGTCGTATTCCAGTCCGCCAGCAGACGCGTAGTGATTATTCACATCCGTAATTTCAAGTTCTCCGCGCGCAGATGGCGAGATATTGCGAATCAGGTTAAATACATGATCATCATACATGTATATTCCCGTCACACAATAAGAGGTTTTTGGCTGGCTTGGCTTCTCCTCAATGTACGAGATTCGCTGCGGATGCTGTGGATCAAAGACAGGCACCCCGTAACGTCGTGCATCATCCACCTCTTTGAGCAGGACCCGCGCTGTACCAGCAGGTTGCTGCATGTAGCGGTCCACATAAGGCTTCAGATCATCGCTGAAGAGATTATCACCGAGAAGCACAACAAATTTTTCGCCAGGAAGAATAAAAGAGGTCGCCAGATCCAATGCTTCCGCAATCCCGCCTGCCTTTTCCTGAATACGATAAGTCAACTTGACCCCATGATCCGCTCCGCCACCAAGATACTCTGTATATAGCCCGGCGGAATGTTTGTTAATCACAATCAATAATTCATCAATGCCTGCCTGGCGGAGCCTGTCGATGCCGTACATAATCATCGGATGTTTACCGACTGGAAGCAGATGTTTGTTAATGAGCCGGGTCAGCGGATACAGTCTAGTTCCTGTTCCGCCGGCAAGAATTACACCTTTCATTCCACGTTCCCTCCTTCATCGGATATGTCCATATATTCAAGCGGATCGACATGCCATTTGTTCATAAAAATGGAACGATTACGCTCAAGCAGCTGTTTCCACGCTACCGGATCTGTCTTCTGGAAGCTGGCACTTCCCTGATGATGCACAAGAACATCTCCACATACCAGCAAGCGATATCCCTGCAATCTTGCTCTATAACAATAATCGTCATCCTCATAGTGTCCCGGAGAATATGCCTCGTCAAGCAGTCCAACCGATTCCACTACATTTCGTTTCATCAGCATGCACAGACCGACGATCCGGCGTACTTCCCTCCACCTTGAAGAATCCGCAACATTATTGGAATTGGCCAACTCCTGAAAATGTTCCATGTTCCGAAACGCCAGTTCAATCTGCTGGATGCCGCTTGCATAATTCGTAACAGGACCCGTGATCCCAATACTTTCGTCACTGTACAGAGCCGTTCGCAGGTTCTCCAGCCAACGGGGCGTGACCGTAACATCATTGTTTAACAGCAACAGCTCATCCCCGCAAGCTGCACGAAGTCCAGCGTTACACGCTGCCGGAAATCCACGATTGTCCGGAAACCTTACAAATCGAATTCGCTCCAACGCGCAATATTCAGCCGTTCCATCCGTCGAACCGTTATCTACAACGATAATTTCATACGACGCAGGATCGCCCGAGTATTGACGTATGGCATCGATGCAGGGCCTGATCAGATCCAGACCGTTGTACGTTGGGATAATCATACTCGTCAGTGTCATCTGGCGTTCCTCCTGTAAGCCACTTCTGCACGGGAGAGCGTATGTGCCTGAGTTGAATTCCAACCCGTACCCAGCAATGTAGCCAGTGCCTCCAGATGATCACCGATGATCAATCTGGCGACATCATTCCCACTTCCCGTGTTACCAGGACGCAAACGATTGGAACGAATAACATCCACCTGACTTGGTGCGGATACGCTCATACCATGCTGAATAGCCAGACTTTGTGCCTTAGGTGGAACGGCCAGTGATGCTGGCTTCACAGTCTGAATCATACGACGAGACAAGGCATGGGGCACGGCTGTCATGGAATTGGAACCAAGATCTGCCCGGCCTAATGTTCGGTTCAGATATGCCTTGATCCGGCTTACCTCATCCTGCCCTGCAAACGCAGGAAGCAAAGACGTCAGATTATTCAACGCTACATCCTGTCCGCGATCAACTGCATACAGAAATGGTGCAAGCTCTTCAGCCGAGACGACCATATCTCCATCCACAAAGAGTACCGACTCCGCGTCCGTCATCTTGGCTCCAAGTGCACGCCCAACATCATGTCCTGCCCGATCCGGTTCGTAGACTACTGTAAGTCCAGGCTGCTTCAGTACCTGTTTCAAACTGTCATCTGTCGTTCCATTCAGTACGACAATGATATCCGTCAGAGGCAACCGCTTTAGTTGCACTAGCACCTGCCCCAGTGTGTGTTCCTCATTACAGGCACAGACAACGGCAGCAGCCGAATGACGAAGGGGTAGCGGCACAATCTGGAATGAATGTCCCGAGGCATGGGCATAACCCTGCATAAATGCCTTACCTGCCTTCAGGGCTAGATCGAAGTTGCTTAGCTCCGTAACGTTCGCAGCGTGTGCATTCCACACGAGACGTGCGTGTTTGTCTGATGCTGTGTTGTTCGCCTTCGCCTCGTTTCCTGCAACTTGCCCCGCTTTCCACATCAAGTGCAGATCCACTTGGCCAGACGTTGATCGGCTTCTTCTTGTTTTTTGAATAGCTACATGCTTCTTGTTCCCATGACGCTTGTTAATGACTGTTCTTCCCGCTGTCGTTCGTCTAGTTGTTGTCCGCCTGCGGCGGGCAATTCCTGAACGTCCCTTCATTTCCTCACCTCCAGCATGCTGCATCATCCGATGCGACATGCTTACCTCGCCAGGTTGCGAACACGTTTCAGATCGGTATACCCTCCGCGGGGGCCGAGCGTATCCGTAATCCACTTGATCGCTGCCATATGATCATTCAGCACCACTTGACTTAGCGGATCAGGTCCGCTTCGCTTCTTGATTCGTACTGCATTCATTCTACCCACAGGTACGTGATGAACAGCGCGTACCCGAAGTCCGCCGATCACGGCCTTGGCTTGTGCGAGTGGCGGAACTTCCAGTGAGGATATCCCCATGACCTCAAGTCCTTTTCGGCTTATTGCATGTGGAATAGCTGTCATGGATGCCCCCCGGAGATCGGATCTTGCGAGTATGCTGTTCAACATGTGTTTGGCCTCCACGACCGGATGAACAGGATGACGAGTAACTGGCCCATGGTAGTCGTTAAGTGCCACATCCGTTCCCTTCAGCACAGCTTTCACATAAGGTGCAAGGTGCTCTGCGGGAATGGCGATATCTGCATCAGTAAAAAGCAATACCTGACCACAGGCCGCCTCTGCGCCTACTTTTCGTCCTCCATCATGCCCCAGCGCTTCTGCATACGTAAGCACTCGTGCTCCAGCCCGTTTGGCTGCATTAGCCGTACCGTCTGTTGAACCATTCACAATGACAAGCACTTCAGCATCACGGCATATCCGCCGCGCTTCACGCACAACTGCGCCAATCGTTTTCTCCTCATTCATAGCAGGGATAATCACCGAGAGCAGCGTGCGCTGAGAACCATCCCTTTGTGCAGGAGCATCACTCATGCCATTTTCCGCTCCATTCTCTACTCCATCCTTAGCCTGTGACATCAGCTGTCTGGATGGAATAACGAACCTATAGGCCTTTGTACCCTTTTTGTGTCCAGACTTCCATCTTCGTTTCTTCAGCACTGTTTTTCTGCGTGTCACATTTGAGCGGGTTGCATAACGTGCTGTGGTACGGGTTTTGCGCAACAGTTTCACCTCCCGCATTCAATCATCGGCATGCCAAGGGAGTACACGTTATTCTATGTATTCGTGGAGCAGTGGAAACGGCGTATGTCCTTGTACGAAGCAGGTTCTCCCTGTGAACACAAGGGTACAGGCCTTGATTTTAGACAAAATACGTCAAAATATGTGAAAATCGCTACCTCTCCCCTACTTCAGACACAATTTTAGAAAAAATCTAAATTTGCATCTTTTCCAAAGTTTTACACTGTGATAATATACGTTCCAAGCAGTTTTATTTACAAAAATAACCTTGTTATGAACATAAGTTCCCATTTATCTTTGTGACTAAATTTATTGACCTTAGGTTGATTAGATGATGACCTCATTCACAGAACCTGTT
The DNA here is from genome assembly GCF_052115745.1 of Paenibacillus sp. 2KB_22. NCBI lineage: Bacteria > Bacillati > Bacillota > Bacilli > Caryophanales > Paenibacillaceae > Paenibacillus > Paenibacillus sp. 2KB_22. The sequence goes on from NZ_JBFRHG010000004.1 coordinate 168,900, forward strand.
AAACCGATTCATTCTACTCTTGAGAGGAGTGATGCCGTTCAGAACACACTGCCTTCGTCATTTACGCAAACCCGGATTGAACACCCCAGTTTTCCGTGAACGAATCTTCTACCTGCGCAATTGGACAACCCCCGGCTTTCTGAAAGAGGAACACAATAGACGATTAAACCTTCGGGCTGAACTGAATAAACGGTTATCCTTTCGTTTGGTGTCGTACTTAACACCTCCCGAACCAAGGCCAAGCCGATTTTGTTCCAATCGTTTCTTGTCTCATTCCACGCTTCAGGTTCAGCCCCACGCTCCGCGCTGCCTAAGTTGCAGACGGAATTCCAACCGAGATTGGCATGATAGTTATCCAACAAAAAATAAGTTAAAGAATGGGAGAGTTTACTATGAAATTCGCCAAAGTTATGCCAACAATTCTTGGAGGAGCTCTTTTGCTCGCTTCCGTATCCTCTGCTACTGCAGCTCCATTGTCTGATCAATCCATTCCACTTCAGGCCCCTTATGCCTCTGAGGAGGGTATTCCATTGAACAGTGGAACAGATGACACCATCTTTAATTACCTTGGACAGCAGGAACAATTCCTGAATTCCGATGTGAAATCCCAGCTCAAAATTGTCAAAAGAAACACAGATACATCTGGCGTAAGACACTTCCGCCTGAAACAATATATTAAAGGTATCCCGGTTTATGGTGCAGAACAAACGGTCCACCTGGACAAAACCGGTGCCGTGAGTTCAGCACTTGGCGATCTTCCACCGATTGAAGAACAGGCCATTCCGAATGATGGTGTAGCCGAGATCAGCGGAGATGACGCGATTCGCATTGCAACCGAAGAAGCAACCTCACGGATTGGAGAGCTTGGTGCCGCGGAGATCACACCTCAAGCTGAATTGAACATCTATCATCATGAAGAAGATGGTCAGACGTATCTGGTTTACATTACGGAAGTAAACGTACTGGAACCTGCCCCTCTACGGACCAAATATTTCATCAATGCAGTGGATGGCAGTATCGTATCCCAGTTTGACCTCATTAATTTTGCCACTGGAACAGGCACAGGTGTACTCGGTGATACCAAAACCCTGACAACCACCCAATCCGGCAGCACCTTCCAATTGAAAGACACCACTCGCGGCAATGGCATCCAAACATACACGGCGAACAATGGCTCCTCGCTGCCAGGTACTCTGCTCACGGATTCGGATAATGTATGGACCGATCGTGCAGGTGTGGATGCTCACGCCCATGCAGCTGCTACGTATGATTTCTACAAAAACAAATTCAACCGTAACGGTATTAATGGTAACGGATTGCTGATCAGATCCACCGTGCACTACGGCTCCAATTACAATAATGCCTTCTGGAACGGGGCGCAGATTGTCTTTGGTGACGGAGATGGAACGACGTTCCGATCCCTGTCTGGTGATCTCGATGTTGTCGGTCATGAATTGACGCATGGTGTCATTGAATATACAGCCAATCTGGAGTATCGTAATGAACCAGGTGCACTCAACGAAGCCTTTGCCGATATTTTCGGAAATACGATTCAGAGTAAAAACTGGCTGCTCGGTGATGATATCTACACACCTAACATTCCAGGAGATGCACTGCGCTCCCTCTCCAACCCTACATTGTATGGTCAACCTGACAAATACAGTGATCGCTACACAGGCACACAGGATAACGGGGGTGTCCATATCAACAGTGGTATCATTAACAAAGCCTATTACCTTGCTGCTCAAGGCGGAACGCATAATGGTGTGACTGTTACCGGAATCGGCCGGGATAAAGCGATCCAGATTTTCTACAGCACACTGGTGAACTACCTGACACCAACGTCCAAATTTGCCGCTGCCAAAACAGCTACCATTCAAGCAGCCAAAGATCTGTACGGAGCGAATTCTGCTGAAGCTACTGCCATTACCAAAGCGTATCAAGCTGTAGGCCTGTAAAATCCTACTTTATCGTGATTGAACTTATAATGTACTTATCCTTATGGTAACAAAACGTTCAGACACCCCCACCGTCCGAACGGATTAAGCTTAGTTCAACGAAAAGCGGTGTCCCGGACAACTCTGGACACCGCTTTTGTCATTCATTATTACCCATGCAACAACCTGCACTATTCCTGCGAAGGCCCCGCAGCAATCCATGACAACAATCCGTACGTATGCTTGCAATCTGCCGTACGTGACACTTCAAGTACCGCTTCGTCCTCACTCTGCGAGAGCAGGGAAATCTGGAATCCCCGATCATTGCTCATGCCCACAATTACATAATGTTCTGAAGCAAATGACTCTTCAAAAACAACGGTTACCTCTGTGCTTGCTTCACTCTCTGGCAGGACAAAAGCTTCCATGCCGAATTGTTGTACAACCGGTTGCTTGCTTACGCTGCGAACGGGTTGGAACGCCAGATGTTTGGCCTGAACTGCGCCCGATTGCAACTGGCTGCTGCCTACGGCATCGTTACACAGATGCTCCTGTGTAACCGATTGTTCACTTAACATAAACGCCGTAGTTCCAGCGTTCTCCTGTGACTGTTCCAGCTCTGGTTGCTGAGCCTGATCTTCCTGCTCTGTGGTGAACAAAACTGCCGATGGTTCGCCAATCTGATCACTTGGAGATATCAGCTCTTGTTGTTGCTCCAGCTCCTGATTAGGTGTCTCGTGAATTTGTGTTACTTCCAGAACAGCACCGGGTATTCCCTCGACGATTGCCTGCTGTGGTTGCTGTACAACCTCATTTTCTGTTTGAAGCAATCCCTCTTGTCTTTTGATCGCTGCCAACTGTTCCAGCGTTTCTCCACTGAACTGACGAATCGCATTCCATATCTCTTCGCTCAAATGCGCTGGACCTACAATTCCCGCATTCAAGTGGTTAGAGGTAATACTCTGCTCACTCAGTTTGCTGCCGTTCACGCTGCCATCGGCCAATTTGGCACTTGTGACGGACCCATTTTGCAGATGAACCCCGCTTACTGATTCCTCTTCCAGATGGATTGTGCGAATGCTGCGTTCTTGAATATGATCCGCATAAATCGTTCCATCCTGAATATGCCGAGATTGCACACTTTTGTCTGCCATATGGATAGCCGATACCGCACCTTCAAGCAATTTATTACCATTTACACTGCCGTCCGCCATTTTGGCACTTGTTATGGAACCATTGTGCAGATGAATCGCACTTACCGATTCCGCTTTGAGGTGAGAGATCCCGATGCTACGCTCCTGAATATGGTCAGCATGTATGGCTCTCTCTTGGATATGACGGGATTGCACACTTCCATTGGCAATATGGCAATCCGACACCGCATCTTCAAGCAGTTTGCTGCTGCTCACACTGCCATCGGCCAGTTTGGCACCCGTTACGGACCCATCTTGCAGATGAATGGCACTTATTGCTTCCTCCTCCAGATGGGACGTACCAATGCTATACTCCTGAATATGATCAGCCAGGATCGCTCCTGCCTGGATATGGCGAGTTTGCACACTTTCGGATGCGATATGGCTCCCCAGTACAGCATCTTCGAGCAATTTGCTGCCGGTTATGCTGCCGTCAGCCAATTTGGCACTTGTGACGGACCCATTTTGCAGATGAACGGCACTTACCGCTTCCTCTTCCAGATGGGCTGTGCCTATGCTTCGCTCCTGAATATGATCAGCATGAACGGCTCCTGCCTGAATATGCCCGGATTGCACACTTTCCAATGCAATATGAATCCCAGATACCGTACCTTCGAGTAACTTGCTGCCGGTTATACTGCTATCCGCCAGTTTGGCACTCGTAACAGATCCATTTTGCAAATGAATAGCACTTACCGCTTCCTCTTCCAAATGTGCTGTGCCAATGCTCCGCTCTTGAATATGATCAGCATGAATGGCTCCTGCCTGAATCTGACGGGATTGCACACTATCGTCTGCCATGTGGATATCCGATACCGCTCCTTCAAGCAACTTGCTGCCGGTTACACTGCCGTCGGCCAACTTGGTACTTGTTACAGATCCATTTTGCAGATGAATGGCACTTACCGCTTCTTCTTCCAAGTGAAGCATGCCGATGCTGTGCTCCTGAATATGGTCAGCAAGGATCGCTCCTTCCTGGATATGGCGGGATTGCACACTTTCGGATGCGATATGGATTCCTGACACCGCATCTTCGAGCAACTTGCTGCCGGTTACACTACTGTCGGCCAGTTTGGCACTGATGACGGACCCATTTTGCAGATGAATGGCACTTACTGCTTCCTCTTCCAGATGGATTGTGCCGATGCTTCGCTCCTGAATATGGTCAGCATGAATGGCGTCTGCTTGAATATGCGCGGATTCCACGCTTTCGGATGCAATATGAATCCCCGATACCGTACCTTCGAGTAACTTGCTGCCGTTTATACTGCCGTCCGCCAGTTTGGCACTCGTTACAGATCCATTTTGCAAATGAACCGTACTTACGGACTCCTCATCCAGATGAATTGAGCCAATACTGTACTCTTGAATATGATCAGCCAGGATCGCTCCTTCTTGGATATGACGGGTTTGCACACTTTCGTTGGCAATGTGAGTAGCCGATACTGCACCTGCGGCTAATTTGCTGCCATCAACACTACCACTTGCTAGTTTGGATCGTGTTACAGATTCATCCTGCAAAATAATCGTACTTACCGCTTCTTCTTCCAGATGAGACGTTCCGATGCTGCGTTCATGGATATGATGAGGCAGAATTTCACCATCTTGAATATGACGGGAATGTACAGCTCCTTGCTGCAAGTGAACAGCACTTGTCGACTCTGCCTGAAGATGCAAACCACTGATCAAACCTGGCTGAAGATGCGCCGCTGTAATGGATAAAGGGGCAAGATGGTCTGTTTCGACAGATCCAGGTGCCAAGTGATGTGATGTGACCACCTGTTCAGCAATATGCTCCTCATGAATGATGTCTGCCTTCAGATGCTGTGAGCTTACAACTTGAGTTCCCAAATGTTCAGATTTCACGCTGCCTTCAGCCAGATGCACGGATTGTACAACGGATGGCTGCAAGTGCTCGCTACCTACAGCAGCCTGTTGCAGTTCTGTTCCGGATACCGAGTCTGCTGTCAGATGATCCGCACTTACGGACCCGTGCCGAAGTTTGTTGCCCGTAATACTGCCATCAGCGAATAGTTCCGGTGAGCGTATTTCTTCTGACAAATGTTCCAGGGAAACGGCATGCTGCTTCAGGTGATATCCGCGAATCGTTCCTGCTGGAATATGTTTGGCGTTAATACTTTCTGCCATAATTTTGGAAGAAGTCACGCTCCCGTCCGCCAGTTTAGCCGACGTAACAGCAAAATCTGCCAGTTTATCTGTGGCAACACTCTCTGGTGAGAGCTTGGGGGAGGTAACTGCATGATCTGTTAGATGAGGTGGAAAAATGGACCCACCAGCCAGCTGGGCTGAAGTTATACTACCAGGAGCCAATTTGTCTGTTGTGACTGCCGCCCGTGCAATAGCATCCGTTTCAACACTGCCTGGTTGAAGATGAGGTGCCCCTACAGCATGTTCCGTCAGGTGATCTGATTTCACTGCATAAGGTCTCAGGGCCTCGGAACCCACGCTCCCTGGAGCCAGATGTGTGCCTGTGACTCCACCACTTGCAAGATGTGAGGATATGACACTTCCCGGGGCAAGCGCCCTGCTATTAACCGATGCCGTTCCAAGCTTTTCTGTTGTCACACTTCCATCCGCGAGCTTAACGTCTGTAACCGCAGCATCCTGCAATTCATACGTACCTACGGCCGACTCTGCAAGATGCCGCTCACTCACCACGTCGTCAGCAAGAGCATCTCCAGACACGCTTCCGGTAGACAGATGAGTTGCCTCGATGCTTCCACTTGCAATGTGAATGGAGTGAATTGCGGAATTATCCACATGTACTGGCGTGATTCCCCGATTTGCAATGTGTTCCGCACGAATGGACCCTTTGGCAAGATGTTTACCCTGTACGGCTTCATCTGCAATTTTGGAAGAAATGACACTCTGATCCGCGATCTTGGAGGCCGTAATGGACTGCTCCAGCAACTTTGCTGTTCCAACAGACTGGTCTGCCAGTTTGCTGCTGGTTACTGCACCTTCCGTCAAATGTTCACTGCCCACTTCTCCATTGCCAATCTGCTCCTTGCCAACGGCATGAGCGCGAATCTGGCTTGAACCGATCGAACCGTCCAGTAGATGTCTTCCACTTAATGAACCCTCAGCTAAATGCCTTGTTTGTATGGACCCATCCTCAATCTGGTCACTTCCAATACTGCCATTGGATAGTTGTGAACGGCCAACAGCCCCTTCTGCAAGATGTGACTGTTTAACAGCACCTGCCTGAATATGGTGAGACTCGATGGACAGTTCTTCGATTTTGCTGCCTGTGACAGCAGCTTCACGAATTTTGGATGTAGTCACTGCATCGTCAGCCAGCTTGGAGGTATTCACAGCTCCTCCCGTGAGATGCCTTGTATCCACGCCACTAATCGCGATCTTGTCTCCAGTCACGGCATGATTCTTGATTAATTCTTCCGTTACCAGCATACGGCTGAGATGTCTTGTGCCGATAGAACCATCGGCAATTTTGGCCGAATCGATGACCTGGTTGCCAAGCTTCTGAGAAGTAATACTGCCATCTCTGATTTTCTCACCAGCAATGGAAGCATTTCGTATTTTTTGACCAGATACAGAGCCGTCAATCAGGTGCTCCTCAGATACAGACGCTTCCGCAAGTTTCGCGGAAACAATGGCCCCGTCTGCAATGTGAATACTGGTCACCGCATAATCCTGCAATGCTTCACTGCCGACCGCATCCGGTTTCAGCTTGGAGGCATCCACAGAGAAAGGAGCCAGTTTGCTCTCCGTAACAGCAAATTCACTCAAGTCGTCCGTGTAGATGTAATGTCCGGTATGACCCGGCATCTGGTTCTGATTCAGGATCTGCAGCCTATCCCTGTTTGTGATCTCCTGCTTGTTGATGTCCTGCTCTTCTACCAGAGCAGGCGGAGCCACGCTGCTAACCTGAATCTGCTTTTCCACGCTATCTTGCGTCTCAACTTCCTTACTTTCAGACGCTACGTGGTCCGTCTTGATTTTGGCTGCGATCTCTAGCTCTTCCAGCTCGTTCGTTGTAGCAGGTAGTTCCGTTGATTCGTATAGGAATTCTTCCGATGCCTGAACAGCCCTCGAATCCCTTTTATTCGTATTCAATCGTTCTTCCCTATTCACAGTGAAACCGGAATTCATCTTGTCTGCCCTGCGATCAGTCAGTTCCAATTCCTTGAATTTTGGGCTCACATGCCGCAGTTTCGGCGTCGGAACCTTCTTTTTGCCATTTTTACTCATGCAGCTTGCTCCTTCCTCAAACGTTCATCTCCGGCATCATATGCTTCCATATGGGCATCTGCCACTTCATTTATGACTTTTGCGGATGCCAAAGCACCAATGTATATGCACCAAGACAGGAAGGTTCGATGATCTTCATGGAAATAGGCGTGTCAGGGCAGCAGAGGAAAGGCGGCTGTCCACGCCCCCGTCCCAGTCATGTCATAGAATATTATGTCTATGTCGTGTCTGAGATCTGGCTGAAGTACATCTTTCACCGTCTTTTCGCCCCCTGCTGCGTCACTTTCCCATGACGTGCCCCGGCACGCATGTGGAAAACTTCCTTGCTTGGAACGAAAATTCGGCAAAACCTGCTTCCTTCGGAGTTTTCAGACATGACCTGAGCTAACGCTCGTGCATAGCGATGCACTTACACACCGGTCTGCGTTATCGCGATGTCTGAGCCATGCGGTGACAGGCCGGCATTCCATGAATGGACGATCCATGGTCGCGATAACATCGAAGGAGGAACGGTCATGCTCCAAGAAACGATCGGCATTATGTTCGATTCACGCATGTACCGGGGGATACCGGCCGGAAGGACCGGTCAGGAATCACTCGCGAATTATGAACAGGCAGCAGCCAGTTATGGATTAACCCCCTGCTTTTTGCGGCTGGAAGATATTGATTCCGATCAAAAAACATGTCTTGCCTATGTGAAAAAAGAAGGCAGATATGTTCGCGAGCGCATGCTATTGCCCTCCGTCATTCATAACCGATCACTTCAGCTTCGCCGGACGGAACAGCATCAGATCAGCAAGCTGATGTTGCAGGGTATCCAGGTATTCAACGTTCGTAACCGGTACCGTAAAGATCACATTCATGACATGCTTCATCAGGATCTCATCTTAAGAGAACACCTGCCCCATGCAGTTAAAGCTACGCCAGATTCTCTGGCCTATATGATGGAACATTATAATGACCTGGTCATCAAACCATGCAGCGGTAGCATCGGTCATGGTATAATGCGAGTCTTTGAGCGAGATGGACAGTGGAAACTAACCTGTGAGACGAAGGCTGCACGCAAAGGATGGGCTACCTTCCGACTGAGCAAAGGACAGCTTCCTTCCTCCACCCTAAGGCGGATCTTTCGTCATGCCTACCTCATTGAAGAGCGTATCCCACTGGTTCGTTATGAGGGCAGACCGGTCGATCTGCGGGTGTCCGTACAGCGTGGCAGCGATGGTTTGTGGGGAATTACAGGCATGTTTGCCAAAGCGGCTCCTGCTCATACGTTTGTCACCAACATCGCCCAGGGCGGTAAAGTCATGAAACTTGCAGAGGCCCTTGGTGGGGCAGTGGAATCCGAATTCGACCTAGCCCGACTGGAGCACAGGATTGAATTCGTTGCCCTCCGAATTGCCCAGATATTAGCGGCCAGTCTTCCACATCTGGCTGATCTGGGCCTTGATCTCGGGATAACGCGCAGTGGTCAGATCTATTTTATTGAATGCAATGGTCGTGATCAGCGTTACGGATTTCGCAAGGCGGGAATGTCGGAACACTGGAAGACAACGTACAGCAAACCCATGGCTTATGGGCGTCTGCTGCTGGAACAGAATTCGAGAATTCCGAGACAACCGCAGACATACGATAGGAGATCATATTGATTTCGTGTGCATTCTGTGTCAATATTATGCAGAACGGCCGGTCTTGCCGGCCTTGAAGTTCGCATTAACCCTAAGGGGGATATTCATGGCAAAAACGCTGTTGCGATTAATGACCGAGCTTTCTTCGCGCAAATGGATCTCCCGGACTGTGGGAGCCTTCTCCAAAAGCCGGGGAAGTAAGGCATTTATCCCTTATTTTGTCCGGACCTACGACATCCCTGTTCAGGAGGCCGAGAAAGATTGGAAGGAATACCGTTCACTGAACGATTTCTTTACCCGCAAGTTAAAGCCGGGCATGCGCCCGTTGGAACTTTCAGAGCATGCACTGATCAGCCCGGTAGATGCCAAGATTACGGCAGCCGGTCCAATATCTGCAGGGACACTCCTGAATGTTAAGGGACAAAATTATACACTTGCTGAATTATTAAACCATTCTCCCCATTTGGAGAAGTACAAGCACGGGTACGGATTCGTTCTCTATCTCAGCCCTCGCGACTATCACCGCATTCATGCACCTGTCAGCGGCCGCAAAATAGAGAGCGAACACATCAAGGGCAAAGTTTATCCCGTGAATGACTTTGGGCTGACCCATATGAAATCCGTGCTTAGTCGAAACGAACGGCTCATTACGTATATCGCACACGATTATGGTGAAGTGGCGGTTGTCAAAGTGGGTGCGATGAACGTGAGCAGCATACAATATGCTAACACGGACACAAGTACCTGGGCACAAGGCGATGATCTGGCCTATTTTGAATTCGGTTCCACTGTTGTTCTGCTCACGCAGAGTGGCACATTTGAACCAAAACCGGGTTTACAGCCAGGTGATTCGGTCAAAATGGGCGCATTGCTTGGACGTTTGAAACCGAAGAAATAATGGGTCCATACGCAAATAAAGAGGATGGCGCAGCACCTGTAACCAGGTATTGCGCCATCCTCTTTATGTCTTCATATTGATCCATGTATACATGCAATACGAAGCTTCGCTCCGTCGTTATTGGTCTACTGAGTTCTCCTCAAAACCACACATCTTGCAAGTCCTCTGCCGGTTTGAAGCGACGCAGACGGTTCCGGAAAATATTGCATCCCTTCGTAGAGCATCCCCGGTTGCGGACCCGACGTTTTCCGTTCATCACAAGTTCCCCCTTTTTGGTCATCTGGAATGCTAGATAATTACCCTTGCGTTCCAGACTTGAAACGTTGTCATGTTCTTCCCATCCGAATTTTAACGAATTTCGGACGGGCTTTTGCCTGTATACTGCTTGAACTGACGACTGAAGAAGAAAATATCCCGGTATCCCAGAGCATCAGCCACTTCGGTCACATTCATGCCGGTATGCACCAGCAGATGTTCCGCCCGTTCAATACGCATGCGGATAATATAAGATTGCACCGATGATCCAACCAATTCCTTGAACTTGATCGAGAAGTATCGAGGCGATAAGCCAGCCCGGGCCGCCAGATCTTCCACCCGATGTGTAATCCCTGGATGCTGACGCACATAATTGGCGACCTCCTGGATGACATCGGACAACTGGTTGCTTACCTTTTTCTCCACAGGTTCTTCTGTATCGGCGCGCAGTAAATGAATCATCAATTGCTTCAGAATCAATCGACTCTCTTCATCACGTCCGTACACATCCGATAAGAACAGTCTTACATAACGTGCCAGCAAGTGCTCAAACTCCACCGTTTCCTGTACCTCGCGATAAGACTGAGGCACATCAGTCACAGGTCCGTCCACATCAAAGTGAATATACGTGAGTACCAACGGTTTTTGTTTATTATGTGTTGCAGTAGGATGATCTCCTGGCCTGAACAAAAAACAACTACCCTTGCCAACTTCATACGACTGGTCATTCAGTACAAGCGTTCCTTCACCACTCCATACATAAAATAAATCATAGTTTTGCATCGGTTTTTCCCGCTTCTGCCACTTCCAGCCCGGTTCACAGACAATTTTGGCGACAGCGGGCAAAATAACAAATGATGACGGCGATGCCTGCAGCATGTCGCCACTCCCCCTTGATAGTTAATCTCTCTGCATATGGCATCATTCTGATCTGAATCTCACATCTTCAATCAAGGCCATATGTATTTCATCTATATAAGTTGAACTAAAGAATATTTACACTTGTCACTTCGATGACAGAACAACCTTCCGATCGCTGTTATCCCCAGATTTTTTTGATTCACTTTTACAAGGTGAAAATCTGGCGATAGCGTATGCTTCCGATGTAGCTTTCTTTCAGAAAGCTTTTAGGCGAGCGCTCCGCTTCTTCAGGTTATTTCTGCCCTCTACGTTTTCGTGTAAATGGTTAGTTCAACTTTTATAGTGTCATTCAATACAACTTGCTCATATATGATCTCTGCTCTTACAGGAGCGAAATGTCTTATCCCATTATACAGCGGAATTCACCGAAACGAAAATGTGCACTTCTCCCAGGCTAGCCGCATTCGCCGGATTCCCTCTGTCATCTCTTCTTTCTCCAGATGTGCAAAAGCAAAGCAGGCCGCCGGATGACCTGAAGTCAGCCGATATCGCTCTGCATCACGAAACAGTATGCCATCCTCCTGAGTGAGCTTTTTAAACCGCTGATAACTGTCTGCATCCCCATTCCAGGTAGCGTAGATATGCAGTCCTGCATCACCAAGCTGCATCTTGAATGCTTCCGGCAACTGTAGCTCCATCTCTCGGACAAAAAAATCATGCCGTTCCCCGTATAAACGGGTTAACCGCCGTAAGTGCCTCAGGTAACCTCCTCTGGTCATAAATTTGGCCAGTGCGCGCTGCTCTAACAGCGCAGGAGGTACCGGCTCATACAGCGCCTTGGCGGCGAGGAGAGGTTCCACCAGGCCAGGTGGCAGTACGGCATAGCCAAGTCGGAACGAAGCAACCATCGTTTGTGAGAATGAACCGACATAGATGACGCGTTGTTCACGATCAAGCACTTTGAGGGGTTCAATTGGTCTTCCACCCCATCGGAATTCACTGTCATAATCATCTTCAATAATGACCGCATTCCGCTTCGAGGCCCACGCAAGCAGGGCACGTCTTCTGTCCAACCCCAGCACGGCACCTGTTGGAAACTGCCGGGTAGGGGTGACAAATAACGTCTGTGCCTCCCAAGGCTGCGGAATAATGCCTGCAGCATCCACATCCGCCGGGATGATGTGCCCACCACAGGACTTGACGGCATGGGCAATACCCGGATAACCCGGATTCTCCAATACAACTGCTGCATTCTCCGTAATCAGCAGTTGAGACAGTAGGGTGATGCCTTGCATTGACCCACTGAACAATACAATCTGAGATGCTTCTGCCTGGATACCACGTGTCCATCTGAGATGGGAGGCGATGGCCTCACGCAGTTCCGGATCACCGGCTGCACCGCTAGATTCTCGCCAACCACTGCGATGAACAGCAGCGAGCGCACTCTTCCACTCCCCTAGCGGGAAATGTTCAGCAGGCATGCGCTGCATTTGAAAATCAATGACGGACGGCTTCGGTGAAGACATTGGAGTCCGCAGGACTTCATGTTGCGTATTCAATCTCTGTACCCGCTCGCCCCAGGGGGACAGATTGAGAACGGCTTCCTGTTTCTCATTTTCCTGGGCGGATAATGTTTCGGTTACAAAGGTACCTCTTCCCCGATGTGCATGAACATAACCATCCGCAAGCAGCATGTCGTATACCTGAGCTACCGAACCACGTGACATCTCATATTGCCTTGCCAACTCACGGGTGGAAGGAAGTCTCGTACCTCCCACCAATGTGCCTGCATGAATGGCATCACGTAACGCATGGTACAATGCCTCATACTTGTATCGATGCTGAAGTTCATAGGTATCCATCGGCAGCCACAATTCCATCATGCACCTCTCTCCATTCGTCTTCATTATGTGATCCTGACCAATTGGCCTACTAAAGTGAATCTAAATTGGATCTATTTCATTGTCAATGTATGAACTATTGTTATCCATAAGATATGGCGTTCTATTATACATTTCATTGATGGGGGAATACACATGAGACGGAAAGAATTCACAGTAGATGAAGAACAAGAGATTACGGCATTTCTGGATCAGTGCTCCTTCGGGTTTCTGGGAACGGTCAGTCCGGATGGACAACCACGGGTTACACCGCTGAATTTCGTTTATATGGACGGTTGCTTTTATTTCCACGGCAGTCTGGCTGGCGAGAAGATGAAACAGATCAAACAGGATTCCTCAGTCAGTTTCACGGTGGCTGAAGAATTCTCCCTGATTCCATCCTATTTCAGTGATCCTGAGCTTGCTTGTCCGGCGACTTCATTCTTCAAAAGTGTCATGGCCTTCGGTCAGGCAGAACTGGTTAAGGATCTGGACATTAAGGGTAAAGTGCTGCAACGATTCATGGAGAAACTTCAACCGCAAGGCGGATATGTACCGATTGACGCTACTGACTCGCGTTACACAGGTAACCTCAAAGCTGTAGCCGTAGTCCGTATTATTCCAGAACGGATCAGCGCCAAGTTTAAATTTGGACAAAACCTCTCCAGTGAACGATTCGATCATATAAGTGGTCAGTTGGAACAGCGCAATGAAGGAAGGGATACCGAAACGGCTGAAATGATGCGGAAATATTGTCCATTTCATCAGCAATAAATTTCATTTTATAAGTATTCCTCCAAGGTTGAATTCAACGATAACTCACGCCAAAACCCTCTGCAACAACGCGGTAAAGCGATATAACTGTCATATTGCGTAATTTCCGTGACGGGGGCATGTCAAGGTGATATAATGTTAGGCAGTTGAATCACAAAGACTTGGAAGGATGAAAAGAATGAATCCACTGGCTGAACAGTTGAACGAAAGTATTCAGACAGGCAGCAGTCACGTCTACTCCATGCTGTCACAGCTTGGCAAAGAAATTTATTTTCCTAAAGAGGGGATTTTGAGTCAATCTGCTGAAGCAGCAAGCTTGGCCAAGACCCATAATGCCACGATTGGTATCGCCCTGGAGGGTGGTGTGCCGATGCATCTTCAGGTTATTCAGGAGAAGTTGTCTGCATTCCAGCCAAAGGATCTGTATCCTTATGCTCCACCTGCAGGCAAACCTGAATTGCGGACCGTCTGGAGAGACAAGATGCTGAAGGAAACGCCTTCCCTGGAAGGCAAAACGTTCGGCAATCCGATTGTAACCAATGCATTAACCCATGGACTAAGTATCGTAGCCGACCTGTTCGCCGATGAAGGGGACGCTGTCATATATCCGGATAAAAACTGGGAAAATTACGAGCTGACCTTCGGAATTCGTCGTCATGGCCAGTTGGTTCATTATCCCCTGTTCGATGATCAGTTGAATTTCAACAGTGAAGGTCTGCTTCAGGCGTTGCTTGATCAAAAGGACAAAGGTAAAGCCATCGTGCTGCTCAACTTCCCGAATAACCCTACAGGTTATACGCCTGGTGCCGAAGAAGCAGATGCCATTGTAAACACGATTCGTCAGGCAGCTGAAGCTGGCGTTAACGTGGTTGCTGTAACAGATGATGCGTACTTCGGGCTGTTCTTCGAAGATTCCATTCATGAATCCCTGTTTGGCAAACTTGCCAATATTCATCCACGTGTGTTGACCGTTAAAGTGGATGGTGCAACCAAGGAAGAGTTCGTATGGGGCTTCCGCGTTGGATTCATTACGTATGCCCATGAAGATGCAGCCGTTCTGCACGCATTGGAACAAAAAACACTCGGTATTATCCGGGCAACGATCTCCAGTGGCCCGCATCCTTCCCAGACTTTTGTACTGGATGCGCTCAAGGCACCGGAGTTTGAAGCACAGAAGAAGGAGAAGTTCGAGATTATGAAAGGCCGCGCCAATAAAGTGAAGGCCATTCTCGATAGCGGCAAGTATGAAGATGCATGGGATTATTATCCGTTCAACTCCGGTTACTTCATGTGCCTGAAGCTGAAAGAAGTTGGCGCTGAAGAACTTCGAAGCCACTTACTTCACAAATACGGCGTGGGTACAATCGCGCTAGGTGAAGCGGATCTGCGAATCGCATTCTCCTGTATTGAAGAATCCGGATTGGAAGATCTGTATGAAACCATCTATCGTGGAGTTCAGGATCTGCGGACGACTTAGTTAAAACAGACCTGAACCCTGAATGATATAAGAACCCTCTGTATGCCGGGACGACGTTACATGTCTCCGAATATACAGAGGGTTCTTTTGGTTCTTTTTGTGTTTTACAACTCGCCAGATATCACTCGCCATACCCGGACAGCTGCCCAAAAGCTCGAATTTCCAGCTTTACCGGGCATCGGCCCAATCAGCCTAACCCCAAGGCACATAATATACGATGTACGCAAGGGCGTGCCAAACAACCACTTGAAAGGGGAATGACCATGTCTGGAGTTGAAGATACAAGAGGCGGTTATGGATGCGGCGGTTACGGAGGATTTACTAACACAGGTGCCATTCTCGTTCTGTTCATCTTGCTCGTTATTATCACGAAATCGTTCCTCTGTTAGTACTGAACACAAGCGTGGGAAGTAAGTGATCTGAGTACAACATGAAGACGGGTATTCCGGGACACAGCTCGGAATACCCGTCTTTATTGGTTGTTAATAATCACTGTCCATCTCGAACCACCATCTGGGCTGGCGAGAGGTAGGTTACGTGCGATCGATCGTTCACTCGTCTTCTTCTTCCTTCAACCACTTGTTGCCTTGCGAACGGCGCATGATCACAATCACCAGTATCCCCAAAATAAGGGCTACTCCGGTGACAGTCAGTCCACTCGCTCCGGCAGCCAGCATAGGCAGCCACATGAGCAACGCAGCCAGCGCATGTAGATGGAATATGAATCCCAACACCTGAGAACGACGACTCTCTCCCGAGATCGGATAGATCATGATCCAGAACGATTCACTATGACTGCGACGCAGCGCACCAAGCTGTACACCTGCAAGCAACAGGAAGAACAGATACACGCCTACACCAAAGTAGCTGCCTGCTGTCCACCAGGATAGTAACATGCCCAATACAACTAGGCGCAACACGATTGAGAACACTTCGGTTCGAATAAACGTTTTGGTTATTAAGTAACGGTAAGCTTTCCCCGCGTTCCATGGAAGACCGCTCCCCCATTTGCTGAGCCAACGACGCGAACTTACTTTCTGTCCGGATGAAGGTACATCCACGAACCAGCCGAGCGTCCGCATAACCCTGCCAGCCTGCCCCTGCTCCACCTGAATCAGTCGTTCCCACGCTACCCGATGTTTCACCGGTATACGCAAGGCGACGATATAGACGACAGCCAGTAACAGCAGGAACCATACGCTGCGCTGAGGTGGTTGCCACAGCCATGCACCAACCGCCAGCACTGCCAGAGCCCAACGCAAGAGACGATATCCTCTTGATGCTCCGACCTGAACCATTCTTAGCTCTTGCCATGCTCCATAACTGGACAGCCCTTTCCACAGCAGCAGGAATACGATGAACCAGCCAAATGGCCGTGCATCCAGATCTGCTCTAACATAGAGAGGCCACAGTGTAACAAACACAAGCAGCAGGCCCAGACTTTTATAGATGATGCCCCGGGCAAAGCTGTTCTTCAAATATTCCTGCATCCGGTATTCCTGTGGCCGCAGGAATACAATATCTGCCGGAAGCAGATATGTACGATAACTGCTAAACAGCACCAGTGGCGCCAGCAGCAACAATGCAATCCAGCGAATCGGGAATTCTGCGGGAATGTTCTGAACAAACGATGTATACCAGGCGGAGAACGCAATGACGAGAAATAAAAAGACCATAGCTACACCGCTCTGGATTACATATCCCAGATAAGGAAGAATTCCGTTCCAGAATCCTGTGCGTCTTTGCTTCCATAGCAGCTTGAGATCCATGCTCAATCCCTGCCTTGTACGAGGGAATAGAACATGTGCTCCAGCGTGGCATCCGATTCCCCGAATTGAAGGCGCAATTCATTCAATGTCCCTTGAGCAATAACCTGTCCACGATGTAGAACGATAAAACGGTCACAGTAATTTTCAATCGTGGACAGAATGTGTGAACTCAGCAGGATGGATGATCCCGAAGCTTTCATCTCAAGCATAAAATCAAGCAAGGAGCGAATACCCAGCGGGTCCAGCCCCAGGAAAGGCTCATCAATAATGTACAGTGGCGGTCCTGCCACAAAAGCACACATAATCATGACCTTTTGCCGCATGCCCTTGGACAAGTGAGTCGACAGACTTGTACTTTTTTCATTCATACGGAATAATTGCAGTAATTTCTCCGTACGTTGCTTGAAGTCAGCCTCCGACACATTGTACGCTCTTGCCGTAAACTCCAGGTGCTCCATTACCGTCATCTCATCATACAGTTCGGGTGATTCCGGTACGAATGCCATGGCCGATTGGTAGATCTGCGCATCCTCATCCCGTTTCTTGCCCATCACTCGTACTTCGCCTTGTTGAGGTGTCATCAAGCCGAGGATATGTTTCATGGTTGTACTTTTGCCAGCACCGTTTAAGCCGATTAGTCCGACCATCTCTCCACGTCCGACTTCCAGATCGATGCCATGAAGGACCGGCCGCTTGGCACTATAACCTCCGCTTAGCCCGCTGATTTGCAGAACAGGCGATTGAACGTTTTCCATCTATCCCTGCACCCCTTTCGTCAGATTCTATTCTTCGGAGCGTGGCGTTTTGTCTTTACTCCACTTGGGTGCTCCCTTGTTTTTACGATCCTGATCTCGCTCCGTGCGTCCTGCATTGCCAGTAGGTTTGCTACCCGATGGACGCGAATTGGAGATAGTAGCTCGGGTACCGCCATTGCGGCTGCCTTGACCTGGTTTGCGATCTCTGGATTGTCCTGGTTTTCTGGAGAACGAATGTCCCTCAGGACGCGTATCCGGACGCGGATCAGCCTCCAATACTTTACCGCCGAAGAGTACACGTTCTGACAGTTCGATTCCGAGCTCCCGAGCGAATTTGCGCATAATGAAAATCTGAGTTTCATCCACAATGGATAGTACAATACCCGAACGTCCCATTCGGCCTGTACGACCTGCACGGTGAACATAGTGCTCCGAGTCAAAGGCAGGGTCATAGTTAATGACCATTGGCAAGCCTTCGATATCCAGTCCTCTGGCAGCTACTTCGCTGGCAATCAGCAACTGAAGTTTGCCATTACGGAAGGCAGACAATACGTTACTTCGGGTCACTTTGTCAGCATCCCCATACAGCGCAGCAGCAGACAAGCCCAGATGATTCATTTTTGCTTCCACTTCACCAATATCTTCGGTTGCATTCACAAATACGATTGCGCGATCCGGATTGTACTGTCTAACCAGACGACGCAGCATATCAATTTTGTTACGGTTTTCTTCTACAAAATAATAATGCTCAAGCCCCGCAGCCGTAGCGCGATCTGGTTCAATTCCGATCTGAACAGGCTCTTTCATCTCACGCTTCGCGAGTCCAGCCGTATGCTCATCAATCGTTGCGGACAGGAAGATCAGCTGACGGTCCCGTAATGCGCTCTTGAGTACAAAGTTCACGTCACTTACACCGCCAAGTTGGAACACTTGGTCCGCTTCATCGATAACAATCGTGGAGACGTTGTGCATTTTCAGTTTTTTTAGTGTAATTAATTCCTTCAGTCGTCCCGGTGTGCCCACAACCAATTGTGGATGCTCACGCAGCTTCTCGATCTGACGTTTTGCCGCTGCGCCACCAATCAGACCCAATACACCAATTTTGCGTTCTTCCGCGTAGCGCTGTGCCTCACGTACAATCTGCATCGCCAGCTCTTGTGTAGGTGCAATAACGAGTTTCTGCGTACCTTTGATATCCATTTTGATGGATTGTAACATTGGCAGCAGATATGCCAGCGTTTTCCCTGTTCCCGTCTGGGATTTGGATACGACATCTCGGCCTTCCAAAATAACCGGTATGGTTTGAGCCTGTACAGGTGAAGGTTCGTTAATGCCATGTTTCGCCAGAACGGCCTCCAGATCCTGTTCCACGCCAATTGAAGCAAATGTTTGATTCGTCATGTATGTCCATCCTTTTAAATTATTCATTTTGATGCTAGCCCTGCTTGTACGGATATAACCGAAGCCTGTCATCACATTACCTTTCATTATATGCGAAAAAAGCCCGTGTACCAAATCTTATTCCAGAATTGAATGTACACACGCCAAAAAAAGAAAAGCCCCTCGGAGGAGCCTTTCTTTCATTCCGTATATGATGCCTCGTATCACATTTACTTCTGATTCATTACACCGTGCGACAATCGATCTGCAAGACGAGGAAATAGCTGGTACAACCATATGCCAGCAGAAGCAAGTCTTGGCAGATTCACTTCTTCCTTGCGCTTTTTCATTGCCCGAATCATATGACCCGCAACGTCTTCCGGTTTCAACATCATCCAACGTACATTGTTCACATAATTGCCAGATGGGTCAGCCCGATGGAAAAATGGTGTATCAATCGGACCTGGATTAATCGTTGTCACCATGACGCCAGTCTTGCGAAGCTCTTGACGCAGCGCATTACTAAATCCGAGTACAGCATGTTTCGTAGCTGTATAGGAAGCGGATTTGGCTGTACCGATTTTGCCAGCCATCGAGGCCACGTTCACAATCTGACCTTTGCCTCGTTCCAGCATTTGTGGAAGCACTGCTTTGGTGCAGCGGACAATGCCCATGTAATTAACGTCCATCATCTCATCGAATTCCTGTACAGACATCTCTGTCATCGCTGCGAATTTCCCGTAACCTGCGTTGTTCAACAAAATGTCGATTCGTCCGTATTTATGCAATACCGCCTCCACAGCTGCCTGAACCTGCTCACTATCCGTAACATCGAGCGTGAGTAATTCATGCGGCCCTTTCAGCGAGGCACCAATCTCTTCCAACTTGTCCCGCGAACGGGCAGCCAGAATCGGGATGGCTCCTTCTTCTATCAGCATCTGCGCACACAGCGCACCGATACCACTCGATGCACCTGTAATAAACACTACCTGATCTTTCAGCATACCCGATGTCCTCCCGTATTGAACACATATTGCCTCTTGAGGCATATGGCTCTATTCTACGAGATCATGACCTGAATATCCATCTCACCGATGCCATCCATCAGCAAAGGAATGCTCAGTGCTTTCGTTGCACTAAATGTAGTCAGATGTTCGGATTTCATCACTTGTGGAGGTGTAATATCGACCACAACACCCTGGTTCGACAGGATGGTGCTGGCATTACCACTGATCATATTACCCAGTTCCGAAATAGCACTTTTGCTCATTTCATCCATTTCTGTAATGACAAAACCGCCCATCATCGCAGATACAATTTTCAATGCAACTTGTTCATTGATTCCAAATACAATGTTTCCGCTAAGTTGCCCGGTCATTCCGATCACGATCCAGACATGGTCTGCAATGTACTCTACATTTTTCACGCCAAGACTCCCGGTGGAAGGCGAAACCTGGATGAGCTGTTCGAATACGTTCCGTGCCGATTCCAGGAAAGGATTAATCACTTCCGCTTTCACTGTCTATGTCCCCCTCACACTGGGTTATTGGTCACACACCAAAAGTCCCATATTCATTAAATTTATTATACTTTATCACGTACAAGAATTCATTAAGAATTCGTTAAATCATGTGTACTATAATTTATCGTCATCCGTGGGGCAAATGTTTATAGCTGATTCTAGCGAATAAACGGAGCTTTTCACTTCTTTTGAAGAAAGCATTTCGATCATCGTGCGTGGCAAAAGGCATTTAGGACTTTATTACTGCTTTCACTCAACTGTTAAAAAAATCAAATTCTTGTATTCGCGTTTTTTTCACAGTCTCTTGAACTACTTTTGCTCCTGACAATTACCTTCATTGCTCTGCTGTCCTGAATCACCTATAATTTATGATAACGGAACAATAACCAGTTACGGGATTTCATCGCATTACATCTACATATCGAAGATACTTTTCCTGCAAGGAGGTCACCTATGAACATAAGCCAACTGGAGACACTAATTACCATTTCCAAAACGATGAGCTTCCGCAAAGCGGGTGAACTTCTAAACTTGACTCAGCCTGCCGTCTCGGCCCAGATCAAAAGTCTGGAGGACGAATTCAGCACCGTTCTTGTGGATCGTAACCAACCCGTTACCCTTACAGACCGTGGACAGGTATTTCTGGAGCACGCTGAACGGATGCTCGACATCGTTGATGAGTTGAAACAAAAATTGTCTGATCTCGATGAAACGCCTCAGGGACGTATCGTGTTAGGCACAACGACTTCCATTGCTATTCAGATCTTGCCAAGGGTGTTATCCTATTTCCAAGATCAATTCCCGCTGATCAAAACCAGTATTCAATCCCTTCCTTCATCACAGATCTATACCCAGGTCGAAAATGGTCTGGTTGATATTGGTATCGGTTATCTCACCGAGCGTAATCCCAACCTGAATACATCTGTGCTGTACTATGACACATTTGAACTCGTGGTATCTCCTTCCCACCCACTGGCGAAGAAAAAACATGCTGCAGTGGATGTGCTCCGGAGCACACCCTTGATTCTGTTGTCCCCTGATACCGTAGGGCGAAGATTTACGGAAACCATCTTCAAGAAACATAATATTGAACCTAATATTGTAATGGAGTTATCCAGCAGCGAAGAGGTGAAACGGATGGTCGAGATTGATCTCGGGGCAGCTGTCATCTCCAAACAATCTGTTGCGCATGAGTTGCGTCAAGGTACATTGCGTATGATACCCTTAAGTGAGCTGGAGGTCAGTCATCCTGTTGGTGTCATCTATAAGTCCAGCCGATACCTCAACTCAGCGATGCAACAATTCATTAGTGATCTCAAAGGCATGCCGGAAACCCAATTCATCAGTTCAGAATGACAATGAGCCATGAGAAAGGAAGGATTCCATATGAAATTTGATCTTCATACACATCATTTTCGTTGTGGTCACGCAGACGGCAACATCCGCGATTATATAGAGGCAGGTATTAAGGCAGGGCTCCAGGCCATCGGTATCTCGGATCATACGCCATACTTTGGCAGTGAACTTGAGCAGGCATTTCCACGGATCGCAATGGGCAAGTCTGAATTGCAGCATTATGTGAAAGAAGTTCTTGCTCTGAAAGAAGAGTACGCTGGTAAAATCGATGTGTTACTCGGCATTGAATCGGATTACTTCCCTGTTCATGCAGATTTGTACCGTACTACACTAGGTCAGTATCCTTTTGACTATATTATTGGTTCAGTTCATCATACCGAAGATGTAAGCATCTTCAACAAAACGCGGTGGAACGGACTGAGCGATGCTCGCAAAGTTGAAGTGAAAGAAAGCTATTATTCATTAATCCGGCAATCGGCACGCAGCGGTATGTTCCAGATTCTTGGACACATTGATGCGATGAAGGGTAATTATCCACCATTCTCCGAAATTATCGCTGATCAGGCCATTGATGAAACGTTGCAGGTCATTGCAGAATCCAATGTAGCGATCGAAATTAACACATCTGGCAAAACCAAACTCAGCGGTGGCTGGTATCCCTCGGATGCCATTCTGGAACGCGCCCATCATTATGGGGTGAAGGTGACATTTGGGTCGGACGCTCATAAACCGCAGCGGGTTGCAGATGAGCTGGATGACGTTCGTACACGTCTGCTGGAGATCGGATTCACTGACTGGGTATACTTCAAGCAGAAACAGATGCAGGTTGTGCCACTGTAAAATAGAGCAAACACAAATCCCCCCACAGCGCGCTTGTTCGCGACGTGGGGGGATTTGTAGTGCCGTATATAAGAAAATATAATTATATTTTACACGATAACGGAGAGGACAGAAATAACGTGAAGAAGCGAAGTGTCCGCCTAAAAGCTTTCTGAAAGAAAGCTGCATCGAGAGCATCATACGCTATCAAGGGATTTTCTTTTTCAAAAGGAATCAAAGAATCTGGGGTTAACAGCGATCGGAAGGTTATTCTGTCATCGGAGTGACTGTGTAAATACTCCACAGTTAACTTATATGGACAAAAAAAATGAACCCGCTCGCGCGGGTCCCAACAGCATTATCTATTATCAAAAAGGGGGTCATGAGATAAGTTTACCCCCTGTCTGTTAGAGTTCAATTGCAGCTATATTTCATTTGTGTAACAAATGATTGAAGTTCGATTCATTCACGTTTTACTACTCTTACTCTATGTTATTGCGGCTTGTCAGATACCAGTGTGTGCAAGTCTTTCTCCTGAAGCGGGCGTACGTATTGTTCCCGATACATGCTATACACTTTGACATCCATCAGGGATTCTGATCCTTCGTCATCCTCATCATGCAGTCCGAACGAGGGAAGACTCCGCTCGTAAGTCATCCCTAGTTTGCTTAGCACCCGTTGTGACGGAACATTTGCCTCATAACAACGTGCCTCCACCCTCCACAGATGAAGATCATCAAATCCAAACTGCAGCAGCCGCTGTACCGCTTCGGTAGCCACACCTGTGCCCCAACAGGACCTGTTCAGGATGTAACCAATCTGTGCGGTACCATTCTGATCATTCCAGTGCTGGAATGAGGTAATCCCAATGACCTGTTCCTTGCCTCTCCAGCAGATCCCATAATGTAACGAATCCAGCTTGGCACTGCTGCTCCGTATCTGGTTCAATAACCGTCTCGCCCTGATCGGCGTGGGCTGGCTTCCCCTATTCACATATCGTATGACTTGAGGATCGGAAAAGAGTTCCGATAATGTGCTGTAATCACTTTGACGTAATGATCGCAGGACAAGACGCTCTGTCCACAAAGCCGGCAGACCTTGAACCAGCATTTTTCGGGTAAGCATGACTATCGCTCCTTTTGCCTAACGGGCTTGAGTCCGGT
Source organism: Paenibacillus sp. 2KB_22 (assembly GCF_052115745.1). Lineage (NCBI taxonomy): Bacteria > Bacillati > Bacillota > Bacilli > Caryophanales > Paenibacillaceae > Paenibacillus > Paenibacillus sp. 2KB_22. The sequence continues at coordinate 192,800 of NZ_JBFRHG010000004.1, forward strand.
AAGACAAGCATGCTCTGAAGGTGATCCGGCGTAATAGCATATAAACTGATCCACGAACTTTAGTATTCGCATTATAGTATTAACATCATGCATCATTCAATTCCTAACGCTAAAGAGCCAAATGCTGACTACTCCTGCAACCCTCGGTAGATGCCCGTACGAATCTCACGGATATAGAAATCCAATGCAGGAACATTCGCGGACTGCGCAATCTGTACTTCCCGCTCAATATCATAAGGTACCCGCACAAATTGAACATTGAACGGGGTATTGATATCTTTGTTATCTTCACCCTCCAGAATACAGTAGGAAGCCTGGGGAAGATCGAGCGGATTACCGACACTACCTGCATTAAACAGTAATTTTCCATTCATATACTGCAAATATGCGTTATGCACATCCCCGTAACCTACAACATCTGCAACACCTTGCTCAGGCTCATCAGTCGGAGAATCAAACATCGCCAACCTCTTTTCCATCGCGTCCCACGGCTGCACACGATGGTACACACTTTGAGGTGAAGCATGGACCAGACGGATGGTGCGACCGCTCAGTTGAAACTGATAACTGAAGGGTAGGCTCGCCAAATACGCCAATCGTTCCTCACCCAACCGTTCTGCTTGCCACGTAAAGTTCTCGTTGTCCTGGTTAACCGCAACCAGTTCATCCCAGTTACCGCGGATGACAAGTTCGCACGCCGCTCTCACCTGATCCACAACCTGTACTGGTTCTGGTCCCTTGCCCACGAGGTCACCAAGACAAAAGATTCGCTCTACGCCGCGACTTCTGATATCTTCCAGCACCGCTTCCCAGGCAGTCATGTTGCCATGAATGTCGGATACAATCGCAATTCGTTCCATCTGGATAACCTCCATTCATGTTAAATCCTTTATGTTTTACGTTCATCTTATATTCTTTTATGTGGTTGATCCTTTGAGCTCAAAAACTGTTAATTCGGGTCTACACAGAAAACGAATGGGCAGTTGAGTCATGCCAAAACCACGATTCACATACACGGGCATCTGTGTCTGGGTGGTGTAATATACCCCCTGGACATTCGTGTAATACAACCCCTGAACATACTTGTGTGAACCTCGCGGAGTTGTCAGTGCCCCGATCCAGGGAAATCGTACCTGCCCACCATGGCTATGACCGGAAAGCTGCAATCCGAAACCATAGGGTGTGGCAATATCGGCATAATCCGGTTCATGCATAAGCAGCAATTTCCACACATCTTGATCCAATCCCTTGATGGCTTGGGCAGGATCAGGCCTGCCTGTAAGTGCGTCATCCAAACCAGCGATGGCTAGACGTTCGCCCCCTTGTTCGATCACTACATGTTCGTTCTGTAACAAAGTGAATCCAGCTTCACGGAACATGGTTGCCACTTCATTCTGCTGTCCGCCCCGATAATCATGATTCCCCAAAACCGCAAATTTGCCATACTTCGCTTGCATGGAGGCGAGTACCGGAATACATTCACGCATCGGCTCTGCTTCCCTCTCGACTATGTCTCCGGTAAAACAAATCAAGTCCGGTTGCTGCTCCTCAATCGTTGCTGCCAACTTCTTCATCTCTTTCGCCCCGGTATGAAAACCAAGATGGGCATCGCTGAACTGAACTACACGCAATCCGTCAAATGCTTTTGGGAACTTCGGAAGTTCCAGCTCCACTTGCTTGATTTCCAGACGACGCGGCTCCCAAAGCCAGGCATAACCTCCGGTGAGCAAGCTCGCACCCGCCGTCATCAAAATCATGCGCAATAAGAAACTTCGGCGAGAGGGATCATGATCCTTTTCCTCTCCAGGAAACACAGACTCTTCTGAACCTGTTGCCTTGTACGAGCGCTGGGACGGCGAGTTTTTGCTACCCTGACGCGGTGTCTCTGCCATATCTCCCCCTCCTTCTACGCTCCATATCCATCCCCTTAGTATATCATATTCTGCATGGGTAGCCCGGTTCCTCTGCTTCATCACAAAAAGAAGCCGGGATCTCCGGCATGTTACTGCACGGAATCACGACTTCTACTATGTTGCAGATTACACTTCTACACATGTTATGACGAGATTATACACCCAACCAGCGTTTGAACATATGCTTGGTTGTTTGTTTGTTCATTTCGGCAATGGAGGTTGTCAATGGAATGCCTTTCGGACAGGATTGCACGCAGTTCTGTGAGTTACCACAGCCCTCAATGCCTCCGTCTTCCATCAACGCTTCCAAACGTTCGTCGGCGTTCATCTCCCCTGTTGGGTGAGCATTGAACAGGCGCACTTGGGACAGTGCTGCTGGACCGATAAAGTCTGTTTTCTCATTGACGTTCGGGCATGCCTCAAGACATACACCACATGTCATGCATTTGGACAGCTCGTATGCCCACTGACGCTTCTTCTCAGGCATCCGTGGACCTGGACCGAGGTCATAGGTACCATCGATTGGAATCCATGCTTTTACGCGTTTCAGGGCGCTAAACATCCGGCTACGGTCGATGACCAGGTCACGAACCACCGGGAAGGTCTTCATCGGTTCGATACGAACGGGCTGTTCGAGCTTGTCGATCAGTGCTGCACATGCTTGACGTGGCTTGCCGTTGATAACCATGGAGCAGGCACCACAGACTTCTTCGAGACAGTTGGAATCCCAGCATACAGGAGCAATGGATTTGCCATCTGTATTGACCGGGTTCCGCTGAATCTCCATCAGGGCGCTGATCACATTCATGTTGGGACGGTACGGAAGCTCAAATTCTTCGTTGTACGAAGATGACTCCGGGCTGTCCTGACGGGTGATGATAAACTTGACGGTTTTGTTGGCTGTAGCTTGTTCCGCCATATCGTAGTCCCCTCCTCTGGTGACGATGATTGTATTGCTGATGCGCAAAGTTACTGGTTTGGTGCACGGGAGACGCTTCGTCAGCGGAATGCCCCTCTGATCGCTGTTGCTCCCCCATTTTACGGAATGAATCTGTATTGAATAAAATGGGGTATCAAAGGCGAGCGCTTCGCTTCTTCTGGGCATTTCCGCTTCCTCCGCTACGTCGTACACTGAGTCACTTTGCTGGAAACTGCACTCCTTTCATGCTGGATGGGCAGTATTCAAGTTCTGAAGCATCGCTAGGCGCTATGCTTCTTCTGAGCATTTCTGCTTCCTCCGCTACGTCGTGCAATGAGTCACTTTGCTGGAAACTGCACTCCATTCATGCTGGATGGGCAGTATTGAAGTGCTGAAGCATTGCTAGGCGCTTGCTTCTTCTGGGCATTTCCATCACTTTGATGGCAGTAACTTTGAAGAAGCTCTGCTTCTCCAAGTTCTCCTGCCTTCTCCGTATAGGTGCTTAACTATTCATTGCATGAATAGTACGGTACTTCTTAATCCTTGGAGTAATCCCGGATACGTGGTGGGATCAGGGATACATCTACCGGCTCGTACGAGATTTTCGGGCCTTCTTTCGACCAGCTTGCGATGGTCGTTTTCAGGAACTCTTCATCATTGCGTTCCGTGAATTCCGGCTTGTAATGCGCGCCGCGGCTTTCGTTACGGAGCAGAGCGCCGAGAGTCATTGCTTCTGCCAGTTCAATCATGTTCCACAATTGACGGGTAAACGCTGCACCCGGATTGTTCCAACCGGAGCTATCATACATGTTGATTTTGCCATAACGCTCTTTCAATTCCTTGATCTTGCCAATCGTGGCTTCAAGCTTGTCGTTGTAGCGTACAACCGTCATGTTGGCTGTCATCCACTCTCCAAGCTCTTTATGAATAACATAGGCATTTTCTGTACCTTGCATTTTCATGATGCCTTCGTATTTATCGCTTTGTTGTTTGGTGTGTTTCTCAAATACGGAAGAAGGGATATCTGCGGACGATTTTTTGAGTCCTTTGATATATTCAGCCGCCTTTGGTCCAGCCACCATACCACCATAGATCGCGGATACCAATGAGTTAGCACCCAGACGGTTTGCACCATGGTATTGATATTCACATTCACCAGCTGCGAACAGCCCCGGAATGTTGGTCATTTGGTTGTAATCTACCCACATGCCGCCCATGGAATAATGGACTGCCGGGAAGATTTTCATTGGGATTTTACGCGGGTCATCGCCCATGAACTTCTCATAGATCTCAATGATTCCGCCCAGTTTAACGTCCAGTTCCTTCGGATCTTTATGAGACAAATCGAGATAAACCATGTTCTCGCCGTTCACGCCCAGCCCCATATCCACGCAGACGCTGAAGATCTCACGTGTTGCAATATCACGCGGAACCAAGTTTCCGTAGGAAGGATATTTTTCTTCGAGGAAGTACCAAGGCTTGCCGTCTTTGTACGTCCAGATCCGTCCACCTTCACCACGCGCGGATTCAGACATGAGACGCAGCTTGTCATCCCCTGGAATGGCTGTTGGGTGAATCTGAATGAACTCCCCGTTTGCGTAATTTACACCTTGTTGATACACGGCACTTGCCGCTGTACCTGTGTTAATGACCGAGTTCGTCGTTTTACCGAAGATGATTCCGGGACCACCACTCGCCAGAATAACCGCTTCTGCCGGGAAGGTCTGTACCTTCATCGTTTTCAGATCCTGAGCTACGATCCCGCGACATACGCCTTCATCATCCAAAACCGCCTGCAGGAATTCCCAGTTCTCATATTTCGTAACCAGGCCCGCTGCTTCCCAGCGACGTACCTGTTCGTCTAATGCATAGAGCAATTGTTGTCCTGTTGTCGCTCCGGCAAATGCCGTACGGTGATGCTTCGTTCCTCCGAAACGACGGAAATCAAGCAAACCTTCCGGTGTACGGTTGAACATTACGCCCATACGGTCCATCAGGTGAATGATGCCAGGTGCTGCTTCGCACATTGCTTTAACCGGAGGTTGGTTCGCAAGGAAGTCACCGCCGTATACCGTATCGTCAAAGTGTACCCATGGGGAGTCACCCTCACCCTTGGTATTCACCGCTCCGTTAATGCCGCCTTGTGCGCATACAGAGTGGGATCGTTTAACAGGAACCAGTGAAAATAAATGAACATGGACTCCGGCTTCAGCCGATTTGATCGCCGCCATCAAGCCCGCGAGACCGCCGCCCACAATAATTACATTCGTTGATGCCATTGATGTTCACTCCCTTATAAGTCAGCATTTAAACACTAAATGCTTAGATTAGAACTGTTTTTACTACGTCAACCATTGAAGTTACTGCTTGGAAATCCATGCTCCGGAAAGCGAACAAGGAAGCAATAAACATAATGGAGATAATACCGAACAAGCTCATGCATACATAAGAGGACACACGCTGCGCACGCGGACCCACGGTAATCCCCCAGCTAACAAGAAACGACCACAGACCGTTGGCAAAGTGATAGGATGCCGCAACTACACTGATCAGATATAGAATAAATGTTACCGGATTCATCACAATATCGTGAATAACACCGCCCAGTTGTTCGTGGGTGACTGTACCCAGCGCAACCTGTACCCGCGTCTCCCATACATGCCAGATAACGAATACAAACGTAATGACACCACTGACCCGCTGTAACGTATAACGCCAGTTGCGTTCATTGCCAAAACGTCCCACGTTAGGCTTGGCCTGATATGCAATATACAGACCGTATACACCGTGATAGAACAACGGTAACCAGATAAGGAGCGTTTCCAAAACAATAACCAGTGGCAGACTGTTCAAGAATGCAACAGCACCGTCAAAAGCTTCTTTGCCGCCTTCAACTGCCGAGAAGTTCGTCACCAAATGCTCAACAAAAAACAAACTGAGCGGAATGACGCCAAGCAAGGAGTGCAGCTTTCTGGAGTAAAACCCTTTCATAAAATGTCGATCCCCTTTCGCTAAATACAACGTTTTCATAAATAATTTCACTTATCATGACACGAATCCTTTTCCATGAAAAGGTTCGACAAATTGTTCCGTTTTCCCCAGGTGTGAACAACTTGTGTCACGGTTCATGTTACTCCTTTTTTTCTTATAAGGGAATTGCAATATAATTATTAAATGTTATAACCTATAGGTATAAGCAGTGAAACATTGGGTTTACAGGCCATACAACATGAAAAACGATTAATCAAGGGCAAGAATCACACTCATGGAAAAGAGGTCATCGTTCATGTTCGAGGAGTTAAATGCATTTGCAGCGGTTGTGGAGCAGTCCAGCCTGAACCGTGCATCCAAGTTACTGAACTTGTCTCAACCCGCACTCTCACGCAAAATTTCCAAATTGGAGGATGAACTCGGGGTTGCTCTCTTCCACCGCCGTGGCAAACGACTGGAGTTAACCAGTGTGGGCCAGTTCGCCTATACCTTCGCGGTAGAGCAGAAACAGCAGCAGCAGAAATTTCTCACCATGCTCGCCCAGTATAAAGACGAAGAACAGAGCACCATTACACTCGGAGCCAGTCTGACGACGCTTCAAACCACGTTGCCACCTCTCGTCAATGCCTTTATGGAGAAACATCCAAATGCCGAACTGAAACTGTTGACGGGAAAAACACATGAAATTGTCTCGTTTGTGCGTGACAAAAAAGCCGATGTGGGCATTGTCGCCTCTTCCATCAGTGAAGTGGGACTTAACTGTGTGCCGCTCTTTGACGATCACCTGGAACTGGTTGTGCCGCTCACACACCCCTTGTCCGGTAAGGAAGCCGGGATGGAGCATCTGCAGGATCTGCCGATGATCACGTTCTCCAAAGGTACCTGGTATCGCAAATTAACGGACGACCTCTTCCAGCGCTGTGCCGTAATGCCGGATATTCGTATGGAGATTGATTCCTTCGAAGCGATCATCCGACTTCTGCCTTCCGCCAAAGCCGCTGCGCTATTGCCCAAGTCATATCTTCGTCCACAATTGCTCGCGGACAATGATCTTGTTTCTGTTCATTTGCCACAATTACAGCAGACCCGAAGAACAACCTGCATGATCTATGGGGATAAAGAGGGCCTCAGCGAGACCTCCAGACAATGGGTCAAGGAGACGGTTGCACTCTTTACAGCAAAGGCGCCATTGCCCTCACGGAGGACTACGACGCCTTAGCTTTGATCTGAATGAGCCAGGCTCCAACGTCTGGCTTCCATTTTAACTCATGATGATTATCAGCTCTCCTGGCTAATAACCTCTTCTTCAAATCGGTCGATATCTGCATTATTACCAATAATGACCATGATATCCCCCATCTGAAGCGAGTCTAGTGCTGTCGGAGCAATAATGACCCCGGCTTCTTTCTGTAACGCCACAATGCTGCAACCAAAGCGTACGCGTGCATTCAGGGTTGATAATGTTTTGTTGTGCAGACAGGCGGGAACCTTCATCTCAACAATACTGTAATCATTGGATAATTCGATGTAATCCAGCAAGTTCGGGGTAACCAGCTGGTGAGCAACCCGAATGCCCATATCCCGCTCAGGATAAACAACACGATCAATCCCCAGCTTATCCAGTGCTCTTCCGTGAAGAACGGAGATGGCCTTGGCTACGACCGTCTTGACGCCCAGCTCTTTTAACAGGATCGCGGTGAGAATGCTCGTCTGAATATCATCCCCGATGGCTACGATACCACAATCAAAATTGCGAATACCCAGAGAGCGCAACACTTCCTCATCTGTGGCATCGGCTACAACGGCATGGGTAACCAATTCACTCATGTCTTCGACGACTTCTTCATTTTTATCGATTCCGAGCACCTCGTAGCCGAGTTCCATTAATTCCTGTGCTAGACTGGAGCCAAAACGCCCAAGCCCAATCACCGCAAACTGCTGAGTTTTCATTGTTCTTCACGAACCCCTTATCCAAATCAAATTCATAACTCACTAAATTTTATCCAATAATCATTTTGCCTTCCGGATACCTGTATAACTCCTTACCCTTTTTCTGCCCAAGTGCATACGCTAATGTAATAGGTCCAAGCCTTCCTGCAAACATCGTAAAACAGATCAGGAGCTTGCCCAATGTGGTCAGCTTCAGCGTCAGTCCGAGCGATAATCCCACGGTGCCAAAGGCCGATGTCGTTTCAAAAAGGATCATCATAAAACTGGCTTCTTCTGTGGTGCTCAGCACCATCGTTACGGCTATGATGAACAAGAGCGCCAGTAATGTAATGGTAAGTGCCTTGAAAATCCGTTCCTGTACGAGACGATAGCGGAAAAACACGATATCTTCACGTCCACGCATCATCGCGATGACGGCACCAGCCATAATCATAAATGTCGTTGTTTTGATCCCGCCTCCGGTAGAGCCCGGTGATGCCCCAATGAACATCAGGATGATCATAAAGAACTGCGTTGCCTGTCTGAGTCCGGCAATATCTACCGTATTAGCTCCTGCTGTTCGCGGCGTAACGGATTGGAAGAATGAACCGAGAATTTTGCCACCCCAGTTCAGGCCACCCAGTGTCCGCGGATTGCTGAATTCGAATACGAAAATGACAAGTGCACCAAACACAATCAACAATCCAGTCATTAACAGGACAACTTTGGAGTGCAGGGACAGCTTTCGCGTTTTGCGGTAATCCACCAGGTCTGACAGCACTACAAAACCGATACCGCCAGAGACAATCAGGAACATCGCTGTAAAATTCACCAGCGGGTCATATACAAACCCAGTCAAACTGCGAAAATCCCCGAACATATCAAATCCGGCATTGTTGAACATAGAGATGGCATGCCAATATCCATAATAGATCGCCTGTCCGACCGGCATGTCAAATGACCAGCGAATTGCAAACAATGTGCCGCATATGCCTTCGATAATAAGCGAGTAGATCACAACTTTGCGAATTAGCCGGACAATGCCCTCCATCGTGCTCTGATTCATCGCTTCCTGCAGAATCAACCGTTCTCTAAGCGAAATCCGCCGTTTGAACGCAATGGCAACCAATGTAGACATCGTCATGAAGCCCAGTCCGCCAATCTGAATCAGAATCGCAATGACAACCTGACCCAGCACCGAGAAATGAGTGCCTGTATCCACCACAACCAAACCAGTGACACAAACGGCCGAAGTTGCTGTAAAGAGCGCATCAATAAACGCAAGACTGTCGCCGCTACGGCTGGATGCCGGAAGCATCAAGAGCAGTGTGCCTACCAATATGATGCCAGCAAACCCTAAGACAAGAATACGGGGTGGCGATAATCGTATCCATTGAACATTCAGTTTCACTTGAGTATCTTCCACCTCTTCTACAATGAAAATAACTCCACACCCGTGGAGCCTTCTTCATATGAAATGCTGTTACCAAACGTTAAACATGTATGATCCAGATCAAAACGACATATATAATGAAGTTGGAATATATTCTATTCGTTCCCTTGTTGGGCGAAAGACATGCGAATCATTGCACATTTGCTTCAAAATTATAAGCGCTGCGACGTTTACAGACAAAACGTTTTTTGTGTAAATAGCATCGAATTCAGCCAAAAAGGGAAAAACTCAGATATGGCGACGGGTGGATCAGATTCTTTCGATCCTTTTCATTCATTTTCAAGGATTTACACCTGTTTTCGTTGCATCATTGGCATTCCGTGCTTGGCCTGTGCTATGTTAACTTTAATATCCATATTAGTGCGTGTTCAAAAAGGGCGGTTTTCAGTACCAAGAAGATGGGATGAAGCTAGAAACTTTTTGAACAACCTCTATTAAATAAGGAGGAACAACATTACATGAATCCCTTAGGGCAGCCTCTGCTATTCAAGGCTAACTTCAAGCGTCTGGGGTTGTTTGCGGCGATTGGCCTGATTCTATTTTTTGTATTTCAGATCTTTCCTGCTACCTCATCGCAAACAACCGAAATTTCGTCCACGTCCTTCATAAGCAAGGAGCAGGCGACGCAAGCCGCACGATCATTCGCAGCTTCTGTGGATGACTATACTTTGCCAAATGATGGTGGAAAACCCTTGGTAACCTACCAGACACATTCCGATATCTACGGGTATATGGCCAAAACCAAACAACTTGATACCTATAACCAGAAATGGGAAACAAGCTATCCTTACGATGTATACCGCGTTCGTTTGCCTGATCAGGACAGAGGCGGTTATCTTCATGTTGACGTACATATGAAAACAGGAAAAGTGGTCGGCTTCAAACGGGAACTGCCTTCTTCCCTCTACACCGCCATTGAGGCGGAGCAGAGCACCGGGAAAGTGACCACATCGCAAGTACTTGCCGAAGGCAATATGTCACTGGACGAGAAAGAACAGTTGGCGGCTGGGGTTCTGACCGAATTCGGTTATGAAGTGCCCACACTTCAACTGGATACTCGCGATGGTGAAGCGGGACTGAAGTATACAGATCCTGCAAAAGCCATCGGAGACTCCAAGCTTGAACTGAATTTTACGTTTGAAGATGGTGCCGTACGATCATTCGATCCTGGCTTCTCGGTCCCTGAATCCCATACCGACTATGTAAAAGCTCAAACGCGCCAAGCCAACTGGATGACTTATGGCGGTTATGCATTCCTGACCTTTGTTCTGGGCGTGCTGGCAATCATCTATAGCATTCTGACCCGAGCACATACGTCTTTCAAACGCGGGATCATTCTCTCACTGGTGTATTTCGCAGCTTCGGTTATTGGTACGCTGAACATGATTCCACTCTTTCAGGCACAAGGGCTCTCCAGCTTCATGTTAGCGTTCCTGATGTTATTGCAGACAGGTATTACGCTGGTCATGAGTGCAACCATCTATCTGTCCCTCGTTGCCGGTGACGGCATGTGGCGTAAAATAGGTCTGAATCCTTGGCCTCGTGCCACCGAACCGGGATACGGAAAATATGTACTTCACAGTATGTTTGCTGGTTACTTGTGGGCATTTATTCTGCTGGGTGTGCAATCCATCCTGTTCTTCATTCTGGAACGAAGCATCGGCACATGGTCAACGACCTCGGCAGATCAATCTACATTTAATATGACTTATGCCTGGCTCTTTCCGATCATGGCCTGGATGGCCGGTATTGGTGAAGAAGCCGTCTATCGACTGTTCGGTATTCGTATGATGCAAAAAATTGTGCGTAACACGTTTATTGCCTGTCTGATCCCAACGATCATTTGGGCACTTGGACATACTTTATATCCGATCTACCCGGTCATCACCCGGCCCATTGAGCTGATGGTCATTGGATTGCTGTTCAGTCTGATCATGCTGCGTCACGGCTTCATTGCCGTTGTATTCGCCCATGTAATCTTCGACAGCTTACTGATGGGACTCAGCCTGGTCTTTATGGGAGATGCCCTGAATATGGCTGCCGGACTCTTCTGGATTGTACTCCCGGCCATCGTTGGATATGTGATCTACAAATTCAATCCAAAACAAAAAGAGAAGCCGTATATTACGACTCCTCATCCCGAAGTGCAGCAATAATCTGATTTGCCAGCTTGTCACCAATAGATAGAGGCCGGAAGTCTTCGACGCTGGCCTCTTTTATTTTGCGCAAAGAGCCAAAATGCTTCAACAGCAGTTTACGCCGCTTTTCTCCGATCCCAGGAATGGCATCCAAACGTGATGTCACCATCGATTTGCCACGCTGTTCCCGGTGGAACGAGATCGCAAAACGATGGACCTCTTCCTGTATCCGCTGCAACAGGTAGAATTCCTGACTATCCCGTGGCAGGGAGATGACTTCCGGTGGATTACCGATCATCAACTGTGAAGTCTTATGCTTCGCATCCTTGACCAGACCGCATACCGGAATAAACAGCCCCAGCTCATTTTCCAAAATATCGACCGCAGCCGAGATCTGTCCTTTACCACCATCGACCACAATCAGGTCAGGCTGGGTCAGGTTTTCTTTTAATACCCGCTCGTAACGGCGACGGATGACTTCTCTCATGGTTTCATAATCATCCGGTCCTTCAACCGAACGGACCTTGTATTTCCGATATTCCTTCTTATCCGGTTTACCATCAGTAAATACGATCATGGCAGATACCGGGTTCGTACCCTGGATGTTCGAGTTATCAAACGCTTCAATACGGTGAAGCTGATCCAGTCCAATAAAACGTCCCAGTCCTTCAGCAGCCTTGGATGTCCGTTCTTCATTTCGCTCAATCAGGCGGAACTTCTCTTCCAGTGCTACACGTGCATTATCCACAGCCATGGTGATCATCTGGCGTTTCAATCCACGTTGCGGGATAAGCACTTTGATCTCCAACCACTCCTGTAAAGCAGCAGCAACCTGAGTGGGGTCTTCCAGACCTGCTGGGAGCTTTTCAGTTGAAGCGGTTGTATCCATTGTGGGAACATCCTCTTGCATACTGTCAGGCTGTTCAACTTCTGACTCAGCGGAACTTCCATAAGTTGCCCGGGTCTCAGCAACCAGTGGCTGGTTAGCGGTACTTTGCTCCACTTGTTGCGTCTGTTCGAACTCTACCGTAACGGCGGCAGGCACCGATCCATCAGCGTCAGATACCATATCCGTACTGTCATCACCAGTCGACATATCTTTGGGCATTTCCGGCAACAAAATTTCTTGTGGCAATGCCGGATTATCACTGTAATATTGCGTAACGTAGGACATGAAGTCACTGTACGCCTCACCGTAAAACGGGAAGGTGGATACGTGACGTTCAATCATTTTACCCTGACGCATGTATAGGATCTGGACGCACATCCAGCCTTTATCAATGGCAAAACCAAATACATCACGGTCTCTGGCATCGGCCATCGTAATTTTCTGTTTTTCCATCATCGCATCGATGGCAATTACCTGGTCGCGCAGTTCCTTGGCACGTTCAAAATAAAGATCCTCCGCGGCCTCCTGCATCTTACGCTGCAAGTCCTTCTTAATCTCTTCGTGACCACCGCTCAGAAATGAACCAATCTCTTGTGAAATCTGGTCGTACTGCTCCTTCTCCACTTCCTTCACACAAGGGGCAAGACATTGTCCCATGTGATAGTACAGGCACACTTCTTTGGGCATTACACCACATTTGCGCAGTGGATACATACGATCGAGCAATTTTTTCGTTTGGTGTGCCGCATACGAGTTCGGATAAGGTCCGAAGTATTTGGCTTTATCTTTCAGCACACGCCGGGTTACTTCCAGACGGGGGTGCTTTTCATTTGTAATTTTAAGATACGGAAAAGTCTTGTCATCCTTAAGCAACACGTTATAACGCGGCATATGTTTCTTAATCAGGTTACACTCCAGAATGAGTGCCTCCATGTTGCTGCCCGTCACGATATATTCGAAATCACGGATTTCGGACACCAGACGCTGGGTCTTTCCGTTATGAATGCCGATAAAATAAGAGCGTACACGGTTCTTCAGCACTTTGGCCTTACCTACATAGATAATCGTGCCTTCACTGTTCTTCATCAGGTAACATCCAGACATATCTGGCAGCAAAGCGAGCTTGTGGCGAATCTGCTCCAATGCCTTCTCCTGATCCTGCAAATCATTCATGAATTGATCCATAATTCGGTGAATCCTCCTTCCCGAAAAAGCTGAAATCCTCACGTTACAAATAATTCACACAAACGCTACGATAACAGAACAACCTTCCAATCGCTGTTATCCCCAGATTTTTTGATTCCCTTTTCCAAAGGGAAAATCCGGTGATAAAGGCGAACGCTTTGCTTTTTCAGGTTATTTCTGTTCTCTCCGCTAAAGTGCAAATAATTAGTCTACATATTACAGTTGAACTTCGGATGAAACTTGCAATGGCTATTGCTTTGCCAAGATCATTTCTGTCCTCTCCGTTAACATGTAAATTTCCAGTTTCATTTTATATAAATAGTATACTTTATATTGTCCTATATAAAGGTATTCGACGCAAAACGCCCCCGGTATGTAAACCGGAGGCGTATGTGAAAGCCTGTAACTTATTGGTGTTTTTCGATAATTCCTTTGAGCGCATCTTTCGAGTTCAGACCAACCACTTTATCTACCGGTTGACCATCTTTGAAGAAGATCAAAGTTGGAATGCTCATTACGCCAAAGCGGGAAGCAGATTCCGGGTTTTCATCCACGTTAACTTTAGCAATTTTCACTGCATCGCCAACTTCTGTGGACAGCTCTTCCAGGATTGGAGCGAGCATTTTACAAGGACCACACCAAGGCGCCCAGAAATCAACAAGAACCGTTCCTTCGCCTTCTACTTCAGCGTTGAAGGATTGATCGGATACGTTAACAATAGCCATGAAATTGTCCTCCTTATATATACTTACGGTTTTATTTTAACCTGTAACGTCGTGAACGACACTTCCAGTATAACACAGGTACATTAAACTTGTGAATTGAACGCTGCAATGTTCATCTTCCCAACATCAAATCTTCACAATTACAGGATGTGGCATACCCACTGCAAAATCTTTACAAACGCTTTCTTTTCCAAGTATACTAAAATTACTCCGGGTTTGCAGCCGCTTCAGGCCAAGCTGTCATTCCCCATAAGGAGGCAATAACATGGATGCAAATGTGCGGATCAGCGACCCGCGTGAACATGTGAACGAGGAACCCCGCAACGATCTGTTTGATCTGATCGCGGGTGTCGCCGGCATGGCCGGCCTGATGACAGTAATCTTTTTCGGTATGGTTATCTTCAAATTCCTCACCGAATAGGTTACTCAGGCTCACGCAGGACCAGAAAAGCCCGGTTTTCGCGACAATGCGAAAGCCAGGCTTTTTTTGGGACTACTTATAATGTAAAAAGTACATTTTGCCGATCAGACCAAAAGAATTACCGGTTAACGTTTGCCGCGCTGATTCTCACCCCGAACAGAGATGACATCCACGAATGGACGAATCCGGTCCATGAGACGCTGGCCTTTATTCATTTCCTCGCCGTCCCGATTGGTGAAGCTAAGATGTTTCTCAAGCCCATCCAGATTGTAATTGGACGTATAGAACGTTGGTTTGCGATTCATCCGATAGTTCAGAATGGACCCCATCACATGATCCCGAACCCAAGGGTTCAGATTCTCAGCACCGATATCATCAAAGATGAGTAGATCACAACTTTTCAGAACATCCGTCATTTCCTTCAGCTTCTGCCCTTCACTGATCATGGATTTCAGATCCTCCACAAAGTCAGGCATGTAAATAATGACACCCGTGTGGCCTGCCACCGCCAGTTCATGCAGCAGATAACACATCAGAAACGTCTTACCCGTCCCGAATGTCCCTTCCAGGAATAGTCCTTGCGGAGATAATCCGTTCTCCTTGGTCTCCCTAATATAACGAAGCACCTGATTCACTGCCGGAGCACGCATCCGATCCTTGCCCATGATCTCCACGTCGTTGTATCCGGCACTGAGCGCACGCTCGTCCACATAGAAACTGCGAATGCGTTGCTTAATGATATGTTCATTTTGCCGGGCGACATGTTTGGAACAAGGTGCTTTTATATCTATGATTTCGGGTTTACCGTTAAAATGTTCTACTTCCAGTTTGCAAAAGTGGCCCTGAAAATCGTTAGGACAGTTGTCGAGTCCCGGACAATTCGCACAGTTCTTTGAGTCTTTGGCGTACTGAAACAGCTTGCTCAGATCGGTCATGAGCTGTGCATCTTGCAGTTCAGGATGACCTGCGCGGAATTCGCGTACGTACGGATTTTCCATCAATTCCGCCGCAATCCGCCGCGATTGCTCACGAAAGGCAGGGTTCAGCTGCTGAAGCAGTCCTCCCAAGGATTCCATGGCTTCAAGCCCCCTTAATGTTTCAATATAGAATGAACAATTGAAGTGTTCCCCTAGCCATGTTGATGGCATAGGAACTTTCGATCGTTTGCAATTCTACTGTTCATTCTATAGAAAAACAACCAATAACTCAACAGATACATCTGGTAAATAGCGTAACCCTTCCACCACCATACATAATGCCTGGTTCATCGTATACTTGCAGTCCTGTACCTTTTAGTGCGAGTTTAAAAGTCTGTTTTTCAACCTCGATTAGCGGCGCAAGCCGACAGTGATGATCTCGCATGAACCTGTCTGTATGTTCCATTCCTTACTGGCAAATGATAATGTCGATGCCTCCTCTATGCTGCGGGCATGAAGCATCTCACCCTCTTCCTCCAGTATGTTGCTCTTGTATGCCGTTTCGAATGGCTGTGGATTTGCTTGCGATGTTGCGAGCTTCAACGTGGCAGAGTCAGTGGTCATATTGAACCAGCGGAGCATCACATCACCGGAGTCTTCATTCACCTTGAGTGAAGAAAAAGCCAAGCCGTCTCCTTGCCATGCCCATGGTGTGCTGCTAGGTGTCAGATAACCCGGGTGTACTTCAGTCTGTGCCAAAGTCCACGGAACTTGGAACTGGTAGGCCTCCATATATGCACCTGACGCTGCACCATTGCCATCGTGAGGGATAATCTCGATCTGAAATGTATGTTCACCAAGGCATTGTGCTTCCGGTGTCGGGAACAATCCCCAGTCTCCGAGTTCGCCCACAGCACGAAGCAACGTAACGGCGATGGAGTTGCGTCCATCCTGAAGAACTTCATATTCGTTCAGACCCAGATTGGCCACGACCAATCCCGCATCTTTTTCACTCACATCCACAAAACTCTGTTGATGTTGTGTATTGCTTGGATTTTGCCACTCCGGTGCGGGTGTGTTATCACGTGTCGCAATTTCAAACATGGAGTCCACATGATGAACAGCAGATACAAGATCTGTTGGGAAAAGGGCGCGTACCCGATGATCCTTCGCCTGATTGTTGAAGGTGGTCTCCATTTGCACTCCTTTTCCACTACGGCTTAGTGATATGACCGTACGGATCTGGAGGGGAATCATTTTAGTTGAACGCTGGGCTGTGCGATGTGGATAATAAATCAGTTCTCTCTGTTCCTTATCCAGCGTCTCATCCGCTGACTCCGGTATTTCCCAATGATGAATGACTTCGAACGAGGCCGAGTAGGATGTATCCTCAAGAATCCGAATCTCTGCCTGAAGCGCTTCTGTGGTCAACGCTACTTCGTTCTCTGGCTGTTTGAACATGTATTCATTACCGATATCGCCCACATTTTCGTACACGCCAAGGTCTTTGTAAGTCCGGCCTGTCCTTTTATCCGTGAGAGTGAATGAACCATTGTCTGCAATGGTGACGATCATATGTTGATTTTCCATGCCACGTTCACCACGCAACAAGGTAGTCGTTTGTGATGGAATACCACTCGTTGCGGCATCCGTAAAGTTGACCAATGCATAGGTCTTCAGGCCAAATGCAGCTACATTCTCTGTTTCAAAACGAATACGAACACGCCGACAGCTATACGGCTGGCGGAAGCGATCATCCGGCAGATCATAGCCAAATTGCAGACCCAGATCTTCCACCGTACATGGAATCTGCGTACCTTCTTCATCTACAAGGATACGATCTGACAGGTCAACAGCGTTCATCTGCACCGCCATCTCTTCCAGCGTATATCCTTCCCGGAAATACAACCGAGCCGCGTCCAGTTTTATCTGAACCACACCGCTACGTTCCCAGCCCGTTGTATTAAACACCACAACAGGCCTAGCACCCTCACCGTAACGCTCAAATATGGAGGTATCCACGGCTGCGGCAATCTGGTTGGTGCTGTCCTCAATTAATGCTTCTGCCACATGGCGACTCTTATCAAATCGCGTCACCATCTCGCGATGCACCTCATCCACACTGCATCCACAGATGCTGTCATGCGGGTGATTCTGCATGAGCGTTTTCCAGGCATATGTGAGCTGATCATGTGGATAGGCATGCCCAAGCAGATAGGCATAGGATGCCAAGGGTTCAGCCACCTTTTCCAGCATGGTCTGGCCCAGCTGGTTCATCTGTTTCAGATATACACGAGCCGAGGCAGTGTTCACCAGGGTCCCCCAGCCATCGGTACGCTGGCTGCGCAGTTCTCCTTTAACCGTGGACAACTCATGTTCAGCCGATGCTCTCAGGGCAGTCAGATAATCTGGAAAGTTCGAGTGAACGAACTCGATATCGGGATATAATTGCTCAGCCATACGGATTGCTTCTGGCAGGTCTCGCTGAATCGGCTGGTGGTCACATCCGTTCATGTATAACAACTCATTCGTGGATGCATATTTCTCCGCGTCGGCAAGCTTGGTTTCCCAGAACTTTCGGGCCGAAGCCTCGTCTACCGGAACTTCATTCCCGTTGGAATACCAGTTGGCAAACAATACGCCGAGCACTTTCGATCCGTCTGGCCCTTCCCACATCAGCTCCGAGAAGCTTGATTCATATCCGGCATCCGATACCGTATTATTGAAGCCCGTAGGCTTCACACCACGGCCAAAGAACACATTATCAATGCCCGATTGCTGCATCAGCTGCGGGGTCTGTCCGACCAATCCAAATGTATCGGGAAAGTAACCAATTTTTGAAGGGGTACCGTAACGCTTGGCGTCCTTATGGCCAACCTGCATGTTGCGCACATTGGCTTCTCCACTCGTCAGAAAGGCATCCTGCAAAATGTACCATGGTCCAATCACAATCCGTCCATTGCGGATATGCTTCTCCAGTCGTTCCTTCTGCTCCGGGCGAACCTGAAGATAGTCATCGATGATTATCGTTTGTCCATCCAAATAAAAGCTTTTGTACTCTGATCCCTCATCCAGCTGATCCAATAGTGAATCCACGAGCTGAATGAGACGCATATGGTGCTTCTCATACGGCAAGTACCATTCCCGATCCCAGTGGGTATGCGAAATAATGTGTGCTCTTTTCGACTTGTTTGTCCGTTTGGTCATTGTGTTACGCCACCTCTTTCCTCTTGTTGTATAATCTCAACCTCATCCGGGCGATATACGGCATTCAACTTTCCGGAAGCATCTGTGGCAAACAGCACCGAACGATTTTTCTCCAATTGGAACGAGTACGATAGACCCGTGCGTTGATCTCTCACATGAACTTCATGGTTCAAGGCAAACTCCGATACAAATACATACAGATTGCCTTTTGGAAAACTCAGCTTCCGTCCGTAGATTCCTGCGATATCCCCACCGGATATCCATTCCAGCTCCTGTTCGACGCCCGAAATTTCAGTGGCATAATGATACAATTCAGCAAGTGGTTCATCCCGTCCATTTAACTCGAGCGGTAGTGGGGTCCAGATTAATTTCCCTTTTCCCAAAGGCAGAACGGTTACTTCATCTGGTGTACTCTTATTCCCATGAAGCAAAGTCTCCTTCGCCACCTCGGCGATACGACGCCGTCCATAGGTCACCCGGTGATTCACGCCATTAATATTCAGCAGTTCTTCCCGCTGCACGTTACCCAGACTGCGTTTGCCTACGATATGATCTGCCCGGTCAGTTGCCTTCCAGTATGCATCCAGCCCCAGTGGTCCAGTGATGAGCAGACTTGTACCTTCCTTCTCCGCAAACGTGAGCAATTGATGCAGTGCGTCGCTGTCCATATTATGCGGACTCGGCACGATAATCAGCTTCGGTGGCTGCTGCTCCAACGCTTCCAGATGATATTCGGATAACGCACGGAATGGCAGTTTCAGATCATAGGACATTACACGGGTCAGCTTTGTTGTGGCATCATAGGCCAAGGCACGGTTGGAGAAGTCATTGGAATACGGGAACACCACTGCAATATCCTCCAGCTCGCGGTCTTCAAAGAGATCACGAATGCCATGCATGAATCGTCCAAAATCATAAGACACATCTGCCTCCGGCTTCTCCGTGCCATCTGCACGCAGCGCCCCGATATGAGACTCATTGGCATTATCCATATAGAAGTTGGTGTTCCAGATCCACTGCACTGCTCCTGCACCGCCTGTCGAGAAAGCATAGGCGTACTTGCGTTCGAGAATGCCGCGAAGCTCCTCTTCCGTACGTTTGGCTCGTCCATCCGGGGTTTCCACATACATGATGCCCGTCTCCTGAATGAGATTGGGCTTATGTGGCGTTTTGGCGAAAATGCCGTCCCAGATCAGATCATCGTTTAACCACCAGGAATGCACCGTTGTATAGTCCACTTCACGTTCATAGAAGAACGGCGAAGGACGCTGCGCACCAAGGGCTTCGTCCTGTCCCACGGTGACCAGATGGTCGGGTACCAGATCCTTGATCGTACCTACAAGCTCTCTTGCCCAAACATTGTGCATCTCCATGGAGAAGAGACAATAGTCGAGCCAGCGCGTTCCTTTTTTGGCCTTGTGCATATCCTGTACATCAAAATTAATCTCTTCCGGCTCAGGGATGACCGCGGCTGCAAAGTTGGGAAGCTGCTTCGGTGACATGTTCCATGCCTCCTGCAACGTTTCTATCGTCTCATGACGCTGCTGAAGCCACTCGACAAAGGCTTTCTGTTCATACGTATCCCTCGCCGAGCGTGGGCCAGCCGAGAAGATGCGCACCGGATCAAACATCGATGGCTCATTAATCAGATCCCAATCCACATGTGTTGTATGTGTGTGACGACTGACGATGCTGCGGATGAAACGTTTCTGTGCTTCCACACTCTGCGGGTCCAGATACGGATTCGTTCCCTCCCATGTCTCCGGTGTAAAGGAGAAGAAGGTAAACGTGACCTGTAAGCCGTGGCGTTTCGCCGTTAACAGGAAAGCATCAATGGCACGCAGTACATCCTCTGCCATATGACCGTCCACCTGCATCATGTTGCGATAGGCCGTCCAGATTCCCGTCCGAATCCAGTTGATCCCTGCTTTCGCCATCTGAGCCATGTCTCGATCCCAGACATCCGCGTTCGGCAAAAACAGAAATTTCCGTGCCACATCCGAGGTCATATAGGTCATACCTACAACAGGGAGAGGTCGTCCGTCTTTTACAAAATAATCTCTGCTGCGGGTGATTACTTCCCCTTCAGCCAGCAATTCGGCATCCTGTCCCCAGAAGCCTTGGCGCAATGTCCGAACTTCCCCATCAGGTGCCTGTGCACGGCACACAATCCGATACAATCCACTTTCAATGGAAACCGGGAGAAGTATGCGTTCGAAACGCTGTTCACCCGAAAGTTCCATCTCCAGTCGATGGCTCCATACCTTTTCTGCCATGCCATTAGTGCGATTCTCATGCTCCACTGTTATGTCGAATGTCCACAGCTCAGACGCTGTACATCTGTTGCCTGCTCGCTGTAAAATCTGGCCTTGAAGTGTGAGTACTGCCCGCTCATCTGGCTCATACGAAGCATAATTCGTTTTCAGGGATAACTCGGTTACACCTTGCGCACAGAATTGTGCCCATTTCACCATCTCGTCTGCGCCATCCTGCTCCCAAAACGAGGTGGTCAACGGCAGATGTACGAACATCCAGCGCGAACCAACGAAAGTCCCGCGGGAGTTTTCCCATAGGACGATTGGAGCAGCAATGCTTCGATCATCTTTGTTGATCCCGCGAAGCAAAGAGTGAATCTGTGTACTCATCGTGCCTGCTGAACCCATCTGGTGCGGCAAATCACTGTTTTTGGTCGTATGCGGAACCAGATTCCATGTATCTGAAATCTCGAAAAGTCCTTCTTTGCCGGCCAGAAGCGGGATCTGTTCAGATGAAGTGAACGATTGCACACCGGCAGCAGATACGTTCAACGCCTCATGAATGTAGAGTTCCTGATGATACGCGGTCTGCTCGGACTCGACGACCCATGCGCCATTCTCATATCGAACTGGACGTTTAAAGGGTGCGCCCCCCACACTGATCAAGCTTCCGCCCTGATGCAAGTAAGCCGCAATCTCCGTCCAGGCGGACTTGGGGAAATAGGGTGCATGCAGATTCACCAGACATCCTTCACCTGCTGTGGCTTTCAACACCTCTGCAAGTTCTTCAGCGTTTACAACAGTAATCTCTTCGACTGCTTCCCATGTATTCAGAGCCTGTTCAGTTGGAAAAGTCCCATCCACTGGAAACGCTGGGTCAGCGAAGATAATCAGCTTTTGATCCTTAGGTTGGATACTCATAACAGGCCATCCTTCATGGATTTATAGACCAACTGGGAGAACAAGCTGTTGGACCATGCAAACCATTTTCGTGTAAAAATCGTTGGATCATCGGCGTGGAAGCCTTCATGCATATACCCGGTATCTGCATCTGTCGCTTCGAGCATGCGGATAATCTCCAGTTTCTCTTCGGCAGAATTCGCAGTCAGTCCCTGCATAGATAAACCCATATGCCAGATATAATTCGGCGGGGTGTGCGGGCTACCGATTCCTTTGGCAACCTTGCCCTCATAATAGAACGGGTTCTCTTTGCTCAGAGCGAAGCGGCGCGTATTCTGGTAGATCGGATCATCCGCTGTGACGTAACCCAGATATGGAATGGACATGAGTCCCGGTGTACCGGCATCGTCCATGAGACAGTGGTTGCCATAACCGTCCGTCTCGTACGCATAGATCGGTCCAAATTCCGGATGACGATAAATTCCATACAGCTGAATGCCGTGATCCACGTCCTGCTCCAGATCCTTCAATTCCTGCAAAAGTTCCATATCCCGGAACACCCACTCGGCAAATTCCTGCATTTGGCGCAAAGCGACCACTGCGAACATGTTGCCTGGAATGTTGTAGTGGAAATCACACGCATCATCACTGGAACGGAAACCGGACCAGATCATACCCGTGTAGTTGACCGGCATACCTTTTCCGTGATTGCGCAGGGAGTCTGTCGGGATGCCGTTATTGCGAGTGAAGCGATATGGAGATTGTTCCATGTGATGCTGTTCGACTTTGAACAGATCCACGATTTTACGCATCGCTGCCTTGAAACTGGAGTCAAAAATGTCGGTCAGCTCGGTTTCCTTCCAATATAAATAGGCGAGCCGCACAACGAAACATAATGAATCGATCTCGAATTTGCGTTCCCACACCCAAGGTGACATGTCGGTTTCGTCCGTGGTGTTCCAGTGCCAGTCATTGGCCGTCTCATTGAAAGCATTGGCATACGGATCGATGTGAACATACTGGATATGACGTTTAATCAGCCCGCCAATGATGCGTTGCAGGTCCTCGTCTTCTTTTGCAAACGGAATGTAGTGTACGACCTGCTCCACCGAATCACGCAGCCAGGAAGCCGGAATATCTCCTGTGATGACAAAAGTGGTACCGTCCTCCATCAACTTGGTGGTTGTTTCAATGGTATTGGGGAAGCAGTTTTTGAATAATTGTAGCAGCTTTGGCCTGTGAGCCAGTTTCTGTTCTGCTTCTTCGAGCACGGCCTGAATGGATTGTGGCAAAGCAACAGGCGGCATGGGTATTTTGGGTAATCTAAACTGTTCCATGGATGAGTGCAACTCCTTAAACAAATTGAATGGTGTAGCTATAGAAGATGAAACAAAAAATTTACACGGGACCACTGCGCGGTCAGAAATATCCTCCGATCGCTGTTATCCCCAGATTTCTTCGATTCCCTTCTCTACAGGGGAAATATGGGGATAGCGTATGCTTCCGATGTAGCTTTCTTTCAGAAAGCTTTTAGGCGAACGCTGACGCTTCTTCTGGTTATTTCTGTCCTCTCCGTTAACGTGTGAATAAAGAGCTGGACATGCATAGCTCAAAAATATTTCAAAAAGGTTTACCGCAGTAGCACGGTTTGTATTTGGTAGGGTTTAAAAGATAGTGTAATCTGGCCGTTCGTGTGGGCCAGTGGTTTGATTGGTTCTTCCAGTGCGTTGGAGTGATATGCTTGCTCGAACGCATGTGGCCACTGCAATGTGATGTTTTCGCGTTTGCCTGAAGATTCATAAAAACGCAGCACGGTGCCGTGTCCATCCTCTGCCATTTTGATGGTATCCAGAATGACGTGATTGCTGCTCAAGTTAATCCAGGAGCCTGTTGCTGGACGTAAGTGTGCGGCAGTTGCCGTTGTATCTGCGGTTGGATATACTTCAGCCCCTGCGCTTTGTTCTAATTGATCCCTCTGTTGCATCTGTTCCATCGTTTGTACTTGCTGTGCCTGTTGTTTTTGCTCTACTTGTTGCACGACCACTTCCGTGTTCAGTTCAGCTGCCTGACGTACGGTGTGTGCGTTTCTCCAGTCTCCGTCGTGCGGGTACAGGGAATATGTGAATTCATGTTCTCCCAGATCAGCCGTACGGTCAGGCCATTTTGGTGCTCGCAGCAAGGACAAACGAATGGTACTTCCCTGCACGTCATACCCGTACTTGCAGTCGTTGAGCAAACTCACGCCGTATCCATATTCGGATACATCTGCGAAGCGATGTCCGCAGACCTCATACTGGGCTTGTTCCCAGCTTGTGTTGCGATGTGTTGGACGTTCGAGTGTGCCAAACGGAATCTCGAATGTGGCCTTGGAGGTCACCACATCCATCGGGAAGCCAACTTTCAGAAGTTTGTGATCTTCATTCCAGTCCACCTGTGTCTGGAAGTCAATTCGCCGTGAGTCGTGATATAAGACGATATCTTGTGTGATCACCGATTGATGTAGCTTCCACCGGAAGCGCAGGACATCCTTTGTTGTACCCGCCAGCACCAGCTTTTTCTCCAACAGTTCCACTTCGCCAGCAATCTGTTCCTCATAACGACTGTCGATATCCCATGCGTCCCAGAGCGTTGGGCGATCGTGGAAGAAGTGAAGTTGATTGCCACGTTCACCCGGCTTCAGCATCTCGCGCTCCGCGGTCTTATCCCACAGACGGGTGATCTCCCCGCGTTCGTTGAACTGTATATGATAAAGAGCGGTATCCCATGTATCAATAAAGGTTGGTTGTGCGGCAAGGGTGGTCATTTCCCGTACATTCGTTTCCCTTGTATTTTCCGGTACCAGCCAAATCGTCTTATATCCAAACGCCGGAATGTCTGTCACGAGAATAGACATACTGCCATCCTCCCGATCCATCCGCAAGCGCTGGCCTTTTTCATCGATGCCGTAGCGATCCAAGCCATCCTGCACAGGAAGCTGAACAACTGCACTGCGTTTCCAGCCCAGGCTGTTGAATACAACATAGGCTAATGAACCTTCCGGTCCCTCTGTGTTGATACCGTTAGTCAATGCTGCAATGCCTTGATCCAGTCCGGTTCTGCCCAATTCAAATACCTGTACATATTCTTCATTCGAAGTGACGTAGGATTCCGTAATCGCCGATCCCGGTATAATATCGTGGAATTGATTCAGCAAAATCAATTTCCAGCCGTCATGCAGTGCTGAACGCATTTCAGCTTCGGTATTCGCCTCCATATCTGGCAGAGCGAGTGTGTTCCACAGCTCAGCTTCTCGATACAGAACCTCCGCTTTCCGATTGTTGCGCTTATTGCGCGCATGTGTCGTGTAGGTTCCCCGATGTAATTCCAGATATAGATCACCATGCCACTTCGGAAGTACAGGTTGTTCCTTTTCAACTCCGGCAAAGAAAGCTCCAGCTGTGCTGTATCGACTGGCGGGCTGCCCAACCATCAGGTCTGCACGATCGACATACTCCAGCATCTCGCGTGTTACCCCGCCTCCGCCATCTCCGTGTCCGTATAGAAGCATGTGCTCCGGATGCGCTGCTTTCTCCCGGTAGGACTGCCAATGGTCGTGAATGTCTTTTGGCAGGGTGTTCTCATTAACACCATGATTGAGGTAAGACAGGATCGGTGTGCCGTCAATGCCCACCCAGTGGAAGAGATCATATGGAAACACATTTGTGTCGTTCCATCCGAGCTTCGTGGTCATGAAATACTCCACATTGCCATGTTTCAAAATCTGTGGCAGGGAGGCACAATACCCAAACGTATCCGGCAACCATTCAATCTGTGATGTTTTGCCAAACTCCTCCATATAGAAACGCTGACCATATAACATCTGGCGAATCAGGGACTCCCCGCTCGGGATGTTCAGATCCGGCTCAACCCACATGCCGCCCACAAGCTCCCAGCGACCTTCTACAATCCGCTGCTTCACCCGCGCGTACAGCTCAGGGTCATGCTCTTTCAAAAATGCATATAACAAGGGTTGGCTCTGCGAATACACATAGTCAGGATATTCATTCATGAGAGCATCCACGGTGGAGAAGGTACGGCTAGTCTTACGTACGGTCTCGCGCACAGGCCACAGCCAGGCAATATCAATATGGGATTGTCCCACCATATGCTCCAGACCTTCCGCGTTTCCGCCAATCTCACGCACATGATGCTTCAGATTATTCTCAATCTGACGAATACCCTCTCCCTGCTCAATCTCTTCTGCTGACATGCCTACAAATTGATCCATCGCACGATACACCAGTTCTAACAGGCGAACCCGCCGAAAGTCACTTTCCGGTAGCAACACAGCCGAATCACGCACAATAATGACGGTATACATCAGACTACGAACCGCTTCATTTGGTCTCACCAGCAGGCTCGTAATTGATGTGATCGGCGGCTGAATAACCGCCTGTTGATTCAAGGGGTCCACAGGTTCAGGTACCGGATCAAACATCTCAATCTCAAGTTCCGGAGCGTTTCCGACTTTGGATGGATCAAGCGTGACGTAGGTATGATTGCGGTCAAGGCCCTGATAAGAGTGCCCATTTACCCGAAGCAAACCTTCTCCGCCTGTCTCAAATACAAGCCCATAAGGTGCTTGCTGCCATGTAGCAGGGATCTCCAAACGTGTTCTAAAAAAATAAGTCGTTCCCTGTTTGCTCGGAAAACGCTCAAAATCTTGCCCTTCGGGGTACTCACCATGATCCTTATACTGTCCTGGCACATTATAATAAGCGCGGGTAATGTCCCAGCTACGCAGCTGTAATTGCTCCAGCCACTGATGTTCGGACAACTCGCGAATAAATCGTCTGATACGTTCCAATGTCTTACGCCTCCCTTACGGTCAGTTCGGCCATTTGCGTATCGTTAACGCAGCTGCCGATATGAATATGGAATTGTCCCGGTTCAACGACAGGCTTCAAGTCACGACCAATATACTGCAACTGCTCCGCTCCAATTTGGAATTCCACGGTTTGTGTCTCTCCAGGCTCCAGGTTCACTTTTGCAAACCCCTTCAGTTCCTTGGCCGGGCGAGTCAGTGAACTGACCACGTCAGAGATGTACATCTGTACAACTTCTGCACCTGCATAAGGGCCGGTGTTGGTCACATTCACAGATACCGTGACTGAATCACCCGCTGTCATGGATGCATCACTCAGCTGTGGTTCACTGTACTCAAATGTGGTATAACTCAGTCCGTATCCAAATGCATAACGTGGCTCCAAATCCTCTTCGAGGTAACGCTTGCCTCGGGAACGCTTGCCGTTGTAATAGATCGGTAATTGGCCGACATGCTTCGGAATGGAGATCGTCAATTTTCCTGACGGATTCACATCACCGAATAGAATATCTGCAATGGCATGCCCGCCCTCTTGACCCGGATACCATGCCTCCAGAATCGCATCGGCATGTTCATCCACCCAAGGCTCAGTGATGGGACGACCATTAATGTAGACAACGACAAGCTTTTTGCCGAGCTTGTGAATCTCCTGAATGAGTTCCAACTGTACTCCGGCAAGCCCCAACGTCATCCGGTCGATCCCTTCACCGCACTCCATATCGTTCCATGAGTGATCCGATACATTGGAAGCGCCTGTCTTCAGATCGATTGTTCCTTCTCCAAAGTCACGCGCACTGGAGCCGCCAACCACCATAATCACCGTATCCGCTTGACTGGCAACTTCGATTGCACGCTCAAATCCTTCTTTTGAATCACCTTTGATTCGGCATCCTGGTGCATAGAGAACCTGATCTACACTGCTGTCACCAGTCAAAAAACCAACAGAACTCTTCTCCGTTTGCACATCCATACGATTAGCCAGCTTACCGCGAATCCCGTCCAGTACCGTCGCCACTTTCGACTTCGGTTGCGGAGACGTGTAATCACCCAGCTGATTGTAAGCCTGGTCTGCATTGGGGCCAATGACGGCAATCCTACCCAAATTTCCTATCGATAAAGGAAGTGTGTCGGCCTCATTTTTGAGAAGCACAGCCCCTTCCGCAGCCAACTGGCGTGCCAGTTGAATATGCTGCTCACTGCCAATCACTTCTGCTGCCTGATCAGCATCCACATAAGGCTGTTCGAATAAGCCCAGTCTGAACTTCAACGCTAACACGCGAGAGACAGCCTGATCCAGAACCTGCACATCAAGCTTGCCTTCTGTCACCGCCTGCACCAGATATTGCCCGAACATCTCACCGGACATTTCCATATCAATGCCTGCCTCAATCGCCTGCACCGATGCTTCCAGTCCATTCGCCGCGACATCATGCCCACTTGCCAACATGTTGATCGCGCCACAATCCGTAATAACCAAACCATCAAAGCCCCAATCTTTACGTAAAACATCTTCCAGCAATTCTGTATTCACGGTGCAAGGCGTGCCATCAATTTCGTTGTACGCTGGCATGATAGACGCCGCGCCAGCTTCCACCGCTTTGCGGAATGGATACAAATCCACTTCCAGCAGTTCACGCCAGCCCATATGTACAGGCCCAGCATTACGTCCGCCTTCCGAGCTGCCATAACCAACAAAATGTTTCAGCGTTGCTGCTACTGTATCTCCACGGTCAAGACTTTCACCCTGAAGTCCTTCCACGGAAGCAACTGCCAGCTCTCCAATGAGAAACGGATCTTCACCGAAACATTCCTCCGTACGCCCCCAGCGCGGATCACGAACAACATCCAGTACTGGCGAATAGGTAACCGCACCACCTTGGGCACGTGTCTCCCGCGCTACTGCCTGGCACATCTCCCGGTATAGATCCACATTCCAGGTACTCCCCAGCAAAAGGGGAACGGGATAGACCGTTCCGTCAATGGCCATATGACCATGTGAGCACTCCTCCCCAATCAGGATGGGAATCCCCAGTCTGGAATGCTCTACCGCATAACGTTGAATCAGGTTAACCGCCTCAGCGCCTTCTCTGGCAGAGAGTCCATTTTCCAGCGTAACGCCAGTCCAGGGATCTGCCCGAAGTGCACCATAGAGGGAGCCAATGCCCCCATTCTCTACTTGCTGCTTAAAGGATTCATTTAATGTAATGTTTCCCTGATCATTCGTATAGGTCTGCCAGCCAAATGGCTGTGTAAGTTGGCCTACCTTTTCTTCCGTAGTCATCAGGCTCAGCAAGTGTTGTACCCGTTCCTCTACGGATTTGCTTTGGTCCTTGTAATTCATCAATCTGCATCTCTCCAATCCTATAGCAAGATCCGGTTATTCTTTGACTGCGCCCACCGTCAGACCCTGTACAAAATAACGCTGGAAGAACGGATAAGCGAATATAATTGGCAACGTGGCAAGTACAACCATCGCCATTCGGGATGTATCTTGCGGAATGGACTGCATGGCTGCCAGACTCATCGAACTGTTAGCAGAGTTCTGCTGGATAAACTGAATGCTCGACTCAATCCGCATCAACATCGATTGCAGCGGCACCAGATTGGGATTATCGATGTACAACAGCGCATTGAACCAATCATTCCAGTAACCAAGTGTACTGAACAACCCGATGGTTGCCAGTCCCGGCAAGGAGAGTGGAATTACGATTTTCATAAAGGTATAGAACTCACCGGCGCCATCAATTTTCGCCGATTCAATGACTGCATCCGGTACACTTGTGGAGTAGAATGTACGCAGGATCATAATATAGAAGGCATTCATCGCCAGCGGCAGAATCAATGCCCATAACGTATCTTTTAATCCAAGCAGCTGGGATACGACCATATAGGTTGGAATCATCCCGCCGTTGAATAACATGGTCAGAATCGCAAAGATGGAGAAAAATCTCCGATATCTGAAGCTCTTGCGGGAAATCGCATACGCATACAACGACATGAGAATCAGACTGATGATGGTACCAAGTACCGTCACCAAAATGGTAACTCCATACGCCCGCAGCAGCGTGTCCCCGCTCTGCCAGACAAACTGATATGCCGCAAGACTCCATTCTGCCGGAATCAGACGATACCCATCACGGGCCAGTGCTTTCTCGTCCGTAAACGAGATAATGACTACAAATATAAAAGGAAATACACAGATCAGAGCGAATAGACCGGCGATGATGTTCATGATCACGTTCCAGCCGCTGGATACGTGGTGGAAGTCACGTTTTTTAACAAGCCCTGCTTGAGCCATAGTGGTTCACTCCTTTCCCTTGTCCTAGAATAGACTGCTGTCTTTATCGATTTTGCGGACCACATAGTTGGAGATTATAACAAGCACAAAGCCCACGACGGATTGATACAATCCCGCTGCTGTACTCATGCCAATCTCACCACTCGTTTTCAAACCACGATATACATACGTATCAATAACATTCGTAACGGAATAGAGCGTACCTGAATCCCTTGGCACCTGATAGAACAGTCCAAAGTCGGCGTAGAAAATGCGGCCTACGGCCAGCAAGGTCATAATCGTAATGATGGGTGACAGCAATGGAATCGTAATGTTACGAATCTGCTGCCACTTGCTTGCTCCATCGATCATGGCTGCTTCATAGAGCGATTTATCAATCCCCAGAATGGAAGCCAGATAAACAACGCTGCTATAACCGATCGTTTTCCATAACGCTACGAATACGAGGATATACGGCCAATATTTCGCCTCGGAGTACCACTGAATCGGTTCCATCCCGAACCAGCCGATAATCTGATTCAACATCCCGCGGTCCATGCTCAAGAAGCTGAAAGCGAAGTAACCAACGATAACCCAGGATAGAAAATACGGCAGAAACATGCCGGTTTGATACAGTTTGGCGAGTCGTTTGTTAACCAGTTCCGAGAGCAGGATTGCCAGTGCCACAGCGAATACCAGTCCCAGGAAGATAATGGCGATGTTATAAAAGAGGGTGTTGCGTGTAATGAGCCATGCATCACTTGTGCTGAACAGGAATTTGAAATTGTCCCAGCCTACCCATTCGCTCTTCATCAGACTTGCCCAGAACCCTTCACGGCTGAACCGATATTCCTTAAAGGCAGCCACTGTACCCACAAGAGGCAAGTAGGAGAAGAAGAAGAACCAGATGGCGCCTGGCAGCACCATGAACAGCATGACCCGGTTTCTAATCAGGTTTTTCAAAAATGTAGTCATTGTGGAGTTCCTCCTTCAGGCTTGAATGAAAAAGGACCGGACGCGATAAGCAGCCGCCCGATCCTTACGATGTACTGTTACTTGTTTTCTGCTCTCCAGGCATCCAGCTGGCTTTGGGCTTCCGCCATTACTTTCTCCAGTCCGGCTTGATTGAACTTCTCAATCACTTGATCCAGATTGGCTGCCGGGTCCAGTGTACCTGTCATCAGTGCTGCCCAATACTGCTCTTTCACGTTCTGTACCGCCGTCAGTTCGGCAGATACATTGCTTGAATCAAAGTTAAAGCTGAGGATCGGGGAATTGGTACCTTCAGCGTTAAACTTCTTGAACTCATCCCATTTGTTGTCCGGGTCATTGCTGTTCAGATAGAGCAGCATGTTATTCCCAAGGGAGTATGAAGGCATATCGTAGTTTTTCGATTCAGGCAGATTTTCCATGTGCGTGTCATCTACTTTTTTGTAGTGTGTACCCTCGATACCGGAGTCCACCATATTGCGCAGCACAGGATCTGTATTCAGCAGGTTCAGGAACTCCATCGCTTTCTCTGGATATTCCGAGTTGGCCGAGATGGCCATAATGGAACCTTGTACAGATGTATTCGTTATAATCGGTTCACTTGCAGGTGTTGAAACAACTTGATAACCGTAACTTGCAGACCATTGGTTGTCCGCGAGCGGCTGTGTCTGTGCACGATCCAGGAACCAGTTGCCCGATGTTGTCAGGTCGTTCGTGGAACCTGTTGTAGCTGCTTCAGCCGATACATAACCGGCTTTGTAATATTTGTGCATCGTCGTAAGTGCTTCTTTCATTTCAGGTGTTTCCAAGATGTTCACGAGTTTATAGTCCGTTGTATCCAGCTTGATTGCCATCGGCAGATTCTGAATGACATAGTCATACGGCACGTAAGGAACATAGTTTTTATCCATGGCAAAAGGTGTTACACTTGCCTCGTTTTCCTTGATCGTTTTCAGTAAAGGCTCCAGACTGTCTAACGTACGGACACCAGAGGTGTCCAGCTTGTATTTATCAACCAGCATTTGGTTAAAGCGCCATACCTCTTGTTGAGGCAGCTCTTTGTTGGCTGGAATTCCGTAATTGTGTCCGTCTACCTTCGAACCACTGAGGAATGCAGGATCAATGGTCTTGGTGAGATCCTGACCGTATTCAGCAAGCAGGTCATCCAGTTCAAGGAATGCTCCTTTTCTTGCATTTTGTACATAATCGAATCCACCGGAAGAGGTGAACAGAATGTCCATTGGCTCACCGGATGCTACGTTAACCTGCATCTTCTGCGGGTAGTCACCCCAGTCAACCATTTTCATTGTTACCGTGGCATTAATTTTCTCTTTGGTATACTTGCTGACTTCTTCCATCACTTTGTTGACGTCTTTCTGAGGGGTACCGATGGTATACCAGATCAACTCTACCGCGTCATCTCCTGCTCCCCCGGATTCTGAAGCATCTTTGCTTCCTCCACAGGCACTAAGAACAAGTGTAACGGCCATTAACAATGCAAGAACGAGTGAGAAGCGTTTTCTTTGTTTACTCATTTCTTTGATCCTCCCTTTTCGTGTTCCCTTAGGCTCTACTTACTAACTGCTTTAACCTTATCGAATGAAAGCATTTACAAAAAGAAGATAAACTTAAGTTTTCGAGGTACAAATTAAAGAGAAATCGTCCTTGGACAACTATTTTGTACCTGTTTAAATAAATCGCTTACATGAAAGAGACATGCCGGGTAACGTATGGCATGCTCTTCATGCTGCCATTCCTGTTCCCGATATGTCTCTTGGATCTCCGTTCGCACAGTTGGATCTACTGGTCACCGAATTAACCAAACACCTTGAAATCCGTCGGTGAAATTCCCACATACTTGCGGAACTGTTTATAGAAATACCCTGTCTCCCAGTACCCCACATTTCGGGCGATCTCATGTACCTTCAGATTGGTATTGCGCAGCTGTTCCTTCGCACGTTCAATCCGGTATTTATTGATGTATTCGGCAAATGTCTCCCCGGTCTCCTTATGGAACAATTGTCCCAAATACACCGGATGCAGATGATAGTGGGCACCCAGCAGCTTCAGGGAAAGTTCTTCTGCGTAGTGTTTGTCGATATGCTGAAGGACTTGGTTCACAATTGGATTCTTCAGATCCTGCAATAGGGATTGGATCGTCTGCGCCGCAACTTGCTGAAGCGCCCGCACGAGTTCATCAAAAGTGCCACTGTCCAATACAAGTTGAAGCCCTTGTTGGTATATGGCAGACTCATCCGAGTGTTTGATGCTTTCCAGTTCCATTTTGAAGCGAATCACCACTTCCAATGCGGTATTCTGTAGCTCCCCAGGCGTAAGTCCATTGCGATGCTGTTCAAAATCCATACGAATCCGGTCCGCAAGTTGTTCTGTATTCCGGGACAGAATCAGTTTCGCGTAATCCCTCCAGTCAATGAAAAAGGACGCTGCCGAGTTGCCGCAACGATCCAGAATGGCATGGTCGATGACTTTCAGATCGGGATAGATCATCACGTATTGGAGCGCCTTTTTTGCCTCTTCATAACTGGCCGGCGCATGGTATATCCCCTTCATCAACCTCCCCGCACCAATACGTACCGCAGGATGTGTTACTGAGATGGCATCGGATAAAGCCTGAAGACCATCCATTAACTTCTGTTCCTCATCCTCGTTACCGTCGACATTGGCAACAATGACGAGATCACCATCGATGTCATGAAAGACATTCAGATGGGACTTGTCCTTCAGCATCTCCTCCACACGTTCAAACATGCCGAATGTTTGCCCTTTGTCTTTGTCACGCAATATAGCGACAGCCACATCCGAGGCTTCCAGAGAAAGGTTCATAAACCGGGCACGTTCCTCAAATTCGGTAGCTGCAATCTGTCCCGTAAGCCATCGATGAAGAATGTTATCTTTCAGAATCTGAATGCCATAAGCATCATCGGCTTGAGGTGCCACTGTATGATCCAGCTTGGACGCTGTGTTGCTCAGCGTGGATTCCAATTCTTCCACATTAATCGGTTTGAGCAGATAGTTTTCGATCCCCAGCTGCATGCCTTCCTTCAGATATTCGAACTCATTGAAACCACTCAGGATAATGACTTTCATCTCAGGTTGCAATCGCCTTGCTTCCCGAATCAGGTCAAGACCATTCATGAGTGGCATGGAAATATCCGTGATCAGGATGTCCACAGGCTGCGAGGAGAGCGCTTGTAACGCTGCCTGCCCATTACCTGCATGGCTCACAATTTCCATACCAAATGAAGACCAATCCACAATATCGTATAACCCTTCAATGATGAACGGTTCATCGTCCACAATAAACACCTTGTACATGTTAAACACCCGTCCCTTCTGTATGTGGATAACGCACCCTGATCCGTGTTCCCTCACCGAGGGTGCTCTCTATGGTGATACCGAACTCCGGCCCATACAGGAAGCGCAATCGACTATGAACACTGCGCAGTCCGAACATCTGACCAGACTCTTCTGGACGTTCCAGTTCTTCAAGGATTTCCGTCAGGCGTGCAGGATCAATGCCTTTGCCATTATCTTTGACCTCCACCTGCACCACATTATCCGTCTCTTCCACTACAATCGATAATCGGTTATCCGAACGTTCCGTCTGAATGCCGTGCACGACATAATTCTCAATAATGGGTTGCAGTGAAAGTTTGACCACAGGGTGTTGATAATAAGCAGCATCCATCTGGATCGTATATATGAAAATATCCTTGTAGCGAATTCGGAATAACTCCAGATACAAGCGGCAAGCTTCCATCTCATCCTTCAGCGTGTAATTCTTCTTCTGCTGTACCAGACTCTTGAACAATACGGATAGGCTATAGATCATCTCGCCTACATCTCTCGCCCCCTGGGATATGGCCCTCATCCGAATCACTTCAAGCGTATTGTAGAGAAAGTGAGGATTGATACGCGCCTGTAACGCGACCAGTTCGGTCTCCTTCTGTTTGATCTCGGCTTTGTAGACGCGTTCAATGTACAGATTCAGCTCATCCAGCATGTCGTTGAAGCTATGCGAGATCTGCCCCAGTTCATCATCGCGCGGATCGTCGATGCGAGCCGTCAGGTTGCCGTATTTTACTTTTTGGGTAAAGCGAATGATTCGACGGGTTCGTTTGGCAAAGTTAATAATGAAAAACGCCGGAACCAACACGGCAAACAGAATACAGACGATACTGATGGAGATGATGGTATTGCGAATCCCCGCATAGGTCTCGGCCATCTCTTCCACCGGAACGGTACCCATGACCACATAACCCTGATCCGCGGAGACAAACTTGTTCACATACATGTTCTGCTCCTTTTTCATCGAATCCATATCCGTCTGATCAAACAGGGAATCGGCCACATTCACGTAAGGGTACTTTTTCCCGTAATACTGATTGTTAGAGTCGAACAAGACTGTTCCTTTGGCCGATAACACCACGATTTCTCCCTTCAGATTACTCTCGTAGTTATCCAGTGCATTCCCGATTCCCTCCGAGTCAAAAAACACCAGAAACTGTCCCAGATTTCGAAGCGTCTGTGCATTATTAATCGGTACGCGGATCGAATAAAGCGCAGGGTCCCATTGATTAATCTCTTTGCGAATCCAGTAATTGGGTGCACTGATATTGGGCGTTTCCATCGCCATCACGTCCGGAATATAGGAATGAGCCACATTGGCGTCCAGCTTGCGGAACTGCTTGTGTTGATTAAAGGTAGACAGATCCTGCTGCTCGGCGCTATACAACATGAGTTGGTTAATCTGCGAATTGCGATCCATAATGTTCTGAAAATGTTTTAACACATCGGCCGAATAGTCGTCCTGATTGGCGTAATATCCATTCGTCATGTGCTGAACATATTCAGCGTAGGAGTGGTTCATCAGGTAGGTAATGTTGGCGGACAGCGCCTCATTCTGATGCATGTCCCTCACCATGTTTTGCACCGATTCATACTGCTGATGAATGTAACGATCCACATGTTCCATCGCTGCTTTCTGTATCGCCAGTTCCCGGCGAATCGTGGAGTCGGACACCGACAGGAAGATGATATAAGACAATGTAATGATCGTGACAATCGATATCATCGAGAAGATCAGCAGCATTTTCATAAACATATTATTTTTGAAGAAATTATTGTAAACGCTAACAATTTTCAAGTCGCATGTTCCCTCCGATGCTGTCTTTTAAGTGTGGTGTATGCTTTCGAAGTAGTTCTCTTACAGAAAACTTGTAGCTTCGCTTTTTCAGGTTTTTTCTGCCCTCTCCGTTATCGTGTAAGTGAGCGTTCAACTTATATAGAATTATATCATCAGGCTTCTGACATTAACTTGTCACCTGCAACTTTTCTTTAGTTTGTACTAGCGATTCTTTAATTTCACCCTATTTAAAAACGCTTTCATCCACTATCGTTAACCATAAGTTTAGCTTTGTGTAAAAGAATGCCAACCATTCATCCACTTGAAGGAGGAACATCATGACACGCAAACTGAAACCAAAAGGCCTCATTCCCAAGGTAACTGCCATGGTATTGACTACGGCATTGCTTGGACAAGTTGTTGCATCATCCGTTTATGCAGGAGACACGCTCCCTTACACAGGTGAAAGCGCCAAAGGGGTGAATCAGCCCTATCAGCACGGGTATACCTCATCCCAGATTCTGAACTGGACACCTGAAAGTGACATCCATGGTGATCTGCTTCGTGCCCATGTCCCCTTGCAGCCCCGTAATGAACCGTTCGCTGCCACGCAGGCTTATCCTGAGCTTAATCCAGACACCCAGCTATTTACGATGAGTGGTGATTACGGCAATGCATTCTTCGATAGCACACCTTATACCAATGAATTCAGCCAATATCTCTTTAATTATTGGCAGTATACAGACTACTACAGCTATTGGCATGGCATGGCTTCTGCCGGAGTGCCGGAGGAGTTATACGACCCCAGTAAGGAATGGACGGAGAAATACTTCGAGTTTGGCATTTTGAATATTCCGAATCCGGCCTATACCAATGCAGCCCACAAAAATGGCGTCAAATCTATTGCCAACATCTTTTTCTCGGACAATGACCGTGGCCCTCAGACCTACAAGCAAATGCTGATCCAGGATGAAAACGGTAATTTCCCTGTTGCCGAAAAACTGGCGGAGATGGCAGAGTACTACAACTACGATGGATACTTCTTCAATCAGGAAGAAGTTGCCCGGGGTGTAGCCCCTGAGGATATCGCTTCCTACAAGAAATTCATGAAATATCTAAGAGATAAAGGCCTGTACGTTCAGTGGTATGATTCCACCATCAATACAACAGGCAAGATTCAATACCAGAACCAATTTAACGGCCTTAATAGCCCCTTTGTACAGGATTCCGTTCTCGGCAGAGTCTCGGATTCCATCTTCCTGAATTATGTATGGAACCACAAGATGCTCCGCGATTCCCGTGATCATGCCCTTAGCCTGGGACTGGATCCACTGGAAACCGTATTTGCTGGTGTCGAAGGTGGACATGACAAATTCGGCCGCTGGAAGCAATCCTATGACCTGCGCCATAACCTGGATGAGAACGGTCAACCGATGAACAGCATCGCGACACTGGGTGCAGATTTCACTCACAATGCCCTGGATGAAGAGATGGGCGATGGGAGTACGAATCATCGTGCGGAGGATCAGTACCAATGGA
The DNA here is from genome assembly GCF_052115745.1 of Paenibacillus sp. 2KB_22. NCBI lineage: Bacteria > Bacillati > Bacillota > Bacilli > Caryophanales > Paenibacillaceae > Paenibacillus > Paenibacillus sp. 2KB_22. Next base: position 230,458 of record NZ_JBFRHG010000004.1, read on the forward strand.
TGACCTTTGTGCGCGATCGTGCCTGGTGGTCTGGTCCAAATCAAGACCCTACGGATGCGCGTCGTAATGCTTCTGCCGATCTGTCGGATGTGTATGCTTCCGGCGCAAACTGGGATGGGATTGCCGCATATCTTACCGAGCGATCCGTCATCAACGGCTCGAATTTTGCGACAAACTTCAATACGGGTCACGGCCTAAAATATTATGAAGACGGCGCTGTCTCGAACGACAAGGAATGGTCCAATATCAACATTCAGGACATCCCTGTTAGCTGGCAATGGTGGATGGATAGCGAAGGCGACAAGCTGAGTGTCGATTTTGATTATGGCCCATCTTATGAGAAAGGCGCAAGGTACAACTACGATTCCATTGGCGCATTCCATGGAGGCAGCTCACTCGTGGTAAACGGTACACTGAACGCGGAGAACTTCCTGCGCCTGTACAAGACCGACCTGTCTGTCAACGGACAATCCAAACTGGAGCTGACGTATAACAAACCGTCCACCAGCGATGCTTCTTCCCTGCATGTTGGACTGATCTTTGAAGATGACCCATCCAACGTAGTCAACGTACAGGTGCCTAATTCAGGCCAACATACGGAAGGCTGGAAGACAGCTACATTGGATCTGAGTGCCTATCAAGGCAAGACTATTGCAGCTATGGGATTATCCTTTGACCCGAACGGTAAGACCATTGAGAATTATCAGATGAATATTGGTGAGATCCGTATATTCGACGGTTCAGCGGCTGTACCGGATGCACCGACCGGGTTCCATATTGCCAAAGCACTGACCAACACCGATGAACTGGTTGTCGCCTGGGACATGAAGGACTATTCAGAGGTCAAACAATACAATTTATATGAAAATGGTGCTTATGTTGGCGGCGTGTATGATTCCACCTTTTATATTAAATCGCTAAAACAGCCTTCTGGTGAACTGTCCATACGTGCTGTTGGTGCAGATGGTACCGAAAGTGAAGCAACCGTCCTACCCTACGATCTGAACACAGCCGTTCAGAATATTGATGTGAAATTCAAAAAGAATGGCGATGCCATTGTCAGCTGGAACAACCCGAAGAAAGCAAAAGATACAGGCAAGAATAAAGATAAGAATACGGATAAGGATAAAAATAAAGACAAAGGTAAAGGCAACGAGTCCATTCAGCTCACACTAGAAACCGATTATACGAAAGAACCCTTCACCAAGTCGCTTCAGGTCAAAAAAGGAAAATCATCTGCCGTTCTGACCGGACTTCCGACCAACGGTGAACATTATGTACTGAATATCGCCATTGGCGGGCAGAATCCGGTTACCCATACCGGACAGCTCGCAGATCTTCAGATTACACCATACGCCAAGGATAAGGTCACGGTAAAAGATGGGAAATACATGCTTGCCCTGCCGGATCTGGAGGACTGGTATAAGATCTATGTATATGAAAATGAGGTAGCACGCGAGTTCGGCGTCACTTACGTTTCGCAGAAATTCCCGTATATCATTCGGGGAAGAACAAAGCTGAGTGAACTGACCTTCACACCAGCATCCAGCAACAGCTCTTTGAAGCTGGTCATTGAGGATTATGCGGGCAATCAGGCCACTACGATTTTGAGGTAATTATAATTTTCATGCACGCCTGTATGCTAGTTAAGATACGTACAGCCCTTCACTTCCCAAAGGAAGTTGAAGGGCTGTTTGTTCCTATAGGAAAGCACCTACCTGCTGAACATTCATTGCTTTTGAACCAACGTATTTCTTTGATTACACCCCGTTGGACAACATTGAGGATAGATACTTCCGTAACTGCTTTTTGTCTATTTTATCCACGGCCGTTCTGGGCAAAGTATCCACAATGAACAGTTGAGTCGGCCATTTGTACGGAGCAAGATGTGGCTCACAAAACGCACGTACCTGTGTCAGATCCAACCTTGCACCGTCCCGTAATACTATGAAAGCAACGAGTTCCTCTCCTTCGTTGGGAAGGTGGTGTTACTGGCTCTAGTCAGCAGAATGAACTAGGTGAACCTTATCGTATGGCGCTGGAGGAGTTAATTTCAACAGATACGGCTCTGAATGAAAACATGGAGTATATCTCATTAGATCGAATTAGCCCTGTAGGGCTTTTTTTGTCCGTATTTTCTGGATTATGTACCATCCCTAAAGGTGAAATGCATTTAAATAATTAATCGAGACAACTGCTTATTAACTACGGAACGAAGGAGTACCCCAAGTACCCGAAGAAGAACTTCGACTCGTGCTCCTAGTTTGTATCCTCCCATAGTTGAACGAAAAAAAGTATCTTTATATACTAAAAGTGAGAACTTTACATCTAAAGTAATCTTCAACTTGTTTAACTCTTTTCCAATATACTTAACAAAAAGTTCATAACGTCTCTTTAACCATTTAAATGACCTAATCATGATGTTTGTAATTATACGAGTATGAGTGATCCGGTAGGACGTCCAAATTTTTTTAAAAATAATCCCAACCTTTATTTCGCCTGGCACACTATATAATTGTCAGGAATTACAGATGCAACTATGGAGGCAAAAGATGGATTCAATTGGTAAAAACGGAAAAGAAGCTGCAGAAGCGATTCGGAGCTATGTCAAACCGATTTTCGGTTTTGCGTTAAACCGGGTCAAGCACCGGGCCGAGGCGGAGGATCTGGCTCAGGAGATTATGCTGCAGTTGTTGAAATCCTTCTCCGGGGTGCGGGACATTAGAAGCCTTGACGCATACGTCTGGACGGTTGCTCGATACACTTGGGTGAATTGGTTGAAAAAGCGTGCGCACGTTCCCCAAGCGATCGAAATCAACGGTATGTCTGAACTGTCTGCCGCCCCTTCCCGGGAGCCGCTTGACCGGCTGCTGGCAACCGAAGCTTCACGCGAGCTGCGCCGAGAAGTCGCGTTTCTGTCCGACATCCATCGCCGGATCGTGGTCATGCATTACTACGACGAGCTTAAAATCGGCGATATCGCGATTGCTCTGAACATTCCTGTCAACACGGTGAAGTGGCATTTGAGCGAGGCTAAAAAGAAGTTACGGAAAGGGATGAAACGTATGCGAGCAACAGGAACTTTAAGTGTCAATCCGGTCAGCATGGGGGAAATGGGCCATTCCGGTTCGGCCGGCAGACTGGGCGAAACCAACGATTTTCTTGGACGCGCCTTGGCGCAAAATATCGTTTACGCGGCTTATCACAAGGCGCGTACCGTACATCAACTCGCGGAGGAGCTGGGAATGCCGCCGTCTTTGTTGGAAGGCGAAGTCCAGCATCTGTCCGATTACAATTTTCTCATCCAAACCTCTCCCGGCAAATATCAAAGCAATACCATCGTCTGGGACCTCTTCGAGTTGGCCGTAGCCGGTCATCAATTCTGGCAAGATTGCGCCGCCGAAGTGGCCGATGTTCATTTCGACGCGTTAATGAAAGTTCGCCAGCAAGTCGAGGATAGCGGAGTGTATGTTCCAGACGGCGACTATAACTTCCTGCTCTGGACCTTGCTGCCCAAGAACATCGAGGAGCAATCTTGGCGGAGCATGCCGGCTGGCGAAAACTTTGATGCGGTCGCACCAATGCGAAAGGACGGAGGTCAATATATTGCCTATGCGGCGTTAAATCGGAGCCACTATCCCGATCCGGGTTTTGATATGAGTAGTTACGTCACCTTCGGTCCGTCGCTCCGCTACGTCGAAGACTCTCCTTTATACTTGTGGCAATTCAATACGTACTGGAGCGACCGCCAGATGGATTGGCGTTTCCTGGAATATCGGAATGTCGAGATTTGTCATGCGTTCCAACAAGGGGAACTGCCCGACAACGAAGAGAACGCTGAGCAATATTCGTTCCTGCTGGAGAAGGGGTACATCCGCAAGACGAAGGAGGGGTACAAGTTCAATGCGGTTTGGATGGACTCTCCGCAAACGTTGGATCAGTTGAACAAAGCAATGCCGGATTTGTCCGCTCTTTATGCCCCTGCTGTCGGCAAGCTCTACGACAAAATGCTCAACCTGTTCCTGCAAAATCAGCCGAAGCATTTGGAGCCGCAGCTTGCTTACATGGTGAGAGGCAACACCGGAGGAGGTCGGCTGGTCGCTTATATTTTGAAGCATTTGATCGATAACGGGAAGTTGAAACCGCCGTTGCCGCACCAGCAGAAGACGATTTCGACCTGGATGGGGCCGGTCAAGTAAGTCGGTTCAGAAATGTATACGAAGAATAGTTGTTCCCGGGCGGTGGCCATTTTTACACAAAACTCTGTCTGTCCAACGAAGTGATTAGGACATCTCTATTTCACAAGGCCCCTTCCTTAACGTATGGAAATGATTAAAAACTCCCCATGACGCATGTGCGTCATGGGGAGTTTTTAATCGCAATCGTATCTGCCAGATTTCTCCTTTACCTTACGATTTTTATCTTTCTTGTCTGCAACCAACCGTGAAAGGCCAGATGCTCCACATACTCAGCAGATCTATTCAGCAAAACTGCCCTTTAGTTGAGTAAAAGCAGCCAATCACAATGATCAGCTGCTTTCTTGTTGTTATTGAGCTAACGTTTTCCGTTAGCTTAAACCATATTCTCCAGATATCTGTTAAATAAGGCTAATGAGTATTCCTTTTGAGAGATCAAATTTTCTGTAATCTGTTTAATTACCCCTTTATCGCGTAGTTCCAGTAAATCTGGAATCAACAGATCTGTAGGTGCTATCCATTTCGAATCAATGATCTCCGTTGTATCTAACTGAAGAGAACCACCGATGATTTCACCAATAAAATGAAATAAAATAACCTGATGATTTGTACTACTAATGAAATTGTAAATACCTGTAGTGGCTGTAAGTCTAACATCATAGCCGGTTTCTTCTTTTGCTTCTCTACGTGCCGCCTCTAAGATATCTTCATTAGACTCAATTCTCCCGGACGGGAAGTTCCATGTATTCTTAACAGTAGTCTTGTTTTCTTTGATCATAAGCAGCTTATCTTCATGTATTATCGAAACACTCACAACCAATACAATCCCGTTTTGAGTCACGTTAGAAACCCTCCATAGTTAGAAAATTAGTACCACTATTATTAGAACTTATGTTCCGTTTGTTGTAAATGACTGAACCTGCACTCGTTACACTATTCTGCCGGTTAGCTTAATGAGGAACTCATCATCCTAATATAATTTTCGTCTTCTCTACTTTCTGTAAAGGTATACCAATAAGGATGTTGGCATTTTTGCAACGATCCTTATTGTCAGTCCGTTAATTGGAATAAGCAACAGATCCCTTTGATACCCTGCCGACTATGAGTCTTAGGGATATTAAGCTTGCATCTGTTTACAAACAGTATTTCAATCGTAGAAAAGAGACCTGTCTTGATTTTATACAATCAAAAGGAATTACTTATGTAATTCACAGCCACTCAGCCTAATTAGAGCGTCTCGACCAATTTCTTAATCTTTGAGTGGGAAATTAAATATACAGGTCCCATTATTTCTATTTTGCTGTCCTTTACACGTATAGCGCTCTCCTGTTCTGCCACATAAATATCAATCTCTTCAGACAAGGGGAAGATGTAGCCTTGAACAAACGTTGCGTAATCGCGTTGAGAATGAGATTCGTAGGCAAAATGATCAAAGCCAATACCATCATAAATAGTACTTGTTTCAACTTCATCCGTGTTATTCAAGCTTAACCATTTTGCAGCCATGTTTAACGCACCGGCGCTGGCACCCATTATAACGGCATTGCTATTCTTAATAACATCCGATAATTCATATTCCGCCAAAAAATCGTTCTGCAAAACAGGATATCCACCACATAAAAAAATGACAGAAGCGTTCTGAATGAATCGCTGAGCATCTTCTTTCTGCATGCGGTAATCAACGAAATGATATTCATCAAAAATAATATTAGCCTGATTCAACCATGTCCATTCAGTAATATCATCAAAGTTAACTTGCTCATCTTTATAACCAGACGGATTAGCACTAATCATGACAAGTGATTTTCTATCTTGTATATCCTCCTGCAAACAATGGACCAGTTTCTCTGGGAAAAAATGATTAAACCAACTTAGATAGTAATGAGTTTTCAAACTTAATACCTCCATATGTATTTTTTACATTCATCCATTCTTAACTCGCTTCCATCAACAGACAGGTCTTCATTCCTAATAACACCTTCCATGTCAAACCTCAATCTTTCGAATTTCCCAATCAATACTTCTGTAATCCTCTTTTTATATGCAGTATACAAAATAATCCAATTTATTAATAGAGTACATTTACCATAGCTATAATCACGTTAAAAAAAGCCCGGTTCATCCCCCGGGCAACATACACTTTTGTATGGGTTACTTACTTATAAATTCCACCATCTTCTGATGCAATTCCTTCTCGGAACATTGAAAAATGCCATTAAAATCCTGAGGGTTACGGATCAATTTGTTTAATTGGTCTATTCCATATTGTTGAACAACAAACTCTACGAATAGGAACGAAAACTGAAAACCCTTCATCGTTTCGAAATCCCAGGTATCATTATCTAATTGTTCGAACGTTGGGATCTCTAAATTTTGGATAGCTTCTTCTGTCGTACCTTCAATAAAGTCCTGAGTCATGCCCTTGGCTTCATATCCACCAATACCTTGCCTTATCCATTTCGGAGCCTTCGGATTGATTTCACTTATAAGCCACATGGTGAACAAATGAACCGTACCTTTAAGAATCGATTGATAGGTATGCTCCGGTCCTGGATTTAATGGAGACACAATTTTAAGAATACTCCCTTCATAGGTACCCATGAACCAATTCGGAGCATCTGCTTCTCCGACCGCTTGGTGAAACGATGGCATGTCAGGATATACTTCAATCGTTACTTTTCGCGTTGGATGATAATTGTACTTTAGCGAGATTCGTTCAATATGATCACTTAGTTCATTGAACAAATCATGGTGTACTTTATTGGGATGATTGTTCAATCCCTCACTTTCACCTTTATTAACAATTGAAATCAAGTCTTCAATAGACATAATCGTAACGCCTCCCCATTCTTTCATTTCCTGTTTAAGTTTTTCCAAAGCTCTGTAGAGTCTGTTCTTTACTGCACTTTCACGCATCCCTACGATCTTAGAAATTTCAAGCAATGTGCAGTCCACAAAAAAGCGTAATGCAATGATTTCTTGGTCGGTTTCATTTAACTTTTTCAGCGCAACTCCGATATCAATTCGAAAATCAACATATTTCGTAAATTCAAGGGAGATCGATTGTGATTCATATCCTGTAAAATCAAACGGAGTTTCTTTTTTTCGCGATAACCTTCGATATTCGTTTTTCACTGTATTCTGAGCAATCTTGAATATCCACGTAAATAAATTTGATCTGCCTTGGAATCGGTGAAGATTCTCTACAGCTTTTAAAAACACCTGTTGAGTCAAATCATCTGCAACCATCGGATTCAATTTCAGCGAAAAGTACGTGCAAATCCTTTGACGATACAGCTCATAGGTGCTTTCAAAGTTAGTGATACTTTCCTGTTTATCCGGATAAACAGGTTTTGTGTCATGAGCTCCTGACATGGTGAGAACCTCCTCTTGATTTACAATGAATTAGACACCAGAGAGTGTCAGAAGGCCACATAAAATAAAAAAATATGTATTCGTCCTTTTAGGCTTGTTATTTACAGGACTAATCAGCCTTTTTGAAATTTCACAACGATCTGGAGGGAATCACATCACGTAACTGCCTCCCAACTGAAGGAGTGATAATCATGAAATACACCCATGCTTTATTATCAAGCATCATTGTTTTAGGTAGCTTAGGCACGTTATCCACTGCACCAATTTCGTTTCATGCTTCTGATAAAGTAGCACACATTGCTGCTAAAACAACTTCTGTGAACGCTTCGACATACCAGAGTATACCTAAGTTCAAAAAACGATAGCCTCAAACAAAATGGTCTGGAAAGGTGACAACACCACTATAACTGCAAATACTTTAAAGCAAGATGCTGCTGCAGATTTTGAGCAAAACATCATTGACACCATTGTAGTTGCTCATGGTAAAGAAAAGCACATCCTGCATACGGAAGACTTTGGAGTGAAATTAGTGGATATCACAAGTGTTGCTGAATCTCCATCTAATAGCTGGATTGCTATCCGAGCAGAAAAAACTGCCGGCAGCAATCTTATTCTTGTGAACGTTAAAACAGGAAAGTACACCATTCTAAACGAACGTCTTGAAAAAACAGGTAAACAAGATGTCGAAACCATTACATCTTATAATTGGTCACCAAAAGAAGACATCATTGCATTTGCTTATGGAAATACGGAGAAGAGCATTTTAGCAATATACGATACGAAGAAAGACCGTTTTGTTTATCTCCCTCGGGCAACCAACTATATTGTGGCATAAGAGCGGAAGAAATATGGATTACATTAGCGAGTATCCTTCAGATCAATGGATTCTTTTCAGATACGATACCACTAGCAAAAAAGTAAAACCTGTAAAAAAAATGACTCGGAAAGAATCTCAGCAGTGGTTTAAATTAGATAAATAACATCATTATTTAACTCGCCTTCCTTTATCCCCTACCTACTGACAACAGTTCTCTTGTCCATATTTTGTAGTAAACCGATTTTCTTTACGACTTTTATGTCGTTTGTAGCGTTCATATTAGTGAACGGAAATTTATAGTAAATTTTGGTTTTCATCAAAGAAACAGGAGGTGATTGGTTTTTCCCCCGTTAGGAGTCTAGTACTACGCAAATTAAAACCGAGGTGTAAAATGAAGAAATCTATAATCCTGTTACTATTCAGTACGTTGCTACTCTTGCTAATTCCACTGCACACCCATGCAGCTAAGAATCAAACTAAAATTATTTTAGATGGCCAGGAGCTAGTTTTACCCCATGATATTGAAGTCGTTAATGTACGAAACAATATTATGATTCCGATTCGGGTAGTCGCTGAGAATTTAAAATTCAACGTGAAATGGGATCAAAAAACACAAAATGTAAATATCGAACAAGCTTCTAATGCAATTTCCTTGACCGTTGGAAAGGATCAAGCTACAGTCCAGGACAACACCGTCCAACTTAATATCGCTCCACAAATGATCAAGAATACGGTTGTTGTTCCCCTACGTTTTGTTAGTGAAGAGATGGGTCTGAGAGTGGGCTGGAATAACAAAGACAAGATTGTTACGCTAACCAGCAATAATGTATCACAACCAGCTTCACCCTCTCATGGAAATGATGCAGGCACTAACCTGGTTCATGATATAACGTATGCCAATAATCAACTCGTCGTCTCATTAGACCATGAAGTTGCTCCAGTCATATCTACACTAAAAAATCCCGAACGAATTATCGTGGATTTCCCATCCACCAACTTCGGAAATATGGGACAGGTCCCCTCTGGAGGATCCATGGGAAGACTGAATGTTAACGAATTCCCAAGTGTTACTGATATACGTTATTCTCTTTTCAAAAATGATCCTCCTCAGATTCGAATTGTAATTGAATTAAACAATATAAGTTCGGTGAATTACACACAACAGACAATCGCCGGCAAATTTATCCTTGATCTAAGTATGGCAAATGAACCTGCACCTGCAACTCCTGTGAACAGCGGCAAAAAAATCGTCGTTATTGATCCGGGACATGGAGGAAGTGATCCAGGTACAATAAGTTTTACCAAAAAGCAGGAGAAGCATTTTGCCCTTGCTTTAGGGCTAAAAGTACAGGCTCTTTTAGAAAAGGAACCTGACATAGAACTAATTATGACTCGGGAAACGGATATCTACCCTACACGACCGGAACGTGTCAAACTTGCCAACGATCTTAATGCAGATGTGTTTGTATCTATACACGGTAACAGTGTAACCGCTGCTCCTCAGATATCGGGAACTGAAACGTATTATTATCAACGCGAAAGTAGTAAAGCACTGGCGACACTCATTCATAAAAATCTGATCCATGCCTTGGGATTTAATGATCGTGGTGTTAAGAACGGAAACTACCAGGTGATCCGAGAAACCACGATGTCTGCGGTTCTTCTAGAAATCGGATTCTTAAGCAACCAGATGGAGGAGGAGGCCATGATGTTAGAAAGCAATCAAAATAAAGCAGCACAGGCCATTGTTGATGGGATAAAAGAATATTTGAAGCTATAGGACAGTGAATAATTCAAGAGGATGTGCTTCTATGAAAAAAAGAATCTATGTGGCTATCGCAATATGTGCAATAAGCATACTAGCGGTAGGCTGTGGTAGCAAACCTACTTCTTCTAGTCCAGTGCAGGGTTCCGATCCTGCAAATACGACACCAGCGCCAACAGCTAACCCAAGCGAAGAAAATGAAGAATCTCAAGAAATTGAGGTTTTTTACGCAGATGATCAATTATTACAAGTAGAGCAACATAAGAAGGAGATCACATTCAAAGATGACTCCGAAAAATACAGTAAGACTTATGCGGCCCTTCAAAGTAGTGATCAAACCGAACTAATTCCATTGTGGAGTAATATTGAACTACTTTCTGCTACTTTTGATCAAGGGAAATTAACGCTGGATGTGCATATTCCGGATGAAGCAAGATTGGGGTCTGGCGGAGAACTCTTAGCGATCGATGCTTTGAAAGGAACCTTTTTTCAGTTTGATGAAGTAACCAGTATTGATTTGCTTGTTGACGGAGATGCAACTGACAGTTTAATGGGTCATGCAGAATTAGAACATCCACTAACCCGTGAATAGATCCAACCGATGGAACATACAAAGCATGATTTAAAAATAAGAGCCATTCGCATCAATACGTTGCGAATGGCTCTTATTTTTTCGGTAAAAGTGGACTTGCACTTCTTCTTGGTCAGGCAGTTATGAAGTTCCTTTTTGTTTACTCGCCTGCATCTGTTGGGCAAATCTCATCATCTCTTCGAACTCTTCCTCAGATACGGCATCCCCATCGTTGCTTATGTCTTGTACAATCGGAATTTCGGGCTTAGCTTTGGTTCCTTTGCCGTATGTACGGGTACGGGTTCCAGCTGCACCAGCAGCCTGTTTACCTTTAACCTTGGCCTGATCACGAATATATTGCACAGCTTTCTCATATGAGTTCACCTGTTTGAGCAACATGTTGGAGGCAATGGCCTCAACGAAGTTACGGTTAATCCGCTGCTCTCCGCCAGATACAAGTAATGCCATCAGATAATGAATCAATACATTGATGACTTCACCAGGTAACTTGTAGCTCAGATCAATTTTCTCAAATATATCAATCAGATTGTCCGGTACTGCACCTGGGAAGAACGTCTGCAACAGGCGGGTATACGGCTCGTTACGCAACATCATATTGTATTGATGAATATCACACTTCGTCATGAATTGCGGAGGTACTTCGACGTAATACTCCATCTGTACCCCATGCTCAACTGGTGGTTCACCGGAGTCTTCTTTCCGCTCTGGCTCCTCCATATGCTGCCTCAGTGCCACGACCTTGGCTGCCTGTACAGTCTGTTGCTCATGGCGTTTCTTCGTCTGTCTGAACTGCATGCTCGCTTTATGCTGAAGATCATCCAGAATCAGCTGGCCCTGTGGAGTGAAGATATCATCTTCATCCAGCAGACGGCATACATCCTGCACACTAAGGTTGAACTTGTTCACTACATAATTCACAATGCCCAGTTGTTCATGATCGAACCGCAACTGTTCTACATGACGGCGATTGACCGACTCGCGCGGGAAACGCAAAATAATGTCGGCATAGTTCAAACTGTTTTCTTCCGCTGTATCGTTCGTGCCTGTCCGCTGAGCTGTAGTTGATACTTCCGACAATGCTTGCTCCAACTCGTAATCAATCACATGAGTATTCAATTCAAATATATCGTAAAAGGGAACAGAAATATTCTCTTTATTGGCTGCCGGATAAGGCGCGTCCCCATTTTCCACTGCAGAGAAACCCGAACGCAGGGAAAGGACGGCGAATTTACCTATCTTGTCACGAAGCAGCAGTGTCAAATGCTGTGTCCGGAAAAACTCTGCCGGAGAGAGCGGCGGTTGCAGCTCATATTCGTAGATGTAATCATCATTTTCCGGTATATATAGCCGTGAAGTCTGAAGTAGTCCCACCGCTTCAAGCTTGGATGCCTGCTCTACCAGATATTTACGCCCTTTCTCGCTCGGCTCCAGGCCAAGCGTCATGAACAGCCTCCGTTGCTGTTCAAGCGGCGAATAACCGACCTGTTCACCGGGAAGATGCTGAAACAACAGCCGATACAAGCCAACCGCAAAAGCACCTACCATGGGCTGATATGCTCCTGTAAGCATACGGTCATCCAGGGCGCTAAGTCCAAACTCCCTGTATACGCAGTAGCGATGATGTTCAGTATAATGGTGCAGATTCTTCATGCGCATAGCCTGATCTCCTTCTCCCCAAATGTGTGTTTATCTATTCTATCATAAATGTCTGATCCTCAAATGTTCAAAAACAGGTAAAAAGATGGCCTGTTCTCGCTCCGTTTCGTCCTAGGTCGACATCATTCACGTTTTCGCCGAATTAAGCAAATTTCTAAAATAAAAATGTCGAGTGCCGCTAGAATACTATAAAAGCTGTAGCCGCAGAATACAAGGGAGTGTCTAAAGAGAATGTTCTCCAGATGTATATGAAGTACAAGTGTACAATAATCCATCGAATATAAATGAACAGCAAAAAAGCCTTCCCTTTGTACTCGTAAGCGTTTACGACAAAGACAAGACTTTCACGCGATTACAGGCATGTGTTACCTCGTTCCAACAATCTAAAACATTCTGTACCCACCCAAACGTAACTTCTGGATCGTCCAGCCACTGATTACCGCACCAGCCAGTCCAGCGATGCCCGTCATATAGTCCACAAGCTGGAAAGAGCCCAGATGTGACATCAGAGACGACGAATGATCCCATAGAGAGTATACAACAACAGGCAGAATTACAATGATGAACAGATAGGAAGGAAACCAGGTGGTCTTCATCAACATGTTCAGAATGAAACCGATACCAAACATCATAACGAAAAATAATACCATTAATACCAACACAGGTATAAATTGCATCGGGCGACATTCACCTCTTCTTTCACACTTTCGGGTTTCACTTCTGGATAGTAGTTAGTGTACCGCAAAAAATGTGGCGAAGCAACGAACTTTCTGGACAAATTTCCCTATAATTATGTACTGTTCATTTGCCCTTCTGCTTCATGTTGGGATACAATGTAAACGATAAAGCACTCACCCGTCCCTTATAGTGCGTGTTCAAAAAGACTGGTTTTCAGTACCGAGAAGATGGAATGAAGCTAGAAATGGAGTAGCGGAGCGTAGGAAGCTACGTGAGCAACGGACATTTCGGCTGAATGCCATATTCGATGCTGATGATGCCAACAGGCATTATTCGTAATCAAAAGCAGACTTTTTAAACAACCCCTTATAGGGATTTGGAAATATACCTTGCAGGAGGAACACAACCAATGAACGAAGCCGCATCAACACTGGAGGGCTGGTATGCCCTGCATGATTTTCGCTCGATTAACTGGGCCGCCTGGAAAGCAGCAGATGATGAAGAACGTGCTGTAGCACTGGACGAGCTTCAGGAATTCTGGAAAGAATGGAAAGAAGTCGAGGACTCATCCAAAGGAAGTACCGTTGTATATACGGTTGTAGGTCAAAAAGCTGATCTCGTCATGATGCACCTGCGTGAAACGCTGGAAGATCTGAAGGCTGTTGAGAACGCGTTTAACAAAACGATGTTTGCCCAATACACAACGAAGTCTTATTCCTACGTTAGTGTAGTGGAACTGAGCAACTACCTTGGCAAAGAAGGCGAAGACCCGATGCAGAATCCGGAGATTATCGCCCGCCTGAAACCTGTTCTGCCACAACGGCAATACATCTGCTTCTATCCGATGAACAAAAAACGTGAGCTGAATGACAACTGGTACATGCTGTCCATGGACGAGCGTCGTACCATGATGCGCAGTCACGGCATGATTGGTCGCAGCTATGCGGGTAAAGTGAAACAGATTATTACCGGCTCTGTCGGTTTCGACGATTGGGAATGGGGCGTAACGCTGTTTGCGGATGATGCACTTCAGTTCAAGAAACTCGTCTATGAGATGCGTTTCGATGAAGTTAGCGCCCGTTATGGCGAATTCGGTTCGTTCTATGTGGGAAGTCTGTTGAACGAAGGAACTTTGGAAGAAATGCTTAAACTTTAAAATTGAGCAACGCATAATAAAGCACCGCGACATCTCCTGTAAAGGATACTGCCGCGGTGCTTTATTATGTACCAATTTTTTCCACTTCAAGCTTGATTTAGATCTATATAGTTTGAACTATTTATTTACACAGAAACGGAAAGGACAGAAAAACCTGAAAAGCGAAGCTACAAGCTTTCTGAAAGAAAGCTACATCGGAAGCATAGGCTATTCTGTCATTGAAGTGTATGTGTAAACATCTTTAGTTCAACTTATATAAAGTCTTAATCTTCATCCTCTTCATCAACAGCTTTCAGTGATTCGAGGAATTCGGCAGTGGCCCGGTCACGGTCACGCCCCTTCTCTTTAAGCCGCTCAATCGCGGGCAAAATGAGAATATCCACTTCTTTCTGCACGATGTAGGCCAGATCATATTGATCCTGTTCCTCCAGATAACCACCGACCTGCATCAGGGCGTTGTATCGATCCAGTTCCTCACGCGTTAATAATCCCCGGACCTGAACACTACAATGTCTCATCCAAAAAACCGCCCTTTCTTCAGGACTAGCGGAATACCACCAATGATGAACAGATAACGCAGATCAACCAGCTTCTTCAACTGAGCCGCTTTCCAGCCCTTGTATTTCTTGCCGTCTACAACAGCAATCGCTTCACCTTTACCCAATGAAGCAACCGTGCCTTTGCTCGTAAATACAAAAGGTTGTGGCTGTTTCTTGCGAATGGATGCCACGACGTTCTTGGCGCAGTTCACACCTTGCTGCATTGCAATCTGTGCTGTTGGCGGATAAGGCCGCCCTTCCGCATTGAAGACCAGTGAATTATCACCGATCACATAGACATGCTCATGTCCAGGGGCACGCAGATAATCATCTACCTTCACACGTCCGCGCATCACTTCAAGACCCGCCTGTTCCAACAATGAATTACCGCGAATACCGCCGGTCCACACTACTGTGGCAGCATCCAGCTTTTCACCCTCACCCACAATGACCCCATCCGGGAGACACTGTTTGATGGGAACACCAATTTTGAAGGTAACGCCCTTCTTCTTCAGCACGTTCATCGCATGTTCTACCAGTTCCGGGTCAAATCCAGGCAAGGCCGAAGGCGCTGCCTCTACATTATAGATGTGCACATGTTTCGGATTCACATCGAACTCCTTGCACAGCTGTGGAATACGATCTGCAAGTTCAGCTACGAATTCAACGCCACTGAACCCCGCTCCACCTACGACAAACCGAATACGATTTCGTTTGTTATCGTTTTTGTACATCGCAAATTGATATTCGATGTGTTCTCGGATCAGTCTAACCGAGTTAATACTGCGGATGGTCATGGCGTGATCGAGCATACCCGGAATACCGAAGGTCTCAGGCTCACCGCCTAGTCCAATAATCAGATAGTCATAGGATAACGTGCCGTCCTCCAGAATAATCTTCCGATCCTGCAGACGAATCTCCTTGACGGAAGATTTAACCAGATCAATCTTGAACTCATCAATCAGCTTCGAAATAGGGACTCTTGCATGCTCAATGGTATCCGTGCCGGCTGCCGGCATATGTAGATGTGTAGTAATATAATGATAATCATGCCGGTTCACCAATGTGACGTCGGCCTCGTTATAGTTCAATTCCTTCTGCAGCCGCTGGGCTGTCAGAATCCCGCCATAGCCCGCGCCGAGGATGACGATTTTGGGAATACTGCTCATGTCTATACCCCTTCCGGTTTCACTTGCATCAGCCCAATCTTGGTTGAGATGCAAAATGCACATACTTACAAATATTGATGAGGTCTTGCCCATTATGACGACAAATGTTAACTTCGCGAATTTATTTAAACGTTTGCATCAATTTCATAACTCACTAAAAATGGATTTTATGAAACTAGATCTAGATAAAATGAATCATTTCGGTCTATATCTAGAAGTGATTGAAGTAGCTAAAAGGTAAATGAAATTGATTCGTTTGCACGCAAGTTATCGATTCAAGTTGTGAAATTAACCACAAGATTCTACAAAACACGGGACCTGTGTTCATATTACATATTGACTCTAAATTAGACAAAAAAACACATAGTACAGGTCAAGGATATCTGTATTTCTAGTAAAGATCAAGGTTTTTTTTGTTATTTTTCATAACCTTTCATTTCCAATTTCATCCTATTCTCATCTGATCTTCATCAATTGTTCCTAGATTCGTGACGCCGCTAACTTTGCAACCCTGAATACACCGTTTATAATAGGAAAGACAGTTCAGTACCAATGCCGGTTCCGATACGAGCCTGCACATTTTTCCTTTTAACTACCTATTAAAATATGAAAGGTGTTGTTGATTCTTGACTGCACAGAATTCCAGTCATGATATGACTGATTTACTTATTATCGGTGGAGGCCCTGCGGGTCTGTTCGCCGCGTTTTACGGTGGGATGCGTCAGGCATCCGTTACACTGGTTGAAAGTATGCCACAGCTTGGCGGACAGCTTGCTGCTCTTTACCCGGAGAAATACATCTATGATGTAGCCGGATTCCCGAAAGTAACTGCTCAGGAACTGGTGAATAACCTGGTTGAGCAAATGAGTCATTTTAACCCGAACATCCGCCTTGAAGAAAAGGTTGTATCGGTGGAGAAAAAGGATGAGCAACATTTCATCGTGAAGACGGATGAGAATGAATATCATGCCAAAGCCGTCATTATTACGGCTGGTGTAGGTGCATTCGAACCACGTCGCCTGGAGCTTGAAGGTGCTGCCAAGTTCGAGAAGAGCAACCTGCACTACTTCATCAGTGATCTGAATGCCTTTGCTGGCAAAAAGGTACTGATCAGTGGCGGCGGTGACTCCGCGGTAGACTGGGCACTCATGCTCGAGCCCATCGCTGAGCAAGTGACGTTGATCCATCGCCGGGACAAGTTCCGTGCGCATGAGCACAGTGTCGAAAATCTGATGAATTCCAAGGTGAATGTCGTTACACCGACTGAAATCACGGAACTTCATGGGGATGACACCATAACCAAGGTAACCCTTGCCCATGTAAAAACTAAAGAAACTCAGGAAATCGAAGTAGATGACGTGATCGTTAACTTCGGATTTGTCTCTTCTCTCGGACCAATTGCCGAGTGGGGTATCGAAATTGACAGTAACTCCATCGTTGTTGATTCCCGCATGGAAACATCCATTCCAGGGATCTTCGCTGCCGGGGATATCACAACATACCCGGGTAAACTGAAGCTGATCGCTGTCGGATTCGGCGAAGCCCCAACAGCAGTTAATAATGCAAAGGTATACTTCGATCCGGACGCCAAGTTGTCTCCAGGACACAGCAGTAACATGAAACGCTAGTTCGCTGAAATAACATATTTTGATACAAAAAAGGGTATCTTACTCCTGAGTGAATCCATATCAGGAGGGATACCCTTGTCTTATATATGCCCGCTGTGTAACGGTCTGGTTGTACCGGAGCAGGCTTGCCCCCACTGCCTTCAGGGACTGTTAGAATGCGGCAAATTGGACGACTACACCGGACCATACAGCCCCTACGTATTCCAAACCTCCTCTGACACGGCAGACGAAGTCGAAAACGTTTGCAATCATGTGATGTACTGTCCCCATTGTCAGACGAGCACGCCATGGGCTGTCTCACTATGGGACTTGTCCGGAAACCTGTAACATTGCCTGCAATGAGGATCTCTAGTGAAGAATGGCAGATACGTCGGTACCCAGTTTGCGCTTATGGATTTCTGCCAACAGCAGTGCGATGAAATCTCGTTCGAGATTCAACTCAATCGCTTTATGGTAGGAATCCAACAACATCTCATCGGATAACATAGCCATTTCCCGCCACAACCTTTCCTTTTTTTTCCTCAAAACTATCATATCAGAGATTCATATAGAGAACAAGCGTTCTTGTTATCCACAATGATATGTGGAAATCCTGTGCATAGTTTGTTGATAAATGGAAAAAATGTAGAGTAATCAACGTGTATAGTGTGGACAATATTTATGCACAGGCATGTTGTACTACTGTCAGAACGTTTATCTGCGTATTTTTTTTGGAATAAATTCATAGTTTCAAGACTTGTTGCGAGTAAATTACCCGGTAATGTAAAATTTCAAACCTTTTTCATACCATTTTCTTCTATATATTATCGGTTTTTCTTGGATTTTCTTGAGCTTTCCCATTCATTTTCTATTGAGGTCTGGTATTCACTTCCAAAATCCAGATCTTGCCTGAATAATCCAGTCCATAATCAAATCCAAGCTGACCTACACCAGGGAACTGCCGTTCCATAATGTACGTGCATGTCAGTGTAAGTGAACGCATCTCCCTGCGTTTGTGCCGACCAGAAATATGGGGCAGGGATAAACCAAGAGCTCGCCTTCCTGATAACATGGTGCCACCCTTGCTCAGATTCGTTACACAGAGTCCGGGACGAGCGAGTCGTCCAACCAAGGAACGGAATACCCAGCCTCGATCGGTTTTGACAACTTTGACTCTGTAATCAACAGGTCTCCCTTGAATCGTTGCCAGATGAATGCCTTGCTGGATCAAGTACCTGCGTCTAGCCTTTACACGCACCAGAGAGCGATACATCTGGCTGAAACTGGCGAAAGAACGTGTCGTTTTCATATGGGTGTATCGATAAGCCCCACCGCTCGCCGATACCCGAATGACACCGTAACCTCCGCCTCCTACAATAGGTTTGACATACACCATTCCATAACGACTGAGCATGTGCAGCAGATTACCCGAGTTGAATGCCTTGGTCTGTGGAATATGGACCGCGGCTACCGGGTATTTCATCAGTGCCGCTGTCTTCCGCCATTTGCTTGCAAGCTGTCTCGACATGGGTTGATCTCCTTCCTTGAAACAATAGTCCTTCCTTATACATACTCAACAGTAGCCTTGCTTTCTTGGATGTCTGTCCACGGCAGGGGCCCCTTTTCCATGAAACTTGTCCCAGGGTGATGGCGGAAACGGGAACAAGCGCCCGGTTTGCTTTTCAAACAAGTCAATCTGTCGTATGCTACTAAGGAACGGCTTGGAAGGGCTTAAATATGAGGATCTAAGGAGCGTTTAGAACAAATGGAAGCATTTTTCAAATCACTTTATGGCGTAGCCTATTTTGCAATGTCGATCGTTCTGGTAGCCGTTACGGTACTTCTCTTTGTCACAGGTATTCGACTGTTTATTCAAAAGCGCAATCGCGGCTTTGCCGTGAGTTGTCTTATATTTGCCTGTTTCATCGTCTTTATTATTGTTGTTATGTTAACTACGCCCTTCTCTGCCACACCGCCGGGTTCACCGGAAGCCATGGCTGCCCTTCTTCACTTCGGGTAGTTGAACCTCTGTAGAAGGAGATGCTTATGACACGTACTAATGAAACCTTAGGAATTATTGATATCGGCTCAAACTCCATTCGTCTAGTTATCTATGAACTGGATCAGGACGCAGCCTATCGCATCATTCATGAAGACAAATACGCCGCTCGTCTGAGCAGCGTTGTTGAGCCGGATGGAACCATCCTTCGCCATTCTTTGGATAAAGCCATCACCATCTTGCGTCAATTCAAAGCGACCTGTGAAGCGTATCAGACCAAACTGATCCGTGCAGCAGCTACGGCGGCCATTCGTAATGCAAGCAATGTCCTGCAGATTATCGAATGGTTGGAGACAGAGACGGGGCTTACCATTGAATGTGTATCTGGAGATCGGGAGGCCTATTACGGTTTCCTTGGTGTTACTCAATCCATTGATCTGGCAGACGGTTTCGTCGTAGATATTGGAGGCGGCAGCACGGAGATCACAGTCTTTCGGGATCGGAAGAGGTTACATAGCATTTCCCTCCCCATTGGTGCAGTGAATTCACATGCTCGTTATGGGGGTGAAGACCAGTGGAGCGAAGCGAATGCGAATGCGCTGTGCAATGAAGTCATTCAAGCTCTCCGTGGACAGGATTGGATTCGTGAGCATCCTGGCCTGCCACTCATCGGACTTGGCGGAACAATGCGTACACTCGCCAAAGTGGAGCAGAAGCGAACTCAGTATTCGCTGCCTGTCACCCATCATTATGAGATCAGTGAACAAGCAATGGAGAACATCGCTCGCTCCCTGCCACATCTCACCTCGGCACAGCGTAAAAAGGTGCCTGGACTCGCTAAAGATCGCGCAGACATCATTGTGCCCGGCGTACTGATCCTGCGAACCGTCTTCCAGTTAATACAGGGAGATCGTTATGTGGTTAGTGGTGCGGGTCTACGAGACGGGTTGTTGCGTGATTATATGGCTGGAGGTCAGCCGGTCGTTCCGGACGCGCTGAAGGACAGCATCCGCAACTTTATCCATTTCGGTCCGCCTATTCCAGAGAAACGTCTGCAACGGATTCATCAGGATGCGCTTACCCTGTATACTGCACTACAAGGCACTGCTCCTGATGAGGCAGATGCCCGAATCCTGTATGCGTCCTCCATGCTGCACATGGCAGGTAAGCAGATTAACTATTTCCGTTATACACAGCACTCGGCCTATTGGATTATGAATGCAAGCATCTATGGACTTTCTCACCGAGAGACGATCCTCAGTGCCAGTGCGGCCGACTATCATCCAAAAAAAAGAACGCCCCAACTGCTGAATAAGCACCGGGACATTCTGAAAAACTCGGATGAGCGACATGCTCATCGTATAGGCTCTCTGCTACGCGTAGCCGAAGCCATTAATCGATCGGAGAGCATCGCTGCGATCGAAGCAACCAAAGAAAACGACTCGCTGCAGGTGCAATTCACCTGTACAGCAGAGCCGTTACTGGAACTTGATGGCCTGGAAGAGGCCGTCAAGGATCTGCAGGAAGCCTGGGGAGTTACGTTATCGTACTCCATTCAGCAGGCTTCCAAGGGATAATTCCCATAGCCTCCGTCTGACTTCTCAGCGGGGGCTTTTCATTTTTTACAAATACATAATTGCCACCAGGCATAAGCTCTCTCGCTTTGACATTATCATTAAGGGACAGATTAAGAATATCGACCAGCATCTTCTTGAGCTCTGGATCGAATACGGGACACATCAGTTCAATTCTTCGATTGAGGTTACGTGTCATCCAGTCTGCACTGGAGATGAATACATCCGGGTTACCGCTATTTTCAAAATAAAACAACCGTGAATGCTCCAGAAAACGATCCACAATGCTAATGACCCGAATATTCTCACTGAGCCCCTCTACCCCCGGACGCAGGCAACATACACCACGCACGATCAGATCGATCTGCACACCGGCTTGAGAAGCCTCGTACAACTCATCAATCATATCCTGATGGGATAAGGAATTGATCTTTGCAATGATTCTGGAAGGTTTGCCTTTCAGCGCGTGTTCCGTTTCTCGACGAATCAGTGCGAACAGCTCATCCTTCATACCATCCGGAGCTACGCGGAACGCCTGCAATGCCTTCGGACCGGAATATCCGGTAATCTCATTGAACAACTCGGATGCATCTTCCCCAATAATCGGATTGGAGGTGAACAGACCGACGTCCGTATACACTTTGGCTGTACTCTCATTATAGTTACCGGTTCCTACATGAACATAACGTCTCAGCCCCTGCTGTTCCCTGCGTACGACAAGAATGATTTTGGCATGTGTCTTGAGTCCAACCAGTCCATAAACCACGTGACAACCGGCCTTCTCCAGCTTACGTGCCCAAGCAATGTTACGCTCTTCATCAAACCGGGCTTTCAGTTCCACCACCACCGTGACCTGCTTACCACTCTCAGCCGCAAGTGCAAGTGCCGGAATAAGGCGTGAATCGCCATTGACCCGATATAATGTCATCTTGATAGCCAGAACTCTTGGATCTTCCGAAGCCTCCAATATAAAATCAGTGACCGGTTCAAACGATTCATACGGATGATGCACCAGTACATCGCGTTTGCGCAGCAGCTCAAAATGACTTTCTCTTGGCAGAAACTCCGGTGGATAGACTGGCTTTACCGGACTGTATTTCAGATGTGAGAAACTTTCCAGACTGTCCACGAATCCCGCCAGAAAACTCAGATCAAGTGGGCCATCCATTTCGTACACGGGGTCCTGAATATCGAATTCATCCTGCAATTCCAATAAGGCATCCGGACGAAAATCCTTGCAGACTTCCAGTCGAACAGGAGCACCTCTGCGTCTGCGCCGTAATTCTTTTTCAATCGCTTCAAGCAGATCTTCCGCTTCCTCTTCATTAATAAACAGATCCGCATTGCGGGTCACCCGGAATTCCTGTGCAGCAAGTGAGATATAACCACTGAAGAGTGTATGAATATGATGTTTGATGAGGTCTTCAATCAGGATGAACGTTTTCTTTTTGCTATTCGCCCGAATGGGAGCCTGAACTACCCGCGGAAGATTGGAAGGTACCTGAACAATAGCCATAAACGGCTCACCCTCTTGTTCCCCTTCCTTCTGCAGCATTACGGACAGATAGACTGACTTGTTGTGTACCAATGGGAACGGACGACTCTGGTCAATCGCCATCGGTGTGAGTACCGGGAAAATAATATCATGAAAGTACTGGTCCATTGCGCGCTGTTGTGTCACATTAAGATCTGTATATTCCTGAATGTTTACGCCTTTTTTGGCGAGTAGACGAATGAGTTCACGATACGTTTTATACTGTTCGGCGACCATGGTCCCGGTTCGTTTGATCAATCTGCGGTACAATCCCGAAGGCGTGTATCCTGTAAAATCCTTTTGTGTGAATCCGGCCTTGATCTTCTCTTTCGTCTCTGCCACCCTTACACTGACGAACTCGTCCAGATTACTAGCGACAATGCCGAGAAATCTCATGCGTTCCAGCAGAGGCGTTGTTGGATCCTGGGCCTCCTGAAGTACGCGCCGATTAAATTCAACCCAACTCAAATCACGATTAACGTAGTTGCCTGTTTTGACGTCTCTATGCATGTATGGCCTCCGAATGTGTTGCATATCTATACTTGGTTAGAAGTTCTCCTGTAATTGTACTATTCGTAATCAACATCAAGCGTCAGCGCAGTGTAAACGCTACGTAAAATTTATGTAAATGATACCTCATGGCCGCAACTTTTTCCATCCCTTTACAAAGGTCAATAGACAGAGTAAAGTGAAGTACAGTGTGATTTGGTCCGGTTGCTTGTTCTCATTCCAAATATATTTGATTAAAGGAGTATATAATGAAATCCAACAAACCTAGAACGTTACAAAAAAATATAGAGTTTTTCACAGCGGCACTATCGCAATGTATGGTAAGCGCATGGCAGGAAGACCCGGCTGGCGTCTATTGCGAGGTCGGATGTGGCATTGTAGAGCGGATCAGTGAAGACAGTGTACGCATCCGAAACAATGACGGAACGAAGAGTCACTATGCACGAGATATCACGATGTTCCAGACTGAAAAATAATTTTGCATAAATACGTAAAAAAGACTAGCTTTCCGAAACAAGGTGTTGTATACTCTTGCCACAAGGAAAGGAGGTGCGTCAACATTTCTAATGACATGTTGAACGTGTCCCTTACCCGATCCACTAGCTCAAATTAAATGAGTCTGGTGGAGGCGCGGGATACGGATCAATTTTCAAAAAGCGCCACGGGTAGAAAAGCCGTCTTCGGACGGCTTTTTGTTTTCTCATTTTCTGTTGAGAGGTTGAGAAAACACCCAAAATATTGGAAATAGACCCTTTAGTAGAGCAAACCAGGATGGCTATAATTAGGATGCAACTCAACCTAAATCCGAGGAGGCATCTTGTAATGTTCAAAAATGTAAGGGGTTTCAAGACATCCATCATGTTGGCTTTTGTTTTGTTATTCACCTCCATCATGTTGCCCGCAGGTCAGCATGCCAGCGCAGCACCAAGTTTCGCCAAAGGAGCCGACATCAGCTGGGTTCCCGGAATGGAAGCCCAAGGCTACAAATGGAAAGATAAAAACGGGGTACAACGTGACATCATTGATATTTTGAAAAAAGACTATCAAATCAACTCCGTCCGCATTCGGGTATTCGTTAATCCTTCGAATGATTATGGGAACGGTTACATGAATAAGGATCGTGCGGCTACACTCGCACAGCGTGCCAAGAATGCCGGCATGAGTGTAATGCTTACCCTGCACTACAGCGATTCCTGGGCAGACCCTGGTCAACAAACTAAACCTGCTGCCTGGAAAAACTATACGTTCCAACAGCTCATGGATGCGGTATGGAACCACACTCGTGATGTCATGACGGCGATGCAGAGCAAAGGCGTTACCCCGGACTGGGTACAGATCGGGAATGAAACAAGCAACGGCATGTTATGGGAAGATGGCAAAGCATCCACCAACATGAAAAACTATGCGTGGCTGGTGAATACAGGCCATAATGCAGTAAAATCCCTGAGCAGCGGTACCAAAACCATTGTGCATCTCGCAGGTGGAGATGATAACGCCCTCTATGTATGGAATATTGGTGGTTTGATCAATAACGGAGCTAACTTTGACATGATCGCCATGTCCCTCTATCCTTCAGCTTCCGGCTGGAACACCGCTGTGACGAATACGGTAAACAATGCCAAGGATATGATCAACCGTTATGGCAAAGAGATCATCATCTCCGAAATTGGCATGGACAATAACCAAGCTGCAGCTGGAAAAAGTTTTGTTGCCGCGATGAAAAACCAAATCCGCAATTTGCCAAACGGCAAAGGAAAAGGTGTATTCTACTGGGAGCCTCAGGCTACACCAGGATACAATGGCGGCTATGGCAAAGGCGCATGGCAGTCTAATATGATGCCGACGGCGGTCATGGAAGGATTTATTGACTAGTTACGGTGGGTAGAAGTGCGGGCTTTGGGGCAGCGCGTGGTGGGCGTTCCGGTGGCGGATCGTTCTTATGATCGTTCTTATGATCGCTGTTATCCCCAGATTTTTATGAATTCCCCTTATAGGGAGAAAATCCGGGGATAAAGGCGAACGCTTCGCTTCTTCAGAATCGATTCCGCCCCCTCCACTACGTTTGCTGCTCTGTGAGGCACTTCTAAAACCGTGTGTAGTCAAATGGGATTAAGTAGTAAGGTAAAACAAGGGCTTAGGCGCTATTCCCGGTGGGAGTGGCGCCTTTTTGTGATAAAGTGCGTTAAGAATGCAGCATGGTGGGCGTTACAGGGGCGAATCGGGCACTTCTCAAGCGTGTTGCGGTCAATCGAGGGGTGCACACTCAGGCTGGAGACTGATGTTCTTTTGGCTTACATATGAATATAATAAGTTTATTGAGATAACACATAGGATCAACTTCTTATTGGAGCGGGGGAAAATGGATGAGTTTTTTAAAAGGGATAGGTCAATTGGCTGGTGAAGTTACCGGAAAAGTATTGGGCGGCAGTGTGCGGGTTGTGGGTGAACTTGCAGGAAGTCCTTTTATCAAAGAAATCGGGAACGGTGTAGAGAAAGCTACGATCAATACAGGAAAAACCGTTGGGCAACTGGCTAGCGGGACATATGATCTGGCCAGTGGTGCAATTCGAAAAGACGATACCGCCATAGACGCAGGGCTTGCTGATATTGGAGGTGCCGTAACCACTACTGCAAAAGGTGTAGCGATATCAGCCAAGTATGTATATAACAGCGGTAAAGATGTTGTTGTGGGCATGAAAGAGGAAGATAAGGACAGAGTCAAGCTTGGTGCCAAGAATCTTTTAGCTGCTGCTGCGGTAACAACACTCGCTGTCGGTGTCATTGATGCAGTTGATGGGCCTGAAGGTATAGATACGTAGGAATCCGGATTAGATCACCAATAACACGACAACTGCAGAAACACAACTTAGCAGGGCAACAAAAATATGTAGACAACTAAATGAGATTTTTTCAAGAACAATTCGCTGTTTCTTCTGAATAAAGCACGAGTAGACAAACACTGTCACCACAACGGGCAAATATAAATGAACATCAGGACCATCCGTGCTCGGGAGCAATTTATTAATATATCCACCTATCGTTTCGTTGAGCATCATAAACCCATATATAATACCGATTATCGCTGAAATAGAAAACTGAAATAATGTCCGAACTACATTATTCTTTGTAAAGAACAAGCCACCTTTACTGCACAGGTCGTTGACCATAATATATCTGTTGCCTCCTCGTTTTTCGATTACTCTTTTTAGTTGCTGCTCCTGTATTTTACCATAATGTTGATCCAGCTACTTTTTAGTTTTTGTTGAGCTAACGTCTCCGCTCAAACAAAAAATGGCCCTGTCCACCGGATCGGCAGACAGGGCCATTATGGTGATACCAGATTAGCTCTATCTTCAGCTTACCTTAGCAAGTCGCGTGGCACGCATCGATGCGGTTGCATATACGATAAGCGCAATCCAGATCAGCGCGAAACCAACGAGCAGAACTGGCGAGACCGTTTCCTTGAACACGAACACGCTTAGGATCAGCATGATTGTCGGCCCAATATACTGTACAAAACCGAGTGTGGACAACGACATCCTAGCTGCCGCCCGTGCAAAGAACAACAGCGGCAGCGCCGTCACCACGCCAGCTAGAAGTAATTCGATGAACATGGGTGCAGGCAGCGTCCATGCCGTTGCTTTTCCCACTATGGCCAAGTAGATCCAGTAGCCGAGTGCGATGGGCAGAACTACAGCGGTCTCCGAAAATAAGCCCACAGAAGCGTCTTGCTTGATCTTCTTCTTCGCCAGACCGTACAAGCCGAACGACACAGCCAACGAGATCGCGACCCATGGGAAACGCCCGTAGTCGATGGCAATGATAAGCACCGCGACACCAGCGATGGCAATCGCGAGCCATTGCCCACGGTTTGGCTTTTCATGAAGGAAGACAACCGCCAGCAGCACATTCAGTAACGGGTTCAAATAATAGCCCAGACTTGTCTCAACCACATGACCGTTGTTAACTGCCCAGATGAAGATCAGCCAGTTAATAGCAATTAGCAGCCCACTCGCGGTAAGGGACAGCAGGGTCGAACGACTGGTCAAGATGCGCTTCATGTCACCCCAACGACGTTGGACGGCAACGAAAATTCCCATAAAGACAAATGACCAGACGACCCTGTGCGATAAAATCTCACCTGCCGGTACATTTTCAAACAACTTCCAATACAGCGGGAGAACCCCCCACATGATATACGCAATGATTGCGTTGATTAATCCATTATTCATAACGATATCCCCTCTTATTGCTCTAATGTCTCAACGGATTATACGCCTCCATCCTCGTTTTAGTAAAGGGGTAATAGGTCCTGCAAGCTGCCACACTCTCGTTCAACAGACTATTCTTTGAGCAAAAGTTTCACTTTAATACAACGAGATTATACTTTCCCCTGTTTCTTTCTTACTATCATAAAGAGGATAAAGATCGCCGCTAATACGAATATACCTACGATATACAAATCGATGTCTTGCTCAAACATAAACCACATTTTGTGTTCTAAGTTTACTTGTTGTTTGGGTAGATATCCTTCCCCGAATAGTTCAGTTGCTTGATTAATATTGTTCATTTCGATGGTTGAACTGCACGGACTACTGCTTAACTCGCCATTTGCTTCACTAAAGTAGATTAAGTATTTGTTGCCTTCCTTGAAATCAAACCCCCAAGTATAGTTCGTTGCGATCATTAGTTGAGAGTCAACTTCAGTATTCCAACTCCTCTCAGCTTCCACTAAAATATATCTGAGTTTCTCTTTTGTGCCCGTAAACCCCTTTTGCTTTAAGTCCACCTTTATTTGCTTTACTTCTCCATAAACAGCTCCGGTATTCCTTTCTAACTCTTCTTGGGGACTTCCCGATTCGGCACATGACAAAGCGTTCGCATCTTGCGCATTTGAGATAAAAAACACGACAGAGAAACAAAATATTAACGCGAGTATACGAAGCTTCAGTTTTCCCACCTTCTTCTCATCATGTTAATTCGTACATCTTTATTGACCTGTTTAACTGGAAAAATGTTGCATTTCCCCTGGCCGTTAGGTGAATGAAAAAATGGAGCAACTGATCGGACACCGTTGGTTGCTCCATTTAACTCTATTACGTTATCATTCAAGAGACTAAAAGAAATAAAACTAGGATATTTTTCTTACAGCAAACCACAACTCAACAAAATTCAGGCCATCTTTACCACCAGTAATTTCAAATTCCATTCCGTCTACCTGTTCATATCCTGTCGTAGGAAGCCATTCAGAAAAGAATCTTCGATATAAAGTTTCAATGGTTTCATCGAATGTATCCCATGTAAAGGGATCAGATGAAAAGATCGCCCACGTGTGTGCTGGTATCGTTATATTGTGTAACCATCGGCTTTACTTGTTTCACCTTTAAATGCACACAACATGTATGGGAAAGTATCCTCCCCAGTTTTTTTGTAGTTACACACGGCATGCACTTTATGATAATTCGAATTCAAAGAGTTCGGTAGATTACCAGCAGTTGCAGCAAGTCTTTCAACCTCACCGTTTTCGTGGCTTTGTTTCCATAGTTCTGCCGGTGTTTCTGCCCCGTTTAATTCAAACACTTTCTCGATTCCAAATATTTCGAAAGATTCTTTTGTTTCGATACGATAATTCATCGGCTCTTCCCCTTTAATTGAAATAAGGAAGGAAAGCCGAGGATAGGCTTTGAGGGCAATGCCTTCTTCACGAGCCATCGCTGGATTAACACCATGCAACGATTGAAAAGCTCTTGCGAATGATACCGGTGATTCATACCCATACTTTAAGGCAATGTCGACAACTCTCCTGTCACTATTCTGCAATTCAATTGCAGCCAGAGTCAGCCGTCTTCTTCGTATATATTCCGCAAGTGAGACATTGGTAATGAACGAGAACATTCTCTGAAACTGATGTGAAGAACAATACGCACACTGAGCAATTTCCTTCAATTCGATCTCACCAACTAAATTCATTTCAATATAATCCAATGCCCGATTCATCCTCATAAGCCAATCCATGTCATCCCTCCTCTCAATAAAAGTATAGTTTCGTCAGGTTTTCGTATCGCAACTATCTGTGCGCAATTAAGTTTCCTATCCGTCGAAGGATGTATGTTGTAAATATCCTTTCATCCGTTAGCTTGGACTTTCAGGTACCATGCCGCTAATGTTCCTGTTAATTGAATCACTTTACTTTTCAGTTCCCAATTGGATGTCTTCAAATGGTACGTATTTATTTAGATCAACTTCTTTATATACGCGTACATATTTGACATCAAAGGTTGGAAAAGGAGCCAATTCTTTAATTGTTAGGAGCTTCATTTCTTCAATCTGCGTCTCGCTCAACCCCCAATAGATTTGCCCCAAGGTTAAATGAGGATGATATTTATCCATTTCAAAGTAACGGTCTATAAGTTCTTGTGATGGAGAAATCACTTTTACCAACTTTCGATGTAACTCAATGACCTTGCTCGTTTCTACACTAAGAAATGTGACAGCATTTCCGAACGATCCTGGTTCTGATAATGATAATTGAAAACTTGGCATTAAAGAGCATGTCTGTCTCACGCTTTCTAACCAATGAAGATCAACGGTAAGACCACCCTGAGCTTTTACAGTGATATGAGGTTCGACCACATCATTAAGACGATTACTTGACCAACGATTACGAAATGTCACAATTTTTTCTTTATAATCATCTGGAGGGGTAATTCCAATGAAGTATTTCATATTACCGTCACATCCTTTAGGTAACTAAATAAATCTTAAGATCAAAAAGCAGCCGACCCTTTTGATCAACTGCCGAATGTTTGTTCATTTCATTACGTTTCATGGTAGCGTCACATATGATCCTATTTTGGTTACTCTCACTTTCCTCCAACATGAAACACACCAATTACAGTTTCACCATCCTTGTCATACAGTGGAATATCCCACCCGTCTGGTGATCTGCTGTTCTGTATCGCAATAGCTTCTTCAGGTGTTTTTGGTTGCTCGCCATCCATATCTTTTTTCAGCAGATATCCTTCTGTACCATCCACACCAGTAGCCAAGATTAAATCAGGTTCCGTTTCTGGAGAAGTCGCATATGCGGCAGAACCATATGTCTGTCCATTCTTATTTTTCGGATAAAGAGGAGTGATGTGAGTTTGATTCAACGCATTTTTAACGTTTGCATATTGTGATAACCCCGAACCACTCGATACACTCATCATAAAAACCGCAAAGATCAATAGTATCACTCCATTAGAATACATCTTCACAACTGTTCACTCCCTTATACTTTTAGGCTCGCAGAAATTCTAATTAATAGAAAGACTTTTATATAGTCTTTTCTCATTTCCAACTTTAGAATAATATAACATAGATTCAAAGGAGTAGTTGGAAACTTCCTCTTACATAACATAAAAAAACGGACACCGATCTGTGAAGATCAGCGTCCGTTTATATGTTCCATATTATCATTTAAAAGTGTTATTTCACTTCGCCAACAACGGTAAAGCGCTCGTTTTGGTGTTGCGGATTCTCGATCTCATCCACCAAAGCAATTGCATAGTCTGCATAGCTGATGTAGCTGTTTCCTTCGCTGTTGACCAGAATTACATCGTTACCAGCTTGATATTTACCTGTGCGTACACCTTCTGGATTAAAGAATCCAGCCGGGCTCAGGAATGTCCATTGAATACCAGAGGATGCTTGCAGATCCTGCAAGTTCTGACCTTGATTCGTTGCAGTTGCTTTGTAAGCATCAGGGAATCCAGGGGATTCAAAGAGGCGCAATGTTTTGGACTCGTCTGTGAACAGGCTTCCTGCCCCACCCACGACGATCAGACGAGTGTTTGGGGCATCCTTCAGAATGTTGATCAACGCTTGTCCTACTTCCACATGCAGGTTTTCTTTACCCGCTGGAGCACCAAAAGCATTTACAACCACATCAAACGCTTTAAGATCTTCAGCTGTAAGATCGAATACATCTTTCTCCAGCGTATTCAGGCTTTTATCTTCCAGTTTGGATGCATTACGAACGATTGCCGTTACTTTATGTCCTCTGTCTGCTGCTTCTTTCAAAATTACACTTCCTGCTTTGCCTGTTGCACCAATGATTGCAATGTTCATCATGATCTCTCCTTTAAATTATCGATATGGTTTATGTTTGAACTTTATATTGTAACTATAATTGTTACAACTATATTTGTCAACCATGCAACTTTCAGTACACGCAAAAAAGCCCCTGATATCATGCCCGTGCAAAACGGATACAATTCAGAGGCTATCTATTAAAGGGATTGCAAACTGCTTATTTCAAAACAAGATTGGGAAACCGCTGTACAACTCAGTTTCTTAACAATCCTTATCCGGCACACCCGCATCTTCCTTCGTCCGGAAAGAAGATCCACAACCACAAGTAGCTACCGCGTTCGGATTATGAATGGTGAAGCCACCCGACATACCGGACTCTTCAAAATCAATTTCAAGTCCATTCAGATATTTCAGGTTTTCCTTCTCGACTACAACTTTCATGTTCTGAATATCCATATACAGGTCCTCATCGGACTCTTTATCATCAAAGCCCATGGCGTACGAAAATCCGGTGCAACCGCCCGGTGCTACGCCAAGACGCAGGAACATACCAGGTGTCTCTTGCTGTGCAAGCATCTCTTTCAATCTGTCAGCAGCCGTTTCGCTGATGTTAATCATGCCAGGTCACTCTCCTTTTTCATATAAAATCATGTTCAAAAAGGGCGCTTTTCAGTACCAAGAAGATGGGATGAAGATAGAAATGGAGTAGCGGAGCGTAGGCAAAACTACGTGAGCAACGAACATTTCGGCTGAATCCCATATTCGACGCTGAGATGCCGCTAGGCATCCCTCGTAATCAAAAGCGTACTTTTTGAACAACCTTTCATTAACTCTTCTTTAAATTATACTCCACCCCGTCAAGGGTCTCAAGTCATGTTTGCCTCTTTCCGCGTTCCCCCTGTACTCCTTTTTCTTCCCAGTGTATTGAACCCCCGGGACACGAGGTTTATAATGAATAGGTGGTCGCACTGAAATGTCGTTATTTTGTCATGACTTATTCAGACGATGGTCATAATTGGAGTTGTAATTTTTTTCACATTTCGAGACTGCAACGCAGTCCCCAATGCATATATGAGTCAACAGACTCCATTTTTTGAAAAAATTTAGCTTTCATATGCAGCACACGCTGCACCGGGTAAATAAGAGTTAGTCCAACTAAGAAGGCGGCAGTTGACCGCATCTTTGCTATGTAGTTCTGTATGCAGATCCTACACACAACTCAAATCCGGTTAAGAACAGGAGGAAACAATATGTCTACATTGGTAACACCGTTCACAGACAAAAGAATGGCTGAGATCGTTGAGAAAGTGCAGAACGGCGTAAGGCTGAGCGTAGAAGATGGCGTATATCTGTATGAAACAGATGATCTGCTGACTTTGGGCCAGCTGGCCAATGAGGCCAACCTGCGGAAGAATGGTAAGAAAGTGTATTTCATCGAGAACATGAGTCTTTACTTTACGAACGTATGTGAAGCCCACTGCGCTTTTTGTAATTTCCGCAAAGACCAGGGTGAAGAAGGCTCTTATACATTATCCGGTCAGGAAATGATCGATTATGTGGAACAGCATATTCATCCGGGCGTACGTGAGTTCCATATCGTAGGTGGACATAACAATCATGTTCCTTTTCAATATTATGTCGATTCCCTGCGCGCTTTAAACGAGAAATATCCGGATGTTACACTGAAAGCTTACACGGCAGCCGAAATTGATTTCTTCACTCGGATTAGCGGACTCAGCATCAGAGAAGTTCTGCAAGAGCTGCAAAAAGCAGGTCTGAAAACATTGACTGGTGGCGGCGCAGAGATTCTGTCCGATGAATATCGCAAAAAAATGCGTGTAGACAAAGCCAACGTGGACCGTTATCTTGAGGTGCACCGCACAGCTCATGAGCTCGGCATGCGCACACATACTACGATGTTGTATGGATCGATCGAATCCTATGAGGATCGCGTTAACCATATGGTACAGATTCGTGAACTGCAAGACGAGACCAACGGATTCATGGTCTTTATCCCGCTTTCCATGCAGCCAAAAAGTAAAAACGCAAGCATTATGCGTCGTAACTCGGCTTATGAGGATCTCAAAACAATTGCGATTAGCCGTCTGATGCTGGATAACATCGATCATATCAAAGCATACTTCATTAACATCGGTCCACAGCTGACTCAAGTCGCTCTTGGTTTCGGTGCTTCGGATGCACACGGTACGATCGTTCGGGAACGGATTAGTCATGCGGCAGGTGCACTCACACCTGAAGGCCTTACACGTAAAGAGCTTATATGGCTCATTAAGGGTGCAGGACGTATTCCGGTAGAACGTGATACGTTCTACAATGAAATTCAAGTGTACGAATAGGATATAAATACAAAATACAATCAATATTGTACCCGCACCACTCCAGAACGTAGCTTTCATGAATAGGGAGACTTTTGAATTCGAGTGGTGCAAACTGCTGAATAATATCTTCAATTCTCAATGCCTACTTTTCAACTAATCAAATCCTAACAAAAGGAGCAGCTATGTTTTTGCATAGCTGCTCCACAGTTTACAGCCCCATTTCAGTGGGACTGATGCAGAAAGGAAGCCGAGTCATGAAAAATTTCGTCATACTTGGAGGCGGCTATGGCGGCCTCACCATCATCAAGGAACTTCTGGAAGGTAAGATTCCATCCGATACACAAATTATTTTGGTGGACCGCAGCCCTTTTCAGGGATTAAAGACCGAATATTACGCACTCGCAGCAGGAACCGTATCCGATTATGACCTGCGTATCCAATTTCCAGTGAGCGACAAAGTCACTTACCGTTATGGAGAAGTTACTTCGATTGACCTGGAACAGCGTCAGATTGAATTTGAAGGCCAAGACCCGCTTGAATACGACAAGCTTGTCATTGGACTTGGTTGTACAGACCGTTTCCACAACACGCCAGGCGCAGAAGAATACAGCTGTACCATTCAGAGCTTTAGCAAAACACGCGAGACTTACCTGCGACTTAATGAAGTCAAAGCCTATGGCAATGTGCATATTGTAGGCGGGGGATTAAGTGGTGTCGAGATGGCAGCCGAACTTCGTGAGAGCAGACCGGATCTCAACATCAGCATTCTGGATCGTGGTGAACGTGTATTATCCGCTTTCCCGCAACGTCTGTCCGTGTATGTGCATGAATGGTTCAACGAACATCAGGTAGAGACACGCGGACATATCGCCATTTCACGCGTTGAACCTAATGCCATCTATAACCGGGATGAACAGATCCTAACGGATGCTGTTGTCTGGACGGCAGGCATTCAGCCTGTAAAAGTGGTACAGGATCTGGACGTGAACAAAGATCCCCAAGGTCGTGTCGTCCTGAATGAATACTACCAAATCCCGGAATATACTGATGTATATGTGGTTGGTGACTGTGCCAGTGTGCCTTATGCGCCTAGTGGTCAAGCTGCGGAAGTACAGGGTGAGCAGATCGCCCATATTCAGCATGCCCTCTGGAAAGGCGAAAAGCCCAATCCACATCCACTCAAGCTTCGTGGCACACTGGGTGCACTCGGCAAGAAGTCCGGGTTTGGGCTAATGGGCAAAACGTCCATGATGGGACGTGTACCTCGTATTTTGAAAAGTGGTGTGCTCTGGATGTCCAAGCGCCATCTCGGTTAGTCGAGATCGAGCTCGTCCCAGACATCGGCTTCGGCAATTTTGGCCAGAATGGCGTTATATAGATCTTCCACTTTGTCCGTGATGACCACTTCACCATTCACTAGTGCAAATGGAGTCATAGAACATTGGCCGCAGTTGGTGAGGCAGCCGTATTCAATCACGTCATAGTCTGGATTTTCTTCCAGTTGATCCATGACTTCATCTGTGCCAAAATGCATATTGTTGGCACAAAATTCAATAATCGGTCTCATGTAGGTTCACCTGCTTTGTTTGACCATTTTAATTTATGGCCATTTGTAATATAATATAATAAGGAAAGGAGTTGAAAAATATGAGCGAAAACGCACAAGACACCATGTATGATGAGGTATCTGATGTTCTTGACAAGCTTCGTCCGTTCCTGCAACGCGATGGCGGTGACGTGGAACTGGTTGACGTGGAAGACGGCATCATTAAGCTGAAACTGGTCGGTGCCTGCGGCAGTTGCCCAAGCTCCACCATTACCTTAAAAGCCGGGATTGAACGCGCCCTTCTTGAAGAAGTTGAGGGTGTACAAGAAGTCGTACAAGTATTCTAATCAATCCTTCACGAAATAAACCTCAAGAGCCTTTCGCTTCGCATGAAGCGGAGGGCTCTTTTTTGTGCGCATATTCAGCCTGTCCATTTCATCTGTCCCCTAGACCAGCATCAACGTCTTCAATATCCAGTCCTATAACTCACCTAAGTATCCTCACGCTGTATGGTCGGACGAATCGGATCAAGCCCTCCAGATACATCCATAATGTTACCTGTTATAAAATCGGAATGATCAAGGCATAGATACGTAATCACTCGTGCGATATCTTCACCGCTGCCAGGACGCCCTCTTGGCGTTTCCTCGTCCGTGATGCCTGCCATTTCATCAATCGTTTTCTCTTTGTTGGCACCGCGAATATCTCCCGGGCATACCATGTTGACCGTAATTCCATAAGGAGCTTCCTCAACGGCGAGTGTCTTTGTAAAAGAGACCAGACCTACCTTGGCCGCCGCGTATACGGCGCGATGAGGCCATGATCTCGCTTCTCCAGCATGACTGAAGCCAAAATGGATAATGCGTCCCCATTGCTTGCGTCTCATCTCTGGCAATACACGCTGATCCAGCAACATCGGTCCTAGCAGATTTCCCTGCACAAGCATCTGGACCTCAGCTTCAGAATAATCCGCAAATAATCGTCGTTCACGGACAAATGGACCCGCGTTATTCACCAAAATATCAATGCTGCCCAGGTTGTCTTCCACCTGTTCAACCAATGAAGAGATATCTTCTACCTTGGATATATCCGCCTGGATAGCAATACACCGCACACCCTTGGCTGTAATCTGAGCCCTTAAAGCCTCAGCTTCTGTTCTGCTGTGTACATAGTTGAGGGCAATATGACATCCCTGATCTGCCAGACTGAGGGCCGTCATTTTACCAAGACCTTTGGCACTTCCCGTTATGAGGGCAATCTTTCCCTTCACGTTCATCCCCCTCTTCAAAGAGCAGTCACTATCCAGTATAAAAGATTTATCGTCCTCCTACAACTCGCATATCCACAAGGGATTATCCACCTTTAATTCCAAATATATCTTGATTGCAATCGAATACCTATGGTACTGTCGAGGATATAACCCGAAAGGACCTCTACATGAATATGAAGAACAAACGATGGATATCATTTCTTACACTTTTAATGGTGAGTTTATTAACAGTCTCCAGTGCCTTGCAGGTATCAGCAGAAAGTGAGACGTATCAATCACCCGATGAGTATGATTGGATTATTGGCCCCGCATCTGTAACGCTCGATGGCAAAGCCACACTGAAAGTCCCTGAAAGTCATTCCTTTCTGGATAAGGCCAATACCCAGCGCTCAATACTTAACAGCGGTGGAAAGCCTAACGGGAATGAAATCGGAAGCCTAACCAGCAATAGTGAATACGGCTCGTGGTATGTTGTATTTGAATACGTGAAGACAGGTCATATTCATGATGATGACCAAAATTTGAATGGCGAAGAACTGTTAAGCAGTTATATCCGAGGCACAGAAGAAGAGAACAGAGAGCTCGATCCCGAATACAGAACGTACATAACAGGTTGGGAAATTGAACCGGCATACGATAAGACCAAACATCAGCTGGTCTACTCCCTAGGTTTCAAGAATGCTGATCAGCAAGCCATGGTGAATTACAATGTAAAACTCCTGACACGCGAAGGGTACATCACAGCCATTCTGGTTATTGATACGGCCAACTTTCAACAGAGCCGCCAGGCATTCGAGGAAACCGTTCTTAATCAACTTCACATCAATGCAGGACATACCTACGAAGAATATAATGCATCAACTGACAAAACTTCCACCATAGGGCTCAACAGCCTTCTGATGGGCGGAATCGGGTATACAGCTTCCCAAAAATTCAGCGCTCTTCTTTTGCTCAAAAAAGGATGGGCCATAATCTTGGTTGTCGTTCTTGGGCTAATCGGTTGGATCAGATACAAAATCAAAAGTTCACACGGAGATGAAGAAAAACTCTCTCCCTCCGAGAGGACGTACTTGCAGGAAGCGGATGAACAGCAGCATGCTGATCAGAATGAATTATCCTACTACCGCCAATCTGGACATCACTCCAATGCTGATACATCAGAAAAACTTTGACCTATGTTGTGACTTTTGTTGATCCACGCCTCGCACAGACTTAGGAAGGGGCTGACTCAAAAGTTCCACCTCGCTCCAAGCGCTAATGAACCTACCGCACCTTAAAAGGCAGATCATCAACGGTTGCAAGATTTAACAAACCAGAGATCTGGGCAAATGGGAGCGAATACCATATGTCAGGTTCATTAAAACAAAATAACGCAAAAAGAGGATGTCCTTCCGTCATATTCATGACTTATGGGACATCCTCTTCTTACAAGCTCACACCATATCATTCATATCGTTAAATTATTCAGTTGCAGGTTCAACTGCACCTTTATAACGCTCTTTGATGAATGTTTTCACTTCTTCGGAGTGCAGGGCAGCAGCCAACTTCTTAATTGCATCTGAATCCTTGTTGTCCTCACGGGAAACGAGGATGTTCGCGTATGGGTTACCTTGCAGATCTTCGATCAGCAAAGCATCATTCGCCGGATTCAGGTTCGCTTCAAGCGCATAGTTAGCGTTGATGAATACCAGATCCGCTTCATCCAATTGACGAGGCATCATGGCCGCATCCAGCTCGATGATATCCAGGTTCTTCGGATTGGCTGTGATATCTTGAATCGTAGAAGTGATATTCGTGTTATCTTTCAGCGTAATGATGCCTTCTTTGGCGAGCAACAACAGAGCACGTCCCCCATTGGATGGGTCATTTGGAATTGCTACTTTTGCGCCGTCAGCCAATTCATCCAAAGACTTAATCTTTTTGGAGTATCCGCCAAAAGGTTCAACATGAACAGGAGTTACAGCAACGAGGTTGAATCCACGTTCTTTATTCTCTGTGTCCAAGTACGGCTGATGCTGGAAGAAGTTTGCATCCAATTTTTTATCAGCAAGTTGCTGGTTGGGTTGTACATAGTCATTGAACGTAACGACTTGCAAACGAATACCTTGTGCTTCCAGCTCAGGCTTGATGCTTTCCAGAATCTCTGCGTGTGGTGTAGGTGAAGCTCCCACTTTCAATTCAACCGTGCGTGGTGCACCTGCTGAATTGTCTGCGCCGCTATCGGCGTCCTTGTTGTTACCGCAAGCTACGAGAACCGCAATCAGCATAAGACTAAGTAGAGCGAAAGACCATTTTTTCATGTGTAAAACCCCTTCTCTCATCATTTTTTTAATGTTGCGTTCGAATAAATGCATAGCCATCATGTTATCTATGTGTTATTTCCTGGTGAAAAATGTAACCAAGCGATCTCCAGCCATCTGGAGAATTTGCACGAGAATAATCATCGACACTACGGATATGATCATGATTTCATTTTGATAACGGAAGTATCCGTAGTTAATAGCCAGTGTTCCCAGTCCTCCACCACCAACCATGCCCGCCATGGCCGTATAGGAGACAAGCGTAACAATAGTGATCGTAATTCCGGCAAGCAGACCAGGTAACGCCTCAGGCAGCAACACCCGTCTTACAATCTGTCCGGTGGATGCCCCCATCGACTGCGCCGCTTCAATTACCCCCCGGTCAACTTCTCGCAACGTCGTCTCCACCAATCGAGCAAAGTAAGGAGCTGCTGAAATAACCAAAGGAGGTATTACGCCGAGAACCCCCGTAGCTGTACCGACAAGTATACGAGTGAATGGAATAAGAGCAACAATCAATATGATAAATGGTACCGAGCGTAAAATATTAACAACCAGAGATAGTATAGTGTAGACTGTCCGTGACTTAATTGAAGCAGATCGGGCTGTCATGAACAGCAGAACTCCGAGTGGTAAACCCAAGATAACGGTGAACAGGCCTGATACACCCAAAATTTGCAGTGTCTCTATGGAAGCTTTACCAACCTCTTCCCAACGTACGGTTGAAAAATCCATCTAACGTAGCACCTCCACATCAAGTCCCTCAGCGGTTAATTCGGATATCGTCCGATCAATCGCATAGGAATCACCTTCGAACCGAACGGTCAGTTGTCCATAAGGAACCTGTTTAATCGTAGAGATCGTTCCTTGCAGGATGGCAAAATCCACACCCGTCTTGCGAACCGTTCTGGATAAAATCGCTTCATACGTTTTGTTCCCCAGAAAGGATATCTTCACAAGTTTGGAAGCAACCCCTGTCTGCAGTTCAACGCCTGCATTCGCCAGAGCGGTCTCTTCCAGAGCCAGTCCAGCTTCATGGTCACGCATCATGAAGTCCCGCGTAATCGCATGTTGCGGCTTCAGGAACACTTCTGTTACAGGTCCCTGTTCCACAATGCCGCCTTGATGAATGACAGCTACCTTGTCACAGATGTTCTGAATGACATGCATCTCATGTGTAATCAGCACAATCGTAAGGTTGTACTTTTCGTTAATGTCGAGCAATAACTTCAGAATTGAATTTGTCGTCTGCGGATCAAGTGCTGAAGTAGCCTCATCACAGAGAAGTACATTCGGATCACTCGCAAGTGCTCTCGCAATCCCCACACGTTGTTTCTGTCCACCTGATAATTGAGCTGGATATTTGTTGCTATGGTTCTCCAGACCAACGAGATTGAGCATTTCCTTCACTTTGCGATCGATGGCATCCTTGGGTGTATTCACAAGCTTTAGTGGAAAAGCCACATTATCATATACCGTTGCCGAAGATAACAGATTAAAGTGTTGAAAAATCATTCCGATCTTGCGTCTCTGTTGCTGCAATTCGGTTTTGCTCAGTTCAGTCAGATTGATCCCGTCAACCCATACTTCACCCTCCGTAGGCCGCTCCAGCAAATTAATACAGCGAATCAGTGTACTTTTACCCGCTCCGGAATGGCCAATCACGCCGTAGATTTCACCCTTTTGGATGTTCAAATTCAGCTCGGATAACGCTGTTGTAGACTTTTTGCCTTTGCCGTACGTTTTCGTTAAACCTTTTAATTCAATCAATCGCACTTGCCCCTTTCCAACCACCTACATGTATCTTTACCCGATCTAAAGGAAAACTCCCCTTAAAGTACAAAAAAGAGCCCTTTGCAGAAACAAAGAGGGCTCTTCACGTGAAAGAATATACCTTCTCATCTGCCAAAATCGTGCCTTGCACCATTTTGTAGGAATTAGCACCTAACATCTATAACGAATGATACATGTATCATGTCATTACAAATCGGTTGCCGGGCTTCATCGGGCCTGTCCCTCCGCCGCTCTCGATAAGAAATATGTTGTTGTAGGATTTTATAAGTTCATGTAGTTCATGCTTTATAATGTGAATGTAACTTTTGAGAAATATCAGTTCATTCTTCGTCATTGTAACACTCTAATTGAAACTCAGTATATTCCAAGTATTCCGATTTGTCAAAGGGAATTATTTCTTTGCCATATTTTATTGATATAACGATAAGAGGCTGTTAACGTTTCACAGACCATATCCACGCCCTGACGCATTTCCTGCACATGCTGATTCAGATCCTCCAACTTTACTTTACCTTGCAAGGTCTGGTGTAACTGCCACAAGTCATCGTGCATTTCTGAGTTCATGTAGTGAATTTCCATATTACGTCGTTTGCGCAGCTTACTCATCGGCTCCCTATATGAGTCCTTGATCTGAATTAATTGCAACGCAAGATCATGATGCTCCCTCGCATAATCGAACTGCCTTAATACCGTAAAATAAGAAAAATGCGCTTTTGTATTTGAAGTATTCAGCTGGAATATTTCATTTAATACGGTGCCGACTTTATCCAGAATGGCAAAGCAGCGAATGAAGCCATCTTTGTAGAAATACACATATCGGGCATACTCGGCTTTTTCAGTCGGCGTCATGTCGTCCGTTGAGCCTGCAACGACTTTTTTGCGAAAATGAGAAGCAGCGAAGCAGCTTTGCTCCAGTTCATCCAATGAGGAGATGAGTCCCTGGGTCCACACATACAGTTTCCGATAGTCATGCGTAGGATCGTGGTCCACATGCATTTGTCGCTGAAATAGCTCAAGTGTAGGCGCCATTGAGTCCATCGCTTCCTTCAATTTACCTTCGTTTATACGCGGTTTTTCCCCCAGCAACGTTCGCAGCATATATAACCTCCTCTTTCCAATTCAACAAGAATTCATCACCGTAACACTTCATCCATTCCGTGTAATTGCTGCTTGCCATAGGTTGCCCTGATCCCCCTGACATCAAACAAAGTCCACCTGTCCAATGATGTACATCACTGGATGGTGGACTTTCATATTAGGCCGAGTACTTTCAAGAGAACTGTATCTGTATCTAGAACCGATTAACCGGTCGATGCAGCTTGTACACCAGGAAACTCATATACGTTAAAACTCCGAACAATATGGCGATATCCAGCATATGAGCAAGAGCTACGAACATGTATACTTCCGGACGGTTCATTGTCACCATCATGAAAATACCAATAACTACTTGCATCAGGATGAGAACAACGGATACCACGCCAAGGGTACGCATTTCCTTGTTGTCCGGATGATTACGGTAAGCGAAGTGACCCAGAATTGCAATAACAATGACGAGCGATGCTGCTGCTGCACGATGAGCAAAAGCAACCGCTACCCCACCCGAAAGCTCAGGAATAATCTGCCCGTTACAGAGCGGAAATCCGGAACATCCGCCAGCAGAATTCGTGTGGCTCACAAATGCACCCGTGTATACCACGAGATATGTGTAAATGGTGGAGAACCAGACCAGATTCCTGAATTTTTTGCTCACCCGAGGGTATTTATTCAGACGCTCCAATCCGCCATCTTTTGCCTCCTGCCTTATGCCCAGCGCCATCATTAGGGAACTGGCAAAAGCAATCAGTGCAAAGCCGAAATGCAGTGCCATGACTGCTGAAGATTGGGAGAAGACGACGGCAAAAGCCCCCATGATTCCCTGGACGATAACAAATACCAGGGTTAAGAAAGAAAACAATTGCAGGTCACGGCGTGACTTGCCGAACAGCAGAAAAGCAACAAACGAGGCAATGGACAACAATCCAGCCAGTGCGCTTACAGCGCGATGGGAATATTCAATAAGTGAAGCCACAGTATGTGCCGGAACGAGTTTTCCGTTACATAGAGGCCATTCCGTTCCGCAGCCAAGGCCCGATTCCGTTTTGGTTACGATGCCTCCACCAAAAGTGGCCAGAAACATGACAAGACAGGTTAATACGGTTAACCATTTAAACAAAGTTAAGTGTTTCAAATTTTTCTCACCCGCTGTTGGTTTAAGATGGCGAAGAATATCCTTCGCTTGTTTCGGTACTTTGACACTTATTTCACAACTAAATTCATTATACCGGATAAAATGTTCATTGACGTCGCGCTTTGTGACAAAATGTTAACGTCTGGTGAAAAAATGACCCGTAGGTCATTGGGGTATTGGGGGATAGCCAGTTGAATGGTGTCTTAAACAGAGTTCAGAACACACAAACGCCATTTCCCTATTTCAAGAGAAATGGCGTTCTTTTTATTATACCCTTTTACAACATGAACCTGTCATACTTTTATATAGGTTCAATGAAACATTTACACAATAACGGAGAGGACAGAAATAGCCTGAAGAAGCGAAGCTAAAAGCTTTCTGAAAGAAAGCTGCATCGGAAGCATATGCTTCGCCTTTATCCCCGGATTTCCCCTTTATAATAGGATCAAAGAAATCTGGGGATAACAGTGATCAGAAGGTTATTCTGTCATCGGAGTGTCTGTGTAAATATTCATTCGTTGAACTTATATAACATCATTTATGGATCGTGTTGTACACTTCAACTGCGCGATCCAGGAACTGCTCAATCTCTTCTCTCGACTTGCGCAGCTTGTTCACGTACCGTACGAGTTCGCGCCCATCTGTATACGCCACAAAACTCGGAATGCCAAGAATATTCTGCTCTTCACTAACCGTTCCAACCTGATCCACATCGACCTCAATTAAAGTCAGTTCACGTACATATTTCTCTTCAACCTCAGGCATAAACGGATCGATGTATTTGCAGTCACCACACCAGTCTGCCTTGAATACGGCAATCGTCAAACGTGGGGATTGGATGGCTACATCAAAAGCCGGTTTGGAAGTAATCTGTTCCATTCAGTTCATCTCCCTTTCTGTACCTTGTCTTACCCTAAGTGAAGCAAATTGGCGAGTGGAAGTCAAATAATCAGCGCATACTTAGAATAAACCACATGGTCTGTGAATTTAAACCCAGAACATCATGAAAGGATGTCACGTCATGACTTCCACCAGAACCGATTCTTCCAGCGAACAGCATCACGGGTCCCTCTTGCAGATTGTCCGTTCCATTCCGGGTGCTGCCCGGGAAATCTGGCGTGGCAAACAGGCTGCATGGCAAGCCTCAGCACAGCTTCGTCACCCATTGCGTGACATCGAGTGGGATACCGATACGGCAGCTGCCCTACAGTCTGAGGTGGAGCGTCTGTTACCTGCCAGCAGCAAGCCTTTTGCACGTACGGACCAGGTCCAAAGCGCACTCGTCTGCGAAGAAGATTGCATCATCCTGGAAGAGATTAAGACACTGACCCAGGAGCATAATCGGAGTAATATCACCCGCACGGCAGCTTATCTGGAATGTTATGAGCAATACCCTGAACTGCATTGGGCACTGCTGGCCCATATGGTCTCTCGCAACGGCGGATATCACATGACAGATCTTCAGAGTGACTTAATGCATAATCTGCAGAATCAGAGCGATCGCGATCATATGTATCGGCTGCTGGAGCGATGCAATGCACTCATTTTCCAGGATGCATATCCCCAGCTACAGCTGTATATGAACAGTCGCCGGATTGGACGAAGCTGTTTCCATCTCTTGTCGCACTTTCACGTATCGGCGTTTATGACGCCGTTTTGGGAACGCTTTTGGCTGGAACGGTGCAGCTCACTGCTTAGTGTGGCATTAATTATTAATGAGCAGAATTATATCGAGAGCCGGGTCGTGCAGCATCCTTATTTTCAAAAAGAAGTACTCTCCAAACCCGCATTCCATCTGCATAATCTGGCAGGTCTGAATCATATCGTCTTTCCTCTTGGGCGGGGAGCAGGACTCGCAGGACGCGTCATTGAACATTTTGGCAAGTTGGATGAGCGGATCATGTTTGGCAAAGGCCTATATGCTCTGTTGTTTGGGGTGGAGCAAGTCTATACACAAGTGATGGCATTCGCACGTTCGGTTCCCCATCGTGGCTCGCGTGCCGAATATTGGCCTGGCCTGTTTACCAATCG
The DNA here is from genome assembly GCF_052115745.1 of Paenibacillus sp. 2KB_22. Taxonomy (NCBI): domain Bacteria; kingdom Bacillati; phylum Bacillota; class Bacilli; order Caryophanales; family Paenibacillaceae; genus Paenibacillus; species Paenibacillus sp. 2KB_22. The sequence continues at coordinate 275,211 of NZ_JBFRHG010000004.1, forward strand.
TGAAGACGAGGCAGGTGATCAGACATTATACGCTCAAGCGCTACTTGATGAAGAATGGCTTCCAGAAGGGCAACGATTATATAGTCCGGAACTGCTCTCCGTATGGGGCGACACGCCTTATGAACCGATTACCAGACAAGACTGGCTTCAGACTCGGGATTGTCTCGGTTATCTGACGGCACCGCGCAGGCCATGGCTGTTTGAGATGAGTCACGAACACCGGTATGGCATGCTGAAAACATCACTGGCTCATGATGCAAAAACCATCACACACTAATGCTGAAGATCATATGGAGCAGGCAAAACCGAATGATGTGAATATCTGATGTACCGCTAATTCTCGCCTGCTGGGCTAGTATTCAACGCAGTCACTCAGCTCGCCTTAACGATACAAAAAGCCCTGTCCGCTTAACAGCAGACAGAGCTTGTATCCTATTTTCACAACATATTGGAGTTTGAATGATGCTGCTTGTATTCTTAACCTCTTTGCCCAGTTCCACGTTGAAGACGCATAAGTGGACGGAGAATTTTTTGCAGAATACGGGGGTAACTGCCCAGCTCGTCCTTGCGCAATACTCGCAGCACAACCATGAGAACCAGATACACCACCACAACAAGCACACCAACCACAAGGCAGGTAAGCAAGAAGGATACACGGGCTGGCAGGAATAGTCCAAAGATCGTATTCCCCATCCAGTTCGTTGCAAATCCTACACCTGCTGCAAGCAACACTGTAATAATAAAGCCTTTCCAACGATCTCCCATGATGGAGAAATCAACGATTTTGCGAAGGACCCGCAGATTCAGGTACGTGATAACCAGGAAACACAGCGCCGTTGCAATAATGATGCCGTATATGCCAAACATCGGCGCAAGGATCAGACTTGCAACCAGCTTGACCACAACACCTGCTGCCACACTAATCATCGTAATCCGCGGTTTCCCTACCCCAAGCAAAATGGAGTTGGTGGTCATCATCGTAATCTGGAAAATGGTACCGAATGTCAGCAAGGCAATGATCGGCGTTCCATCCAGATTGGTAAACAACAATCCGTTGACCGAATATGCTGCCGCACAAAGTGCAATGACAATCGGCATACCTGTCAGAATCGAAATACGCAACGCAAGTGTAACCTGACTCTTCAGATGCGCTTCATCCTTGCGGGCAAATGCTGCCGAGATGACAGGCACCAAGGATTGACTCAAAGCGATAGCGAGAATCGGAGGAATACCCGCAATACTTTGGGCCTTCGCCCCAAGGATCGCAAGAACGCCTGTTGCTTCTTCGAGCCCGATCTGACCACTAAGCAGTGGTACCACAAGGGATGAATCGATGAAGTTGATGGCAGGAACCGCAAGTGAGGACAGCACGATTGGAATAGACAGCTTGAAGATATCACTGTAGATGCCGCGCATTGGCAGTTGCTCTGCACGTTCATAATTCAATTGGGCTGCCCGGTCGCTACGACGCAACTTCAAGGTAAAGTACAGCATGACACCGAAGGCACCCACACTTCCTAATACCCCACCAAATGAGGCACCCGCAGCAATCGTTTGATCATCGTAATTCCATTGCAGCATGACATAAGCCACGATAATGGCTGTACCTACACGGGCGAACTGTTCCACAATCTGTGAAATGCCACCCGCTGTCATATTGCCGCGTCCCTGGAAATATCCACGCATCATCGCAATGGCCGGGAACAGCAGCAAGGCTGGAGCCAAGGCTCGAATGGCGCTGACCGATGCCGGTACTTTGGAGACATACGTGGCATAATAAGGTGCAGCGAACCACAATAAAGCAGACATGACTACCCCGGCGACAGCCGCAAAGATCAGGGCTGCACGGTAGATCTGTTGGGCTTCACTCGCGCGTCCGAGCGCATAGCGTTCCGACACCATTTTGCTAAGTGTACTCGGTATGCCCGCCGTTGCTACAGTTAACAGCATTAAATATACCGTATTGGAGATGGTGAACGATGCGTTACCGACATCTCCGAGGATATGCTCCAGCGGCACCCGCTGAACCAATCCGAGTACTCTCGCGATCAGCGCAGCGGCCGCCAGAATGAGCGTACCCCTAATGAATGTTTCTTTCTTAGACAAACGAATTCCCCTTCTTTCCTCCACACCGGACGTGCATCCCGTTGAAGCTAATCCTGAACGTTTAGGCGAATCTTACCACCCAGATAATAAAGAGAACAATCATGACGATTTGCAAAATAATTTTCATCACGGTACTCGTAAATAGCCCCACCACGGAACCAAATCCGACTTTTGACGCTTTTGAAGGTGAAGACCCACCGATCAGTTCCCCGATAAAAGCACCGATAAATGGTCCCAACACCAGTCCGAATGCCGGAATGACAAACGGGCCAATGATCACACCAATGGTACTGAGCGTGGTCGATAACTTGGAGCCACCAAACTTCTTCACACCCCATGCGCTGACGACATAATCAGCCACAAACAACACAACCACAATCAGAATCTGGATGATCCAGAACCACACACCGAACGGATCAAAACTGAAGAACCAGCCGTAGACCAGAAACGCGAAGAAAATGGCTACAGCACCAGGCAGTATGGGATATACCGTTCCAGCCATTCCCACTGCAAACAGCAGCACAATTAAAATCCAGGCAATGGTTGCGAGCAAAGGTTACTCCCCCTTCAAAATATGTTCACGAATCACTTCGACGATGCCGTCTTCATTGTTACTCGCTACGATCAGATCAGCCGCTTCCTTCACCTGCTCTTGCGCATTGCCCATCGCTACACCCAGACCCACGGCCTCAATGACAGCCAGATCATTCAAGCTGTCTCCGACCGCAACAACTTCGGACATCTCGATGCCCAGCAGCTTGCAGACTTCGGCTACACCACTTGCTTTGGATACGCCAGCAGGGTTGATCTCAATATTAACGGGTGAGGAATTCGTCATTTGCAGACCACCCATTTGTTGCAGTTCCATCATAATCTGGTGACGAACTTCATCCACTTCGGTATTGAAGCCGAATTTCAACCATTCCAGACCTTCAATATTGTCCGTCCAGCGATCACGGTTGAACAGCTCTTCCACGGAGTATGCCCAGTACCAGCTGTTATATTTCTCACCGATCTCCTGCATTCTGCGAATCAATACCGGGTCCATCAGATGACGCATATGCAGATCATGCGGGGCTTTCCATACCTCACTGCCGTTAACGGTAACCATCGGTGTCTCCAGCCCAAGCTGCACCGCATAAGGCATCGCGTGGAATACGGCTCTTCCCGTGGATAGGCACACATGCACGCCCCGACGAATGGCAATCTGAATCCACTTGGCGGTCTCCTGCGTAATTTCATGATTATCGTTAAGCAACGTTCCATCCATATCCAATGCAAGCAATTTGTATTTCAGTTCACTCATACAGTAGTTCCTCCTAGGTTGTCTCTCTCCAAGCTGAACTCATGGATATCCATTTAGGCACTACGCGGGCAGAATACCTTTCGATCGCTGTTATCCCCTGATTTTCTTGATTACATCTACAATGGAGAAAATCCGGTTATAAACGCGACCACTTCGTTTCTCTAAGTCCTTTCTGCCCTTTCCGTTCCACAATGGTTCTCCAGTTCAACTTAAAGGTTCTCTTTATCTAATTTTAAACATTCTTTCACAACAAGATCGCCCGGCATCCGTAAAAACGGACGCTCCGGACGTCACAGCTAACGACATTTTACCACAGATCATCTATATGCAACAAAGAACCCACTCACGATTGAACCTTCTTACTATATACAAGTGGTGTCTCTTCCAAGCTATGTACACCATCCCTCCCCTCTTATTCGGAGTTATCCATACTTTTTTGTATCGTATACATTCTTAAACAAAAAAGGTTCACCCCATTCAGGATGAACCGCTTTTAACCGCTTCTAGTTTAACCTTACTCCGCACAGCCAAGATGAAATGTAATTATGCTCTGTCTAGCTTATTTGCTGCAAACAAGGATTGGGACATCAAATCCATTGTTTGTTTGTATATGGTATGGGCTGCTTTTACATCACCGAGGAAGCCACCCATATACAGATGGATTACACCATGCAGCGATGCCCATATCGTGCTTACAAGAGTCCCGGTATCTTCCTGGTCCGAAATCTGCCCTTGCTGCTGAGCGGTGCTGATTAGAATCAGCAAACGGCGTATGGCAGTCATCGTTCCCTGCATACTCTCTGCATCCGGCTTAAACTCGGCAAAAGCTCCTCCAAACATCAGCTTGTAGTAACTGGTATAATCCTGCGCGAACTGCCAGAAGGCTTCGCCCAAATCGAGCAAATGCTGCATGAGGTCAGAGGACGGCGGCACTTCATCAAAACGCTTCGCCAGCAATTTACAACCCTCCAGATACAACTGCTGGGCAAGACCTTCTTTATTGATAAACAAACTGTAAATGATTTTGGTGGAGCAGCCCATCTTTTGCGATACTCTGCGCACAGTGACGGCCTCAGGCCCCTCTTCTTGCAAAATAGCTGCAGCCGCATCAACCACAAGCTTTCGGAGATTTTCCGTATTTTGTCGACGAGCTTCCTGATATGTTTTTAATGCCCGCCCCCTGGATGGTGAAGGCTTGTCTTCTTTACTGATAAGGATCACCTTCATTCGGTTATCATGTTACTGGACAGCAACAGAGTTGCCGACTTCTAACAGGCATTCTAACCATTCGTAGAAAGATTGTCAATGAAGCTATCACGTTGAAAAAAAGGTTTGACACCAGTATAACTTTTTGGTTACGATGATTCCCATAAGAAACAGTGTTACCAAAAATGTTTGATGCCAATTTTTAATTGGTATTTTTTTGGGTCATCGGTAACATTGTTTCTTTAAGAAAACACTGTATTAAAAGCATACATCGCCCCGCAAACAATATTAGGAGGATTACTAATGTCAACAGAACAAAAACAACGTAAACGTTCCACTGGTCAACAACTTCGTAGATGGAGCCTTGCCCTGCTCGGGGTAATTGTGCTGGGAATCGCTGTTTTTCTGCTGATGCCCGCCCCGGTAGAACCTGCTGCTTGGTCTGCACCTGCTGCTCCTTCTTTTGAGAAGGATGGCCCCTGGAAAGAAAACAACAAACTTAGCTCCGCTGAACTGGTTACAGACCTCGCGAAGTTCCCGGAATTTATCACTTTTGATAAAAAAGGGCGGCTGTATACGGGTGACTCCGACGGCAAAATTTATAGAGTTACCTTTGACGAGGCGGGTAAGGCGCAGCCAGCAGAGGTGTTCGCCGATACCCACGGAACACCTAATGGACTAAAATTTGATGCTGCCGGTAATTTGATTGTGGCGGATATTCAGAAAGGGCTGCTGTCCATTGACCCGATCGGAAATATCGAAGTACTAACCAATGAAGTAGATGGAGGGCCGATCTACCTTGCGAACGAGCTGGACATTGCTCAAGACGGATCGATATATTTCTCCGATACCTCTAACTATGGCAAGGTCATGTTCAAAGAAATCGCCGAGAATAAACCGCATGGACGATTGTTGAAATATGATCCGCTGACCAAGCAAACAACTGTACTGCTTAAGGATTTATATTTTGCTAATGGGGTCGTATTATCTGCCGAAGAAGATTTCGTGCTTGTAGCCGAATCGTATCATTATCAGTTGACCCGGTACTGGTTGAAGGGGCCCAAACAAGGCACCTTTGATATTTTTGCAGAGAATCTGGCTGGGTTTCCGGACAATATCACCCGTGACGCCCAGGGACACTTTTGGGTAGGGGTATTCACAACCCGTCTGTCTTTTGCCGATTACATGCATAGTCATCCTTGGTTAGCGGCGACAATGTCCAAAGTTCCACAGTCCTTGTTAAATGGAGCCAGCGCGCCGGTGAAACATGGACTTGTCGCAGAATATGGACCAGAAGGAGAGATTCTGAATAGCTGGCATGATCCTGAAGGAACATTGTATGGCATCACCACAGCCGTAAGCCAGGGGAAATATTTATATCTCGGAACCGCGCCGGGAGGAAGCCAAGGGGTTCATCGGGTGCCTTTAAAACCGTAAGGATTGTTATATCTATCTAATCTATCTCATTGTCACCTTTAGGCATCCCAATAGCAGCTCACTCCGGCAGGAGGAGCTGCTATTGGGATTAGTGGGATCTTACCGCTTTTATAACTCTGCTATTTATGCATCAACACAGGATTAACGCAACAACCGTTAGCCAACTATCCCATTTAAATGAGTTGAGTGTAAGCAAATTGAGACGAATCAAAAAACCGCCTGCAAGGCAGACGGCTTACAACCTCTATGAATTAACGTGCTGCGAATTTGCGACGAGCGTAACGGAATACGATGCCATGTTTTGGGGACAGCAGCAGTGCGAGAACAAACAAAATCCCAGCAACAGCCACCATGCAGCCCGCAATGGACGCATCCAAGGCGTATGCCATGATGTAACCTCCAACCGAGGAAGCAGCCCCGATCAGGACGGCATACAGAATCATTTTACCCAGACGATCTGTGAGCAGGTAAGCCGTCGCCGCAGGTACAATCAACATCCCCACCACGAGAATTGAACCCACACTTTCAAATGAAGCTACGGACGTCATGGAAACGAGCCCCATAAGCAGATAGTGGAACAACACTACTGGAATGCCGCAGGCAGCAGCCAGCGCCGGATCGAAGGCACACAGCTTGAACTGTTTGTAGAACAGTCCGATGACGACGAGGATGACCAGCAAAGTGATACCCAGCATCCAGACTGCTCTCGGTCCAACATCCGTCCCCCCAAGGGTCAACGTATCCCACTGCACATAAGCGATTTCACCAAACAAGACACAGTCCAGATCCAGATCAATGTGCTGAGCGTTCAAACTAATGAGAATGACCCCTACTGCGAAGAGTGCTGTGAACACAATTCCGATGGAGGCATCAGACGAAAGGCCACCCGCCTGCAAACTCTGTATGAAGAATACCGTCAGTAGTCCAAACACCGTTGCACCGAGCAGCATCCACAAAGAATCTCTGGAACCGCTCCACAGGAAAGCAATCGCAATACCGGGGAGAACCGCATGGCTGATCGCATCACCAACCAGAGCCATACGCCGCAGGATCAGAAAACAACCGAGGATGGCGCAAGCAGAAGATACCAATATGGCCGTCAAGATGATCCAAAATGTTGCCATTACATCTCCCCCCGTTCCTGCTGATTCCGCTGTGTGGCGAGAGTCTGAAGTGTAGCCCGCTCTTCACGCATATACGCGGACTTCGCCTGAATACTGCGTAACCGTCGAGCTAATAATCCACGACGCGGAGCGAGCAAGGCTGATCCGGCAAACAACACTGTAGCCGCAAGAACCGTTACAGGTCCTGTCGGCAGATTAGGTACAAGTGTGCTGAAGATGGTACCTGTCGCTCCACTCAATGCACCAAATATGCCTGCCAACACCACCATCAGTGCGAGTGAGTCGGTCCAGCAACGTGCCGCTGCTGCTGGAGTTACCAGCAAGGCTGCAACAAGAACGACACCAACGGCCTGAATTCCTGCCACCACGGCGATCACCGTCAAGAGCAGGATGAGCTGCTCCAACATGGCAACTGGCAGTCCCATACCTCTTGCAAATCCAGGGTCAAAGCTGACCAGTTTGAATTCCTTGAACCAGGCCAGACAGGCGATCAGTAGTACGAGACATACACCACCCATGACATACACATCCGTCATGACCATGGATGCCGCCTGCCCAAACAAATATTTATCAAGTCCGCTTTGGCTTCCGCTCGCCCCATGTTGGATGCGCGTAAGCATCACTACACCAATCCCGAAAAATACGGTCAGCACGATGCCCATCGCCGCGTCCTGCTTGATCCGGGAGTAGCGTGTAATCCACGAAATTCCGAAGGTAGCGACAATACCGGCCACCAGCGCACCAAACAGGAATAACCCTACGGACTTCGTTTCCGTCAACATAAATGCAATACAGATCCCAGGCAGAGCAGCATGAGCAAGGGTGTCCCCCATCAGACTCTGCTTACGAAGGAAGGTGAAGGAGCCAATAATTCCACTACTGAATCCAAGCAACAAACAGCCAAGCAATATCCAACGTGTATTGGGGTCGGACAAGATGGCAACGATCCAGTTCCACATGCACTACACCTGGCCTTTCTCCGTCCGGCTTCCGATCATGGCAATCCGGCCTCCGTACGTCTCTTGCAGTGTATCTGGTACAAATACTTCGCTCGTCGGGCCACCTGCCACCAGTCGTCCATTGAGCAAAAGCACATGGTCGAAGTATTCCTCGACTGTCGCCAGATCATGGTGAACAACCAGTACCGTCTTGCCTTGTTTCTTCAACTGTTCCAACAGGGAAATGATCGCTTTCTCCGTGGTAGCATCCACACCTGCAAACGGCTCATCCATGAAATACAGATCTGCGTCTTGCACGAGTGCCCGCGCCAGAAAGACACGTTGCTGCTGTCCACCAGACAGCTGACTGATCTGACGGTACATGTAATCGCCCATGCCGACTTGCTCCAGGCAGTGTGCTGCCAGGTCCCTCTCCTTTTTCCCCGGACGACGGAACCAGCCCAGATGACCATACCGTCCCATCATCACTACATCGAGTGCATGCGTAGGGAAATCCCAGTCGACCGATTCCCGTTGGGGTACATATCCAATACGACGCCGTTGTTCCCGGTACGATTGTCCGAAGATCCGTACCTCACCATGCATCTTCGGTACCAGTCCCAGAACGGCTTTGATCAGAGTCGATTTCCCGGCACCATTCGGTCCGAGAATTCCGATAAGCTGCCCTTCCGGGATATCGAAGGATACACTGCTAAGCACCGGCTTTTTGTGATACGCAACGGCCAAATCCCTCACACTAAGAGGAGCCGATGTTGGCTGCGTTCCCTGCAAGTGGCTGTTGTTCAGTTGCGTAGGAGTTTGTTCCGATAAAATGGTATCATTCATAATCCTGTAACTCCTCTCTTCATAGGATTCATTATTTCAGGGCTTCTACAATCGTCTCAACATTGTGGCGAATCATACCGATGTATGTGCCTTCTTCTGTTCCTTCAGCCCCCATGGCATCCGAGAACAGTTCTCCACCAATGCTGACCGTATGCCCTTTTTGAGCTGCACCGGCAATGATGGCTTCCATCGCTTTGGCAGGTACACTCGATTCAACAAAAACGGCTTTGATTTGGTTATCCACGAGGTAATCTCTCAGTTCACTAACATCTTTTGCACCATATTCAGCTGCTGTACTGATGCCCTGAAGCCCCATCACTTTCATGCCATAAGCTTGACCGAAATATCCAAATGCATCATGTGCAGTAACTAATACCCGGCTTGCTTCCGGAATCTCCAGAATCTTCTCACGTACCTCGGTATCTAGGTCTTCGAGCTTCGCCAGGTACGCCTCTGCTTGAGCCTTGTATTCTTCCGCATGATCCGGATCCGCCTCCACGAGCGTATCGCGCGCGGCCTCTGCCGCATGCATCCAGTGGCTGACGTTAAACCAGACGTGTGGGTCATATTCCGTACCGCCTGTATCTTTGCCTGAGTGCAGTTCCTCGACTGGAATGGTCTCTGTAACGGCTGTAACCAGCTTGCTTGAGGACATTTTCTCCAGAATGTCTGTCATTTTACCTTCGAGATGCAGTCCATTATAGAAAATGACTTTCGCTTGTTCCAGCTTGTTAATATCACCTTGGGATGCCTTGTACAAGTGGGGGTCAACTCCTGGGCCCATGAGCCCGGTAACATCAACATATGCTCCGCCTACCTCACGTGCTACGTCCGCAATCATGCCCGTTGTAGCTGTTACTTGCAGCTTGCCGTCGCTGCTCGTCTCCGCATCACTTGAACATGCTGAAAGTATGACAACCAGCACCAGAGCCGCTAGCGTGATGAATCCCCTCTGAATACTCCTCATCTTCACCATTAACAATTCAATCGTCCCCTTTCCCTATCCTAAAAGTATTGTCCACATCTAATTTTGTTGTACAAGGTATTAAGTTTTAATCATGACTAATAATGTTTCCCTTGTGCAAATTTTATCCGAAGCCAAAAAAAAAGGCAAGGGATTATTTCCCCTGCCTGTCCAAATGTACATTTAATTCACTTCATGAACCTTTTGGTTACGATGTTAAAAGAGCTAATTCCCGCGATGTTGTTTGCGTTACTCTTGGTCTTTTGCTTCGTCTTTTTTCCCTTTTGGCGTCCCATCGAGACCATACACTTCATCATATGCATCAAAGATTTTCCGTGCAATCGGCGAGGCACTGACTGACCCGAACCCACCTTCCGGTACAACAACAGCTACAGCAAGCTTTGGATTATCTCGTGGTGCAAAGGCGATAAATACACCATTCTCTTTTTTGTTCGGTCCGGTCCCCTGCTCTGATGTTCCTGTTTTCCGTGCATAATCGTATGGGAAACCGTCAAATGAACTTACTTTAGTAACCATACCTTTATGAACTTCATTCCAGTGCGCATCGGCAAAATCCACTTCGTTGAGTATTTTAGGTTTGATTTCCTTCACTACATTGCCATCCGCATCACGGATTTCCTTCACCAGATGTGGTTCCATCCGTTTGCCTTTATTGGCAAGCATCGTCGTGTATTGTGCGAGTTGCATGGTGGTGTACTTCGCTTGTTGTCCAAACGAGGCAAATGCCAAACGTGTTAGAGCTGATTCCGTTTCATCATTATTATATTCTAAAGTGCCTAGGTATTCTTTGGGTAAATCGATACCCGTAGAGACACCCAATCCGAAATCTTTCATATGTTCATCCCACACCTTAACACCCTTAGTTGAGCCATATTTATTTAACAGGCGCTTACCCACCATATCGATCATGAACGCATTGGAGGATTTCTCGATTGCTCTTCTGGCGGTAATGGAACCATTATAAGCGGAATGCGAGTTTCTCACTTGTCGTCCATCTTTTCCCAGAATGGCATATCCCTGATCATGATAGGTCTGTCCTGCTGTAAATAGTCCCTCTTTTAATCCAATCAGCACACTTAGCGGCTTGATTACTGATCCAAGAAGTACTACGGATTCAGCATGACTAGGCTTAGCATCATTTGGAGGGAACGACTCAGTGGTTCCGTTCCGGAATACAAACTTGATTTTGTCATAATCCCAATCGTTCGGATCATAATCCGGCATACTCGCCATCGCTACCACATTTCCCGTATCCACTTCCATGGCTACTGCATATCCAGTAATCGCCTTCGGGAGTCTGCGCAGTTCGTCCGTAATCGCCTCTTGTGCAGCCATCTGAATTTCCTTGTTGATGGTAGAAACCAGACTGTAGCCTTTCTCCGGTGGAGTCTGTAGCATCGTTCCATCCGGCAGATTACGTGCGTCAATATCAATGGACTGATATCCGCTTCGTCCACGGAGTTCTTCCTGATATTGCAGCTCCAGCCCATCGAACCCAACCTTCTCTTCCTCATGGTACACAAGACCAGGATCACGCTGGGTACTTGCCCCCTCACGGATGGCTTTATATTTGGCAATGGAATCTGGTGCTCGCTTGAACTCTCTTGTGTAACCGACAACCTGAACCGCTACACCATCCGGGTCATATTTCCGTATGTTCTCTTCCAGCACCATCACGCCTGGATATTCCGCCTTTTTCTCCATGAAAAAGGCAATTTCTTTGGTCGATAGATCCGACTTCACCAATCTTGGCACATACCCGAACGTTTTCTGATAATCCAGATCCAGTCGTTTGATGATCTCTTCCGCATCCGGCTGCTCTTTGTCCCCTGGATTAAACTGCTTAAACACAGCCGCCAGATCATGTGCCAGTTCCTCTGCTTCCTGCCTACGTTCATCATTCCGATAATCCTCATACAACAACACATAGAGAGACTGTACAGGTTCGGAATAAGCGAGTGCGACTTCCCCTGTCGCATCATAGATGGGACCACGAACAGGTGCGAGTGGAATGTCTTTGGTATTACGACTCGTTTCCATATACGTCAGTTCAGGACCCTCCACAAACTGCACAAAGGCCAACCTGAAAATGAGGATACTGAAAATGACAAATGCCGCGAAAAAAAACAGATTCAGCCTTGCGGTGGAAGGCTTGTTGACGGGTGTATCTTCCTCGGTCATGGGTTTCTTCCTCAATCGGTTAAACATGTTTTAAGCCTCTCCCGTTCCTCTATAAAAATAAAATATTTAATCCGTATTGTGAACGTGTTTAATTCCTTATTTAATGCTATCTAATACAAGTCTACCAAAGCTTAGCTGTCAAGTCTTTCAATTTTTGGTTACATTTTCGTAAACAGAAACGTACAATGACCAGTCTACCGATTTCAATGTAAACACTGACATATCAACGTTATCCCGTTCTCCGGATCGCGTTTACCCTTCCCTTATATAAACGCGGTACAGCTCATATAGTTACATATTAACGCAACTAATTAACTTACTGAGCCATTCTCCGAGTAAATACAAAAAAAGAGGACCCAAAGGGTCCTCTCTGTAACCAATGCATCACATCACTGTGCGCCTGATTCCGATTCTGAATCTTTATTTTTGTCTTTTTTCGGTACACCGTCGAGACCAAATTCCTCGTCATAGGCATCGAAGATCGCACGTGCAACCGGAGCCGCACTGCTCGAACCAAAGCCCCCTTCGGGAATAACCACAGCGACAGCAAGCTTTGGATTATTACGTGGGGCATAGGCGATAAACACCCCGTTATCCACCAGTTTACCGCCGACGAGTTGCGTCGATGTACCTGTTTTTCTGGCAAAATCATAAGGGAAGCCGCTAAATGCCGAAACTTCGGTAGCCATGCCTCGTTGCACTTCGTTCCAGTAGGCGTCGTTAAACTCTACCGTGCTGAGTACCTTCGGTTTAACTTTCTTAACCACATTGCCTTCCGAATCCCGGAACTCGTTAACCAATTGTGGTTCCATCCGTTTTCCTTTGTTCGCAAGCATCGTGGTGTACTGTGCTAACTGCATGGTTGTGTATTTTCCTTGCTGACCAAAGGAGGCATACACAAGTTTAGTGAGGGAGCTCTCTTCACTTCGGATATATTCCAAATAACCAGGATATTCATTCGGCAGATCAACTTCCGTCTTCACGCCAAGCCCAAACTGCTTCATGTAATCATCCCATACACCAATACCCTCTGAACCATACTTCGAATACAGCTTCTTCCCAATCTCGTCGATCATGAACACGTTCGAGGAATGACGGATCGCATCACGAGGATACATTGCACCATACACATGCCCAGATGAGTTCTGCACTCTACGGTTGTCTCCACCAAAGGTCGTTGAACCTCTATCCGAATATACGGTATTTGTAGTGAAGAAACCTTCTTTCAAACCAATCAATACACTAAGCGGTTTGATCGTGGATCCGAGCAAGACTACAGACTCAGCCCGCTTGCCTGTATCGTCTGGCGGAAAGCCTCGGATCGTACCATTTTGATAGATATATTTTATTTTATCGTAATCTTCATTGCTTATACCGCCGGTTCTCCATACGTTGGTATCATAATCCGGCATACTGGCCGCAGATACGATTTTTCCCGTATCCACTTCCATTGCAACTGCAAATCCGGTCTTGGCATTCGGATGCAATTTACCGGAAACCGGATTCCGATGAAGCCAACTCAACTGATCCAGAATAGCCTGTTCCGTTTTCACCTGAACGTTCTTGTTAATGCTGGAAATCAGGTCGTAACCTTTCTGCGGCGGGGTAGAACCTGCTACACCTTCAGGCAAATTACGCAAATCCACATCAACGGATGTATATCCGCTTTTGCCGCGGAGAGCATCCTGATATTGCAGTTCCAGTCCATCAAAGCCTACAAATTCATTTTCCGTATACACCAGGCCCGGATCCGTTTGCGTTTTATTGGCCTCGTCCACCTCTTTGTATTTGTTCAAGGACTTCGAACTTCTGAACTTCTTCAGATATCCGATCGTCTGAACCGCCACTGTATCCGGATCATAGAACCGCACACTTTCCTCAACAATCTGGATGCCTTTGAACTCATCCTTATGCTGGAGGAAATAAGCGACTTCTTCCTCGGACAGATCACTCTTGATCAGACGCGGCATAAAACCGTTCGCTTTGCGGGAGTTCAAGTCCATCTCTTCAATAATTTGCTCCACTGTAAGTGACTCTGAATCCTTCAGCTTGTACTGTTCGAACACATCATGCAACCGGGTTGCAATATCCTGCACTTCCCCTATGTTAGGACTCGGTTTCCCATCAACATCCCCATAATTCTTATACAGCGTCAGGTATAGAGACTGAATGGGCTTGGAGTAAGCCAACTTCACCTCACCTGTAGAATCGTAGATCGTGCCTCTCACAGGAGGAAGCGGTACATCCTTCGTAATGTTACTTGCTTCTTCCTGACTAAGTTCAGGCCCTTCGACAAATTGCAAAAATGCCAAACGTACAATAATAACGCTAAAGATAACAAAGGAAGCGAAGAAAAATACGTTCATTCGGTAACTGAATCGCCGTTTGTCTGTAAGTTCATCCTTCTCATTGGAATGCTTTTTCATCCATCCTACCTCTTTCATGACTTGATGCATACCGCTCAAACTGATTCTTTTCGGCATGATAACCTGGCAACGTCGTCATATTCCGGACCCATGTCCGTTGTAATGTTAAGCTGATTGATCCTTTAGATGGGTGTCGGCAAAATTCGGAGGATTAAACCAGTCTCCACTGATCGCCCATGTCGGGTCAAGCGGAACCCAGCTCTCGGAATCGCTTAAATACACTTCATTCCATGCATGGGGACCATATCCGCCCTGGCCGTTATACCCAAGTCCTGTAACGACTTTGACTTCGAGTCCTTGTGAACGGGCCATCACAGCATAGAGACGGGCATAATCAATACATACGCCTTTGCGTGTATCAAATGTATTCTGCGGATTCTGTTCATGCCATATGCCCTTTTGTTCATAGTCATCCACTTTACCATAGTCATACTGAATACGTGAACCTACCCAGTCATATAACGCTCTTGCTTTGGCTTCATCCGTCGATTGGCCTTTGACAACCTCACGCGCGGCAGATTCAATGTCCGTCGGAATATTATGGTCAATGACTTCATATTTGCGTTGCAGGATGCCGCCCAGTTCCTTCTGCACAGCCTGTGTAAATACAGGGAGCTTGTCCTTGATAAACGTACCAGACAAAGGTTCGATCACCGATTTGGCCCCTTGCATATAGATGGGAGATGCCTCCACATATCGGCTGAACATACTCCCGGGGTAAAGACTGACAATCATGAACAAGACCGCAATAACTATCATTCCACGGACGGAGCCTATGATTGTGCCAATGATTGCACCCGTCAGCCGACTAAGCATACCTTTCGGCGCACTTTCCTCGGCTGATCCCTGCCTGCTGCTAAGAATAAATGAAGAGAGCAATCCGAGAACCAATCGGATGAGTCCATAACTCAGTACAAATAATACAGCGAACCGCATCAGCGGAAAATCTGCAATCGCCGTAACCAACGTATAATACATCTGTTCCCACCGGTTCAACTCACGGTTAGGCATGGCTGAAGCATACTCAGACAACCACTGCTGTACATATGGTGCAAGCCATAACGTTAAACCGATCGACAACAGAATACCAATAACCGCCATAATGCCATCCATCAGGAATCCGAAGAGTCTGCCTGCTGAACGCGAAGCCCCTCTGGACCAGCCCTGCAATAATGAAGCAGCCACAATCAGCAGCAGCATAATCGTGATGCCATTCAATTCCTTCAGGCTGTCCAGCCAATTCTGCAGCACGTACCGATTCCCCCTTTACTACGATGCTGGTGCTGTTTTGTTCTCCTGTGCCTGTTCGACAAACGTACGGATGGTTTCATTGTCGAGTTTCCATTCGCCAAGTGAAATGCCGCGGAAGGTCACATCGACTTTATCCGATTGCGCTCTGCCTTTAATCTCGACATTGGGACTTGTGATGGTGAACGCTCCATCCTGTCCTTTGACGTATGTCGCTTTGGAAGCTTCTTTAAGCATCATGCTGGTTGCTTCTTTCTTCAATGTGTCCATCGTACTGGATTGTACGTCTGTCACTGTTTGTTTGATCTGATCAATGGAGATGCCGCTGTATATCAGTAGAGCCGCAATAATGATGATGGCAATCAACCATTTCAATACGGTTTTGACCACATTCAGAACAAAGAACAATATGATCAATGCAACCACGATCACCAACCAGTTCTGCATCAGAAACTCTTTGATTACTTCTATGTTCATGATTACACCTTCCGTATTAGAATTCATTTGTAACACTCCCGAATATTATACATGATTTCCGAAGCTGCTGTCAGCTAAGCCCTCTCCCTTAAAAATAAACGGTCTAAGTTCGTCCCGCCAGGCGTACAAGTAGTACCATAAGGATCTGCTGGCGAACGGGAACACGTTCAAGACCTGTAGTTTGCACATGCATCGCTTAACAAGGAGGGGCTTATGTGAAAACGGCCATCTGGCTATACCTTTTTTTGTTCCTTGCTGTATTTGACCTGCACGCCCAGTATCCCATTCTGACCCCTTTTGCCATCTCGCTGGGAGCTGCCCCTACTTTCATTGGCTGGATGATGGGTATCTATTCCTTAACGCATCTTCCTGGCAATCTCATTGCTGGAACACAAATCGATAAACATGGCAGTCGCCGCTACATTGTATTCAGTCTGCTCGGGGCAGGAATCATCCTGCTCTTGCAAGCCTATGTTCAGACACCTTGGCAACTGCTGGCGCTGCGTTCCGTCAGCGGTTTTGTACTGGCCTTCCTGTCTCCGGCATGTCTTGCCCTGCTTGCACAGTTATCCAGTGATCCAGTGAAACAGGGAAAGTATATGTCAGGACACGGGGTAGTACATACCCTCGCTTCTGTGGTATCTCCCGCAGCCGGTGCGATTATTGTGGGTTCCATGGGATTCTCTGCTACATTCTCAGGCTTGGGTTACTTGCTCATTCTTACAGGTGTGATTGCTTTCATGACCATGCCTCGTGGCATCGTCAAGCAGCATGAGAGAGTGACTGAACCTGCCAAACCTGACGTTTCACCAGCAGATGCCAAAAGTGCATTCCTGCCGGTGTCTTGGCGATACTTTGCCCTGCCTCTGGTTATTGCTTGTGCTCAAGGGATTCTCTTCTTCGAGCTGCCCCTGCGGGGAGGAGGGCATTCATCCATCATGTCTACCGGGTTGTTATTTTCCATTATCAGTATTGGAGCTCTCTTCACACTGAGCATGTTATTTCTCAACCGATATTCTCCCAAACTGCGTCTGGTTGCGGGTGTGCTGCTGATGTCCTTGTGTTTTTTTGCAATGGCCGCCATTCCGCAAATCCCGTTGTCTACCGTATTATTTGTACTCGGGATGTCCAAAGGCGTTATCTTTCCAGCTATGGCAACCCTATTTATTCGTCTGAGTGGAGGAAGCAGGTTGGGCCGCATTTTCTCGCTGCAATCCATCGCAACTTCCATCGGCTCATTTATCGGCCCCATCACAGCCGGACAACTCCGTGTTGGGTTATCGCCCTATTTCATCGCCTTTGTTTTGTTAATGATAGGTATGCTGCTGCTTCCATACTATACATCCAGACGCGAAGCTTCCCTCGCCGATCCGAAAAGTATATTAAATTAAATTTCGATCAGTCTCTGTCTCCTTACCGTTATGGCATCAATTAGGCCAGTATTTTCATTAGCTTTGCATCATTCCCCCATTTACAGCTAAACTATATAAAATGGACTACCGTTTTACACGTTGATAAAAGCTAAATGGGAAATCTATCTTCACAATCACCGATGGTTTTATCTTATTGAAGATCATTAAGGTTGAATAATTTGCCAAAAGTAGTGAAGGGGACGGAATCAATTTTGAAGAAGCGGTAGCGTTCGCCTTTGTCTCCAAATATTAACTTTATAAAAGTAAATCAGAAATATATGGAGACAACAGCGATCGGAAGAACGATCCGTAACCGGAACGGCCACTGCTAGCTATTACTGACCTAATGATGCACATGAGATAAGATTTCAGAGAATTGTCTTGATGGGTTGTTCTATCCACTTAGCAAACGTGTAAAGAAAGGAGTCCATTTTATATAATCAGTCGATTTTCGCTGTAACATTTCCCGGGGAATGTCGACATAAGCTCTCGAACAAGAGGTGAATATCATGCCTATTCATGTCATTGTGGAAGGTAAGAATGATCGAAGCAAACTGAAACGTCTGGTTGGACCCGAAATCAACATTTTATGCACGTTTGGAACCCTTAATTCACTTAAGCTGGAGACATTGCGCAAACAAGTCGGATATGATGAAGTTTATTTATTTATGGATAATGACAGTTCCGGCAAAAAAATTAGAGGTGTGCTTCGGGATGCTTTCCCGGATGCAGTTCAGATGTATACACGACGAGGATATGCGGGTGTGGAAGGAACACCTGATGAGTATATCATTGCCCAGCTGGAGAAAGCCGGGTTAGAGACATACATCCAATACCCTGAACATCCTTCCTTTTAAAAGAAATGTCAAAAGGCTGCCTTAGGTTGATATCCAACCTGAAGGCAGCCTTTACAGTTATCCGATGGTTATTCCTTGATCAGATTGCGAATATCCTCGGCAATTACAGCAGGCACAACGTCCTCTGTATTAAACGCATTATATACCTTGCGCAGCTGGTTATTCTGATCCACCAAGCCAATCATATTCATATGGGCAAAATCGTCCTTATTCTCCCCTTCAATCAGGATCTGGAATGAATCCCTGGCGAACTGTTTTGTTTTGTCCATATCCCCTCGCAAGAAGTACCATCCCGAATAATCCGCATGGAAGCGGTCCGCAAACGTCTTAATCTTCTCTCTCGTATCGACTTTCGGGTCGAATGAAATGGATACAAACGAGACATCTTTACCGAAGGTGTCGTTCTCTTTCAACAGATCCTGCACTTGGGATAACGTAAACGTCGTAATAGGGCAGACATCTGGACAACTGGTGAAATAAAAGTAGAACAAACGGACTTTCCCTTGGGTGTCCTCTAGTGATACCGTACTGCCATCTACATTTTCCATGGAAAAGGATTGGATCTCGCGAATCTCGGGTAATTTTTCCTTACTGGCAAATACGGTGCCCCACATCAGATACACAGCCATAATGAGTGCGAGCCCGAGCAGCATCCATGTCCATTTGTACTTTTTCAGCATCTTCCTCTTCCCTTCTGTATCTTCTCTTATGAATACGCATACATATGTGAACTTAAAATCACGTTTGTTTCGCTTCATCCATCTACTGTGACATATGTATTCAAAGAAACCTACTTTTTATGAGATTCTATATTATTGTAACGGTTTGACGTAACAATGCCCATAAATATTTATGAAACATGCTGATCGCGTATGCTCTGGCAAAAATTCTCTCTCTATCCGATATAAAGTTTATCATAGGAAATGCCAAAATAGTTTGACAAACTGCGTACATTTATTGGGTATGGACCAGGTTATTGTCATAACTTTGAAATTAGGGATGTTTTGCATCCGGACAGACGGATATTATACACTATATATGGGTATCACCTAGATAGAGAAGTAATATGCCTTAGAACGATACACCACACAAAGGAGACGTTTATGGATACCTCTACACATTTTGTCATGGGGATTGGTCTAGCTGGTCTGGCTTATGTCGATCCTGTTGTCGCGACGAGCCCCATGCTTGCAGCTGCGGTAATGGTTGGCACAATCGCTGGCTCCCAGGCCCCTGACATCGATACTGCGTTACGTCTCAAGAGCAATTCGCTTTACATTCGGAATCATCGGGGCTTGTCACACTCTCTGCCATTTCTCCTGTTATGGGTTCTGCTCATCACCGGCGTCATTGCCCTGATATTCCCTGGTGTTCCCATTGGACACGTTGCCACCTGGACCGCTGTAGCCGTAGGCGTTCACGTATTTACCGATCTGTTCAATACCTATGGAACCCAAGCCGCCCGGCCTTTTACGGAACGCTGGATCGCCTGGAATATCATTCATATTTTTGATCCGTTTCTATTCACTACGCATGTCGTAGCTATCCTGTTATGGGCCTTTGATCTGATCGCCCCTGCACCACTCTTCGTTACGCTGTATAGTTTGACCGGTTTATATTATATATGGCGAACGATTGCTCGTGCACAAGCGGTCAGAAAAGTCAGACGTCTCGACAACAGCCCAGAACAGGCAAAATACATCGTCATTCCAACGATATCCTGGAATCGCTGGCATGTGGTTAAACGAGTTGAGGACGGCAGTTATGTGATTGGTAAAATGGACGGTTCTAATCTGGTATGGAGTCTGCACGCCTCGTCTTCTACTCATGCGGCTGTTGCTGCTTCACGCAAATCACCGGAAGTCAGTGCTTTCCTCTATTTCACCTCCTATGCGGTGGCAGAAGTGGAAGAACTACCTGCCGGTTACAAGGTCCGCTGGGCAGATGTACGTTATCGACACCGGAAACAATATCCATTTGTCGCAGTAATTGTGATGGATCGGAATTTTGAAACGATTGATACGTATGTAGGCTGGTTAAGCGATGAGAAGATGGATAAAAAACTTTTATCTGCACGCCCTTGACGAAGTGAGCATGGCAAGGCACAATCAGACATAGGAACTGATACGCGAGAAAGCCCGGAGCGTTTCCGCCCCGGGCTTTCTGTTTATCCTGTTTTATTGCTGTTGGTTAAGATGAATTATTTGCCAGACCCAGCCAGAGACTGCTCAGCGATTTGTACCAGACGTTTGGTGATATATCCACCCAAAGATCCTGTTTCACGGGAAGTGTAGTTACCATAGTAACCGTCTTGTGGGATAGTTACACCTAGTTCCTGTGCAGCCTCGATTTTCAATTGTTGCAATGCTGAATTTGCTTGAGGTACCACCAAGTTGTTAGAACGAGATCCTTGAGCCATATTTATAATCTCCCTTCAATCTGTGTCTGTAATGTTAATTGCAAGCTTGCAAGATTATTATGGCTCGTAGGCTTCAGGTTATACGGAGTTTTACTAAATTTGTAGATGGAGGTTTTTCCCAATGAGCAAAGGTTTATCCTTATGGTTCGCATTTTCATCCATTATCTTGTTAACGGTTACAGCAATCACAATCTCTTACTCCGGTTGGCTTGCTACGCTCCTGTTCGTCCTGTCCATTGCCAACATTGGCTGGGGCTTTGTAATTCGTGCCAAAAAAGAACGTCAGGAAGTTCGCTCGGCTACTTCAGAGCCCACTTCTTAAGCAGGTCATTTTCTAACGCATGTTTGAACGCACAAATAAGAGGAGTCCATTAATAGGGCTCCTCTTTATTTATGTTAACTATTCATTTCTTTAACTATAATTTTGTTCAGCAGCACTACAGTTTACGTCTAGGAACAAACCCCATACGTTCTTTCACGGCACTCAACGTTTGAGAAGCAACCTCTTCTGCACGACGAGCTGACGTCTCCAGAACATCGGCCAATTCGCCAGACTCACGAATCTCATTATATCGTTGTTGCAGCGGTTCAATAACAGACACAACCACTTCAGCCAGTTCTTTTTTGAACGGACCGTACATCTTGCCTTCATAACGCTCAGCTACTTCTTTAAGCGTCATACCTGCACATTCAGCGTAGATACTCATCAGGTTGCTAACTTCCGGTTTGTTGGCCGGATCATATACGACTTCACGTCCCGAATCTGTAGTGGCACGGCTGATTTTTTTGCGAATGACATCCGGCGGATCCAGCAGGGCAATATAGCTGCCAGCATTAGGGTTACTCTTGCTCATCTTCGAAGAGGCATCGTCAAGTGACATTACACGTGCACCTACCTGTGGGATATACGGATCGGGAATGGTGAAGTACTCCCCATAACGGTGGTTAAAACGTCCTGCCAGATCACGTGTTAGTTCCAGATGCTGCTTCTGATCCTCACCTACGGGTACAAGATCAGCATTGTATAACAGAATATCAGCCGCCATTAATGATGGATACACAAAAAGTCCTGCACCCACGGAATCTTTACCGGATGATTTATCCTTAAACTGAGTCATGCGCTCAAGCTCACCCATGGAGGTCAGCGTCGTCATCAACCAGCCTAATTCTGCGTGCTGCGGTACATGGGATTGGAGAAATACGTTAGATTTCGAAGGATCGATACCTGCTGCAATAAACAGCGCAGCTACCGCTTCCGACTGTTCACGCAATGCCGCTGGCTCCTGAGCCACGGTGATGGCATGAAGGTCAACCACCATGAAATGACATTGATAGTCATGCTGGAGTTTTACAAAATTTTTGATTGCACCAATATAGTTGCCCAATGTAAGCTTACCGCTTGGTTGAATACCTGAAAGTACTGTTTTCATTGCACTTAACGCCTCCCTGATTGTATATAAAAAGCTCCTGCCATTCTCTGCGAACGCAAAAAGGCCCCACATCCGCAAGGGACGTGAGACCGTGGTGCCACCCTTATTCGCTTTTCTTCCATTGCCCCTGACCCTCAATCAAGTCAAGCTGAAGAAATGCCTTCATTGTTCCGTAACGTGGATTATACGGCAGACTCTAGTGAGGCAAGCTCGTCTCTGGCTTAACCTGTTCAAATCCACACTCAAGGGTCCATTCGGTAAAGAGCTCACACCGGTTCGCATCAACCACCGGCTTTCTGATGAGAATTCTCTTGGCCTACTTATCCCTGTCATCGATTTCATATCATTCAATTTGAATAATTCTTTCAGAGTTCCATCTTAATGCGCACAGGCGCGAATGTCAAAATGAGTTGAACTTTTTTACCCGAGACACTGAAATCTGTTATGATGGAATTGCTTATTATCATGCCTGCTTCACAAGAAGCATCGCAGGAAATAGCTGGCATGTACACAATGACACGCCTGCAGCAGTACAATCATCACAACTGCTTGCAGACAGATTTCAAGTGGGAAAAGGAGCATCGATATGAAACAAGTGACCAAAGGCCAATGGAATGGTTACGACACGTATATCCTACATAGCCGTGAATTGGAAATTACCCTGCTGCCGCGTCTTGGAAATAATATTATTTCTATTCGGGATTTAGTGCAGGACAGAGATATCGTCCGCCGTCCGGATGAAGACGATCTTGCCTTTTATCTGCAGAAGCCGTACCATTTTGGCGTTCCTCTCCTGATTCCACCAGGACGCATTCATCGGGGACAATTCGAATATGAAGGTGTCCGTTACCAGTTCGATCAGAACACGGCGAATGACAACCATATTCACGGTCTCCACCGTACCCAATCCTGGTGTGTCAGTGATATCGAGGAAGATGAAGACGGATGTGCAATTACGACCGAATTATTGACTGAAAATGAAGAACACTGGATGGCTCAATTCCCGATTCCTCTGAAACTTGAGATGACGTTCAGTCTGCAAAACGCTGTATTTAGCCAGCGTCTGCGAGTCACCAATCTGAGCTTAACGCCTGCTCCTTTTGGGATGGGCTATCATACATGGTTTTTGTTAGACGGTAAACCTGCCGACTGGACACTGCAACTTCCTGTTTCCGGAATATACGGTCAGAATGAAGAACAACTACCAACAGGTGAACTGGAATCCCTGGGTGAATGGTCTGCTCTTAACGAAGGCATTAACTTGCAGGGACGTAACTGGGATACCCTGTTGAAAGCTACCGAAGGTGAACCGGCTACGGCTTACTTACGGAGGCAAGATGGATATACCTTGAAATATTCAGCAGATGAAGCATTTTTCAAACACTGGGTTCTCTTTACCAAAGGTGAATCTGATCAGTTCTTGTGCATTGAACCGTACACTTGGCTCCCGGATGCACCTAATTTGGCTTTATCGGATGAACAGACAGGGTTGATTCGCCTGGAACCGGAACAGCCTGTTGAGCTATTTACACGTATTGAGGTTATACCTCCTACAGACTAAACAAGCTTATCACTCTCTATACTGCTTTTAAGCATATCACCAACTATTTTGAAATCCTTATACAACTTGCCGACCCGCATTGGGTCGGCTTTTTTCTGTGATCTGTGCACCGATAATTACCCATATATTCCCTTACGCCATATCATGTATATTTCCTTATTCTCTAACCATACTAACATCACCAACCCATAAGGAGGTGACACATATGTACGGAGGTCAAAACCAAGGTAGCGGTAGCCGCTCCAACAACCTGGTCGTTCCCCAAGCAACTGCAGCATTGCAACAATTGAAAATGGAAGCTGCACAAGAGCTGGGTGTAACTATTCCACAAGATGGTTACTACGGTAACTATACTTCCCGTGAGACAGGTTCTCTGGGTGGATACATCACTAAACGTCTGGTGCAAATCGCTGAGCAGCAATTATCGGGTCGTTCGTAAGCTCGTAATTATTGCTTGAGCTAAGCAGAATCCAAAAGCGGCCTTCTTCGGAAGTGCCGCTTTCTCTTGTGTATCGAATTATGAGGTCGACTCCATATCTGAATCCTTGTATGTATTGGTTCTAGGGTAACGAATCATGAGGCTCGCCATATTGTAATTGGACTCCATTGTTGCATCTACCAGAATCATACCTTGTCTTACAGTAAAGTCGTACGATATTTCGCCATGTGTCCAATTGCGCTTGAATTTCAAAGTCTCCAGTGCCATCGCTCGAAAAGAAGATCTCTGGGTTTCGTTTAGTCCCCCTTCTTCCACATCCATCTGCCCATCCCGTCCAGTTATCGGATTATGTCGAATACCGAACTTCCCAATTACGTTGTTTCGTATTTGCACAAAAACTACCCCTGAATCTAACCCTGACAACTCATGATCAAGCTCTTTAAATACCAAATCTAACTGCCGTGCTAATGAAAGCTGGTCAATTTTCATAATAACACTCCTCCTACATGCTTATAGTCCTATATCACAAGGACTTACGACTCATTATATGACATCATTTGAGCATGTTCAACAAACAACGGTAAACTTGGGTATTTTTAACTATGATTTGCACAATTAATTGCCATAACCCTTCCTTAAAGTGAGTTTTTTCGTTCATTTGCGACAAAATATTTAATTATCAAAAATTAGGATTGCGAACAAAAAGAGGCTGTAACCCCGTGTCTGTTAACACGGAATTACAGCCTTTCATATATATTCATACTATTATGTTCAACCTATTATTTGGTTGCTGTCATCTGCAAAAATTGCTCAATATCGGCAATAACCAAGTCCGCAGCATTTTGCCAGAATTCCGGTTGTGTCAGGTCCGTACCCAGATGTTTCTGCGCAAGTTCTTCGACCGTCATACGCCCTGTATCCCGTAACAAATCATCGTATTTATCTGCAAATGCTGTTCCTTCTTGCTGTGCTCTCGCATAGATTCCTGCACTGAACATGTACCCAAACGTGTATGGGAAGTTATAGAATGGCACACCTGTCAGATAGAAATGCAGTTTGGATGCCCAGAAATGCGGATGATCTGATGCAAGTGCACCACAGAACGCTTCCTGCTGAGCATCCACCATTAATTTGGATAGTTCATCCGCATTAACCAGACCTTTTTTGCGTTGTTCATAGAAACGATTCTCAAACAGGAACCGGGCATGGATATTCATAAAGAAAGCCACACTTCGCTGTATCTTGTCTTCCAGCAAAGCCAGCTTCTCTTGCTCATCTGTTGCCGCCTGTACAAGGGCATCTGCTACAATCAATTCAGCAAACGTGGACGCTGTCTCAGCCACATTCATCGCGTAACGTTGATTCAACGCAGGCAACTCTTCCATAATGTGTTGATGATATCCATGACCAAGTTCATGCGCAAGAGTCGACACATTAGATGGTGTCCCGGAGAAGGTCATGAAAATTCGGGTTGCTTTGCTAAGTGGCAAAGACGTACAGAATCCACCTGGACGCTTGCCTGGGCGGTCTTCTGCTTCGATCCAGCGTTTCTCAAAAGCCATCTCTGCAAAAGAAGAAAGTTTAGGACTGAACTTGGCAAACTGTTCAACAATATTGATGGCTGCCTCATCGTAAGTGATTTTGCCACTCGACTTACCTACAGGTGCGTCTACATCGCTCCAACTGAGCTTGTCTACCCCCAGCAGTTCTGCCTTGCGCTCCAGATATTGAACAAGTGCAGGTTTGGCCCCATTAATCACATCCCACATCGTATCCAGTGTCTGGCGGGACATCCGGTTGATGGCCAGAGGTTCCTTGAGGATATCATCCCAGCCACGTTTCTCATATAACTTCAGACGGAACCCCGCGAGGTGGTTCAGCGTGTCTGCGCAGAAATCTTCGACATCCGTCCAAGCCTGTTCCCAGTTTGCGAATACCGTCTCGCGTACATTCCGATCACTATCACTCAGTTTGTTGGCAGCTTGTCCTGCCGACAGCATGACCATTTCCCCATTTTGCTCAAATGGAATGTTCACCTTGCTGACAATCGTGTTATAGAATTTGCCCCAACCATGGTAACCATCCACACCCAGATCCAGTGCAAGGCCTTCAAGTTCCGGCGACAGCTTCTCACGAGCCAGTGTACGACTCTCGTTTAATACAAATGCCAGCGGCTGAATATCCTCCCGAGCAATCCAAGCGTCCCACACCGAATCTGACGTCTGACTGAGTGTATTATCGAACTTCGATTTGCTGCCGTTCAGCATCGCAGCAATAGAACTGATGGCCCCCTGAAGCTGGGTTGCCTTCTTGTCCTTCTGGTTTTGCGATGAGAGGCAGGATACAAACGCAGATCCTTCCGATATGCGGACATAACAGCTTTGCAGCAGTTCCAAAATGGGATCAAACGCTGTCGTCTCTTCTAATGAAGTCGGTGCAGGTGTTTCGTTCAACAGATGTTGCAGTTTACGTACATCCTCTTCCAGTTCAATCAGATACGCAGCGAATGTCTCGGAGGAAGAACCTCCACTAAAAATGGACTCCAGATCCCATACGGGGTGTAATGGCGTTTTCATTTAATAAGGCACCTCTCTCTATAAATTGGATGGTTAGGATTGAATTAAAAACTGGTTTTATGCGTGCCATATCTCTATACTAGAGAAATAGCTACAGAGGTTGTTCAAAAAGTCCACTTTTGATTACGAATCATGCCTAACGGCATCATCAGCATCGAATATGAAATTCAGCCGAAATAAGCGGATGCTTACGAAGGTTGTTTCCTTTGGAAACAATGTAGTTGCTCACGTAGTTTGCCTACGCTCCGCTACTCCATTTCTAGCTTCATTCCATCTTCTCGGTACTGAAAACCAGACTTTTTGAACATGTATTCATAGTAACTTTCAGGAGGTAAACGTATGAAACCTTTACAAGTATCGGCTGATACAGCCGTCAAATTAGCAGAATCCCTGGGCGTACCTTTGGAACACCTGATGCACATGCCTCAACATATCCTGATGCAGAAGATTGCAGAACTTGCCAAGCAAGAAACCTCCAAACCTTCCGCACCAGAAGGCGAACAAGAATGATTCCGTTTGAGAACAGCTGGCCTTACGATATTGTGATGGGAGACATCTATGTACAGCAATGTCCCTACTGTCATGCAAACAACGTACTGCTCCCCCTCAAACCGAAAGAGCTTGTGCGCATCCGCGAAGGCAAAAAGAAATTACTCGTCTTTCCCTGCTGTAATACCAGCATGACCGTGATCGACAATGACAGTGACTATTTGTTATCCAGCCGTCCTGTCCGTAATTAATGTAAGATCAACCTAGAGGGGGCTGCGCTTCGCAGCCTCTTTGTCTGCTTCAAGCATCTCTTCAGGCAACTCCATCTTACCGGAGATCATCTGTTCACGCAGCACGGCCCACTGTTCCCTTGAAGCACGAATCATGGCCGCATCGGTGATCCGCTTGTCATGAATGACCTTGCTGAACCATTGCACTGCTTCATTAAACCGTCCTACCCTGCGGTTCAATTCCCCGAGCAAATACAACAGTTTGGCTTCATTGCCACCCGTTCCTTCCCGTTCGAACACCTTCACATAAGCTTCAAGGCTAAATTCGAGAAAACGATGTTCCTGTGCATGGTCCTCCATATAACGATACAACCAAGCTATATGATGTAACAGACCAGCGACGACACGGTCTTTCTCCTGTATAACCTGTGCGCACAGCAAGGCAAGCTTGTACGTAGCCAGCGCCTGGTCCAGTGTCCGAGCTCCGCTATAGTCACGTTTTACCCAGCGATTACCGATCTGTTCCTTAAAAGCCTTGCGTTGAGCATCATTCAAATGCTCCGTTGCGTTCTCCGTGGAAGCAAACCCGCACTGTGGACAGATGCGAACTACATAAAAATCCGGATTCTCCAGCTTGTAATAAGCACAAAAATCTGAATCTGTCCGGTATGGCCTTTTCAAACTCGGTCTTACCCGTGAAGTGTCATACTCGGTTTCGCAATAATGACAAGTCACTTTCACCTTATATAGCGGCTCTAATTCCAATCTCTTCCATCCCTCTCCCGTACACTTATAATCATATTCGGAACTACGGTGTATTCACAAAATGATGTGCAGGCCCGGATAAACGCTGCAGGATAAACGAGTGCAAGGGCTCCTCCACACCGATCTGAGTTAAAGCTTGATCCATACATGCAAGCCAAGCCTCAGCCCGTTCAACCGTCACTTCAAAATGCATATGACGGGCACGCATCATCGGATGTCCAAACGCCTCGGAAAACAGCCCTGGTCCTCCAAAAAACTGAGACAAAAACATATACTGCTTGTCGATAACCGGCTGAATATCCTCCGGGAAAAGCGGAGCCAGTTGCTCATTTTGCTGAACGATTGGATAGAAGGCCTCGACCAGTGCGCGAACACCTTTCTCACCGCCAAGATTGTCATAAATACTCAAACTGGGATTCATTCCTCTGATTCCCCTTTCTGATGTCGAATTTTGCCATATATTACACGTTCCATGAACATTGTGAAAACAGTAACAATATCCAGGCCACAGAAGCCTTTATCTCCATTCTATCAAAAAAAACCAAAAAGTCCTATATAACATGAAATCATCAGGACGCACAACCTGCCATCTGTATATAGGACCTTCTTCGAAACCTAACACAAAAAAAGCGCCAACCACATAGGTTGGCGCACTAGATATTCCATTAATAACTCCGCCAGTCCTCTTCCTCAGAGCGTACCAGCGAGGCACGTATCACATACACAAAAGCACAGACCAGGATTCCGGTGACAAGACTCATGATCATCACTCCATCCGATTTGAATTCCACCTTGGAGACAATTAGGTGACGTTCAGGCGTTTTTCTCATTTTAGCACACATCACTCAAAAACACAGCCACTTTTGCAAGCGCTTTCTACGTATAATTTTGTACTGTTTGTCCACTTTTTTTCATATATTGATGGCAAATAGCATCACAGACTTCCGCACACCGACCATTCCAAAAGTAAAGGAGAAGAATTCATGGCTGCTTCACAACGACTCACCCATGTCCTGGTCACACTCGCTCTCCTGATCCTTTGTGTGTTAATGGTCTTGTATCCAGCGGAAACCTGGCATGCAGGTGTACGCGGACTGTCCATCTGGTGGGACGTATTGTTTCCCTCCCTTTTTCCTTTTTTGGTGCTGTCCGAGTTGCTGCTCGGCTTTGGCATTGTTCATTTTCTAGGTACCTTGCTGAATCCACTGATGCGTCCATTGTTTCGTGTTCCCGGAAGCGGTGGTTTTGTATTTGCCGTGAGCTGTGCATCCGGTTATCCTACAGGAGCGAAACTGACCGCCCAGTTATGGGAACAAAAGCTGGTTACCCGGGAAGAAGGAGAACGCCTCGTTGCCTTCACCACATCATCCGATCCGATCTTCATGATTGGAGCCGTATCGGTTGGATTCTTCCATAATGTGGCCATTGCTCCGTTATTGGTTGCAAGTCATTACGCTGCAGCTTTTCTGGTGGGTATGCTCATGCGTTTTCATGGGGGTACAGCAAAAGGCTCACAGCCAGACATCTCTTCTGCATCTCCATCGGAGGAAATACCTAGAAACAGACTGGTCCGGGCCATCTATGCAATGCATGAGGCAAGAAAGGCTGACGGACGGGTATTCGGTGAACTGCTGCGCCAGGCAGTCTCCTCATCCCTTCGCCTTATTATTATCGTAGGAGGGCTGGTTGTATTCTTCTCGGTCATGATGGAGTTGCTTGTACAGACCGGTTGGCTTGGCGGATTATACGGGATAACCGAGCAATTGCTTCGACATAGCGGACTTCCTCCATCCTTATCTCCTAGCTTGGTCGGGGGGTTATTTGAAGTCACTCTGGGGGCCAAAGAGGCTGGAGGTGTCAGCACTTCCATTCCACTTGTATATAAAGTGGCGGCAGCAGCCTTTGTTCTCTCCTGGGGCGGATTATCCGTCCATGCACAGATTATGAGTATTCTTAGCAGCACACCCATGAGATACGGTCCCTTTTTATTTGCCAGAGCGATTCATGCGCTAATCGCACCTGTGTTGGTCCTGCTATTATGGACCCCCATGATGGGGCGTTCCGCTTCACCCGTTCTCATGGAGCCAGGTTTCATCCCATCGTTATCGACGTATACACCGGACTGGGGACTGATCTTCTTGACAGGAATCATTATTTTTGTGAGCCTCATTGTGTTGATGTTATTCCTTGCGATATTAAGTTCTATTCTCAAGCCTGGACGACATATCAAAAAATAAGCCAATCATTCATCTATATTTAACTGAATATGCATCCAAACGTTGTGTTCTTCCGCGGAATTGATTATCATCGGTAGTATAATGACCACAAAGGAGCTTTCATCTTGAGATATTATGTTCAAGACCGCGGAGACCAGTTATCGATTGATCTCAGTCAGCAGTTTCATGCGCTGGCGAAGGAAGAAGGGTTCAAGCTGGATGCAGAATCGCCGGAGATTGTCATCTCCATCGGGGGCGATGGTACGATGCTGCAGGCGTTTCACAATTTCATCGACCGTATTCCGGATATTGCTTTTGTTGGGGTTCATACAGGCCATCTCGGCTTTTATGCCGATTGGAAGAAAGAAGAATTACGAGAATTAGTCAGGCTGATGAGTGGCAAGGGAGATCCGGAGCGTCTCAAACCACGCATTGTTCAATATCCGCTATTGGAGCTTGAGATTCGGAAAAAGTCGGGGAATTCCTCTTACATCGCCCTTAATGAATTTACGTTAAAAGGTGTGGACGGTACCGTCGTAGCCCAGGTCGATATTAACGATGTGACATTCGAGATGTTCCGTGGAGATGGAATCTGTGTATCCACGCCTTCAGGCAGCACGGCATACAACAAGGCCCTTGGCGGTGCCATGGTTCATCCGACCATTGAGGCCATTCAGATTGCGGAGATTGCTTCAATTAATAACCGGGTCTATCGGACACTTGGTTCACCGGTCATTTTGCCCAAGCATCATCATTGTGATATTTTCTCCCGCAAGGATCAGCGCTTACTGATGACCATTGATCATGTGAATGTGATGGTGGAGGATCTGATATCCGTCCGTTGTCAGGTATCCAGTCACAAGGTCAGTTTCGCGCGTTTCCGTCCTTATCCATTCTGGAACCGGGTTCGCACGGCATTTCTTGACTAAAATAAACACACCAAAAAAGCGGTCCTTCTCAGGAACCGCTTTTTGCTTTGGCTTGAGGCTGATCTTTGCTCTTCTGAAGCACAAAATACGCACAGCCAAAGTTACAATATTCATTAATATAATCCACCATACTGGCGATCGTGGAATCCTTTGTCGCTTTCGGGTGGTTATCACGGTAAAAACCTTTTAACCTTAACTGGCTATAACCCCAGTCTCCGATAATATAATCATAACGCTCCAGCACCTCACTGTAACGATCACGGAAGACTTCTGGATTCCAGCCCTCTTTGTGGTTCTGGACGATTTCATAATTTTTGCCGCCGATCTGTACAATGACCGGTTCTTTGGGCTTTTCTTCAACCGTTTCAACAACCGATTCCTGAACTGGCTCCTGGATTTGCTCCTGAAGTTGGTCCTGAAGTTGGTCCTGAATCTGTTCTGCGCTTTTTTCTTCTTCCAATCCGGTATCCTCCATCACGCGTGTGTTGCCGCCTGTTCAGCATGTTTGGTAGCCGATTTCACCTGTTCATGCGCATGGTAGGAGCTGCGTACCATCGGGCCGGACTCGACGTGGCTGAACCCACGTTTTAATCCTTCCTGTTTCAATGCAGCGAACTCCTCTGGCGGATAATACTTTTCAACATACAGATGTTTCTCCGATGGCTGCAAATATTGACCAATCGTCATAATATCACAGTCCACCGCGCGAAGATCATCCATTGTTGATAAAATTTCATTATATTCCTCACCTACACCAAGCATAATGCTTGATTTCGTTGGGATGTTAGGTTGCATTTCTTTGGCACGAGCAAGCAATTCCAGTGAACGTTTGTATTTTGCCTTGGCACGCACTTTGTCTGACAACCGCTCAACCGTCTCAATATTGTGATTCAGAATGTCCGGTTTGGCATCCATTACAATCTGCAAAGATTCCCGATCACCGAGAAAGTCTGGAATGAGTACTTCAACGCTGCACAATGGCAACCTCCGCCGTACGGCCTTCACCGTCTCTGCAAAAATTGTAGCTCCTCCATCCTTCAGATCATCACGAGCTACACTTGTAATGACGCAGTGTTGCAGATTCATCTGCTCTGCAGCTTCCGCCACACGTTCTGGTTCCTGCAAATCAAGCTCCGTTGGCAAGCCTGTATTCACCGCGCAAAAACGGCATGCCCTTGTGCAAATATCGCCCAAAATCATAAAAGTGGCCGTTCGATTGGCCCAGCATTCATAAATATTCGGACACCGTGCTTCCTCACATACCGTATGCAGCGTTTTGGAACGCATCATCGTTTTCATTTCCTGATAGTTATCGCCGGTTGTCAATTTGATCCGAATCCAATCCGGCTTCGGTTCTTTAACACGTTTAGCCAATGCATAAACCTTCTTTCTAACTGAAGTTAGGCTGTTGCTCGGAACATATTATACCATGAAAGCGTTGGAAAAACCCCCATTTGTCACATCTTGTGCATTCATGCCTGATATGGACAATTTGCTTCATTCGATTCATCCCAAGTGCTTACATGGATAAAATGAGAACTTTTGAAGAACGCTAACCTTTAGCTTGGTTCATCGGGTACCTTGTATCATTCTATTGGAAAGGGGCTGCTTCCCAGTGCAACAACACTTGACCTCCAGGCACACGTACCGATTTTGGATCAAAACATTACTTGCAGGTACGCTTCTAATCCCATGCTTTTCTGTTGACGTTTACAGTGAACCCGTGGGGGCTGCTCCGAAACCACAGGCAACCGAGTTAAAGCCCTCAGAAATTTTCGCTGCACGTCGCCATTTATATGAGACCATCGGTCAGATGACTCAGATTCCCTGGTACAGGCTAGCCGCAATTGATCAGTATGAACGAACGATTACTCGCGCACATCCAAAGGATCGCAAGCATCCGGAGCGGCTTACAGGTATCTTCATGACTCCTCCGGCCTGGAGAGGATGGCTAAATCCTGATGAGACGGATCAACATCCGGAATCCATTCTTTTTTTCAAAGGATATGGACGTGATGGTTCTGGAGACGGTATAGCGGATGCCAACAATGATCAGGATGTGCTGTACAGCATGGCTTCTGTTATTCAAGGTTACGGAAACAAGCAAGAGGACTTCAACATCGCTTTGTGGGAATATTATCACAACTCCCGTGCTGTGCAACGGATACAGCAATTCGCGAAGTTATATGAGCATTTTGACAATCTGGATCTGTTTGGACATGCCTTCCCGGTTCCGCTCGGAACCAATTACTCCTATCGCAGCACCTGGGGGACGAAACGAAGCTGGGGCGGTTATCGCATTCATGAGGGAACGGATATCTTCGCTCCACATGGTCTGCCAGTGCGCAGTACCTGTTATGGGGTCGTGGAGATCAAAGGATGGAATCCGTTTGGCGGCTGGCGCATCGGTATCCGGGATTTGAACAATCATTATCACTATTACGCCCATCTCTCGGGTTTTGACAAAAGTGCACGCATCGGTGAAGTTGTTATTCCAGGTCAGGTTGTGGGTTGGGTTGGCAGTTCGGGTTACGGTAAACCTGGGACTCAGGGCAAATTCCCTCCGCATCTGCACTATGGGATCTACCGAGACAGCGGACTGCACGAATGGTCGTTCGACCCTTATCCACAACTGACACATTGGGAACGGGAAGAACGCAAACAGAAGAATAGTAAGAGCAAATAAGTCGAGGATATGCACGAATGACATTCAAAAAAAGGGACCTCTTGGATAGAGGCCCCTTTTTGGCTTTGCATTTAAAATTTGTGTATCACGGCTGCGTATCCTTGTTAGACTGCAAGCCCCCATTCACATCAGGCAGATCATCCGGCTCAAATTGTTCAAGCTCGTTCCCTTGCAAAGGGTCTGACGGCGTCTGTTGCTGGTTCTGGCTAGGGGGATTCGTAGTCACTCCATTACCGCTTGAAACACCCGTATGACCTGATGGCAGCGCAATAGCTGGGGCATTACTTCCGTTACTGCCTACCGGCTTGCCCTGATTATCGTAATAATACATCGGCACATCCCCGACAACCAGAAGGTAGGAAATCGGGATTTCCGTATCGACCGTTTCGGGCTCCATGTCGAAGGGCACCACGACCGCGACCTCAGCAATGATGTGAATGTACACTTCCACCAAAATCATGTTAATCCCCGCATTTTGCTGACGGGTGTTCAGGTCCACTTTGACAGCGCCTTGGGGCTCAATACGAACCGGTATACTCGGGCCAAATGAAGCCATCACCGGACTGCCCAGTGCCTGCCCCAGTGGAATTTTTTCTTTTAACATGTGTACATTCTGCAGTGTGGATTGCACAATATTCATCGTACTTGCGGTGATTCGCATATGCTCATTGTAGTTCAGCATGAAACCGGACACTTTCCCGGCGGTATCCGTCTTCCAATCAATCAATCCTTCGTTGGTTTTGCCATCTGCAACCTGTGCTGTAATCGCCTTGTTGATCGCTTCGGTGGCAATCTGCTTCACTCTGATCTTGGCCAAGTGCATGATGGGGGGCTTCATTTTCTTATCCACATAAGCAAAGCCCTGCATCAAACAAAACGCAGTGACCAATAAAATGATCAACCACATTTTGCGCTTGCCGCTTGGCGGCTTACGGCGTTTCCGGCTTCGCCATTTTCTTCTCATCATCGAAGTGTCCCTCCCCTGCGGGATGAGCTATAGGCTATAGTTAACCTTATGCACCGTTGTCCCGAAAAAGAAGGACAGTACGTGGACACTGCACAGAAAGTAACAACACATTAAAGGGACAAGTAGCTCCTAATTGGCTAACCTAACCGGAAATCGGAAATTAGGTAAACCGAGATAAAAAAACCTTTCGCCCGCAGATTCCTCTGCAAAGCGAAAGGTTTTATGTTCAGACCGCCCAAAAACTTGGGCACTGGTAGCCATTTATTTTGGAACAGATTCCCAGTCTTTCAGGAAACGTTCAATCCCGCTGTCTGTCAGTGGGTGTTTCCAAAGTGTCGGCAGAAGCGAACCTGGAATGGTGGCAATGTGGGCACCAGAAAGGGCTGCATCTTCGACGTGTTTGATATTGCGAATGCTTGCTGCGATAATCTCGGAAGGCAGATCATACATGTCCAGAATAAGACGTAGATCACGAATCAGTTTCATACCATCCACCGCAATATCATCCAGACGCCCAACGAATGGACTGATATAAGTTGCACCGGCTTTCGCCGCCATCAGACCCTGTGCCGCAGAGAAGATCAGCGTTACATTGGTTTTAATCCCTTTTTGCGTTAACTCATGACAAGCATACAGCCCATCTTCGGTCATCGGCAGTTTAATAACTACATTCGGTGCCCATTCTGCAATTTCATAAGCTTCCTTCAACATATCTTCGGCTTTGAGACCGATAACTTCAGCACTGACCGGGCCTTTAACAACGCCACAGATCTCCTGAATGACTTCTTTAAATACGCGACCTTCTTTGGCAATCAAAGACGGGTTAGTCGTGACTCCATCCACCAGACCCAGACGTTCGATCCGTTTGATTTCTTCCACATTCCCTGTATCCAAGAAAAATTTCATGATATGTTCCCTCCACTTGATGAATTCGTAAACACGATATAAGTTATTACCCGATGTCCATCATATGTTAACAGTTATATATGAAATTAATTTTTCTCTACCGCGTGACCGCCAAATTCATTACGCAATGCCGCTACCACTTTACCTGTAAATGTGTCTGTCTCCAGGGAACGATAACGCATCAGCAAGGACAAAGCGATAACCGGTGTAGCGGTTTGAAGGTCAAATGCCGTTTCTACCGTCCAACGTCCTTCACCGGAAGAATGCATTACGCCTTTAATTTCATCAAGGTTCGCATCTTTGGAGAAGGCACGTTCTGTCAGCTCCATCAACCAAGAGCGGATAACAGAACCATTGTTCCATACGCGTGCGACTTGTTCGAAGTCGAAATCAAATCCACTTTTCTCCAATACGTCAAAACCTTCACCGATGGATGCCATCATACCGTACTCGATACCATTGTGAACCATTTTCAGGAAGTGACCGCTGCCCGCTTTACCAGCATACAGGTAGCCGTTCTCTACGGAAGTATCTTTGAATGCCGGTTCAACGATGGCCCAAGCTTCAGGATCTCCACCGATCATATAACATGCTCCATTACGTGCGCCTTCCATACCGCCAGATGTACCTGCATCCATGTAATGAATGCCTTGTGGTTTCAATTCTTCATAGCGACGGATGGACTCTTTGTAGTGGGAGTTACCCGCTTCGATAATGATGTCGCCTTTGGACAACAATGGGCTAACTTCAGCCAATACAGCATCTACCACGTTGTGAGGAACCATGATCCACAAAACACGTGGGGATTCGAGCGAAGCCACCATCTCTGTGTAAGAAGATACGCCTTCAGCGCCGTATTCTTTCATTTCATTTACTGCTTCAGCGTTCAGGTCAAAAGCAACCACTTCATGTTTGTGATCAATCAAGTTTCTACCCAGGTTCAATCCCATTTTTCCTAATCCGACTAGTCCAAGTTTCATTTTAAAATCCTCCTGTTATGAACATTGTTTAAATTTCATGTGCGCTCAATATTAAAAATAAGTGCTTAACGTTTGGCGAAGTAACCGTTCCGGTAACGAATCGTTCTTTTGATCGCTGTTATCCCCAGATTTTTTTTGAATCTCCTATATAGGAGAAAATCCGGGGATAAAGGCGAACGCTTTGCTTCTACAGAATCGATTTCGTCCCCTACACTACATTCTCAGCGTTTAAGCCAACCCATTTTCAAAACTGAGCAGCTAATCTATATTCAAAAATTTTCACGGCCTTCCGGCCACATAACCGGAAGGGCTTATGCAAAATTGGAACGGTATAATTCGTAATAAATACTTCATATATATCAGCATTTTGCTTTATCGATCCAGTTCGCTCCCAAAGATAAACGCTCTAGATGAATAGAAACATGTCGTTCTACATCCTGCTGGCTTGGAAGACGCATTTGGATTTTGCAAAATGTTCATTCGTGAGCAGAACGGATTATACCGCTCTTATCTCTGTGCTCACTTTTTCGTTTCACTTACCACCAACGGTAGCCATCTTCGGCTGTCAGGCGATCTGCTGAATCTGGTCCATTCGAACCTGCACTGTACGTATCCAGTGGCACGCTGCCCGCTTCGAATGCTTCCTGAATCGGTTGAACCCACTGCCATGCCAGCTCCACTTCGTTCCAGTGAGCGAAGAAGGTGGAATCACCACGCATAGCGTCAAAGATCAGATTCTCGTACGCTTCAGGGATGTTACGTTTGCCTGAGTTGAAGGTCATATGCATCGGTTCCACTTCACCATGGTTCAATGGATTCTTCGCATTTAATTGAAGGGAAATACTTTCTCCCGGACCAATTTCAATCGTAAGCAGGTTAGGTTCCGTTGTGTTCTCGGATTCATGACCCGTTTTGAGTGGCGATTTGAATTCAACCACGATTCTCGTGGATTTCTCAGCCAGACGTTTACCTGTACGGATATAAAATGGTACCTCGCTCCAGAATGGATCATCGATCCACAGTCTTGCGGCAACATAGGTCTCGTTCTGAGATCCGGCAGGGATGCCAGGCTCGTCCAGATATCCAACAACCGAGGAACCTTGCAATTCACCTGCTGCATATTGCGCACGAACAACTTCAGAGGCAATATTTTCTTTCGTCAAAGGACGAAGCGCTTCAGCAATTTTTTGTTTTTTGAATTGAATTTCTTCCGGTGTGCAACGTTTTGGCAGATGCAAACCAATCATCATCAGCAACTGGAGCATATGGTTTTGGAACATGTCACGAAGCGCACCACTTTGGTCGTAATACGCAGCACGTTCTTCAACACCCACCGTCTCACTTGCCGTGATCTGTACATTGGCAATATAGCGGTTAGACCACAACGCTTGAATTACCGGATTTGCATAGGTGAGCGTCTCAATATTTTGAACCATTGGTTTACCAAGGAAATGGTCAATGCGATAGATCTCTTCTTCCGCAAAGGTATTGCTCAGTTTCTCGTTCAGATCACGAGCCGATTGCAGATCGTGTCCGAAAGGTTTTTCGATAATCAGTTTCTTCCAGCCTTTGGTGTTACCCAAGCCACTTTCTTGAATGTTCAATGCGATCGGCTCAAAGAATTCCGGTGCTACCGACATGTAGAACATGCGATTTTCGGGAATGTTAAGCTCTTGTTCACGCTGTTGAACGAGTTCCAACAATTTGGTGTAATCTTCAAGCTTCGTATTATTTAAAGAACAATAACGGAAAGCGCCAATGAAATCACGAACCTGAGATGCTTCTTCAGGGGTCTGACGAGAGAATTCATGAAGTGACTTTTCTACATTTGCCTGAAAGTCCGCATCCGACAATTCACGCCGTCCCAAACCAATAACGGAGAAGGATTTCGGCATTTTCTGATCCATGTACAAGTTATATAATGCAGGGTAAATCTTACGTTTGGCTAAATCGCCTGTTGCCCCGAACAGGACAAATGTCATTGCATCCATTGGAGTGCCTCCTGTGATCTGTGCAGTATAGTATATGATGTTGCAAAATGTTCAAATCCAAGCATGACAAAAGACGGAATAAGTGGGTGTCGTCCCCGCCTTGCCTCCGTTTATATAACACACCTGAATTTAACCATGGAACATTCCTTCTCTCCACAACCTGTATTTAGGTTATAAATTGTAACCATTTGAATTAACGTTACCCATATTACACCTGTCGTCACAATTCGTCAATAATCGTGTCGAACCTGTGAACTCCAGTGTTTATAGGCTTTTTATTTGATGATAACGCTTTATGTGGTAAGATTAACAACAATTGGTATGTGACATTTTACACATATGGCCTGTGGACAAGTAGGTTACAATAAGTATACTAATGATATTACAGGCAATACTAAATCAAAGGAGTACAATCATGAGCGATGATGAGAATGCCAAGCAAATATGCACAAAAGTGGAACAATCTTATCAGATCATTGGCCGAAAATGGGTAGCCCTCATTATTCATGCATTGATGGAGGAGCCCAAACGCTTCAGTGAGATTCACGCTTATATCCCTGACTTGAGCAAACGTGTATTAAATGAGCGAATGAAGGAATTGGAGGAAGAAGGACTTGTGGTTCGCCATGTGGTCACGGAACGTCCAGTTCGGACTGAATATATGTTGTCACGTAAAGGCACGGAACTGGGGAGAGCACTAAGCGCTGTGGAACGTTGGGCTGATAAGTGGCTATAACCTTTTGAGAAATCCATATTGTTTATATAACTTGAAGGTCCCGATTTGCAATCCCGGAGGTGGAGTATCGCATTTAGCAACTGGCTAGTGCAATCCGCATCCGGGATTTCTTTAATTCAAACGGTGAATACTAATTATATATAGGTACGTAATAACGCTATTTTTTCGCAATCCAAATTCAAGCTTACTGCTCTGTTCAAATTGTTGCTGATACTGTAGCGGGGTCATCCCCGCTCATTGGGGAAATAACTAGATGCAATACGATCCATTTTGGAACCGACACGCCTGCCTATCTCTTCACCGAAAGCGTAGTTGTATCAAGCAACAAATAGGCTGTTTTCAAGCTTCAAGCTGTTACATAGTCCGAAATGAAGTTACCTGTCTCTTGGCAAAAAATGCGGAAAGCATACGATTTGGATAAGTGAACATGTGCCGCCATATAATCTAATTCGAA
Source organism: Paenibacillus sp. 2KB_22 (assembly GCF_052115745.1). Lineage (NCBI taxonomy): Bacteria > Bacillati > Bacillota > Bacilli > Caryophanales > Paenibacillaceae > Paenibacillus > Paenibacillus sp. 2KB_22. The sequence continues at coordinate 315,534 of NZ_JBFRHG010000004.1, forward strand.
GTCATGCTTGAAATGTTTTTTTTAATTCATTTCATCATTTTCTCCTAATACTACAAATGGCGTAAATCCGCTAATTATGATAACGCTTCATTTGATCCCTTTTTCTGTGGTCCAAGACACTCAAAAGCTGAAGTAAAAAGAGCACTGATTTTTCCATGCAAACATCAAATCAACGGTAAGGAAGATAGATCAAAAAAAGATGCCATTCTCACTGTAATGTGAGAAGGCATCTTTTTCACGTAAAAAACTACAAATCCAACTTACTCCCGAGCGTAATACTCGAATCCTCGAAGTTCTCCACCGTCGTCTTTTTTTCATAAAAGTGTACGGCATGTTGCATAATTCCTTCTCTTGTGTAAAATGCGTCTTCCGCCCCTAGTGGAAAAATAACCTTTTCTCCGGTGCTTGCCGATTTGTAGATGCCTACAATCAGTTCAAGCGTATTCCGGCCACTTTGGCCATCCACCAGAAGGGGAGATCCTGTCTCAATCGCGTTTAACACATTCTCCACTTGCCCAGCGTGACCGACATGAGTAACATCCGGCAATTCGTCAGCGAGCTTTTGAATCTGTTGTTCCAACTCTCGATTAGGTTCTGGAAATCCGTTATTCCGCGCGGTAGAAGCAACTACTTTCCAAGGTGCAGACACCCGGGCTTCTTTGCCCTGAAAAATTAATTGCTGCTCTTCTCCGTGATGTACGACGGAACTGGTAATCATGCCAAGGGCCCCTTCCTGGAAGCGAAGCATCGCCATAGATATATCCTCAACTTCGGCATTATCATGTGCCGTATTCGCCATCATGGCCTGCAATTCCACCGGAGGTCCCATCATCCAGAGCATCGCATCAATATGATGCACCGCATGATTAAGGGTACAACCTCCGCCTTCTTTTTCCCATGTACCGCGCCACCACAGATCATAATAATTGTGGCCCCGCCACCAGAATGAATCAACCTGCACATGTACAATTGGCCCCATCCATTTACTGTCCAGCACACCTTTTAACTTCATCATTGGTGTCGTAAATCGATTCTGTGCTACCACGGATAGTAACTTGCCACTTTCTTGCGCTACTTTCAACATCAGGTCCGCTTCCTCCAGGGAAGAAGCAATCGGTTTTTCGACCAACGCATGTGCACCTCCTTGCATGAAATCACACGCAATTGAAGCATGCGTATACGGCGGCGTACAGACGGATACTAGATCAATATTTTGCGCAAGTAGCTCTGTGTAATCCGTAACGGCTTGTGCACCTTTCAGTCCATATTCGTTAATTCGCTTCTGTGCTTTTTCCACGTAAATATCCACCACAGCAACAATCTGACATCGCTCTGGGAATGCCAAATATGCTGAGATATGCGCCCCACTAATTGCACCTGCTCCGATAATCGCCACTCTTAACATCGTTACATACCTCCCTTGTTTCCTTCACAATACACAATAATAAAGCGCTTTTATGCGTTCATCTTGTGGTAAAATATAACTATATTGCGCATGATAAGGGAGGTATTCATGATGTCCATCATCCTGGGAGAACAATTTAATCTGGCCTGTCGTCGTACATCCAACACTACGTCTCGTGAAGTGTTCCATGCTCATTCCCAGATGGAGATAACCTATATCCACGAAGGATACGGGCAGTTGATAACCGAAGGTCAGGTTTTCTCCCTTGAACCCGGTACGCTCATGATTTTTCGACCTTTTCAATTGCACCACGTCCAGATTCAGGTATCCAGACAGCAGCCTTTCATTCGAAATGTACTCATGGTTGAGCTTGATCTACTGAAGACATATTGGTCGCAATTTATCGTTACTCACCACTTCATACAGGATCTGCTGGGAGAGCAATCGCCCATTCAGCCCATCCGACTTGCTGGCACTTCCCCACTCGTTCAACGAATGGAACAATACGCAGATACGTATCCAGGTCTGCTTCCCCACGAAGTAGAGGAAGATACACGCCTCTTTTTATTGGATCTGCTCGCACAACTTCGCTATCTGTGGCAAAACGTGCAGCAAAACCGCTCCCAAGATGTGCTCTCTACCAGTGGTAACATTCTTCACCCTCATGCCGAAGCCATCATGCAATGGATTGAGCAGCATTACCAGGAGCCTTTCCGTTTGGACCATATCTCAGATACACTTCATTTATCCCCCTATCATCTATCTCATGTATTCAAAAAAGCGACCGGCACCACCATCGTTGCTTATGCTCAAGCTACCCGCATTCGTCATGCCTGTGTGCTGCTCACCCGTTCCTCGCTCACCGTTCCCGAAATCGGTCACCGTGTCGGTATGACCAGCCCCTCCTATTTTTGCAAAGTATTCCGCACTGCCACAGGTTCTACACCGCATCAATATCGGCTGAAGGTGCAGGGGAAGAAATAGTTCGCCTGACTCAACGCACATTGAGCTCCAATCGTTTCAAATAGGGAATTAGACGTCTCTCTAACTGCCTTAAATCATCCCTTTGCTCCGCTGACAAACGTTCCTCATGGAAACTTCCATCCTTGTCTATCACCATAACTTCATATTTCTTCATTTGTTCATAGACAGCCTTGAACTCTCCATATTGTTCCTTGGTAAATGTCTCCTCTGCCCGTTTTAACTGTTCTGTCCAGAATTGCTGCTCATCCATCAGTTTTTTGGAGGACCCCACACTCACAGCTTCCAGCTTCTCAAAAAACGGTTCCAACTCAGCTACAAGAAGGTTATATCGTTCTTGCTCCACTGTACTCCACTGCTCTGGATGCATGTTTCCCTGAGAATCAGCATGATTCACCGCCATTTGCCCCATTTGTTTCAACAGGTCCATATATTGAACAAATTCTTCTTCACTGAAATGGGCCTTGGCCGTCTGCAGCTTTGCTTCCAACCTCATATAATCCTCAGCGGTTCCCCCCATAGCAGTGATATTTTCCTGTGAACCATATATTCCGTCTGCAAGATAGGTGTACCCTGCGTAGGCTCCGGTGGGAATAATGAGTACAACAGCCAATAGCCCGGTGACCAGCCATTTTTTTCGATTTCTTCTGATGTGAGAATCACTTCGTATACCATCCATCATTTTATGTTTAATTCTCGCAGGAACGGACCAGTCTTTGGTCTCTTCCTGGTAGGCTGTTCGCAACTGTTCATCGAGTCTCATGCAGATCCTCCACCTTTCCCCGCAACCTTGGATTCATCTTCTCTTTTTGTCTCAACTTCGCCAGCGCCGCATGTATGCGTGATTTGACGGTTCCAAGTGGAATCTCCAATATGCCAGCAATCTCCTCTTGCGTATATTCATTCAAATAATGAAGTGTGACCACCTGCTGCAGCTTGTACGGCAAACCACGCACCTGTTCCAACAGTGGACGATTTGCCAGTTTGTTAACCAGATCAGTGGAAAAATCATATTCCAATCCCACGTCAGATTTTTCGATCCGCTTGCCAAACCGAAACTGCATCAACCTTTTGCGTCGATAACTCTGAATCTGTCGCATCGTCACACCCATCAACCAGGGACGAAAGGTACGCTCGGCATCATATCTCGCCAATGATCGATACGCCTGAATGTAAATCTCCTGGACCACATCCTCCGCGTCAGACTCTTCCTCGATGAGAAACCGTACAGTCCGATATACTCCCGTTACTGTTTTCTCATATAATTCTCCGTATGCTTCTTCATGCCCCGCACGTATTAACGTTACAAGTTTTATGTACTCATCTTGATCACTCATTATCCATCCCCCTCCTCCTTACACTATATATTGGCATGCCCGCATCATATCGTTCGAATTAATTGATTATTTCTAAACCCTACGAACTTATTGGTGTTTTTCATGATATAATATACCTATTTTTGATATAAATGGATGGAACGCATCTGAATTATAAGATTATTTTTAAGTCTTTAATATGATTTGGAGAGTAACCTAGCGGAGGATGGAACTATGATGAATTTTTTCACCAAGTTGTACTCAGAATATTTACTGATTCCACGACCTTTACGTTTACTGTTTCTATGGGGATGGATAGCTTTGTTTGTTGTTGCAAGCATAAAATTTAGCTGGTTCTATTTCCTACAATAAATGGATTCCGAATATAGTCGCTTTTCATGGGACATACAGAAGAGCCGGGACGTCATTATGACGTCTCGGCTCTTCATTTATGCGCATCTATTCCGTGCTGATGCTCCTGAATATCCACCTATTCAAGTCTTGCCAGTACATGGGCAAGGCTTTTTCTCTTAAATCTAGTTGTTTGGCTTTGCTTATGTAATCTTTAGTTTTTCTTCAGAAATATGCTCATTAATTCCTTAGTTTTTTTCATTATGCTTGCAATATCAACAAGAGAGGAGGCAAAACAATGATCAGTAATACGATCTTAGAGCTGCTTCATCAGTATGGATATCTGATTTTTTATTTTGCCTTCTCATTAGGGCCTTTCGGCATTCCCATTCCGAATGAGATCACGATTATCAGCGGTGCCATTTTAAGCCACACGGGAGTTATCAATTCGTGGATCACATATTTCTGTATTTTATCAGGACTATTAACGGCCATTACCTTTGCTTATTTAGCAGGGAAGTTATTTGGAACCAAGATAAAGCACAGATTTCAACATCATAAACACTTCGTCAAGGCCGAACTGATTATGAATAAGAGTGGCAAATGGGCGATGTGCATCGGTTTGTTCATTCCAATTGTGCGATATGTTCTCCCTTTACTTATTGGAATGAGCGGCGTGCATTATCGAAAATTTGCTCTAATCTCATATTCCAGTGCTTTGTTATGGACCATAACGTATTTTACAGCGGGAATCTACTTCGGCGGTCCCATTTTATCCACGCTTCAATTATTACATTTCTAACTGGTTTTGCTAACACACCATCACATATACGGAGGAACCACACACATGAATTCCAATCAACCACTATTATTTCTGAAAAGCTTTCTTCAAAGCCCCAAACATGTTGGCAGCATCATTCCCAGTTCCCGGTTTCTCGCCAACAAAATGGTGAATCATGCCTCTTGGCTGGAGGCAAAAGCAGTTGCCGAGCTTGGATCGGGTACCGGTGCCATCTCTCGTTATATTCAACAACAGGTGCAGGGTTCAACGAAAGTGTTATTGTTTGAGATGAACGACACAATGAGGAATAATCTTCAGACAGCATACCCGGAGTTCTCCTGTTATCCAGACGCCGCTCGATTGGTAGAATCCATGAATCAAGAGGGCGTTCAGCAATTGGATTACATTTTTAGCGGGTTGCCCTTCTTTAACTTTGAGCCTGAATTAAGAAATACGTTGGTAGAGCAGATCCATAAGGCACTCAAACCCGGAGGATTATTCATCGCCTTTCAATATTCACTTCAAATGAAAAAGTTATTATCCGAACACTTTATCATCGAAAAAATAGAATTAGTGCCTTTGAATATTCCACCTGCGTTCGTTTATGTCTGTCGCAAAAAGGAAACAATTTAAACATTCCTGGCTATCGTTTACACTGATGTTATTCTATTTATAAGAATTAAATATTTAATTTAAAACAGGTCATAAAAGGAGTGTTAAATCATGAGTACCATTCTTGTTGTTGATGATGAACCCGATATCCGTGATGTCATTCATGTTTATTTACGTAACGAAGGATATAAGGTCATTGAAGCAGCCAATGGTGAGGAAGCGCTAAATGTTATCAATACAACATCGGTCCAACTCGTCATATTGGATGTCATGATGCCCATTATGGACGGAATCAAAGCCTGCTTCAAAATAAGAGAAGTATCAACCACTCCGATCATTATGTTATCCGCCAAGGAAGAAGACATTGATAAAATTACAGGCCTGACTACCGGGGCCGACGATTACATGGTCAAACCGTTTAATCCGCTAGAATTACTGGCTCGCGTTAAGGCTCAGCTCCGACGTCAAACATTGATCGGGAAACCGGAATTGAGTTCACTCATCCTCATTAAGGACCTTGTCATTGATACAAGCAAACATTCAGTAAAGTTAAAAGAGAATGACATTTCACTAACCCCTCTGGAGTTCTCCATTCTGGTGTTACTTGCGAGTCATCCCGGACAAGTATTTAGCTCTGAGAAGATTTACGAGACTGTATGGAAAGAACCTTATGGCTATTCCGATAATACGGTGATGGTTCATATTCGTAATCTGCGAGAAAAGCTGGAATTGACTCCACGAGAACCTCAGTATATTAAAACGGTGTGGGGAGTGGGTTATAAAATTGATTAAACGATTACAGCAATCCAAGCAAACGAAAAAGATACAGATTCATATCCTCAATCGAATGGTTATCAGTTTTGTAATTTCAATTGTCGGATCAGTGACTATCAATAATATTCTTATTACGATTATGGCAAAAATCAGTGAAGGTTTGGAATGGAACTGGCTTCTCAACTACTTCCCTTATATTCTGACACCTATATTTATCTTAATCTTTACGTTTACTTTCTTGGTTTCCACACGAAAAATTGTAAGAGACATCATTTCACTGGAGCAAGGGCTTCAAATTATATCTGAAGGTAATTTAAACTACAGGGTACCTGTAGTTCGACAAGATGAACTGGGCCGGGTTGCCTCCAACATTAATCATATGACTGAACAGTTGCAGATACAGATGAGCAAGGAGCGTGAATTGGAGAAGTCCAAGATGGACATGATCACGGGCATCTCACATGACCTGCGTACACCGCTAACCAGCATAATTGGATATATTGAACTTCTCAAATCAGAATCATTTCAAGACAAAGCTGAGTATGACCGCTTCATCCAGAATACCTATAACAAAGCAACGCATTTGAAGAAGTTACTCGATGATTTATTTGAATACACACGTCTTACCTCTGTAGATACCCAATTGGATTTGAAAAAGGTTGACCTATGTCAGCTATTGGATCAATTGTTGTTTGAATTCGAGCCTTTAGCTCAGGAGAATGGGGTTCATATTGAGAAAAAACTCGGCGATGCTCCAATCATGGTCTCCCTGGATAGTGATAAGATTGCACGAGCCATCGACAATCTTCTCATGAATGCACTGAAGTATTCCTTTAAACCAGGTACGATTCATGTTCGAATGAGTGTGCGGCATAATCACGTTACCATTGAAGTAGAGAACAAAGGCATGCCACTAACGATAGAACAAAAAAACAGACTGTTTGATCGCTTTTATAAGGTGGATTATTCGAGGAATAGCGAAGGTATTCAATCAGGATCTGGTCTGGGTCTTTCTATTGCGAGGAACATTGCGGAGTTACACCAGGGGACTTTAACACTGCAACATACACTTAACGTATTTATCTTCCAACTAAGCTTACCTTCCAACATCAAGTGAACCATCAATGAATTCAATCATGGAGGATACCACGATGAAAACACCCGAACCATTTCTTTTCCTGCAAGGATTTCTGAGGAATCCCAAACGAGTAGGCAGTGTCCTGCCCAGTTCCAAATTTCTAGCCCGTAAAATTGTCCAGTCTGTACGATGGGATGAGGTTAGAAGCATTGCTGAGCTGGGGCCAGGAACAGGCGCTGTCACACGTCTCATGAGAGCACATTTACCGAACTCAGCAACCGTGTTTTTATTTGAAAGAGACCCCAAAATGAGAAGTAATCTGAAGAGAACATATCCTGAATTCATGTTCCATTCGAATGCATCCTATCTGTTGAAAAGAATCAATCAAGAACATGTGCAACAGTTGGATAGTATCATTTGCGGACTGCCTTTTTTTAATTTCTCCAGAGAAATGAGACAAAATATCCTGTCACAGATCCATACAGCGCTCCGACCAGGAGGCACGTTAGTGTTATACCAGTACTCACTTCATATGAAGAAACAATTAGCTGAGTTATTTGAAATTGAGAAAATTCAATTTGAACCCTTCAGCTTCCCTCCTGTTTTTGTGTATGTTTGTCGCAAAAGACAAGATGAAGGAGCCAGTTAAACGAGCGAATTGGGGGAAGCTTATTGCTTTATTACTACAGAACTCAATTGAATTATGCAAATGATGTTTTGCTATCTTCTCATTTTACGGTTGCCAGCCAATGATATGCCTCATCTATGTCATGAAACTCTTGAGATGGATTGGATATGTCCATTCCTGAGAGCATTCGGTTTGCACTCGATTTAGCTATCGCTTTATGGGGAACAAGCAATGCTGAATACTTAAGTCCTGCTTCAAGTGATCTCGGATACCACTCTTGTGCAACCCATTCTTGGTCATCTGGCGAAATAACGGCCAAGTGACGGCTATCGTATAACGCCTTATTCGAGCGTTTTAGCACCGCTAACTCCAACAATTTATTTAGTGGTGTACGATAATGTTCACCTTGCGCAAAGCTCTTCCATTGCAAAATAACTACCTTACTTTCCTCATTCCATGAAACGCTTGCTTGGGGGAATCATAAAAGATCAAATCGACCAGCTCCTTTTATAATGTTTAATGTCCTGTCTTGTCCTGTGTGGATCTTATCATGCGAGTCATCATCTTACGCGGCAACAACCGCGGCATAAACGCGATGAATCGGTTCCGAGCACCAGGCATAATTAACGTCTTGCCACGTAAGAAACCTTGGTACCCTTCTTCAGCCACCTGCCCCGCTTCCATGATAGGGCCTTGCAACATCTTCGAGACACCCATACCCGAACGATCAACAAAGCCGGTGGATGTCAAGCCTGGACACAGTGCCGTTACCGTAACGCCCGTTCCGCTTACTTCATTCTCCAAAGCTTCGGTGAACGATAACACGTATGCCTTTGTTGCATAATATACGGACATCATCGGTCCAGGGAAAAAACCTACCAACGAAGCCACATTCATCACGCCGCCGTGCCCACGTTGGATCATATCCGGTAAGAACAGCTTGGTCATGATGGTTAAAGCCTTGATATTCACGTCAATCATATTGACTTCTTGTTCCAGTTCCGTTTCCATAAACGTCCCGAACAGACCGAAGCCTGCATTGTTGACAAGATAGTCAACAACAATCCCCTTTTCCTTCAGCTCATGATAAATCTCCTGTGGTACCCCAGGTGCCGCCACATCTTTGGCAATAACCGTCGCCTGAATGCCATACTTTTTCTGATACTCCTGAGCTAGATCCTGTATTTTATCCTTGCTTCGTGCAACCAGCACAATATGATGTCCACCTTTGGCAAATCGATCTGCTAACTCTTTACCGATCCCACCGGAGACCCCTGTGATTAGAACAGTCTTTTTCATGTCGTTACCTTCCTCTCTCTTCTATAACATATGTTTCATCTGTAACGCCCATATTAGAACGAACATTCTTTTATGGTGAAAAAATAGACTACCTGAGTATGAGATCCATGGATAGCGTCGCTATACGAAGAAGTTTTTCCTCGGTTATCGAAGTCTTGGCCATCACCCTTAATCCAACGCCTACATTATGCAGATATTCCGCCAAGACCTCGGCGCTGTATTCCGTTGTGAATTCACCTTCTTGCTGCCCCCACACAATCATGTCCTTGATTTGTTTCTCCGTATTCGCAAACATCTCCGTCGATCGGTTGTTCATGTCTTCATCGCGTGCCGCCAATTCGACGGTAGAATTGACAATGAAGCAGCCTGATGCTGGTGGTTCCTCTCCATGAATTAAAGAAGCAAATATAAACTGAAGTGCTTCCGTTGCGGTTGTAGAACGTTTTACACCTACCGCAAGGGCGGAGCTGATTTTGTGTTCATACAGATCTACTGCCTTCAGAAACAAAGTATGTTTATCACCAAATGTGTCATACAAGCTTTTGCGATGAATTCCCATATGATGGACCAGATCCGTCATAGACGTCTTTTCATAACCTTGTTTCCAAAAAAGTCTCATCGCTTTATCCAGAACAACAGACTCTTCGAACTCTTTGCTTCTCGCCATTGACTTTCCTCCTGTTCAGAAAACGAACATTGAATAGCATGAGCATCATCTTAACGAGCCTTTAAAAGGTAACAATGACTTTTCCCTGGGAGTGACCCGTGGATACTTTAATCAATGCCTTTTCAATATCATCAAACGAATACGTGGAATCGATCGAAGGCTTAATGTCTTCTTTTTCTACAAGAGCTGTAATCTCTTGCAATTGAATCCCACTGGAGTGCACAAATAAAAAACGATATTCATTCTGGTTCTTACGCGCTAACGAATCCAGGCGTGCACCTACAAGACCAAACAATGCTCTTTTCCACAACGGGAATTGACTGTCCGCTGCAAAGCGATAATTGGGTCCTGCTTTCAAAGAAACTAATTTCCCCTGTGGTTTCAAAATACTCAGTTCAGCTTTGATTTCATCCACACCCAAGGTGTCAATGACATAATCGATATCGGACAGGATGTCAGCATAATGTTGGGTTTTATAATCAATGAATTGATCTGCTCCAATAGATAGTGCACGTGCTCTGCCTCTTTCGCTTCCACTTGTAATCACTGTTAGCCCCATGGACTTGGCAATCGGGATAGCCATCGCACCGAAACCACCAGTTCCTCCGGGTATAAACAGCTTTTTATTCGGTTCAGCTCGAAGTACATCATGCAATGCTTGATAAGCGGTCAAGGCTGTAAGAGGTACCGCAGCAGCTTCGATAAAAGACAGATTTTCAGGCATAACGGATAAAGCATCCTCATGTACAGCTGCATATTCAGCAAAAGCACCAATTTTATTCAGAGACAATCTGGCATAGACAGAATCCCCCACTTTAAATTTCAGTACATCATCACCGACAGCTTCAATGACACCAGAGAGTTCATTCCCTAAAGTTAGAGGGAACGAATAGTCGGCAATCATCCGGACACTGCCATTCATATTTAAGATATCCAGCGGATTTACACCTGCAGCTTTTACTCTGACGAGGACCTCATGGCTATGGATCTGCGGTATATCAATATTATTAATCTCCACTTGGATTTCTTTGGAGTATTTCTCTATTTGAGCTGCTCTCATCATTGATCCTCGTCCTTTGCTTATAGGCTATATAAGTTGAACTAAAGATTATTTACACTGACACTACGATGACAGAACAACCCTCCAATCGCTGTTATCCCCAGATTTTTTTGATCCCCTTTCTAAAGGGAAAATCCGGTGATAAAGGCGAACGCTTCGCTTTTTCAGGTTCTTTCTGTCCTCTACGTTATCGTGTATATGATTCGTTCAACTTATGTAGGAACATGGCGCACAATGTTCAGTTGTACACCATGTTCCATGGTTTGTGCTAGTGTTGCCCCTCTTGTGACTTCAATTCATCCAACGTAGGATAATCTGTGTACCCTTTACTTCCTGAACCAAAGAAGGTTGCAGGATCTGCTTCATTCAGTGATGCACCTTGTTGAAGACGTTCCACCAAATCCGGATTAGCTAAAGACCATACACCTACAGGTACCAGATCGGCGAGACCACGATCCAAATCTACGCTGAGATCATCCAATGTTCTTCCAGCCCGATTAACCAACAATGGGTTTTGCCAGATCGAACGAATGTCTTGCAGCAGGTTCTCGTCTCCAAGATGCATGATGTGAAGGTACGCCAGATCCAATTGAGCCAATTCTTTTACAATGTAGCGATAGAGTTCCGGACCTTGTTCACCATCCTGAATACCGCCCAGTGGTGTCCCAGGCGAAATTCGGAAGCCAGTTCGTTCTGCACCTATTTCCTCCACGATGGCTTTCGTTACTTCAATTGCGAAGCGAGCACGATTTTCAATGGACCCGCCATACTCATCTGTCCGCGTATTTGAATTCTCTCCGAAGAACTGATTGATCAAATATCCATTGGCTCCATGAATTTCGACGCCATCCGCCCCTGCTTCGATCGCTGCGGCTGCTGCTTTACGGAAATCGGCGATGGTCGTTTGAATATCCTCCTGACTCAATTCCCGGGGAACGGGGATATCCTGCATCCCTGTAGCCGTAAACATTTCTACACCCGGTGCGATGGCAGATGGAGCAACCGGTTGACGATGATGCGGGGTATTGTCCGGATGTGACATGCGACCAGCATGCATTAATTGGATGTATACATATCCGCCAGCTTCATGCACCGCATCCGTTACCTTTTTCCATCCATCAATGTGCTTGTCAGTATAGATGCCAGGTGACCACAAGTAACCCTGTCCGTCATCAGATGGTTGTGTACCTTCCGTAATCAGGAGTCCCATGGTCGCACGCTGAGCATAATAAAGTGCAGCCAACTCTCCAGGTGTACCATCTTCTTGCGCCCGACTGCGTGTCATGGGCGCCATCGCTAGTCGATGAGGCAATTCCATGTTGCCAATCTTTGTTTTACTCCATATCTTTTCCAATGGGATGTACTCCTCTTCTTATTTGAAATTTGGTAAAAAGATGTATTCGTGGATGCTTCTGAATTAACCTAGTTCTGAAATCACCGGGTAGATTGCACCTGTCAGTTGGAAATCATAGTTTTGGTCTACAATCCCCACAACCACATCGTTGCGATCATACAGATCTAACATGAAGCCCGCCATTTCTTTAGCTGTATGGTATTTGGACATATTGGTTTTGTAATCAAATCCTTCAGCATCGATTGATTTTTGTACAAACTCTGTTTCCGTGATCGCTGGTGCAAGCACCTTCGCTTTCAGTTTTGCACCTTTCAGTTCCAGTTCTTTGGCAAGTCCTTCGGTGAAGGCACTAACGTAGTATTTCGATGCAGAATAAGCAACACTGCCTACAGCAATGGCATATCCAAGTGCGGAGGAGACATTAATCAACTGCGTGCCTTCGACATTCGCATAATCTCGCACATACAGTGTAGAAAGAATGGTCAGGGATTCGATATTAACACGCAGCATGGTCTCCACTTTATCCAGATTCTGTTCAGCAATGAACGCGCCCTCTCCAAGCCCTGCATTATTGATCCAAGTCTCGATTTCATATTCCTTCAAATCGTTATACAGTGCGTAAGCCTCTGCCGTAACAGACAGGTCACTTGTGTGAACAATAACACTTACTTTAGGATCGATACTCTGAATGGTGGATTTAAGCTCTTCCAACTTATCCAATCTTCTTGCCACCAAAATCAAATTTTTGCTCCGTGCTGCAAATGCCAATGCCGTTTCATAGCCAATCCCTGAGCTTGCTCCTGTAATTACGGTGTATTTCATCCTATTTCTCTCCCTCGTATTCTTTAGATTAAAGTGATTTTAGTTTTGAGAACGATCGTTCTTTATTGTGCAAAAAAAAACACAGTTAGATCTAACTTGCTGTTAGCATATCATTTCTAGAACGATCAGTAAAGAATTATTTTGTACAGAGAAGTTACTTGGAACGAACTTAAATAAGAATAGAAAAAGACTGGAAATTGGATTGCATCAATCTTCAATCCGTATCCAGCCTTTGTACGTTTAGTTTAGCAAGATATTTATTTTACTACCTACACCATCCGCTGCCTCATCGCCTCAAACAACAAAATCGTTGCCGCCATTGCTGCGTTAAGCGACTCTGCCTGTCCCTGCATCGGAATTGTAATCGCATCATCCACCAAGCGTGCCGTAGCATCCGAGATACCCTTGCCTTCGTTGCCAATCACAAGCCATACCGATTGCGTAAAATCATAACTGTAGCATGAATGCTCTGCCTGCAAAGAAGTACTAACCAGCTTCACGCCCGCAGCCTTCGCTTCGGGAAGCAAGGATTCCAACTGGCCCTCCACAATGGGCAAATGAAACAATGACCCCATCGTCGAGCGAATCGTCTTGGGGTTATACACATCAGCACTGCCCGCGCCAAGTACGACCCCCGCCGCTCCAGCTGCATCCGCACTACGGATAATCGTCCCTACATTCCCTGGGTCCTGCACTCCGTCCAGTACCACGACAAGCCCGCGCGCTCCGCCAATGAGGCTTTCCAGTGGCTCACTGCCTTTATGCACAATTGCAAATACAGGCTGGGGTGTCATCGTATCCGTACATTTGGCGATAACCGCAGGAGATACACTGACCCAGTCCACGCGCTGCAGCGGGTTTTCAAGCCCGGCCAGTTCGCTAGGTACGCCTTGCTCTCCGTCGTACACTATACACTCCAGATCTGCTCCGGCGCGCAATGCTTCCTGTACCAGATGAATACCCTCAATGATATATTTATGTTGACGGGTACGATGCTTTTTCTCCAGCAGCTGTGCCCATTCTTTTACACGTGTATTTTGCGGTGATACAATATCCATCTTTCCATCCTTCCCATCTGCATCCATCACTTCGGATATGCAAGCTCCATTTTCGTCAAATGATCCTTGTGACCCACAATGACCAGCACATCACCAGCTTCAATCCGGTCCTCCGCGTACGGCGAGATGTTCATCGAGTTCCCACTACGAATCGCCATGACGTTGCATCCAAAACGTGCACGGATGTTTAATTCCATCAGGTTTTTGCCGATCATTTGCTCGGAAGCTCTCATCTCCAGAATGCTGTAATCCTCAGATAACTCAATGTAATCCAGTATGTTAGGCGAGGTCAGATGATGGGCTACGCGTAATCCCATATCCCGCTCAGGATAGATCACCTTGTCTGCTCCAATCTTCTGCAGCACCTTACCATGAAGCTCATTTTGAGCTTTTACGATTAGCACCGGTACACCCATATCTTTCAATATCAAGGTTGTCAGAATACTCGCCTGTATATCTTCACCAATTGCCACAACGACAACGTCGAAATTTCGTATGCCCAGCGCACGCAGCGCTTCTTCATCTGTTGAATCTGCCGATACCGCATGAGTCACCACATTGGACATTTCCTGTGTCCGCTGCTCGTCCGCATCAATTGCCAGCACGTCGAATCCCATACCGCTCAGTGCATTGGCAACACTTGATCCGAACCGTCCCATGCCAATTACGGCATACTGTTTCTTGGCCATTAGGGTCTTAACCTCCCGCTGCACTTCAGCATGACGCATCATTACGGATACCCATGCTAACGTAAATAATCCTTCGTAGTATACCACAAAGCCCGATAAACTTGAATGCGCTCGCGCTTCCCAGGGAACAGTATAAGAGCAGCCGAATATACGAGGAGGGAATTGCGATGCCCATTACATTAAGCCTGCGTGAAGCGATTGTTCATAAAGTTCATGACAAGAGTGATGATCAGCTCCGGGAGATGATTGAAGGTTCAGTAGATGGACCGGAAGCTGCTTTACCTGGACTTGGCGCCATTTTCGAGATGATCTGGAAGAACACAGAACCTGCCAAGCAGGAAGAACTCATTCAAATTGCGCAGGAGCATCTGCACACCATTCCCGTTCAACCGCTTCGCTAACCGAAGCATTGGAGGGTAAGGTAACCATCAAACCGTTTGTTCTGTCTGCAAAAGAAAGCTTTCCCTTATTCGGCTGGATCATACCCGCCTCGAAGTAAGGTGTATAGCAATAGATCCCTCCGCCAACCGGCGGAGGGATCTTATTTTGTTCAAGCTTTACCTCAAGATAGCAGCTTGTTACATCCAACCAACCCTTCAATGATTAGCCAGATTACGTCTGTCTGTCTGCTTGCACTTAAGGTGCAGTCTCCAGGAACTTGGCTGTAGGATTTTTATCCATAGCCGTTCTCATGGCGTACTCATTTTCGAAGAGCACTACATAATTTCCTTTTTTATCTTTCACAAGCGCAGAGTTAATCCGGAATTTGCTTGCGTCCAGATTCTCGTCCACGATCCAGCGAGCGAACTGATAAGGCATGCGCTGCAATTGCACATCTACCCCATACTCGCCTTTCATACGGTATTCAAATACCTCGAACTGCAGTTGACCAATTACGCCGAGAATCGTCTCGTCGAAACTTGCCGTCTGGAACACCTGAATGGTTCCTTCCTCCGTCAACTGGTCAATCCCTTTTTGGTACTGTTTATGTTTCAACGCATTTTTTACGGTAACTTTGGCAAAAATCTCTGGCGAGAACGTTGGCAACTCCTCAAAGACAACCTCACTGCCTTGGCTTAATGAATCGCCAATCCGGAAGATACCTGGATCGAACAAACCGATAATATCGCCGGCATATGCCTCTTCGACAATATCCCGGTCTTGTGCCAGGAATTGCTGTGGCTGTGACAGCTTGATCTCTTTACCTACACGAGTATGCTTCACACTCATTCCGCGTTGGAACTTGCCTGATACAATACGCAGGAACGCAATACGATCCCGGTGTGCCGGGTTCATGTTCGCTTGAATCTTAAATACATAACCGCTGAATTTCTCATTCGTTGGCTGGATTTCTCCTGCCGTACTGCGACGTGGTTCAGGCTTCGGTGCCAGTTCCAGGAAGTTCTCCAGGAAAGTCTGCACACCAAAATTGTTAATCGCACTACCGAAGAAAATAGGCGTCAATTCGCCGCGTTGAACTTTCTCCATATCAAACGGATCTCCCGCAACGTCCAAAAGCTCCAGATCCTGAATTAACTGATCATGCAGATATTCTCCTGCCATCTCACGAATAATTGGATCTGTATAACCGTCTACTTTCTGAACTTTAATTGTCGAGTGATCGTCCCCTTGGAACAACTCCACCTGATTTTTCATCCGGTCATATACACCGCATAGTTCGCGACCTGTACCAATTGGCCAGTTCATTGGAACGGAACGAATACCCAGTACATTTTCAAGTTCTTCCATCAGGTCAAATGGGCTTTTACCCTCACGGTCGAGTTTGTTGATAAACGTAAAGATTGGAATCCCACGCTTCGCACATACCTGGAACAACTTAATCGTCTGTGCCTCGACACCCTTCGCCACGTCAATCAACATGACCGCGCTGTCGGCAGCCGTCAGTGTACGATACGTATCTTCACTGAAATCCTGGTGACCCGGTGTATCCAGAATGTTAACGCGATGGTTCAGGTAATCAAATTGCATTACGGAAGAAGTAACCGAGATCCCCCGTTGTTTCTCAATTTCCATCCAGTCACTTGTTGCGTGTTTGCTGGCTTTCCGAGCTTTTACCGTTCCCGCAAGGCGAATCGCGCCCCCGAACAGCAACAGTTTCTCGGTCAATGTAGTTTTACCCGCATCCGGGTGAGAGATAATGGCAAACGTCCGGCGTTTGTCCACTTCCTGTTGAAGAATATCATTTGCAGCTTTGCTCATAGATTTAATCCCTTTCGTCCGTTCATTCACGTTAATCCGGCATGGCCGGTCCATCATTCAATCTTTATGCAATCCGGCGAGGCCGGTTGATTGTACACTGGTCATTTTGCATACGAGGTATTCATACACTAGATTAATTTTACACATTTACAATGGAGTTCATCCTCCTCAAATCTGTGCTTTCATCCATACCGTGAACTGCTTCTTAACCCAACTCTCCTATTGTACCATAATCTGTACCGAAAATAACCGATTACTACCGCAGATTCTTCTCTTTTCAGTTGCAAAAAAAAGCACCCTTCAGCCATAATCATGGCATCCAGGCACTCCTCATTCATTTTTATTTATCGGGGTTAGAAAATCAATGCATCCAGCGCGTACTGTCCGCCACCAGTCAGGGCCAGCGCTACACCAATCACCAGAATCGC
Organism: Paenibacillus sp. 2KB_22; assembly: GCF_052115745.1. Lineage (NCBI taxonomy): Bacteria > Bacillati > Bacillota > Bacilli > Caryophanales > Paenibacillaceae > Paenibacillus > Paenibacillus sp. 2KB_22. Next base: position 333,057 of record NZ_JBFRHG010000004.1, read on the forward strand.
GAGATTATATTCGAATCCGTTCTGCGTGGACCAGTAACCGTTCGCACCATGGACTTTCACAATCGCAATGACCATCGTCAATGCAATCAGAATGCCGCCTACAGGTGTGAGCAGACCCAGCGCCAGCAACAATCCGCCACCGAATTCCGCGAGTCCAGCCAGTAACGCCACCAATGCACCTGGCTTCATGCCCATCGACTCAAACCAGCCGCCTGTACCCTTGATTCCGTAACCTCCGAACCAACCAAACAGCTTTTGAGCCCCGTGCGCCATGAACGACAATCCAATCACCAAACGAATCAACAACAACCCTACATCCAACATCATTTTCTTTTTCCTCCATTCAATATATACAAAATAGTATTCTCAGATTAAAGATATTATGCATGTTTTTTTCATGATTCTCTATACGCAAACCCCTTCAACTGGTTTACATTTTATCTCATGAATGATCACTTATCCGAAACGTTGGCCCGGATGAAGTTTGTCATTTGCGTAACTCTTTAACTCATGAGTTGAGTATAAGTTACATACTTACTTTTTGTCAACAACTTAATTTAAATTACTTATTTCCTTATGATGGATACCTCCCTTTTCTCCGCTAAAAAGCCTGAGTACACCGCAAAATTTGCGATGCTCCCAGGCTCAGTCATGTTGTGTATGTTGTTAATGCCCTTACCCTAACCGTTCTAACCGTTTACTTGCCAGATCACGCTGTCCTCGTCCTGACCATTCACCGGCCACCAGTGGAATCCGTCCTGCTCCAGCAGCTTATCGGTCTCTTCTGGTCCCCAAGTTCCAGCAGGGTACGTATGAAGCTCTCCCTGATTCTGTCCCCAGGCTGCTGCGATCCGATCCACAAAAGACCAGGCTGTCGCCACTTCATCCCAACGGGTAAAATACGTAGAATCCCCTTCTGCCGCATCGTGCAGCAGACGTTCATACGCTTCAGGCGAGTTGATTCCAATCATGCAGCTCTGACAGAAATCCATCGCAAGCGGCTGAATCTCGGAATCTGAGCCTGGTTTCTTGGCATTGATTTTGATATATATGCCTTCCATCGGATTCACCCGAATGACCAGCAGATTCGGTTCCAATTTATACTTTTTCCCAAGGTACACGTTGTTTGGCATCGACTTGAACTCGACTACGATCTCGGTCGTTTTCACCGGAAGGCGCTTGCCTGTCCGAATGTAAAATGGAACACCCGCCCAGCGGAAATTATCCACGAATACACGTGCTGCAAAGTAAGTCTCCGTATTCGACTGCGGATCAACCTTCTCTTCCTGGCGATAGCCCGGAAGCTGCTTGCCATGGTACTCCCCTTCGGAATACTGTCCCCGTACAACGTTGTTGCTTACTTCCTCATCCGAAGTAAAAGCCCGCAATGAGCGCAATACCTTCACCTTCTCATCCCGAATGTCTTCCGGGAATAGGCGACTCGGCGGTTCCATCGCAATCATCGTCAGCATCTGAAGCATATGATTCTGCCCCATATCACGCAGTGCCCCAGAGTGATCATAATAACCGCCACGTTCTTCAACGCCTACTGTCTCACCCAGCGTAATCTGAACGTTGGCAATATGTTTGTTATTCCAGAGCGGTTCAAAAAAAGCATTTCCGAACCGAATGACTTCGATATTCTGCACCATTTCCTTGCCCAGATAATGATCAATCCGGTAGATTTCCTCTTCACGGAATACCTCACGAATCTGCTCATTTAGATGTTCCGCCGATTGCAGATCATAACCAAATGGTTTCTCGATCACCAAACGGTTCCACCCCCGACTTTCCAGCATGCCGCCATCCCTCAAACTGTACGACACACTGCCAAACAACTCAGGTGCCAGTGCCAGATAGAACAGTCGGTTCCCCGGCGTGTTAAACTTTGATTCCAGATGCTCCGTCTGCGCACGCAGCTCTTTGAATCCGTCCACATTATTGATATCCAGTGCTTTGTATTCAAAATGATCGACAAAAGCCTTCCACTCATCAGGTTCCCCCGCTGGATAGCGGCAGAACTCTTTAATGGATTCATAGATGTCTTCCCGGAATTCTTCTGGGGACCTCGGACGACGTGCTACGCCAATAACCGCAAAGTCTTCGGCAAGCTTGCCTTCACGGTAAAGACTGTAGATAGCCGGAAACAGCTTCCGGCGGGCCAAATCACCCGTTGCTCCAAAAATGAAAAATACTGCGCCAGGTGTCTGTACTTCATCTTGCGATTGTTTTTCAACCATGGGCTCCTCTTTCTTCCGGGAAGATAACCTTCATGCTCTCCCCGAGCTATGTAATGGTGTTATATATGCACGACATACAACCGTCAATTACCAGCAAGTTCCTTCTTGGATGTGATGCCATTTTAGCATATCAACTGAACGGATGCACTATTTCAAACTCATTTTTCTAGTAAAGATTCTCACTTCGCTGTCTGAATAATCAGAAAACTCCACCCTTAATATTCAATCGTAATCACAGGAAACCCCACTGTAACTCGATTGTCCATCTCGTCACCAATCTGGTGAACTGCGAGTTGCATATTCAACATATGCGAGCCACTCATAATCGACAATGGCAGATCAGCCGCCTCATAAGAGACACTTGCGCTGGCTACATCCGTATAACGTTCAACGGAGACGAGATCCACATTTTTGGACAGCTGTTCTTCGATCAGTTCCAGTTGCTGACTCGCATCATGTTCAGTAGCAGTAACTGCTGTACCTTGCACAGACATATTCCAGGTTGCCTTCATCCCTGAGTCTACAAGCAGTTGATCCACCTGTTCATGTACTGTCATTAATGCCTTCCGATCCGTGTGTGCATCCCCTGAAAGTTGTACGATGGCGTAGTAGCCGTTGTCTCCTGTCTCGACGACATTGACCAACACACCTGCTTCTCCAAGAGCCTCATTAACAACCACCTCACTGCGATACACATTATGGCCCGTCTGGCGTACCCGTGTTGGTTGTTCCAGCCCCAAGTGACTAGCCAGTAATGCGGCCTGCGCTTGTGCATCTCCCCGGCCTTCTCCTTGCCATTTAATAATCAGACGATCCACATTATCAATCACGCTGTCAGCAGTATAGATTAACTGTTCCAGTTGGGCTGCTTGGGGTTCGTTCTTCTCTGCGTATACCTGTGTCACACCGATAAGAATAATGATAGCCATTGCCAATATACCTGCTGTCATCCAACGATTTAACATTTGAATCCCCCGTTCATTCTTGCATTCTATGAATCTATCAACAGCATGCCCCTTTCCCACATTAGCTATACTTCTTCTGAACACATCAAAAAAAGCTCCCACCAGCCAATTACATGGCAGATCAGAGCTTTCCAGTCATACTTATAGAGGTTGTTCAAAAAGTCCACTTTTGATTACGAAGGGTGTCTAGCGGCATCATCAACATCGAATATGGAATTCAGCCGAAATAAGTAGGGGCTTACGAAGAATGTTTCCTTCGGAAACATTGCGGTTGCTCACGTAGCTCTATCTACGCTCCGCTACTCCATTTCTAGCTTTATCCCATCTTCTTGGTACTGAAAACCGACCTTTTTGAACACGCACTTATATATAAATCATCTTTTATCTATAAATTCCGCACATTAAAAGTACGGTTCTTTTGCTTGATTATGATACTTAATAATTTTGCTTACTCTGCAAGTCCATTTTTATAAGCATAGATCGCGGCCTGTGTACGGTCGTCTACGCCCAATTTGGCCAGTAAATTGGTAACATGGAACTTGACTGTCTTAATGCCGATGATTAAGTCATCAGCGATGTCCTGATTCGATTTGCCTTTAGCCAGCAACCGGAGCACATCCATCTCACGGTCCGTCAATTCATCATGCAAAGGAGCTGCTGCCTGTGGCTGCCGGAATCGATTCATCATTTTGGAAGCCACCTGTGACTCCAGAACGGATTGCCCGCGTGCTGCTGCTCGAATTGCATCTGCCACTTCATTGGCTCTTGATGTTTTTAACAGATAACTGAATGCGCCTGCTTCAATGACAGGGTACATTTTTTCATCATCCAGGTAACTGGTCAATACGATGACTTTGCACTCCGGATACATTTTAAGAACCTGACGGGTAGCCTCGATGCCATCCATGCCTTCCATCACCAGGTCCATCAGAACAACATCGGGCTTATACTCCTGTGCAAGCCGAATACCTTCCTCTCCACTACCTGCTTCACCAACAACTTCAATTCCATCTTCGGTATCCAGTACCGCTGCAAGACCAATACGTACCATCTCATGATCATCCACGAGCAATACTTTGATCGACGTTTCCGTCTCCGTTTCGACTTCCGGTTCCATTGACATGTTCTTCCTCGCTTTCATCGCTCATCAAAGGTATCGTAATCTCAATCCGCGTTCCCTTACCAGGCGCTGTTACAAATTGTATGGCTCCGCCAATCTCCGTAACACGTTCACGCATGTTAGCCAGACCGTAGGAAGCTTGTTTATTCTCGTCCAGATCGAAGCCTTGCCCATCATCACGAATCAATACGCGAATCGCATCAGTGCGGCGCTGGAGCCGTATCTCCATTTTCTCCGCTTTCGCATGCCGTAACGTATTGGACATAGCCTCCTGAACGATCCGAAACAGATGATTCTCGATACCTTTGATTAGATCGATGTCTTCATCTATTTCAAGCACAATATCCATGGGCACTTTCGTTTTCAGTTCCATCACCAGATCACGCAGACCTTGTTCGAGTTGTTTGCCCTCCAGATAGACTGGCCGCAGATGTAACAATAATGCACGCATCTCCGACTGTGCTACCGAAGCCATCTCCTCAATCAGAGCCACCTGCCGCTGAGCACGTTCAAAATCCTTCTCCATCTTCCGTCCAACGGCCGTTGCTGTCATGGATATCGCGAACAATTGCTGCGATACCGCATCATGCAGTTCGCGTGCCAGCCGCTGCCGCTCTTCCACAATAGCTGTAATTCTGGCTTGTTCAGCAAGCTGTGCATTATGAGTAGACAATCGCTGGAGCGAAGACACCTGATCTTCCCACTTTTTGCCGATTCGTCCGAGTTGCTCACTTAAACGGCCCACATCATCATCGCCCAGATCAGGTACAGTGCGTGATAGAGAGCCCTTCTCCCACAGTAGAAGTGTTTCCCGCAGCAGTTCAAGCCGGCGTTTAACCCGATAACTCTGATAGAACCCAAAGACCGCTCCGGTCCCAATCAGAAGCAGCAATAAGGCAAGACCCGATTGAATCAAATGACGCCAGCCTGCAAACGGAGCAAGATAACCATATGTATACAATACATACAAAATAACAGCAAGGACAATGAAAACCAGGAGGATCCCCTCACCCATACTTCGGGTTACCATGTCGGTATGTCGTTTTGTCTTCATCGGGGTCTCCTCCTTCTCTTCATCTATTTTACTACGGATTACTTATGCTTAGGTCGCCAACAATATAAGAAATGACAAATTTTGCTTTATGTTCACTGGATTCATATCCAGGAGTTCTCCATACTAATTTGTTCATCATGCCGCTATCTTGTTCACCAAGAAGATTAATTCGGCCGAAAAGAACCGATGCTTCAATCTCCACACCATAATCTTCAGGCAGCGTAAGGCGAACATTCCCCATAACGCCTTGCAGCAGCACAATCGTTTGTTTCTCCTCCGGAATCGAAAGAGACAGATCGGCGTTAACCTCGCCCATGGCATGCCACAGACTCATACTCCGTAACGTCCAGGATGATTGATCCCAGTAGTACCGAGCCATGAAATTCTGTTTTTTCATAACGCCTTCGTCCAGATGTATCTTTTTGTTTTTTGAATAAAAATAAGCTAACGAAGCCAGTACAATCAAAAATACAATCATTAAATTATCCAGCAATAACAGTGCCGCCCCAATGCCAAGATACCGATAACCTTTCCGAGTATCTCCTTTGCGGACCTGAAGCATTCCAACCGTTAACAGAATCAGTGCGGCAGCGGTCAGCAAGTTAATATTCTGATTCAATAACATCATTGTACCAATAATAATAATGACAACTGCAAGCCATTTACTCTTTTTATTCATCCCCGCCGCACCTCCTCTGTAAGTTAATCTCTCTTTATTCAACGGAAAAGCCATACCAGGCAATGAAGTCCTGTATGGCTTAACTTTTGTTCTACCAACCGTACATTATACACGATTTATAGAATATCATATTGTCCACTGAGCGAACAGTTATTCTTTTGAAGTTCCGTTCGCTTCATTCTTGGAACCACTGCCCATTTTGTTTTTGAGGGCTTGTAATTGCTGGTCCACTTTGAATTGTTTTTCCACATCTACAGGGTTCGTGTACGTGGATGATGTGTTGCGATAAGGTGCACGAGCTACGTCCGCTTCAGCTTCCAGTTGCATGATTTTCTCTTCCATGCGGTGGAATCCTAGTGATGCGCCACCACTTTCGATCGAATGCAAGCTGTTAATGGAAGACATTTGTTTTTTGGCTTTCGCCATTTGTGCACGGGATACAAGTTCATTACGTTTGTTACGCATTTTGTAGAACTCATCTTTCATATCATGCAACTGTTGCAACAGGTCTTTTGCTTGTGCTTCGGACTGTGCATGCAGTTCGCTGTACTCCGTAATTTTTTGATCAAAGTAGATTTTCTCTTCAAGCAATTTGCGTGCTACTTCTTCCTGACCGTTGGCCAGAGCAGCTTCTGCTTGGGACTCACGTTGTACCGAAGTACGCTCTGCTTCATCCAGACGTTGTTTCATGCGACGCTCATTCGCCATTTGTTTGGCAACTGTTACCTCTGCCTCATGAATCTCAGCCTCCATATCACGCAAGTACTGGTTCAACATTACAATCGGGTCCTCAACCTTATCCAACATATCATTTACCGATGCTTTCGTCATATCCTTAATCCGTTTAAATACTCCCATTTTACTTTTCTCCCTTCTCGTAACGAGATAATTTTTGGCGAAGCTCTTCAACTTCTTTTTTCAGTGCTTTTTTCTCGATATCTTTCATCATGGAATCAAGTTCACTTTCTTGCGGTGCACCTGCTCCGTAGGCGTTGTTGTTATAAGAACGCGGACCAGATTGAGGTCTGTTGTTGTATCCAGGGCCAGGACCGAAGTTACCAGGACCTTGTTGGTTGTGATTATTTTGAAAAGGACCTCTTGGCGGCTGATGATCATAGTTGTTGTATCCTCCGCCTGGACCAGGGCCCGGGCCGTAACCATATGGATCATAAGGCGGATACGGTTCTTTTGGTACCACCAGTGCTGCAATAAAGTATATTAACAACGACGTGCCGCCAGTTACGAAGATACTGATGACGAAGATGATACGCAGCAGGGTGGAATCCATTCCAATGCTTTCTGAAATTCCGCCGCACAAGCCGGTTAACATCCGGTCACGCGTTGAGCGGTATAATTTGCTCATGTTCTTGCTCCTTTCGTTTACTTGTATCCTCTTACGTTGGGATCATAAGCATATGGATCAACGTGGTTGGATTCCTTTGGTACCACCAATGCAGCGATGAAGTAGATCAACAATGAAGTACCTCCCGTAGCAAAAATACTGATGAAGAAAATGATACGTAGCAGCGTGGTGCTCAATCCGAGATTTTCAGAAATGCCGCCGATCAAACCTGTTAGCATTCGATTACGCGCCGAGCGGTATAATTTATTCATGTGACTACTCCTTTCTGTCATTGTTCAATTTCTGTCTTAAGCGCTCCAGTTCCTTATCCAGCGCGGAGGATGACATGCTGCCAGTCACTCCTGAACCATCTTGGCCCATCCGCCGGATATCCCGGAGACTTTGTGCTTCATATTCGAGATCAGAGACTTGGTCATCCAGTCGATTAAACATACGAGGTACATTCTGACCGTTGTGATTCCCTCTCTGGTTCATACGTTGTTGTAATTGAATTGTCTGCATACGAGCATAGTAATATTGGCGTTTGCTGTATACATTCTGATATTCAACTTTCAACTGGTCGATCTGTTCATCCAGCTCCTGTAATGCCGCATAACTTTGTGCATACAATTCATTGTACTGTTCCATTTTTTCCTCGTGGAGGATTTTCTCCTGCAAGGCCAGCTTAGCAAGATGCTCTTCTCCTGCTTTGAGAGCCATGGAAGCCTGTTCTTCGCGTTTGTTCACCATACCTGCTGCCTGATCGGCTTGTTGTTTCATTTGTCTGGTATGACTTGCATATTGATGACGAAGTTTCTCGGCTTCACCGATGTCTTGGCGGGTCGAGACCAGAAACTGATCAATCAGTTTGACTGGATCCTGACTTTGCTCCAAATGTTCGTTCAGATTGGCTACGGTAATATCCCGCATTCGACGAAATACACTCATTATGTTCTGTCCCTCCTTTTCATAATCGTGAAAGCTTAGTACCGGCGATGACGACTGCGGTTATTGCTTAGCATTGAGATACCGAAGATGATTAACCCGATCGCAATAATCGGTCCGATCAACCATGCCAGTTTACCCATCAGTGAAATAATACCGATGATGAGGACAATCCAGCCAAGCAACACATTCCCTCGTTTGACTCCGTAGTATCCCAGTGCAATCATCAGGACCGGAATCAGATAACCCATTAAGTGTCCAAGAAGTGGAGTTAACTTTCCGAAGAGGAGTAGTGCACCCAGCGCGATCAATACAATCGCCCAGCCATTTCCCTTATTCAATCTCATAATTGTTGTTCACCGCCCTTTCCATTCATTCATTTTAATGTGTTGAGTCATTTGTTCGTTTGTTTCTTTTTTTGTTTCCGTGTTTCTTGTTTAACCTTATGTCCTTATTCTAGGGGAATTCGAGACTTTTCAAAACAGACCGTGGACGGTTTTTCATCCTAGACTCAGGTCGGGGATCTAGTTGGACCTTTGGCTGTCCCTATTTAAGACCAACGTTCCACCCATGCTGAACAGCACTCAGGATACCTTCTATATCCCCGTGTACAGGCTACTCTTTACCCGATATCGACCTGTAGAGAGAATGATGTCCATGTTTCTATTTACGTTCCCACTGCAATTTCGTTTCTCATGATTCCGTTTAGGAGAGTCGGACCAAGCAGTTCCTATAGTCTTTTCTATAGTCTTTTCTATAGCCTTTTCAGCAAGATCATCCATCAGTAATCCCTTGTCTCTGTTTCTATGCCCTCTTACGAAATTACTTTTTTATCCAAATAAACAAATTTTAGATTGTTCTATATGTAAGCGTTTACTAAAATAGGAAGTGTTACTACTACTAATGTCAGGAGTGGAACTGAAACTGTGCGACCAATCAGCTATCTCCACAAAATGATTATCTTCGGAATCCTGTTAAGCACCTTGCCCATTTTGTTTACAGGAATTGCTGCATTTATCTATTCATCGAACCAAACTGAATTGCATCGGACGCAGGCCAACAGACAGTTGCTGGAACAAATGCAATCCAACGTAGAGCACAAACTCGCTACAGTCAGTTATATGCTTGATCAGGCCGTTCGCTCTCCAGTAACCCTCAGGTCTCTGTCTGCTTCTTCTTCACTACAAGGGAAAGGACCTTTACTTGCCGACAAGCTGCAGAGCGAGTTTCAACATATGAGGTCATGGGAACCTTTACTGGACATTAGCCTGGTGAACCAATCTCAGAATTGGCTTATTGATCATGCCGGATTATATCGTAATACGGATTTTCCACTCGCTCTTCCCATGAAGGAATTGATATCGGATACGCTAACTTCCGGATGGCAGCTCTCTCCTTCATCGGTGTTCAGTAATGATGAGCGTTCACCCGGTACAGGCTGTATTTATCATATTGCCCTTGCTAGAACTATTCCGAATCTGAATACATCTTCCGATGCTGCCCTGATTGCGGGAATTCCGGCATGCTCTTTGCAAAATACACTTGGAGAAGCCTCCGTAGGCAATGCTGCCTCAGGACTGATCATTTTGAATCGGGAACAACGTATCTTGGTCCATCCCGATCCTGTATACATTGGACAACCGTTATCTGCCATTGGATTACAGGATCGGGATACGGAAGCCAACATAACCAAACTATCACCCATTACATTTTCAACAGGCTTTGAACAACGGGAAGTTAAGATTGCGGGTACACCTTATTCCCTGACGTATAGCCCTTCCACCTTAAAAGGATGGACTTATGTTCTAATCTCACCCACCAATATTCTGACACAAGAATATATCGATATCGGATTACACACCTTGTATATCAGTCTCTTCCTGCTTTTACTTTCATTATTGCTTGCCTGGCTCGGCTCCAAACGAATGCATGTTCCGATTCGTAAGCTCTTAACCCAACTTGGTGACAACAGGCTGTCCAAAGACGGAGGCACTTTCGCCCAGCAATCAACTGAGTTGTCTGATGAGTTCGAACAGATTAGAGCAGGTGTGTCACAATTATCTGCATCTCGCTCTCAACTGGAGAACACACTCAATAGGCATCTTTTGCAGATTCGCACTCATCTTATAATGAATCTGTTCCAGGGTAAGATCTCTGTTCATACTCTTCATGACACCCTGAATGAATATGGCTTCACACGTCAGCTTCGGGAATGGCAACAAATTGCTGTTATCACACTACAAGCCGATCTCGTTAATCATACAAAATATAGTGCTAATGATCGTGACCTCTTGTCATTCGCTATTCAAAATATATTAGAGGAAACGGTGGTGCATAACCAACAATTGCTTCCCATTGTTATGGAACAAACGGTAGTCACGGTGATTGGTAGCGTTGAAGAGGATCAGTTTGTTTTTTCACAGCAGTTATATGTATTAACAGACCAGTTACAACAACAGATTAATAAAATTTTAGCTCTTCAAGTCAGCATAGGCTTCAGCCAGCCACATAACTCCTTATACCACATCCCTCAGGCTTATACGGAGGCTATAGAAGCATTGAAGCATCGCATGAAGCTGGGCCCAGGTATTATCTTTCAGTATGAGCATATTGATCATTATGCTTCCACTTGGTCCATGACCTACCCAGAATCATTGGAATATTCGTTGATCCAAGCTATTCAAAGTGCGGATGAAGTCCAGGCCTCTACTCTTCTGCAACAACTTCTTGAAGTGATCTTTGGTATGGAGTGTTCACCAGAAGAATATCAGGTGGCTCTTACGAGGCTGCTCACGCATATTTTGCAGATGACTCAGGAATCCGGCATACGTCTCGGACAGATCTCACAAGGCCGTGGATCGATGTTCCATGAACTTCATGGTTTGCAGTATGCCGCTGAAGTTGAGGAATGGTTTAACCATCAAGTTATCTTGCCCGTCATCCAGGTTTTTAAAGCTAGACAGGTTGCCCAGTATCAGCATATATCAGAGAAAATGATTGCCATGATTCATCAAGATTATGATAAAGATCTGACGCTTGAGGAATGTGCTGTTAAGCTTCACTACAACGCCAACTACTTAAGTAGTGTTTTCCGTAAAGAGACAGGCTGTGCATTTAGTGAATATCTGACCAAGTACCGATTTAACATTGCTAAAAAATGGCTGGACGAAAGTGATCTAACCGTTAAAGATATCGCAGCACGACTTCGGTACAACAATCCGCAAAATTTCATTCGATCATTTCGTAAATGGGAGGGAATCACCCCCGGTCAGTACCGGGAGCGTAAGCAGAAAGCAGAGGTGTCCAATAGAAATTAGAAAAGGAGCACGATTGTAAGTCGTGCTCATTTGGCCAGCTCGGACACCTCTCCATAATGGCTCCCCGAACAGGGCTCGGACCTGTGACACTCGATTAACAGTCGATTGCTCTAACAACTGATCTATCAGGGAATATGCTTTAGAGATCATTCTCTGAAAACTAGAAATGTGTTTTGTTTTTTCGTTGTCTCGAACATCTCCAAATAAACGAGCGTCTGGTTCAAAGCGGTTGATTAGTTATTGGCTTCAAAAAAAAGAGGGAGCACATATCCTGCTCCCTTCACTTACAATTTCACTTCTATATTCTTAACTTCATATATTTCAAACGTTCATCTTTTTGCGCAGCGATGTGAGGCTTCCTAGCGTCTCAAACGTTAGACTGCGTTGTCCGTCTCGATTCCTGATTCTCAGACACGTAACAAGCCTATACGATTTAGCGCTTATCCTTAATATGAACTGTTTTCATGTTTGGCTGTTCAAGTTGGATCAGAATCTTCCCGAACCTTGCTCCACGTGAGAAGGTCACCGTACGATCCTTGTATGTATCCCGGATGTACTCCTCAGCCAGTCTAAGTGAATCCTCGTCTGTTGGTAACTCATACGTATTAAGCCATTCTGGCAGCTTCTCAATAACCTCTTCCACCGGTACTTCAAATGAGTTAACTTCTCTTGTAATGATCATTGTGTATGAATAACCCTTCAAATACAGCAACTGTTGAATATAACCCATGTCACCCGCCTTGTATGAAGAATGTACACCCAATACATTCTTAAATTCATCCATTAATGTGTGTTCCTTCTGTCCAGCCATAGTGCTGATATACACATACTTCCGGGCACAGTTGATCGCCTGCTCAATCGTTTTCCAATCCGACATTGCCGGACACATGGATGCAAATGCAAAGTCATATTTCTTCTCCCAGCCTTTATCCTGAATGGAGATTTCCTCATATCGTTCTTTTACGATTTCGATATTAGATTCAAGAGCTGAAGGTATCGTCTCTTTCATCAGGGAGACAAGTAACTCAGATGGCTCAACTGCAGTCACAGTTGCTCCCTTTTCTGCAAAAGGAATGGTGAATATGCCTGAAGCGGCTCCAATGTCCAAAATGGATAAACCCGCGAACTCCACACCCTGGTTCTCAATCCAGCCCATAATGCGCTCAGAACGCTGCTTACCTTCTTCAGAGAACGACTGTACATGATAATCCCTGGCCCACCGCTCAAATGCTTCTTCTGTATTAAATGGTGCACTTTTCTTTTTATATTTTGGGCTTCTCGGGCGATTCTTCCATGCCTCTTCCCATACAGAAAGATTAAATAACAGATCGGTATCCGTTACATTTTTCCCAGTAGTCACTATACTTCACTCCTCTATAATTAAAGACTTCACTTATCTACAATATACTGAATATAATCATACGTCAATCTTTATTAAAGTCCAGTTTTTCTTTCTGCACAAAAACCGATTTATATAAAATAAAAATAGCCCTACACATTGCATAAGCAACATGTAGGGCTATTCAATATACCGGCGAGAGGACTCGAACCTCCACGGTTTCCCACTCGATTTTGAGTCGAGCGCGTCTGCCATTCCGCCACGCCGGCATATGCTGGAGGCGCCACCCAGATTCGAACTGGGGATAAAGCTTTTGCAGAGCTGTGCCTTACCACTTGGCTATGGCGCCATATTTTGGAGCGGACGACGGGAATCGAACCCGCGACCCTCGCCTTGGCAAGGCGATGCTCTACCGCTGAGCCACGTCCGCATAATGGCTGGGGATATAGGATTTGAACCTATGCATGACGGAGTCAAAGTCCGTTGCCTTACCGCTTGGCTAATCCCCAATAAAAAAAGAAAAAACAAAGGGGCGATCGAGGGGAATTGAACCCCCGAATGCCGGATCCACAAACCGGTGCGTTAACCACTTCGCCACGATCGCCACAAAAGGTTAAATTTCTTAAAAAGTTAATTGGCAGGGGCAGCAGGAATTGAACCCACACCAACGGTTTTGGAGACCGTTGTTCTACCTTTAAACTATGCCCCTAAAAACTGGTGGAGGATGATGGATTCGAACCACCGAACCCGTACGGGAGCAGATTTACAGTCTGATGCGTTTGGCCACTTCGCTAATCCTCCAGGATTACATGGTGCCGGCGAGAGGACTTGAACCCCCAACCTACTGATTACAAGTCAG
>NZ_JBFRHG010000005.1:0-312445 GCF_052115745.1 Paenibacillus sp. 2KB_22
CATGCCGCCAGCGTTCGTCCTGAGCCAGGATCAAACTCTCCAATAAAGTATTGAAAAGAGCGATAAGCTCATTTTGAATCTGACGAGATTAAAAATCTCATTTGTGCTCCAGTCGATTCAAGCCAAGGCTTGTTTCAAACTTTCGCGTTTCATTCTGCAAGCAGAATGTTTGCTCACTCGTTGTTCAGTTTTCAAAGATCAAACTTATTTCGCTACTGAATGTCGTTCTCTTCAGCAACTCTTATATAATATCATGTCCGAACCAACTTTGCAAGCTCTTTTTTTTAAGTTTCTTTCGAAGCTTATTTCATTCGCTTGCCGCACCGTGTTTCTCGTGTTTTTTGGCCGGAAATAGAATATACCATGCAGTACACGTACTTGTAAAGAGTTAATTTCTAAAAATATTAATTCTACAATCTACCCCTTTTAAGGACCTTGAATCTCCAATGTAATCATAAGTTCAATTGTATTATCATGCACTTGATCTTCTCTATCTAATCTGTCTTTCTTCTATATATAAGAAGGTAACCCTATCAACTCTCTATTCGAGACGAAAGGGGCACCTTCTATAGTGATCTATATTTATTTACGTTCTACTTTATATCCTTTATCCTCAAGCAGTTTCACGATGCCGTGCTCGCCCAGATAGTGTGCCGCGCCAACAACAATGAAATACTCCTCGCCTTTGCCCTTTTTCAGATAACCATCGATTTTGTCCGCCATACCAATGTTACGATCAACCAGCATTGCTTTGTTGTATTCCTCATTACTAGAGAAGCTGTTTGTCAGTTCAAGTAATTGCTCGTCATTACCCGTTTTCCACATCTCAGCCATCTGATTCACACTGTTATCCAGCACGTCGAAGTTTTCGATTGTTGCTTTCAATGTTTCTTCTTGTGTTTCTTTGGAAAAGTCGTTAAACATGCCAAGTTGAGATTGATAACTCTCTAACTCAATAACTGGGAGTTTGCGCTCGATTGCTTTCTGGATGAAATACAGATCCACTCCTGCTGACGCTTCATATCCTGCCGTTGTGGACTTCAAACTTGCAAGTGTGCTTTCCACTACCCACGGCTTAAATGCATCCAAAGCATTAGGCTCTAGACCATTTTTCTTCAATACATCGCCCAGCTTAGTATACGTTTCACTGGAAATGTGGTCTTTCAGCGTTGTTCCATCCTGATATGAACCCAGGCTTAGAACCAGCTTTTGCTGCTCTTCGTCAGCGGCTTTGCTAATATCAATCTCTACCCCAAGATAGTCGGCTTCCGCAAATGCTTCCTCAAACTCCGGACGCAATGGATAGAAGCTCTCATCCGCAATATGCATGGAACCTACCAAATAGACCGTGTTGCCATTACTTTCCACTTCCCACATGAAGCCACGTCCACCTGTTTGGACATTTTCCGTTGCTCCACCTTTGGATACCAACAGCACGGTGCGCGTTGCAGCATCCCAGCGAACTTCATAACCCGCTGCATCACCGACAATGCGGATTGGAGCATACGTTACACCGTTGATCCGTGTAAGTTTACTTTTGAGTGTAATCGTTTTGCCATCGATCACAGCCGTGATCGTATCATCTGTCGCAGTTGTTAGCTTCACGTCCATAGCATCCAGCGTAGTCCGCAATGGAACCAAGGTTGTACCTTTATCCAGGATGGGTGCTCCTGTAGCATATTTCACTGCCTGGTCATTGACCTTAACGGAAGTTTCTTGTGGAGCAGCCATAGCCGGTACCGCAGATGCGAGCAAGCCTACCGAGATTGTAAGAGATAAGAGCGTGCGTTTCCAATTCTTCATATTATGTATTCTCCTTTAGTGAATATATTTGCCGACCCATTTTAATAGAATGGACATACCTAGATACTACGGATAAAGGTGGGAATTGGTGCCACTCCACAAATGGAGCAGCACTTCCTCCCTTCATTACTCTCACTAGATATGAAATAACATAAACGAATCCGTCATATAAGTTCGATGCTAGATATTCGCAAAGTCCAAGCTATTCCATGATAAATAGATACTGATCAGAGCCAGGAAAAAGAATGCTATAGAAACCTTCCGATTCCCCCGCAGCTTCACTCCATATGAGACGAAGAAAATAGCGATAGCTATTTTAGAGATGCTTTGGTAGTTGCCCTGCTCTGAAAAGGCTGAACTGCTAAATACAATTGAAAGTAGCAGTGTAGTCAGGATCAATGCTTTAAACCACAGAGGTTCCCTCCAAAACTGTATATAGAACCCTTTTAACTGTTGCATGATCATCAGCCGCCGCCCTCTCCTGAACTCAACTTAGATCTTATAAGCCTTCATGGCTTTAAACAATTCCTTAAAGGTCGGACGTTTACCGTACATCAGCACACCTGTGCGATAGATTTTGGCTGCAAGCCATCCGAAGATGATAATGGATGCGATGAGAATCGCTAGTGAAGTTAGAATCTCCCAAGTCGGTGCAACTCCCGCACCGATCCGTACCAGAATCGCGGTCGGCGACGTAAATGGAATGAAGCTTGCGATTTTCAATAACAGAATGTTTGGGGTAGAAATACTGAAGATCGCAATATAGAAGGATACAAGCGACAGCATTGTAATCGGCAGAACTGCCTGACCCAGTTCTTCAGTACGGCTTACCATTGAGCCAATGGCAGCGAACAACACGGCATACAGGAAGTAGCCCAGAATGTAGAATATGAGTCCGTACACAATAACCGCAATATTCACATCACTCAGATTCATATTGAAATCACCTAACACTGCACGGTTATGCGGTAGCAAGATATTTCCGGCAACCACTGCTCCGAAGATTCCAATTTGCAGCATACCTACCATGAAGATCCCGATGATTTTACCAAACATCTGACTGAGCGGTGATACACTCGTAATCAGAATCTCCATAATACGCGAGCTCTTCTCAGCTGTGATCTCAGAGGCAATCATGTTGCCTGTCATCATCGTCGAGGTGAACAGCAGGATGATCAGCAAGTACACCACAATATAGTTAATCGGGCTCATCGCACCTTCTGACTCAGCACCGGCCCCACTTCCATCTGTACTCAAGCTTTGCTCGGTGAGCTTCACAGGTGTTGTAATCAGTTCCTTCTGCTCCGCCGTAAGTACATCCTTCACAACTACATCCAACTTCACACTCTGCAATGCAGCTTCAATGGATGCAATGATCTGAGGTGATACGTCTTCTGCTGAATAGAGAATGGGCTGTGGGAACTCCTGTCCAGCAACCGCTTCAAACTTCAGATAGCCATCGGTAAGCCCTGCTTCCACATCGGCTGCAAGAGCCGCCTCATCTTTGTCTCCACTAGCAATGAGTCGATATGCCTGATCCCCTTGAGCTGCCGAGAAGCTCTCCAGTTTCTCGGAAACTTCAGGCTGCCCCGTACTTAAGAGACCAATATTTACAGGGTTACTGCTTGAAGCTCCGCCAATGGAACCCCCATTGAATAGGGTAATGAAATATGGAACATTGAGTCCGATAGAAATTAAAAGTGCAAGTACAATGGTTGTCACCATGAATGATTTCGTTTTAACTTTGTTTTTAAATGTAAAACCCGTAATCGTTCCCATTTTATTCATTCGACTCACCTACCTCACGAATAAAGATTTGGTTAAGCGTTGGTTCCTTCAGTTCAAAGTGTTCCACTGTCGTTTGAGTCATGGCTGTTCTCAGAATCTCCTGAGCGGCTTCCACCTGATTAATATGTATCAGGTACCCGCGCTCATTACGCTCCACTTTCTTCACACCAGACAATTGCTCGAGTCCTTCCACACTTCCAACCGTACCCAGGAAAACCTGTTCACGCGGATACCGACTCTTGATCTCCTTGATCTCCCCTTGTACCACCGTGTTGGAACGATGCAGAATAGTGATCTGACGACACAACTCTTCAACGTGCTCCATACGGTGTGTTGAGAACAGAATGGCCGTGCCTTCGTCACGTAACTCCTTGACGGTGGACTTGAGTAATTCCACATTCACAGGATCCAATCCGCTGAACGCTTCATCCAAAATGAGAATTTGTGGTCTATGCACTACGGCTGCAATAAAGCCCATTTTCTGCTGATTACCTTTGGATAACTCCTCAATCTTCTTATCGTAATACTCAGGTACCTCAAACCGATTCAGCCAGTACTTGAGGCTCTGGTCTGCATCCTTGCCATTCATGCCACGAAGCCGTGCCAGATAATTAATCTGGTCGCTGACTTTCACCTTCGGGTACAATCCACGCTCTTCCGGAAGATAACCCATAATCTGCTGCAACTCTGTGTTGTAAGGTTTGCCGTTGTAAAGGATATTCCCCCCGTCCGGGTGAATCAGTCCAAGCACCATGCGCATCGTTGTTGTTTTGCCTGCGCCATTGGCTCCGAGCAGTCCGTAAATCTCCCCTTCTTTTACATTGAGCGTAACTCCATTAACGGCTGTTTTGTCTGCATATTGCTTGACGACTTGCTTCAATTCCAATCGGTTCATCATTTATCGTCTCCCTTCGGTTATTTCCACTGTACAGGTGCATACCCGGCAATCCAGAACGCCAGCACTTCATCTAATTCCAGGTTACGGATTTTCAATACTCGGTTATTCGATAGCTCCAGCCTCTCCTGCGCTTCGCTGACCCGGGTTGTAATGACACGAACCATACCTCTTTCTTCCAAAGAAGATTCCACAACACCCGGGATACTCTCTGGCCTTAAGTCTCCTTCATACCAGACTTCTTTCCACTGATCGAGTACCATATCTTTCTCGGCCATCCCCAGCGACTGACCACGGTGCATCAATACGATGTAATCCGCAAGTCTTTTGACTTCGTCTGCAATATGCGTGGCAATCAGAATCGTGGTGTCCCCCTCAGCCATGAAGGTACGGAACTGCTCAACCATCACTTTCCAGGCAAAGGGGTCCAGTCCTGATGAGGGCTCATCCAGAAGCAAGAGTCTGGGGCGAGCTGCAATTGCAGCTGCAATCTCAAATTTTCGCCGTTCTCCCTTGGACATCTTGTTCAGCTTCACATCAACGGGTACTTCCATATCGCGAATCAGTTGATCGAACAACTTCATATCCCATCGCGGGTACCAGTAGGCCCGAAATTCAGCTGCTTCCTGTGCTGTTATCCGATTCTCTTCAAGCCCGGCATTGTCAGCCACAAAACCGATCTGTTGTCTCAGTTCAAGGGGAAGTGGTCCCTCATGTTCCTTCCCAAACCATATAATCTGCCCGGCATCTGGCAGCACCACTTGTTGCAGCATGTTAAGAAGTGTGCTTTTGCCTGAACCGTTATGACCGAGAATAGCAACTACATACCCTTCCGGGATGGTCAGATCGATCGGGCCAATTACTCTGCGTTTTCGCATTTTGGATACACCGTTCAACTGAACTGCTATGGGTTCCATGTATGAATCACTCCCTTACTTCGTGTAAATAGCCTTGAGAACTTCCCGGAACAGGCTCTCCATCTCTTCTTCCGTACAGCCTACCGATTTTCCAGACTGCACCGCAGCCTGCATCGCTTCCTGTGCGGCCTTCAATCTATAATTTTCTCTATCGCCGGCTTCTACCTGGGCCACAAATGTACCTGTCCCCTGCTTCGTACGAAGCAGACCTTCATTCTCCAGATCCTGATAGACCCGTCTAACCGTAATAACACTGCAATTCAGCGCTCCGGCGAACTCACGAATGGACGGCAAATGTGTCCCCTCCCCCAACTGACCCGTTATAATTAAAGATCTTAATTGATTTTCAATTTGGTGGTATAAAGGTTCAGCGCTATTTTCATTAATTTGAATGGGTATTTTCACATCTTGCACCTCGCCCTCCGGTACACTCCAGTCTGTTACCTGACCGTGCCGGTTTCATCCTGTATTCGTACATAAGCTTAATTCTCATTTTAATTCAAATCCCGATGAACCAACTTCTTCAGCGTAAAACGACTAGACAGCCATAATCCCGCTACGCCAGCCACCAGAGAAATCCACATGATCGGGGAAAGCAGCCCCCATGATTTACTTCCATCCATTACAATCCGCAATCCGTAACTGCCTGACATTCGAATGAGTATGGATATGCCAATGGCGATGGGTATAAAAAGCGTACTGAGAAGTAAGTATTTCTTGCCACTGTTCAGAAACTCTCCGTAAATATAGAATCCTGTTACCAAAAGGCCATAACCTGTACAGGTAAGGCTAAAGGCCAGATACTGATCCCATCGGAATCCTTCGGCATGAAGGTTAACCACGTATAACGATCCGTAGAAAAAGATTCCATTGTACGTAAACGCCATCAGAGACTGCTGTAGCCTGGACCACATCACCACTTGTTCAGGGATGGGAATTCTACGATAGTAGGCCAGCATCTGCGTATAAGAATCCTCCTGTATGTAACGGAAGGAGCGCCTGCAGAACATAAACCCTTGAAATGGCAACATGATTAAAAAGAAGGAATCCACTACTGGATTAATGAAATCTGTCTGTTGTTGTCCTACTAACATCACACCGCTCATGCCGCCAGTGTATATCATGAATATTGCAGACCATAGCCATTGGAGCTTATCCTTACTCGTTTGGTTGCGGGTCAACCACCACGCCTGCTTCCATTCGTTCATATGCATGCCTGCCTTTCACCTGTCATTCACTCATCTTGCTTACTGTGTTTACTGTATATATCAATATACACAGTATACAGACCGAATTCTGATCACGTCAACCCCTAATTTTCCTGAATCAGGAAGATGGGATAGGACACAGTTCGAATTTACGTTAAAATAAATTATAGGAATGAATCAAAGAAAGGAAGGTTACAACTAATGAATTGGCTGGTCGAGATCGGGTTTGTGCTCCTTTTCCTTATCGTCGTTATCTGGTTGGTCCTCCGGGATGAGCCTCATCGTCATTCTGCCAAAAAAGGCAGACACCGCATCCGCCGTAACAACGGTTATACCGACTCTGCTTCGGGATATCCGGTCATTACAGGAGATGACTCTTACGATCGACATTCCAGACACACACCGGATCACAAACATCATGAGTCGGATTCTTCATCAGGCATACATTCTCATCACAGCAGCGATAGTGGTAGCAGCGACTCTGGAGGAGATAGTGGCGGCGGAGACAGTGGGGGTGGCGGGGATTAAAGAATTACACGAAATCCCAATCACAAAAGAAGGGCTGTACCCGTTATTGTGTAAACACAATTCGGATACAGCCCTCTGCCGTTCTCTAGCATCTGTTAGAAGAAGAGGTCTTTCAATTAAACGAGGTTATAGCCACTAGGAAGACTGCGACTGCTGCGGATGGCGCGAATCTCGGCCAAAGTCAGCCGCTCATTCGTGGAGATCAGGGATTCCACGTCATTGCCACGGATCAGATCGTCCAAATCTCTCAAGTTGGTGTTGCCACGGAAGACACGAAATCCACCCTGAAAGTTAGGCCGCGTAAACACGACGAGTGTTGCATTGGAACTTGTTGAGAAAAAACGCAGGCTCTCTACCCCGTCCAAAATATTGTCCAGGTTACGAAGACCTGTGTTGCCACGATAGATACGGCTTCTCCCTCTGTAGTTCTCTTCTGAATACACGGTAAGACGTGGATACGTTTGACTGACACTAACTGTTTTTTTCATTTGCTTTCCTCCTCTCGAACTCATTCTATGAATGAATAAGAGAGGAAGCGTGGACCAATCATCTGCTAGATTCGTCCATTTTCATATATTCAGAAGATCATAGTGACGCACGCCCCAGTAGATTGAGCTAATATCCTTCTTTTACACACCGAGGATAGCTTCCCACACCGGACGTGTATGACCACCAGGATACAAGAGATACAGAAGAACATACACGACAACACCTGTTAACGCTGACCCGAACCAGATCATGGACGTGAACTTGCCCCAGCGGCGATGTGTTCCGAACTTCTTTTTGAACCCCAGCACCAGTGTGGAGATGCCGAATATTGCTGCCACGGTAGCCAGGATAATATGAAAGATCAGAAATATCCGATAAAAGATCTCCAGATCCGGGTCCCCACCCCAAGCCGTATTACCTACGAACACTGTGCGAGACATATAGATCACAAAGAAGATTAGAGCTGCAATCGCACCTGCTACCATGGCGGACTGATGAGCCTCACGCTTGCCCCGAATAATCAGTACCCATCCAATCCCCACCAGTACTGCACTAATCACAATGAAAGAAGTACTGATCGTTGGTAGCCAAAAATACATATCCATCGTGTGTTCCCCCTCTTGTCAGAACATTGACTTAATTATTTGGCAGCCGGATTGAGTGGCCCTCCTGTGCCCCCAGCAGGATACGAATCATCATCATCTTCCTGCTTCTCTTTCCGATACCATTGGAAAAAGACATAGGCCAGCATGGAGGCGAAGATCCCTTCCTGAATAAACTTCATTACAATGCCACCGACCTGCTGATCTTCCTTCGCGGAAGACAGGAAGTTGAAGAAGGCTGGTCCACCGAATGAACGAAGTAATGCGGTAGAATCTCCAGACACACAATACCGCATGGCTTCAGCCCATACTGCCGGATTGCTGTACGTCTGATACAACGGCTCGGACGCAAAAATAATCAATCCACACGCAGGCGTGAGCAATACCATATTCAGAAATATAAAACCGATCTTGGATAGCCCCGAAGCTTGTCTGCCCTCTGGCAACGGATTCAGCAATGTCCACCACATGAGCATCGAGGTGATAAACAGTGCAATATAATACAACCGGTGAACGGTAAAATTCAGCATAACGTAATCATGTACAATCGGGAGGTGATACAGCGAAAACAGCCCGTTAAAGAGCACTGCCGCAACGATCGGATGAGCCAGGAACGATAGCTGGCGTGTTGGCAACCAGCGTACGATTCTACGCCATACCCAGATCGGCAAGCCTTTCATCATCAGCGGCGGCGCTACCAGATAGGAGAACGCCATGCTCACCATGTGAAAGCTAAACATGACGTGACCAAGCAGATTAAATGGTCCAGCTTGAGCCAGATACAGGACAAACAGCCCTGTAATAAACATGATTTTCTGCCCGGCAGTCGCAGGCTCTGCATCCTTTATTTGCTCGCTTAACGGTCCCACAAGCACTAAATACGCCGCAGCAATGATCAGAAATAAAGCCAATATAAGCGGACTCCATAAGTCGTTGAAGCTAAAATATTGCAACCCGAGCATACGGGAAACCTCCCCGTGACCTGATTTGGTTGTTGCCTTTATTTCGTTGTGAAGATTCATTCGCCAAAAAGGGGAAAAGACGGCAGCATTGCGCCGCCGCCATCTCTTTTACCACCAGACCCAATAAAGCGCCATAATGATGCACGTAAAGGCTACGAAAAAGCCAAACGCCATGAACAGGATTGGCATCAAATGCCCTTTATCCTTCATGTGCATCCAGTAACCCAATTGAACGAATACTTGAAGAATAGCCATCACCAGCAAAATAACAATGGTAAAGGTTGTATTAACCCCTCCGGCAGAAGCAGCCGCAAACGCAATCAGCGTGAGAATGATTGAAAATATAAACACCACAACGTGTTTCTGTGGCCCTTCCGTCCGGTGACGGTGTTTCACAGGCTGTTGGTCTGTCTTATCCTGTGCTGACATGTGCTACCCCACCTTTCCGAGCAGGTACACGACCGTAAAGATGAACACCCAGACCACGTCAATAAAGTGCCAGTACATTGCGGAGACGTATACTTTAGGTGCAGTTACGACCGTCAATCCTTTTTTGAACAGCTGCCCAATAATGATTCCGATCCACACAATACCGAAAGCAACGTGGGCTCCGTGGAACCCGACCAGTGTATAGAATGCTGAACTGAAGGCACTGGTAGTCATGCCAAACTCTTTATGTTTCACATACTCATAGAACTCGTATATTTCCAGCGCGAGAAATCCCATACCCAGTACCACCGTGATACCAAGCCACAATGCCAGTGCATCTCGCTTGCCCTTATGCATGGCCTGAATCGCAAATACACTCGTCAAACTACTGACCAGGAGAATGAACGTTGCAGCGGCCACAAGTGGCAGGTGGAACAGTTCATTCGCTGTAGGTCCATCATTGGTTTGGCCACGAAGAGCCAGGAAGGTAGCAAAGAGTGTACCGAACAGTACCGTCTCGCCGCCAAGGAACAACCAGAAGGCGATAAGCTTGTTACGGCCTTCCAGCGTCGCTTTCTCCGGTTCATGCGGCAATTTGTCGTTCACCGGTTCGGCATGTGAGGTTGTCATGTTCTAGCCCCCTTCTCATCCTGATCCTCCGGTTCAATATGCCATCCATGATCATCGTAAAGTGAACGCAGTGCCATTGATCCAAATGTAATCAGAAGGCCAATGACAACCACAATATAATTGTTAAACAATACATTCATAAACGCATTACCGAATTCATCCTTGCTGAACATCAGGCCAAGTCCGGCAATAAAGATCCCTACGGACATCACAAACGGCAACGGCGTTGCTGACGGCATATGAATCGAACCTACCGGTTCTGCTGGTGTCATCTCCGTATGTCCTGCCATCTTTTCCTTCCAGTACGCATCAATTCCACGTACCAGCGGAGTCTGCTTGAAATTGTATTCCGGTGGCGGTGAAGGAATGGACCATTCCAAGGTACGACCGTCTTCCCACGGATCGTTTGGCGCACCAGCCGGTTTTCTCATTGTGATTACGATGTTCGCGAGGAATAAAATAACCCCCACACCCATCAGAAATGCCCCGACGGAGCTGACCAGATTGAGCAGATCAAAGTCCTGATTCGGTAAATATGTAACGATCCGGCGCTGCATCCCCATCAGACCGAGGAAATGCTGTACAAAGAACGTTAATTGGAAACCGATCATAAATGTCCAGAATGTCCATTTTCCAAGTGTTTCACTCAGAATACGTCCGAACATCTTCGGCCACCAGTAATGCAGTCCCGAGAACAAGCCGAGCACCAGTCCCCCTACAATAACGTAGTGAAAGTGAGCTACAACAAAGTACGTATCATGGAACTGAAAATCCGCTGGAGCAGAAGCCAGCATGACACCGGTAACACCGCCCATAACAAAGGTTGGAACGAAACCAACAGCAAACAGGTTCGCCGCTGTAAAGCGGATCTGTCCACCCCACATCGTAAAGAGCCAGTTAAAGATTTTGATCCCCGTAGGTACGGCAATCAACATTGTCGAGATGGAAAATAGCGCGTTGGCTACATTTCCCAAGCCTGTTGTAAACATGTGATGCGCCCATACCATGAAGCCCAGGAAGGCAATCAGGATGGTGGCAAATACCATGGAGCTGTATCCGAACAACCGTTTACGCGAGAAGGTCGGAATAACCTCCGAGATGATACCAAATGCCGGCAAAATCAAAATGTATACTTCCGGGTGCCCGAAGATCCAGAAGATGTGCTGCCAGAGTACGGGGTTACCGCCACCTGCGACATCGAAGAAATTCGCTCCCAGTATACGATCAAACGTCAAAAGTACAAGCCCTACCGTGATGGCAGGAAAAGCAAAAAGGATAATGGCAGATGTAATAAATGTCGTCCATGTAAACATCGGCATCCGCATGTAGGACATGCCTGGAGCACGCATTGTAATAATCGTTGCGAGAAAGTTAATACCCCCGATGAGTGTTCCCAGACCCGCGATCTGAAGACCGATGGTATAGAAATCCACACCATGCGTTCCACTGTACTCACTGCCCGAAAGCGGCGTATATGAGGTCCAGCCTGCATCCGGTGCTCCCCCCATAACCCAACTCAGGTTCAGCAGCAGTCCCCCAAAAAGGAACGTCCAGAAACCAAGTGCGTTAAGAAAAGGAAAGGCAACATCCCGTGCCCCGATCTGCAAAGGCACGACTGCATTCATAATGGCAAAAATAAGTGGCATGACACCAAGGAAAATCATCGTTGTTCCATGCATGGTAATCAATTCGTTGAAGACCTGTGCCGATACAAAATCATTCATAGGCTTCATCAGTTGAATCCGAATCAAAATGGCTTCAATGCCGCCGATTCCAAAGAAAAATCCACCCGCAACCAAATAGAGAATGGCGATTTTTTTGTGATCGACGGTGGTGATCCAATCCATCAAGCCCCTGTACCTCTTGACGCTATGCGCATGAGCCAAGGTTGTGTACCCCCTTCTTCGTCCTTGCTGTTCTATTCATAGTCCAATTTGTAGTTGGCCAGATATTCGGCAATTCCGTCGATTTCTTCATCCGTCAACCCAAGATCCTTGGGATTCGGCATGGTATTGCCCGGCTTCACGGATTGTGGATCATGGAGCCATTCTTTCATGTTATCCAGTACCGGACTACCTTCTTCCTGTCCCTCACGAGAATTCAGCAAAATGCCTGCGACAGATTCCTTGCCGCCGATTCCCGTCAAGTTAGGTGCTACTGGTCCACCTTGATCGCCAACAGCGTGGCAAGAAAGGCAGTTTGTTTTGAATTTCTCGGCTAATTGAGTATCTTCAGGAAGGACTGCAGGTGCTTTCATCTGGTTCACCCATCTGTCAAAGGATTCCTGACTCACTGCTTTTACCTTGAACTCCATGAAAGCATGCGATCTGCCACATAATTCGGCACATTTACCGCGGTAAACGCCTTCATTCGGTGCAGAGAAACTGAACTTGTTAAGTGTTCCATCCGGGTTTGTGTCCATTTTGCCCGCAAGTGACGGCACCCAGAAGGAGTGAAGCACGTCAGCGGTTTTAAGTTCAAATGCGATTTTTGTTCCGGTCGGGATGATGAGATCTTGAGCGGTGGTTACGTCATATTGAGGATAAGTGAATTCCCACCAGTACTGATGCGAGGTGACTTGGACCTTAAGTGCATTTTTGTCATTGGACAGATCTTCGCCTTGGGCAAAAATCGTTTGGACTGTCGGTACTGCCAGCACAATAACCAGCAATAACGGAATGGCTGTCCATATTACTTCCAGCTTGAAATTACCTTCAACCTGTTCAGGCATGTCGGTCTGCCCGGATCTTCTACGAAACCGGATCAGAACATAGGCCGCTATAGCAAATACAATGATGAGCACCACGATCATAATCGTGATGGATAACTTCATCAGATCATATTGGCCTTGCGCCACAGGACCCTGAGGTTTCATTACCGACAAGTCTTCCCGCCCGCATGCGGATAGCAGCAAAGAGAACACCGCCAGCAAGGGGAGAATTCGCTTTGCAACCTGCCACTGTTTCATCATTGATCTACCCCACTTTTTTACGTTTTCGTAGATTACCGTTGTCGTTCAATAGAAAGGCAACAAAAGGTACGTTTCAGCACGATACGCATAATCCTCTTCATCATACAGAACGCTTACAAAAATAACGCTTCCAGTACTCCCGTGATTTCCTGCTCAGGGCATGTCTGCGCATTCTTCCAATTCATTCTATATGCTTCAATCACTTATTAAATATAAGTTGAGGGTATGATTTTGTCAATCTTTGGACACATGTTCACAAATTGTTCACTTTATGTAAAAAACCGCTCTACAACTTGATTTGCAAACGATTTCAGTTAAAAGTATTACACTCTACATTTGAAAATTTTTGCCAAATTTCGGTGATAAAACTCGATTTATTGGTGATTTTTCTCACATTCAAAACATGCGATATTATGCAAAAGAAAGATCAGATTTTATGGAAACCCTCTTCCATATCCATTCAGAAAACATACCTATCGCTCCATACCGCTATATTCAAGCTCAAAACAGCATGGAGCATTCCTCAGAAAGGTTCAATTCAAGTCCTCATCTTCACCTGAATTCTTCTCATGTACCATTGGTCAGAATCAAGGGACCATCCCCAGTAATTGCAACCGTATGCTCATACTGTACTCCCCAGCTGCCATCTACCGTCCTTACTGTCCATCCATCTTCATCCCACACAACGGCCCCGGAACTGCCTTTCGTAAAGATTGGTTCAATGGTAATGACCATACCCTCGGTGAGCATCGTGCCCGTTCTGCGCTTGCCATACGGCAACACATTTGGCGGCTCATGAATATATTGACCGATTCCATGGCCGATGAGGGGCTTCACAATTCCGTACCGATACAGTCTGGCTGTTCGTTCAATGGCATTTCCAATATCTCCGAGCGTATTCCCTGGAACTGCCTGGGCAATCGCCCGCTCAAGGGCCTTCTCCGTGCGCCTCATCAGCTTGCGAATGGATCTGCTTGGTTCACCAATGCCATATGTCCAGGCCGAGTCAGCAAGCCAGCCGTCTTTGTTCACCACCATATCGATGGTCACTACATCCCCGCTCGCCAGCTCTTCTTCTCCCGGAAATCCGTGGCAGACCACTTCATTGACAGAGGCACACGTCGCGTACGGATATCCTTTATACCCTTTTTGCTCCGGTTTGGCCCCGTGTGCTGCCAGAAACTCTTCCACCCGCTCGTTGATCTCGGCTGTCGTGATACCAGGTATCATCCACTGCTCAATATGCTGGTGACAACTTCGCAAAATTCGTCCAGCTTCCCGCATGTAGCCAATCTCTTCTTTGGTTTTCAAAATAGGGTCCACATGCATTCATCCTTCCTGCTGTAGGTGTACTCCTATATATATGCAGCAGGAACGCAAAAAAAACCGCCTGCCGGAGCTTATCGCCCGGAAGACGGTTCTATTCATTATCGGAACAGTATAATCAGAGTTGTGTGTTGTTTCAGGACACGGAAGAATCCATCTTGACAAGCTCATGCTCAACCACAGAAGTCAATTCTTCCTCGTATCCACCCGTAATCCGGTATTTTCTCACGTACTCCTTCACGAATTTTTTTGGATCTTTAGGACGGAAAATCCGAGTCATTTCCCTCAAACTTTCTTTGACCTCATTGTGACCTTTCGTTGCCATTGTAATTCCCTCCCAAAACGTTGAAAGTGAATGCTCCGTTTAGAGAATGCCGAATAAGTCTTAAATGCCATCCATGAAGTTGTGTGCGCGGCTTAAAGCAAGCTTTAGGTCGGGAACCTCGCTAGAAAGCAAGTACCTGACACTATAAATACCCGATATGATTCGGAATGAATCATAATCTTATTGTAGCATATTCGGAAGTATCTTACGACTTGACGATTTCCTCTAATAAATATAACGGTTTTCATGCCCAAAAAGTTTAATTCCGAATCATATGTTATGAATACCACCATTCTATACGGAATTAATATATCCAGCATAACACTGAACTATTCGGGGGATATTATCACGGACAACCCATACAGTTAAATTAATGGTATCTAAAAGGAGGCGCCGTCTCATGGAACGCAAAGAACAGGATATGCTGCCCCTTTCACATGAAAAGGTGGAAGTCGACGGAGTATATATCAACGAAGCCGGACGTGAGGAACATCTGCATCGTGGGCAACACTTCCCGGCAGATCCCGTTCTCGGCAAGTCAGAATGGAAACTGACGGAGTATGCTTTTGATAATCACCACGAAGGACGTACCGATGAACGTTTGGTTCCCAAAGAAAACGATACTGATAAAATGGGCAAGATCACAAACCCTCGCAGACAGATCGAGGGCGGAAGATAATATTGTTTGATTTGTTAGTCAGATAAATTCACAGGTTCAGTTCTGTCCCTCTCCTTCATAGCCTAGTAAAAAAGGTTAAAGGAGGCTGGACCGGATGTCCCCCATGAAATCGTCTAGCGGTCTGGATGAAAATATTGCCGGTATGCTCTGTTATCTATTTACCTTTGTAGGCGGGATTGTATTTCTCGCTGTAGAGAAGCGGAGCCGGTTCGTTCTATTTCACGCTCTGCAATCCGTGACCGTCTTTGGCATCATTATGGTCGGACATGTACTATCGGCTTTTCTTCCGTTATTTGGGCCACTGGTAGCATCGCTGTTATCCCTGCTCGGTGTGGTGGTCTGGCTCATCATGGTGGTCACCAGCCTGCAGGGGAAATGCCTAAAACTGCCGTGGGTTGGCGATTTTGCAGAGAAACAGATGCGTCATCTGTAACTTTAGGAAGACATGATCCAAAAAAAGACGATCCATCCCCTTTAACGGGGTGCGGATCGTCTTTTGATTATATATCTGGCTTGTACATATATTCGTTGTTTCGCATGTAAAAGTGATTTGTTCATGTGGTTGAACATTCACAGTATAAATGATGTATGTCATAAACCATTCATGCTGTATATCACGATGTATCAACCTGCTTAAATATTCATCTTGTTAAGGTTAAATTCCAAACCGTTAACATAACAATCATGCTGGATTATAGGTCTAGTTCGGCTTTTAAGCCGACTTGCCTGTTTCTCCAAGGATGGCATCTGCCTGTTTCTCAGCCATCTTGGCGGCTGTTTCCTGGGTACCCAGACCGTTGAACAGCAGATTCATGAAGATCGCCGTGAAGCTGCCTGCAATGATACCGTTACCGAGCATAATCTGAGCCCAGTCCGGTGCACCAGCAAACAACTCAGGCACAACGGTAACTCCCAGCCCCATGCCTACAGAACAAGCAATGACAAACAAATTTTCATGACGATTCAGATCGACCTGACTACCAATAATTCGGATACCGGATGATACCACCATGCCGAACAAGGCCACCATGGCTCCGCCAAGAACCGCCCCAGGAACGAGCTGTGCAAGCGCAGCAATCTTCGGCACAAATCCGATGACCACCAGGATTCCACCAGCCACAACAATGACATCACGTGTCTTCACACGTGTCATCTGTACCAGTCCTACGTTTTGCGAATACGTTGTATACGGGAATGAGTTGAAAATACCACCTAACACAATGGCCAGGCCCTCTGCACGATAACCGCGCGCCAGATCCTTGGAAGACAGATCTTTGTCCAGGATTTTGCCCAAGGCCATAAATACACCTGTGGACTCGGCCACGCTGACAATCGCCACCAGAATCATCGTCAAGATAGGTACAATCTCAAAGGTCGGTCTACCGAAGTAAAACGGCTGAACAACATGGAACCAACTTGCATCGCGAATAGGGGCAAAATTAACCTCGCCCATAAATCCTGCCGCCACCGTACCAACGAGCAGACCAATCAGTACCGAGATGGAGCGAATAAATCCGGTTGTAAAACGAGTCATTAAAATAATAAAGACCAACACACCGAAACCGAGCAACAAGTTCACTCCGCTGCCAAAATCTTCTGACCCCTGACCGCCACCCAGATCATGGAAAGCAACCGGGATCAGAGTCAGACCAATAATGGTCACAACGGAACCTGTCACGACAGGAGGGAAAAGCCTAATCAGCTTCCCGAAGAGACCAGAGAAAATCAATACAAACAGCCCTGAAGCGATAATTGCCCCGTAAATAGCAGATACACCACTGTTCATTCCGATGAGAATCATCGGAGAAACGGCCTGGAATGCACAACCGAGCATGACAGGCAGCCCTACGCCGAAATATTTATTTCCCCATACCTGAAGTAGTGTAGCCACACCACAAGCGAGCAAGTCGATGGCAATAAGATAGGTTAATTGTTCCTGTGTAAAGCCCAATGCGTTACTAACGATCAGTGGAACGACAACGGCTCCTGCATACATGGCAAGCACATGTTGAAGTCCGAGTGAGAACGTTTTGATTGGATGCCGATGCCGCTGAAAAATACGTTCGCGTGCCATATTAGTTCGTGCCCTCCTCGTCCGCAAATGTAACCTGTCCATCTGACAAAGCCCCGATGCGAACCAATGATTCCACACGGTATCCTGCTTCTTTCAGCAAGCGACCTCCCGGCTGGAATGCTTTCTCAATAACGATACCGATGCCAACCACTTCTGCTCCAACCTGCTCCACAATGCGAGCCAAACCAAATGCCGCTTCACCGTTTGCCAGAAAATCATCAATGATCAACACCCGATCCCCAGGCTTCATGAATTTCTTGGCAACGGTAATTTCATTCGTTTCTTGCTTCGTGAAGGAGTAGACCTTCTCCACCAGAATGTCTTCCGTTAGTGTGAGCGACTTCTGCTTCCGTGCAAAAATAAGCGGTACGTTCAGCTCCAATGCAGTCATGATGCCTGGCGCAATCCCTGACGATTCAATCGTTAGCACACGTGTGATATTCTCGCCTTCAAAGCGGCGAATGAATTCCTTGCCCACTTCCTTCATCAGAACCGGGTCCATCTGGTGGTTCAGGAATGAATCCACTTTGAGTACTTGCTCGGACAGGACAATACCTTCCTGTCTTACCTTGTCTTTTAACAATTGCATTGCTATTCTTCCCCCTGAATGCCCTCCGCACAGAAACCCACATGCCACTTCAATCCCATGGTAAAAAAGCAAAAAGCCCGCCTTTTCACACGCTGCGGAATAACCGGAGACGGGGAAAGACGGACTTGTACGTATATGGACAAGCCGTATGGATGCTGCAAGTGTACTGGATGGATATTAGAGCAGGAGTTCATTCCTGACACGTCAAACTCCAAACAGTCTGTCCAGGATCAGATGTGAAGCTACCTGAACCTGCCTTTCAGTCAAACTGCTCGAGAATAATCTCATTCCAACCACAACACGTTGCAGCATCTTTCCCGTAGTCCGATCATTCCGGTGATCGGGTAGAGACATGCAGGCCTATTCCTGCACATATACGAGTAACGGCATATTTAATTTTTTGGCTCCATGATTCGTTACAATGTATGATCGCGAACCTGAATGTACATGGTTAAACATAACTGACAATGTTAGAAGTATACCGAATCGGCGGCGTGAAATAAAGAAGTATTTTCATGGAAGTTGCGGAAACTTGTCTTAATTTGCAAACAGGGGGTGATAGGAATCTATTTTTTATGTACAATATGAGAACGGAAGCGCGGAACTGAACGGAGAATGGATGGAACCGCGGCCTACATTTTCAATAGGATGATCAAAGGAGATATGCAGACATGAAAGGCGTACTTAAAGAATTCAAGGAATTTGCCGTCCGCGGCAACGTCATCGACCTGGCGGTCGGTGTCATTATTGGGGCTGCTTTTGGTAAAATCGTCACATCCCTTGTGAATGATATCATCATGCCTCCGGTTGGAAAACTGCTGGGTGGAATCGACTTCAGTCAGAAAATCATCAACTTGGATGGGGATATCAAAACAGCAAACGGACAGGAGATCACCACACTTGCTCAAGCCAACGAAGCTGGGGCTACCGTGATTGCTTATGGTCAGTTCATCAACGTCATGATTGATTTTCTTATCGTTGCGTTCTGTATCTTCATGCTTGTGAAGGGTATCAACTACCTCAAAAGCAAGGAACACAAAAAGCCCGAGCCGCAAAAAACGACCAAGGCTTGCAAGTATTGCCTATCTGAAATCCCAGCTGCGGCTACCCGCTGCTCACACTGTACTTCAGAGTTGGAAGCAGAAGGAAGCGGCGTAACAGCATAATTACAATTAGCGTTAAATCGTACACCGAATTGGCTTCCTGCTATACATCCTGATGCGAATGCCGAGAACAACTTCCCGACTTGCTAGGGTTTATGTATGAAAAGCTAAGCACAAAGACTTAATACGATATAGCGTAGCTTGAAGGTTCCACCGTAAAGGTGGGGCCTTCTTTTATGCCTTACATACATGTATTACATTTACTGCCCCGTAAATTTCATTTGCCCCATCTTTATGGATTAGAAACGGCGTGGCAGCAAATGCTCCAGAATCGACTTCAGATCCTTATCTTCCTTGTAAACTTCTTCCCCGGTATCCAGTTCTGTCACGCGAATATATTCAAAGTTTGCCGAAGCATCCACTGGCTTGAACAACAATTGGGCCTCATCTTCCAAACGTACATTGAATCCCATATCCTTAAACATGCTGCTTAACTGACTGTTAGCCGGTTCCTGACCTTGCCCTACAAATATAAGTCCTCGAAGGCTTTTACGCTCTTGAGGTTGCGGATAAATCACCTGAAAGTGTACAATGCATTCCATACGATCGTTCCCCTTTCGTTTAAAAACAAACTTTGTGAAATTTTGAACTTTAAAAACTGCTATATAAGGAGATACGTTTCATGAGCCCAGAACGTTTCGACATTTATGATGATCAGCAACATTGGATCGGTACAGCGCCGCGTAGCGAGGTCCATGCCAAAGGATATTGGCACCGTTCATTCCACTGCTGGATTGTGCGTGACGAAGGCGAACAACGACAGGTTCTTTTTCAGCGGCGGCGTGATGTTAAGGATACCTTCCCCGGATGTTACGACATTACAGCAGCAGGTCATCTCACCGCTGGTGAACAACTGCAAGACGCCAGTCGTGAGCTGGAGGAAGAATTGGGTGTACATGTATCTTTCGATGCACTAACCTATCTATTCACGGCTACACAGCAGCTCCAAGGAGAGGTCCGTGGTGTTCCATTCGTAGATCGGGAATTCAGTGCGGTCTATGGATTATGTCTGAACCAGCCACTTGAAGCCTACGTTCTGCAGCCCAGCGAGGTGGATAGCCTGTATGAGGTGCCGCTGGATGATCTAATGGCATTGTTCCGTAGTGAAATCGACGTCATTCAAGCTACCGGAGTTCAGACTCAGCCGTCAAGCGATCATGCAGCTTATAAACCAGAACGTATCGTTCGTGAGATTCGGGCAACGGAATTTGTGCCCCATGGCACTGCTTATTATACGGA
This sequence comes from Paenibacillus sp. 2KB_22, assembly GCF_052115745.1. NCBI lineage: Bacteria > Bacillati > Bacillota > Bacilli > Caryophanales > Paenibacillaceae > Paenibacillus > Paenibacillus sp. 2KB_22. The sequence continues at coordinate 20,618 of NZ_JBFRHG010000005.1, forward strand.
CGTGCTGGAAGCACTGTATCACTTGCCCAAAGATTGATCATGTACAATCCTGTTCAACCCGATCCAGTTCAATCGAATGTTCATAGCTTCATTTTCTCAAAAATAGCATAACTTCATACCTTTACTATTGACCTGACTGGAAACAGATGCTGTGACGAACATCACTGTCATACCTCAAATCAGCATAAACAGGCGCCTGCCTCTCGGGCAGCGCCTGCTTTATGTACACAACACAAGTATTCGTTTCATCGAGATCAAGAAAGGTACCTTTGTGCTCGATGTTCACTCCATCGGAAGTGAATTAGTCAATGATCTGCCTAGCTCTGGCCGCCCTCTTCTGAAGGCGAAGACCAGTACCGTGCAGAGAGTTCTTCGTACCGGTGTCCATAGCGGGACTCCAGTTCCTCACCCATATCCTGTTCCAGTTCGTACAATACCAGTTCTTGAGCAAAATGATTCAGCAGCAACCCGGTCATTACCGGATGCTCCGTCACCACTGCCTGCGTAGCGCATGATTCCCCGCGCATGCCCAGCATGCACCAGCGGCGGTCTATCACCAGAGAGAATTTCCGACCGTTACCTGTTCCATACAAAGGCAAACCCGGCCAAGGGACAGGCTGATCCAGCATGCCTTCACCACCGTCACACGACCATAACAGCCGCACACCGCGAGCTTCAGCCTGCTGTAAATCATTACGCAGCAGCTCTGCCTCTTCACGCCAGACGTCTACAACAATCTCATGCTGAGCCTCAGCCAATTCACGGCTCAGATTCTCAAACACATTTTTGTCACCCTCAATGTTATAGAAGACAGGCTTCTCCGGTTCGCTCTTGGGCATGCTGCTCTGGACATAATCCAGAGAGGTACGCATCTGATCCGAGATCATACGCGTCATCTCCTCAGGCTTCAACACACTATACTTCGCAGGCTCCCCCGGGCTACACCGCAGGAAACCACGTTGTTCCAGCCGTTGCAGGGTCGCATATACATTGGAACGGGACACGCCCAGCCGCTTCGCAACCTCATATCCTGAGGCTGATCCCTGGCGAGCGAGTTCCACCATAATTTTAGATTCCATCTCTGTAAACCCAAGATGACGCAAATGATGCAGCAGTTGGTCCATATTCCCGTCCCCCCATGCTGTCAGCAACCCGCACTGCCTCACACTGATGCGGCAGAGCTTCTACTGCATCAGATCTGTTCGGCTCCACAACGCGGGCACCATTTCGAACCTTTGGGCAGCTCGGCTGCACAAATCTGACAATTCACCATTTCGCGTGACACTTCGGTCTGTACATCCACCGTGTTCACGATCGGGTTATTTTCTTTCCAGTAGCGAATGCGTTCATCCAGTTCTTGCTGACGCTCGCGTTCCCGTTGCATCTCTTCATCTCTGCGACGTTCCCACTCTGCATCGAACGCTTCCTTTTCTTCCTGTGTAAATTCCGTACTGTTATATTCTGATTCCGTCTCCAGATCGGCTATGGACGGAATGACCGTGTGATACGGCTCGTCTTCCTCCAGTTCCAATTCAGCTGGCGCATCGTAGAAGTCCGGCTCCGGATTTTGGGTCTGAGTTACAGCTGCCTCCTGTCTCGCGGCTGTGGTGGCTCCTGCGACTCCTGCAGTTCCTGCTTTAGGCGCTGCTGTCTTGAGTTCACCCAACTTGCGTCCACATTTAGGGCAGAAGTTGGCATCCAGGGAAGCGACATGTCCACACTCGCACAACCGTTCATTCTTCAGCTGTGCAATCTTGTTGCGCAGGCCATCAATCTCATCCTGCAATTCGTCGCAGAGTCGCGACAGTTCCACCATCTCTTTTTCTGCACGCGTCATATCCTGTGCCCGATAACCCTCATAGAAGATGCGACCCATATCTGTAAAATGGACTTCCTGTTCCTGTTGCAAGCCCACAATCTGGTTGTTCAGTTTCCCAATCTCAACGGCGTGCTGGGCACGCTCTGTTGCTTTGTTCGCTCCGTCTTTGATGCGTTGAAGCAGTTTCATGACCATTCCTCCTCTGTCCCGTCAAAACCAATATTATCATTTAAATTTTTAGAGGTTATTCAAAAAGTCCGCTTTTGATTACGAAGGATGCCAGCGGCATCATCAGCATCGAATATGGCATTCAGCCGAATAAGAATATGCTTACGAAGTATGTTTCCTTCGGAAACATTGTAGTTGCTCACGTAGTTTTCCCTACGCTCCGCTACTCCATTTCTAGCTTCATTCCATCTTCTCGGTACTGAAAACCAGACTTTTTGAACACATACTTGTGGTAAATTAGCATATTACATCCTTCATGCAAAATGCTCAGGCATATAACTTATACGATATCATGCCAAAAAGTTGCGTAATCTCGTGCAGGTGCCCGTTTAATACCGATACTGGATGAAATCGGGGGCTTTCGTCAAGACCATACGTTCGGGTATAATGAAGCTTTGGCCCTACTTAACCGCCTGATTAGGCAACTAACTCTATCATACCAATTTACAATGCGATTGTGAAAAGGGCAAATGGTTTACTTTTAGCTGGGATAGTCCTATCCCTGAATGCATACAGAGGTGGATGAAACATGTTAAGTCCGAACTCAACGTTCTACCCCCGTCCGCTTGGGGTTACCCCGGCGGCATCCCTGCCCCAGTCCCCGTCTGCTCCGCTGGAGACCAGTCGGCAACTCGTGGGCAATGATCAACAAGATGCCTTTTACTTTCGTTCTTTGGAAGAGGCTGGCATTAAGCTAAATGCACCACAAATCTCGGCAGTCCGTCACGGCAGAGGACCTATTCTGACGCTCGCAGGAGCCGGTTGTGGCAAAACCACTGTACTGGCTGCAAGAGCCGGCTACCTTATAGAGGTCAGCGGTGTACATGCGGGCAGTATCCTGCTGGTGACGTTCACCAACAAAGCCGCCACCGAGATGAAAGACCGAATCGCCGCATTGCCAGGTATTCGTCCGGCAGCCGCGAGAGCCGTGCAGGCTCGCACCTTCCACTCTTTTGCGCTGACATTGCTGCGTCATTATGGCGTACAGGAAGAGATTTTTGGCGAGTCACGGGCTCAGCATACGGTGCTCAAGATGCTTTTGCGTCAAAATGGCATGAGTGAAGCCTTCCAGCCTGAAAGTTTGCTGGCGATGCTGTCCGCTTGGAAGATGCAAGGATCGGAAACAACTGACCTGCCTGAAAAATCGCAGGAGGAACGCGATGCCAAGCGTGTTCTGCTTGGTTACGAAGCCTGGAAGCAGGAGCGGGGCAAAATGGACTTTGACGATATTTTACTGCGCGCTGCCGCTCTGCTTCGTGACCCGGCTGTCCTAGGGCCGCTTCAGAAACGTTTTCAGTACATTATGGTGGATGAGTTCCAGGATACCAACCATCTGCAATATGAGATTGTGCAAAAACTGGCTTCCGCCCACCGCAACCTGATGGTTGTAGGAGATGATGACCAGACGATCTATACCTTTAATGGCGCACGCCAGGAATCGATTTTGGAATTCGATAAAGTATACCCCGGTGCACGCATTGTGACGCTGGATATCAATTATCGCAGTGATGCACGCATTCTTGGACTCGGAAGCGAATTGGTCGCCCGTAATAAACGTAGACGTGACAAACGGCTGCGTGCCGCCGGAAACCGCGGAGATGCGCCGCGTTTTGCCACACCATCCAATGCGGAGGAAGAAGCGGCATGGGTCGTGAATCAGCTCTGCCAACAGGTTGAAGAAGGGCAGCACACCTATCGGGATATTGCGATTCTTCACCGGACAGCAAGCAGCAGCCGGGCTGTATTCGAGCAGCTTGTGTTGAAAGACGTGCCTTTTGTACAGCATGGTGCTTCCCCGGTGTTCTATGACCAGTCTCTCATCAGACCCCTGATGGATCATCTGCGTCTGTCTCTTGATCCACGAGCCATGGATGCTCTTCCCAGTGCGCTGGGACCGCTCTACGTTTCACGGGATGCTGGCCTGGAATGGATACAGCGCTGCGAACAACAACAGGCGAAGAAATATCCACTCATCCATCTGGTGAAATGGGACAAGCTGAAACCATTCCAGCAGGAACAGGTCAAAGAGCGCATCAAGCTGATCAAATCACTGCACAAACTAAAGCCAATCATCGCCATTCAGGAAATGCGCAGGCAGTTCTACGACAAGTATATGGAAAGTGGTGATCCCAGCATCTTCACCCATTATAAGGAAACGATGCTGGAAACCCTGGATGAATTCGAAGCTGCCGTCAAAAAATTCGAAACGGTGGAAGAGTTCATCCAGTTCGCGGACGAATTATCCCGCAGACACCGGGAGATGGAATCTCTACGCCGCGCACAGGACAGTGACGCAGTGCAGCTGATGACCATTCACCGGGCCAAAGGACTGGAGTTCCCTTGTGTGTATTGGATCGGAGCCAGTGAGGGAATTGTACCTCACAGTACAGCACTGCGACAGGATATCCCCGAAGATCAGAAAGCTGCGCTTGCTGTACAGCAGACAGACGCAGAGCTGGACATGGCGCTGGAGGAAGAACGTAGGCTCGCCTATGTTGCCATCACAAGGGCCAAGCAGTACTTGTATGTCACCTCACCCGCATCTCATCACGGAAAGCCAGCGGATGTGTCCCGATTCCTGCTGGAAGCCTTCGGCATGGAAGTCCCGGATAAACGCAAACCTCGTGAGGAGAGTCGGACCAGTAGCCAGACTTCATATGGCAAAGGCAATGGATCATATGCCCGCTCGGGGTCAGGTGCCCGTTCCGAAGGTCTGGATGTGGCACAACGCCGTGCCATCAGCCACAGTGACCGTCGTGACTTCGAGGTCCACAACGAACGGGATGAGGATCGCCTTGGTGAACGGCGTGGTAGTGGGGAAATTCGTAATCATAAGGCGTTCAGTACCACAGGTATAAGCCCAACCGCTGCGAGTTCCTCCCGTTTACAGTCCCACAGTTCAGGTTCAGGCTCAGGTAATCCTGAGCGCACAGAGACCGTTGCGGTCTGGAAATGCAGTTCATCCACCTGTAAAGCGTGGCTAAGACAGAAACCGGCTGTGCCTTCTGCAAAAACAAACAAGAAGGCATCATCCGGCCCTCCCGCCTGTCCTCTCTGTTCAGGATCGATGGAGGCCGGTACCCGCCAGGTTCCCGTAACGGGGAGATTCTAGAAATAAACTATACGGGATACAGTTACAGCTCGTTTCAGGGCGCTTTTTGCTGTTTATTAACAGTAGAAGCGTCTTTTTTCCATTTCAGAATGGGGGTTGGATTATGCAGGACGGCAAACAACATCTTTATGTATCGGTAACTCATAACTTGATTGAACGAACAAAGAACGAATCTACACCCTTTGAGGTGTTGGTGGATGACGAACAGTTGGGCCGATTAAAAGACCTGATGAAGGTGCTGGAGGATGACGATGCCTATACATTGCAACGGGCTCCCGTACCCTACAAATCGGCAGACCACGATGAGGCAACAGAGCAATTTTCGGATGGTATGACTCTGCTGTACACCTTTCTGTATGACCATGGCACGCCGGATACCCGGCAGGCGATTGAGAGCATGAACGTGCTTCCAAGGCTGCAGGATACGGATTATGATGACCCTGGATACGAGAATTCACCACTGAATAAATGACCTGATGCCAAAAAGCTTGCGTAACCGCAGATCACGCGGAAGACGCATGCTTTTTTTAATATGATGAAGGACAACAGCCAACTGCCATGTAAAATGAACTCAATCCAGACGAATCTCCTGCCCTTTCTCAGCGGATTCGTAGATTCCGCAGAGCATACGTGTGGAAGCCACCCCATCCGCAATTGGACTGATCGGTTCTGTACCGTTCAGGCAACAATCCACAAAGTGGTCGATCTGGTTCTGGAATGCGCTATGAATATGGAGACCCGTATTGTCCGTCTGAGGTTCAATATTCAGGATGGTATTATTTTTCTCCGTGACGATCAGTGTCTCCGGCTCCAATTCGAACCCACCACGCTCACCGTATAATTTCACAGATGATTCATCTCCGCGTGCATGCAAGGTAAAGCTCACATCCACCGCCAGCGAAGCCCCGTTTTCAAACCGAATGAGTGCATTCGCCATATCTTCCACGTCATTCACAGCTGCGCTGTAGTCGGCTGCTTTGTAAAAAGAAAGATGTTCGATATGGGCACGATTGCCCAGCTTCCGATACGTATTACCACTGACGGAAACAGGCTTGGGCTTGCCCATCAAATACCAACACTGGTCAATGATATGTACGCCCAGATCAATCAGGGGACCTCCGCCGGAACGGCTTTTGTCAGCGAACCAACCGCCTGGATTACCGTGACGACGCAGAATGGAAGCTTTGGCATAATACAGTTCACCAAATTCCCCGGCATCAATGAATCTGCGCATCATCTGCATATTGTTGTCATACCGACGCACAAATCCAACGATAAAGGTACGTCCGCTCTTCTTCACCGCTTCTTCAATCCGCAGCGCATCTTCCACATTGGTTGCCACCGGTTTCTCCAGCAACACATGCTTGCCTGCCTCCAGTGCAGCAATGGCGAATTCCGCGTGTGTATTGTTCCAGGTACAGATGCTGACAGCATCCACATGCGGGTCCTCCAGCATCTCCCGATAATCGGTGTACACGGATTGGGCATCATACTTCTGTGCCGCAGCCTTAGCCCGCTCTTCGTTCAGATCACAGATGGCATAGATGACAGCATCCTCATTTTTGGCGTAACACCTCATATGAAGATCCGAGATGGATCCTGTACCGATCATACCAATGTGCAGCATTTGTTTCGTGCTCATCATCGTCCTCCCTTCCTTTTACACAACTTCCACAACATCACTATCGTCTAGTCTGCCCGCAGCATGCCTTCGTAAATACCCGGCGTTGAATTTTCAATCTTCACAGCACCCAGCGTTCGGGCATAGAAATCCACAGGTCCCGCTGACCCGATAATCGCATACCCGTAACCGTCCGCCTTCATCGCATGCATACAGGCCAGTAACAGGGCTGTGCCTACACCTTTGCCGCGTGCATCCTGGCTCACACCTGTCGGTCCAAAGAAGTTCCTGCATGTCGCTTCGTAACAGGCAAATCCGATCATTTTTCCATGCTCAACGGCAATATAACAGGACACGGGCTGACGTGCAAAAGCGACCTCACATTCATCCACCCAAGCCTGGCTAAAATGTGACCTCACCCAATCCAGTACAAGCTGTTTTTCTGGTGCAATGGCTCTTCGAATCACAATGGAGGATTCCTCCAGCGTTCTCAGTCCACTCTCTTGCTCCGGTAAACGATAGAGCGCTACTAACATATCACTCATCTAATCGGTTCCTCCTCGTACTTGAATGTGAAATAGGACAACGGTTTGGCCACCTACCTGAAATTAACCTGATCCTGCTGCGGATAACCTGCAATACAAGCGATATTTCAAATCTTAACTACCATACCGCTTAGATTCATTGCATGCCAACTGCAACACTGAGACGATATGTCCCGTCTATTAACTTGAAGCGTGGCCCTAAGGAAGATTTTACCGCGACATTACAAAGATTAGAAGGGATGAATATTGATGAATAACAACATGAAAAAAGTAAGTGCGCTGATGGCCCTATCCATGGCATTGGGTGGTGGAGCCGCTTATGCAGCAACACTGGACAACACACAACCAGTCCATCAAACATCCGTTTCAGCAGATAGTAACGCAGCTGGTGCAGTAAACGTATCCGTGAATGGTGCATCCATCTCCGATGGTTATTGGAACAAGGATGGCAAAGTAGCCATGATTCCACTGCGTGATCTTACCGAAGCACTGGGTATTGAACTGAAATGGCATAAAGAAAATAAAACCGCAGAACTGACGCGAGGTGTTCTCTGGACACAGGTAATCACAGGCAAAGATCAATATTCCGTAAATAAAATGCTGCTCACACTGGGTACAGCACCCGAAATCACAGGCGGCACGTTGTATGTACCGGCTTCTTTTGCCGAAAAGGTACTGCATGGACAAGTGAACACCACAGGAAATCAGGTGACGATCTCTAGTGAAGAGGACGTGAAGACGATTACTGAGCGTGGTGTGATTACCAGAATCTCGAACCAGGATAAATATAAGTCCATCCAGATTGGTGGTGCAGGGTTGGATGGCATCGTGCTCAATCTGAGCGATGAGACGAAATTCATCTCCGTTGAGGGAAAAGAGATTGCACTGACTGATCTGGCCATCGGCATGAACGTGGAAGCTGAGCATTCCCTGATCACTACCCGCAGTCTGCCACCACAAACGCCGACCTATAAAGTCACTGTACTGGATGCGGCTACAGCATCTGAGGCACAACCAAAAGAGGTACTGGGTACAGCCGGTACGATAGAAAATGTAACAGCAGCTGAAGGCGGCATCTCACAGATTGAGATCACAGGTACACGTTTAACTGAGACGGCTCCTGACCATGTCGTGCTGAATATCGCTAAAGATACGCTGCTCGTGAATCACGAAGGCGAAACGGTAAAGGCCGAAGAACTGACTAAAGGAACTAAAGTGATCGGTTTCTACAGCCCTATGCTAACACGCAGCCTGCCTCCAATCGGAACGGCATGGAAAGTGGTTGTTGAAACACCAGCAGCACAACTGGAAGCGAAATAAATCGACTAGAAATGCGACTGGTTGAGCTGAGGCATATGTTCTATGTTGCTAACCGCATGCATATCTTGGCTTGGTGTCAGGAGAGCGTCGCATCATAATGTCCTGCCGCGGCGAAGTCAATAAAAAATAACCTTATCTGCTTGTCTTCCGACAGGCATGGGTAAGGTTATTTTTTTGTTTTAGGGGTTTAGGTATTGTGGATATTTGGGTTTTTGGAGCGTGTTTTCAAAACTTGCTTCCAAGCGAAGCGCACCTGAACTTGTCCGGGGCAGGCACGTACAACGTGTCCTGCATACGACGTGCGCTACATACTAACATGCGTTGCATACGACGTGCACTGCATACGTCATACGTTGGATATAGAATGTAAGAGCAGGCGGGGGTAGCGCTAACGAATCTGAGCGTCTTATTCTAGGATTTCAATCGCCCGCAGAGATCTAAGGAATCCCAGACACGCTATGTGTGAATAAACAGCTGTTTACAGCGTTTTTGTCAGGCTAATTCGGAAAACAACGTGCCTGATGTTCCTTACATTTTAAGAAGAAGACCTGAGGGCCAAATAAGACGTCCTGAGTTCCTTAGAAAATCTTCACGATAAGCGAGATCGACAGATCAATCGGCTTGGACTTCTTCTTCAACAATCGCTTCCGCTTCAATCTCAACCATCAACAAGGGATCAATGAGTGCGCTAACTTCAACCATGGTGGCTACAGGCTGAATCTGTCCAAAATATTCACCGTGGGCCTTGCCAACTTCCTCCCACCTGGAGATATCGGTCACAAACATTCGGGTTCTAACGACATGCGACATGTCAGCCCCCAATTCTTTCAGTGCATTCTCGATCGTCTGCAAAATGAATCTTGTCTGTGCATACGGATCACCTGCCCCAACAACTACACCATCTTGCATCGCGGTTGTACCCGCCACTTCAATTCGGTTCCCTACCCGGATAGCACGGCAATATCCCACCAACGGTTCCCATGGGGAGCCGGTAAAAACCTGCTGTCTGCTCATTCTCTCGTCCCTCGCTTTGGTTGTATTTGTCTCTTCAGATTAAACATGAATTATATCAGTCCCCCAGCATCTCAGACAATAGAATAAAGTTTAATTCTATTTTAGTGCAGCTTCAGCACGCGGTGCCCTGATTCATGACAAGGTGGCAGTCAACATCATTTTTTACACGAAAAAAAATCCCCTAAATGACTGCTCATTGTTTAGATCAAGAGCGGTTCATTCGGAGATTTTAGGAAAATTAGAGTTTTATATTTAAGAATGAAGCATCCGGATTACAACTTGATATTAGCCTCATCGAAGTATTCTTCCAGAGTTAACCCACTCTTCGCCACATCCGGTGCCAAATCTGTACCGATGTACCGGATATGCCAAGGCTCATAGACGTAACCTGTGGTATCTTCTTCACCTTTCAGATAACGGATGACGTATCCATATTCTGCAGCGTGTTCAGCCAACCACTGGCCTTCCTTCGATGTGCCGAATACCTCTTCCAGCACATTGCCCACACTCGGACTGGATACATCAATAGCAAGACCGGTCTGATGTTCACTTCTGCCTGGAACAGAGCTTACACGGTCCGTGTATTCCTGACCTTTGGTTTTGACATTGTTGTTATAGATGGACACCTGACGCTGATATGAACGATAACCAGACACCGCACGAAGCTCAATGCCGTCCGCTTTTGCACCTGCAAACAACTTCTCCAGTGCCTCCGCCGCTTCCTTGCGCATATGCCGCTTCTCGTGAGGTTCATCAAAGGAGAACGGTACATTGGGTTCAACCAGATCGTCCGGCTCATACCCTTCAGGCAGACTGCGTTGCTTGTTCACAATGACCGTCATAGATGTGGCATTGGTCACCACAGCTTCTGCGTCGATCGTTGTTTGCAGTGCGCTGATGCTGCGTTTCTCCATCAATGGATCTTCCGCTGTCGCCCCGTTACCATCGTCTGAAGAACCCTGCTCTTCGCCAGCCGATGCATTCCCAGACTCACTATCCGTGCCTTCACCGCTGTTGCCAGAAGATGATGTATCATCCCCGCCAGCATTGTCACCGTCCGATCCCTTGTCCTCGGTAAAATGTACCGTTGTGCCGTCCGACTCCTGTTGTGCGTTACCTGTTCCATTCGGATTCTGGCTCTCCTCTGTGCCTGAACCGTTCTGGCACGCGGCAAGCAATGCTCCGCATATCATCAATGAGGACAGCATAACCACCATGCGGCGCTGTCTTCCTGTACGTGATTTCATGTAAAAACTCCTATCGCAATAATATAAATGTTGTCTAGTTGTCTGCGTGCAATGTTCCCTGCGAAAGTATACCTTAATTGGCTGCGAAGCTCCACCGGTAAAGACCTCCTTTAGAAGAGATCTTCATGAACATATACGGGTTGTACAGCCTGTATGATCGTTTTTTGGACTTTTAGAGCAGCATTCCCGCGGAAATAAAATGAATTGAATCATGCAACATGCTGCAATACAAACAAGCAGAGGTGATCTGAGATCTCCCCCGCTCTGATGGGTGTATCATTTGGTTGCCGGGCTGTCCGTCTTCTTCTGGACAGCCTGCCACATCCGCGCGGCTACACGCTCGCGGATCAAATCCAGCCCTGCGGTGGCCGGCACGCCCGGCAGCAGCGCCGTCAGCTCCGGCAAGGCCGGCGGCTTGCCCGGCTGCGTGAGGCGCACCTCAACGGCGCCAAAGCCTGGCCCTGGCTGGTGCATGGCGCCGTCCGCGGCGGCCTCGGCGATCCACTCGCCGACGGCCGCGCCGCCTTCGCCGCCCCGCACTTGCGGGCGGCCAGCCGTTTCCGCTGCGCGGCCGGGGCCGCCGGGATCATGGGCGAGTTCCTCCGCCCATGCCCCCAGCACGCCGGCGAGCAGCGCTTCGCGCGGCAGGCCGGCGTGCGCCAGCTGCAGCAGCGGCTCGGCCGCGAGGCGCGCGGCTACGGCGTGCTCAGCGGCCGCGGCATGCGCGCAGCTCGGGCGGCCGCAGGTGCATGCCACAGCCGCACTGGCCGTTGCTGCGCCTGGCGAGCCCTCGGGCGCTTGCACAGCCGGCAGCAGCCCGGCAAGCTCCTCGGGCGCCGGGCCACCGCGCAGCAGGGCGTACAGCGTCAGCGGGCGCTTGCGCAGCTGAGCCAGCACAGCCTCGCGCTCGGCTTCGCTCAGTCGCGCCGGCGTTCCCGTGACCGTGAACACGCCTGCAACGGCTGTTCCGGTCTTACCTGCCTCAGCGGATGCGTACGCCTCCTGCCCCGCCGCATCCGCTACTGTATTTACTTCTGCTGTCCATCCACCGGGGGACATATGCAGCTCGATCTTCCATTTTTCGCTCACAACAATCCCCCTTTCTCAACATCTATATTCCCCTGAATGTTCAAGGTCACAGCCACGTCTCACCCTGAAGAGAAATCAGGCCACGCAACTCATCATCCGACATCTCAGTCAGCCAATTCTCACCTGAACCAACAACCTGCTCGGAGAGTGCCTTCTTGCTCTCAATCAGCTCATCAATCCGTTCCTCCAGTGTTCCCTGACAGATCAACTTATGCACCTGCACGTTGCGATTCTGCCCAATTCGGAATACACGGTCCGTCGCCTGATTTTCAACCGCAGGATTCCACCACCGGTCATAGTGAACGACATGACTCGCCCGTGTCAGATTCAGACCTACACCTCCGGCACGAAGAGACAGAACAAACATGGACGGACCCTCTCCTTTTTGGAAAGTCTCCACCATCTCATCCCTTTGCGCCTTCGACACACCACCATGCAGGAAATAAGGTTCTTCCTCATATCGCTGTTTCAATCTCGATACCAACAGATCTCCCATAGCAACATACTGAGTGAAAATCAGGGCCGATTCCCCGTTATCACGGATGGCGTCCAGCAGTTCAAGCAATCGTTCCATCTTACCGGATGCCTCTGCCTTGCCATGGTCTTTCCGATTGCTGTCCGCCAGCACCGGATGATCACAGATCTGCTTGAGCTTGGTCAGAGAGGACAGAACAATCCCCTTCCGGGCAATGCCATTTCTGCCGTCCAGCCCCCCCATCAGATCATCCACCACACGCTGGTACAACACCGTCTGCTCAGGCGTCAGAGAACAGTAAGATTTCAGTTCAAGCTTCTCTGGCAGATCCTTGCGAATATCCGGATCACTTTTCAGCCTGCGCAGCATGAATGGAGATACCAGTCGATGAAGCTCACGCAAGGAGGCTGCATTTTCTTCGGATGGCCCCAGTCCCGTATACCGCTGGCGGAACGATGAAGCTGTGCCCAGATACCCCGGATTGAGAAACTGGAAAATCGACCAAAGTTCGCTCAATCGGTTCTCTACTGGCGTTCCCGTCATCGCAATACGATGAAGTGTAGACAGGCGCATCACGCTTTGCGCTTGCTTGGTACGGTAGTTCTTAATATATTGTGCCTCATCCAGCACAATGGTGGACCAGTGCAATGAAGCCAGATCCGGGCCATCTCTGCCTGCCAGATGATAGGTCGTCAGTACAATGTCATGCGTCTGTGCTTCTGCCTGAAAATCCTTCCCGTGCAACCGTTGTCCGCCATGATGAATGTACAGCGACAGATCCGGGGCAAACCGCTTCAGTTCACGCTGCCAGTTTCCAAGCAGCGAGGTAGGACACACAATAAGTGCAGGCAGATGAACAGGTTGCTCATTCGTGTGCTGATCCGCCGGGAAAGAATCATCTGATCCATCCAGCATTTCATTCTCACGTGCTTCCTCTGCAGCCGCCTGGCGTTCTTCGTGTTTGCGATCCAGCAGACAGGTAATGACCTGAATAGTCTTCCCAAGTCCCATATCATCCGCAAGACATACGCCAAAGCCCAGATCACGCATCGCGGATAACCATTGGAAACCTCGTTCCTGATAAGGTCTTAGTTCACCATGCAATTCTGCCGGAACCTGACGAGGCTCAATGCTGCGAAGCACCTGTCCATCAAGCAGGAAAGCAAGCATCCCATCGGATTCGGCACCGAAAACGGAAAGGCCCTTCCATGCGGAATCCTCCCCTTCATCCGCAGCCAGATGCAGCCATTCGGAGAGAGGCATATATTGTTCTTCTTCTTTTTTCATATACCGCAGGACTTGGCGAATCTCTTTTGTATCCACTTCAATCCATTCACCGCGGAACATGACATAGGGAACTGTGGATTCAGCCAATGCTGCCAGTTCCTCTGCCGTGACCGGTTTACCGTCCAGCATGGGCTCTGCTTTGAAAGCAACCAATTGTTCCATGCCAAGTGCTGATGGGGCTCCAGGCAACCGATCTGTTCCCCGATTCAACATCTGCAGACGGAGTCCCGCACGACGTTTCCCGGCACGACTCCACTTTGAAGGCATGAGAACGGTTATGCCAGCCTTCTGCAAACGCGGAACCGCATGCGTTAGAAATTCAAAGAAACCCTGCTGCTCCAGCTTGATTCCCTCCGGGCGAGCGGTAAGCAGCGCCGTCTCCAGTTCAGGTGCCAATTCTGCTGCTTGCCCGAGCGCCATCAGTAACTGCTCTGCCGCCGAGGTATATAACACTTTCCCTCGGTCCAGATCTCGCTCCGGATGTGCCCAGATGGTCCGCGCAGGCAGCCTCAGGCTTGGTTCCTGCTCACTATCTACCCAGAAGCTGATTCCCCAGATCGTTTCATGTTCGCCCAGTGGAGGCTCCAGGCGGAGCGCCAGCTTCAATTGGCCTTCAGCAGGCGCCATCTCTTCTGCGCCCACGATCGGCATCGATGTTCCACCAACTTCTTGCAGCGTATGAATAAACGCTGTCATATCGTCCGTTGGCCCTTGCACCGTCACTGGACGGAACATCGAGATCAGACTGTTCCACCAAAGTTCGGCTACTGGCGAAGAGCCGCGTCGATATGGCGTGCGGTAACGGGACAGTTCACTGTCCATGCCCTCCAGTTCACTTGTCACTACAGCATGAATCATGCCACTCATGAATGAAAATAATACCGCAGCCCCTGCTTCTTCACGCGTTTCCGGTTCCAATGAAGCATAAGCTCCAGGAGCAGAAAGTCCAATTGGCGGCATCGCTTCAGCAAGATCGCGGAAGCGTTCAATATCCTCCTCAGACTGCAAGCGTGGCCGCCATACGCCTGTCAATGTCTCTTGCCCGGTCCGTCGCCGTGCACCGGTCTTTGCTGCGAATTCAGCTGATGGAGCAATTGCTCCCCGCAACAGCAGCTCCTGTGTGAACTGCGCCGCTTTGATCCAGTAACGCATCTCTTCTCCAACCTGAATTCCGGCTGCATTGAACAAACGGTCATCCCATTGCAGCAGCAATCTGAAGGCATCCTTAGGCGAGACCGCCAATCCTTCCAATGTGCGCCCCAACAGTTGACGCCGCTTCGTGTTCTTGGCTTCAGCCGTGTTCCTCAGCGGATTCGGCCAGCGCAGCTCCGCAAGACGCAGAGCGGCAGGCTGAAACAGACGACCCCCGTCGCCAAAATTCAACCGTCTTACCACGTGGCTCCATGCATCCACACGCGGTTCCGATGTTTCACCGGAAAAACAAAAAAATACGTCACCAAGCCATACTCCATACAGCGATTGCATCATTAAAGTCTCCCGTCATCCCTTCGCATTGTTACTCTCCATCATATACGAAAATGATCGGATTTAAAAACCTTTGCCCACAAAAAGTGGTTATTTCGTTGTTTAACAAGACAAAAAAATGTCCCTTCTCCCGAAAAGCGGATGAGGAACATTTGGGTCAACCGAAGGATAATACTGAGTATTGAAAGAATTACGAATCGTTACCTTACGATGATCTGATCAAGCTGCCCAGCAATACATCCAGGTTCAAAATGCCTGCACGATGATCTTCACAGAACCCGATCTTGTCAAAAACGCCAAGCATGAAACGGCGGTGTTCCTCAGCAGGTTCTTCGAAACGATCGTAACTTACGACAGAATCAACCATATCGACGATCAGAGGTACAAATCCTCCTTTGTAAGGCACCACAATAATACGTGTAGAAGAGGTATCCTCCTGGTCCGGCATGCCTAGCAATACACGAAGACTCACTACCGAAACTACCTTACCGTACAGCGAAGCAAACCCTCTGATCTCCGGACTTCCAAACGGGACCGTTGTCACCTGCACCATTCTGATGATCTCATGAACTTCATCAATTCGTAGTGCAAAGATCTGGTCTCCTACCGAAAAATTAATATATTGCATTCCCTCATCCATAGTTATCCCCATACCCTCTCATTCCGTATAATCAAATCATTGTAAAATATTAAAGCAAAACCATGTTTATGGTTCGCATTCACCAATTCACCACAGGTACTTTCGTCCCATTAGATGTTACTTTGGTGTATCGGTTATTTTTGATCAAATGTTTAGGCTCCAGATCAATTTGGCCAACTTCAACCAACGTTGTAATACGGTTGCTGTCTCTGCTCATTTGCCCTGTTGGGTTCAACAAGGTTCCTTTCCCTTGAACCGGTTGTGGAAGTCATTCATTTTAATTATGAGCGTAAGTAACCTGACATTCGATTTATTCAAAAAAGACCAAAGAGTCGGCATACAGCTGATCTTCGGTCTTTTTTATCCCCATATATTATGGATCTGTTTCTATGTTTTCAAATACTTGGAACAAAAATAAGATATTCCTGTGGATAACTTATTTTATTACTCCAAAATGACTGTTTTATCGAATAAAAACAGGAGTTATACCTGATTTGTGGATAAGTTGTGCACATATTGCACACATGCTGTGGATATGTTTAGCGTTTCATGTGGATATTCATTATTTTAATGTGGACATGTTGTGTATTTGTTTGTAAATCTGACGTAAAATCTGAATTCCCACTCCAGTTTATCCATCACTGTGGACACGTTGTGGACATGCCCAATTCCCTTCATTACAGATACGCAGTTATTCAGTTATTCCACCAATTCACCCCGACGCATGATCAGCTTGTCATCGATGTACACGTCCGGCTTTTGCACAACTGCATCAATATGCACACCCGCGGCAATCGTTCCACCGAATGTGTTATTACTGCCAAAGGCCACATGGATTGTGCCATACACCTTCTCATCTTCCAGTACTACACCTGTGATTCGCGCTTTGTTATTGGTACCAATGCCGAATTCGCCGAGAAAGCGACCATCGCCAGCGCCAAGCGTGTCCAGTAATTGAGCCCCGTCTGGTCCTTCAGCTGACACCAACCGTCCTTCCTTGACGGTTAATAACATCGGTTCACGAAGTGCCCCGATTCCAGCAACGGAACCATCTACAACAATACCGCCCTCGCCCTTGCCCTCAACGGGAGCAATATAAGCCTCTCCTGACGGCAAGTTACCCGATTCACCGGGGTTCAAATACATGCCTGTACTTGGTACACCGTTACGATTCTCTATAGAAAAGGAAAGACTATGGCCCTGCTTCTCTATTCGCACATGGCGACCTGCGGTTAATAGAGCCGTTACCTTCTCGGTCAACGCCTTCACTTGCGAATATTCAGCTGTAATGGCTCCATTCATGAACATATCCTCTGTCATGCCGGGCATTGTTGCCACTCGGGTCCCTGATGCAGCGGCTTGTTTGCGTGCCTGGGTATGAGTTAATGAATATTTCGTTACACACACGGCTACATCTGCCCGAATCATGGCCTCTGCAATTGGCGCCGGTGGCTCTTCTCCGGATCTGCTGCGTTCCTCCATAATTAACAGGACCGACTCTGCACCAAGTGCTTTTCCCGCCTCATAGATGGATTGGGCCAAGTCCCGTTTCATATCATCTGCGATAACCACCAGATTTTCTCCACTGCGTAGTCCCAGACACTCCGTTAGTACCTTTTTACTGATTTCTACACGTTGCTCGCTCATACATTCATCTCTCCTGTCTAGGTTTCAGCTCTCCACAACTCGACTTGACCCTTTCGACAATTGGTACGGGATTCCTGCATGTCCAGATCTGAACTCACTTCAAGGTAGCGGCCCATTCGGCGAGGATTGCAGCTGTTTCCTTATATTGAAACGTCGGAAAGTAATGTCCATAGGGTACATCTATACGTTTGATCTGTGAGTTCATATCCCGGGGATAGTGATATTCCCGATCTTTATTGGCCCATATAACTAATGCATTTTTGGCGCGATCATCAGCCAACGCTTTCATCCAGAGCAAGGCGTTGACATTTCCCTGCTTGCCGGAGTGGATCCACCGTAGCAAATCTGCATTCGCTCCCGAAATTCGAGGGGATTGGAGACTGGAGCGTATCCTTTTGGCCATCGTATGGTCCATGCCTCTTCTGTCTTCTCCACTGATATATGCACTGAACATTCGCTTCCAACTCTTCTCCGATCGGAGACGAAGCAAAGAACGCATCACACCTCTTGGCAAACGGGAAACCCATCTGAGCACATTCGGATTCGAATTGTTGGCAACAGGCTGAAGCAATCCCAGTCGAATGTCTGTCCGCCCGCTACGCACCTGTGCCGCAGCCACAATAGCTGCCCCTATCGAATGACCTACCAGCTTCACGGGACCCTCAAACTCACCAAGTGCCTTAAGTAGTGCATCCACCTGACCTTCAAACGCTCCATCTCCCTGATGTACAGGGGACCGTCCGAATCCCGCGAGATCCATTAACCAAACTGGGTTACCTGTCTCTTTCCAAAGCTGTTCTCCCAAAGGTAACATCTCATCTGCTGATTGAAGAAGACCATGCACAATAATCCAGGGCTCTCCTTCACCCTCCCAACCGATCATAGCCATATTCCCGCTCCGTGACCGGATATAATCTGCCGGAACATCCTCAGGTAACGGTGTATACCGAAGACGGTAGTCCAGATCTGCTGTAACCAACGGAAGCTGTTCCCTGATGTCTGGCCACGATTGCCCCATACGTGTAAACAGAGCCTCCGTCTCCTCGACCGGGAATGACCTGTTTGTAATAAAAGCAACCGACTCCGCTGGTACACCAGTGAGGCGTGTGCCCCCTGATTTCATTGCCCATTGAATCCAAGGTAGCGGTACAGATCCTTTGGGTTTGGGTACATCCAATTCATGTGCCAGAAGATGCAACAGTTCCTTCATATTGGGGCTGTCTTCCTTCCGCGCCAACAATGGATAGGTTCCTCCGGCTGGATCTGCTTCCCTGGATAGAAAAACAAGTGTTTGTGCAACAACATCATTCTCCACAAGGGGTAACCAATAGGATGAACCTCCCGGCACTACGGGCATAAGTCGCTTTTGAATCGCCTGAATGAGCAGCCCGATCCCCCCCGTTTGCTCCGTTTCCCCAGTCGGACGCGGTCCAACCACTGTACTCGGATTCACTACGGATAAAGGATAGTTATGTTGTTCTGCATGTTCACGAATATGCAGATCAGCATGAAATTTCATCTCTTCATATGCACTTTCCTGATCGCCCACATGGTCGACCTGAAGATAACCTCCCTGTTCGTTCCGCTGTCCATAGGGACTCATGAAACCAACCACGTGGATAAAGTGTCTCAGTCCGCGGGTATAGTGAATTTCTTGCGCAAGCTGGGCCACTTCTCTCGCCCCGTTCATGAATATCTGCTCGGCTACCGTTCGTTCCAAGGTGACGTCCATCGTCCCCCCCGCATGGATGATCACATTTGCTTCAGCAACACGCTCCCGGTCTACTGCGGTAATTCCAAGACCCGAAATGGATAAATCACCTGTAATAAAGGTAATTCTGGCGAAATCCTTCACTCCATAAGCCTTCAGCACCGTTCTGGCACGCTGTTCTGATCGAACCAGCAAGAGCAATTGAGCGTCTCCTTGCGCGAGTTGTTTGACCGTTTCTTTGCCGATAAAACCGGTGCTGCCTGTCATGAAAATGATTGTTGGCTCCATATCAGACGTGCTCATTACCTGATTAATTTTTGTTGAATTTGACGCTGTATTTTCTTCATTGGATAATTGGATCGTATGTACGTTCATTCCGTTATCGCTCCTTTTAGTACTATATAGTACTAGTTGTATTCAAAAAAAGAGCTTCGTTTACCGAAGCATCTGACAAAAAGTACGTGCCGACTGTTCAATAATGCCTACATCACGCGCAGTTCCCGCAAGAATCAGTGAACCTTCCAATGCTGCAATAAACAACAACGCAGCCGGTCCCGGTTCGATTTCTTTGCGAAATTCACCACGATCCAAACCTTGCTGAAACAGCTTCTCCACCATTGGTCTAAGCTCACGAAAGAATCTGGATATGCTCTCCTTCACTTGGGGTGCACTGTCAGGCGTCTGCATATATAACGTGACAAAAGGGCAGCTCCCTTCGTAATTTCGGCCCTCAATACCTGCCGACAGCATTGCCATAAATGAGTAGATGCGCTCCTCCACTCCTCGCTCACGCTGACTGAGCAGCAGATACAGCTCCGACTCATACTGGGCAATCCAGTATTGTACCACGGCCTGAAGCAGTTCCTCCTTGTTTTTAAAGTGGTAATAGATATTGGACTTGGATACCCCACTCACACGCACGACCTCATCCATGCTGACATAGCTGTACCCCTGACGCAGAAATAATTGTGCAGCCACTTCAACTGCCTTGGTCCGGTTCACCGGATTGGAACTCTTGGATTTCGCAGGTCCCGTGTTCATTTTTTGATTTGTCATATTTAGAACTATACAGTACTAGTTGGTTGAAAACAAGTATTTCTGTTAACAAAAGATCTTCTTCCGCTCAAACTAATCCATACTTGTCCACATTTAGAGTGTTATACACACAGGATATCCACATATGGTATTAACTCTGTGTTAAATACGTCATGAGATCGTTAACTGCTTTTGGGTTATCCACATCTCTTCCGGTTGAACCACCAAAAAAAAGGCCAACCAGAACGTATCTGGCTGACCCTCCATACACTTTATACCCAATCTTGAACAACTGTTTACCTCCTTCAAATCGAAGGTTTACTGTCCCCGGCAATAATCGACTCGGTGCCTTGAAGTGGCAATCTGTTCTCCAGTCGGATGGCGACACACAGGATTATCGTCACCGTAACACCGATTGCTCCTAACAGCACGCCTGTGTTCTCCTGCCCCATAAGGGACAGCGGTAGTGCCAGTACCAGCGGGACAACAGATCTTGTGAATTGAGTGGCGAACGTTGATCTTCCCGACCACTTCATGGTCTCTTCACGGCTGCGCAAGTTATCAAACATGACAGATCTTTGCATAATACGAGTCCGGTTAAACACAAACCCAAGCATGAATCCACAGATTAACGACACCGCAAACACCTGTACCGTGCCAATGATGATATCGATAACGCCGATCAGTATAAATAGATACATTGGAATTCGGTGTTCCCACTTACGAATCAACGTTGCAAGAAAGGCACCAAGCCCCATCGCTGCTCCGATAGCCCCGTAACGGGATGAATCCCAATTATAGATATCATGGAACAAAATCGGTACGATAAAATTGATTGCTCCCAATTGCACGGTTAATACAACTACCGCCAATATGGTCATGTTCAGTACTTTTTTTCGCACAGCGTCGGAGTACGTAATCTGCGGAGCCTCTGTTTTTTCTTTCTGTACGTTCTGCTCAGCCTGACCGGATCGGGACAGAATCGGAATGAGCCATGGAGCCATCATACCCACAGCCAGCGTCACCATCAGTACCGTTGAGATCATTGGCAACCCGCCTATACTGAGTAAAACTCCAGTTACCGCACTTCCTCCAAATGCACCAATCTGAATCGCAGTCTGCAAGTCATGTGAGGCCTTGTGTGATTTGATTTTCCCATCCAGCACCATCTGGGACATGTAGATTTCCAGGCTCTGATTGGTCAAAAACAGAATCACGGAGAATACGCCACCAATCAGATATAAGCCATACACATTGGTATTACCGGCAAATTGAATTAAAAACACAAGCAGAAACACAATACCCAGGATGCGTGCTAAGCTGAAAATCAGCAAGGGTCGTTCTTTAAGTGCAGTTTTGAGAAAAAAGCTATACTTTTGCAATAAAATAGGTACCAAACTCATGATCGTAATAATAATACTTAGATGAGTAATCGACCCGCCCTGCTCCAGTACAGACCAGATCAGAGTAATATTTAGAATTGTATCTCCACATAAGGTAATGGACAGGAAGAGAATGAACAAAATAGTCTGTATCATTGAAGCTGTCTCACCTCAGCAACTTGCAAATCCAGCTTTTGTTCCAGCAATCTTGCGGCTTGTTTTACCGATTCGATGTCCTCAGGACCCTCATATTGGGTACGCACAGACAGCAGACCTGTAATATCGAATCCTTTCGGAGCAGAATGGACCACTCTACCTTTGGCAGTCACCGGATAATAAGCCCGGTACCTCACATCATCTGCTGCCTCACCGCTGGCATTATTCAACACCTTGCCGTCACGGTATACAAATTTGATACAGGTAGCGCACTTTGGAGCTGTTCTTTTCGCAAAATGGGCAGCTAACGTCTCCTCCCCCTGAAGACCATAGGCATGGGCGGTCACCAGATCAGTGCCGTACACATCGCGAATATTGCGATAGACATGCCCACCACTGATACGACAGCTGAACTCCACCACTTTATACTCATCGTTGGCGTTCTGCCTGGCTTCAACGTTAAACAGACCATTTACAAGTTTCAGACCTGTGCATATTTGCTGAGCCATCTCGCAAAGTTCTTGTTCCACATTGGATTCTCCCTGAAAAGGTAGCGTATATTCATCCTCTTCAAAGTAAGGACCTGGCATTCTGAGCTTGTTATGTACTCCTCCCAGATAAAACCGTCCATTAACAACTACTCCATCCAGCGTAATCTCTTCCCCTGGCAGGAACTCTTCAATCAGCGCTATTGCAGGACATTCCTCGTCAAAATATAGCCCGGATTGCGAAATGGCAAGTTGCGATATGCTATCGAAGGCCTCCTTCAATTCGGCAAGCGAATGGACGAGTGCAACATGGCTGCTGGATGCGGCCAGTGTGGGTTTAATAATAACCGGATAGCCTACGCTTGCTGCCGCTGAAACAGCCTCATCCAACGTATTGACAGCATAAAATTCAGGACAGGCTGCGCCCTCCTGCTTTAGGAACTGACGCTGTCTCGACTTATCTCTGGCAATTTCAGCCGCTTGGACAGGAATATCCTGTCTTCCCAATCCTTCATTCAATCTCGCATTCAGTACAATATCCGTCTCCTGCCAGGTAACGAAAAACGGTACTCCTTTTTGTCTCGCCTGCGTAATCATTTCTTCCACATTCTCATACTTGGGAATGTGCTGAACAGACCGAAAGCGCGGATCTTGTTCATATCCAGAAACAGAGGTCCATAAATGGACCTCTTCGAAAATTCTTCCCAGAGCTTCAATATGATCCCCGTGCAGGGAAAAACCTTTTCTCATAAGCAGACCAACGGAGGAACGAGTCATGCCAGAACCTCTTCTTTCGGTTGCTCCACAAACTCCAAAGCAATAATATATAACGTTCCATTCTCCCCAGCCTTGGATGAATGCACCGTATTAGCAGGAAGCAGAATGCGGTCACCTGGCGTACAATACAGTTCTCCTTCTTCTGTGAAGAAAGTAATATCTCCATTTATAATCAAAAGTGTTTCGTCTGTAGGATGGGTATGGGATTTGTGCTCCCGGAATGGTGTATCTCTTTGAACTTCCACCGAACCGGTTACAGGCAGCAATTGCATTACAGCTTCTTCAAGTGTTACGTCAGACCCTTGGATATATTGAACTGAACTCATATTATTCCTCCTCATATGATGAAATGGGCATTGCGCTGTAGCGGAAACTTCGTTGGTATCTGGAATAAAATATTGCAGCCACTCTCGATTATTCGGATTCCCATAGATCCCTAGATGCGGGAATGGTTCAATTGCATCGTATTGCCGAAGCAAGCTTCGCACCAAATCCTTGGATTTATCTCCTTTTGGTGTTCCTAAGCCAATCGAATCAAAGACCCATCGGGGTTGAAAGGTAATCATGTATGTATTGGCACGTCTGCTCCTTCTGACCTCATGTGCTGGTGTGTTACAAACGACAAAAATGGGTTCCTCATGAAAGCAAAATTCCCACAAGGGATCATTCTCTTCATTCGGTATGAACTCAGGCCATTCTTTCAAGTCAATGGTGTGTAGCCGGGTCAGGATGGACCAAAACGTATGCTGATATTCATCGATGGATAGATCCTTATCAATATTAAAGAACGTGACCATGGAGGTGTAGTTTCCAAAGCTCCTTGCCTGCTCCACGTATTCTCTCAATGCCCTTCCCAGCTCTTCTATGGAATGGTCATTCACATCATTAAAAAAGGAGAAACGTAGCTCATTACGGTTAAGTCCCATGGAACCGAATATACAGGGAAACCGTGGATTCTCACCGGTCATGTCCTTCTCAAAATGCTCAAATTCTTGCTTTCTCCAATCATGACTATCCAGTCTCTTCACATCAGCTTTATCTAGCAACAACCCAAAGCCCTCCTAGAATGGTTTATTGGTGAACCAGGACAAACTTTTCATGTAGTTCTAGAAGTTGTTTTCTAACGAATTCGATATCTGGACCTTCCACAATGGCAAATCCGGATCGGGACATCGTATCTCGACCACCTGAAATGGACTGACCCGATGTAAAGTTAATTCGGATATCAATGAGTCCTTCCATCGATTTGAAATCTTCTGCTGATGAGATACTTTCGATCTTGCCTACAGCAGATGGGAAATTAACCGCACCGGTATACTTGCCTGTATTAACCAAGGTTGGAGCTTCATATATCCCAAGTTCCGTTTGAATGGCCGCATCAAACAAGTTCACCTGATGGGAATTCAACACCATAGGTGGAATGATGACAATGCCTCCAATTCGTGCTCCAATCTCTCCAAAACAGATCTCCCCATTCGGCAGAAGGAATACTTCTGCATGGAACACACTGTTACGTATTCCCAGTGTCCGTATGATCTCTTCATTGAACGACTGCATCCGTTCCACATATTCATAATGTGTGTTAGCGGGATAACAGATCGTGCCGGAAGGGCGATCATTTTGGACAATCTCAAGACAATTAAACAAATATTCAGAGACGGAGGAAAATACAAGCTCACCTTCTGAAACGATCGAGTCAATATGAAACTCCCTACCCGTAATAAATTCCTCAATGAGCACCGATTCCCGATTCCAGGAATGGCTGATATACTGCTCAAGCTCCTCTTGATTATTGAGCCTATACGTCATGATCGTCGCCCAGCCGCTAATCGGTTTGATAATGATGGGAAAACCAATGCCTGCGACAATCTTTCTGATCTGTACTGCATTGGACGCAATACGCGTCTGTGACGTGTGAATTCCCGCCTGCCGCAATGTTTCCTTCATGATCCATTTGTTCCGAACCGTCTCGGCCTGATTCTTTTGAATACCAGGTATGCCAAAACGCGATCGGAGATACCCACCTGTTTCCACCACATTTTCGGTCGGGGCAATGACGCGCTCCACATCATATTCATCCAAAATGCGCTCAAAAACCTCTTCCACCTGATCAATCCGAGTAATATCTTCCACTTCGAACACAGCACTGAACAACCCTTCCGGTAAGGAATAAAATTGTTCATATCCCTGTTCTACCAACAAAATGTTGGTTGTTTCCGATATGTTGGACAAAGCTTCGAGAAACCCCGTTTTGGTGTTCATTCGCTTGTCACACAGAAAGACGATATCCCTCATAAAGAATTTCACCTCCAATTCAAATTTCTTTACTTTCTGCTATATTTTTCTATAATATGGATATTGGTGGGGACTGTCAATCTAAAACTTACAAATAATTAAATTTTGGCTATTTATTGCCATATTGTATACTAACAACAGGTTGTAGACATTATACAAACACCTCCACCTTCTGTATTAGTCGATCTGTTACTTCATATTTGCACTTTTTAACTGGGAATTTTCACATCAAAAAAGGTGACTCCAATTCATCCGGAGTCACCTTTTTTATGTTTTTTCTTATTCACACATTTATTAAACGAGTGGATGGGGCCTGTTATTTTTTCAAACTATCCCAGTTCTGTTGTAACGCATCGAGCAATCCGGCTTTATCCGATTTACCTGCAACGTATGCCTGAATCGTGCTGCCATACTCTTGTGGAACCCCTTCAGGGAAACGGTTGAAGTTCCAGCTCAGTGTTTTATTTGCCTGGCTATACTTCATGATCTCTGTGGCGAGGTCACCCAGATCCTCCTCGGATGCCGTGATGGAACTGAACGCCGGAATGAATTTGAATTCTTTCGTCATATATTGTTTCCCGATATCCGAAGTCACGAGCCACTCCAGGAACTCTTTCGCTTCCGTTTTCACTTGAGAGTTCTTGTTCACAACCCAATAGTTCGGCACGCCCACAAACAATTTGTCATTTGGTTCATTGTTAATTGGCATCGGCAGGATACCCAGATTCAGATTCGGATCAATTCCATCGATCTGTACTTGAGTCCAGTTCCCTTGCTGCATCATCGCCGCTTCTCCACTCGCAAACAACGTAACTTGCGTATTGTAGTCGGTTGTCAGCGGGTTTTTATTGCTATATTTCAGCGTTAAGTCGAGCAAGTTAATCCAGTCGTTGAACACCTGATTGCCAGGAATTTTCTCCGTGCTTTCGTTCAATCCTTGGATGAATTTCACCGGATCTGCCTGATTTGCAAATGCCACGTTTACGTTATGATTGCCCAGCACCCACCACTCCTGATATCCGTTCGAAAACGGGGTAATGCCTGCGGCTTGAAGTTTCTGTGCAGCTTGATCCAACTGTTCCAGTGTCGTTGGAATTTCGGTAATACCTGCTTTTTGGAAGAGGTCTTTGTTATAAATGAATCCATAACCTTCCAGCGCCAGCGGCTGTCCATAGAGCTTGCCGTCTTTGGTCATTGGCTCTTTGGCTACTTCGAGCGCATCTTTGGCCCATGATTCACCAGACAGATCTTCCAGATATTCAAGCCATGTATCCAGCTCACGATATCCACCTACGTTGAAAATGTCCGGTTGTTCGCCTGCGGCAAACTTGGCTTTCAATGCAGCACCGTAGTCACTGCCGCCACCTACAGTTTGAATGTCCAGTTTGACGCCTGGATGGGAGGATTCGTACTCCGCTTTGAGACGGTTAAGCGCTTCCGCAATTTCAACTTTGAATTGGAAGATTTTAATCGTTTTGTCCCCGGCAGCAGCTTCGCTACCACCTTGAGTATCTGTGTTGACCGGACTGCCACTCTTGTCCCCATTGCCACATCCCGCGAGCATTACCGAAAAAGCAATCAGCATAAGCAACGTCAACTTCGTCATTCTTTTCATACATACACTCTCCCTATAGTAGTTTCAGTATAACAAACCGTTTGTGTGTGGCGAGAAACTTGCCTTTGAAGCGTGATTTCATGCTAACGAACTGAGGGCACGTTATTCGTACCTATTGGCGTAATTCTCCAGTCTAACGAATCACAGCGACGTTATTTCGACGATTTGATCGTTTTTCAAGGCTCTAGCGCCTCTTTGTACCCGAATAACGTTGCTGAGGTTCCTTAAAATTTGTATTCCTTGATTATCTGCCTATTAAGATGCGGTAGATTCGTTAGCGCATAGAACAGGAGCATAACATCACCCTCTAAAAAAAGTTCCTAGCTATGCTAGTGCCTTCTCTTCAGGAGTCATGCCCAAGCTATGCGGGCATGACTCCCCTTTGCACACCTCCGTGCGAGGTGGAAGCAAAGGGATCAAGAATGCGTTGCAGGAGCGGAGCGTTCGCCTTTGATACTCGGTGGCTTCCTTGCCTTAATACATTCAGGCCACCGAGGAGCAACAGCGACCGAAAGCGCAACTTGAGACCGCCAGCGACCCTGCACTCACCCCTTCTCTGCCTTACCAATCTGGTCTTTAAATCTACTCTTTCTTGGTCATTTCTCTTTATTGCTCTTTTCCCTAGGAGTCATGCCCAAGCTATGCGGGCATGACTCCCCTTTGCACACCCCCGTGCGAGGTGGGAGCAAAGGGATCAAGAATGCGTTGCAGGAGCGGAGCGTTCGCCTTTGATACTCGGTGGCTTCCTTGCCTTAATACATTCAGGCCACCGAGGAGCAACAGCGACCGAAAGCGCAACTTGAGACCGCCAGCGACCCTGCACTCGCACTCACCCTTTAACTGATCCAGCCGTAATCCCCTGAATGATATACTTCTGCATCAGCAGGAAGAAGATAATGATTGGCATGATGCCAAGCACAAGCGCCGGCAAGGCCAGATCCCATTGCTTCGTATATTGACCGAAGAGGGCAAAGGTCGCAATTGGAATCGTACGCAGGTTGGAGCTTTGTAGGATCAGGGACGGGAGCAGATAATCATTCCAGATCCAGAGTGTGTTCAAAATAATGACGGTTACATACATCGGTTTCATAAGTGGAAATACGATCCGGAAGAACACCCCGTAGGCAGAACTTCCATCCACCCGAGCCGCTTCCTCAATCTCCAGCGGGACCGACTTCACGAACCCGTGGAATAGGAAGACAGACATCGGCGCCCCGAAACCAAGATAACAGATAATGAGGCCGCCAAGGCTGTCGATCAATCCCAAGTTACTGGTTACAGTAACGAGTGGAATCATGATAGACTGGAACGGAATCACCATGGCGGCAATAAACATGCCGAACAAAATCCGGTTGAACCGTGTGTCGCTGCGAACCATTCGGTACGCGGCCATGGAACTGATCAGCACAAGCAACAGATTGCTGACGACCGTAACGATAAGCGAGTTCATCAGCGCGGACGGGAAGTTAATTTTCTCCCAGGCGTTCGCATAGTTGCCCCATTGGAATACCTCTGGCCATGCAGCCGAATTGGTGAGCAGGTCACCGAAGGTTTTAACTGAATTCACAAACAGGAAGTAAAACGGAACCAGGAATAAAAGTCCAATGAGCACCATGATAATCTCGGTTAGAATGGTACTGAAGCGGTAATTTTTCGTCGTCTCCATTAGGCTTCTACCTCCTTGCTCTTCGTCAGGCGTACCTGAATCATGGTGATGATGGCAACGATTACGAAGAACACGAGTGCTTTGGCGGTTCCGATGCCATATCTGTTATTCACAAAGGCTTCATTGTAAATATTGAGCGCAACCGACTCTGTTGATCCGAATGGTCCACCTTTGGTCAATGACAGATTGAGATCGAACATTTTGAACGACCAGGAGATCGCCAGGAACAGACAGATCGTTACACCCGGCATAATGAGCGGAAGAATGATGCTCCGCAGTACCTGCCAGCGACTTGCGCCATCAATCTCGGCAGCTTCCAACAGATCAGGGGATACATTCGTCAGAGATGAGATGTAGATGACCATCAGATATCCTGCGGTCTGCCATACAAACACAATCACGATTCCCCAGAAGGCGGTTGGTTCGTCTCCCAGCCAAGGAAGGTTGAAGAAGGACCAACCTGTTACATCGCCTACTGCTGAAAACCCTTTCACAAATATGAACTGCCAGATAAAGCCGAGCAACAACCCACCGATCACGTTAGGCATAAAAAAGATCGTACGCAGAATGTTTCTCGTCTTGAGCGGTTTGGTCAGGAAATAGGCCAGGAAAAAGCCAATCACATTGGTCAGTACCACACCAACCACGGTGAATCGCACCGTAAACCAAAACGCCGTTTGGAACTTGGGATCATTCGCAAAAACATGCACGAAGTTATCGAACCCTACCCAATTAATGTTCTCGGATACCCCGTTCCAATCCGTGAAGGAATACACCATGCCAAGCAGGAAAGGGACCACGATGATGAGAATAAAAAACACGATGGAGGGACCCACGAACACAAGCTGCTGTAACAGCTGTGAAGATTTGCGATGCTTCATATCGTTCTCCCCTTTTATTGATGGATGAAATTGGTCTCTTTCTCTATTAAACTCCAATATCGCTGAGGGAAACACCGACCCTCGTGAACAGTTGGGGGTAAAATATTGTCCTATCTTTAACCTGCAACCAGAAGGGGTGTCCCGATGTCCAAATACTACAGTATACGCACCAAATTGATTGCCTTTATGCTCATCGCTACCACACTTCCGCTGCTTGCGTCGATCAGTATGACGTTTATCCAGACCAAGACGGCCCTGCGGGAACAGGCTGTTGAAGAGAATAAACGCCTGATCTACCAAGCGTCCACGAATCTCAATAACTATGTGGATAACGTGGCCAGAGCGTCGCTTGCTGTGTATAACGACCCGAACTTCCTGCGTAACCTGGCGAAGATTCCTGATGATTATCGTGCAGTGGCCGAGGTGTATACTACTTTGCAGACCATCCGCGCTGCTGTGCCGGATGTATTCCAGCTGTATTTGCACTCTTTTGCCGCCAATCAATCCACCTTAATTGCGAATCCCTTTCCGAAGCGGGAAGAACGCAAACAGGCCTATTCCGGCTCTCTTCATGGAAAAACAGGCGGTAACAGCCCGGATATCTGGGTAGAATCGGCCCATATGAGTCACACTTACGGATTCAAGGCTGCCTCCCCCGATGATCCTGCAAGAACGGTCATTACCCTGCATCGGGTGATCAAGGATATTCCGTCCACCGAGCGTCTGGGTGTACTCGCCATTGATCTGAATATGAATACCATTGCAGCAATCTGTGGCAGGCTGTATGATCCGGCTAAGGAACAGATCTATGTTGTGGATGGTCAGAATCAGATCATTTACCAGGGACGTTCCGAGGTTAATCATACGGATGCACTGCGAAAGGAAACAGCCAGTGAGCTGAATATCGCACGAACTAGCGCTGATACAGGCCAGAATGTCGCAGGACATTTTGAACAGGATCGTTCCATGTATGTATACCAGCAACTTGGCAGCACATACGCCGACTGGACCATTGTCAAACAGATTCCGAATGAGACGTTATATGCCAGAGCAACTTCACTCACATGGAATAACGCGATGATTGCCATCGCCGCACTTGTAATGGTCATTGTCGCTACCTTGTTCATCTCCATCCGCATCACTGGTCCGCTCAAGCAACTTATGCGGTATATGAACCAGATCCAAGCCGGACGTCTGCATGTGGATATCCATCTATCCAGCCGAGATGAATTCGGGGTGCTTGCTCGTCATTTCCGGGATATGATGGATACAGTAAATAATCTTATTTTGCGGGAATATCGACTCGAAATCGCCAATAAGACGAATCAACTCAAAGCGTTGCAAGCGCAGATTCATCCGCATTTTCTATATAATACATTGCAATCCATCGGTACACTTGCCCTTCAACAGCAAGGACAGCGGGCATATACCCTACTCTCTTCCCTATCCAAAATGCTGCGCTACAGCATGCGGGATCAGACCGGCGTGACGTTACGCGAAGAGGCAGAGCATGCTCGGTTGTATCTGGAACTTCAACAGGAGCGGTTCGGTGACCGTCTTGAGGTGGATTTGGATTTTGCCGAAGATACCTTGTCTGTCGAGATGCCAAGAATGACGTTACAACCTTTAATTGAGAACTATTTCAAACATGGGGCAGATATTCAGCCAGGCAAAGGTCACATCTCCCTATCCAGCCGTCGGATCAATGATCATTGGATTGAAATCGAACTGAATAATAACGGACCCTCCATACCTGATGATAAATTATTGGAGATTCGGGGATGGCTCCATCCAAATCACACATCAACCGGGTTAGCCACGCAAGAATCCGATGAGTCCGAGTCCATCGGGCTACGAAATGTGATGCGCAGACTTCAATTGAACTCACATCCCGGTCACTCAGCCAGACTTGAGATCAGCAATCGGGAACCCAATGGTGTGAAGATCAGGGTTAAACTATACGCGGGAGAGTGAACAACATGAAGGCACTGCTTGTAGATGATGAAAAACATGTCCGCGATGCCATAAGGTTGCTTGGTCATTGGGAAGACTTTGGTATTGATACATTACTTGAAGCAGCAGACGGGGACGAAGCGATCGCCTCCATCACGACACATCAGCCTCAAATCATTCTTAGTGACATGCGTATGCCGGGCAAGGACGGTATGGCATTGCTTGAATGGATATCGGCTAATACCCCACACAGCAAGGTGCTCGTTATCAGCGGATATGATGATTTTGAACTTGTGAGGCATGCCATCAGGCATGGTGGCATGGACTACCTCCTGAAACCTGTGGAAGCAGATGAGCTGAATGCATCTCTATTAAAGGCAGTTACAGCTTGGGTGGAGGAGGACGCCATTCGAATACAATCTACCAGGCAATCCATTGTCGTTAATCGTATGCGCCCCCACTACCAGGATCGTCTGCTCACCGAACTTGCCGTCGGAAGAGGCAGCAGTCCATCACAGATGCAGCGATTGCAGGATGAGTTGAATCTCCCCGCTGTTATCCCTGTCTGTAGTGTCGCTGTCACCAGCCTGTCCCATCTGGATGCAGGTTGTCTGGCAAAATATCGCAGTCAACCCGACCTGCTTGTGTTCTCGGTACTCAATATCTGTGCCGAAATGTTATCCACACCTGACGAAGGCGTAATGTTTCGTCAGTTGGACCAACCGGACGAGATTGTTTTGCTGCATTGGGGCCCATCCAGCTCATTGGAACATATTCTGGACAAGGTTAATCATGGATTGGAGCAGACGATTCAGCGCCGGCTTCATTTCGGCATCTCCACCTGCGAGTCCTACCCTGGCGGCATCTCAGCAGCCTATCTGGAAGCAAGTTCAAGGCTGTGGAGACGTAATGCTGTGCAAATCAAACAGCGAATCCATGCTTCCGTGGAATCATCAAATGGGAATAAAATCAGGCGCTTAACCGCCCATGAAGAACCCCTGCGTATGGCAGCCATGAGCTGCCGAGCTTCCAGTGTATCTGCTGCGGTCGCCGAGTGGCTTGACCCAATTACTGATCTTGAGGTTGTCAGTGCCGAGCAGATCCAGCAATGGATCGATGAGCTGGAATGGATGCTGAGCCGCTGGCTCGATGATACGGCAGGTTCGTCATTCATAGAGGAAGAAGTGACGGAGGAACAGTCTATTCCCTTTGCCGAGTTACCTTTTGACGCTGAAGGACTGTTATCCTTTCCCCTGCTTCGTTCATTGTTGGAACAACGACTGCTTGCCGCAGGAAAGGCGCTCACCGCTCATCACCACGCCAATCCTGATCCCATGAGTGAGATAGCACGTTATATGGACGCCCATTATCAGGAGGATCTGTCCTTGCAGCAGATTGCCGCGCGTTTCTACCTGAGCCGGGAGTATATTTCTCGTAAATTCAAACAGCAATTTGGCCTGAACTGGTCGGAATATCTGGGTAAACTGCGGATTAATAATGCCAAGCTGCTACTGCAAAACCCTTCCCTACGAGTCGCCAAAATCTCGGAGATGGTTGGATTCCAGGATGAAAAGTATTTCAGCAAAGTGTTCAAAAAAATGGAGGGCCTCTCGCCAGCGGAATATCGTAAAACATTATTGGAGGCTGGTACTTAACGAGTATTTGATCCGAATTAAAAAGAGTACTCCCGGCATGGATCAACGGGAGTACTCTTTTGTATTTTACTTTTACAGAAAATAGCCTATATCATGACGATTTGTTGACTCTTTCTTTTCTAAGATAGCATACGATCCGAGAGATTGTACCTATTAAAATTACAGCCATAAATCCATAAGCCATATTATTTCCTGTCTTCTGAGCTACTACGGGGAAATAGATGAGGCTGAACAGTAATAGGACAATATCCAGATAGAACATAATCTTCCGATAAATAGGGATTCTCACCCCCCTTTTATTTACCAAAAATGGTTTTATTAATCGTAATATATCATAACATAGACACACCCTAGTACGCTCACCGATCTCGCAAAATCACCGCAGGTACAAGTCGAATGTAGATTAGCTCCCCTGCAAGCTCCACCATCGTCTGTGTAACAATAACAGCCGCAGCTATGGTAGCCCATTCTGGAGGGAGTGCCAGCGCAAGTGGCAGAACAACCAGCGAATTCCGTGTGGCTGAACTGAATATCAATGCCCGCCCGGCGCCTGGATTCAATCCAAACCAAGCAGCAATGAGCAGAGATATCCAAGGCATGATGATTAGAAAAGCAACATAGATCGGGATCACGTTCACGATGATCGCCATATCATTGTAGACTTTGTTAATCTGGGAAGCGACAACCACGATCAGCGCGAGTGCCATCATCGGAACAGGCAGCCATGCCGTTGCATTCATGACCCGCTCACCACTCGCTTTACCTTTAGAGAGAACTTGTGTAACGACAGCGAGCAACAGTGGAATAACGATTAGGAACAGAAAAGCCTCCACGAACGGCCCTATCTGCATGACCTGCGCCACCTCAGCACCCATTAGAAGCCATAAGTAAAACGGCAACAGGATCATTTGTATAACAAATAAAAGGGGTGTTGCGGCTAGCATCAGTTTCTCATTGCCCCTGCCGAGTTGTGTGAACACAATGACGTAATCAATACAGGGCGTTAACAGTACCAGATAGACTCCAATCAGAACGCCTGGTGTTTGTGGAAAGACCAGTGTAAGCAACCATACGACTACAGGTACAACGATAAAATTAGCCACCAGTAACGCGCCCATAAATCGAAGATTCGACCAAGACTCTTTTAACTGTAAAAAGGGAATCTGTACAAACATGCTATATAACAGAACGGCAAGTACCGGGGACACGGTGTAGTGTAAACCATTGCCCCATGTTGGATTACTTAGCCCTATCGCTGCTCCTAATAACAGTGCAACGACATAGAACCAGGTTTGCTGTTTCTCCATCGTTTCTCTTGTGAGCATTCTCTTCCTCCTCTTCTAATGGGACATCGTGGGCATGGACATATTTCTGCTTCGTAACGCGTACATTGGGACAGAGTACCGTTCCAACATAGCGGCAGAGCACAAGGATCTGAAAGATCAACTTGTGAATTTTTTGCGGCTGTTATTAGAATGTGCAAGAACTGGGTATATTCATTGTAGACTGACCCGTGGTTCATTCATTCGTTAAACCAAGGAGGAAACACAATGTCACGTAACAATCCGTACAAGTGGTTAAACGCCATTGGTTTTATCGCTGTAATTATCGTGAACTACCTTTCCAACGCTCTGCCGATCGGGGGCAGAACCAACAAGGAAGTATCGGATATGTATCCTGTGCTACTCACACCTTCTGGCTATGCCTTTTCTATATGGGGTTTGATCTACTTGCTGCTTGCAGGTTTTGTGATCTATCAGTTCGTGCCTGCTTCGTGGAAAAGGGACTCCATCACCCGTCTCGGGTATTGGTTCCTGGCAAGCTGTGCCTTTAACGTCGCCTGGATTTTCGCTTTTCAAAACTTGCAGACCGGTCTCGCTTTACTGATTATTGTACTGCTTCTGTTGTCTCTGATCGTGCTGTATGTAAAAACACGTACCATTATTGTTCCAACCACTGCTGAGATCTGGCTTGTGAAGCTGCCATTCAGCATCTATCTGGGATGGGTTAGCGTGGCAACTATTATCAATGCAGCTGTTCTGTTATATAAAATCGGTTGGGATGGTTTTGGTCTCAGCGAACCGACCTGGACGATCATTATGTTGATTGTGGGTATGGTGCTGGCTGTGCTCGTTAGCTTCCGTTATCGGGACAGTGTATATCCACTGGTCTTCACATGGGCGTACATCGCCATCGCACTTAAACAAAAAGATGTCACTTCCATATATTATACGGCAATCATCATTGCGATCGTACTGGCAATCTACGCAGTATGGCTGTTCTTCGCCCGTAATCAGGATCGCGATTGAGCGACCTCCATCCTAACGTAAAAACATAAAGCAAAAAGCCGATTCTGGTCATTCGACCTGGAATCGGCTTTTTATGTATACCGCAGTGAATGAAGATTGTCCTATTTCAGGGCAATAACTTCAATCTCCACCAGTGCGTCTTTTGGCAAACGAGCAACTTCCACTGCACTGCGTGCAGGATATGGCTGTTCAAAGAACGTGCTGTACACTTCATTCACAGGAACAAAGTCATTCATGTCCTTCAGGAACACCGTTGTTTTCACGATTTTATCCATACTTGTGCCTGCTGCTTCAAGAATAGCCTTCACATTGCTCAAGGATAGACGTGTCTGCTCCTGTACATCTGCACCGAATTCTCCCGTTTGGGGATTCAGACCAAGCTGTCCGGACGTGTAGATGAAATCGCCTGCATCAACGGCTTGACTGTATGGACCAATGGCGCCTGGCGCCTGATCGGTAGAGATTGGTTTTTTCATGGACGAGTTCTCCTTCATGTTCGTTATCCTGCTGCCGCAAGGAGTCAGGGTTCGAACTCATTTTTGTTGCCTATTATACCACGATCCACCTCAAGCGAGAAACGCTCCTCACCAGCCCTATAAAGTGAACAGCTTGTTCAAAGGTTTCTTAGCCCCCGTCTACGCCAAGGACATGAATGACTTCATTCGAATACACATGGTTTCCCTTGGCTTGCACCAGTGCAATATTCGTCATGGCCTGTGCAATGGTTGCTGCGTGGACTGCCCGGTACTTGTCCGCTCTGCCTTTCATCCAGCGATCCAGCAACTTCATGGCATGGGCAGCCATCTGTTCACCGAACCGCTTCTCGTTTCGATCTCCCAGAATTAAGGAAGGGCGGAAGATATGCAAAGATTGAAAACCGATATCGGACAAAGCATCCTCCATCTCCCCTTTGGTCCGACTGTAAAAGACTCGAGAACCTGCACTCGCTCCCATGGAGGAGATCACCATCATCTGTGGTACCCCATGCTGCTTCGCAAGCGTAGCCGCACGAACAGGGTAATGATAATCCACCTGACGGAAATTTTCCTGACTGCCTGCTTTTTTGATCGTTGTACCCAAACAGCAGTACAGGTCATCGATCCCGTCGAATAATTCGCCTTGGTTCTCGAGCTGCTCCCAGTCCACGATATGCTGTTCCAATTTGGGATTCTGCAGCTCAAGTGCACGTCTAACCAGTATGCGAACGAGACTATATGCCGGGTGTGCCAGCAGATGACGAACCAATAATTCGCCTACAAGTCCCGTGGCTCCAATCACCATGGCTTTCCGTTCGAGACGATTCAAATACATCCCTCCACTTCGCCATCTTTTTTTGAATTCATACCAGTGTATATAGTTCATTACTATTTTAACAGTACACGACGTCCAAGGGTAAACGTAAGAATCAACATCACGACACCAACCCCCACCTGAAATCCATAGGCTGAGATCCAGGCCAGCGCATCGGACCAAGTCTCCATCTTTTCATACAACCAGCCACCCAACAGCGGCCCAACAAAAGAGGTGACCCCCGTCAGAGCCGAATACACGGCGACAAACATCGGTCTTTCACTTTTGGGTGTGTCTCCGATCGTAAAGTTAAATGCCAGCTGATTAAATCCACCTACCCCAATCCCAAGGAAGATATGAGATAGAAATAGCGCGATCAATACGGGCATGAACGACATTAACCCCCATGACAGACAGGAGAGTGCAATGACTGGCAATGTCCAAAATAGCAGGGTTTTGTTGCTGAATCTGGCATTCAGATTGCCCCAGACATAGAAACCAGCCATCATAACCAGCGTCTGGACTACCGTGATCAGGGATACGGTCTGATAATTAATGTTTAATAGATCGAGCATAACATAGGAATAGAGCGGAACAATCAAGGTCTGGATCAATAACCAGACAGCCAGGAACAGCGTTGCTTTCAGGAAAGAACGATCCTGGAACGGCTTGATAAACATCCGCCAGAAAACCTTTTCGGTAGAACGCTCAAATAGCACGTCCGGGTAGAAGAAATAAATGACTGTATTGGCAATTGCACAGATCCAAACCGGAATAAACAGGATCAGAAAGCCCATTTCTCCAGGGTAACGGTCCAAAACAATACCACCTGCAAATAAGCATACGCTTCCAAGAGCATTCAGAATCGTATTTCGAATTCCAAAATAACGCCCTCTCACCTTGGCAGGTACGATGTCGCCAATCAGTGAAGTCCAGATCATGCCGCCGATCGTATTCGATATAAAAGCAACCGTATACACACCAATATATACGCTTACCCACCACTCTTTGGGAAATATAAACGGGATCAGTCCCGTCGCACTCCATAAGATACGATGTGTGCCCACAAATAACAGCAGCATGCGTTTGCGACTGCGAATACGCTGCATCCAGTATGCTGCTCCGATCTGGGCAATGTTCACGAACGTGGTAATCGCGAGCACAAAGCCGATATGTCTCGACCCGGCCCCAAGGTACAGCAGAAACCCGGTTAAAAACGGGCCTCCCAGCAATGTCTGTAAAATAATTGCCGGTACACCCTCCCATGTTGCAATTGATAAATTCATGCGTTGTGTCGAACCCTTGCGCCGTGGTTTGCTTGCTGACGGGGGAGGGTTAATGTTGACCGTCTTCTGTATGGGGATACACTCCTTAGACCGGGTCTCAAAAGCCGGTCGATGCTAGTTGTCATCCCAAATTCTACTCACGGCGCGGAGGTTGTCAACTCATTTTTTCACGGTTCAATGGAAGATAGAGATGGAAGGTGCTTCCCTTGCCTTCAACGCTCTCAAGTTCAATCGATCCTCCCAGTAATCTCGCCAAATCCCGACTGATCGAGAGGCCAAGTCCGGTACCGCCAAATTTTCGACTAATCGACCCGTCAGCCTGCTGAAATGCTTCAAATATGGAATGATGCTTGTCCTCAGAAATTCCAATGCCGGTGTCCTGAACGGAGAAAACAAGCCATTGATTCTGAATACCTGCATTCTTCACCTGCTTGGTGCTTACGATCAGCGTGACCTTCCCCCGGTGAGTGAACTTGATGGCATTGGACATCAGATTCCGCAAAATCTGTTGAACCCGCTGAGGATCAGACCAGAGTGTGTCGGGCAGTCCCGGTTTCTTCTCCATTTGCAACTGAATACCTTTTTTCTCGGCAATCAGTTGAAAGTGATTCATGGTATCTTCTGTAAGTTGTGCCACACTGATATCCTCCAACACAATATCCAATCGGCCTGCTTCCACTTTGGACAGATCCAAAATATCATTAATAAGCGTGAGCAGTTCCTGCCCGGAGTGATCAATCATGGTAGCAAAACGTACAATATCCTCCTGGTCCATCGTGTCCGCGTTCTCGCTGATCATCTGGGCAAAGTTAATGACACTGTTCAATGGTGTACGCAGCTCATGTGACATATTGGCGAGAAATTCGGATTTGTACTGTGAGGCAATCATCAACTGTTTCGCTCGATCCTCTAGTACAATCTGGGCTTTCTGTAACTCTTCCTTTTGCACAGATAATAGCCGGTTCGTACTTTGGATAAGCAAAATTCGATTCTGTTCATTCTGAAAATCACGTAATATAAAGGCAAACATAAGGCTTAACAAGATACCTGCAGGAAGCGTGTAAGGCATAATATGGGAGAAGAAGTATGTAGCCGGAATGACGCCAAAAATAGCAATGCCTACACTATTGACCACATTGACGATAAGAACAACAAGGATGCCTTTTGTGATCAGTCTGAAGTTGCTGCGTCTTATCCATATATTTAAACCCGCACATATTACACCGAGTAAAGTCATATTAATTACCGCTGCCACCGTAGCATCCGTGATACCAAAGGTTAACCTGGATAAACCTATCCCTACACCCACAATAATTACACTATAGGGTTGTCTGTATGTCAGAACGGCAACAATTAAAGGAACATAACGAAGGTCAAAGACTACTTCATCCGTGAGTTGAAATCCAAAAACTGTACTGATCCAGCCCGCAAAGATAAGGACAAGTACTGAACCGATCTGTTTCATTCGGGAAGAGGCACGTATGACGATATATTTATAGAACACACTGGCAAGATAGGCAATCGTTATAAGCATCCCCATATTCAATACGAACATTTTCAAAAATTGCATTCACTCACTCCTGTTGTCCCGACTTTACTGGTCAAATTGCCTTCGTCCGTATATGTTTCTATCATATCATGCCCATTGAAACTTCTGCATTCCTTCTTCGTCAAAAAAATACACAAAAATACACAAATCAGGATTCAATTTGTGCGCGGAACGTAGTAAAATATATTGTTGTTCAAATTTGAATTAGTTAATCGCTGGGGTCATGTTCCTGTTGAACATGGTTGAAAGGAGAACGTTGTTGTGCAATTGTTAAAAAGTAAATCCTATTGGCTGTCATTGAGTCTGATGTTGTCCTTGGCTGTCATGGGGCTATTCTATGATATTCTCAATAGTCCGGAACGCGGGTTCGTAGTACTTAATTCCTCGCTTGACCGGATCATTCCTTATGTACCCGTCATGTCCATTCCATATTTGGGTTGGTACCCGTTTGTATTCGGTGTGCTCGCCTACCTGTGTGCCAAGGATCGACTGACGTATTACCGCGTCTTGTTATCCATGAATATCTGTGTCTGGATCTGTTATCTCATCTACTTCAACTTTCAGACCATGGTACCGCGCCCGGAACTGACGGGTACAGGCCTGGGAGTATCTGTTCTCGGATGGCTCTACAGCCAGGACCGCCCGTTTAATTGTTTTCCAAGTATTCATTCTCTTCACTCTTATCTGGTTATGCGTGCCGTTCTCTCGGTTCCAAGCATTCGCAAACCCATTAAGCTGTTGGTGGCTGCCGGAGCAGCGACCATCATAGTATCGACGCTAATGATCAAACAACATGTAATCTATGACGCCTTGGGTGCAGTCATACTCGGCGAATGTGTTCTCACCATCATCACAGGCCTCGCTCTACACCGGAGACGCAGAAAAGAATCGAAGTGGACAGAGGGGATCAACTGATCCCTCACTTCGATGGTTTCTGAAGATGCTGTTGTCGTCTCCATTCATCAATAAACAAACCTGCAAAATAGGGGTCCCACTGGGTCCCTTTTCCTTCTTCCAAAATCGTTAGCGCTTTCTCGTGACTCATCCCATTCCGATAGGGTCGATCTGATGTCATGGCATCAAAGGCATCTGCTACCGCAATGATGCGGCCAAAAAGGGGAATATCATCACCAGCCATCCCATCCGGGTATCCTTTGCCATCATATCTCTCATGGTGAGATCGTACACCTGGCAGAAAGTCCGCCATGGCATCAACAGGTTCTATCTGTAACAAAATACTCTCTCCCTGCACGGGATGTGTACGAATAATCGCGAATTCTTCATCGCTTAGTTTTCCATCCTTCAGCAGTACCTCATCAGGTATGCCGATTTTCCCGATATCATGAAGCAGAGCTGATTTGTACAACAAATCTGCCTGTTCCTCATTCATTCCACTCAGCTTGCCAATCATCAGGGAATACTCTGCCACCCGCATCGAATGCCCTGCCGTGTACTTATCTCGAGCGTCTAAAGCAGCCGCCAGTGTAGAAAAATAACTTTGCAACAGCTGCCGATTGCGTTCCTGTCTCATCTCCAGCCGATTAATCATCATATTAAAGCCGGAGATCAGTGCCGAAAACTCATCCGCATACAGATCCGGAGCTCGTCTGCCAAGATCTCCCCCCTGAATTCGGTTCATCTCATGCGTCAGTTCAGCAACTGGATCACGAACATCACGAATCAAGAGCCAGCTTCCCACCAGCGCAAACCCCGCGCCCAGAACCACGATGAGAATTCCCCACAGAATGTACTCTTTTGCAAATTCACTGTCCATATACTGAAGCCGGATATATGTAGCCAGGAAAAATAGAAATAGAGGAAATAATCCGATCAGTGCCGTACTTAGCTGAAATTTACGTTGAATCGATACCAGAATACGTCCTCCCAGTGAAGGCTCCATCCCATACTGAGTTTTGCCTCGATGACGAATCTCAAGTAACAGAGGTCTAATCGCTCGTACCGTTAGGTAATACTCAATCAGCGCATGCATGACGGCAATCAGAAAGGCGCATGCGGCGGCCACGATAATATACAAGTAAGGGAATTCTAGCCCCCCTGTGGATATCATCCATATGGTTAATCCGGCTGCCGGAAGTGAAAAACCAAGCATGTGCGGACCCATGATCCGATATATGGTCTGTCCAGGGAAACGATGAATTCTCTCGTACATGTGATTCAATTCGTCTCTCTCGTGATGCTCGGAAGCGAAAAATTGTCTTATGGGCCCAAGCTGCACCCACAGCGTAATTAATTCTGCAACCAACATGAACAAGAGTGAAATCAGTACAATAAAGATGAGTCGAACAAATTGAATATTGGGTATTTGCAGCGTAGACACCATAACCACTGTACCGACAACAAAAACAGCTGCCAGTGAACCGATCAGATAATTGCGTATCAGGCGAAAGATAAATGAACGGTATGCTTCCAACTGAACCCCTCACTCTCTATGTGCAACCCGTTCTCCCTTGAGACACGGGGAAATTATGGGTATTGCCTTCTATTTGTTTATCGGCTGCTCCGACTAAAAAAATTAATAAAATCCAATGGATGGGTGCCGAGACTTCAACTGTCGAATCGTTTCAAAAAATTTGACCCTGTCCCGATCTTCTGGTAGTAATCTGTAAAGCACGAAAAGGCTGCTCCATAACGGAGCAGCCTTAGGTGATATATCCTATATTTATCCTTTAATCTTGGCAGCCAGAATCATCGTACCCCGCGGCTCATCTCCCATTGCATCCGGTTCAAGCGTGATCGCAACCGTATCATAGTCGTTGGCCGAATCCAATGTGTAGTATACCGCTCCCGTCCCATCACGACTAAGGAACGTACCTGCATTCTGAGGGGTATCTCCTTTGATCAACCACACCTGAAAAGCCTCGTTGCCTTCCAGGTTCGGCAGGTTCTCAGCCTGCACAACCAAGTGAGTGCCTTTGCTGTCAATAACGATGGTTGCGAGACCCTGAGCTACAATATCCTGCGTTGCAGGATTCAGCTTCACTGCCTCGCCAGTCTGCATGCCCTGTGCAGGTTCCAAAGCTGATGCCAACTGCTCTTGCAGCTGCGCATTCTGCGCCTGTGCCTGCACCAGTTGCTCTTGCGTAGCCGACGAGCTCGCCGCTTGCTGCGTCAGCGAGTCGATCTGGCTCTGCAGCTGCGCCGCGTACACGCCAAGCACCAGCGCCGCTGCCGCAAGGCCGGCACTGGCCACGCGCCAGGCGCGGCTGCCCCGCGTACGCGCGCGCCCTTGAGGCTGCCATGGCTGTGCCTGGGCAGCCTCTTCTCCCCGGGCCGCAGGCACCGCCGTTACCGGCGGCAGGCCTGGCCCGGGCTGCGCCGCACGTTCGTGCTGCGGCGCAAGATCCTCCTGAAGCACCACGGGTGCTTCAGGATCAGCAGGAGCAGCCGCCGGCTTCGCCTCGGTGCTCTCCTGCACATGTCCGAGCACGTTGCCCAGCACACGTGCTCGCATGCCTGGCGGCGGTGCCACAGGTTCCGCCGCAAGTGGCAGGAAGCCAGTCACTTCCTGCAAT
Organism: Paenibacillus sp. 2KB_22; assembly: GCF_052115745.1. Taxonomy (NCBI): domain Bacteria; kingdom Bacillati; phylum Bacillota; class Bacilli; order Caryophanales; family Paenibacillaceae; genus Paenibacillus; species Paenibacillus sp. 2KB_22. Next base: position 63,728 of record NZ_JBFRHG010000005.1, read on the forward strand.
TCCTTCACCTCCTGGCGACAAGGTTCGCAAGTTGCCATATGCGCTTCAAACGCCGCCACTTCCTCTGCTTCCAGTCCGCCCAGCACATACATCGGTGCCAGATCAGACCACTCCTCATGTCGTTCTATCATGGATGTATGCCCTCCCTTCCCGCGTCCGGATGCAATTCAGCATCGGCCAGCAACTTTTGGAGCTGTCGCATGGCAAGCCTGACACGGCTCTTTACTGTACCCAGCGGAATCCCGAATCGGCTGGATACTTCCTGCTGGGTTAATCCCGCATAATAAATCGATTCTATAACTTGCTGCTGATCACCATTCAGTTGGGACAACGCCTCTTTAATACGGGTGCCTTCCAATTTACGCTGCACTTCTTCTTCCGTATTCGTATGCTCATCGGCATAGGCCGCCAGTGTCTCATGTTCAACTGAAGTAGCCGCTGCCCCTTTCGATTTCCGCCTCAGCATGTCCACTGCTATGTTGCGCGTAATCGCAAACATCCATGTGGTCAGCTTCCCCTGTGAGGCATCGTATCGTTCAGCATTATTCCAGACCCGCATAAAAAGTTCCTGAACGGTCTCTTCTGCCGTCATGGGATCACCAACGATCCGATAGGCAAAAGAATACACCGCTCGCTCATAACGGTCATATAAAAGCTCCAGTGCGGAGGAATCACGTTCCGCAATCTGCCGCATTAACCTGCTGTCCTCCATCGATTCAGTCATGCGAGGGCCCCTTTCTGTTTCTTCCCTCTTATTATAACCTACGCAGAATCTTTTGAAGAGGATTACCTCAATTGAGAAATAGTTTGAAAAAATTCTGTATATTTTCAGACGAGCATTTCAGCTTCTGACTTGAAAGACCACCAGAAAAACATGTTTTTTATGTTCGCCCTTTCCTTTTTATTGCAATAAATTACAACCTGTGGTATAGTATAAGAGTTGTATTAAACAACCTCATATGATTTCTGTCTTCTTTAAACCCCGGAATATTTTCTTCATGCTGCGACCGCAGCGAATTAAGCACAATCAACCTATGAAGATTGAAGAACCTGCATCACAATAACCCGGTAGTACAGAGTTTCACAAGATGTTCCCATTCACACTGGCGCGGTCATCGGAGCCGCAAGGACAAAAGAGAGGTAGGGCTTTTGTTGTTTTGGATATCACTTATTCTTGAGAAGATTGAAAACATACACAAAGCACCCGGAATTGGGTTCCGGGTGTTTATCCATGTCTACATATTCAGTTCAGCACCACGTACAGACTGCCCTACACCAACCTTCAGTGAGTAAAGTCTCTCCTTCCGCTTATCAGACTAACCAGATAAATTCGGCTCTGCTTTTAAAACTTTTCCGTTCTCCCACTGACTGCACTTCTCGATTCTTACTTCCTTACTTTCTTACTTTCTTACTTTCTTACTTTCTTACTTTCTTACTTCTCCAATTATGAAAATAACACCGACTCCTAAAGCAAATGTTTACGACGCTCACCAGACACTAACGAATCCTGGACACCTTATATTGAGGATTTCTGCGGTATGTAATATCTAACGAATCTCAGCCACGTTAATCCATGTCACTTCATGAATATAGGCTCCAAACATGCCCGGATTGAGGAAATAAGAATTCCACGATTCGTTAAACTTTTGAAATGGCAGAATTTTATGAAATAGAGCCTATGGATTTCGTTAAAGAAACTATTCGCGAAATAAAAAGGGAGCAACGCAGGATGGATTCCTACGCTGCCCCACTCTGAATCACGGGAACGCTACCCCTTTATCTCAGGGTTTAAGAATTTAAGGCTTTTTGGACCAGCGCCCATGCGTAACGATCCACGTTCAGCAAAACCGTGTTTGCACGCACAACCAACTAGATGAACATCGTTTTGGAGATAATGACCAGCAGGATGAACAGAACAAGAATTGTGCCCATGGAACCCCAGCTTCCGCCGCCATGCCCATAGGATACTCCACAACCTTGTTGATAACCATGCATCATTGGAGCTTGATTTGGCTGGTGTCCGTATCCATAGCCATATCCCATTGGCATTGTTCCACAACCATATCCATACCCATGCATTTCATGACCTGTGTATTGGTATCCTTGCATATGCTCATAACCTCCCATATGTCCGTATACATGCCCCTGTCCGTTCGGTGAATTCGGTTTTACTTCGCTCATTGTTCATTCCTCCTTAACATTTGCCTACACCCCTAAGCTATGTATTCAGCCTACCTCTGGACCGGGCTATCGCCCTCATTTTGACAAAATGGGCGTTTAGCCGTTAAGTACCCTTCCCTTTTTTCGAAATATATTCCGTCTTTCAGTTCTGGAAATCCACCAATTCTTCCGTTCACCGTAAGTGATCTCTTCTCCCTGGCTCTCCATCACGCTTGTCCTCTAGAAAAAAAACCCCACCGGTTGCCCGGCAGAGCTCGTCATTATTATACCCAGAATGATTTTGTGATGATTACGAGAAGGATGAACAGAACCAGGATTGCTCCAGTCGATGTCCAGCCGCCGTATCCTGCGCCTTCAACTACGTTGCCCATGTAGAACCCTCCTTTACTAATATATTAGGGTCCAAACGGTTTATTAGATCAGGAATGCTTTAGAAATGATGACCAACAAGATAAAGAGAACCAAAATCGCGCCAGTCGATGTCCATGCGCCGCCGTATCCACCTACTACTCCACTCATGTAAACCCCTCCTTTGATTTGAGGTACAGTTCACTATATGCACTGATCACACATGGGACCGGGCTCAGGTCGAAAATGGGCTTTTTTTTCACATGACTATTCTCTAATTGAACATACATACAGGGTTAATTCTTAAGTCTGACGGTTATGTTCAAATACGTTTAAGTCATACATGAAACACACGGTACATCAACCAAATGTATGTACTATCGTTCAAGATCGATATCAACACGGTATATTATTAGATTTCAACTTGTTAAATACAGCTAAATTACCTTTTTAGTAAGTATGAATACTGAAGTATTTATTTATGTTATTATTTTACTAATAAAGTAGAAAGGAGTTTATTCCCACCATCTAGACTTGAGTATGCCAAACGAAATGATGACCTTAGAAAAAATCCCAGCCGATGGGAAGCACATTAGGAGAAATTAGACATAATGAAGAAACTTATTACGATCTTGGCACTAGCCACATTGCTTAGCGCTTGTGGTAATTCAGAAACAAATACAACAGCTAGTAGCCAAACTCCAGAAGCAACCCAGGCAACTGAAACTGTCTCAACAGAAGCAAAAGCTACGAAATACACTACATATAGTGGAGAAGGATTTTCTTTTGCTTATCCTGAATCCTGGCAAAGCGTAGATACAAGTCAAATGAATGTGCCATCCATTAAAGCTGCTTTTTCAGACCAATCTTCATCAGCCACATTTGCAGATAATATTAATCTGACGATTGAGGCCAGTTCAACCGGTTCAATTAATCCTGAAGAATACGCCAATAATGTGGTTGATTATTACACACAAAACGGTTCAAGTATCGGCATTACCGATTATAGAAAAAACAGCTACACAAACAAGCCTTATAAAGAATATAGTGCAGGTGTATTGGAAGGTACGTATAAACACTCCTCGGGTACAGATGTTGTCCTTGTCCAATATCTGATTCCAACCAATACAGAACTGTATAGCATGACACTAACCTATGCCAAAGATACATATAACCAGGACGAGATCAAAGATATTCTGGATTCCCTAAGCATCACTGCTCCTCTGGAGCAAACAGCGCCAACTGCAACGACTGGAAATTTAGCTGCCACAGCATCAGCCGCTGATTTCTTTAATGAGTTAACTCCGTACATTACGGAAGATACAGCCTTTATGGAGCAGGCTTCATATGATTTCTTTGACAAGCATAGCGATGTATTCCCTGCCAGCACGGCAGAACTCCGTAAAAAGGCGAAGAATCTCGTTGAAACCAATGTAACGACCCGACACCTGAATAAAAATGTGGCCAACTATTACACTACTTTCGTGCAAGTCAACGGTGAAGTTATTTCAGTTGAAGAAGATAACTCTCTCGGAGCAACCTTCTCTATCGTTCATGTCATGGATGAGAACGGAAATGATATTATAGCGATGTACCCTGCAACGACCGGAGATTTACTTGATGGTGACTATGCCACTGTTATCGGTGCTCCAATTACCAACTTCTCTTTTGAAAATATTGGCGGTGGCTACACCAACGCCACTTTGATTGGAGCCTCATTGGTAGTTGCAGATTAAACTGTTCAATGAGTATACAAAAAGGCCAGCTCTTTAAAAAGACTGGTCTTTTTGACATTCGATTTAGGGATGTAGAGTATTTACATTAGGAATTAATTCGGTCTTGCCTGAAGTGACGTCAGTTTATCCTGAACCGATTGTAACTTCTGTATACTAGAGGCATCCGGTTTATCACGACGGTCATCAATCTTGACGGATGTGGAAACACGCTGAGCTCCTGACAAAAACGGCGCTTCATGCAGAGCCGCAATTGCTGTAAAGATCTCGTTAAGCGGTCCCTCAATAATGGTACTCATGGAAGTTAACTGATATGTAATGCCCCGTTGATGTTCCAATACCTTTTGCATGTCTGCCACATAACTGCTTAGACTCGTTGTACCCGTTCCGATTGGAATGACAGTCACTTCTGCTATTGCCATTTTGCTCCGCCTCCTCTGGGCCCCGTGAACAACCGCTGCCGCTTATTTTAGTCGAATTTTGACTACTTTTATTCTACCAGTTGAATGCGTTACAATTCAAACTGACGTGAAGACGTCATTGGAATTGGTCAAAATTTTTTTTTGATAAATCTTCAAATCTTCCAGTCCTTTTCCTTTGCGGATTCCTGGCTTAAATGGTATACTCGGAATTACGTTTTACTGGTTCTGCCCACTTTACAAACACAATATGTTGGGTTACAGTATGTTGACAGCTACAAAATGTAGTAACACTAGATTTCTCCGCTTCTAATAGTCACCTTCTGCATTCTCGCGAAAAACAGGATGAAATCACCTCCAAAGGCACGTCCCTGTAGGTGTAAATCGCTTTCTCGAAACAGAGTTGACACCGAGGTTAAAGGGGCTGTTTGGACTGCATCCGGTATCCTCAAACTACAGGCACATCTGCATATAGACAAAAGCTTACATAAGCACCCTTCTCTGTCGATATTCCTGAACCTCCAAGACAGTAAGGAAGCCAGAGCATCCATGGGCATTTTCAGCCGCAAGGCGGGAGAATGCTTTTTATATGAGCATGTTCTGCATTGTGCTGCTTTGTGCGCTCAAGTTGAGCGATCTAAGACATGATTTGTCGCCGCCGTTTCAGTCCGCAAAACGCAACCCTATTTCTTTTTCTCACCGTAAGAAAGACACTCAATTCTTTATATAAAGAATTTCTCCAATTTATCTCTTAAACATGCGAAAGCGAGGAATATTCATGCCACAAGTTGTGACCAAGCCGAACAACCGCCAGCTTGCCTTTGATGATATGCGCATCTCGGTATATGCCGACCGTATTCTGGAAGGACTGGACATGCTCGACAAGGAACGTCTGGTACGCGGGGTAAACAGCAAGCTCCGCCGTGACGAAGTTACCGGAGACGAGATCAGCAACGCTTTTATGATGAGCGCACTGGAACTGGTAACCAAAGAGGAGCCTAACTGGAAATTTGCAGCGGCACGCTCCCTGCTCACTTCCCTGTACAAAAAAGCGGCTACCAACCGCAGATACAAGTCTTACCCGGACGAGCCTTATGGCGCATTCCACCCTCTTCTTGTAGATCTCGTAAAAAAAGGCATCTACCGTGAAGAATTGCTGGAATGTTACACCAAAGAACAGATCGACGAACTTGCGGAGTGCATTGACTATCGCAACGATCTGCTCTTCGATTACATCGGCTTGCTCACACTGGCAGAACGTTACCTTGCTCACGATTTTGACGGAAAAGTGATGGAGTTGCCTCAAGAGCGTTACATGGTTATCGCGATGTACCTGATGCATCAGGAGCCTGCTGAGAAACGTATGGACCTCGTCAAGGAAGCTTACTGGGCGATGAGCAACATGTATATGACAGCAGCTACACCTACGATGTCCAATGCGGGCAAAAAAGTGGCTGGACAGCTCTCCAGCTGCTTCATTGATACCGTGGACGACTCACTTGAAGGTATCTTCGATTCCAATACAGATGTAGCACGTCTGAGCAAAATGGGCGGCGGCATCGGTGTGTACCTCGGTAAAGTCAGAGCTCGTGGATCGGATATCCGTGGACACAAAAACACAAGTTCTGGTGTAATCCCTTGGATTCGCCAACTGAACAATACAGCGGTCAGCGTAGACCAGCTCGGTACACGTAAAGGTGCCATTGCCGTATATCTGGACGTCTTCCACAAAGACATCTTGGCCTTCCTTGATCTGAAGCTGAACAATGGTGACGAACGGATGCGTGCACATGACGTATTCCACGGCATCTGTCTGCCTGACCTGTTCATGGAGCGAGTAGCCAGCCGCGGTGAGTGGAGTCTGTTCTGCCCGCATGAAACGAAAAAAGTGATGGGCTGGAAAGATGAGAACGGTCGTGCACTCGGACTGGAAGATTTCTATGATGAAACTGTAGGCGCAGGCGCGTTCCGTGAGAAATATGAGGAAGCGGTCAACCACCCGCTGTTGTCCCGTATCACAGTTCAGGCGATTGATATCATGAAACGTGTTATGAAATCCCAACTGGAAACGGGTACGCCTTACATGTTCTACCGGGATACCGTTAACCGTTCGAACCCGAACAGTGCACACGGCATGGTGTACTCTTCCAACCTTTGTACCGAGATCATGCAGAACCAATCTGCGACCGTAGTTGAAAAGGAAGAGCTCGTAACCAAGGATGGACAAACCCGTATCGTGATTTCCAAAGTACCCGGCGATTTCGTAGTCTGCAACCTGAACTCTATTCACTTGGCACGTGCTGTACCTCATGATGTATTGGAACGTCTGGTACCGATTCAGGTTCGTATGCTGGACAACGTTATCGATATCAACAACATTGAAGTGCTGCAAGCCCAATACACCAACAGTCAATACCGTGCAGTTGGTCTGGGAACCTTCGGACTTCATCATCTGCTTGCTCTTGAAGGCATTCGTTGGGAATCGGAAGAAGCAGTCACATATAACGATAATCTGTATGAAAAAATTAACTATCTGCTCGTGAAAGCCAGCATGGAACTTTCCAAGGAAAAAGGACATTATCCGAAATTCCAAGGTTCCGATTGGCAAACAGGCAAATACTTCGATCAACGGGAATACACGACTGGTGAGCGCGTAGGCGAATTCGTTACAACGGAACAATGGAAAGAACTGCAAGCCCAAGTTCAGCAAAACGGTGTACGTAACGCTTGGTTGTTCGCCATTGCACCAAATGGTTCAACGTCCATCATTGCAGGTTCAACAGCCAGCATTGATCCGCTTTACGAACTGTTGTCCTACGAAGAGAAAACGACATACAAGATTGCCAACCCGGCACCTGATCTGTCCGAAAAAACGATCTGGTACTACAAAACAGCGTTCATGGTGGATCAACATGCTTCCATCAATATGGCTGCTGCCCGTCAACGCCACGTCGATCAGGGACAGAGCTTCAACCTGTATGTTCGTCCGGATATCAAAGCAACGGAATTCCTGGAACTGCACTTGCACGCCTGGAGAGCCGGCATGAAATCGACGTATTACGTTCGTAGCCGGGCATTAACCATTGAAGAATGCGATTCTTGCGCAAGCTAAGTTTTATCCGTGATAGAGAAGATTAACTAGATTCACGATGACCACCAGGGCATCCTGTTTTGATTGCAAAATGGCGTTGCCCTGGTTATTTTTTGCCTAAAACACGATCACAGCATCGCAAGATGTTGATATAGATGATTTTCCAAAGTTCTGTCGGCAGAACATTATGATATTTCAAGGAGTGAACGGACGATGCAAGTACAGAAAATTTTCAACACCGAAGCCCCTAACCAATCCACCCGTATTATTGAAGGTGAATGCTCCGGTATCCTGAACTGGAACGACATTCGCATGCCACATATGTATAAATTGTACAAAGTACTGCTGCTCAACCACTGGATTGCAGACGAGATTCCAATGTCCAAAGATGCTTCCCAGTTTGCTCAACTGGATGAGGAAGAACAACGCACATTCAAAATCAACATTTCCCTGCTCGCAGTACTTGATTCCATGCAGACGATGTTTGTGGGTGACGTAAAACGTTACTTTACCGATTCTTCACTCGAAGCGATCTCGGCCATTATTGGACAGCAGGAAGTTGTTCATAACCAATCGTATTCCTACGTCCTCTCTTCCATCGTATCTGATCGGGAGCAAAAGGAAATTTTTGAATACTGGAAACATGATCCGGTACTGCTCGACCGCAACCGTTTCATTGCTGATATCTATCAGAACTTCCGGGACGAGCCGTCTCCACAGACGTTCTTCCAAGCTATGGTAGCCGATCTGGTACTCGAAGGAATCTTCTTCTATAGTACGTTTGCCTTCTTCTACAACCTGGCCCGTGACCAGAAAATGATGGCAACCAGCCAGATGATCTCTTATATCCAACGGGATGAAAACCAACACTGTTACTTCTTCGCTGAAGTGTACAAACAATTGCTGGTGGACTTCCCTGAACTGAACACACCTGAGAACATGGAATATGTATACACAACAATTAATCGTGCGGTTGAGCTTGAAACCAACTGGGCACATTATACACTCAGCAACGTACGCGGCATTGACCTGAACGAGCTGGAAGATTACATCAAGTACATCGCCAACAAACGTCTGCGTCTGATGGGTATGGAAAAAGCATATGAAGGTGTGGATGTAAACTGCATGCCTTGGATCAAACCATTTTCCGATGAAGCACTGAATGCAACCAAAACCGACTTCTTCGAAGCCAAATCCCGTAACTACGGTAAAGTTGGTGACGATAACGGATTTGACGATTTGTAAAATCTTCTGATCAAGTATCCCGATATAAATAAGCACACATTAAAACACTCCCTTTGATAGAATGCCTTCATGGCTATCTGCATGCGGGAGTGTTTTTTTGTCTCTTAACCCTGTAAGATAGTTTGTAAAAGACTCACATCCCTCCCAACGAAATGAGGCCTATTCATGGAAAGAGAACTGCTGGAACAAATCAACTTGTGGCATGAGCAGGACCAATTCAGTCTCATTATTGAACGTATCGAGCGTATCCCCGTCTCAGAACGGGATTATGATCTGATTGGTCAACTCGCCAGAGCCTATAACAATGACGCACGTTACCGCGAAGCCATTCAACAACTAATGTCTGTCGAGGAGCAAGGGGTAAACGATCCGCTCTGGCAATATCGCTTAGGGTACGCGTACTGTTATATCGCCGACTATGAACAAGCACTATTGGCGTTTGAGAGAGCTAACGAACTTCAGCCACATGATGAATCAACCCTTGAATTTCTAAGTCAGATTCGACCTTTTACCGAGAAGATGCGACGGGATCGACAACGCCATGAAGAACAAGTGACAGCATGGGAGCAGCGTGGCACGTTGAACCATCTTCGTGCTGCTTCAGGAACGTACGACCCAGTGACATTCTGGAAGCAGAGTGATTATGCACGGGATAACCATGTGTCGGCCCCCTTTGACGAAGACATGATTGTATCGCTTGAACAAGAATTTGGTTACAAGCTCCCTGCCTCCTATATTCAGCTTATGCATACCCAAAATGGTGGAATCCCTGCACGAACGGTGTTCCCAACCGAAGAAGCAACCTCCTGGGCTGTGGACCATATTGAGATTTCAAGTATTTTGGGGATCGGCCGGGACAAGATGTATTCCCTTGGAGGAGAGTTTGGGAGTCGGTTCATGATCGAAGATTGGGGATACCCCGACCTGGGAATTGTGATCTGTGATTGTCCATCCGCTGGTCATGATGTCGTTATGCTGGATTATCGCTTCTGTGGCCCTGAAGGCGAGCCCTGTGTAGTTCATGTAGATCAGGAAAATGATTTTGAGATTACATATCTTGCTCCGAATTTTGAAGCTTTCATCCGTGGATTGGTCGATGAGGATTGGTATGACCTGTCTGACGAAGAGAATGAGGACTAAACTTCAGGAGGATCCGGCCATATGACAACCCGTATCTATTTTGGTTCCAATCAACTTGGCGAAGTGGCTGCCATTTCATTGCAGGACGCGCTGAATGAACTTGAACTGGGAACCCTTGAAGACTATCAACGAACGGATAAAGGGGTTATGGGGCAGACCTTGCTCATTCGAACTTCCCGTGGAGAGTATATTCTGAAAGGCAATCCTTTATATGCTGGACAGTTACAGGAAGAAAAGTTCTTTGTAGAACAACTGGCGAAACATACGTCCATTCCTGTCCCTGACCCCTATTTATTACATGAAGATACCGAACTTCTGGGCTGGAGTTATGCCATCATGCCGCGCCTGCCCGGGAATCACCTGTATGATCCAGCATTCCAGGCCTCATTGTCACAGCAAGATCAGGAAGAGATCGCCTGTATGTTTGCACATACTTTGGCTGAACTGCACCGCTGGAAGGTGCCTGATGCCGGAGAATATGACCCTGTAGCGCAGCAGATTGTTTCCTTTGCAGGCGATTATCTGGACTGGTTGTACGGAACCATTCGTCACTGGTTACATGATGCTGAACAGTACTCGGTGATTACGGATGAAGATGTTCAGTGGGTGGACGAGCAATTCAAAAATGCTGAACCGGCGTTTCGTTCCAAAGCTGTTCCGAGTTTTGTCATGGGAGACTTCAAGGTCGAGAATATCCTGATTCAAAATCTGGATGATCGTCCTTCAGGGTGGCAGATTAGTGGTCTGTTTGATTTTACAACCGCCTATTTCGGAGACGGCACAGCCGACTTAACCAAAATATCCACCAGATATGTTCGTGAGGGTCAACCAGAGCTGGCCTCACAGTTCCTTCGCTGCTACCGAGATCTGATCTGTGCAGCAGATGAGGAGAAATGCCAACACTTCCGTACACGTCTCAGCATGCATCTGCTCTATCAACGGATCTTGTGGTGGGGCGAAGCCAAAGCGACAGGACAAGTGACGTGGGCACCCGACCTGCCTTTTGCACAGTGGGCGGAGCAGTCCATCGATTCGATTCTGGCATTGCTGGATTAATCCAGGCGAACGCGTATAACCGCCAAAGATCATTGATGATCTCTGGCGGTTTTCTTCATACCACTATATATCTCGAATAACGATGAAACCCTGCTCGACTCAAGCCTGTGCGACGGGTGACTCCTGATGTTTCTGCAAAAACTCCAGCATCCGGCGATACACGAGAATCTCGTTTGCCTTTCTGGAGAAGCCATGGCCCTCATCGTCCAGAACGATATATTCCACATCAAGTCCCTTCGACTGGAGCGCAGCCACGATCTGATCGGATTCGGCCTTCACGACCCTTGGATCATTGGCACCCTGAATGACCAGCATTGGGTTAACCATCTGATCGAGATACGTAATCGGTGAATCCTTGGTTAAGCGTTCGCGGTCACGGACCGGATCACCTAGCCAGTTATCCATCATCGGCTTCCAGTCTTCCGGTACGGATTCCAGGAATGTGAACAGGTTACTTGGCCCAAAAATATCAACCGCAGCCCGGAACAGCTCCGGATGGCGTCCTGCCAATAACAGGGTCATGTATCCCCCATAACTTCCACCTACCACAAACAGCCGCTCTGGTGAGGTAATTCCCTGATCAAACAACCAGTTGATCCCGGCAACACAGTCCAGTCTTGGCCCTTCGCCCCAATCTCGTTCAACCAATTTGACGAATTCCGCACCATATCCGGTACTGCCCCGGAAATTCGGTGCAAAGATATGATAGCCCTGAGCGAGCATCATCTGGAACATCGGGCGAAAAAACTTCGCTTCGGAGGCTTGCGGCCCACCATGAGGCCAAAATACGGTGTAGCCATTGGCCTGATCTGGCTTTGCTTTGAACAAGAGAGCTTCAATCTCCAGTCCGTCGTAGGAGTTATACCGAATAACGTCAGGGTACACGAGATCACTTGGGTGCAGTCCGGTTACCCGATTGGCAGTCAGCGGCTCCCAGGACTCAGCACCTGCCATTTTGCGATAAATGTTATGCGGCTGGATTGCTCCACGTCCGAGGATATACACATTGCCCGCCTTCGTAACGTTCACCTGCTCTATCGTATCCAACGGCATCTCTATGCGCCGAGGCTCATCGGCATTTTTGCCTAATACGTACATACGATTCTCCGGCCCTGTAAGTGTCCAGAAATATAAGGTCTCGGAAGCCTGATGCCAGCGGATAAACTCCACATCTTCCCCTTCGATTTTGCACAATGAACGGAATTCGCGGGTATCGATACGGTACTCAGCCACATAGGCGTATGTGGAGTCATCATTGGTAATGAACAGAAGGCGATTGTCATCTGCAAAAATCAGATCGGATACCTGACTATGACGTTCTGAGGCTGGCAGAATGACCATTTCTTCATCGTTACGATACAGATGCGCCGTCTGATACGTATTCGAGTACATTTTGAGAATGACATAACTCTTCTCGTCAGGACTTACGGCAACCAGGCTGCTCGTAACCTCTTCTCCACTGTACAAAAGTTCATCTTCACCTGTCTCCAGATCGATGCGCCGTGAATTCAGATAGTTCGGATTACCCGCGCTGGTGACATAATAGAGACGTTGTCCATCCTCGGACAATTCAGAGAAATAACAGCGATCATTCGGTTCTGCCGGAACCACAGGCAGTGGAACACCACCCTCGGATGGAAGTGCATAAAGATGATAGTTCTCATCTCCATCCCGATCAAACGCGGTAAGAAGATGACGTCCTTGCGGGTCTGCTTTAATAAATTGACTGCTCTGATTCAAGTACGTTAAAGGATACGGGTATCCTCCAGGCAAATCCATCGCCCAAATATTCGGCTGACCGTTCAGATTGCTGTCCATGAACAAACGTTTCTCGTCTGCCGATACGGCAAAATGCGAAATACGGTACGTCTGAAAATATTGCTCAACATCCGGTTTAGGGAACTGAATCATGACAAACCTCCTTGGAATTGAACCAATGAATTTAACATTGGTAAATTAAGGTACCATTTGTCCATATTATAGGTAATGCCAATGTTTAGACAATAGATATGTGAGTTATAATTCCGATTCTCTCCATTTTCCCCTCAAATCATGGATAAAAGGTCATATGAGCTTTGTCTTCCCGATAATAATCCAGCCTTTGTTTCATCGTACCTGTATGCAGTTCAAACAGATGTCCATCCGGATCGGTGAAATAGACAGAAGCTGCGTCCCGTGGATCTCTTGGCCTTCCGGGAAGTATGTCCGCCCCGGCGGCTCGCAGTTGCTGTACAGACTCGTCGAACTCCTCTTCTGTAACGGTAAAAGCAATATGGGTATAGGTTCGTTCCGTATAGTTGCGAATAACATCCTCCTGATTCAGTGCAATCCATAGTCCGGCAAGCTCGAAATAAGCGAGTTTACGTCCTTTCACTTGAATTCGGGCACCGAGAGCCTGCTCATAAAAGGTAATGGACCGCTCCAGATTGGAAACGGAAAAGCACAAATGATTAATTCCTTGAATATTCATGTGGCTCCTGACACCTCCATCGATTTAAGGATCTATCCTTATTATGGTATATTTTGCGCAAAAAACAACCGCTGTGCCTGCTCCTCTCGCACATCCTTCTGGGCGAATGCATAGGTTATCCGTATCAATGAACGTTCGAGGAGGATGTAAAGCGAATGAATCCTGTCTATCCTTTTTATGGTGAGAAAACGGTGTGCAAGGAGCAAAAGCTGGCATTTCCACCCCAGCATCAGGACCAGCAACCCGGTCTGGAAACCCTGATGGTGCCTGAACCGATTAGTGAAGATCCTGCTTATATCGGCAGCTGCAAACTCGAAGGCAAAGTTGCCATTATTACGGGTGGTGATAGCGGAATCGGCCGGGCAGCAGCCATCGCTTTTGCCAAGGAAGGTGCGGATATCGTCATCGCTTATCTATATGAACGGACAGACGCCGAAAGGACTCGTGAACGGATCGAAGAACTGGGACAGCGCTGTCTCTTAATCGAGATTGACCTCCGCCTAAAGAAAAATTGTGAAACCGTCATTCGCACGACGATGGAGACCTATGGAAAGATCGATATTCTGGTCAACAACCATGGCGTACAATATGTGCAGCCAAGCATTGTTGATATTACGGAGGAGCAGTTGTACCACACCTTTCAAACGAATGTGTTCGCCTATTTCTTTCTGATCCAGGCCGCACTCCCCCATCTGTGCAAAGGTGCCTCCATCATCAATACGGCTTCCATTACAGCATATAAAGGTAACGTCCAGTTGATCGACTACTCTTCTACCAAAGGAGCCGTCGTATCGCTCACTCGTGTACTCGCACAATCGCTCGCTGCACAGGGAATCCGTGTGAATTCTGTCGCCCCGGGACCCATCTGGACACCGCTCATCCCTGCCAGCTTCTCCGCGGAGGATGTGCAGGTATTCGGAACGGAGACACCTATGGGTCGGGCTGGTCAGCCTTACGAACTGGCGGCAGCTTATGTCTATCTCGCCTCCCGCGATTCATCCTACGTCACAGGTGAATGCATTCATGTCAATGGCGGCGATATGGTAACGACTTAGGGTAATGCGGTGGCTGATGTCACTTCACTTGGTAGAAACGTATTAGATGATAGCTAATCAGGCTGGGATGGAACGTATTTCTGAACGATGTGCTGCTGATGTCAGGTTGGATTTGGCAGGTGTGGCAGGATATCGGTTGTCCGGTTGCGAAAAGGGTTAGGAGTATAATTCGGTGATACCTGAACCTGACATCTTGTGAAAAGGAGCTGAACAACCTGATGAACTTTGATCCCCTCTACCAACCGTACCCCTCGTACCGCGTGCCCGTATATGCCAAGCAAGGCATGGTCGCCACGTCACAGCCACTGGCTGCACAAGCCGGTCTGGATTTATTGAAAAAAGGCGGCAACGCCATCGATGCCGCCATTGCAACTGCGGCAGCACTCACGGTGCTGGAGCCTACGTCCAATGGCATTGGAGGCGATGCTTTTGCCCTCGTCTGGACCGAGGGCAAACTGCATGGCCTGAATGCCAGCGGCCCTGCGCCTCAGGGCATATCCATTGAGGCGCTTCAAGCGGCAGGCCATACGGAGATGCCGAAGCTTGGGGTTGTTCCGGTGACGGTGCCTGGCGCACCGGCGGGTTGGGCTGAGCTGAGCCGCCGTTTCGGGCGGCTCACGCTGGGGGAAGCGCTGGAACCAGCCATCCGCTACGCGGAGGAAGGTTATCCGCTTGCGCCTGGGCTGGCCCGCCACTGGGCAAGGGCAGCCGAGATCTATGCACGCCAGGGTGATGCGAAGGCAGGGCGTGCGTGGTTTGAGACGTTTGCTCCAGGCGGGCGTGTTCCCGCAGCTGGAGAGTTGTGGCGCTCGCCGGATCATGCGGCGACTTTGCGCCAGATTGGCGAGAGCGAAGCGCGAGACTTTTACGAAGGAGAACTGGCAGAATGCATTCATTCCTTTATGGCAGAGCATGGTGGTTATCTGACCAAAGACGATCTGGCCGCATTCCGACCCGAATGGGTTGATCCCATCTCCGTCTCCTATCGTGGATACGATGTGTGGGAGATTCCACCGAATGGACAAGGATTGATTGCTCTGGCGGCGCTTAATCTGCTGAAAGGATATGAATTTGAAGAGAAAGAATCTGTTCAGGCGTATCATCAGCAGCTCGAAGCCATGAAGCTGGCATTTGCTGATGGGGAGAAATATATTACCGAAGAACGCAAAATGGGCGTGACCGTAGAGGAACTACTCTCCGAGGCCTACGCGGAAGAACGCCGCAAACTCATTAATGATACCGCACGAACACCTGAGGCAGGTGATCCACGAGCAAGTGGAACGGTCTATCTGGCTACAGCGGACGGTGAAGGCAACATGGTTTCCTTTATCCAGAGTAACTACATGGGCTTCGGGTCTGGACTTGTTGTTCCGGGGACAGGCATTGCCCTGCAAAATCGTGGACATAACTTCTCACTGGACCCGAACCATGCCAACGCACTGGAGCCAGGCAAACGAACATATCACACGATCATTCCGGGGTTCCTCACCCGTGGTAACAAAGCGGTCGGGCCATTTGGTGTCATGGGTGGTTTCATGCAGCCGCAGGGTCATGTACAGGTGGTCATGAATACAATCGATTATCACCTGAACCCACAGGCTGCCCTGGATTCTCCACGCTGGCAGTGGACGAAGGGCAAAACGATTCTTGTGGAACCGGGTTTCCCGCAGCACATTGCACAGGCACTCGCCCGCAAAGGTCATGATATTCAAGTGGCACTTGATCCATCCCAGTTTGGACGCGGTCAGATTATCTGGCGCAACCCGGACAATGGCGTATTATGCGGCGGTACGGAAACGCGAGCCGATGGCTCCATTGCGGCTTGGTAAGCTCATGTCATTTCATTTATAAAGACAAGTGTGGATATCACGACCCGCTTCTCATATCCGCTAGTTCATTTCAAAGACACAATAGAGATGATTCATGTGAACTCTGTTGTGTCTTTTTGTCTTTTTAGAGTTTTTAACATCAGCAAACAACATACTGTAGTTATTCAAGCCCCTTTTAACCAAAGAAATGTAAAACTAATGTATAATTCATGAAATATTTTTATATTTACGTAAATTTTCACTACATACCATAAATCACAATGCCTCTCTGTCCGATATAGATAGAGGGAAATCAGCAAAAAGCGACTATAGAAATGAGGGTACCACACATGAAAACAAACAAGAACAGACGTGCAGGTCTAGTTCTCACATTAATGATGATCCTGACGATACTGATCCTGGGGGCATGTTCAGCTAATAATACAACAACGGCAGCAGACACAAGAACGAAGGTCGGGATCGTGCTTACGGAAGTAGGTCTGGGTGACCGTTCTTTCAATGATGCTGCTTTTGATGGGCTGGTTCAGGCCAGAGACGAGAAAAGCATTGTCTTTGATTATCGTGAACCGGGCGATAAATTAACTGCCGAAGCTGCATTTGAAGAGTTTGCGGAAGCCAAATTCGATCTGATTATCGGCCTGAGTGATACGATCCAAGCAGATATGGAGAAAGTTGCAGCCAAATATCCTGACCAGCAGTTCCTCGTGATTGATAGTCAGTCCGAATTGCCTAACATTGCCTCCATCTCCTTCCGGGCGGAAGAAGGAAGTTATCTGGCAGGTGTGATTGCCGCTATGGCCACAACCGAAAATCATGTTGGTTTCCTTGGTGGGATGGAGATCCCGCTCCTTCGTGATTTCGAGCAAGGTTTTAAGCAAGGTGTTCTGGCTGTCAAGCCGGATGCAACCGTGGATGCCGTCTACGCAGGGGACTTTGGTAATGCCGATCTGGGTGAACAACTGGCTGCACAGATGATTCAGGACAAGGGCGCTGACGTGATCTATGTGGCTGCCGGTCTCACAGGTGTTGGTGCACTGACGGAGATTCAGAAATTAGGGAAATACGCCATCGGTGTAGATACCGATCAATTCTTTTTGGCGGAAAAAGCCATTCTGACGTCCATGCTGAAAAATGTGGATGTCTCCATCTATAATGCCGTGAACACGTTTAT
The DNA here is from genome assembly GCF_052115745.1 of Paenibacillus sp. 2KB_22. NCBI lineage: Bacteria > Bacillati > Bacillota > Bacilli > Caryophanales > Paenibacillaceae > Paenibacillus > Paenibacillus sp. 2KB_22. The sequence goes on from NZ_JBFRHG010000005.1 coordinate 81,466, forward strand.
TCAAAACAATCATGCCTTCCCTCAAAAGGAAATCGTGGAGGGGTTGGCGGAGAACGCAGTGGGTCTGACCGCGTTACATAACATCACACTCAGTGATGAACAACAGAAAACCTTCGAAGATCTGAAAGCAAAGATCTCTTCCGGTCAAATCAAAATTACGCTTGATCAATAACCCATCGGATACAAGGAGGTACGCACATGAAACTACAGGGAAAACTAATACTTAATGCTCTAATTTCACTACTTCTATGCCTTGCGCTGGTCGCTTATATCATCATGCAATTGCTCGGTATGAATGCCAAGAATCAAAATCTGGTACCAGCCATGCTCAAGGTTAGTGAACTCAATGCCAATCAGATTCAGACCCAGCAGGCGCTGGATGTCTATTCGTTCTCCATGACAGCAGGAAATCAGGACGCAGTACTCCGCTTGCTGGATGAAGGCCAAACGATGATTCAGGAGCTTACGGACGGATTGCTCGAAACCGATCCGCAGTTACAACTTATACAGTCCATTGAGACAAAATTACAAGCTCTAAACCAGGGAGCCACCGAAGCGATGAACGCGATGAACAGTGCGGAAGCGAAACGTTACAGCACTCGGGTTCGGGGCATACAGAATGATATCTATTCGTTAGATGAGATGACTCGGGATCGTTATGATCAATATACCGTGGATTTGGAACATGACATTCAGCAAACGTGGCAAGTCGCTCTCGGTGGAGCTATCATATTGCTCGTCGCTGTAATGTTGTTCAATATGTATACTTCACGGCAGATCGCCCGGCGTATTCGTACGCTCAAAGCCGCTGCGGGACAAATTGCGGACGGTGACCTGACCGGACAATTACCGGAAGCTCGGGGCAAAGATGAACTCGATGATCTGAGTCGCTCCTTCGGTATCATGACCCATAATATCCGTGGCATTATTCAATCGATTGGTGCAGCTGGTCATCGTGTCGATCTGATGGCGCAAGATATTGACCGCGGTAACGATACAGCCCAAGCGATCGTGCAGCAAGTATCCCGCACCACGGAGGAACTCTCGATTGGTAGTCAAAAGATTGCCGAGGATCTGAGTGAAACGGTGATGGTTGTGGACAAAATGCAGTCTACCTTCAATAGCAATCTGGAGGCCACCTCCCAATCGGTAATCGATGGTCGCGAAGTATTAACTACCGTTGAGGAAGGCAATAAGGCTGTAGCGGAGCAACTCCGTCTGGCCGAAGTGAATCGTCTGGCGATGTCCGAGGTGGAACAAACGGTGCGGGAACTGGAAGAAAGCGCGGTTCGAATCACTACGATGACGGCATATGTTTCGGAGATTGCCAAACAAACGACCATGCTCTCGTTAAATGCCTCCATTGAGGCTGCACGCGCCGGAGAAGCTGGACGTGGCTTCGCTGTTGTTGCAGGCGAGGTGAATAAACTCGCCGAACAATCTGCGCAATCGGTGAAACATATCTATGCGGCTGTGGGCGAGATCACGGCTTCCATGGACAAGGTGAAGAACTCGGTAGCACAGAGCATGCAGCTATTCGGTGAACAGGAACAAGCCACCAGCCAGACTCGTGAATCCTTCTCTGCCATTCGTGAAAGTGTGGAGCGCATTAGTACGGGTATCCACCAGCTTGCTGAGGACATGCAACAATCCAACGAACTCAGTACACAGGTGCAACAGGCCATTGAAAATATCAGTGCCATCACCGAGCAGTCGGCTGCCAGCAGTGAAGAGATTACCGCCTCCACGTCGGAACAACAACGTTCCTTCGCTGATGCAAGTATCAAGGTGAAGTCACTGCGTGATATCAGTGCAGAGATGCATCAGGAACTGCTTCGATTCCGGCTGTAATCAGAATACCGGGAAAATTCGGGCTGCGTACATCTCCCAGCACGAAGTGCCCTGCTTCATGACAAGGGTGAAGAGGTAGGTTGGATGCAGTTAGATGCTGATTATAGGCACGTTATAGGTAGGTTACAGGTGAGCCAGGATCAGGCAGCGTGAACATACAAGCAAACAAAGGGGAGCCTCCGTCATAGACCATGACAGGGCTCCCCTTCTCAGTAGCTAATCGTTGTTTCATCTAACCATTGTTCCCAAGACAAGCGCGAGTCGTAAACCAGACACGAAAGTGGATCACAAGGCATCCGCGTTTCAGATCCAAACGTTTAACGAACCGAGCAAACCTTATTGGACCACGAATTGAGGATTATAAAATCTAACGAATCTCAGGCGCTCTATTTCCTGATTTAGCCCGGTTTTTCAAGTGATTTCTCTGAAATACATAGAAATAACGTGGATGAGGTTTGTTAGCTTTTGCTCTTGCTCCTCGATGTAAACCGTGGCATAAGGTGTATCAGGTTCGTTAGGGCATTGGGCATTGAGCATTGAGCATTGAATACTGAGTACTGAGTACTGAGTACTGAACAATGGACACTAAACATGAACCATGAACCATGAACCTTGAACAACCCATAACGTGCACGCACCTCGTTCTTGGTGTGCTGGTTCGTTGGTTTACTTATAGCTTGGACATGAGTAGTCATACACTCACATGCAGATAGCCAAAACGGCGAATTTGCCTCAGCCCCGTCCTCACAATGCGTCGATAATGTCTCCCGCCAGCAGGGACGACGGGTCACCGCGCAGCAGCGCTGCTCGTTCGGCGGCCTGTCCGTGGAGATATACGCCGAACGCGGCAGCTTGCTCCGCGCTGAGCCCTTGGGCAAGCAGACCGGCGATGATGCCGGTCAAAACGTCTCCGGCACCGCCAGTCGCCATGCCGGCGTGCCCGGTGGTGTTAATGTACGCCTCGCCGGATGGCGTTGCGATGACCGTTCGTGCTCCCTTGAGCACAAGGGTCACGCCCTGCTCGCGGGCGTACTGTGCAGCGTGTCCAATGCGGTCACGCTGCACTTCCTGGGTCGACATGCCCAGCAGTCGGCCCATCTCGCCAGGGTGCGGCGTCAGGATTGTCGCCGCACTTCGCTGGCCCCAGTCGCGAGGCCCATGTGGGCCCGCGTCTGCCAGCATGTTGAGGGCGTCCGCGTCAATGACGAGCGGACGATCCGTATGTTGCCACAGACGGCGCAGCCAGTCTGTGTCGCCCTTGAAGCGACCGAGGCCCGGGCCGGTCGCGAGCACGTCGCGGCTCTCCGCGAGACGCAGCACGACGCCCGCGGAAGCCGCGTTCCATTCGCCGCTGTCGCCATCGGCGGCGGCGGCGAGCATGAGCTCGGGCACGGTGCCGATGACATGCGGCAGCAGTGCCGCGGGCAGCGCCCATGTGGCGAGCCCGCAGCCTGCGCGCAGCGCGGCCTTGGCCGAGAGCAGGCCTGCGCCGCTCATCGGCAGACTTCCTGCGGCCAGCAATACGTGGCCGTAGGTGCCCTTATGGCCGTCCGGTGCCCGGAGGCGGCCTGTGTCCACGCGCAGCGCACCGCGCAGCACCTCGTCCGTCAGCAGACGGACCGAGGGGCCATGCTCTGGCGCAAGCCGCGCGGGAATGCCGATCGCGCGCACCACAATGCGCCCCGCGGCAGAAGCGCCCGGGTACTGCACCAGCCCGCGCTTGAGCAGCGCGAGGCATACAGTCACCCGGGCTTGAATGCAAGGCTCGTACACCTCTCCGGTGTCGGCGTCCAGCCCGCTTGGCACATCGGCGGACACGACCGGCTTGCCGCTGTCGTTCGCCGCCTTAATCAGCGCCGCGTAAGCTCCCCGCGGCGCCCCCCGCGAGCCGGTGCCCAGCAGCGCATCCACGATGCCTGTGCACCGGCTGAAGTCCACGGCTTCGCGCCCGTGGACAAGAGCAGGGATGCCAAGCTTCGCGGCGGCATCCCGTTGCACTGCGGCTTCGCCTCGCAGTGCCTCAGGGGCATCGGCGTAGACCAATGTCACGCCAAGCCCTGCTTCAACTAAATGGCGCGCGGCCACCAGCCCATCGCCGCCATTATTGCCCTTGCCGATCAGCATGTACCACTGCTGATCTCCCGGGCGCTCCATCACCAGCGCCGGATCGGCGATGATGTCGCCACCATAACCTTGCCGATCGCCGGGCCCGGTGTGTGCCCGCCTCGCATCGCCTTTACTGCTATAGCCCTTGTTGCTATAACCAAGCTGCCCTGAATCCGCAAGCCGACTGCCTTCCTGCCCTTCCCGGCACAGCTTGATCACTTCCTCGGCTATGGCGCGGCCTGCATTCTCCATCAGACTTGCTGCTGGAATACCAAGCTGATGAATCGTATGCTCGTCCACAGCTCTCATCTGTTCAGCGGTTACGATAAACAACGGTCATCCCTCCCCGTGCAAGCTCATCTCATACAATAAAGCAACAACTTCACACTTAAACGCTGATCCTGTATGTGTATCGCTATCTTGCCCTTTCCCTCATCCAGTTACCGTGATACACTCCACGCCTCATCGGAAGCTCTATCGATCCCATTTACGAGATCTTAAGATTCAGCTTTCCAAAGGCGGTCTACACTTAGTAGCCTACCGTAAACCGTGCTTGAATAAACTGCGGATCGTCCAGTTCGTCCACCAAAGCCGCTGCAAAATCACCAACAGAAATTGAGCTTTCCCCGATATCATCCGTAATCACACGGTTCATCCCAACTCGGAACTGGCCTGTCCGGCGTCCTGTTGTGATTGTCGCAGCGGGGCTCATGTAGGTCCAGTGAATACCCGATGCTTCAATCAGTTCATATGCATCTGCATGTGCTTTCGCCAGTGGTTTGACTTCTTCCGGGAATCCAGGCGTATCCATCAGCATATCACCGGAATCGGTCAGCAGGCTTCCCGCTCCACCCACTACAACCAAACGTCCTGCTTTTGCCCGGCGCACACCCTCGATCAACGAACGTGTCACTTCCAGCATCTCTTCTTCTCCACCGAACTTCGGCCCATATGCACTCACAACTGCTTCCTGACCCGCTGCAAAATCAGCCACCTGATCCGGGTTAAGCAGATCTCCCTGTTCTACACGCAAACGCTCATGCACCATCTCAATTTTGGATGGATCACGTACCACTGCTGTCACTTCATGTCCACGATCCATCAGCTCCCACAGTATCGTCTTGCCAATCGCGCCGGTTGCTCCAAAAATGGTTACTTTCATATCAATTCCCTCTTTTCTGTAAATATTATCTCAACAACTTACCGTTATTTTAATACTTAATCCCATTGTTATATACCTTAAACGGCTCACGCCATCTTAAACCGGATGTGACATCTTGTAAACGTTAATGTTATTCATTTAACCTCTGATACTATGCACCAGGCCACGGATAACACTTCACCCACCACTTTTCCGTTCCCTATCATTACCTTAACCATCGCCAAAAAAGCCGCATTTGCGGCTTCAACATCACGTATTTATCTTACGTGGACACTCTACTGTAGGTTAGAAAATCAACAGCCTTCTGCGCCCAGATTCGCTCCGAATAAGCTTCATGCGCCATATCCTGTACAATATGAAGCTCAATCCTGCCTATAGCTCCAGACAACCGCTTGTTTTCCATGATGTCCAGATACAACCTCTCCGTCTGCTCTACGGGACACAGTGGATCAGCCTGACCGTGAATGAATTGAATATTCACCTCACTGAGCCCGGATACATAGGCTGTTGGACTTCGATCCCGCAGGGCAGATGGATCATGCAAAAGCTCACCGATTTCCGTTTGCAAGAACGATCTCAGCTTCGCTCCTCCGCCTGCGTACAGTCTTTCCAGATCTGTGAACGGTGCACAGGCAACCACATTACTCCATAGCGCAGGACCTTTACCTGCTACCAGCAATGACAGATAAGCCCCATAGCTCACGCCATAGAGAGAGACGTTTGAATAGGAAGATAACATCTGCTCCCGCATGAACTGGATGACATCTGCATCCACGCCGCCCCAGTCGTTCTGAATGAGCATCCTGTAATCCGTGCCAAACCCTGAACTGCCGGGATAGTTCAGCCCAATGACCCGCACTCCTGCCTGATATAATCCTCTGATGACCGGACTAAAGCTGTCAAACAGGCAATTATGAGGCCCCCCATGGAGATAGATAACCACCTGTTCAGCACCCTCCGGGTGCATGTCCATGTACGGAATCATGTCCTGTCCATAACGAACCCTTCCATAGATTACATCTGGTTCCTCGTCAGGATGGTTGCCAGTTCTCTCATCTCTCCCAATCGGGAAAGGGGTACTCGTACTCGTTTGCTCTGAAAAACGGTATATTCCCGGCGCAGGAGGGCGGACAATAGATTCATATTTTCCGATCAATCCCTGCCTGTCCCTGCTGAGCACAGCCTGTGTCAAGATTCCCGGATAATCACGTAGCTCAAATCTCTTCTCTCTGTCCAATGTATATTGAACATATTGCCACCTGCCGCAGGTTATCCCTTCACAGAGGACGAGCTGTTGATGTGCATCGAGTTGCATTCTGATCAGTTCAGAGAAGGGTTCGCTATCCATTGAACATACATGTACCAATCCCTCTCCTTGCCTGATCCATCCAGGCTGGAAACCATGTTCCACAGGAATCGATACCGATACCAGGTCACCCTGCTTATCCATCACAGGGTAGGCATACTCCGTATAAGGGATTTCGGATGATGGAAGGATGTCTTGGGAATAAGAATACACTCTTCCGAATCCACCAACGTTTACGCCAACCTCTCGTGTAGATGCAGACCAGAATACAAATTGCGGCTGATCCAGATCAGGAGTAACCCATCTCGCTTCATCCTTTTCCGGATCATAAAGACCTATACGAACAGACCCTGACCGATTCCTAATGGAAAATAGCAGGAGTAATCGCTCCTCTTGCCACGCGGCTTGCATCACAGGAAATGGAAACTTCACCAATCGGCTCTGAACCAGAATTGCTTGCTCCTCATTCTCGTATATATGAAGCCATTTCCCCGTCTTGCCCTGTGTAATCACCAGAACACGGTTCCTGCCAATAAACTGAATATGCTGCGTGTGCTGCTCTGACTCCGTCCCATGTTCAGAGAGGATCTTCCGGCTACCCATGCGGCCTGTATCATCAAGACTGCACCATTCGCATGTGTTGTCATCATAACCTAACAGCATACTGCTACGGTCCTTGTTCACACTCATTCGTGTCAGGAATGGATCGTCCAACCCGATTTCCTCCTCTCGTTCCAGTGCTTTAACTGCCCCCATCCCTCCAATTGCGATTCCAGTTTATCAATATACTGGTCCTGCGTGTATGCATCTAGGGGCGTAACTGTCCCCAATCTGCCTAACGTTTCCCGAATCAACCTGATCTGTGGCAGACTGGCAACCGGCAGCCCCATCATCAATAGACGGTACACCCGGGATGCCTGTTCCTCTAACCCTTGAGTAATGAGCGCCCCAGCGATTTCCACCGCACGACCAAGCAGTTTGGAATGGACCGTGTTTGTCTTCATACGTAACAATTGAATCAACAGTTCATATTCCTGCTCCTGCTCACCAAGCTGTTGATGTAATACCATTTTTAATTGCAGCACATGCCCCAGCCAATCTGCATACGTATCAACACATCGCTTCTCCGCAGCCAGCAACGTCTTACCTGCCTCTGCATAGTGCCCCGCCCGGAGCTGCAACCCCGCAATGTTGAGTAGTGTCTGAATCTGAAAAACTCGCTGATCGGGTCCCTCAGGAAGCTGTCGTATACGCTGTCCGGCCTGACGCTCCAACATAATTGCACGTTCTACATTGCCCTCCTGCATCTCAATTAATGCTTCACCATTATCAAGCGCAGCCCATTTCCCGGTACGATACGTTTCCGTTAGTTCTTCATGGGCAAGGATTTCCCGAGCTTTCGAATAACAGTGTCGTGCTTCGGCATAATACTTCCCGTTTTTGGTCAACAGCTGACCCAGCTCAAACCAGAGTACTGCCTGCTGTGTCACTGACAAACGTTGAAATAACGAATTATGGTCAAAGAAATGAAAACAGGAACTGTAACGGGCCGGATTATCCGATTTGGACAACAAAATCCAGGCCAGCCTGTTGTAGAGCGCCAATGCGGCCTCTTTCTCCTTCCCTTTATCCTTGCTTACCATCCGTAGATGTTCCTCCAACAAACGTCGGGTCTGATCAGGCGTATCCCTGACAAGGGATACCGGAAGTTTGGCTATGTCCTCAGGATTGCTCGCTATGGTTGGATATTGATGAAAAAAAAGTACGACACTTACTCCCCTTAATTTCTGTCGATACAGGATATAGTGGATGGCCCCCAGATCCGCAGGGTGAAGGTAGGAAGATATTTCAACCAGAACCCATTTCCTATTGCCAGGTGTCCACCCTGATCTTTGGAATCTCAATAACGCATTTTTACATGCTACAAGATCATCTATGGGTTTAACCTGACTTAATTGATAGATCAGCGGGAGAGTAGCATACGGATCATCAACCGCGATTTGGATAGCTTTATCCTGCCAATGCGTTGTCAATTTGTGAATTTCATGCTTCACTGCATCCGATGTCCCTTCAACGACAAACAACCCTGGTTCATGACTCGCACGATACCATTTACTTCTCAGATCATGATAATCCGTACTTTCCAGTGGGACAGGCATCATGAAAACTCACTCACTTTCGTGATACGGCATACGTGTATAAGTTCAGGTACCTGTTGTAAATTCAGTGCCGTCATCAATTGATAACTGCCCCGGTTGTTTGCATCCAGTGAAGCTTTAACCCGCTGATTCGGATTGGAACTGCACCGATGGAAGCCATATGCAGCAAGCCAACGGGCCCAACCTTGACGTTTCGCTTCAGGTATCGTGAAGATATGAGCAAGGAGTATACTGCCGAACTCATCGCTTAACAGGCAGCCCCCGATCTTCCTTCCCTCCAGTTCCACAAGGCCGGAACCCTTCAGCAACTTGCCATACACCCCCTCATCAATATCTCGGATAGCTTGACGAGCAGCTTCCCAACTTGGACAGGTAGGATCACTGTCCTGGAGCAAGTGTGCCAGAGAATCCGCCTGCCCCTCCGCAGACATCCAAACCGCGTCTTCATTAGGCATAGCCGGCACGAGAACTTCCTTCAGCTTGCCGAAAAACCGGTATCGATGGGCAAGAACATCTGCCCGGTATCCAAGCTTCTCCCACGGAAATGAAGCAGGAGTGGTTGCATAGAGAGAGGACCATGTGATTTTGTCCAAAACGGATGACATTCGATCTTCCCAATAAGAATTGGAATGCGTTTCACTCCATAAATCCAGTGTATACTGCCCTTCTCCCTGATCAATTACCATGAGCGAAGATAGGGTATCCTCATTTCCAGGTTCAACGGCATAATAGCGATCACCCGTCTTTCCCGATTCATGCTGGCATTGCGGCAGAAGTTCAGACATGGATGTTAGCATCATACACTTTTCCCTCCCTGTCATGATCAAAACCTGAGTAAACCAGTGGTTCGGATGCAACAGACGGATAAAACCGGCGAAGCAGGAATGTATAGATCCCCATATATCCCGTCATATAATCCGGGGAGAACGACTCCATGTCCTCCAGTGGCCACATCCATATATCTTCCCGTTGATCACTTCGCAATACATGCAAGCTCTGTGTGTATTCCGCTAGTTTGGTTTCATATCTGCCCGGGAACCTGCGATTGGCCAAGAGCAGAAAATCTCCATTACCTGCAATTCCGTGACATTGCCCAAAAGAAGCAAATACCGTTGCCTGTGCCACTGCATCTGCTGCTTGAAGTCCTAGTCTAGTGCAGAGGGGATCTTGCAAAATATCAGCCGCTGCCATTAGGAATCGACCAATACCCGCCGATCCATTACACCAGTGCACCCAGAGTGTATCTGGTTTTTCAGGTGATGCGGGCCACAGACTCACGCCATTCTGTCCGCCATAACTTGTACGGTCGAGTGTATGTACAATTCGCTTCACAGCAGAATAGTACACTTCCTTTCCTGTACGCTCTGCCAAGGCAAGTAGAACATACCCGATGCCTGCAATGCCATGAGAGAATCCAAGGGAATGATGACCTTTTTTGTCCGATTTATCTTTTACTTTCCACAAACTCAATGATTCGCCTGTCCGCTCTTCTTGTTCCAAAATATAGACACCCAGTTCCTCTGCTCTTGCCAGAAGTTCAGGGCGGCCTCCAATACGGTATATTTCAAGCAGCATCAATCCCAAACCCGCAGCTCCATGACTAATATTGGTCTGCACTGGCTCATGCCGGGTGATTTCCAATGCCAGATCCTCTGCACGTCGTAGCAACGATGGATCATTTATTCGTTCAGCCGTCTCTGCCATTGCCCAGGGGACAGCGCCATATCCAAAGTATAATGCTACAGGTGTCTCATCTGGAACGTAAGGGTGATTCTTCAAAATCCATTCCAATACTTCATACGCATATTGATGGTATTGTCTGTTCTCTGTAATCTGACCAAGCTGATTAAAACCAAAAATCATCCCTGTCCACCCAAAGTTAAAATTAGCCGGGTGAAACATCTTGCTCATACTGTTTTCCGGGAACAGTTGCAAGGGGCTATTAAAATCAAGAGAAGTATACAGTGTGTTTACCATACGCTCAGCCTGACGGAGCACTTCTTCTGGTTCCATATTGCATTCATCCTTCTCTATTACATCCCTGCTTCCTCCTGAACGGACCTCTTGCTGCTCCAGTAATGCAACCAATGTTTCACGAATATCTGATAACTTCACATATCCGCCAGACATGATCTCAATACCCAGACTTCCCAAGCCACGAAGTTGAGTATTACTTTGATGATCCAAATAAGCTTGTGCAGCTTCCAGATGGGATTGCCGATATTTCAGATAGGGGTCGATGGATGAAGCCATGTAATAAAAGACGGCTCCCAGTGCATACAGATCATCTGCATGACTGGATCGCCTGCTGTGCTCACGCCCTCGTGGCACATAGCCCGGAGTATGACCGGTCAATGGATCAGCTTGGTTCTCATCACTTCTAACATAAGCCAGTTCAAGATCAATCAGGCGTACACTTCCGTCCGTAAGCACAACAATATTGTTGGGGGTCAAATCATTGATTACAATCCCTTTATCGTGACATTGCTGCACCATATCAAGAATATGTACACCCATCTGATGCATATCCGCCCGGTTGTAATCTACAGCTACATGTCTGCGATGGATATATTCACGCAAGCTGATGCTTTCAAAATACTCTAGGATCAGATAGCGGTTATTTTCAGTACTAAACAGATCAAGCGGCCTCGGGGTAACCCCCGTATCCTTCATCAGATCAAGCACGCGATATTCATTATCCAGATAGTCATGAGCAGACCGCCCACCACCGTCTACACGCATGCGGTAGACTGCTTCTTTCATGACAGCCTGTTCATACGATGTGCCAGAGATGAGAAATACTCCGCCCTTGCCGGATTTCTTAAGCACACGCCTTACACGAATGTTTCGTATACCAAACTCATTGTTATTGGAATCGACATGACGAGAAGTCACCTGATTTTTCTCCATGGCTTGGATGCGCATTAACTCCTCGGGTTCATTCACCCAATCCGGTTTGTACCTGCCAGGTGTTCTTCGATCCTCCTCCAGCTTACCTTCAGGATTCTGGATGGCATACACTTTTGCACCCGAGTAACGGTCATAGTAGAAACGATCAGTGAATGCACCATAACGATAAAATACACACTGGCTACCTAGGTATGCCCGATCTGTCGGAATAGCTGGTCCTTCCAGATCACCTGTACATGAATGCATTAGTTCAAGTAACTTCAAGAACTGTTCTTCGTCTCGTGCGTAGATAGTGACACATTTCCCAGTCTGAGGGAGAGGTATGGAACCGTTAGATGTTTCAATCAGTTTCAGCCCACTGCTCACTACTTTCCATTGCACTTCATTTTCTATTAGAACAGGTGCAATGCGTCGCAGCAATTCAGCTCCTTCCACAGGGATGACCGATATATGGATTTTCCACCCCTGCGCGGGAAGCCTTAATTCCTCCGGTCTAAAACAAATCCAATGGCCGTCATTCGACCATTGGATGGATTGGGGAAGTTCTCGTATTATATGTTCCAAAGCGTTCTCAAAGGCGTCCTTCTTGGGGGTTACACTTGCGAATTTCAATGAGAATCACTCCTTTTTGGATAAAGTAAGAGGGGGAGGTACAATTATTTTAGTAATGCGCGAAAACCAAAGACTTATCTTTCAAATGATTCAGTGAATAGAGCGTGTAAAGAAGTTCCTAGCTCTCGACAACGATTGTTTGTGAGCTAGTCCAGCTGCACACTGTACACAAGCTTGTTTCCTCAAACATGTTGTTATCCTCTTCAACCTCTAGTGCCATCAAATCCTGTACAGATAAAATTTCCTTGTTTTCCATGATAAATTACCTCCCATTTGTCTCCCCCTCTTATAAACCAAATTCTACATAAATTTTGATATTCCTTCTTTTTAATTGAATTATTTTACATAAATTATTCATCACATCCATTTATCCCGCCTGATCATGTCACATTACATGTTTCCTTGGACTAAAAAGAGGCGCAATATGACATCAGATTCCAGATTACACAGAGGTCGTTTGTTGCCTCGTACGCTTGCTCCTTTCTTCACGGAAAGGTCGGACAAACAGGCTTGCCATGCCCATACAAATAACAAATGTACCAATCCCCATGTACACCCATGAAGGGTTGTACGTTTCGATGAACCACCCTCCCAGTAACAGACCAAGCGGGTTACTAATGCCACTCATCAAGACACCCATGCTGTTCATGACACGTCCTCTTTTTTCTTCAGGTGTGGATAAAAGAATGGAAGTAACCAAGGGTACATTCACAAGAGCAAGTCCCATCATCAACAAAAATGAACACGCAATAGCGATATACAGGTTAGGAAACATCGGCATGAGCAGCAAACTTGTGCCTGAGATGAGATAACTAATCAAAAACCAGTGAGCGAGCGAGAGTCGTTTAGCATATTTGCCACTGAGCAGAGAGCCCGCAATACTGCCAGCGGCAAAGGCTGACTGAAGAAGACCGTAACCTTGTGGTCCGGCTTGCAGCACCATATTGGCAAAAATCGGCGTGAAAATATGCAATGGCGCACCCGCAAAATTGATAATGGCTCCAAAGATAATGCAGCAGGCCAAAATTTTACGGGAAAACAGGAATGTAATCCCCTGCATGCTATCTTTGACAAAACCAGAGACTCCTTTTTGTTTCACGACTTTGGTTACAGGGATGCGGATAAAGAAAATGGATATGGCGGATAACAGAAACGTAACTGCATAGATGAACAAGATGGACTGAACGGAGATGAGCGCAATCAATATCCCCCCCATGGCGTATCCAAGCAATTCAATCGTTTTGGAGGAAGAGTTCAGTAATGCATTGGCTGGAGCTAATTGTTTTGTAGGTTCTGGCAAAATTGCGGGGATGACTGTCTGGGTAGCCGGATTGAATAAAAAACCAAGAATTGCAATGAGCAGATTGGCTGCGTAAATATGCCAAGGAAGCATGGAATCTGTCATGAACAAAAGTGCCAGAAGACAGGCTATACCTGCGCGCAGTATATCTGTCCAGATCAAAAGTTGTTTCTTAGGCAGGCGATCACTGATCGTAGCCAGGGGAATGCCTAGAAATGCATAGATCAGATAAGGCAGCATCGGAATCAGCGCAGCAGCGAGTGCCGACTCCGTTAATTGGAGGATATACCACATCGTCGCCATAGAAAATAAAATCTGTCCTGCCCCGGAAATCAATCTGCCAACAAGAAGCACTACAAAAGAAGGAAGGCGCAAAACCGCTCGATAGCTGTCGCCCCGAATCTCACTTTTCATCTTTTTCACGCACCTCTCCATCGTACGTAATAGATTCTTCATCACTATTACGATGCAGACGCGCTACTAAACCTGAATCTCGAATGGTCTGTTGTATCTTGGCTTTTACCCGTTCCAGTTCAGCTGTATACTCACGTATCTCGTTTAATAAGGCCTGATGTGTTCGTATGCCTTCCCTAATCAACATCGCAGTTGCGTCAGAACGGTTTTTGGCTAACTCAAGAAATACAAGCTGATCTATGATATCAATCTCCTCCTGACTTAATCGAACGGAAACAACTCCCTTGGCTCCCGAAAGATTTTTGTTCGCCTGCTCCACAGATCGTTCCACCATCTGGTTAAACTGAGCTTTCTGGTCATTGTACATATTCAATTCCTCCATTCTTCACGAGTGCACGCGTATATCGTAATTTGTAAATCGTAAATTGGTTTTAAATTACATTATACCTGTAAATAAATGGTTGTAAAGCAAAAAACCTTCGGATTTATCCAAAGGTTCGCCGAATATGTTTTTAACTAGTTCACTAGTCTCCCTGCCTCCACCACATCCCCTCCGATTTTGGGCTGGTGTATTCAAATCCAAATTGAGCATAAAGTTGATCAGCCGGAACATCCGCCAGCAGACTGACTATACCACGGGCAGGTACTGCTTCACGCAGATAATTCATAATCTCGCTCATGATCAGCTTTCCATACCCCATTCCCTGAACATCCGGGTGTACAGCAATATCGACGACCTGAAAGAAACAACCTCCATCTCCAATCACTCGCCCCATTCCTACCAACACATCTTCTTCACGCAGACATACGGCAAACAGGCTATTCGGTAGTCCAACCTCCGCCCCTTCCCTGCTCATCGGACTAAGGCCGGCAATCTGTCGCAGGGAGAGATACTCCCCAGCTGCGGGTGGTGTGTGTTCAATATTCACTTGATCCATGAATTGTGCCCCTTTCTGCTTGAATTCATCTACTTCCTGTGTAATAGTGAGAGAAAGCTTACGTGAAGCGTGTTTCATGATACGTGAAGTTGCTGCAAAGGAGGAACAAGTGTGTTTCAACGTTGGATTGAAGATCTAACATCACGCCCAGGTGCTGTGGCTGTACTGCTTGGCGTCATGGCTGTGCTTCTGGGGATATACATATGGTCTGCCACCGAAGTTCGCCGCAGCCACGAAAGGCGAATGCAAAGGATACGAGATACATTATACATAAGTACAGCCCTCTTGGGACAACTTACCATCCGGGAAAATCAGAATTATGAACGGTCGGAACACGAACATAACGATCTGATCACGGCAATGTTAGCCTGCAAAGCTGCATCTTACCTATCCCCTCAACTACAGGATCAGATCCGTGACTGTATTAAGGAACATGATCCTGCCAAACTCGGACTGATGCACAGAGCGCTGGAACGAGAATGCACCGTATTATCAGATGAACTCAGCCGGGATACGCATGCTGATCATTGGGGCACAGCGGTCTGGACCCTCCTTCGGCCCGTAGCCGAACCAGCCGCACTGGCGGCCACAGGGTTTCTGGTTACAGATCTGGTATTTCGTCAGCGGATGTTGGATGTGCCTGTAGACTCATGGGACAGCATCTTGCCATGGATCCGCGCGGTTTCCTTAATGATCACCATAATATATGGTTACCTGCTCTGGGCCAGCCCACGACGGGATAGGTCACGTACAGTAACCAAAATGCTCTCCTTGCTGATCGCCCTATGCTCCTTGCTCCATCTGATTGGACCTGTTGCTGCACCCTATGCACTGGGACTACAGCTGATTATATTCACTTCGGGTTTCGGGTTGACTGGGACACGCTCTCGAAGTGATCGCCCCTATGCAGGACATACTGATCTGGAACCAACGAAGCAAGCCTCTACGGAGATGGAAGTGAATACACGTCGTACATCTGGTACCAACACCGACGAATAACCTACGCATCCAGCCGCTTCCGTATGATTAAACTTAGATACCCACCTCGATGATACGAGACTCGTTCCTCTCTCGACTGGATTTCCACCGATCAGGACGTGTCTCCTTACTCGGCATGCTATACGATGATGAATGTCAGTGTCCCAAAATTATCGAGCTCCCGTCTGGCTGTTCCTATTGAGTAGCCAGTCGATTTTCTAAGGAACACAGGACGTCTTATA
This sequence comes from Paenibacillus sp. 2KB_22, assembly GCF_052115745.1. NCBI lineage: Bacteria > Bacillati > Bacillota > Bacilli > Caryophanales > Paenibacillaceae > Paenibacillus > Paenibacillus sp. 2KB_22. Next base: position 97,444 of record NZ_JBFRHG010000005.1, read on the forward strand.
TTACCTCTATAGCCTCTTTCAAAATTGTAAAGAACCTCAGACACGTTATTTCCCAAAATCGCTCGATAAAAACGCTCTAAAACGCCATACATTTCGATATAACGTGTCTAAGATTCCTTAGATTTCTGTGGGTGCTTCAAACCCTTAAATAAGACGCCTCAGATTCGTTAGCGCTCAATCCCTGCTCATGCTCTGTTCCAAGAGCGACTGAGAGGACAAGCTCGTGTCCCTCCCCTCCTGTACGAGACGAAAATTTTTATTATTAGTGGAGGAAAACAGGATGCTCCCCTTTGCGATGTTCTGATCGCTTGCTCATACATGCATTATGCAGCACGTTCCCTACTCTGGGCTCGTTTCATGCACAACTCGGCTGTGAGTAGGTTGGGAGACACGCTCTAAATCATGCAAGACTATACGCAAAGAGGGCTGAAACTACATTGTAGCTCCAGCCCTTTTCTATATTACTAATTTTGTCTTGCGAAGAATTGAACGATAGCATAATTACTTCACTTATTTGGCTACAACATGTGCAATGACAAGACCATTTTCGTACGTGACAGTCACGTCATAACCATCTGCCGTTACACTGTCGAATTCACCTGTAATTCCATTAGCCGTGATTAACGTAATATCTTTGGAACCTTCAATCTTATAATTGGACAAGTCGAGTTTGAGACTTCCTCCATCAATATAGAGCTTTCTGCCGACATTCAGTTGACTGTTGCCATCAGCGACAACCAATTCCAGCGTACCCTTATCCATGGTGAAGTTTCTATTCAAGGTTAAGGCTCCATCAACATTCACAACAACTGTTCCATTCTCTACATACAGATCACCTGTACCAAAAGCCGTTGCAGATTCAGCTACCAATGTTCCTGCTTGCAGTAAGGTTCCGCCTGTGTAGCTATTTTTTCCTGTTAGTGTAAGTGTTCCTGTTCCCTTTTTCGTCAGCATTCCACTACCCGTGATATCATTTCTCCACCAGTCTTGTGCATTGAAACGTCCTTTGGATGCGTCCATATCCACAGTTACGTTGTTCAAGAATGCTCCGTATCCATCTGCAGCCGTCACCAGATCAATTCTACCCCAGCCCTTGGATTCATCCAGAACCGGATAACCGGAATCAATCGATGTTGTATACAGTACTTGTCTGCGCTGCTCATCTGTTAAATACGGCTGACGCGTTTCTAACAGGGCTTCTGCTCCTTGCGGTACGACTGGAGCCAAACCTTTGGTTCCGGTTTGTGGCAGACCATACGTCATCTTCTCTCTATAGAAGGCTTTATTGGCGTCATGATCTTCCCATTTGTGTTCATCGTAAGCACTCTTAAACGTGTAATCCTCTGTTACGGTATGTGCATATTCATACAGACTCATATTTTTTTCCTTGGCTGCAGCTCCAAATACTTCCCCTGCATTCTCATAGCCTTTCTCTAACACTTCTCTGTTCTCAGCCTGATTAAGTGCATATGCAGCCATGGCTGTGGATTGTATTCTTCCTCCTATAACATCAAGTGGTGAGTGCATCCCTGCTACGACTCGATTCTCGCCCAACTGAGCTGCTCTCGTTAACAATTCAGAGAATCGTTCTGGTGTAGCGTATGCCAAAGGAAATACGGATAAATAAGCTGCACTGGTATGTCCGCTCGGAAATCCGCCATCTTTTCCTCTTCCATCCTCAGCGATTCGTTTGACATAAGTTAACGCAGGAATAAGCTTAACGTTGGTTTCGTATTGCTGGTAATGTTTTTCTCCTGTTGATTTGGTTCCGCCTGAAGCCAAAGGTACTTCTTTTTTCTCACCTTCACCCAAGGTTTCCCATACAGGCAGTCCTTTGCTGTCAACAACTTCTTTCACTTCTCCATTGGAATTCATTCTCCACGGTCTAGGGGAAGAGTAGAAATATTTAGAGGGATTAGATGAGGCAGGAATTTTGAATCGAACCAGATCAACTAAATGGATCAAGTCTGAAAGCTCCGTTTTTGCATCCCAATCTCCAATGCCTTGGCTTTCATCTTCCACCGTTTCTTCGGTCAATACCACATTCATCTCGTCCACCGTTCGTTCAACGTTTGTCTTTGGCTTGATGATATCTACATACGTGTTAGCCAACGGACCAAAGCCCTCCATCACGCTATAGATCTTATCTCTTTGGTCATCATAATAGGCTGCCAATGTCTCTTCAGCCGTGCGATTTTGCGTGACCTTTCCTACATATTTGATATTGGCTTCCCAAGTCGCTTTGTTTCGGATCTCTTCATTTGCATATGTTTTCTGATCAGCGACAGCTACGGTTGGATCATTCTTAAAGCCGTCATAATATGGGGACGGTCCATCTCCATACTTTGCATTTTTTCCGTCAGCTCCAATTTTGGTTGCCGCCGTTCCATCTCTCCAGTCCGCTTGGTTCATGGACCATACTTGATCAAAACCGTCCAAAATATCAATAAACGGATTGGTCTCCGCAATATTTTTCAAGGTGTCGTCTCCAGCATTGGCTCCGTGCTTCACGGCGGACAACCGAGCTTCATCTGCTGGGGGATTAACATTCAGTACGGTTGCCGTTCCCTTTGGCTTAGCTGGTTTGGCAGCTGTAGTCGAATCTGTCTCTACAGCCTTAACGAGTGCTGATACTGCTTCGGCACGCGTAATGGAATTAAGCGGCTTGAAGCTTCCATCTGCATATCCAGCAATAATTTTCGCTGCTGCCGCTCCACCTACAGCTCCCTTGCTCCAAGCTGCAATAGATGATGAATCGCTAAAGACATTCGCTGCTGTTTCATTCAATTCCAAATTTAGAATACCGGCAATCACTTTAGCTGCTTCTTGACGGGTGATCGGATCTTGCGGCTTCATGGTGCCATCGGTGTATCCATCTATATATCCATTTGCATTTGCAATAGAAATGGCTTCGTAATACCATGCACTCTCAGACACATCGTTAAAGGTAATTTTAGCTTGTCCGGAATATCCAAACGCTCCATTTACCAAATTCATAAATTCTGCTCTGGTAATATACGTGTTCGGTTTGAATGAATGATCCAGGTAGCCCCGAATTAATCCTTCATCGCCCCATGCTTGAATATTTGCTTCCGCCCAGTGTCCCTTAATATCAGAGAACTGAATCTTCTGATCGGCTGCAAAACTCTTCTCTGCAAACGTCGGACCAACCATAGACAACATTAGAAGTAGTGCCAGTGACTTTTTAAGTGGTTTTCTCATGGCTTGCAAATACACGCTCCCATTATGGTAAATTATTTTTTGCTTCTGCATCTGCAAATGAGTAAGAAAGTCTCTATACAGATGTCTGATCTGCCGTTACTGTAGCATTAGGGAGCGTTTCGCATCTATAGAACAAATTCCGTTTTATATCAAAATCGTACGTTCCGATGATTTCTGCCCTAAAAAAAACAGAGGAGATACTACTTTCGTTAATTATGATATGCTTTTATGTAAACGCTTTATTAAATTGGTGTAAAATATGAGGAAGACGTTTGTTAAATTTCGGTCAACATGATTTCTCGTCCTCGGCCTGCTATATAATGATGAAGTTGTTTAGAAATGAGGAATTGAAGGGGGAAAAAAGATGCGTAAGCCATTTCAGTCTGTGAGATCCAAGATGGTTCTTTCCTACCTCGCTGTCGTGCTTGTCATTGCGCTTCTTTTCGGCTCCATTTTCTATCTCTTCTTCTCCCATCAATACAGCAAAGAGATCCGAATCAATAATCAACTGTCGCTGAAAAGCACTGTCAATTATATTGAGAGCTCTGTGATCCAGAAGGTAAATCAGGTCTATCTGTCCCTGGCACTCGGTAACGCCGCTAGTATCGATTTAGATAGCTTAAAAGGAAACCATAGCAAAATTTTGGACATCGAACAGTCCCTCAAAAATATGGTGCAAAACTATTCCGATCTCATTGAAGCTATTCATGTGTACGATACGGAAAATCATTTCACAGTCTCCTCTGTATATGGTCTGTTGCTCTATGAGGACATGCCATCGAATGTGGATCATACCACGGATTGGATTGCCGCAATGAAAGGGTCCAGTGAGAGTTCCTTATGGATGAAGACTCGCATGGTTCCTCAGGATGCATATATCGAATCGCGGGGACAGAGCAACATGAGCCCTATCATTTCCTATGTCCACAGTTACCCGTTTCAATCTTCTGGAAAAGACAGCAAGGTCATGATTGCGATTGATATCAAAGAGTCAGCGATCAGTCAGATCATTAAGAATATGCTCCCTGCTGACTATGCAAATACATTAATCATCGATCAGGATGGAACTGTCATCTCTGCCGCAGACAAAACGTTGATAGGCAGCTCTACGGAAGAGAATTTGACTCATTCACTGCTCTCCCTTCATTCTTCAGATGAGAGCTTCGCGCCTGTATTTAACTATGACTCTTCTGTTGTTACTCAAGATCAATTTAAAGGAAATGCATGGCTGATCTACACGACCACGCCTAATGAAAGCTTCTACTATAAGCTGGATAGCTTGAAAGAGATATCGGTTCTTCTTGGCTTGCTGGCTGTCGCGGTTGGGATAGCAATGTCTTCCATTTTTACCACAGCCAATTATAGTCCTCTTAAGCGAATCCTGAATAACATCAAGAGCCGGATGGACAGCCCAACCAGCCTCAAGCAGGACGAATACCGGTTCATCGATACAACGTTTAACAGTCTGTCCAATAAAGTTGATAGTCTTGAAGAAACCTTGCAGGCCAATCATAAGATGATTAAGCATAGTATCATGCTTAACATGTTGAATAACCGATTTACACCGGAAGAGCTGACGGAGCAACTGCAATCTGTTCAGATTTCGATGGATTATTCCCGCTTCCGCTGCATCGTCATTGACCCCGTCAATGAGAGATGGAAAGATCTGCAGCCACGACAGTTGCAGCATACGCTGTACACGATGATTCAGCAACTTGAGATGGCAGACATGGAAGGAACTCAACTGCTGGCGGAGGAATTGCAGGATCACAAAATAGCAGTGATTATCTGTACTAACCAATCCGAAGAACCTCTCTCTAATCACATTGTGGACTTTATTCACACGGAGGCAAGAAGCAGATTTGGCCTTGAATTTGTACTTTCATTAGGCGGATGGGTAGAACACTTCACGAAGATTCACAGAAGCTACCATCAGGCTAATGCCTTGATTCGATACAGCTACTTCTTTCCCGATCAGTCTGCCATTCAGGATCTTGATCTGCTGAACAGGGAAGCCAGCAGTCTGGAGATTCCGGAGTCATACCTCGTAAACTTTGAGAAGAAATTACAGAATCGGGATGTGCAAGGTTCGGTTCAGGCCATTCAGGAATTGGTAGCGACAATAAAGGAAGGCCCCTATTCAGCCGAATACAGTCGTATCATCTTATTAAAAACGGTATCTATATACGCTGAATGTATTCATCAGGTGCGCCTGCAACCTGCCGAAGCGAGTTCATTGAATTTGTACAAGCAGTTTTCATTGTTCTACAATATCAATCGTTATTCCGAATGGATGATCCATCTCGTGACTGAATTTGTGATGCACATGGAGAAGCGAAGCGAGGTACGGAGTGTAGATACCATATCGGCGGTCAAAGCCTATATTCACGAGCACTTGTCGGGCGATCTCACGCTTGATCATGTCTCAGAGCAAGTATTCATCAGCCCTAAATATCTCAGTAAACTGTTCAAAGAAGAAACAGGGATTGTCTATTCCGAATATGTTACGAATCAGCGAATGGAACGCGCCCGGGAACTCATGACACAACGTGAAATTACGGTTGAGCAGGTCGCAAGTACGGTCGGTTACCGTACCCCTGCCTATTTCATTAAGAAGTTCAAAGAAATTCATGGATGTACGCCGAAAAATTTCATGCGCAGTCTAATGGAACAGGGGTCTATATAAGTTGAATTTAACATTTACACAAAAACGGAGAGGACAGAAAGAACCTGAAGAAGCGAAGCGTTCGCCTTTATTCCCGGATTTCACCCCTTTAGAAGAGGGATCAAAAGAAATCTGGGAATAACAGCGATCGGAAGGTTGTTCTGTCATCGGAGTGTCCGTGTAAATATTATTTGATTGAACCTATATAGAATTAAAATTAGGAAAGGAGCTGCTATGAACATCAACCTTTCAAGAAAGCTATGTCTATATACCACAATACTTCTCCTTCTCGTATTTACAAGTGGGTGTACCTTTTCAGGTGGAGAAACAGCACAAGTGCAACAGCAGGACCATCTAGCAAGCGCTGAGAAGGATACAACACCGCAGTATACGATATCCTGGACCATGCATCAGAATATCCCTGTTCCTGAAGACGCGGAGATGATTGCATATATTGAGGATCGGTTTGATGTTGATCTGGAGGTGTGGAACCTTGAGAACAAGCGGTACGAGGAACTGCTGGATCTGGAGCTGGCTCAGGGAAAAATACCGGATCTGTTCCGGATTAGACAACCGCATGATCTGCTTAAGTATCAAATGCAAGGCGTGTTAGCAGAAATTTCCCCGGAAGTACTTGAACAATATGCGCCAAATATTGTACAGCGAATTCGCGATTATGATTCACGTTATCTGGAGTATGGAAAAATAAACGGCAACATCTATGGAATTCCGGTCATCAATCAGACCAATATCTATCGAACTCCTGTCGTATACCGAGAGGACTGGCTTAAGAAGCTGGGTCTGGACGTTCCGAAAACATTAGATGAATTTGAGACGGTCATGTATGCTTTTGCCAGCGATCCGGACGGAAATGGTAAACAGGATACGTATGGCCTATCCAGAGAGGGCTTAAATGTCGTATTTGGCGCCTTTGGACAATCTGTTTTTACCGAGCAGCTGTATTTTAATGAAAAAAACAACCAACTCGTGATCGGCGCTTTGGAGCCTGAGATGAAAAAAGCCTTGGAGTATATGCAGAAATGGTATCGGGATGGGATTATTGATCCTGAGTTTATAACGGGAGAGAATAAAGGTGGCTATAAACATCTGTCCCATGCTTTTATTAATGGCAAAATCGGGATGACCTCGATGGGAAATTACTATCATTGGAATCAAGAGGGAGACTACAGTGTCCTCAATGAAAATGGCGAGGAAACTCCGGTGGAACCCTCCTTCAATGTCAGTGAGTTACTACAGAAGAATGCAGCCGCAAAGATTGTATTCGGTTCTCCGGTTATAGGTCCTGATGGACATAGCGGAACCAAAGGGAATAATCTGCTGATGAATTTTATTGCTATAGGCGCTGAGGCTGCAAACGAGCCGGGAAAACTGGAGAAAATCTTGGAGATACTCGATTATGTAAGTGCCAACCCCGATCCGGTCGAGCAGATCAAAATGGAGTATGGCCTTCCAGGAAAGCACTGGGATTGGAGCGCTGAAGATTCAAAATCGTTCCACTTGCTTCGCCCATACAACCGAATGGAGAATTATACGAATATGATCGGCTCAAGTATTGGCATGATGGTTCCAGGTGCCCCCTCGGACAAACGTGAACAGTGGGCTGCATCTGCAGGGTTGACGGAGAATGGTATCTATAATCGCCTGGAGGTTGCAACCCCTGCCCTGATTCAATATTCATCGGAGTTGATTCGCATGAGAGACAGAGCGTATATCTCCATCATCACCGGCGATCAGCCTGTGGGGTATTTCGATACTTTTGTGGAAGAATTTAAGGATGCAGGTGGGCAACAGGTACTGCTTGAAGCGAATCATTGGTATAAGGAGCATAAGGGAACAAGTCGCACGCAATAGGTAGGACGTATTGGAAGCGTCACATCAAAAATCCACTACACTACCATCCTTGCTTCCCTGACGCAACGTCACTCTCTATCCCTTCGCACTCGCATTCGATCCGCGCAGTGAACGGGCTGAACTGCTTCGTGCCGTGCTTCCGGATTTGGAGGTGCTGCCTGAGGGTGTGTTCTCAAAACGCTTGCGTTCGGTTCGCTCCATCTGCACAATCTGACCTTCGTGCACCACGATGTGTAAAGAACCAAACTCCATGTCATTCAGCTGTCCGGCAATTCGGTCCAACCATACCTCATCCACTTTTAACGGCTTAGCCATAGAGCCGCCTCCTCTTCTCGGGCTACTGCCCGCCATATTCCTTAGTCCGTTGTCATGCAACTGATTTATAATTCATTCTTATCCAACCTATATACTTGGTTTATACATTAGCAGGGCTTCCAGTAGCTGTCAATCTGTATTTTCTTCTTCTCATCATCACTTTTCTGAAATGGCTTTGTGACCAAGCCAGCTCTTGAGCAACAACGTGGCGAGAGCCAGAATCAGGAGCAGTGACGCTACGGCAAACGAAGCTGAGAATTGATATTCGTTATACAAAATCTCCACATGTAGCGGTAGCGTATTGGTCTCTCCGCGGATATGTCCGGACACCACAGATACCGCTCCGAACTCGCCCATGGCACGGGCATTACACAGAATAATACCGTACAGCAGCCCCCATTTGATGTTGGGCAAGGTTACACTCCAGAAGATTCGCCACCCGGAAGCACCCAGCGTAACCGCTGCTTCCTCTTCCCGGATTCCCTGGTCCTCCATAAGTGGAATCAACTCCCTCGCTACAAAGGGGAACGTAATAAACAGCGTCGCAATGACAATGCCTGGCAGCGCAAAAATGATTTTGATATCATGTTCGGACAGCCACGGCCCAAACCACCCATTCGAACCAAAGACCAATACAAAGATCAACCCGCCCACGACAGGCGAGATCGAAAAGGGAAGATCAATCAGGGTGATCATGAGTCCCTTGCCTTTGAACTGAAACTTGGTAATGACCCATGCAGCGGCCACACCAAATATCGTATTCAGCGGCACGGTAATCGCCGCAACCAATAACGTGAGTTTCAGTGCAGACATGGCATCCGGCTCGGTAAGAGCGGCGATGTACACCCCCCACCCCTGTTTCAGAGCCTCCATGAGTACGATCACCAGCGGCAGAATAAGCAGCCACAATAACACCAGACTTGCAAGTCCAATCAATAACCATTTGACCCATGGAGCTTCCGTTGTTGCACGGTTGGTTCCGCGGCCAGCTCGTACGGGTGGAACAGGGCTCAGTGGGACAGAACCCGCCATATGCTGCACCTCCTTTGGTATGGGTAAGTGACGTCTTTAAATATCCTTATTGCATCATGCTTCATCATCATGCCCTGCCCGCCTTCCGACTCCAGCGTTGCAAGGAATTAATGATCAGCAGCAGGATGAAAGAAACCAGAAGCAGCAGCAAAGCTACCGCTGTAGCGCCTGCATAATCGAACTGCTCCAGCTTGGCCATGATCAGCAAGGGGGCAATCTCCGTTTTCATCGGCATATTACCTGAGATAAATACAACGGAGCCGTATTCACCAATGCCCCGGGCAAAGGCCAGAGCAAACCCCGTTAACAACGGGGGGATCAGATCCGGCAGCAGAATCGTGCGGAATATCCGCCATCTTCCTGCTCCCAGTGTGGCAGCCGCTTCTTCCACCTCCGCCTCCAGCTCCTCCAATACCGGTTGCACCGTACGAACCACGAACGGAATTCCGATAAACATCAGCGCCAGCGTAATCCCAGCCTGGGAGTAAGCGAGCTTAATGCCCAAAGGCTCTACAAACTGTCCAATCCAGCCATTGCCGGCATAGATCGCCGTGAGGGCAACCCCCGCTACCGCCGTTGGCAGGGCAAAAGGCAGATCAATGACCGCATCGAAGAGCCGTTTGCCAGGAAATTCATACCGAACAAGCACCCATGCCAGGAGTAATCCCAGCACGAGATCGATCAGGGCCGCTGCACCTGCGGTCAGAAAGCTGACCTGGAAGGAAGCAAGCACCCTGGGATTGGTCGCAACCTCAATCATGGTTGCCCATGTCAGCCCTGTTGAGTTAAACAACAGCGCTGACAGTGGAATAAGTACAACCAGGCTCAGGTAGAGCACACTGTAACCCATCGTTAATCCAAACCCCGGCAATGTGCGTCTCCTCGCCACCACCACCTTGCTCATGCACGTTCATCCTCTCTGCCTTCAGCCGGTAAGGCTGGTTGGCCGCTTACAGCGCGATTGATCGGGTCTTCTATGAACAGAGCAATCTTAGCTGCCTGGAACATAGATCTGGTCGAAGATACCACCATCATTGAAATGTTTGGCCTGAGTATCCCGCCATGTGCCGAATACATCTTTCAACGTGAACAGTTCAAGCGCCGGGAACTGATCCTTGAATTTTTCCTCCACGCTGTCCAGCGTTGGGCGGTAATAATTTTCAGCGGCAATCGTCTGTCCTTCTTCACTGTACAAATATTTCAGGTAGGCATCTGCCACGGCGCGGCTTCCTTTTTTGTCTGCATTTTTGTCCACAATGGCAACCGGTGGTTCAGCCAAGATACTAACCGAAGGCACGACTATATCGAATTTGTCCGGACCCAGTTCTTTTACCGATAAGAAAGCTTCATTCTCCCAGGCAAGCAGCACATCCCCAATGCCACGTTCAACAAACGTTGTTGTAGAACCGCGAGCACCCGAATCCAGTACAGGCGCATGCTTGAACAATTCACCAACAAATGCCTTCGCTTTCTCTTCATCATTGTTATTGTGCTTAAGGGCATATCCCCATGCCGCCAGATAGTTCCAGCGCGCCCCGCCGGATGTTTTGGGATTCGGGGTGATGACTTGGGTATCCCCTTTGATCAGATCATCCCAGTCTTTGATGCCTTTTGGATTGCCTTTACGTACAAGAAATACAATCGTAGAGGTATACGGAGAGCTGTTATGCTCGTATTTGTCCTGCCAACCTTCATTAATCAGACCTTTATCTTCAATCGCATCAATATCGTATCCCAATGCCAGTGTCACCACGTCCGCATCCAGTCCGTCAATAACAGAACGGCTCTGTTTGCCCGATCCTCCGTGGGATTGCTTGATGGTCACTTCCTGGCCTTTCTCTTTCAACCAATGCGCCGCAAACGCTTTGTTATATTGTTCATAGAGTTCCCGTGTTGGATCATAGGAAACATTCAGCAGTTCGATAGCCTTAGTCCCTTCCTTGCCACCTTCCGCTCCCCCCGATGTTCCTGCTTCACTGGACCCGCCGCTATCCGACCCGCATGCTGCCAGTACCCCTGTTAACACCAGTGCCAGACCAACCAGAATACCCTTGTGAATTCTCTTTTTCATCAAAAACACTCCCCCGATATCAATCTGCATGACTACCTCAGGCCGGCTGAACAGGATCGAACGCCCCGTATAAAAACAAGAAGACGGAGGAACCCCCGCGCACTTCTCCCCATAAAGTCATGCCGGCCCTGGGCCGTGTATGCTTTCATCCGGAAAGGATGCGCTGCGGTGTTCCTCCGTCTGTACGGTGAGAACGTTATTCTGTTCAGGTTGCATGATTTATTATTCCTACCTGTTTAGTAAGTTATATACGTATAATAAAGGCAGTCTATATACCTGTCAAACGTTTTTTCCGATTTTTACCGGATTTCTGCACCATTGGCAAAAAAAGAGGAACAACGGACCACCGTCCGTTGTTCCCTTCAGCGAATGCTAACCTTCGCTGTCTATTGTAAACAGGAATGGAATTGCACCGCCATACCTTGTCCATTCCTCATCTGCCCGCATACCGGATATTCGGTACCGGTGGTGGGTTCATGCCTTCGCCCAGATAAAATCCGGTGTGCGGCGGCTGATTGTAGGCTACATTTTGCCAAGCGACGCCAAGACGGTATACCGGATCATGCATCAGTGTGTAGATGCGTTTGTCGGTAACCGCTGTTGTAGTATAGATCCGCAGCGCTGAGCTGTCATTCGTCCGCCACACAACTTCCTCTCTCCAGTCCCCGAACAGATCGGCCTGCAGATTTGGTGTAGACTTGGTTCCGTTGTTGGAAGAAACGCCGGATGCGGTGAGCAGGTTCATCGTTGTGCTATTGGTATAATTCCACTTGTCGATTCGGTTGCTGTCCAGCAGTTCACGGAGCAAATCCCCATCCCACCAGATGCCAAAATTCGTGGAGGACGGTAGGGTTGTCCCGAGTTTCTGCCCTTTGGCCGTATACAGACTGCCGTCTGCCCATACTTCAGCGCCTTTATACCTTGGATCGATATCTGCCGCCATGCCACGTCCGATATCCTTTGTTGTTTTGACTCCCCAGATTAATTGGCCTGTACCCGCATCACGGAATTCCACTCCGGCATTGGACGGTGTCTCATGGACCTGAAATACCTCAAGTCCAGGGCGGTCCGGGTCGAGGTCACTCAGATGCATGGCATCGCCATGATGAAGTCCTGTCGTGTACAGTCCTTTGCCGTTGTCATCCACTGCCATGGCGCCATAGACAATCTCGTCTTTCCCATCCCCGTCTACGTCCGCCACACTCAGATTGTGATTGCCCTGCCCGGCATAACCTGAGTTACCCGATGTGTTGGAATCAAATGTCCACTGTTTGGTCAGCTGTCCATTCCGCCAGTTATACGCCACGAGTACACTGCGCGTATAATACCCGCGAGCCATAACCAGACTTGGCCGCTCGCCATCCAGGTAAGCAATGGCAGCAAGGAATCGGTCCACCCGGTTGCCGTAGTTGTCTCCCCAGTCGGATACATTGCCACGTGCCGGTTCGTAATTCACCGTGGAAAGCGCTTTGCCAGTCTGCCCATTGAAAACCGTCAGGAATTCGGGGCCAGATAATACATAACCGCTGGAATTGCGGTAATCCTTGCTAGCATCCCCGATGACCACGCCAGTGCCGTCCTTGGAGCCATCGGCTGTTTTCATCGCGACCTCGGCTTTGCCGTCACCGTCGAGATCGTACACCATGAACTGGGTGTAGTGAGCGCCGGCACGGATATTTTTGCCCAGACCAATTCGCCACAGGCGTGTTCCGTTTAATTTATAGGCGTCGATAAACACTTCCCCGGTATAACCGCTCTGGGAGTTATCCTTGGAGTTGGAAGGGTCCCACTTCACGATCAATTCATACTCACCATCACCATCCAGGTCACCTGCACTGGCATCGTTGGCACTGTAAGTGTAGGCTACTCCATCGGGCGTTGTCCCACCAGCGGGTATACTGAGCGGTACAGATAGATAGTTATTGCCCCATACGCTTGCTGCCGCTGAAGCAGCCTGCTCCGTTCCACTGACCACAGCGCGAACCGTATATTTGGAACTGCTTGTCCCGCTTGCATCCTGAAGGTTGGTGCTGTTTGTTATGGGCGTAGCGTTCACCTTGGTTCCATCTCGATAGACATTAAACGATACATTCGATCCTTCCGTTCCCAGAAGCCGCCAACTGACAAACACACCTGTCCCGGTCTTCACAGCCACCACACCGCGATCCAGATATTCCATTTGTCTTGCACCCGCTGCATGTGTTACGGACGTATTGCCCAATCCAAGCGAAGTAACCAACAACGTCGAACTCAGTAGCGATACTCCGGCTGTACGTAATGTGCGCTTCCACAGTGATGATCGATTTCCCATAAACAATTGCCTCCCCAATTGTAGTGGTAAGCCCGATGCCCTTGTAGCGCCATCTTTTGTGTAAGCGCTTTAATATATCCATCTTAAATTAAACATATAATTCCATCTATAGGTCTAATTTAGTAATTGAATGGATAGCACATAAAAAAGCCGAAGGATTTCTCCTTCGACTTTGTGAAATATATTACAGTGTACTTATATCCCTGCAATCAGATAATATATATATTGTATTTTTTCTATCTATAAGCAAGGAACATATCTTAATTCAGTAGCACCTCTTTTAGTTGAACACTTCTGCCACTCTCGTTTAATTTTTCAAGTAACTCTCTTGCGTCCCAAGAAAAAATTGGATTTTCTTTTAATTGATAATCACTTATAAATTGTTCGAAGCAAAGGAAATTCATTTCGATCTCTTTGATATCGAATAAAGTCATTACGTTATGTTTAACTTTCTGAACATCAGGATGCTCTTGGTCCGGGTGAAGATGGATACTGAATAGGAGACACAGATTGGTTATAAAATGTTGATCTTCTCTACTTAATTCTTTTTCGATGCACCATTTCTCATATGGCGAAAGAGAATCTCCTACCAATTCTGTTAATCGGTCTTTCCAGTCTAACAATATTTCAATTCTCTTCTCAAGTTGTTCAACTTTTTGTTTAGTCATCCTGATACCTCACATCCATAGAATCAACTTAAATGAAACTATAATAATAACTGACTACCATAGTATATTAACCACTCAACAACTTGTCCAACGATTTGACCGGGAGCACCCTTAATTTGTTGTTGTATTGCACTTCTCGCACCTGCTGCAATCTCCCGAGTAGTCAAGTCTACTGCATATAAATATTCATCAAGTACTGAGAAAATTTTGTTTTTATTTTTTATTACAGTTTTTACAGTATCCTCATCAAAAATAGCTTCTAAAGCCCATCTTGTTACTGGATTATCAATTACACTTTCAAGTGCCTTTATCGCTAACTGAACCGCTTTAACTTTTACCCCTTGGATTTCAGTCACCGGTTCTACAACTGTTATTACGTTTGAATTAGGGGCAGTGGCCTGCGCTTTTTTCTCTATAATTTCTGATGATGATGCGTAAGCTGCAAATGGTGCGCTAATTGAGAAAAGAGTTGATAAGGTGAGTAGACTTACAATCACTTTTTTTGTTTTTTTCCACATCAGGGTTCTATACCTCCATTTATGATTTTTCTGAGTTACTAAAAATGAATTCAAGTGGAGCGATATCTTCCTAGCCAAACTGATAAGTAAAATTAACATATTACATCTTTATACTTATGGGTGTGAAACCATGCACTTCCAAACCGTCTCAATTCATTGTACAACCACCTCTTTTAATACTATTTTAGTATCCTATGACAAATTTTTCATTTTACTTAATGAGGCACAAAATGAAAATTTAATACGAGGTAACAATTAAAAACCTCCTAGTTATTTAACTAGAAGGCTTCTTCACGCTATAAGAGAATCGATATTAACTAGATTCAGAACTAGAGTATTGATATCAAGTATTAATTCGCTGCAGCTCATTAATTAGCAATTTAAGCTTTTCTTTGTCTACAGATTTTTCACTACTAAAGCATTTTTCAAGAAAAACTATGACATATTTAATGAAATTGAGATCATTATTCTTTTGGATAGAGAAGTTTAATCCTTCTAAAATTCGATTTATTGCAATATCGCGATTGTGATTTAAATAGTATAGCGCCAATTCCCCTAGAAGTTTTGCATAATTTTGATCCATTATTGAAGAGTTGTATTGTCCAAATTCTGTCTTGTATGTACGTAAGGTAATATAATCCGAGAAACGCTCTAAAATATCATCAATATTCCAGTTAAACTTATTCGCTGCCTGGATGATATAACGTAATGCCAAAAATATTTCCTCTGGGTATTGTGTGATGTAATTTGCGTATTCTTTAACAACCTTCTGATCCCCAGATAACATCTGATAGAGGTACTTATTAGCCAATGCCCATTCTTCGAATTGATTCAGCACACGTCGAGATTCTTCATCGTCCTCCCGAACCCAACTCTTTCCACTTGCATACAGCCCCACAAGTTCTAATGCTTCGGTATAGTCTCCCTGCTCCTCAAATACCGTTGACTGAATTAACCAAGCATATAGTATATAAAAGTAAAGTGGTCGCACTGTTTGTTTACACTCCTGATTTCGTCGATCCACAATGTTAATTGAATCATATTGAATTTTGGCTAACTGTAACATCTTGTCAGCGATATCTTTAACTTCGCTCCATTTATTTACCGAACCAAAAACATGAATCAGATCTTTGAAGGCTTCCAGTTGGTATCCCTCATCCAACCGGTCAACATAGGGCTCGAACAAGATAGCCGCCTTTAGATTTTC
Organism: Paenibacillus sp. 2KB_22; assembly: GCF_052115745.1. Taxonomy (NCBI): domain Bacteria; kingdom Bacillati; phylum Bacillota; class Bacilli; order Caryophanales; family Paenibacillaceae; genus Paenibacillus; species Paenibacillus sp. 2KB_22. The sequence goes on from NZ_JBFRHG010000005.1 coordinate 113,325, forward strand.
CTCCAAGTTCTCTCCTTGTCCAATTAAAAACAACCGATATTGACACATCGCAAGCCGTTCGGAATGCTGATATTTCTCAACTTCACTCACACTCTTATATAACAATGCCGCCGCAGACCGTTGATCTCGTTCAAACAATTGTTCCGCCATCTCATATAATTCTGTCGCATAATCCAGGTCGTCCAGTAGCCGATAAAGAATCTGTTCAATGCAGTCCAGCCGATTCAACTCCGCACTTCGGAGAATAAACGGTCTGATCCGCCGCATCGAGACCGAATAAGCGAAACATTCTTCCACATAGTCGGCAAAAAAATGATCCGCTGCCACGCCCATTCCTGATGAGATCGCAATCAACTGACTCACCGATATGGGACGATTCCCATGTAAGATACGACTGATTGTGCCTGTATTGATGCCAGATACTTCCGAGAATCGGGAGAGCGTCATGCTGTTCTTTTCGATAAACTGGGTTAATTGCTCCCGAATTGAATTTGCAGGTTCCAAGGAAAGCACCACCCTTCGTGCAACATCCAGATTTTAGGTTTAATCGCTATATATTCTGATCATAATGAACGTTCGAACGATGGTCAATAAAAAAATGTGATAATTGCCACTATTTTCAAGTTAATCGCATTAAAAAACTAAAAAAAGCTGTAAAACCATGTGTTTCCCCATGATTTCACAGCTTGTAGACCAATTATTAAGATGTACTATTGCATCTGCACTTCTCACTTCACCGGATTACAACTTATACTACAGGCGCAATACATACCGGACGAGGCAGTTCCAGCTTGAACCCGTTATGCGTCAGACGTCCGTCTTCTTCGCTGATCTGGAAACTTACGAGGTTATTGCTGTCCTGATTCGCCACGACTAGAATTCCACCTGGCAAAATATTAAAGTTACGTGGTGTCTGCCCAATCGTGGACGTCCACTCTACGGCTTCCAACTCACCACTCTCCTGGTCAATATGGTAGAGTACGATGCTGTCATCTCCCCGATTGGATGCATACAGGAAACGTCCACATGGTGATAAACGAATGTCTGCAGCGGTTCCCTCACCTTTATGTCCTTCTGGCAGCGTGGAGATGTGCTGCACCGTAGTAACCTCCCCTCTGCGCTCATCGTATAGGAATGCCGTAACCGTGTTGTTCAATTCGTTGATTACATATGCCCACTTCGAGTTGGGATGGAACACGAGATGCCTTGGCCCTGCGCCTGGTGGCTGATCCATCTCACGATGGGTAACCAGACGTCCCTCTTCCAACCGGTACACAATGATCTGATCCAGACCGAGGTCACATACGACAGCATATTGTCCAGACGGATCTGGCTGAATGGAGTGAGCATGCGGCCCTTCCTGGCGTTCTTCGTTGATTCCACTACCCGTGTGCTCTACCCACGCACTCATCTCACCAAGCGTCCCCTGATTGCCTACCGGAAATACATTGACACTGCCACTGCTATAGTTGGATGAGAACACCCACTGACCATCCTTGGAGACAGACACATAACATGGAGAAGCACCTCTGGTCTGCTTTCGATCCATCAGGTGCAGTTCACTCGTTGCCGCATCTCTCCGATACACCAACACCTCTCCCTCATCCGTCTCACTCGCCACATATAGACAGTTGCCATCCGGGCATAACGCCAGATAAGACGGATTATTCACGCCCTCCATGTGATTCACGATCCGCATCTCTCCTGTATCCGCATTCAACGCACACAAGAATATTCCTGGTTCTTCCGCTGACGCATACGTACCTGTATAGAAAAGCGTTTCCTGCGTTGTGACTGGTTCCATAACTAAATCTCTCCCTTATCCTATATATTCACTATTCTGATTCTACCCACTGATATGTACTTACCCAATTCACGGGCAACTGCTTCACTTCCTGTAACTTGGCTCTCTAAATCGATTACATCCCTGGTGAGCGCTCTCATATCCGTTATTGACTCCCTTAACCCCTCTCACCATAATACAAAGTATGAGACCTAACAACAGACCACCCCTACAGCGTAAATCTGACGGATTTCGTATGCAAAAACTCATAGTGCTTCCGGACCCGCTGTTGCAAGAAGCTGCAGCTTATCCAGTCACGTCCGGGTTATATGTTACCGATATCGGTTACTTTCACGAAGCAGAGCATCATTACCGTGACCGTCCCGATGGTTGTGAATCACACATTCTGATGTACTGTGCCCAAGGTACAGGCTGGTATACGATGGATGGCAGCAAAACATATGATGTCCGCCCTGGGAACCTTGTCATATTGCCTGCACATATTCCTCATGTATATGGTGCCAACACAGCCGAACCATGGAGTATTTTCTGGATTCATCTACGGGGGGAACACACTTTATCCTACATAGAACCATTGTTAACCCATCATATTACGACCATGCCACCGGCCAAGGCTCAAAAATGGCTTGAGCTGTTCCATGAATGTTACGGCGCGTTAGAGACAGGTTACTCCATGCAGACGATGACATATGCCTCCCAGATTATCGGTTATATGCTTGGTATGCTCGCTTATGGACCAGAGACGACAGGCACAGATGGTGGGATTGTGAGCAGCAAACGTGCGGCAGAACAATCCGTTCAATACATGCTAGATCACCTGGAGAACGGAATCACCCTCAAGGAACTGGCGGCACATGCCCGGCTGTCTGTCCCTCATTACTCACAGTTGTTCAAGCAAGCTACCGGGCATTCGCCCATCGATTATTTCCTGCGGCTCAAGATCCAGCATTCCTGCCGCTATCTGGATTTTACGGATTGGACCGTGAAGCAGATCAGTTCCGAGCTTGGATTCAAGGACCCGTACTACTTCTCCCGTCTGTTCAGCAAAATGATGGGACGTTCACCCACGGATTATCGAAATGAATCCAAAGGATAGATGCCGTGTGCTTCACAAAGGGCTTCACCTAAATCTTGACGAATTGTAATCTAGGCCATTGGAAAATTTCAGCAACCTTTTGAACAGTAGGGTCGTCTATAGGGGCAAATAACTTTTATATAAAGGGATCAACCCTGGAAAAGTGAGGCGAACCTATCATGAAAAAAAATATACTTGCTACATTAACTGCGGGAGCTCTGCTCACGCTGTCTCTAAGTGCAGGCCCGATCAACGCTGCGCAGGCCCAATTCACGGATATTCAAGGTATCACAGGAGCAGACAAAATCGAATCTCTCCATCAGGATGGATTCATCAAAGGTGTGAGCGACAGCTTGTTCAAACCTGAACTGGAGTTAAATACCGCTCAGGGTATTCAACTGATTGCGGACGGACTGAATCTGAATCTGGACACCATTCGTTTTATCAAAATGCCAGTGCCAAGTGACCACTTTGCCAATGTAAAAGATGGCGTATGGTACAGTGATGCATTTATCCGCGCCCAATATAATGGCATTCAGATGTCACAGGATATCGATCCGTCCAAACCGCTCACTCGTGAACAATTCACATTGTTCCTGATGCAAGGCATCGAGGCCAAAGGCGGTCTGCCGATGATTAATATCAAACCTGTGGACATTACCGACGAACAGGAACTTACGCCAGAATATCAAGGTGCCATTCAGCGTTCACTCGTTCTCAAGATCAATGAACTGGATGCTGAAGGAAATTTCAATCCCAAACAAACGATTACCCGTGCTGAAGCAGCTGTTATGATGTACAACGCAATCGAGTACATGGAATCGTTCCATGCACCACAAATCCCGGAAACACCTGAAAAGTAATTTTCCCATACAGAAGCTTCTGATTTCATTTGGGTGTATAACATCAAAATATATTGAATTTCAAGTGCACAGCCCTTTCCATACAATCACAGCATGCTCAATAGCCGCACCTTCCCTCAACAGGAATGTGCGGCTATCTGTATTTATATTTATATCACTGAAGCAATCGTCAGAGCGGGCTTTTCGACTTAGAAAGAGCCTTTAACCACAACTTCGGACAACGGCAAGCGACCTGCCGGGCGAGCTGGCACTGCAGCTTTTCCTACCGTAATCAACAACGTTGGCACGAAGCGTGCAGGAATGTTGAAGGTTTCAATCAGTTGCTGTGGGTTGTATCCGCCAATCGGGCAAGTGTCGTAACCCAGGGAGCGTGCAGCGAGCATAATATTTTGGGATGCAAAGGATGCATTGCGGATCGCTTCATCGCGAGCCGTTTGCGGGTTTTGGTAAGCACCATTAATCTGTCCTACCAATGCGTCACGAATTTCAGCAGTCAATGCGCCTGCTTCAACAGCCTGATCGTAGATCACCGTGTTGCGGTTTGCTTCAAGATCTCCGAGAACCGCAATGGTAACGGAGCTTTCCGTAATTTGACTTTGGCCATAAGCAACTGGCAACAATTTCGCTTTGTCAGCTTCGGTTTCAATCACAAGGAATCTCCAATGTTGCAGGTTCCATGAAGATGGTGCTTCCCCAGCTGCTGTCAGGATCGCGTTCAGATCCGCTTCAGGCAAGACAAAACCTTTTTCGTACTTTTTGACAGCATGGCGTTCGCTAATAACGCGAAGTGTTTCATTTTTTTCAGTGCCTGACATGTGTTCCACTCCCCAAATTCTTTTTTTGTTTGTTTTTCCTTTTTACATTCGCAAGGCGATTTTGATATCAACCGTACCAAGAACTTGCCTTCCGAAAATAACATCAGCGCAGACGATCTCTCCCATCTGTGTTCACGTTATGCCCGGAATCGCTTTAAAACCATCGATGGATCTTTCACCGGAGCATAAGCCCTCACCCTAACCAGTCGACCACATGAACCTTACGACCACCATGCCTGACTAAACCAAGGCCATATCTCGAAAGACCTTTGATTATGGAATCTGTCAGGACTTCTCTTTTGCAGACAATCCATCTAGCGTTAACTCACATGCATCGCCACGACCTATACGTTCTTTCACATCCTGGATGGAAATACGGTCAAAATAAGCGCTTAGCGCCTCTTCGCCTCCGTTATAGATGTTCCCCATCACATCCTGCATATTGGAAGATACCACGCACGATGAACCGGACTCCCCTGAGCACCAGTTGGGACCGAGCGAACCACCAGCTACCAGTCTGTACAATTCTCCAAGCTTGATCTCTTCACTTGAACGGCTTAGCAAGTACCCACCATGAGCACCTTCCTTGGTCGTCAGGTAACCATGCTTGCGCAGAACACTTAGTACCTTACGGACTCTGGCCGGGTGTGTACCCACACTCTGGGACAAATCTTCACTATTGGCCATACACTCATCTCTCATCGCCAGAAAAACAAGACAATGCACCGCTATGGTAAATTCGCTGTTCATAACTTACTCCCTTCCCGGCTTACAACACCGATGAACTTCAACCCAAGGTAAGTATAACTGTCATTATATGAATAACAGTTATGTTTGTCAACTTTCACCCAGCTTGGAGATCAAACGTGATTTTTCCTGTTATACCAATACTTACAGCTCATCAACACATTCAAGCTAGGATTAACATCCCATCTGCACACTTATCCAAAAAGAACAAAAAAAGTGAGCCTTTCGCTACGCGAAGGGCTCCAATAAGATAGACATATGAAAGGGCTTACGTGATTATTATAATCGGTAATCTCCATTTTGAAAACGCTTTTTTTGTAAAGTGCATCATTATTTAAATTTTTTTTTATTGGAACCAAATGAACACCGGGTATTGCCAAAACTAATGCCATTAGTTATTATACTAATATCATTAGTTTTAAGGAGGGTTTACCGATGCGCGTTACCCGAGAATTCGATGTCGTTCAAGTTACGTTTTTTCCAAGACTCTTCCCTGTGAACGTATACTTGGTTGAAGAGGAAGATGGATTAACCCTGATTGATGCCGGAATACCGTTCAGTCTTAAGGGGATTTTGGCAACTGCCCAGTCCCTTGGGAAGCCCATTACCAAGATCATTCTGACTCACGCTCATAGCGACCATATTGGTGCATTGGATCATCTCAAAGAAGCACTACCCCAAGCCGAAGTCTTCATCTCCAGACGGGATGCGCGGCTATTGGCGGGAGATACTTCCCTTCTTCCCGGTGAGCCTCAAACCCCGGTACGCGGCGGCGTGCCCAAGCCCCAAGCGGTGCGCACCCAGCCAGACCACTTGCTGGATGATGGTGACCAGATTGGTTCGCTGGTTGCCATTGCCTCCCCAGGACATACGCCGGGGCACATGTCCTTCATAGATACGCGCAGCCGTGTGCTTATCGCTGGCGACGCGTACCAACTGCAAGGCGGCCTTGCCGTATCCGGCCGCATGCGCCCGCTCTTCCCGTTCCCCGCGCTGGCGACGTGGAACCGCGAAGCAGCTCTGGCCAGCGCGAAGCGCCTGGCGGAGCTGGAACCGTCCGTGCTGGCTGTAGGCCACGGACGGATGCTGCGCCAGCCCGCGGCCGCCATGCGCGCGGCAACCGCTGATGCACAGCAGCGGTTCGGCCTTGCCGGGGGGCAATTATGAGCCCCCGGCAAGGGCTGGATCGCGGCGCTCTGCTCAGCGCCGCCGCCCAGCTTGCTGACAGCGACGGCTTTCAGGCGCTGACACTGGCCGCACTCGCCCAGCGTCTGGATGTGCGCTCGCCGTCGCTCTACAACCACATCAGCGGACTTCCCGGGCTTCGCCAGGAAATGGCGCTGATGTCCGTACAACAGCTCAGCCGAGCATTAACCACGGCTACGGCTGACCGCACAGGCGACGATGCCATCCAGGCCATCGCTGCGGCATACATTGGCTTCGTTCGCGAGCACCCCGGGCTCTACGAAGCTTCATTTCATGCCCCGGATCGCGAGGAGCCACAGCTCGCCGCCGCCAACACAGCCACACTGGAGTTGCTGCTGCACAGCTTGCAGCCCTACCCGTTAACCGAAGCGGAAGCATTGCACGCCGTTCGTGGTTTGCGAAGCCTCTGCCATGGATTTGCCTCCATTGAGGCACAAGGCGGCTTTGGCATGAATTTTGATCCGGACGAAAGTCTGCGTCTGACCGTATCCGCCTTCCTTCATGGACTCCACCATCTTCACGAGGACTAGTAAGGCAAGCATTGCATCATGAAAAAGGACTGCAGATCCTCTGCAGTCCTTTTTACGTTACCCTTCCACATATCATTGCTCACTGACTAACTGCAATCTAACGAACCGGGAACACTCTAAAACGGCAATTAGAGCGAATAACAACATCTAACGAACTCCACACGTCCTATTTCGCAGAAAACTGGCAGTGGTACAGGAATAATCAGGGTATCCCGACTTTTAACGTGTTTGTGATTCATTACACTTACCAACCTACCAAATTAGGCTAAATAAGATGTGCTGAGTTCGTTAGAACATGCTACGTACGGTGCTTCAGATCATGATGCAATATCGGTACACGTCGAGACATACATCGTGTTATGGAGTCTAAATACGGAGCGTTCATTCTCCAGATTGCATTGATTATGCGGGTACCCTGTCTCTCAACCATACTTTTGCCATTCACAACTACGCGCTTCTCTAATATGTACATCTCCCGTTTCTCTTCCCTCTCCATCGAACGATAGCCACCCTACGGCCATTGCTGCCGTCCATCCTGCACTTCCTCTAAAATATGCTTCATCACGGGCACATACACCTTCCAGTAGAACATGTCAGGAATATTTTTCTGATCTGGCGTGAGTTTGGACCGGACGACCTCCCATCCCCGGATTCGGCGCCAGAAGGAATAATGCTTCATCTCTCCGAATGAACCTGCCATGTAATACGATCGATTATAGTCGTCGTAGCGGACAAGTGCAGCAAATTCCGCAGGTATTCCTGCATTCCCCAGTTTCTGCTCGCCTGTCTCCGTCAGATCAGTCTTATACCAAGCCAATATGGAATCCTGTTGTTGCGGCAAAATGATATCAAACCAGCCACTGTATTGAATATCCTGGCTTATGCCACTCCAATCTCTGCCTTCCTGTGTGAATGCAACCTCTACATCTCCTGTCTTTACATCCGTGCCTTTCTCCAGCACGATGACCTGCCCATCTACACGAACTAGCAGAATACCAGCTCCGGAATAAGGCCATTTCTTCTTTTCTCGCTGCTCATAACTCGCCTCAACCCACCGGGGGACTTCTTCCACACTTTGCAGATTAGATACCGATTTCCCTTGCCATCCACTGCTGTTCACTCCCAAGATGGGATACAGCTGCTCCCTGGTCATCTTCGAAGCCGTATTCGCCAACGCACTGTATTCGGCGACAATCGTTACCCCTTTATACGCAGCCTCGCGAATCTTCTGCGCATCATATATCGTTAGTCCTTCATAGATTCCGTCTTTTTTCCGTTCATTCTTCTGTGCAGACAGACTACTCCGATTTGCCGTCAGATAGATCAGATCCGTATCTGTCACCTCATCCGGCAGCAGTTGCTTCATCCGAGGAAGCCCGTTCTGAATATCATAGCCGTAATAATCCTCTTCATACGAGTAGTATTCCCCTGTGTGCTGTACAATCTTCTGCTGATTCAGAAGCCAGACCAATCCCTTGTGCCCCTGATAGGACGAGTCTGGTCTGCTTTTGTCAATAATCATGATGTTCAGCGGTACAGGAGCCTGGGATTGCCACATAATCCAGGGGACAACCAGCACCACCGATACCACTGTAAAACAAGCCAGCGTCCACATCGTGGCTGGCCTGTAACTTTTTTTCATGAAGCGTCTTCCTCCTTGCTTTGTTCCAAGGTATGAACAGGATTCCGGTAGATTACTTCAATCCATTCCTGATCTCCTTCTCCTCTTCCTTCCTCAATCCCATAGCCTGCACGATGCCAACCATACGGAATATATTGTTCAGCGGTCTGAACCAGAACGTCTCCGAACAAGCATACAATAGCAGACGCGTCACCTCTCTGGATGTGTACGTTTTGCGTGAACACCATATTTCGAACATTACCATACCTGCGGACAACAGTGAACCATAGAGCATCAGCAATAGAGCGAGAATGATGCATAGATTGATATCTACCAACTGTAGTCCTATGCCTGAGATGAACAGCAACAACGTTCCCAGTTCCATCACAGGTCCCAGCAATTCGATCAGAATAAAATACGGGATGGATACCATCCCCATCCAGCCATAGGCTGGGTTAAAAATCATGCTCCGCTGGGCCCATAGACTACTCGCAAGCTGCATATACCAGCGGGTTCGCTGTCTGCGCAGCTGACGCCACGTGCCCGGTACTTCTACCCTGCAGATCGGATCGGGAATGTATATAATACGACCACGTTCCCTAATTCGCTTCATATGTTTTTGCAACCGCATCACCAGTTCCATGTGAGCGGCATGATCATCGCCCTTGTAACCACCGACTTCCATCACCCGGTTCTTTTTGAATACACCGAATACTTGGGCCGTAAATAAAAGCACATTAATATTGTAACGAACGAGTCCCACACCACCAATCAAAAAAGCACGCACGTATTCAATGCTCTGCATGATATACAATGCACTGCTCGTCCGTCTTGTGCTATTATCCGTTAATTCCGGATGAGCCGTATTTTCGGGGACCATAAGATCTACTCGTCCACTACAAGCAACAACCTCTTCTCCTGGTAGAGCATCCATAACGGGTTTCATAATCTTCACCAATGCATCCCGTTCCAGAAATGTCCGGGGTCCAACAGACGCGATATAAGGATATTGCGAGATATTTAGACCTGCATTCAAGGAGTCCATTCGTCCTCCATACGCCTTATCGATCACAATCAGACGATGATGCAGCCTGGATTGGTAGACACATTTAATCTGAGCCGTCTCCTGAACGAGTCCCGAGTAATGAACTTTACTCCGAATGGGCATCAGATCGTAGGTTTCCATTAACCGCGGCATTGTTGCATCCTCTGATCCATCATTAATGATAATAACTTCATAGCGTGCATATTGAATACCCAATAGACAGTTAATTCGCTGTACGATCGTATTCTCACTATTACGCATCGGGACAAGCAGAGATACCGCCGGAGCCAATTCTTCATCCAACATCTCATGATATTGCAGCGGGTCCAGATCCCTTCTCAGGATCAATGTACAAGCGGCAGCAACTACCAGAACACTGCACATCACAATCGCTAGTACAAGATAGATAAATATACCCTCGTAACATGCTAAAACAAAACTCCGCAGCATCTCAATCCATCTTTCGTCCATACTGCATCCTTTCCAGCGTTTCTTCCGCTATCTGCCTTGCATATCTATCCGGATGGTTTACAGCCGTATCCCGAAGTTCGTCAAGTCCCTGCTCGTACCGGGCAAGGGAATTCGCAGCTTCTTGTCTGATCTGAAAAGAAGGATCACCCATCATCACCTTCAGGCGAGGAATAAAAGCATCCGCATGAATATCGCCCATGAGCCGGGTCACTGTTAGTCTTTCAGAGCGCTGCCTTTCCTCACCAGATTCGTTCCATACCAGCAATAGACCCTTCAGCAAATCTTCACGACATCTGCCCACTTGAGCCAATGCCTGATAAGCGTGGGTACGCAGCAGTGAATCCTCTCCAAGAATGAGCTTCTCCAGCAGAACAAGAGCACCCTCCGTCTGGTCATCCCGAATACGAATGGCATGGACGATATTAGACTGGACCTGATAAGGTACATCCTTGAAATGATCCTTCAGACGAGTCCAGGATGAATCGGTAAGCAACAGCAGAATCTGCAGAACCTGCGAATCCGACCATACACATTGCTCACGCATCAATTCCTTCACGATTCTGAAATAACCAGTTCTGGCATATATACGCAAAATGATGAAGCGTTCAAGCGGTGTACAGGAGGTGACCCGGAGCATATCCTCTAACCTCGGCAGAAGCTCCACCATATGAAACTGTTCAATATATAACAACGTGTTGACCCGTTCACTCCACTTTCCCGTCTTCAGAACCGACCGGTATGAGCTTCCGAAGACTTGCCAGGATAACAGACGAATTCGCAGACTCTCCTGCTCTAACGGACCTTGAGCGAGCCGTTGCAATAACAACTGCTGCAAAACGATCTGTTGATCTCCACTTATATTCAATACATCTACACCGATTTCTCCGTTGTTCAGATACTGCTGTAGAAATGAACCTTCTGCAAGTAATTCCTGCATCAGTGTTGTCTTAACTTGTTCCCTGCGTCTGCTCTTATATTTCAACCATAAGATATAACCGTAGATAATCAGCAAAAGAATCAGTACACTTGCACATATGAGGCTAACCACATGTACCAACCAATCTGTATTACCTGCAAGCCATCCTGTATGATGTGAATCGATGAGCTTAGTATACATCCATTGATGTCCAATCATTGTATGATTTCCCCTTAATCGAATAAACGGCCTTACAACGGGCACATTAATACAAAATTTTCAAATAAACCCTGTGAATACATATCGGGTATATGATACACTAAGCTTTCTATCGGCTATATGCGTTTGTGATATAATAGGAACTGAAAATTCCGGCAATTCGTGCTGAGTTCCGGATCTCCGGATAACATATTATTCCAGAAAGAGGGAGTTCTACGTGGCTCAAATCAGTCCGTACTACCTGCAAATCGGAGCAACTGTGGGCATGCTCGTCATGGCACTGCTTGCCATCTTCATCCGCATGAAAGCCAGTCACAGACCGGTGACCATTCGCAAAATCCTTATTCCTCCGCTCGGCATGAGCACAGGATTTCTTATGTTTGTTGTTCCGGCAACACATGTTCCTCTACTCTGGGCATTCATTGCGTTTCTGGTGGGCTGGTTCCTTTTCTCGTATCCCCTTATTCGCAGTACAAAGTTTGAACGAGTAGGTGAAGAGATTTTCGCCACGCGCTCCCGCAGTTTTGCTTTTATTCTGCTCGGTTTGCTGGCTGTACGACTGATTCTGCATGAAGTCATTCAGCGATATGTAAGTATTCCGCAGACAGGCGGATTGTTCTTCCTGCTGGCTTTTGGCATGATTGTACGCTGGCGTGTATATATGTACAAACACTACAAAGAAGTGCTGGTCGCCGAACACTAGTCACCATAAACAAACCACGCACTGATTTACAGAACAAAAAGACACGATCTGCACCATAATGCAGATCGTGTCTTTTTGTTCTTAACCTAATTGTACATGTACATCGTTCGGTATCTATTCCGGATCTGCAACCTTAACCAACTGCTTGCCCAGATTATCTCCAGAGAAGAGGCCCATAAAAGCTTCAGGCGTCTGTTCAAACCCGTCCACAATGTTTTCTTCATACTGGAGATGACCTTCCTTGATCCATTTCGCCAACTTGGCGCGGCCTTCCTTGAAGGATTTCGTATAGTCACCCAGCAGGAAACCTTTCATTAATGCTGTGTTTGTTAACAGTAACGTCTGTGGTCGCATCCCGATATCCGGTTTCTCCAGATTATAAGACGAGATCTGACCGCATAACGGAATACGTGCATTCCGATTGATGTGACGCAAGACTGCATCTGAGATGTCGCCGCCCACATTGTCGAAGTAGACGTCTACGCCATCCGGGCAAGCCCGTTCAATGGCCGCTGACATATCCTGCTCCTTCTTGTAGTTCAACACCACGTCGAAGCCCAGTTTTTCTTTCAAATACACGCATTTCTCATCGGAGCCTGCAATGCCGACCACGCGCGCTCCTACGATTTTACCAATCTGACCTGCGATCATGCCTACCGCTCCAGCTGCTCCCGATACAACGACTGTTTCGCCGTCCTTCGGCTTGCCGATGTCTTCCATACCAAAATAAGCCGTCAGACCCGTCAGGCCCAGCGCACCCAGGTATGCCGTGATTGGTGCCTCTTCAGTATCAATCAGCGAAAGATCCGTCGTATTCACTGCGGCATATTGCTGCCAGCCCCACATGCCGGATACGAGATCTCCTTTGCGTAGATTGGGTTCCGAAGATTCCACAACCTGCCCAATGGCCCCACCCTTAATGACTTCATTCAACGCGTACGGTGCAGCATAGGATTTTGTATCTTTCATGCGGCCCCGCATGTACGGATCGACCGACAAATATAATGTACGGACCAGGACTTGCCCAGCTTCCGGTTCAGGAAGAGGTGCATCAATGAATTTGAAATCCTCTCTGGATGGGGCACCTTCGGGACGAGACGCAAGTACGATCTGTTTATTTAAAGACACCAAAATTACCTCCTTGTTGCCAAGTGGACGCAAGGTTAACCCTTGTCAGCTGAGATCACTTACCACTGGCTCTGTGTTATCACTTCTTAATAGTTTAAACCGAAACAGGCGGTTCACAAACGTGGGCCGCCTTGAAATATGCAAATATCGTCACATTGTAGCTGCTTTTGGCTATTATTGTGCTGTCAAAATCACTGGACCATCCGCCGTAATCGCAATCGTATGTTCATACTGGGCTGATAGACTTCCATCCATAGTACGAGCAGTCCATCCATCTGAATCCAGCTTACTTCGGAACGTACCAATATTCAGCATCGGTTCGATCGTAATAACCATGCCCTCCTTGAGACGTGGACCCCGATGAGGCGGACCGTAATGAGGGACTTGTGGTTCCTCATGCATCTTCTCACCAATACCGTGTCCAATAAACTCACGCACAACCGATAGGCCTTCACCTTCTGCATACACTTGAATCGCATTGGAGATATCTCCGATCCGGTTGCCCACCACGGCAAGTTCGATGCCTTTGTAAAGAGATTTTTTGGTTACATCCAGCAGATGTTGTGCTTCCGGAGTCACTTCACCTACGGCATATGACCAAGCCGAATCCGCCAGCCAGCCATTTAGATTAACCACCATGTCGATGGTAACGATATCGCCGTCTTTCAGTGCATATTTTCCCGGAAACCCGTGACAGATCACATCATTAACCGACGCACATGTCGCATATTGGTATCCGTTATATCCCTTTTGTTCCGGCGTAGCGCCATTTTTCTTCATAAAAGCTTCTGCAAACTGGTCGATCTCCTGTGTCGTAATGCCTGGACGAATCATCTTTGCAATTTCTCTATGGCATGCGGCGAGAATTTCTCCGGCTTTTTTCATATATTCAATCTGTTCTTTGGTCTTTAATGTAATCATAATAACTACTCCTGTCCGTTAAAATCTTATCCTGTCCTCTATTGTAACGCTAAACGCTCAAAATAAAAAATCCCGTGCAATCAGCAACATCCTATTATACGCCAAGCTCCTGTCCAATGAATACAATTATCCATGAAAAAATCGAAACCCCTCCATATCTGACCACGTATATGCTTAAAACAGTTGAAGTCGAAAGGGTGAAAGCTCATGTTCAAAAAGATTATCGGCAAACTTATCGATTCCAAATCCTCATCTCACCGCAAACGTCATAGCTCCTCCGACAGGCGCTCCTATAAACGTCACAGCAGTTCCTCAGGCAAGCGTTCCTACAAGCGCTATTCTTCTTCGGATGTGAAATACCGGGACAGTCGTAGTGGCTCCGGGTATTACAAAAGCAGGAAATATAGCTCCAGCTAAGCGACTCTCACGACTGCTTTTAAAGAGAGCAATGATTACACCGGCTTATTAGACGCTACAATAAATGAATATGTAATAAAGGGGTGTTCTGTTAGCCGTAAATACGGATAACAGAACACCCCTTTATTTTTTCTATATAGTAAAAAGGAAAAAGACCCCTATAGATATCATACGAAGAGGTCACGGATAACAAATATAGGTCCGCCTATAAAGCTTATTTCATTGTAATTTCAGCAACAACTTCTCAATCTCTGCCTGTAACTCTGTCGCCCCACCCTCATAACTTGGCCGGAGTCCAAGGAGTCGCTCCAGCATCTGGTGCAATTCCGGCGTAAGCTTCAGTTCCTCCTGCCAACTGGCGGGTTCACGGCCCTTCTCTGGCTCATAAGCCGAATACAGCATAAAGAGAAGAAAGTGGCCGATATCCTGCAGATCATGATCCGGTGTAGCTGGCTCATCTTCAGGCTCAGGGACTTCACGCATACGTCGCTTTAGCTCCGGCAACAACGGCTCCCCCAAGCGTCTCGCCAGGCCAAAATCAATCAGATGCACCGTCCCTTCACGTAAAATAACATTGGGAATCCGCACATCTCCATGAATATATCCCTGCTCATGTACATGAGCCACCGGAGCCAGCAGTTGACCTGCAAGTTCCAGACATTCCCGCTCCGTATATCGAAGACCTTGCTCAAATATGCATTCTTCCAGCGTCTGTCCACGAATATACTCGGTAACGATATAACTTCGTCTCCCAGATGTGAACACATCCAATAGATCAGGGATCGCCGGATGATGCAGACGTCTCATCACGTCCGCCTCCCGCTCCAACAGGTGCGCAGAGAGTCTGCCCTTGCTAGGTTTGGACTCCTTCAACGCCACTTCCTTGCCGTTCTGGTCATCTGTACACAGGTATGTCAGCCCATAACTCCCCATACCCAGCAATTCCTGTATTGTATAACGCTCAGCAATGGTCGTACCTTCCCGCCGAGGACGATCCGTCCATAGTCCGAGCAATCTTTGCCCACTTCGTCGCAGCTCCACTTATCCTCCCACGCCAGCTTCCTGATCCACTCAGTCTTTATCTATACTGAGCAGTTCGTTGCCAGTCCTCATGTTGTATGGAGCTTATTATATCAGGCCGATACTGTAAAATCACGATGAGCAAGAGCCTGTCATTCAAGCTTCCTTATGCTTCTTGGGCAGGAACCCAAACAACATACGCAGGGATACTCCTTTTGGTTTGCGTTTTCTTCCCTGGAAACTGCGCAGATTGGTTACGAGTTCACGATCCCGCTCCTCTTCCAGCTTCTCGTTCATCCATAGACGCTGTTTTTCCATCTGTTCCTGAAGAGCCATATGTGTATCAGCCAGATGCTGAAGGGTCAGCTCCAGTTCATCGACCCGCTGTTGCAGCAACTGTACCCGATCGTCCTGCTGCTGTTCTACAGCACCGTATGTTACCTCACTTACCAGTTGTCCCAGACCCTCATAAGATCTCAGGTTCCCGATGGATTCCGCGCCCTCAGGATAGGTTGGTGGCATGACAGTCGCTGCACATTCGGACTCTGACAGACCTTCGATCCCCACCGCCGGTACATCTATTTCTACTACCGCTACAGGTGATTCAGGGGCCAATACAGTCACCACAGCATCAGCCAAAGGCAGATTATGCTCTCTGAGTTCGGTCATCAGGCGTTCAATGCACTCGATGTCGTCGGACTTGAATAGTCTGGATTTGTTGGCGGAACGTTCGAACCGGTATCCCTGCTCTTCCAGTGCCGCCGCATATTTACGAAGAGTACTGGCACCTATGCCCAGGCTCTTGGCCGTTTCCGTCGTTGCTCCTGCTTCTTCAATCATCATTAATTCCCTCCCGGAATGAAGTCTTTTGGGAACCAATTTCATAATACCTTTTGTGAGTTATGAAATTGATTCTTGGATAAGAACATTATGGCTTCAGCGTTCCTTTTTGGAACCGTCATCGGATCGGGGCAACCTGTCTCATGGATCAAGTCTGTTTATCTTTTGCTTGTCCGTATGTATTCGTCAGCTTCTCGGCAGATCCCTTTGGCGGTTTTGTTCTGTTTCTGCGGATTCCTAAGAAGTTTTGTCAGGTATATGATCCGCACAAATAACCCCCAATCCGACAACGAGCACGAATGCTGTCATGTCGAATGACACAGGTGCAAACGCCGTCAAATCATATGATTATGAATTATTCATGTCAATTTTGTTAACTCCGTTACTCCAATACGCTCCCGCGATAGCGGATATCATTGCTGCACAGCTTTTTCATGTGTTATCTTATGTAACGTAGAAGTACATTCCAGCATAAAATAAAGGACTATACTTAACATAGAACGCGTTAGTAACGGAAAATATCAATCTAATTGGGGGCTGAACGGCAGTGTTAGGCAAATCAGGTAAAGTAGCGGTGATCGGGGCGGGTCTTGTCGGTTCAAGTTGTGCGTATTCCATGATTAATCAATCCATATGCAGAGAAATTATGATGGTTGACCGGACGTATGACCGTGCCGTAGCACAGGCACTGGATTTCTCCCATTGTATGGACTTTACACATAACCGAACCAAAGTATATGCGGGCACGTACGCGGATTGTGGCAATATGGATGTGATTATCTTAACCGCAGGGGCGAATCCGAAGCCAGGACAGACACGGCTGGATATTCTGGAGGAAGCAGAGTCCATCGCCAAAGACATCGTCGTTCCCATCATGAACAGTGGATTTAACGGGATTTTTGTCGTCGCTGCTAATCCGGTTGACATAGTAACTTATATGGTATGGAAGTTATCAGGTCTTCCGCGTGAGCATGTCATCGGCACAGGGACGTCCATTGACTCTTCACGACTCAAAACACTGCTGTCTGAAGTCTTCTCCATCGATCCACGCAGTGTGCATGGTTATGCTCTCGGGGAGCATGGGGAGTCCCAGTTCGTGGCCTGGTCACATGTGACCATCGGTGGCAAACCGATTATGCACATTTTGGATCAGCACAAGGAGCGCTTCAAACATCTGGATCTGGACGATATTGCACGCAAAACGAAGGATGCGGGTTGGGAGATCTTTACCCGTAAAGGCTCTACTCAATTCGGAATCGGCAACGCCCTCGCGCACATTACCCGTTCAATCCTCAATGATGAACACAAGATCATCGCCGTATCCGCTATTCTGGATGGTGAGTACGAGCAACATAATGTCTGCGTCGGTGTTCCTGCAATCATCGGAGGAAATGGCATTCAAGAGATTATCGAATTGAATCTGGATGCGGCGGAACGCCAAAAATTCAATAATTCCTGTGAAATTCTATCCGGCAATATCAATCGTCTGACATTGGCATAACCATTCGTATACAGCTCAACTTCGGTAGCTTCGGTTCAACTCCAAAAGCCTTTCAACGCAAACACGCCAATAACACTCCATCTGAGGAGCATTATTGGCGTGTTTGCGTTTGTTATTTTCACAGCCAGGTGAATCAATTTCATAATACCTTCAGCTGCTTCAATCAAGGCTAGATATAGATCAAAACGGTTCATTTTGTCTATATTTAGTTACAGAAATTGATTTAAGTGAGTTATGAAATTGATTCGAGTCGTTGTTCAATTCGGTGCAAGCTGAGGTTCGTCCCTTGGCCCCCATTGCTGTAACACCCGCTTCAACTCACTTAGCATGACCGGTTTGCTAATAAAGTCACGCATTCCAATCTCCAGACAAGCCTCCTTATCTTCACGTTTGGCATTGCCTGTAACTGCGATGATTGGAGGTATGCGATCCCGTGGAATTAGGCGGTGTAACAGGTCTGTTGCCTTAAGTCCATCCATCACTGGCATATGAATATCCATCAGAACAATATCATAAGCATTCTGAGAGATGGCATCAATCGCTTCTACGCCATTGGTACACACATCTGCCTGGTATCCAAGCTTCTCCAGATATTCTCGCAAAATCTTGCGGTTCACTGGATGATCCTCCGCCACCAGAATACGCATGGCGACCTTGTCACTCTGACGTGTACGATCATGATGGAACTGACTTGCTGTCTGTTCTGCTGAAGCATCTATACTCGCCGCAGGAACAGCAAACCGGAAGGTTGAGCCTTCCCCTTCTGTACTCTCGACACTGATACTACCTCCCATGATCTCAACGAGTCGCTTGGAGATGACCAGTCCCAGCCCTGTACCACCATATTTGCGGTTAATCACCGGATGCAGCTGAGAGAAGGACTGGAACAACTGATCCAGCTTGTCAGCCGGGATGCCAATTCCCGTATCTTGCACAGCAAAATCAAGCACGCTATCTTCAGGCTTCCTGCCTTTGATAATATCCACGTTAACATCAATGCTTCCCTGATCTGTGAACTTAAGCGCATTGCCAACCAAGTTCACCAGAATCTGCCGGATACGTATGGCGTCACCAACCATGAACTCAGGGATGCTTGGATTGAGACGATATCTGATCTCCAGATGTTTCTCATCTGCACGAGGTTTAAACAGTTCGGCAACCTGTTCCAGCATCTTACGTAATGCAAATGGTTCATAAGCCAGCGCCATTTTTCCGGATTCCAGCTTACTGAAGTCCAAAATATCATTAAGGATGTTCAGCAGCGCATCGCCACTGTCTTGAATAATCTCGGCATATTCACGCTGTTCTTCCGATAAATCGGTACCGATCAATAATTCTGTCATCCCCACGATCCCGTTCATCGGTGTGCGGATCTCATGGCTAACCATTGACAGAAATTCTGACTTGGCCTGAGCCGCCAGCTCAGCTGTCTCTTTGGCACGTACAATTTCGCGTTCGCCAGTCACATCATTGAACACGACCACCGCGCCCTGAATCTGTCCCTGTTCAATAATCGGCGTCACCTGATACTGTACCAGAAAGCTGCTGCCATCTTTACGCCAGAATACATCTTCCTTGACTGAACGTCTCTGTCCATCCAACACGGTCATGTGAATTGGGCACTCTTCTATTGGGAAATGACTTCCGTCTGCACGGGTGTGATGAATAATGGGATGTAAGTTCTTGCCAATGAACTCTTGCGCCTCATAACCGAACATCGAAGCTGCTGCTGGGTTCATAAACATGGTGATTCCATCCGCATCCAAACCATATATTCCTTCCGTAACCGTGTTGAGGATCAGCTCATGTTGCTTGCTTAACTCCTGAATTCGTCCCGTGTATTCCTTACGCTCGGTAATATCGGACACGATTCCATAGACGCCTACCACTTCTTTATCCACAATAATCGGCACATTCGTAACAGACACTTCAATCTTCCGACCCCTTGAATTGACGATTCGGGTCTCATAATATTGCGGTTCGCCTTGCTTCACCATTGCAAAATAATGTTCGCCGTATTGCACTTCGCATTTATCCAGATTAGATAGAAAAGATTCGCCAATCAGCTTATTACGCGGAATATCCAGCATCTGTACAAGTTTGCTGTTCACCGCACTATATTTGCCTTCCAGATTCAATGAATACACAGCTGCCGGGTTATGTTCGAATAGCGATCTGTATCGCTGACGACTTTCGCGAAGACGTCTATCCGCATCCTTATGCTGGGTAATATCCCTGCTGATGCTTACAATCTGGACACTCTTGCCCTGTTCTCTGGCCACAGGCTTCGCCAATGTCTCCATCCAGATATAGTGCCCCTTCTTGTGCAGCACACGCATCTTGCAGCCATTGCTGATCTTGGTAAGATCCATCGGGTCAGGGTAATCTCCCGGATAACAATAATCCTTGAAGGACTTTCCTGTAACTTCCTCCGGCCTATAACCCAGCAAGGCGTACACGGAAGGTGAGACATATAACAACTCTCCATCCGTAGAACAAGTCGTAATCAGATCTTGTGCATGGTCAGCCAGCACCTGATATTTCTCCTGTGCCTCTTTAAGCTCACGTTGCACTTCCAGGATACCGGTAACATCTTTGGCAATACCATAGATTCCTACAACTTCGTTTCCATCCGTTATAGGCACATACGTAATCTCTGCCTGTTTCAGAGAACCATCTTTATGATAAAAAGTAATGGAATTACTGACTGAACGTCCAGCCAGTACCTCTTTAATATATTCATTGCGTAAATTTGCACTGTCCGGAGGACAGAGCTGATTTTGATTCATACGAATCAAGCCATCCAGTGTATACCCCGAGATTCGCTCTACCGAGGGATTAGCATCAATATAGTTTCCATGGATATCCATCACATAAATGGCATCCGGGTGGTTAAAAAACAGTGATTGGTAAGAACTTCCCTCAGAAATAATGCGCTTCAGGGTTTCCGTTTTATTAATATCCAAGGCTTACCCCTCTTTTCTCAGCCAATATCTTCATCTAACATCAGGGATTGATTATCCCTTGCCAAAATGGGTCTACCCTCGAATAACCATGTAAGCCCGCCTAGAAACAGCTTTTTTTATTTTACCAGATTCTCGTCTCATTTTGCTTACAATCTATGATTAAATTCACATGTTGTGTGATGTAATACTTGGAATTTTAATTTTACTTCGGAGGCGTCTTCGAACGCATGCAAGGTATACAAAGTAGAAAGCCACGACATAAAATTAACGATACATTTTGTATCAAAAAGGCTATAATCGTTAAAAAACGTTTTTGACGACGGAGAGGATGGATGAATCATGCTGCCCAACAGAGTTAAAATTGCCTATGGCAAACTAAGAGGCTTGGCCATTTTTGGTAAAATCCAACCCTCAATGGGCCTGCTGCCAAGAATCAGGGGTAAGGTTTATCTGAATAAACGGGGTGACTTACAGGTGGGAAAGAGGCTTAACATCATCGGTAAACCCTGGGGAACCCAGCTAACCGTGGTCAAAGGGGCACGATTAACCATTGGCGATGACGTCATGATTAATGCCGGTGTGGGGATTGCCGCCAACGTAGAGGTGACGATTGGTAATAACGTCATGATCGGTCCTCGAACAAGTATATTCGACAGTGCTTATCACCGGATTGATTCACTGGATGATGGGAGCCAGACTGCCAAACGAATTGTTATCCGGGATAATGCCTGGATTGGTACAGGCGCGCTCATTCTGCCCGGAGTGACGATTGGCAGAAATGCAGTCGTGGCAGCAGGGAGCACGGTGACCAAAGATGTACCCGAGAATACACTTGTAGCAGGAGCCCCAGCCAAAATCATTCGAGAGCTGACCATTCATGACGGGTGGGTTAGGCATTAGAAAAAATCCTCCTGAAGCCTACATACAATAGAGCTTTGCATGTTTTGCTTAAGAAGGATCTTGATTTTACGATAACCAGGCGTATATCTAATTATTCAAATTTCTTTTTTGGCAAAATACATCATGCCGATTCCAATGAAAATGACAGCACTGCCTCCAACGACCGCCAGCATCGTCATCAGCGGCACGTTGTAGGCTCCGAAACCTCCGCCGTCTACGGGTGTCATCAGAATCATCGGTTGCGCCCAAGGATAATACGGTCCATATGTCGCTGAGTTGACGATGAGGATATTGGGCACGGTCAGTGCAAAATTCAGTGCGAGCGGTGCAGCAAAGCTGCTCCACACCAGGGAAACGAACATCTGCAAGGCAGCCAGTGGTACACAGGCCAGCAACCCAAGCAGCAGTTTGCCCACCAGGAATCCCCATGGGATCTGCATCGTAATGCCATGGATCATGCCTGCCAGCAGAATGGACATCAGCAACAATACTTGTGTACCCGCCAGAAGCATGAGTACAATCGTCAGCTTGCCTGCATACACCCCTGAACGTGTGAGTGGCAATACCAGCATCTGCTTCCACCCTCCTCCTGCATGTTCAAAACGGCAGACAAAAGAGGTAAACACGCCAGTCAGCATCGGCAAAAGGAGTAATCCGTGCAAGAATACCATGGTGCCCATCAATACCTGCCAATTCCCCGATGGAGTGGACAATAGCCCGATGAGCAGCGCAATGAGCGGACTCAACAGAATCAGGAGCCACACGGGGGATTTGCCCATTTTTAGCCGCTCAGCCGATAGAATGCGAAAATACGTTGTCGCGAAGCTCATATCAGGCCACATCCTTTCGGCTAAAGTACAACATACCCATCAACAGGATTAAGAGCCCCAGACCTGCACCCATGCCTGCATACAGATATGGATTAGGTCCATTCCAAGCCATCTGTGCCCAAGCAAGTGGAAAGTTCGGTGAGATACTGAGCGCGAACATACCTGTTATCGCGAGAACAATTCCCAGAGTGACGGGAAGCGCCTGATTTTTATTGACCATTGTGAGCCATAACTCCAACGACAACACGGGAAGCGCACCAGCCAAGGGCAACAGCCCCAGCTTGATTGCATGCATCCAAGGGATCTCATTGGCATGGAATCCGAGGATCAGACCCAAACCTATAATCCCTGCGGTTAGCAGCAGGCAGGAGATCACCAGCAGCAGACATGCCAGCAAAAACTTCGACAGATATACGGCCGGCCTTGGAATCGGCAATGCGAGAAGCTGTTTCCACGACCCCTGTTCATGCTCGACATTAGCAATCATGGAGCTAAGAATGGTCGCTCCCAGCATAAGAGACAACGGCACAAAGACAACCACATTGCCCAGCAATCCACCCCACAGGTTACCGGCATACTGTTCTTTCAGATAGTCCAACCGTAAGCCAAAATTAAGCGCCTGCATCGCTGTCAATCCAATAGGGGCCAGAAAAACGAGAAACCAGATTCCCTTCCCCCGAATCTTGAGCCAGTCCGACGATAATGCACGTCCGGTCATATGGATGCCCCCTCGCCGATGACCCGCATGAACAGATCTTCCAGCGACTGACGCTGTTCTTCTACACGATACACATCATGATCCTGTTCAATCAATCGGCGCACAAGCAGCGCAACCGAGGGATTATCCATAT
This sequence comes from Paenibacillus sp. 2KB_22, assembly GCF_052115745.1. NCBI lineage: Bacteria > Bacillati > Bacillota > Bacilli > Caryophanales > Paenibacillaceae > Paenibacillus > Paenibacillus sp. 2KB_22. The sequence continues at coordinate 136,714 of NZ_JBFRHG010000005.1, forward strand.
AAGGGAACGTTAACGCCGAACCTTGTTGCTGACCAAATTGCCCCTGCTCTCTCGCCAGTTTCATGGCCTCTTCCGGTTCGGAAACTGTTAACCGGATCGAGCTGCCCGTCTGACTATGCAGACTCGCGATGGTATCCTGAAGCACCATCTTGCCTTCACGGATAATACCGACACGACTTGCCATCTGTTCAACTTCACTCAGCAAGTGGCTGGAAACCAGAACGGTAATGCCATGTTCCAGAGGCATGCGTTTGATCAGTTCCCGAATCTCCTGAATACCGGCAGGATCAAGCCCATTCGTTGGTTCGTCCAGAATCAGCAATTCCGGTTCACCCAGCAAAGCGCTGGCAATACCCAGACGTTGCTTCATCCCAAGGGAATACCCCTTCACTGAACGTTTGGCATCCTTGGTCAGATCTACAATGGACAGCACCTCATCAATTCTTGATTTTGGTACATTGATGATGCGGCGCAAGGCTTCCAGATTCTCTACTGCGTTCAGATGTCCGTAATAGGACGGGTATTCAACCAAGGAGCCTACACGGCGCAAAATATCCATGCGCTCCTTGCGGATATCCTTGTCAAAGACACGGATCACGCCTTTGGTTGGTTTAATCAAGCCGAGAAGCATGCGAATTGTTGTTGTTTTGCCGGCACCATTGGGACCGAGAAAGCCGTAGATATCTCCCTTTTTAATATGCAGATCAAGTTCACGGACCGCTGCACGATCCCGATATGTTTTCCATAGATTTGCTGTTTGAATAATATTTTCACTCACTGTATGATCACCTCGGAACTATCGTAACCTTCCAAGGTTAAAGCCAAGGTAGTCTCCAGTTTAAGTTTAGTTTAAAAAAGCTATTTCAGCGGTGGATCGTTTCCTTCATTCCTTTACCACTGTAGATAGATGTCCGGACACCCGCATCGGAACTGTCTACCCGCTTGCGCAGACCCATCTCACGAATCAACAAGTCTACAATGGATAAGCCCAGACCTGTGCCTTTGGTGTCGGAATCCTGTTGCATTCCCGGACCCCAATCTTGAATAACGATGGCCGTCTCCCCCTGAATCTCCCGGGTTGAGATGCCAATATATTTCCCGCTGGCGGCATGACGGATCACGTTTTGAAACAAATTATCGAGAATACGGCGCATGCCTTGTTCATCCATATGCCAGATTAGCGGTTCATCCGGCAGGTCAATATCAATTTCGAATTGCTCTTTCTCCCAGACCGGGTACCAGGCAGCCGCCGTTTCCCTGACAATGCGTAGCATATCTTTCTCTTCCAGCTTCAACGTATATTTACCACTCGTGAGCAAATTGTAAGACAACATGTTGTCAATGAGCCCGCCGAGGTCCTCCATCTTCGCTTCCATGCGATGTAATGAACGGTCACCTTGCTCGCTCAGCGCTTCCTTGTGCAAAGCATGCATATGTCCACGAATCACCGTTAGCGGGGTGCGCAGATCGTGGGAAAGCCCCGCAATCAGACGTTTGCGCAATTGTTCTTCCTCACGTTCACGCTCGCGGCTGTCGGACAGTTGATGTACCATCTGGTTAAATGATTCCTCCAGTTGACCAATCTCGTCTGACCGGCGGATATCAACCGGAAGCGGGATGCCTTCTTTGCCCGTGGTCATCATTGCCGTCTGCAATCGTATAAGCCTTTTGCGAATGCGTGCGAAGAAGAGAACCGACATGATGATGAAAATCATGAAGATGATCATCATGACAACGCCGAGATACAGGAGCTCCATCGGCCAGTTACTCTGTGTCATTTGCAGAAGTGATCGCGGCACTTCAATGATCATGAAGCCCTGTCCCTTGTCCTTTTCACCTCCGCCGATGTATGTAACTACGGTTAACGGATCTCGAAAGGAAGCTTCTTTCATGAATTGCACCGTGTTGCTCACATTCCATATAGCCGGAATTCGAGTCTCTGCCGTTTTCCCGGAATCCAGTGACCATCTCAATGTCGTGTCTGTCCCGCCATCCGGCGATGTGGAATTCAGAAGCGTTACATCTTCACCACCGAGAATAAAGAGGGTCTCACCGCTCGCATTCACACGATACATGGAAGACTTGGGATACGATGCATGTAATTGCTCCAAACGGGCCTTAATCTCCTCATCTGAAGCACCATTCAGGTTCTCCGCTTCACGCGACCAGAGGTTACTAATCCGAGTAACGTCACCATAGGGTGCCGCTTGATTCGTATTCGTGTTATTCACTACGACAACATATAGGATGGATATAATCGGAAGAACGACGGGCACGAATAATACTGCCGCTAGAATCAGGATGATATATCTGGACATCAAGGACCGCCCGAAGCGTAGCTTGCGCCGCCCAGACTGCTTTTGACCCGCGCTTCGTTCTCCCTTCCGTTCTGACTTCATCGTCTTCCGTTCTCGGAACCGCCGGATCATGGCTTCTTCACGCGATATCCCACACCGCGGACTGTCTGAATAATTACCGGATTGGCCGGATCAAGTTCCAGCTTCTCACGTAGATGTCGAATATGTACCATCAAAGTCTTGTCTCCATCCAGATAGGGCTCGTTCCAGACGGCTTCATAGATCTGCTCTTTGGTTCGAATCATGCCCATATGTCGTAGCAGGTAGGCGAAGATGTGGAACTGTTTTCCCGATAAAACAATCTCATCCCCCGTCTCCTCATTGACGATGCGGTTATCCTTCTCATAGATGGAGAGATGATCCAGCTTCAGAGCTGTATCCGATGAGACCGCAGTTCCCGCCTTACGCAGTTGGACCTCAATCCGGGCAGCCAGTTCATCGGGGTGAAATGGTTTCGTTACATAGTCATCGGCAAAATCGAGACCATGCAACTTGTCGTCAATGGACGTTCTGGCCGAGAGCATGACAATGGGCACGGCGGGATGTTCTTTTTTCAGTCGCTGGCCCACCGTAAATCCATCCAGCCCGGGCAGCATGACATCCAGAATAATGAGTGAGCAACCAACAGCAGCCTCCGCTGCACCTTCACCACTGCCGAGCCATACCACCTCATAACCGCGCTCCTCCAGATCGGCTCTGACCCAAGTTGCAATTTCCGTATCATCTTCAATGTATAACAGTTTGGTTTTCATTCGAATATTCGTTTCCTTTCTGCCCCCAATGGGTTAATGATATATCTGAGCATCATCATAAAAGCTGTCTATAATACATGGATTCATATCTTGTTGAAACCATGTTGAAATCCTTTACGTTACCACACATTCTAATTATAACTTATCCATTCACGTGGGGAATGTAATATCAATCAAGTCTACCAAGTACATATTATACCTACACCTGACGGGAGGAATTTCATTATGCTGCTGGAAGCCATCTATCATCAACCGAAACGCAATTGGGCCTATGCCTATGATCAAGATACAATCCATCTGCGCCTGCGCGCAAAAAAGAATGATCTGACTGAGGTACATGCCCTGACCGGAGACAAATATGCGTGGGATGCAACCAAAGCGCTGGTTCCCTTAACGAAGTTCACCTCTGACTCCATGTTCGATTACTACGAGGGCGAGGTGAAACCTCCCTACCACCGACTGAAGTACTCTTTTCTGCTTAAAAGTGGAGACGAACAGATCTGGATGACCGAGACGGACTTCCAGGAAGAAGAACCAGATGATCCGGGTCGTATGTTCCAGTTCCCTTATATTCATGCAGGAGCTGTATTCACACCCCCTGCATGGGTTAAGGATGCCGTGTTCTATCAGATTTTCCCTGAACGATTCGCGAACGGCAACCCGGATATTAGTCCGGAAAAAGTGGAACCGTGGGGTGGCGAGCCGACCCCTTTCAATTTCTTCGGCGGTGACCTTCAGGGCGTGATCGACCATCTGGATTATATCAGTGATCTTGGCATTAATGCGATCTACTTCACACCCATCTTCGAAGCTACCACCAATCATAAATACGATACCGAAGACTACCTGCGGGTAGACCGGCACTTTGGTGACGCAGATACCGTGAAGCGACTGGTCGAGCTGTGCCATGCACGTGGAATTCGCGTACTTCTGGATGCTGTGTTCAACCATTCCGGGAAGACGTTTGCGCCGTTTGTGGATGTGCAGAAGAACGGAGAACAATCCAAATACAAGGACTGGTTCCATGTACACGAATACCCGCTGGACGTGAAAGACGGCATTCCTACGTATGAGACCTTCGGATTCGAAGCACACATGCCTAAGTTGAATACGGAGAATGCCGAGGTTAAGGCATATCTGCTGGAGGTTGCCGAGTACTGGATTAAGGAAGTGGGTGCGGACGGATGGCGTCTGGATGTTGCAGACGAAGTGGATGATGCCTTCTGGCGTGATTTCCGCCGTGTAGTCAAAGCTGCTAATCCGGATGCCTATATTCTGGGCGAAGTATGGAATGAGTCCTCCTCCTGGCTACAAGGCGACCAGTTCGATGCGTCCATGAACTATCCGTTTACGGATGCCGTAAATGCTTTCTTTGTGAAAAACACAATGCACTCCGAACAGTTCGCGAACTCCATCGGTCGGCAATTATCCCGTTATCCGCTTCAGGCCAGCGAAGTAGCATTCAACCTGCTGGACAGCCACGATACCCCACGGCTGCTCACGCTGTGTGAAGGCGACCAGCGCAAGATGAAGCTGGCTGCGTTATTCCAATTCAGTTACATGGGCGCGCCGTGCATCTATTACGGAGACGAGATTGGAATGGACGGCGAGCATGATCCGGGCTGCCGTAAATGCATGGAATGGGATGAAGCGAAGCAGGACCGTGAGCTGTTCGACTTTTATCAGAAACTGATCTCCCTGCGTCATGCTCATCCTGCCCTGCGTGCAGAAGGCACCGTTCGTTTCCTGCAGGCTCGTCCCGATGGCAGCCAATTGGTATTCGAGCGGCAAAATGAGGAGGAACGTATTCTGATCCTGTTCAATCGATCCGAAGAGACGGCTATTGTCGAACTGGAGGCAGGAGACGGGGAATGGACCGAGCTGTTTGGTGGAAACCATCGTACCGCCAAGGATGATGGCGTGCTTGCCATTGAATTGCCTGCGTATGGATATGCCGTACTGAGTACTAGTCTCACATAAACATCAAGCTATATATGCTTTTATGCAAGACAGGACAGGAGTGCACTTTATCGGAATATAAAAAATCAAATAGGCGCTTACAGACCTGTTCCGGATCTGATGAGTGCCTATTTGACTTTGACGTTAATCATTAGGGCCATGGTTATTCTGCCTGAACCAGCTGTTCCTTGAGCAACTGGATGGTAGCCTCATATTGTACAAGCCCCACTTGCAGACACAGACGCTGTGCAGGAGAAATACGCTCACCGAATTCTTCCATCTGGCGCTGAAGTTCAGCATATAACATTTCCTTTCGCTTCAACTGGGTCGAGATCCACCCCGTTACGGTATCTTCATCCGCCAACTCTCCGAAGTACAAACGCATCAGAAAATCAGAACGAAATACCTCAGCTTCCAAAGGACTCATTAAATAGGCGTGAAATTGTGCTGCTCCTTCAGGGGTCAATGAGTACACGTTCTTATCAGGTTTCCCTTCCTGCTTCACCGATTCCTTAGTCAGCAATCCTGACTTTTCCATCTTCGCAAGTGTAGGATATATGGTGCCAAAGCTGGCATCAAAGAAAAATGAAAAATATTGTTCAAAGTACTGCTTGATCTCGTATCCGGAACTTGGCTGATTGTGCAGTATTCCGAGGATGACATGCTGCGTGTTCATCGGTGTACCGCTCCTTTCCATTCCCCTTAACGTATCACAATCAGTACCCCTTGTTCAATGATCAGATGACGAAACGGTTGCTTTTAGAGCGACCGGCACAGCAACAGGCTGGTTCTCCCTACGAGGTTCAGAACGTGCCGGGCCGGAGCGTCTGATCCAGGTGCAAAGTGCACCCAAAGTCAGTGTTACTCCGCCGATTACGACGAGCAACATCGCATCTCGGCCGATCCCGTTTCCTCCGAGCACAAGGTTCATCATCCCCTCTACAGCATAAGTCGCTGGCAGATAATGACCGATAAATTGGTAGAACTCAGGCATTACATCTCGCGGAATTGTTGATCCCGAGGACAGCATCAATAGAGGCAACAGTGCACTATTTAACCAAGCCCCAGCATTGCCAAGCAACAACAGGCTCAACTGAGCCATGAATAGAAAAGATATGGTGATTAGTAACTGGAACAGCCATAACATGAACCAACCGTCTGCTGACGATACCCCCATAATGTGCATCATCCCCGATCCAACGAGCGAAACGATAAATGCCGCACCAAGATTAACGATGTTACGTGCCCAGAAGCGCTCCCACTTCCCTGCCCTGCCACTCAATTCACCAGAAACTTTCTGCAGATTCATGCCAAGCAACATCGCTCCGGTAAACGTAGCCGTTACAATCAACATCGGTACCATGGAAAAGGCAAAATTATCAACAGGGTTTAGTCGCTCCACCTCTGCCTCCACGCGTGAGGATAACCCCAGCGCCAATCCATCGGCCTGACCGGCAGGCATACCGGACTGATTCAGCACTCCGCGAATGCTATTCTGTTGTACTTCACGATTCAATGTCGCTGTAACCTGTGCGGCTACGTTCTGCATCACACTTTTCACGGTAGCCACGTTCGATTCGTTCATCACATAATTGACTGCCACCGTCTTCGACAAGTCTCCTGTCTGCTGCATAAAACCGGATGGAATCTCAATGATCATGTATACTTCCCTGTCCGTTAACAGTTGTCTCGCTTCTTCCATCGATTCGGATGGTATGATCTCGAAATCCAGCCCTGCTGCCAAAGACTCCGCCACTGGCTCAGCTGCCACCCCATCTTCATTCACGATCGTGACAGCCAACTCAGTCATTCTTTCATTAACCCGATCGTATCCGCTAAGCCAGATGATGTTAAAGAAAACCTGAAATAGTACGGCCGTAATTAGACCCACAATAGTCGCTCCATTTTTCAAAAACAGCAGACTCGTACGGATAATCCCTTTCATTTTAACCATCTCCTTTAGTTTTGTTTCGCTCTTTTATATATCGTATTGATATATGACAATTGTTAATATATCAATACGATATATAAACGTCAATATGTTTTTATTTTGTTTGTTGTCAAAGACAAAAAAAGCCGATACAAATCTTCACCAGGAAGAGATTGTATCGGCCTTTCGTATCATGCAAAGAGCGCTGCATCACCTTTAATAATCAAGACTAAGGACTACATGAGATAGCGTTAAGTTAGATTTAATTCATACCGATTCTATTACGCCTTAGGTTCTACGTCATTTTCATTTTCAGTCGCGGACTCCGTCTCAGGCTCTGCACGCTTTGCCTTCGGTTTAGCCAGCTTCTGCATCATTTTGCGACCGGTTGGTGTCTGAGCCAACCCGCCTTGGGCTGTCTCCCGGTGACGGCTCGGCATCGCACTGCCTACTTCCAGCATAACGTCGATGACTTCATCTGACGGAATAGCACTACGCACTCCGGCCAGGGCCATGTCAGCCGCAGCCAGCGCCGTAACTGCACCCAGTCCGTTACGGACGATGCACGGGATCTCAACGAGGCCTGCGACCGGATCGCAGATAAGGCCCAGTGTATTTTTTAACGCTAGGCCAACAGCATGAACGACCTGTTCCGGTGTACCTCCACGCAGTTCAACCATGGCACCCGCAGCCATGCCGATCGCGGACCCCACTTCTGCCTGACAACCACCTTCCGCACCGGAGATAAATGAATTGTTGGCAATAACATAACCAATCGCTCCCGCGCAGAACAACCCATTCACCAAATGTTCGTCCGTCCAGCCAAATCGCTCCTGTGAGCTGATAAAAACGCCAGGGATGATGCCGCAGGAACCGGCTGTAGGTGTTGCCACAATCCGGCCCATGGAGGCATTCACTTCAGATACACACAGGGCATACGCCATGGCAAGTGCGGAAGCATCACCAGAGCAAGTCTCACCCTTGCGAATGTACTCGGCCATTCTTTTACCGTCTCCACCCGTTAATCCACTACGTGATGTGGTATCTTCCGTTAACCCTTTACGTACCGCTTCCTTCATCACCTGATAATATTCAGACATCTGCTTCACAACATCCGCTTCCGGTGTATTGGTCTCCTGAACTTGCTCCTCAATCATCAGTTGAGCAATCGTTTTGGATTCCGCTGTACAGATCGTATTCAGTTCGTGTAAATGTTTAAATCGCATCCGAATCAACTCCTCTCTTCAAATCGATGACACGAATGTCCAGTACATGATCCAGCTCCTTCAGACGCTTGAGCATATCAGGATTCGGCACGCCGTCCATCTCCATCGCAGTAAGCGCTTCGCCATCACGGGCTTTCCGGTCCACCTGCATATACCCGATGTTAACCCCGGATGAACTGATCGTGGACGTTACCGAGGCAAGCACTCCTGCTTTGTCCGCATGTCGCAGAACGAGTGTCGGAAACTCACCACTAATCTGAACACGAAAATCATTCATCGCATGCACCGATACACTACCACCACCAATAGAAGCACCGATTAAGGAACATGTACGTCCTGCATGCCACAACTCAATTTTGACCGTATTGGGATGAGGAGCAGGCAGGCCGCTTGTATAAAACTCGACTTCCATGCCCGCTTCCTCTGCGTATTGCTCTGCATCCGGTATACGCGGATCGTCTGTGACATAATCCAGCAGACCGCCGATCAGTGCCAGATCTGTTCCGTGCCCCTGATACGTATCAGCGAATGAACCGTATAGTGTCAGCCGGGCACGTTCAGGCGTACAACCTAGCCACTGACGAGCGATTCTTCCCAGCCTTGCTGCTCCAGCTGTATGTGAACTTGAAGGCCCCGTCATCGACGGACCAATAATTGAGAAAACATCTTTAAATCGCACCTTATAACCCTCCAATTGTATTCGTCATTTCCATCCAGATCCCATGCCATAATGTTCCTTTATTACTGAATGATGACATCAAAAAAGGACAGAAGAAGGCCTCAGGCCCTCTCTCTGTCCTCGATACCTGAGAGTTTCACGATCAGCAGTGTCTCACGACATGGTGCATGGCCTGCAATTGCAGACAAGGTCACCAGGCTAACTGATCATATACCCCTTGGGTGGCGCAGTTCGCGCACTCTCCAGAGTTGCGTCCAACGATGGTACATTTACCTGAGAGATTAACCACTGGGCCGGGTGCGCAGCAGCTTGCTCCTTCGGTGCCTGAACACTAGCCATTTTGCTCGGCTAACTCAGGTCTCTCCCGCTCGTTATCATCCGCTGTATGGAACCATTCTGAGCGTATGTCAGAACAGTAATGGAAATCGTTCATTCTTCTTCATTAAGATTAATCGACCGGAAGATCAGTGTCAACAAACTTAACGATATCTTTGGATGTATTTCCTTCATTTCCTGTTGAACCGCTGGAAACCAGAATATATTGTCAGATTTCATCACATTAATACGATAAAAAGAACTTTTTAAACAGATTATTTTATTCTCCTTCAATTCATAAAGCGCTTACTACTATTTATGATAATGTCCACGAAACTGTTCGGGTATTCAGGCAACCATAATCTTTGAACCTCCTGTTCATAGCGCTTCCGGATCTGCACATCTGAATTATAATTCACAGTTTGTAGAAGATACTCTCGTTCTGTACATAAGGTCTGCAATACTTGCTACATAGCTTCGGCATGCGATCTTTCATCCATTCGTGCCTAGACTCGTTCGCCATCTGAAAAGCATAATAACCAAGTGTAAAGATCAACATGAACCCTTCCATTAATCGGATATCACGATCCGTCAGTGGTGCGATCTGTTTGGTGTATCCGGATAAGAATATGTCACGTTCCTCTCGATTGAACATAAGCGCTGCCCCTCCGGCATCGAAAAGATAATAACCATAACCGTGTAGACAAAAATCAATCATGGACATCCCCTGATCCGTTATCAGCAGATTGTTGCGAGTAATATCCCCATGAATGACGCCCCAGGTCCCCGTGTGCTGTGGGTACGTTGCTAGCTGCTCATTAATGTTCTCAAACGTCTCACGAAGCAGATCGAAGTCTTCCGTTGTAAAAATCCCCAATCGGACTCCCTCCTCCAGCTGCCCTAGCATGACCAAATTCTCATGGATATTGCCATATGTCGGCCGTACCTTTGTTCGATCTGTCTGATTCTGAACACGCCCATATTGATGAAGCATCTGTAGTTGCGCACCAAGATCATATATCTGCTCTGTTGTCAGACGTTCTCCCTGCTGGATGTCCCTGCCCTCAATCCACTCCAGTACTGTACAGCAGATTTCTTTACCTGCTTCACTTGTCCATAACGTGACCCAATCTCCCGATACATTGCGTACCGGATGTTGTACGCGTAATGCTGTCGTTGCATTTAACTCATGAAGCAGGTTCATCTCTGCCTCCAGTGCAGGAGGCGTGTGCTGAATGCCTGACATACTTGCATATGCAGCTTGATGGATACGCAGCAGATACTTCTGCCCGCTCGCTTCATCAACGACATGATACGTCAGGTTCTCATTGTGACGAATATAAGAAACGACAGGTTTTTCAATCGTGTAATTCTGTATGATATCGGTTGCCATGTGGTCATAAGACCTCTGATTCGTAGTGATTATCAACATCTCCTTCGAAGTTGTGTAAACGCTCTCTTATTACTGAATATCGTAGCATAATGTTTATCCCGCATACAGAAAATTCCACTAAAATTATAAATTAAAAAAAGCACAACTCCCGAACAAGCGTCCAGGCATTGTGCTTCTTTTGTCTCTATTTATTTCTTCATTTCTCTGTCTGTTGCCCTATGTGACACTCCATGATCCAATTAACCAAAACGACCCATAATGTATTCTTGGGTCAAGCGATTGTCCGGGTTCGTGAAGATATGCTCTGTATCCCCGTGCTCAATCATGCTTCCCAGATAGAAGTAAGCTGTATAATCCGAAATACGTGCTGCCTGCTGCATGTTATGGGTAACAATAACAATCCGCAGCTCCTTCTTGAGCTCGGTAATCAATTCTTCAACTTTACCCGTGGATACCGGGTCAAGTGCAGATGCAGGCTCATCGAGCAGCAGAATCTGCGGATCAACAGACAGGGCGCGGGCGATACATAGACGCTGCTGTTGTCCACCTGAGAGAGACAGGGCTGATTCATTCAGCCTGTCTTTCACTTCGTCCCAGAGCGCAGCACGACGCAAGCTTTTTTCCACAATCTCATCCAGTGCCTTCTTACTCTTCGTACCACGGTAGCGGGGGCCAAACGCGATATTGTTGTAGATGGACTTGTGAAAAGGATTTGGCTTCTGCCACACCATGCCAATCTTCTGGCGAAGCTTGATTACATCGGTTCCAGGCTCATTCAGATCGTTACCGTCCATCCAGATATGTCCCTCTGTGCGGGAACCGGCAATCTCGTCGTTCATTCGGTTAAGCGATCGTAGGAACGTAGATTTACCGCAGCCAGACGGCCCGATAAGCGCCGTTACGCTCGCTTCGGGAAATGTGAGACTGATCTGCTTGACCGCCTGAAAATGTCCATAATATATGCTTAACTGTTCCGTACCAAAAGGTATGGCCATGTTGGTTCCTCCTTATTTCGAAGCTGTCATGCGGCGGAATACAACCCGACCGATCCAGCGTGCACTTAGATTGAACGCCAGCACGAGAATGACAAGCACGGCGGATGCCCCTGCTGCCACTTCTTTGGAATCCGGGCCAATGCCTTCACTATTCACTTTCCAGATATGAACAGCAAGTGTTTCTGCCGGACGGAAAGGATTAAGTGGTGATCTTGGACTCGTCGGATTCCAATCTGTAAAGTCCAGTGGCGGACTACTCATACCTGCGGTGAACATCAACGCGGCCGCCTCACCAAAGATCCGGCCCGATGCCAGAATCGTACCCGTAATCAAACTCGGCAATGCCACAGGCAGCAGAATGGAAGTGATAATCTTCCACTTGGACAATCCAAGTGCCAGACCTGCTTCCTTCTGTTCCTTCGGAACGGCCCGGAAAGCCTGCTCCGTTGTCCGCACCATCAGTGGCAAGTTAAAGATCGCCAGAGCCAAGGCACCCGAGATCAGAGAGAAACCAAGACCAAATTGATTGACTAGCAACAAGAGACCAAACAAACCGATAACGATGGAAGGGAATGATGACAACACTTCAACGACAAGACGAATGAAGCTGGTAATCTTGCCTGGCTTGGCGTATTCCGCCATGTAAATTCCGCCGCCCCATCCGAGTGGGATGGTCACAATTAATGTCAGGACAAGCAAGAATATAGAGTTAAAGAGCTGTGGACCAATCCCGCCGCCACCCTTAAGCAACTGTGGTGCACTCGTCAGGAAGTTCCAGCTAATATGTCCAATTCCTCTATACATGATAAAGCCAAGCAGACCGAGCAATATAATAACAATGAACAGGGCCAATACAACGATAACAGATGTTGCAATCTTATCTACCGTCTTTGCCTTCATTTTCATACCCGGTTCCTCCTCTCAAGCAGGCGAACCAGAATGACGAAGACAAATGTCATCACCAACAGGACAAGCGCCATACTCCACAGTGCATTGTTATGAACAGAACCCATCGTGGTGTTACCCATGCTGAGTGTAATTACACTTGTTAATGTTGAAGCTGATTCGAGCAAGGATGTTGGAACATGCGGTGCATTACCGATGACCATCTGCACAGCAAGGGCCTCACCAAAAGCACGAGCCATACCCAAAACGACACCTGTCAACAAAGCTGGCAAAGTCGTTGGAATGATGACACGGTAGATGGTTTGCCAGCGAGTGGCACCCAGTGCGTACGAGGATTCACGTAATCCTTTTGGCAAAGCAGACAACGCATCTGCCATAATACTTGTTACCGTAGGAAGAATCATTACCGCCAGAACAAGACATCCGGCTGCAATCCCGACGCCTGTTCCACCAAAGATACTGCGCAGCAAAGGTACGATGACACTCAGACCGATAAATCCGTACACAACGGATGGAATTCCAGACAAGAGCTCAATCGCGGGCTGCAATATCTTTTTCCCTTTACCCGGTACAATCTCTGTCATGAAGAGTGCTGCACACAGGCCAAGTGGACTAGCGATCAATGCTGCAAGCAAGGTTGTAATGAAAGAACCTGTAATGAACGGCAATGCCCCGTAGAACGCAGGTTCTCCAGTTGGATTCCACGTCTTTCCACCAAGGAATTCGCTTATGCTTATTCCGTTTTGGAAAAATGTGGACAGTCCTTTGGACGCTACAAAATAAACAATGGAAAACATGACAACGATCAGGAAAACGACACAAATCGACGTATAGATCCGTCCCGTCCACTCTTCCCAATAATGTTTCTCTTTTAAGGGCCGGCGCGGTTTCAACTTGTTATTCATTACCGTTCCCCCTTCGGTCTGTTCCATAACAACCATCCTTCTATAGTAGAATTAATGCAAAATATGGGATTATTTCAGAGCAAACCGCGTAAAGAGGCGGGACCTAAGTCCGCCTCTTTCGCTGTATGCGCAAGTTCAAAGATTATTGAACCACATTACCTGCTGCATCGCGTTTTACTTTCATACCTGACATTGGAATGTATCCAAGTTCTGTCACGTCGTTTTGTTGAATTTCGTCACTCAGGATGTAGTCCAGGAACGCTTTTGTTGCTGCATCCGGCTCACCTTTTGTGTACATGTGCTCGTAAGCCCACACTGGATAAGTTCCTGCTTCTACGTTCTCAACTGTTGCTTCTACACCTTCGTATTTCAACACTTGCAAGCTGTCATCCAAGTAAGACAGGGCAAGGTAACCAATAGCACCTGGCGTTTCAGCTACCAATTTTTTTACGTTACCAGAAGAATCTTCTTGAATCGAACCTTGGATATCATCCATTTTTGCACCCAATGCATACTTCTCGAACGTTGCACGAGTACCGGAACTACTTGGACGGTTTACAATAACGATTGCTTTATCCGCGCCACCAACGTCTTTCCAGTTCGTTACTTTACCGGAGAAAATGTCGACCAGTTGTTGTTTCGTCAAATCTTCTACACCTGCATCTTTGTTGCTAACTGGAGCCATAGCTACTACGGCTACTTGATGGTCGACCAGTTCTTTTACTTTGGCTTCGTCCTCCAGTTTCTCTTCTGCGAATACATCAGAGTTACCGATTGTAGCTTGTCCGTCAGATACTTGTGTCAAACCAGTACCACTACCGCCACCTTGAACTTGAACCGTTACGTTCTTATATTCATCAACTGCCATAAATTTCTGTCCAGCTTGTTCTACCAGAGGTAACAATGCTGTCGATCCGACTGCCAGAATGTTACCGCTAAGCTCAGCAGCAGCTTCCCCTGATCCATTGCTTGCAGCACCCTCTGTACCCGCGTCATTTTTCGATCCGCATGCAGCGAGCACCAGTACGAACGTTAAGGTCATCAAAATAAACGGCAACTTTTTAAACATGTTTTGTTTTCCTCCCCCAATGTAGTGATGGCGTTTTGTGAATTTGTTTGTTCACCATCAACTCTTTTCTTATTGTAGTTTCGGTATGTCATCTTAAAATCAGTGTTTTGTAAACGCAATGTTAAAAATATCGGCTGTATATTGAAATATTTAGGATTTATTTGACGCTGAAGTGGCCGCTTCGGGAACGGACGTTGTTTCAATCGCTGTTATCCCCGGATTTATATGATTTACTTTTTCCAAGGAATACATCCGGGGATAAAGGCGAACGCTTCGCTTTTCCACAATCGTTCCGTTCCCTTCGCTGTGTCAGCGCTCGTTGGATCTCAGGCATTTCAATCTCCTGCCTGGGAAGTAGGCAAAGAAGGCCAGCCCTATAAAAGGCTGGCCTTGTGTAAATACTTTGTTGATTCTTTGATAGAGAAAGAAAATCTGTTTCCTCTATAGAAGTTACAAAAGCAGGCAACAAAAAAACTGCCTCATTGCCAGTGCGTAGCACCAGCTGTGAGAGCAGCTTTTACAATACAACAGATTATCTTATTAATACTTAATGTAAAATCTAATTTTCACTAACCCAGAATCCATAACCACAATGCCAATCCAGCTAGGGTAATTAACAATGTTGGAATCGTCAGGATGATGCCTACCTTGAAATAATACCCCCATGTAATCTTCACACCTTTGCGGGATAACACGTGCAGCCACAGCAATGTGGCAAGTGATCCAATTGGGGTCATTTTGGGACCCAGGTCGGAACCAATGACATTGGCATAGATCAATGCTTCCTGAATGATACCTTCGGTATGCGCGCCCTGGATGGCTAGCAGGTTAATCAATACGGTAGGCAGGTTGTTCATGACCGATGACAATACGGCCGCTATGATGCCCATTCCGAGCGAAGCAGCCAGCAGACCATGCTCTGCTATGGCATCCAGCCAGCGGCTCAGATGATCCGTTAACCCTGCATTCCGCAGTCCATATACGACGATATACATGCCCACGGAGAACACCACAATTGACCATGGCGCTTCCTTAATGACCCGTTTCAGATCAACAGCCTCGCTCTTGCGTGCCAGTAAAGCGAACAGCAGCGCAACGGAGCCCACGATCACCGACACGGGAATCGGCAGAAACTCACTGGATGCGTAAGCCACCAATAACAGCCCAAGCATGAACCAGGCAATTCGGAACATCCGTGGATCACGTATTGCTTCCTTCGGATCGCGTGCTAGAGAGATGTCGTAGCGCTGGGGTATGCTTTTGCGATAAAACAAGAATAACATCCCCGTACTCGCTACAATCGAGATCAGATTCGGCACGGCCATGCGTACCGCATACTCTACAAATGTAATGCCAAAGAAATCGGCAGACACAATGTTAACCAAATTGCTGACGACCAGCGGCAACGATGTAGTATCCGCGATAAATCCACTCGCCATTACAAAAGCCAGTACCATACGCTCATCAAACTTTAATGCCCGCACCATCGCCAGTACAATTGGCGTCAGGATGAGCGCTGCACCATCATTGGCGAACAGGGCAGATACTGCGGCTCCCAGCAGAATGGAGTAGAAGAACAGTCTGCGACCGTCTCCTCCAGCCAGCCTTGCCATATGAAGGGCAGCCCATTCAAAGAAACCCGTCTCGTCGAGAATGAGAGAAATCATAATAATGCCAACAAAGGCCAGCGTTGCATTCCATACAATGGATGCTACATCCGAGGCATCGTTCAAGCTGACGACCCCGCATAGCAAGGCAACCAATGCCCCACCCGATGCAGTCCAACCGATCCCCAATTCACGAGGTTGCCAGATTACCAAGGTGATTGTTACTACAAAAATCAGTATTGCTACGTATACCATAGAGCCTCCTGCTGTACCCTGTATCCATATATTATTTCGTTAATTCGATCTTGTTTTGTAAGATTACACCGCTATACGCGCAGAATAACCAGACGATATATTTATACAGGGCTACAGGAACATTGTCTATCTTTATTTTCTTCTATATATAAAAGTTGTGATAAATTATGTTGCTAAAATGCTAAAATTTATTCTTTGCCCTTATCCTTCGGCGTATCCTCCACCATCTTGAACATGCCAAGCAATCCTTGCAATTGTTCCGCCATACTGTTCAGATGTGCCGACGATGAAGCAATCTCTTCTACCGATGCCAGTTGTTCTTGCGAAGATGCAGACACGGATTCTGTATTCGCAGCCGATTCCTGGGTCACATTCGAAATATCGCTCATCGCCTTGGCAACGTGGGATGCCCCACTCTCCAGTTGTTTCGTTGTTGCGGACAAGTCATCCAATGTATGAACCGCATCTTCCACCGCCTCCCGAATCTGAGCAAAGGATTGTCCAGACGTATTCACAGCCTGAATTCCTTCTCCCACCCGAGTCTGAGCCGCATTCATGGCGATTAGAGCGGCATCCATGTCCTGACGGATATTATGAACGACCTGACCGATCTGCGCTGCCGAGCTTCCGGATTCTTCTGCCAGTTTGCGTACCTCACCGGCTACAACTGCAAACCCACGACCTGCATCCCCTGCTCTGGCCGCTTCAATAGAAGCATTCAATGCGAGCAAGTTCGTTTGTTTGGAGATGGATGCAATGACATCCACCATGCTACCAATCTCAACGGAACGAGCATTCAGAGATTGAACCACAGTTCCCAGCTGCTCCACGGTTTGCTGGATGCTGTTCATCTGCTCCACAGCCTGTCCTGCTGCCTCATTCCCAGAAGAAGCCGCTCCGGACGTATTCCGCATATTCGCCGTAATGGATTGCACACGCTCAGACATCATCCGAACATCTTCTGCCATTCGGCTCATCTGTCCCGATCCGTCTTTCACACTGTTTACTTGCTGCTCAGCACCTTCGGCCAGTTCCTGAATGGCCTGTGTTGAATGTTCAATCGCTTTGGTGGTTTGTTCTGCACTGGCAGACAACTCTTGAGAAGAAGCAGATACTTGCTCTGTCGTTTCCTGTACACCAAGAATCATCATCCGCAGGTTATCAACCATACGTTCAAAATATTTTGCCAGTTCCCCGACTTCATCTTTACGACCTGTTTCCATTTTCACGGTCAAGTCACCTTTACTAACCGCTCTGGCCGACTCCTGAAGTCGTTTGATCGGACGCAGCATGGAGCGTGTGAACCAGATAATAAAGATGAGCGTAAGGAACGTGGCCGCTAGGATCACTATAAATGTAATCATGCGAATGTCCTTGCTCGCATTGGTTATTTCACTTTTGAACATCGTGCCGGCAATTTTCCAGCCCGTTGCTTCATTGGTAGCAAAGATCATCGTTTTGTGTTGCTCATTGAATACGTAATCGAATTGACCTTCTTTACCCTCATACATTTCATCCAGCAAACCACTCGCTTCCTGTGTACCGGCATCTGCTACAGGCGATACGACATAATTTTTGTTTGCATCCAAAATAATGACGTAGCCTTCTTTACCCACCTTAATGGATGCTTGCTCTTGCAGGTCTGTCAGATCCAGAGACAAACCGACAACACCGGATTGGTCCTTTAATGTTTTGGAAATAAATACAACTGCAACGCCATCGGTATTAACAGACACAGCGGATACAACGGCTGTACCCGGCTTTTCCATCGCCAGTTTGTACCACTCCCGCTCCCTAGGATCATATGCATCTCCTCGCGTACTGCTCGCTGTTGCTTTACCTCGAACCATGACTCCGTCCGTTGTTCCTACAAAAATGTTCATGGCATCGGGATGCAAGCCCAGATATTGCTCCAGCTTCAACTGAAGCTCGGGACTATCGTTCTCCCCTTTGATTAGGCTCGGATCAAGGGCATCCGAGAAATAGTTAATGTCATGGATCTTGTAATTCACTTGGCTTTCTACAATGGTATTGGCAGTGCTCACACTTTGCTTGGCACTATCCACTAATTGTCCTTGTACGCCATCTTCAGCCATCGTTAGTGTGATCAAGCCGATCGCCAAGCTTGGCAGGAGCAGAACGGCCAGGAAGGAGACCAATAGTTTGTTCCTTATATTCCAGACGAAACCTTTCTTTTTCTTCTTCTTTTTATTTTGATTATGTTTTGCTTTGGCAGGTTTCGCTGCTTTCATTGGTTTGTTATCCTGAGTTTCACTCATGTCTTTATCCCCCTCTAAATGTAGAAATGCCCTCTTTCTTTTTATGTATGGAACACTCTATAAGGCTTATCTATATATATCGGCTAAATGATGGGATTTATTTGAGAGAAAAATGTACAGGCACGCCAAACAAGTCACCTCTGATCAGAAGTGACTTGTACAGGGTACAGGTTACTAATTATTCCATGAATTAAATGAAGTATTGGAGTATGGCTCGCCTGGAGGTTGTGCCGAGGGTTTACCAAAATAGTAGCCCTGTGCAAGCTCAATACCTATGGAACGACAGAATTCAAACTCTTCCATCCGTTCGACCCCTTCGGCAAGGACTTGACCTCCAAATCGATTCGACATCTCAACAATATGAAGAATTTTCTGTTGTTTGGCCGAATCCTGATCACAACGGTCAATAAGACTTCGATCTATTTTGACAAAATCCGGTTCTAACCGATTCATTAACTCTATTGTCGAATATCCGGCACCCACATCATCCAGTGCAACCGACATTCCACGGGAACGATACACCTCAAATATCTGCTGCAAGATGGGCATATGCTGAATCTGCTCTGTTTCCACGACTTCAAACACAAAATCTTTAGGGTCAAGCGAAAGACGTTCAATCGCTTCAAACGTATGTGTCAGACAATATTCGGGGTTATATATGGAGGAAGGCAGGAAATTTACGAAGCGTTTGACACCATGCGGCAAAAACAGGGCACTGGTCTCAATAGCAGTAATACGCGCCGTTCGATCCAGAAAAGAATGTAGTCCGGTTTCGCGCGCAACTTCAAATAATTCATAGGAACTGAAGGATCTGCCATTCTCAGCAGGACGAAGCAAAAACTCATATCCGATAATCTGCTCCGATGCATCAACGATGGGTTGCATATGACTGCTGAATTGATGCTCCAGAATAATGGAAACAAGCTCCGCATGCTTGAAACGGGACTCCTGCATGGTTAGACTAATCCAGCTTTCTTCATTCGCCTGTTCGTATAAAGGCATAATCTGAACGGTTAGGGAATCACGTAATGTTGGATCCATCTCGCCGATCTTTTCTATTAAGCTCTGAACCGCCTCAAGATTCGAAAAATGCATCCACATCCTGTCATCCGACGTTTCGATAAGTCTTCCCGGCGTTTGCAGCGCTTCCAGCAAAGCGGGGGAAATGGGACGCAGGTATAAGGTACCTTGGCCCTCTATAGGATAGATTGGACTGCAGCCACTGCAATTCATGTAGGACCCCCTTGCCAATTTATAATTCCATGTCCATTAATGTTCACTTGTATATACCCAAAGTTTGTAAATATTATATCATGGGTCTTAGAATTAATCTCTACTGTTTTGATGACTTCGTATATGACGGTTACTGAAACAAATATATTCAAAATTACAGAAAAAAGACCGACAGTCTGATGACTGTCGGCCTCCTCCCTCACCGCTTATTAAACTTTAAGAAGCGGGAATCACGATTTTCTGTCCAACTTTCAGGTTATGCACATTTGAGATTTTGTTAGCTGTCGCAAGCTTGCGCCAGTCCACACCATATTTCAAACCGATGCGGTACAGGTTATCCCCTTTTTTCACCACGTGTACAACCTTGTTATTGGTTGCCGGTTTCTCTGGTTGTGGCTTAGGCGTTGGTGTTGGAGTTGGTTTAGGCGTTGGAGCTGGCTCCGTACCTGTTTCAGGTGTTGTCGTTGCTTCACCAGTCAGTTTCAAGCCATACTCTGCAAAACCTTCTTGGTTCGTACTGATGAATGACATCGCCGGATTCGCTTCAACCAGACCTTTCGCATCCGGGGAAGAAGCAAACACAACTTCAAGATCGTTCAGCGCTGCTGCGGTTACACTCGCAGATGGTTTGATTGGTGCCAGGGACCAGTTGCCGTCCGCTGCCGGATTAATCGTTTTATTTTCACGGATGTAGTCGATGATCACTTGACGGTTCTCATCCGGTGCAGCCAGAACGATCCGTTTGCCGTCCGGGTTAGCCAGTTTGGATGAAGAAGCACGATAGTTATTTGTCGCTACAATGAATTTTTGCGCTGGGTCAATCGGTTTGCCGTTAAAGCTCAGGTCCTTGATCCGGCTTGCGGATGCATTAACGATCGTAGCTTTGCTATCGTATTTGGCTGGTTGGGTCACATCAATCTGATACGTTACCCCATCGATAACATCGAAGTTGTACGTTGGGAAGTCATTATTGATCAGTTGTTGTTGTCCACCTTTGGCCGGGTCGATCTGGTTGAACTGGCCTGCAGACCATTCCAGCCATTCTTTCAGTTCTGCGCCGTTAACCATTACAGCATGTACCGTATTTGGATATACGTACAAGTCAGCAACGTTTTTGATCGCAATGGTGCCTTTAGGAATATTCGTGTAATACGAAGCGCCTGAACGTCCACCCGCTTTGAATGGTGCACCTGCCGACAATACAGGGATTTTCTCATATTCCGTACCTTGCATATGTTTTTCGACATACCATTTCTGTGCATTCGTTACGATCTGAATGGATGGATCATCCTGAACCAGAGCGAAGAAGCTGTTGATCGGTGCTGTCGTTTCGCCAACGGGACCACGAACATACTCCAATGTACCTTCATGCTCTTCATGAACCGCATCAATGATGTCCTGATCCGCATCTACCAGTGGCTTTTTGTTGGCTGTGTCATAGATTGGGCGTGCTTCCGTTTTGGAATCCACCACTTTCCATTTGCCATCAACCAGCTCCAAGTCCAGATCGATAATACCCAGATGATCTCCCCAGAACCCTGGCTCTACAGCAGGTACACCATTAATTGTACCTTTCTCAAGGTCTACCCCTTTTTTGCCGGCAAAATCAGCACTTGGGAATACTTTGTGAGCATGTCCAAACAAAATGGCATTAATGCCTTCTACCTGACTCAGGTACAACACGGAGTTCTCCATCAGATCCGTTTGAGGGATATCCTCAAATCCGGAGTGGGGAATGGCTACAATAATGTCGGCACCTTCAGCCTTCATTTTTGGAATGAATTTTTTAGCGGTAGCAATAATATCCTTGGCGATGACTTTGCCTTCAAGGTTAGCGCTGTCCCACTGCATGACTTGTGGCGGTACAAATCCGATCACACCCACTTTGATCGTATGTTCTTTGCCAGTCTCGTCCGTTACTTTTTTATCCAAAATCTCATACGGTGTGAAGTAATTCTTGTCATTCGTCTCATCATCATCACCATCGTCTACATAGACATTGGCATTAATGTAAGGGAAGTTCGCTCCCTCCAGCGTCATGTCCAGGAAGTCCAGACCATAGTTGAACTCATGGTTACCGATGTTACCTGCATCATAATCGAGCAGATTCATCGCTTTATATACAGGGTGAGTCTCACCCTTTTTCAGTGGATCAATCTTCGCAACATAGTCTCCCAGCGGGTTACCCTGAATCAGATCACCATTGTCGAACAGTAAGCTGTTCTTGGCTTCATCACGCGCTTTCTTGATCAGTGTAGCTGTTTTGGCAAGGCCATACTGGTCTGTTTCTTTGTCGGAATAATAGTCGTAGTTAATCAGATTGTCATGAATGTCTGTTGTCTCCATGATCCGCAGTTTAACTTTGGCAGCATCCGCAGCCGATACAGGTACCGGAAACACCGCAAGCACGTTTAATGCAACCAAAGCGGCAGTCAGGCTTGATAATACTTTTTTACTCGTTTTCAAAATAACCCCTCCCGGTTATGTACATTGAATCATGCATTATTGGGCAAACGAAGAGCGCAGAAAAAAGATAGATCTCATGGGTTGTGCGTACTGACGCTCTGATGACATGCATCGGAATTTCAGGTAAGTTTATCTCACATGAACATCTATTTATGTCTGTGCTTGTCGTTTACATTCCAAATCATAACGCAATGTTCAGCCATTGAAAAGCATTATTTTTTTACATTACCCGCACATACCTAGGCCAGTTTACATTATCATGCGTGATTTCGACATTATTTTCAACATTTTAGTAGGTATATTGTACTTATTATCTTTAAAATACGTATATTACATGTGTCTTACATGTATATCCAATTCATCTTTATTCATGCACGCAAAAAAACCGTGAAGCCTTGACGGCTTTCACGGTTGGATAGAACTCTGCGAGCATTCCGCATAAGGACGCTATTTTGCAGAGGTTATTTTCATCGTTGCATTATTGTTCCCACACATGATGTTCATGATCTTTTCCTGTATATTCAATACGAGTCGGGGTGATGTCCAGAATGACATAGTTCGGATCATTAGGTCCATCGAACCACGCCTTCAGTTCGTCGTTCCATACTTGCTCACGCAAACCTTCGTTCTTGGTCACTTCACAGGTTCCTTCAATCTCAACCACTTCCTTGGAACCACCAGCCTCATAACCAAGTAGCAGGCTAACATTCGGATTATTCTCCAGTTCCTCTACTTTGTGTGTACGGCGGTTCGTTGCCAGGTGAATGTTCAATCCATCGTTGAAAAGCGCCATATAACGGGATTTCGGTTTACCATTCTCCACAGTCGAGAAGCTGCAAAAAGGGTTGTTTTTCAATGCTTTTACAATATTTTGTTCCAATTCAGTCTGGTTCATGGGAAGTGCTCCTTTCGGTTTGGGGGGATATTGGGAGGACTCTTGTAGGCGGCCGTTCCGGGTACGGATCGTTCTTTGGATCGCTGTTATCCCCGGATTTTTTGGATTCCCTTTTCTCAAAGGGAAAATCCGGTGATAAAGGCGAACGCTTCGCTTCCTCAGAATCGATTCCGTCCCCTCCACTACGTCTACCGTTCTCCCAATTAAGGTTGATTAATAAAAGTACAAAGAGAAGTGTAGTTGTTACTCTCTCTTTTGTTTAATGACAGTTCATTAATCGCTTATCACTAGAGCCAGCTTAATGCTGCTCTGTAATAAGCCTGTACTTATAGTGTACCCACCTCACCTATGGTGAATCCCATGAACCTGTTCGCAAACGTGACAAAATCGGAAAATCGCTTTATAAAAATATTTACATAAAAGGGTTATCGCAAAATTTCTTCATGGCTGATTTAATTTAAATCTCCAAGATAGATTGAGGAAGAACCCGATTGAAGCAGCAACTCACCAATGGTTTTTGGATACAATCGAACCTGAGACAGCTCTTCCAGAGCAATCCATTCCACGGCGACTTGATGGTCGTCAGGATTGGAGCCTTCAAAAATAGTTGCCTTCGGATTGATCAGGCTGCACGCAAAATAAAATTCAACCTGGTGGATATCTGCATCCCACTCGGCGAATTCATGATTTTTTCCGATATACTCTCGAATATGTAACAACTCTCCCACGTTCACAGCCTGACCAATCTCCTCCAGACATTCGCGCGCGACCGCATCCTTGAGTTCTTCACCCTTCTCTTGTCCTCCACCTGGAAATACATAAGCGGTACCATATTGGTCTTCCAGCCGGATGACCAGCAATCTTCCATCCTGCACAATGACGGCCTTTGCCGAGTTGCGTATGGGTTTCATTCTGTTCGTTCACTCCTTGTCATTCAAAATTTCAAAGTTCCATCCGTTCAACCTCATAATACTATTGTTCTGCTGAACAGGCGTATCATCCCGTTGTATGCGCGGATAACTGAATGCCTTCCGATTCCAGCACATGACGAATCTCTTGAGCAAATGCAAGAGCATTCGCTCCGTCACCGTGGATACAGACCGTCTCTGCCTTAATGAAAACCCGTGTGCCATCCGTGGATACAACCACTCCGTCTTTCACCATCTGGATCACTTGAGCAATCGCTTGTCCCGACTCTTCAATGACAGCTCCCGCTTGGCTTCGAGGGGTTAGCTTACCATCCGCCCCATAGGTTCGATCCGCAAACACCTCGCTCACACTGCGCAGACCGATGCGATCCGCAGCGTGAATCAGCTCACTACCCGCCAGACCATACAGATATAACTCGGGTTGTACTTGATAGATTGCCTCCACGATGGCTTCAGCAAGCTTCATATCTTCTGCAGCCATATTGTATAAGGCACCGTGCGGTTTCACGTGATGCATTCGCCCCCCACTTGCACGGACAAAGGCATCCAGCGCACCGATCTGATACACCACCATGTCATATGCTTCCCGTGGCGTAATGTCCATACGTCTTCTGCCAAACCCTTGCAGATCCGGCAACCCGGGGTGGGCTCCAATTGCCACCTGATGCTCCAATGCCTTCTCCATCGTTATCCGCATCGTAGCCGGGTCCCCTGCATGAAACCCGCAGGCAATATTGGCTGATGTAATTAAGGGCAGAATGGCGTCATCCGATAACGTGCGATATATACCATAACTTTCGCCCAGATCACAATTGATATCCAATGTTTTTGAGGTATTCATTGCGTACCCTCCATTCATGCCATTCTTCTGCGTATCAGCTTATCCATGAGCTGCATGTTGATCTCCTGTCCCATGTACAACTGCCGGGCTTGATCATGCGTAATCTGTTCAAACGAAATTCGGGTTCCCGGCCTAGCCTGAGCCAAGATTGGCATATCCACCTGAGCTACCTGTGCTATAACAGGATAACCTCCAATCGTCTGATGATCTGCCATCAAGATGATTGGCTGACCATCTGGTGGCACCTGCACCGTGCCATAGGTAACGGCTTCAGACAGCCGATCCAGCGGCTGATTCAGCTCCAGTCTGGAGCCTTGCATGCGATAGCCCATCCGATCGGATTGCGGAGAGATTACGTATTTTTCTGCGTAGAATTGTCCCAGACTTGCCTCGCTGAACAGCGAACTATCTATACTCTCCATCACACGAATAACAGATCTCCCATAATAGTCAGGTCTTTCGCGTTCAGATAAGAACCACGCAGGCGCCAATATTCGGCGGTCCCACTCACTCTTTTCTACCTGCTGCTCCATACGCTTCATCCATACTTTTGCTTCACCAGAAGGTTCACCTGTAGATAACAGGTCTGCCACACGCAGGGGTCTTCCTGCCAAACCGCCAATACCGGTCTTAAGATCTGTACTTCGACTGCCCATTACTTCCGGCGCAGCTATTCCGCCCGCTAACGCCAGATAACAGCGCAAGCCATGACGACATGGGCCAAACTTCAGTACACTTCCAGCCCGCACCAGCACAGGACGCCACAAAGGTACAGGCAGATGATCCACCGTTGCTGTCAGATCACCCCCACATAATGAGACTAGCTGGCTCTCCTGAAATCGAAGCTCCGGCCCCGTCATCGTCATCTCCAGCACTGCCGCATTGCGGGGGTTGCCCACAAGCATATTGGCGGCTCTGGCTGCAAAGGTGTCCATGACCCCGCCAGGATGAATACCATACCTGCGATAGCCGGTTCTGCCTTCATCCTGAATGGTAGATAACAGCCCAGGACGAATCACTTCAATACTCATCGTTCGCCCTCCATCCGCTTCAACGCCAGATAGTCCTGCTTCGTAATCTGTTCAAATCGAACCCGATCCCCTGCTGCCAGCAAACTCGGTACCTTCTCATCCGGCCGAAACAACCGGAGTGGCGTTCGTCCAATACATTGCCATCCTCCGGGTGTGTCCACCGGATAGATTCCCGTCTGTTTGCCACCAATTCCTACTGTACCGGCATCTACCCGAATCCTTGGCGTTGCCCGTCTGGGCGTAGCAATTCGTTCAGATAACCCACCGAGATACGGAAAACCTGGGGCAAATCCAATCATATGGACGAGATAATCCCCGGATGTGTGAATTGCAATAACATCCTCTGAAGTCAGTCCATGCTCACTGGCAACATAGTCCAGATCAGGCCCCCATTCGCCACCGTAACATACGGGAATCGTGACCGTTCTGGGCTTGTCTTGTACGGATTCCTTCATTTGGTTCAACTGTTGAAGCAGAGCGCGGCACAACTCAGGGTAGGGAGAGATGAACGGATCATAAAATAGTGTAACGGACGTGTATGAAGGCACCCATTCGATCATAGCCGGCAGAGTGCTTTTTTCCAGCAAAGCACATACAGACGTCACTCTGCGCTGCACCGCGTCAGACAAGCGATCCCCGCAATCGATGATAACGGCTGTCTCACCCAGCGGAAATAAGATCTCCTCTGTCCAAGCATACGGTAATTCGCTCATGCGCCATCTCCCCTTTGTCCACACGTTTAAAGTATCGTTATTTCTCTCTCTCCAATGCCAGCAATACTAGTGAACGAACTGCCGGAAACGGCTCGTCTTCTTCTGTACGTATCGCAAGATACAGTGTCTGCAAAAACAGACGCACATTCAGGTTCCTATGACTGGTGTCCAGAAGTGATCTGTTTACTGCCTTTGTTTCTTGATGAAGGGAATCGATCCACAACGTAATATCTTTTTGTTCCAACAAATTGCGTCGAAGAATGGTCACTACAGCATGCGCTATTCGCTGATCTTCATCATGGAGGTAAACTTCACTTGATTCGGTTATTTTCCGACTGATTGCATGCAGAAGTTCCAGCAGATCCATTCGCTCCAGATATGGTGACTGAGCCAGGTCTTCAACCGCATCCGCCGCATGTGCGGGGGCATGCGCCCAGCCCTTATCATCGACATAGCCGCGAAGATCTTTTTCACATTGCAGAAATGTAATCAACCGATGATGAATCCCTACGATATCCACCTTGTTCAGGAAAGGTTTCTCACGATCCAGATTCAGGATTGGAGGCAGTAACAATATGGAGAACGTCCGTGTAAACACACTGTCCGTTCCCTGCTCTCCGATGCCATGGAAGAGGTGCTGATCATCCAGAGCCAACTGCAACAGATGCATCAGCTCGTCTTCCGTAAATACACCCTTTCCAATCCAGGTTGCAAACGTAGTATAGATCAATTCATCCCGCAGGACAGGGTCAGGACTGCCAATATGTTTCATCATATGCAGCGCCAATTCATAAGGCTGTTCCACATGGTCGATGGACCGATTAGCTGACTGGGTATGCTGCAATTTTTGCTTTAACGTCAGAGCATCCATCTATTCTGCGTCCTTGGACGAATTCAAATGCACGCTGCAATTGTACAGTTCGCATTGCCATGTATCATCTTTCTTGGCAATCCGGGTAATGGATGTATTGGACAACTTCACGCTAATATCAAGTTCAGGCACCAGACCTCGTAATGTATTCCGCAGGACGGCTCCGTGACTGACCACGATTACTTTTCCATCAGGATGCTGCTGTACAATCTCTTCAAGCACCGCACTGCCTCGAACAGTCCCTGCATCTGCAAGCTCTCGTCCCAGATCCAGGGTACTCCAGTCCGCTCCCCACTTGGCTAACCGTTCCTCTTCCGTCGTTCCTTCGACCTGTCCTCCGCCCATCTCGCGAAGTCTGGAGTCCAGATGGATCTCTTGAATGCCCAAGCGGTCACCAATGATGCGAGCCGTCTCACTTGCACGTTCCAAGTCACTTGCATAGATGGCATCCCAGGATTCCTCGGCCAGTCTCGCGGCAAGTAAAACCGCCTGTTCCCTTCCATCCTGATCCAGCGGATTGTCCGTCTGTCCCTGCGAACGTTTTTCCTTGTTCCACGCTGTGCTTCCATGACGAATCAATGCAATTTCAGTCATTGTTGTTCCTCACCTTTTTCGATATGAAGTTCATCTTCTGTAAAATGTTTGCGTGCCTTCGGCTTGGCAAATTTGCCGCCATTATATTGAGCAGACCCGTTTCTTGGGATCGAGAGACTGTCCCACGCTGTTTCTTTAAGCATTTTCGCAGCAAATACAATCTGTCCGACATGATATGGATAGTGTGCCAATTGCCGAATAATGGCCTCCATGACGGTATGCCCTTCATTGCGAATATATATGATATGAGACAATTGTTCCGGGGTAAATGAACGAATGGCTTCGAGCAGGCATGTCCAGCCTTCCTCCCATTTGGCAATCAACTCTTCCCGGGAAGCAATATCATTCACGAATTCGGCATCCCGTTCACGCCACGGTTTCTCACCATCTGTTGTCAGTACATCCGTCCAACGGGACAGCATATTGCCCCATAGATGTTTTACAACCACCGCTATGCTGTTCGCATCTTCATTCCAGGATTGAAACAATTGCTCAGACTCCAATTGTGCCATCGCTTTTTCCCCGAGCTGCTTGTAATACAGAAATTGCTTCTCCGCTGTCTCCAGAAAAACCTGATTCATATCCATCCGTTAACCACCCTTCGGAAAAGTATGTGTCCCCTGATCACGTTCAGACAGATCCGTCACATGTTACTTTATTCAGGAAATGAGAATGTGCCGTCTGCATTTGGTGCAAATGGAATGACTTTACGAACCGCATCCAGATTGAGTTCTCCATAGATATGTGGAAATAGTTCATTCAATTCGTACAGATCCTCATACACCAGTTCCGGCTTTAACGCTTTCTCATCAATGCTAAGCAATAAAAGATCCGTGCGGCCTGCATAGTATTGCCCAGCTACCCATGGAATCTGCTCCTTGGTGGAACAATGAATGAATCCGTCTGTCTCCAGGCTATCTGGTGCATACTCAGTCCCCTTTGACACTTGCTCCCACAACGAACGGGAAATAATACTATAGATCATGGTTCCGCCTCCTTCAATTTCTGCGATGTACCCTATGTGTCATTGGAAGTATTATAGATCATCCCGGATACGGGAGTACAATTTTTGATCCGTAAATACACCTTTGATCTTCAACTGTTTACGCAGCAAACCTTCGTACGACATGCCCAGCTTTTCCATAACACGTGCAGAACCTATGTTGCCTGCATTACATTTCCCCTCCAACCGATTGCAGTCCAGTTCCTGAAAACAATAATCCACGATGGGTTGCATCGCTTCTGCTGCGAGACTCTTACCCCATTGGCTGCTGGCTATTGCGTACCCCAGTTCAGCACTCTGCATAGAATCGTTGAGATGAAAAATGCCACCCCTCCCAATTAACGTCCCTGTTTCCTTCAGGACAAAAGCCCAGATATAGACCGTTTTCCGTTCAAAATTATCCAGTACCCGCTGAATATATTGCATTGAATCTTCAACCGTCTCATGGCAATTCCACAAGCTTTGCTGACTCACTCGTGGATCAGAGGCAAACGCATAATATTCATCGAGATCATCCATCGTAAGACGTCTCAATCTTAACCGCTGTGTTTCGAATTCGGGCAATTCGGCAAAAAGTTTTTCTACATTCATGCAGCACACCTCCATGATTCAATTGAGTTCATGATCCACCCACCTTATTTCTCAGGAAATAACGATCTATCATAACCATGCACAGAATACCGACCGTATATCGAATCAGATCGATCACTAGAAATCCATGTCCCAAAATAAGTGCACCTAATACGGTAGAGCGTATCTCAATCAGCCAAGGCGTCTGGATCAACTGCGAGAACTCAATCATCCAGCTGAATACACAGCTCAAACACATCGCCCATACCAAGCTGCGATGAGGCCACACCATGCGTACTCCGAAATAAATCATGCCCGCCCAACATGCATCTCCGAAATGTTCATGCAACCAATCCGGCAATCGTTTACCAAAGTGTCTGGATGCGATTCCTGCCGCCATGGTCATCATGACTGCGAAGAAATAGATCAGCCTTTCTCTGATAAGTACGCTTTTCAATCCATCACACGCCTTCATCAAGCACTTGTAAAATAAATTGCGTTTTGGCAGCGGTATACGATTCCCTATCTTCCTTGTTCTCATTAGCAAGCTTCGTCTTCAGGACGGCGTAAGCTTCCACCAGATCTGGGCGTTTTCTCAGCACATCCCGAAACCGAATTTGACGATCCCAGCGTTCTTCTCCCGGGCGCATCAGATGAAGGTGTACAGCTCTCTTGCCATCCTTAACCTTGACCCAGAATCGTCTGTACTCCCGTCCATCCAGTTCAGGCGGAACGTAGTTCCAGCCCAACGGATTCAGCTGATCCGCAATCAGATCCATGTCGTCCCATGACTGTACCTCTGCCATCAAATCAATAATGGGTTTGGCGGGTAATCCGGGAATGGATGTGCTTCCGATATGTTCGAATTGATGGATATTAAACTGCTGTAGAAGACGTTTGAGTTGCCGGATTTCTTCCTGAGCCTGTGCGTCCCAGTTGGGGTTGGCTGGAGCAATCTCTACCGCCTCTGTCGCCCAGGCAGGCCAGTTCTCTGGTTGCATTGGATCTGTCATTAACATGCTCCCTCCTCTTGACCATGACATTTTAAATGATAACCTTCTCTGTATTTTTCATAGGTGCGTTGCTTCATGCACTCAATCGTAGTATTCCGTTGAAATGTTAGTATGGAACTTAGGGATAAAAGAAGATATTTCAGGTAAGCCAGATCACTAGAATTAGAATCTGAGCTTATAATCGAAGCTTTCATAATTCATCCCATCCAATCCTGTTATATTGTTGTTCTAGCAGAGGGCATCCCAGATACATATTTCTATATATCCAAAAAAGGAGCGTATGTCTACGCCCCTGATTGTCTGATACCCTTAATCACATTGATGATATTTAACGTGATGATGTACTGAATTTATGTTTGGATTTATGCAAAGCGCTTCATTATATGAAGATTTATTTTACCGTAACAGGGATCGTCACTTTTTTATTGCCCCACTTGGCCGTGATAGACGTTTTACCTTTGCCTACAGCCACGATCTTGCCATTTGTTACTGTCGCTACGCCCGGCTTTGTGCTGCTCCACACCGCACTGTTGGTCACAACAGTGGTCTTGCCCGTATCATACTGGGCCATCACACTCAGTGTTGTGCTTCCCTGTGGGGACAAAACCAGTTTTTTCTGGCCTGTAATCAGCTTTTTGAGCAAAGGAACAACGGTAACCTCTGCCTTTATTGTCTGATTTTGATAAGTTCCTGTCAAGGTTGCTTGTCCCTCGGTCAGCGTCTTAACGGTTCCATTTTTCACGACAGCTACATTTGTATTGGAAGAAGTCCATACGATTTGTTT
This sequence comes from Paenibacillus sp. 2KB_22, assembly GCF_052115745.1. Taxonomy (NCBI): domain Bacteria; kingdom Bacillati; phylum Bacillota; class Bacilli; order Caryophanales; family Paenibacillaceae; genus Paenibacillus; species Paenibacillus sp. 2KB_22. Next base: position 168,284 of record NZ_JBFRHG010000005.1, read on the forward strand.
CGATAGGTTGATCGTTTTGCCATTCGCGTAGGTGCCGATAACCTTCAACGCTTTGGACTTCTTGATGTTCAGCTGCATTGTGGCAGGAGTGACCTCAACTTTAGTAATCTCATCCGTCACAGCAACAGGGACTTTCACGATCGTTGTTCCATATTTGCCTTGCAGCAATACTCTGCCGGGTGTAACCCCTTTGATTTTACCGTTTTCCAGCACAGCCGAAGAAGTGGATACGGACCACACAATCTCAGACGTCACATCCTCTTCCTTACCATTCGCACGGGTGATGCTTACTTTCGGAAGGGTGCTTTCACTGCCTTTAACAAAACTGTAGGATTTCGGTGAAGCTTTGATGCTTTTGATCTTCTCCTGCACTTGGACAACCAACTGGGCTTTTGCCCCATCTACCTCTGCAAAAATCGTTGCTTCGCCCGCGGCCACAGCCTTGACTTTGCCTTTCACCATCGTCGCGACTGCTGCATTACTGGTGGACCAAGTTACGCCTTCGGTAACATCCTGCTTGTTATCAAAACCTTCTACCGTTGCCATCACCTGAAGCGCAGCTGTTTCGGAAACACTCATCTTCTGCGGGCTGCTATTGGTTATTTCAATCGATTTCACGTCACCAGTAGCCGCCAAGGCCAACGAAGGGACCAGTACGGTTAATGCCATAATTAGAGCAAGTGTGCCTCGAAGCGCCAATTTGATTCTACTCATTTCTATCTCCATCTCCCATAATCCAATATTTTACTTCTATTATATTATATCGGATACGATTGGCATAAAGTTGAATAACGTAAGTGGGAGTCTTGGAACAATTCATGATTTTCATTGTATAATATGGGAAGGTCGCGTAATACTGTTTTAATAAACCTAAAAGATGGGGTGGGATATGTATGATCGAAAAGAATTTGCTTGATATGGTTTCACCCAAAAATAACCGTAAACGTATGAAAGCTATCGTCACTTCGACATCCACCAAGATTCGTCCTGAAGACGAAATGGTTCTATTGATGAAAACAGCCCGCAATCGTTTCAAAAAAGCCCTTGAATCTGGACAAATTGAAATCATTAACGAGCGTGAATGGAAGCTGCGTTAACATTTAAGAAATAAGTTTATTTACTTACATAAACGAAGAAATTTGTGAAGAAAGTAAGCTACATTTTAGGTCCAAGCACGATACAGATCAGTAAAATTTGGCACAACATATTAGGAGATCGGATCCTAAAAAAGTATTATCATTAAAAGGGGATGTCCCCTCGTCACATGCAACTTGACGTGTGGAACATCCCCTTTTCTACTGCCTAAAGCGTCACATAACCTCTCTACTTCACTTCATCCTGCTCTGGCAAAATCAAACTCTCCGCGCCGCCCATATAGGGCCGCAGGGCTACCGGAATGCGAATGCTTCCATCCTCCTGCTGATGATTCTCAAGCAACGGAATCAGGATACGCGGCGATGCCACTGCCGTATTATTCAGCGTGTGACAATAGGCCAACTTACCTTCGGCATCCAGACAACGAATATTCGAACGGCGAGCCTGAAAATCATGCAGATTCGACGACGAATGGGTTTCCCCATATGCCCCACGGCTCGGCATCCAGGTCTCGATGTCATACTGTTTGTACGTTTTCTGCGACATATCTCCGGTACACACGGCGACAACACGATACGGCAGTTCAAGTAATTGCAGCAATTCCTCCGCGTGTCCCGTAATCTCTTGCAGCATGCGCTCCGATTCTTCCGCATCAGGGGCACAGAGAATGACCTGCTCGACTTTGGCAAACTGATGCACACGGTACAATCCGCGTACATCACGTCCACCGGAGCCAACCTCACTACGGAAACACGTCGATACCGCAGCGAGCTTCACTGGCTCCTTCACATCGACAATCTCATCCGCATAATACGAGACAAGCGGCACTTCAGAAGTCCCCACCAGCCACTTGTTCTCCCCTTCGAGTTCGTAGACCTGATCTCGACCGGTTGGGAAGAATCCAGTGTTCACCAATGCATCCTCCCTGACCATCAGCGGTACCTCCATCGGTGTAAACCCGTGCTTCAGCAGCAGATCTAGCGCAAGTTGCTGTACTGCCCGATGCAATAACAGGCCAGCGCCTTTTAATACATAGCTTCGCGTACCGCCAATCTTAACTCCACGAGGAATGTCGATCAGATCATTCAACTCCCCAAGTTCCACGTGATCTTTGGTGATATACTCGAACGTTGGAACCTCTCCCACACGTCGCAATTCCACATTATCCTCATCCGACATGCCTTTCGGGGTATCCGGGGATACGATATTGGGTACCAGCCATTGCAGCTTGGTTACTTCCTCCTGCACAGGGGCAAGCTTCGCTTCCACGTGTTCCAACTGTTCATTGATCTGTTTCACCTGAGCCCGCAAACCCTCGGCCTCTTCGCGATTCCCGGCTTGCATGAGTCTGCCAATGTCTGCGGATAACGTATTGCGTAATCTGCGTCCTTCTTCCGATTCCTGCAAAAGCGTTCTGCGTTCCTCATCCCGCTCTAGCAATGTGCGAATGTTAATCTTGATTTTTTTTCCGTCTGCTGCTGCCTGAACCTCATCTGCATGTGCACGAATCCATTTCATTTCCAACATGGTCACCGTCTCCTTTGGCTGTAAAAATGCAAAGAACGCCCTCATCCCTTGGGACGAGGAGCGCTCTGCTCGCGGTGCCACCCAACTTGCTGAATCAGGATATCCTGCTTCCAGCCTCTTGGTCCGCGATAACGGGCGGTTCCGGTTAACTTGGGGAAATATCGCTCCCCTGGCGAAAACGCCTCCGAGTTGGATGCTCATCAACGGCATGGTCCGATCTGTAATTGTTGTGTCTCAGTATATACGAACGATAGACCAGATTGCAACCTTTTGTATCGATCAGGAATTCATGGCACAACGTAACCTGTCCTGTTATGATAGACTTTGTCTTCATGATTGCGCTTTATCGTGATCCTCAATTTATGTATATATGTAGAAGGAGTTCTTTATGAAAAAATTACTTTGGATCGGGTGTCTCTCCTATTTCCTGATTGGACTTGCCCACGTTGTGCTCGGTTCCATTCTGCCCGTTGCACTTGAGCATTACGGCAAAGATTATAGCCAGGGCGGGACATTGATCTTTGCTCAATTTGCCGGATTCCTGGGTGGTGTATTGTTATCTCCATGGCTGAACAGACGCTTTGGTAAAAGGGGAGGCCTGTTAATCGCCACAGCATTGCTCTGTATTGCAGAATTATCCTACATGCTGTTGCCACCATGGGGCTGGATGTTCGTCATCGCACCCGCTGCCGGATTCGGTTTCGGAATGGTTGAGGCTGTCATTGGCACCATTATCATCGCTGCAATTAAAGACAATACCGCCGTTGCCATGAGCCGACTGGAAGTATTATTCGGGATCGGGGCCATGGTCATGCCGCTCATGGCCAGCGGACTGATTGCTGCCGGATACTGGCGTCTGTCCTTCCTCGTTGTTGCAATCTGCGCAGCGCTGACCTTTGTTTTCTGGGCGAAAGGATCATTTGGAGAGCTGGACAAGGTTCTGGATCAACGGGGGTCAAATCCTGCTTCGGTACATACGAACACTGCCGGAACATCAGGTGAGATACACCCCGCATCTGCAAGTATACCCGGTTCAGCCTATCGCGGACGCAACCTGACTCTTCTGGTTCTATTTGTCTTGTTCTTCTTCCTTTATGTTGGCACCGAGATGAGCCTCGCGAATTTCATGCCAGCAATCCTGATTGAGAAAATGAACATGAAGGAAGCCGGAGCAGCGCTTAGTGTCACCTGTTTCTGGATTGCCATGTCTGTAGGACGTCTCTTCGCGGGATATATCGCAGAGAAATTCCAATACCGCGTCTATGTGCTGTACAGTTGTCTCGCATCTGTTCTTTTGTTAATGGTGTTTCCATTTACAAACCAAATCTGGTCTGCGTTTCTCATCATCTTGCTGCTCGGACTTGCGATGTCAGGCATCTTCTCCATTGCCCTAGTATTCGCCAGTAAACTGCTGCCTGGAACCGAAGAATCCACACCCAGCATTTTGATTGCCTCAGGTGGGGTTGGCGGTGCCATTCTTCCTTTGACTACGGGATGGAGTCTGGATCATCTGGCGGTTAATCAGTCTGCATGGATGCTTGCCATCTTTGCAGTTGGCCTGCTTGTCATTAGTGTGATCACGTATCAGTGGCAGAACAAACATGTGGTCGATACAGCGACTTAACAGTTCGGTGTCGATCCAGTCCTGATGATTAGAAATATCTATTATTGAGATTGAAATGTCTACTGTCATGACCTGACGGTGGACATTTTTTTGTGGCGTTACTCTGTTCTAACGAACCTAGTACACGCTACCCATCTCCATTTCCGCACATTTGAAATCTAACGAATCCTAGAGATCTTATTCTAAATAATCAGCTTCAAATGAAGTTCTCGTTTCAGTTTCTTAGCATCATAACGCCGCTGAGATTCGTTACATTTTTCATTCCCTAAAAACTGGCCGAATAAGATGTTCTCGATTCGTTAGCCTGTAACCATGGTGGCCAATATCCTATCTTTACCTCAGATCACCCTTTAATTAAAGATCAGAATACGGTCTATTCATTTGCACAAGATTGCCCAGGAAATACTTTAGGCCCATTAGAATTACACACTTTTGTTAACAGTAGGCATTACAGGCCCGTTGCTCTTGATGAATTTACCGAATATATATCGGACGAGTGGTCCCAGAATGATCAACTGATATGGAAGTGCCAGACTGAAGTTACGAGTGACTGTATGAAGATACGTATGAAGTAAGAATAGTAAGGATACCCCATTTAATGGGTCCGCAAGATACGCTGAAATCATTCCGTACAAAGAGATGATCAGAACCATGACAATCACCATGAAAAATGACATAGCGAGCACGCCCAAGATTTTGTTGGACTTGTCAAAAGGTAAGGAAAATGTAATTTTTTTTGCTAAAGGCCCAACAATAAAGGACTCTACCAGGTGCCAAGTAACCCACTGTGCCATAAATTGAAAGTCATCTTGATGACGATTCCTGTACACATCATTAATCAAAAAACAATCTTTCCTTCTTGCTTATTGGCAATTCTCTCATCCTCTCTGTTTACCTTCGTAAATATCCTTCGTAAATATAGAGATGATAAACCGAAGAAAAATTCAATCTCAAGAGAATGCGGTTTTTTCTACAACATAAATTTCCACAGAAAAGACAGTTTGGATAACGCTGTGATTGCTATTCGTTTGAAAACAGAGCTTTTCTGATTCGTAGATTCTGCTGGATGCTCACCTTTAACCGCAAGTGTACTATGTGCTCGTTTGATATCCATAGCCTCTGTTAATTGGTTGGCGAATGCAGAACCGGAAATGACCACAGCGGATTCCGTATTTAGAAAGGCAGATCTGGGATCAAGATTATACGAACCAACCATGCTGAGGTAATCATCCATGACAAATGATTTGCCGTGTATGGAATAAGGGCCTTCGTATTCATAAATGGCCAGACTGGTATCAAGCAACCATTCCTTAGAGCTTAAGTATCCCGCGAAAGCCAAAGGGTTAGGGGTCTGTTGGATTGAATTCGTCAGCATGACCCATTCTGCTTTTGGATTCATCGACAGATGTACTGCTTTCTCCATTTTCTTGGTAGGAATGGCATATGGCGTCTGAAGGTACACTTTCGACTTTGCTTGATTGGCGAAATGAACAAATGTTCTCCACATGATGGGGTCTTTATACAGCCTTTTAATTGGATTATGAATGAAAGCAACGTGGTCAGAATGAAGCGCTCCTCGGGCCCATTCCTTTGGCAACTCTTTAACAAAAGGATCGCTCTGAGCCTGGGCTGTTTTATATAACTCAGCCAGCTCAGCCAGCTCTTTTAACCCTTTTGCATGATGCTGACGTTTTGCATGTTTTTCTGGTTTGGTGAATGGATGGTTCCATAACCGATCTATATATTGTTTCATTTCAACAACCGTGCTGTTCGTATTATCGTTTGGATTGTAAACAAGGACATCCCGATCAAAAACATAGTCTTTTGGGGGTTGCAACGCCATGTATTTATCACCAATATTTTGGCCGCCAATGATGCCATATGTGTTGTCAACAAGAAGGATCTTGTCATGCAGACGGTTATGCCATGTCCATGGCATAAATAGGTGGAGTGGTTCATAATATCTTAATTCCACATTGGGGTGAGCTGCAATGGCATCTGGAATATCACGCAATTCTCCGCGCATGCTGTGAAAAATCCCGTCTAAAATGATTCGAACATGAACACCCCGATCAGCTGCATCGAATAACGCAGCAAAAAAGAGTTGAGATGTTTTTCCTTTTTGAATGGAGTAATAGGCCAGGTCGATGCTTGTTTTCGCCTCTCGAATGGTCTGGATTCTCACCTGACCCGATTGAAAGCCGTCCTCCAGGAGCATTACGCGATCTGTTGTACTTCCTTCTGTTAACGATTTTTGCATATCCGTATTTTCAATAGCAGATGGAGACGGAACCAAAAATAAAAGGTAAGCTGTGAAAAAAACGTAGGCACTATAACACAGAATCATTGCGATTATGGTTTTTAGGATCATTCGGTACTCCCCCATTTTTATGTAAAAGTAATTATTTGTATAGCAGTACTATCTCCTTTTATCTCTAAATTATGTTGTTTAAATGAATCAAGCTGCTCCGCTCAAGGCCAAACGCTCAAAAACTAATCACCGAAGTGGCTTAGAAGCAAGTAGGCTATGACCCGAAATCCGATGCTTATGCATACAGTCAGCTCTACTTATATGATTCGCCACGTTCCCATCCAGTTCCTGACTGGACACGTTCGACCCGCTGGCCTATAATTACACCTAGTAATGCCCGTAACTTCATAGTTTCCCAGGGGAGTCGGAATTGGCCGGCTGAGAGTGTATCCCACCAAGATACTAACCCTTAGACCTGATCTGGATCATGCCAGCGTAGGAATCGGAGTATATCGAAATGGAACAGCCCTATGGCTGAACGCCACCTCTCTAACGCCTGCACGCGTCCCGGATTACGGGGCGCTTTTTTAATGTTCTTTTATATAGCCAGAGAGCTAAAAAAAAGTGACGTTATCCGGATCATAGCTGGTATAAATCTGTCGATTTATGCAAGAAGCTTGGATATGAAGCCAAGGAGTACCCGTGCCACTGGCCGGACATACCGAAGGAGAGAAATGAAGATGAGATGGCGTAAAATGATGGGCCTGCTGCTCTTGTGCGTACTTCTAGTGGCTGTGGCTGCATGTGGTGGCAAAGAAGCTGCACCTTCAGGAGAAAACGGCAGCAGTAACACCGAAAACAGCAATGAAGGTGACAACGCAGCCCTCAAGGATGTTAAAGTGGTGCTCGACTGGACACCAAACACGAATCATACCGGCTTGTATGCGGCCGTAGATCAAGGTTTTTATAAGGCCGAAGGCTTGAACGTGGAGATTGTTCAACCAGGTGCCGGCGGTGCCGATACGATGGTTGCTTCCAATGAAGTGCCATTTGGCGTAAGTTATCAGGAAAGTGTAACTCAAGCCCGTACACAAGGGGTTCCACTCGTCTCCATCGCAGCGGTTATTCAGCATAATACATCCGGGTTTGCTGCTCCGGCGGATCGGAATATTAAATCACCGAAAGATTTTGAAGGCAAAACTTATGGCGGCTGGGGTTCCCCAGTGGAAGAAGCCGTGATGCAATCCATTATGGAAGGCGAAGGCGCCGACGTATCCAAAGTGAAAAACATTAACATGGGTGATGCCGACTTTTTCACCGCTGTGAAACGGGATATTGATTTCGCGTGGATTTTCTACGCCTGGACGGGGATTGAAGCTGAACTGCGCGGAGAACCGATCGACATGTTATATGTGAAGGATTATTCAGATGCACTGGATTACTACACGCCTGTTCTCGTAACGAACGAGCAGACGATTCAGAACGATCCTGAGCTGGTGAAAGCATTCCTGAAGGCTACTTCGGAAGGATATCAATACGCAATTGATCATCCCGAAGAAGCAGCGAATATCCTGATCAAGGCCGTACCGGATCTGGACAAGGAATTGGTACTGGCAAGCCAGAAATGGCTGAGTCCGAAGTACACGGATGACGCCCCGCGCTGGGGAGAACAGAAACAGGAAGTATGGCAGAACTACACTGACTGGATGTTTAGCAAAAAGCTGCTGGATGAACAGGTCGACGTGAGCAAAGCATATACGAACGCGTTTTTACCCCAATAAAAAATTGCTTAAGTTTAACTTTTTTACACAAGAACGAAGAGTGCAGAACCCATCTGAAGAAGCGAAGCGCTCACCTTTATCCCCGGATTTCCTCCATTTTAAGTTTCATTAAAGAAATCCGGGGATAACAGTGATCGGAAGAGGGTGCTGCAATCGGAGTGATAAGTGTAAACCTGGTTCAATTCATGCAATTTATCACGAAAGGAGCCGTGATCTCTCATGGCAAGTACACTACTTAGCATTCAGGTTATTCCGAAAACGCCAAATGGCGAGAACTCTTATCCTTATGTAGATCGCGCCATTGAAGTTATTCAGCAATCTGGCCTGAAATATCAGGTGAACCCGCTCGACACCACGATGGAGGGGGAACTGGAGGAACTGCTGGAGGTTGTCCGCAAAATGCACGAAGTACTCGTCGAGGCTGGCAGCCCAAGCATCATCTCTCAGATCAAAATTGCCCATAGCCCTACTGGCTTCAGCATGGATACCCTGACGGAGAAGTACCGCTAATGAATGCCTATTTCAAAAGTGTATGGCCGCCCTTCGTGGCGGTTATTCTCTTTATAGCGATATGGCAGGGAGCCGTCTCCCTGTTCCATATCGAGAAATGGATGCTGCCAGCACCGTCCGATATCGCCCGCGAAGCGGCATCCCAGGCTGATCGGCTTGGCATGCATGCCTCCGCAACCATTCAGTTAACCCTGATCGGATTCGCGGCCGGCACAGCGGTTGGATTACTGATTGCAATGGTGCTGCATTTAGTTCCTTTTCTCAAGTCAGCCCTGTATCCTTTACTTATTCTTAGTCAAAATATCCCGACCATCGCGCTCGCGCCGCTCCTGTTAATCTGGTTCGGGTTCGGCTTGTTGCCCAAGCTGATTACCATCATACTAGTCTGCTTTTTCCCCGTGGCGGTGGCGGCTATGGACGGTTTGACCCGTACAGATGCAGCGATGATGAACTATATGCGCATGGCTGGTGCGAAACGTCACCATATCTTCTGGAAGCTGGAATTACCCCATGCCCTGCCATCCGTGTTCTCTGGTATCAAAATCGCCGCTACCTATAGCGTGATGGGTGCCATCATCGCCGAATGGATTGGTGCAGACAAGGGTATTGGTTATTATATGATGCTGCAAAAGTCAGCTTATCGAACAGATCGCTTATTCGTGGCGATCATGATTATTGTCGCGCTCAGCTTACTGCTCTTCCTGCTCATTGCCCTACTGGAGAAGCTTCTCGTGCGCTGGCGGCCACAGAAGCGGTAGCGACAAGGTCGAACTGTTCATATCAAGAGACGATGGGAAGATAAGAAATATATGATGTAATCTGTATATTAGGAAGTGATGAGCATATGAATCAGCAACAGGACGAACACGTCCAGCCTGAACGGGGAGCACGCGCATTGGAACCAAAGCACGGTGAAAAACTTCACTCGGCTAATCCTGATCTACCGACAAATACGACTGCTGCTACGGTTCCACCTGCACTGGATGTCGTGGATGTTCATGCATCATTCCGGGAACGACGGAGCAGGCTACCGGTTCTAAACGGCCTGTCCCTGACTGTGAAACAAGGTGAGTTTGTCGCTATCGTTGGTCCATCCGGCTGTGGCAAAAGCACCCTGTTCCATATCATCGGTGGTTTGCTGAAGCCACAGGAAGGGCAAGTGCTCATGAACGGTCACGATGTTACAGGCCAACGCGGCAAGATCAGTTATATGCCACAACAGCCTGCCCTTTTCCCTTGGCGCACTATTGAAGACAATGTACTGCTTGCTGGTGAAGTAGCTATAGATGCTCCTCCCCGGGCCGAAGCTCTTGCGGAGGCTCGAAAGTGGTTAAGCAGCGTGGGTCTTGCCGGATTCGAACAGGCATATCCGCATATGTTGTCGGGCGGAATGCAGCAGCGTGCTGCATTCCTGCGCGCCCTGCTCAGTCCGCAGGAGCTGATGCTGCTGGACGAACCCTTCAGCGCGCTGGATGCACTGACACGTAGTGACATGCAGCGCTGGCTGCTCGATATCTGGGAACAGAACCGCCGCTCGGTGCTGTTCATCACCCATAATATCGAAGAAGCAATGCTGCTTGCGGATCGGGTCTATGTACTATCCAACCGTCCTGCAACGGTGTTGCATGAGGTACATGTTCCTTTTGATCGCCCCAGACGGGAAGAAATTACGGAGGAATCGGCATTCCTTGAACGGAAACGGCAGATTGCACAGTGGATGAGAGAAGAACAGCAGAAAGCCCGCCTATCCTAATAGCGCGGGTTTTTAAGTTATTATTTTCCTTTAATGGGTGATCCATTATATGAAATCTGACGTACCATAATTAAACTATATATGAACACAAGGAGGATTTCCCTCATGCTTTCTCAAGCTTTCGCTCCATTAATTGATGCTCATATTCACTTGGATCAGTATACCCCTGACGAACTACGCGAGATGCTGCTATCATTTCCGTCCCAGCAGGTTGAAGCGGTCATTGCGGTATCCATGAATCTGGCCTCTGCCCAGGTCAATCTGGAGCTTGCAAATCAACATCCACGCACCATATATCCGGCCTTCGGTTTTCATCCGGAACAGGAACTGCCATCCGCTGCAGAGATGGACCTGTTCTTCCAATGGATCGAGAAGCATATGGGACAAGCCACAGCCATCGGAGAAGTCGGCCTTCCCTATTACAATCGTCTGGAGGCTGAGCAGGCAGGACAGCGCTTCGATCAGAGCGGGTATATCGAGCTGCTTGAACGGTTCATCCAACTCGCGAAAAAGCATAACAAACCGCTTGTCCTTCATGCCGTATACGAAGATGCGGATATCGTCTGTGATCTGCTGGAGCAAAATCATTTCCGACGCGCGCACTTCCACTGGTTCAAAGGGTCCTGCGAAACGGTAAGACGCATGGCAGACAACGGTTATTTCATCTCTTTCACGCCGGATATTCGTTATGAAGAAGAGATTCGGGAACTCGCCCGGCAGTATCCAGTAGAACAAGTCATGGCCGAGACCGACGGACCTTGGCCCTTCGAAGGGCCGTTCCAAGGACGAATGACACACCCTGCCATGACCAGACAAGTCATTCAGGCATGGAGTGAGATCACCGGCATGGGAACCGAACGGGCCGCCCGTCTCTTTTATCAGAATACAAAGCGTTTCTACGGCTTAACTTGATTACAGTCACGTAATTGCAAGCACTCTCACTTGCCCGTGCCCACACAACACAAAAAAGCCAGTCGTTTTCACCCCGACTGGCTTCTAATCTACATATATATAAGTGGAACAAAATTTTTACCTTCCGTTCAACTTAACGCTTCAAAAATCCCTTGCCTTCCAGGAACGGTCTCACCTGCAAACGTGTCGGCTCAGTCAGACGCTTCGCCATCAGTTCGGACCATGGGGTCGTTCGTTCTCCATTGGTCCGTTCTTTCATGTACGCGGTTGTAGTCTCATCATACTGCTCAACACCTTGGAGGCTCTGCTCGGCACTATATCGATTATGATGCAGAACGGCCTTCAATGGCAGGCGTGGCCGAATTCCCGTTTCCTGATCTGCAACACCAATACACATGCCGTACACTGGATATACGCCCTGCGGCAATCCCAACAGCTCAGCGACTTCTTCTATCCGGGTACGAAGCCCGCCAATATATACGATTCCGAATCCAAGGGACTCGGCTGCAAGAGCAGCATTCTGGGAAGCCAGTGCAGCATCAATCGTGGCTACCATGAAATTCTCGGTCGAATCGGCATACGATTCCTTCTCAGGAAGATGACGTTTCGCAGCATCACTCAGCCGGTACAGATCGGCACACCATACGAGAAACACCGGACATTCATTGACGTAGGCCTGATTGCCTGCCAGTTCAGCCAGCTTGGCTTTTTGCTCCGATTCAGTCACAGCAATCACGGTATAAGCTTGTACACTACTTGAAGAGGAAGCCATCTGCCCTGCCGATACAATGGCTGCAAGCTGCTCATCACTTACCGGGTCAGGTTTAAATTTTCGTACAGAACGGTGTTTCATCATCAACTCAATGGTTTCATTCATGGCGGTTCACTCCCAATCCTCGAAGTACGAACTCAATTGTCTGCTCCGCGAGCTCGTCTGTATTCATATGTTGATAATCAAAGCCAAATCGTGAATTCTTGGCCCGTTTGTGTGCCAAAGCCACACCCATAACCTGAAGCATTGCATAAGATACGGACTCGATCTGGAATAATCCCTGGTCCTTTCCTTCTTGCAGCAGTTCCCTCACACGTGTCCATACGGGGTCCAAAAAACGAAATACGGTAGCTGTGCGATGTGTACGCAGTGTAATTTCAAGCTGCACAATATCGCTCATCTCCCGATCTGTCATCGTGAACTTCACAACTTCACCAATAATTCGTCGGATACCTTCCACAGGCGAGGACATGGACTCTTCAGCCAGCGAGTTCATCATATGATCGGGGAAGAAATGTTCGAATAATGCCTCGAACACCTTTTCTTTGCCGCCAAAATGGTATGAGACCAGTGACACGTTCGCACCCGCCTCATCACAGATTTGACGAACACTCGTCCCGTCATACCCTTGCTGTGCAAAAAGCTTCTTGGCTGCAAGCAGTATCCTCGTTTTGATATCCAACTCCGGTTCCGTCATTCCGTCCCGCTCCCTCTTGTCCGTTCATTTCCTCTGCTTCAGCTCAAGGGCTGTAGTCAGGTACTGTATCTGTCTATTATATTACACCAAGCACCCCGATGAAAATCATCGGGGTGCTTGTCCTATCTCTGAAGCCGTTACATGCATCTGTTGTATTAGTTGTGTGCTTGAACCGGGCGTGGTGCACCAGCTGGCATGCGTTGTTTTTTCAACAACGTCACGACCAGTGACAAAGCAACTGCTACCAAAAGTACAATGACGATAGATCCTGCAGCAGACTGAACTCCTGGGCCTCCCAATTGCACGCTCAGAATACCCTGAACGGCGTATGTTGCAGGCAGGTACTGCCCAATGCCGCTATAGAAGCTGTTCAGCAATTCACGCGGTACCATAGCACCGGAAGATACCAGCTGCAAGGACAGTGAGATGATGTTGAACAGACTTCCTGCCGGTCCGAAGCAGATCAGGAAGAACTGGGAGAAGAACATGAACGTGCACAGGAAGAGCGCCTGGAACAACCAGAATGCAACGAATCCTTGTGCAATCTGTCCTCCCAGTGCCACGATCAGCGATGATCCCAGCAAGGAAACGACCAATGCAGAACCCACGTTAATGACGACTCTCGCGCCAAACAAAGTCAAGCGGGAATAGGTAGATGAGAGCATACCCATCGCTGTCTGGAGGTTCATCCCCATGATCATGGCACCTACATAGGAAGCCAGTACCATCATCATCGGCACCATCTGATTATTCATCCCGTTAACCGGGTTAATGGACGTTGTTGTTCCTTCCACTCGGGTAGCCAGGTTCGCAGCAGCTTCAGCAGCCTGTTCGGCAGGCGCACCTGAAGCGGTTAACACCGTCTGTACCCCTTGTGCTGTAGCTTGTTTGTTAATTGTGTTTGTCACGCTTTGTGACACACCTTGCATCATGCTTTTGATCGTAACTGGGTTCGCTTCATTAATGGTGTATTTAATCTCAGCGGTCGAGCCAGCCGTTTGAAGCAATTCGTTAAATCCAGCCGGGATATCCAGCACCATGTGTACTTTGTGATGATTCAACTGATCCAACGCTTCAGCTGCACTCAGGTTGGATACGGTATGGAAAGGCAGCGTTCCTGCAAGTGATTCTGCGATTCCTTTGGACATTTCGCCGTCCTCGTTCACAATCGCAACCGTCAATTCTTTTGCACGGTCATTTACTCCAGAATATGCGGTCATCCAGATCACGCTAAAGATCACTTGGAACATAAGTGCTGTTACGATCCCTACAATCACTGGCGGTTTTTTAAACAATGTACGTAAAGCCTGTAACATAAAAGGTGTCCTCCATTACTCAAAATAGTTCTAATTTGATTTAAACAGTTGTTTGAATCAAACGATCGTTTAAATTTTATGTGAATATGACCATATTGTCAACTCATTTTTGAAATATTCAGAAAATATAAGCTTTATTCATGAATGCAATTAATCCATTTTCACAAAAGAGCATAATGCTAACTTTTCTCCATAGAAAAGAACATCTAGACCAACGATTCAGCCCATACCTCTCCTGGCGATTCAAACTGTTTTATCTCAACAAAAAACACGGTCCGCCTTTAGCGAACCGCGCATGTATTATCCTCATTTTATTACAATGAGGCGTTGAATATATCTGTAAACATGGGTCGTTCAGCCATTTCTATTCAGCTTCATGCGTTGCAGACGCAGCGCATTCAGGACAACCGACACGGAGCTGAACGCCATCGCCGCCCCTGCCAACCATGGAGCCAAGAAGCCAACTGCCGCAATGGGAATACCAATAACGTTGTATCCGAGTGCCCAGAATAAGTTTTGTTTGATGTTACCCATCGTGCGCCGGCTCATCTCAATCGCATCTGCAATGCTGTTCAGATCACCACGCATCAATGTAATATCTGCCGCTTCCATCGCTACATCCGTTCCTGTTCCAATGGCCATTCCGATATCAGCAGTAGCAAGTGCTGGAGCATCATTAATACCGTCACCTACCATCGCAACTTTCAGGCCACTGTCCTGAAGTTTCTTCACTTCCGCAGCCTTACCTTCGGGCAGAACCTCAGCCAGAACTTTACCAATCCCTGCCTGTTCCGCTACAGCGCGAGCAGTCCGCTCATTGTCTCCCGTGATCATGATCACATCAATCCCCATCGCCTGAAGACGACCGATCGCTTCACGAGAGGTATCCTTGATGGTGTCAGCCACTGCCACAATCCCTGCCCACTGACCATCCACCGCTACCAGCATCGCTGTACGCCCCTGCTCTTCCAGTCGGTTCATCTGCTGAACGGTTTCCTCTGAGACATTGACCTGTTCATCCGCAAGCAATCGCCGTGTGCCGACCAGAATTTCCTGCCCTTTTACTGAAGCTCGCACACCATATCCCGGTATGTTCTCAAACTTCTCTGTTGGGGTCAGCTCCAGGCCCTTGGCACGGATACCCGCAACAATCGCCTCTGCCAGCGGATGCTCGGAACTCTGTTCCGCCGCTCCCACACGCTCAAGCAGATCGGATTCCGTCCAATTCGGAGCCGTGATAACATCGGTAAGCACGGGTTTACCTTGAGTCACTGTACCTGTTTTGTCGAGCACCACGGTCTGAATCTGTTGTGCGGACTCCAGATGTTCGCCGCCTTTGAACAGAATGCCGTACTCAGCAGCACGGCCTGATCCAGCCATGATTGAGGTCGGCGTGGCCAGCCCCAGTGCACATGGACAGGCAATGACGAGCACAGCAATGGCTTTTTCAAGGGAACCGGCGAAGTCACCCGGACTTGCAAACAGATACCAGATCAAGAATGTCAATACAGCTATGCCGACGACAATCGGAACAAATATGCCGGATATAACATCTGCAATCCGCTGAATCGGCGCTTTAGAGCCCTGTGCTTGTTCCACCACTTTGATAATCTGGGACAGAACCGTGTCGGAACCTACTCGGGTCGCACGCAGTCGTAATACTCCATTTTTGTTCAGCGTAGCACCTGTAACGGCATCTCCCGGTTTTTTATCCACAGGAAGGCTCTCTCCACTTAGCATGGATTCATCTACAGAGGATTGCCCCTCCTCAACGATACCATCTACTGGTATGCTGTCACCCGGCTTCACCAGAATGAGTTCTCCTACCGCAACATATGCAGCAGGAACCATAACTTCCTGTCCATCCCGGATGACACGGGCTTCACGTGGAGCCAACTCAATCAGGCTTTTGATCGCCTGTGAAGAGCGACCTTTCGCCACAGCTTCCAACCATTTTCCCAGTAAAATTAACGTAATTAGAATTGCACTTGTCTCATAATAGAGTTCTACCGAAGGCATGGCGGCTGTGCCCGTTCCCATTGCACCATGATCCACCGACGCAAAAGGCAAGTACCCACTGGATAACGTCAGATACAGACTGTAGAAAAACGCTGCGCTGGTACCCAGTGCGACAAGAACATCCATATTCGCGCTGCGGTTGCGAAGTGCTTTGTACGCTCCTATATAGAACTGCCACCCAATCACGAACTGTACCGGTGTTGCCAGCAGCAGTTGGAACCAAGGGTTCATGAACAGCTCGGGTACATAGATTCCGGATGTGAACGAGAAATGCCCAACCATTGCCCACAGCAAAGGAATCGATAACAAAGCCGATATCATCCATTTCCACTTTTTGCGTTGCAGCTCACGTTCACGAACAGATGTGGTCTCTTCTTGGGTCAATTGCAGTTCAGCACCATAGCCCATCTGCTTGATCTTGGCAGTAATATCCGAAGGTTTCAATGAGCCCGCGGCATATTCGATATGCCCGGTCTCCAGCGCCAGATTCACATTTGCCTGAGATACCCCCGGTAGCCGGGAAAGACCCTTTTCAATCCGCGCGGAACAAGCAGCACACGTCATACCGGTGATGTTCAGATCAACTGATTCGGACACCGTACCATAGCCAAGCGCCTCTACTTTATCCCGCAATGCATTCACGTTGGTTGTCTTCGGATCATAAGAGACAGTTGCCTGTTCAATCGCAAGGTTCACATTAGCCTGATGCACACCTTCCATTCGGGACAAGCCCTTCTCCACTCGTGTCGAACATGCGGCACACGTCATGCCCGTGATATGAAGTGTTGTCTTCAGTCCTGGTACTTCTGCCATAGGTGGCATGGGTGTAGGTTCTGATGATCCATCCATTGGTTTATTCGTTGAGTTATCCATCATGTCAGCTCCTTTCATATCGATTCAAATTAATGTATTGTTGCAATTAAGCATACCCCCAAGGGGTATATATCAGACAGAAAATTAGGCTTAAACCTGACTCGTAGGAAAAAAGACCACTGACCTCTTTTTACCCATGAGCATGTTCGGTTTAAGCCTATAATGCCGTTAGACTACATCGTATCCCTGATCTTCAATCGCAGCTTTGATCTGATCCACGTTCACTGTCTGCTCATCATATTCCACAGCTACCGTTCCCGCTGCCAGATCGACGTGACCACTCGCCCCAGCATTCTTCACAGCCTCTTCAACCGACTTCACACAGTGATTGCAAGACATTCCCGTAACGTTCAACGTAACATTAGACATTCTAAATTCCTCCTTGGGGTATATTAAAATGATAACTTCATTAGGTAAATCAATGTAGCTTACTTCATTAACTTCCGCATCGTAACCAGCAGTTCATCCACAACCTCATGTTCGCCAGCCTGAATACGTTCAACGATACAGCTCTTCATATGGCCTTCAAGCAGAAGTTTGCCTACCGAATTAAGAGCAGACTGAGCCGCCGCAATCTGCGTCAGCACATCATCACAGTACGTATCCTTCTCGATCAATCCCTTGATCCCGCGAATCTGACCTTCCACACGGTTCAAACGGGAAACCAGGTTACTCTTCATCTCCTGCGAATGGTGACTCTTGCGCACATGCTTCCCATCACTGCCTTCGGCATGACAGGATACTGCTTCTTGAACTGTAGCCGAAGCTTCCGTTGAATCGGACATGGAGGATTGCAAAGGTTCCTCGGGATGGCTCTGATGATCCATCATGAACACCCCTTTTCTTTCGTTCTTTTCTAAGAGTAACATACCCCATGGGGGTATTCAAGTTCATTTTGATATTTTGTTAAAAATAGATGATTGCTTGTTCGAATTATAAAGAGAAATGCATCTTACAAGGTATATTCCATCCTGCTGCTGCGAACGACCAGACCCATCTGTTCATAGAAAGCCTGTGCGCCCGAGTTAAAAGTCGACACGGATAATTCCACGCTGTCTGCCTGAAGCTCTCTTCCTAGCTCGATGAATGCCTGTATCAACTGTTTGCCCGTTCCTTGGCCCCGATGCTTGGTATCCACCACAAGTTCATGGATGTATAACATCTTGCGGTCCACCATCAGTGGGTTATCCTGAATTACACTTAACTGCGCACTCCCGTAACCCAGAATCAAGCCCGGTTCTAAAGACTCGGCAACATACAGGTAACGCTTGTCCGTTTCCAGTAGTTCGGTGAACTCCTTCTCCTCCATTCTGGTCTCTAACACTCTGTATAGATCCGGCCGCGCCTCAACATGCATCTGGTGTAGCTCATCCATCAACAATGACACGCCAGAGTAGTCCCTCATTTCTGCAGTTCGAATGCTTACAGTACCCTTCGTGCTCATCCCCATCACTCTTTCATCCATGAATTTTACATTATTATACAACCAAAAAGCAGATACCATAAGGGTACCTGCTTCGCTAAATTTATCTTCATTCCATCAAGCCCATATGATGCTCATGTAGATTATTTTTTCGAAGAAGTATTTCCTTCATTAAAAGCAACAGGTGATGGCTTCGCTGCCCATTCGTCCGCCTGCGGCTCAATGTCCACTCCGCTCAAGATTTTCTTTTTCTCCATCAAGGAATCCCCGTCTTCATCCAGCTTGTTGCGAATTTCCGCTTCATCCTGAGGTTGATTGTTCTGTGTCATCGTAGAGTCCTCCCTTTTTCGTATTCATGTTCATGGTGATGTTCCTTTATATAACTTACCCATTTTCTACATTATCATTCTCTGCGAGGGACAGACCGTCCCCAAGTTATGTGTTATTTGACGTAAACATTAACTTTATTAAGCTAAATCCATCTCTAAACCCTTGCTCATACATTACTGATTCTGCTGTACCCTGAAGAAGGGTTATTACATTACAATAGTCCAAAAATAAAGCCATACCCTCCGGCTTAACATAATCACATAGCTCCATAAATAAACGATCACTTTCTTGACTCAATTTTTTATATTCTTTTGAATTATAAATCACAAGATTTCCGATACTCTCCATACGCAGAGCTTTGAACTGGTTAAATATTTCTTCGAAGTCCTCCATGATCCCCTCCAAAAAAGTGACGTCACTATGAATATAAATATTATAGTGACATCACTTAGATGTCAATATGATTGTATATTGAATTATTTTGTAATGATACAATATGAACATTACTTTTTGAGGAGATTTTATTTCATGGCTACAGATAAAAGAGTCTTTACACTTAGGCTGCGAGAAAAGAATTTTGAGAAAATTAAAGTGATTGCGGACAAAAACAAACGATCTATTGCGATGCAGATTGAGTATCTTATTGAACAACATATTGAAGAGTTTGAGAAAGAACAAGGTGTTATTTCCCCAGATACACATAATGACGTATAGATTTTGCGCCCTTAGTACATGCGCATCATCCATACGTCATTTTTCATGATATATCCTGTTCCCCGTTAATCGAAATCAACCTGTTTATCCAAAATGATTTCCTCTACTTTGTATTCCAACTCTGGTATGGAGGGAATCAAGGAGAATCGAACGTTCTCCAGAGAAGAAGGAAGGGCAGGAACCACTCGGAAACTAATTTGCGTCTCCCCACCTCCTCCACGACTGCCATGTCTCATGGTGATATGCCTCTGTTCGCTGAATATTTCCAGAGCCAAATGTGGAACCATTTGTATACGCTCAGCTTCATTCCCTTTATATTGAATCTCCGCTTTCGCCTTCATATTGCATCGAATGCGTGATCATATACTCACACGAATCTTTAATCATTTTCTTCATAATCGACACCACACTCGTTAATTGAAGAGGTTCACTTGGAAAGTAGTGTCTTTGTGGCATCGGCTGCACGCTACGAAGAACATATCGGATATCTTCCTCCGTCATATCCAGTATGCTCACCCATTCATCAATGGTACTTTGAGGGGGTTGGTACTGGACCGCTCCGGTTATTTCCTTTCTAGCTGCAACCAGTTTCAAAAGTTGCTCATCAAGCCGCTGTACCTCATCGCTGTATTCATTAGGAATTTCACGTAATTCACTCCAGCCCATATATAATCACTCTCCTAATTTAATGACATGCCCTGCAAATACAATTCGCTACTGTACCTGTATACCCTCTTCTTTTTCAGTTCATTTAAAAGGCTCCACTGAACCAAAAACGGAGAAATTTAAAAGGAAAGGACGCCCCATAGGTCATATTCTTGACCTTCGGGACGCCCTTTTATATTGTCGACTTCAAATGGACAACATTTACTATTTTACTTTGTAACAAAGGACACAAAGTCTTCCTTGCCTTAACCAGGCTATGCCTGATCCTGACGAGCAATTGCCGCTAGCGCCTGTAGCGCTGCATTAATCTCGCGCTCGACCGCTTGTCCAACCGCATCCGTATGCGGATCATACTCAGCAGCCAGATCGCTGTCCGCAAACCCGTCAATCGCGACAATGGCTCCTGCACGAGCGCCACGCAAGGTGCTGACGATGTAGAGTGCCGCAATTTCCATCTCGGCCGCAAGTGCTCCAGCCTGCTTGTACTTGCGGTGTGGAATCTCTTCCACGCCTGCAAAGAACGCATCCAGCGTTACAGTGATACCCACACCAACTTTACCCGCTGCAGTCGCAGATTCGGCATTTGCTGCGTTCCCATGCTCACGAGCAGCTTCGATCAACGCTTGCGTCACCCCAATATCCGCTACCGCGGGGAAACCATCCGGCACCAGTTGGCGAGTCAACCCATCTGTACGAACGGCTGCTGTACTCACAATCACACTGCCTGCCGGATAATCAGCTGTATACGATCCCGCCGTACCTACACGAATCAGAGTCTTCACACCCGCACGGATCAATTCCTCGAAGCAGACAGCCGCTCCAGGTGACCCTACACCATGGCTGACCACAGCGATCTGTACCCCTTCGTACAAACCAACAAAAGTGCGATACTCCCGACTGAACGCCAGTTCTCTCGCCTGCTCCAGCTTGCGGGAAATCTTCTCCGCACGTGCCGGATCACCACAGACGATGGCATATGCCGGCATGTCTTCCGAATGAATCTGCAAAATAGGCATCAACATATCAATCAAACTCCTTTTTCGTCCACTCGTCTTCCGGAATCGGCAGATCTTCACCCGAGAAGCGCTGCTCCTTGAACGGATCGGCAAAATGGTGGAACCCATTCACTTCCCAGAATCCGTTACGGTCTTCGGTCATGAACTCCAGCCCACGTATCCACTTCGCACTCTTCCAGAAGTAGAGTTGGGGCACGACCATACGTAATGGAAAACCATGCTTGGGCGTTAGTGGCTCGCCGTTATATTTGAATGCAAGCAATACATCGTCATGCATTAATTCTTCGAGCGGTACATTCGTCTCATAATCATGATCCGCATGGATCATCACGTATTTCGCTTCCGGTTTAACGCCAAGAAGTTTCACAAAATCAGAGAAGCGAATGCCTTCCCACGGCGTATCGAATTTCGACCAGCGTGTGACACAGTGAATATCACTCACCGTGTTCACCTGTGGCATCGCCTGCAACTCAGCCAGGGAAAACACCTTCTCTTCTTCCACTTCGCCGAATACCTTCAAGTCCCAGGTGGACAGGTCATATTCTGGCACTTCCCCTTCATGCAGAATCGGGAATTTCTCCGTCAACATCTGTCCCGGCGGCAAGCGATCTCCATAATCATTGCCCGCTTTGGGTGCCGGGGCTTTTCCTTTTTTCAAACGTTCAGCCTTGTTATGCAAGTGGAATTCCTCCTTCTTCTTCTGCCTCTAGCATGGGCATTCAGGAATTAACGCGAGCTTCCGCCCGCTTTCAATGCATCTTGTGCATAAGTACGGTCTTTGAAAAAGAACATCGCGACCAGCGTCACAATATACGGCAGCATCAACGTGAAATGGGTTGGCAAGGAGAAGCCTTGCAGACGAATACTCAATGCTTCCATGAAGCCGAACAGCACACTGGAGCCCATGACGCCAAGCGGATTCGCTTGTCCCAGCATCGTTGCAACGAGTGCGATGAAGCCACGACCAGCGGTCATGCCTTCGGTAAACATCGTCACCTGACCGAGCGACAACTGCGCGCCAGCCAGAGCACACAACACGCCGCACATCAGAACCGCACCATACTGGATGCCGCGTACCTTGATCCCGATGCTCTGTGCTGCAATCGGGTTCTCACCGACAGAGCGCAAGCGGAAGCCGGATACACTTTTGAACAGATAGAATTGCAGTCCAATCACGAGCACAATGCCGAGATAGACCAGGGGACTATGCCCCGATAATACATCGCCCACCCACGGGATGTCCTTAATCAGCGGAATATCCCACTTGGGAAGTCCAACCATGTCTTTGTCGTAGTATGCACCTTTTACATCAAAAATCGCACGCAGTGCAAAGGTCGTCACTCCCGCAGCCAGGAAATTGAGCGAGATCCCGACCACGATGGCATTAGCCTTGAGATTAATACTTATAAAGGCAAAGAGCGCCGAGAACAACATCACAATTATAATGGAAAAGAGTACAGCCAACAGCACATTGCCAAACAGATAATTACCGACAATGGCGGAGAATGCACCGATCAAAACCAGTCCTTCAAGACCCACGTTGAACAGACCGACACGGGAACATAAAGCCCCACCGAGCGCTGCAAGCAGGATTGGAGTCATAATCCGCAAGGTTGAGCCAAACATGGCTGCATCAAACAGTTGTTGCATTGGACTTTTTCTCCTTTCTCCGCTTCAGGAATGAATAACCGATCTGAGCTGATACAAATAACGTCAATACTGCCTGGATGACACTGCCGACTTCCAGCGGCACATCCGTATTCCGTTCCATCCCCATGGCACCTGTCTGTAACGCAGCGAGCAAAATGGCTGCTACAGCTGTACCGAGTGGATGCGAGCGGGCAAGCAGCGTGGCCATAATGCCGCTCCATGCATAACTTGCCGATGACAACGAGCCATCAAGGAAACGGTACTGTGTACCCAGCACTTCTCCCGCACCTGCAAGTCCAGCAAGTCCACCACTAACGACCATGGACAGCATCATCATGCGAATGCGGCGAACACCACCGTAGGTTGCAAAGGACGGGTTGCTGCCGAGCATGCGGATCTCGTAACCCGTCACCGTTTTGTGAGTGAACCAGTAGATCAGCATAGCCGCGACAATGGCAATGATGAAGCCAGCATGCAGTCCCATGCCCTGGAACAACTTCGGCAACCAGATACTTTGGTCAATCATGGGTGTCTGAGCCATCGCTGCTGATCCAGTCCGATCCTTGAATGGATAGGAGACCATGTAACCGCCAAAATAGATGGCAATATAGTTAAGTAGTAAAGTTGTAATCAACAGATTCATGCCGAAACGAGCATCCAGCCAACCTGCAAACAGAGACCAGACTCCTCCGGCAACAATACCTGCTACAATCGCAGCAATACACACGAACCAGCCCGGGCCTGGCAGATAGAGCGCCGTGAGCGCGGCACTGAGCCCGCCAAGAATCATCTGGCCTTCGGCTCCCATATTGAAAAATCCGGCACGGAATGCCAAGGCTACGCCAAGTCCCGCCAAGATGATCGGTGTGGAACGAGCCAGTGTATTGGTGAAGAAGTAGAAGTTGCCGAAGGCCCCTTTCCACATCTCCGCATACGTATCCACCACATTACCGCCAACAATCAGAATCGCCACAGCCCCTGCAATCAGACCGATGAATACGGCAAGCAGCGGCTGTACGAGTCCGCGAAGTGTTTCTTTTACCCGATTCATATCCGCTCTTTCCCTCCTGCCATTAACAAACTGATCTGTTCCTCAGTTGCTTCCTCTGCTCTCAGTTCCCCGGCAATTTCACCTTCATACATCACAATAATGCGATCCGATAATTGCAAAATCTCAGACAACTCCGATGAAATGAGCAGAATACCCGCACCTTCACTACGTTTGCGTAGCAATTCGGCATGAATCGTCTCCATCGCTCCGATATCCACACCACGTGTTGGTTCGGCTGCAATCAGAAACGGTGTATCTTGTGCAAATTCACGAGCGGCAATCAGCTTCTGCAAATTACCTCCAGACAGAAACTGTGCCTTGGTCTCCGCAGAACCCGTCTTGATGCTGAACTGTTTGATCCAGCTTTCTACCATTGTTCTTGCTGCTTTGGCTTTGATGATGCCGCGCGACTGCAAGCGATGATGATGTCCCATCAGCCCGTTCTCGCGAACACTCGCATCCTTGGCCGCTCCCCACATGTAACGATCTTCCGGAATATGAGCAAGTCCATGCTCCCTTATGCGTCGTACAGGCCAGTTTGTTGTATCCTGCCCGGAGAGCAAGACACGACCACTGTCCGCCTTACGCAGTCCCGCAATCACCTGAATCAATTCAGATTGGCCGTTACCCGAGATGCCTGCTATACCAACGACCTCACCTTTACGAACCTCCATATGGATCTCCTTGAGCGCCGAACGATCCTTCGCTCCGGACAGATTGACCCCTTCCACCTGAAGCACCGCTTCGGCTGGAACCGATGGTTGCTTGTCCATACGCACAAGTTCACGACCAACCATCAGACGGGACAATTCCTCCACATGTGTATCTTTGGCTTCCAACGTACCCGTTACCTGACCATCCCGAAGTACCGTAATCCGGTCGGCTACATCCATGACTTCTTGCAGCTTGTGCGTGATTAGTACAAAGGTTTTGCCCAGCTTTGCGAGTGATTTCATGTTCGCCAGCAGTTCCTTTACTTCCAGCGGCGTCAGTACCGCCGATGGTTCATCCAATATAATGATGTCTGCGCCCTGATGCAGCACCTTGAGTATTTCAACACGCTGTTGCATGCCCAGTGGGCATTCGGACACTTTTTTCCACGGGTCAACCGGCATGCCATATTGTCTGCCAAGCTCATTCACCTGGGCGGCTGCTTTTTTACGGTCAAATGCACCTGCCTTCGCCGGTTCGCGCCCAATCACGATGTTCTCCGCCACCGTAAAGGAAGGGAACAGCATGAAATGCTGGTGCACCATACCGATGCCACTTGCCATCGCATGGGACGGCGTAGCGAAGCTCACTTCGCGTCCACGGACTTTGATTGTTCCTGTCGTAGGCTGTTCCATACCGTACAGCATACGCATCAAGGTTGTTTTACCGGCCCCGTTCTCACCTACAAGGGCATGAATCTCTCCCTCACGCAAATTAAAACGGATGTCCCGGTTAGCGGTGAAGTCGCCGTATTTCTTCGTAATGTGCTCCATCTCCAACAGCATATCTCGCGTTCGCTCCTCTCAGTTCAACTTAAAAGGTTACACTCGTCACTACGATGACAGAACAACCTTCCGATCGCTGTTATCCCCAGATTTTTCGATTCCCTTTATATAAAGGGGAAAATCCGGAGATAAAAGCGAGGTGTATGCTTCCGAAGTAGCTTTCTTTCAGAAAGCTTTTAGCTTAGCTTCTTCAGGTTATTTCTGTCCTCTTCGTTATCGTGTAAACGATAAGTTGAACATATACTGGTCATTTAATAGCAGCAAAACCGGCTGCCTGATCGGGCAGCCGGCTGATCATTTTTCCATCACTCATTCATTGAAAAAGAACTTTCAAAACTATTGTTGCAATGGATCTTTGACTACGATTTTACCGGATACGATATCATCCTTAATTGCTTTCACTTTGTCGATCACTTCTTGTCCAACAAAAGCATTCAGCGGAGATTCGCTATCACGTGTAACGTAAGTCAGGCCCACACCGTCTTCTTTCAAGCCGTAGTTCACTGCACCTGCTTTGAAATTACCTTCTACAAAATCTTTCACAGTCTCATAAGCAACCGTATCGGTTGATTTCAACTGAGACAATACGATATGTTCCGGGTCTTCAACAGTACGGTCCGTATCCTGACCTGAAGTATAGAAGCCTTTTTCTTTCGCTGCTTCGAACACACCAAGATCACCTACAGCGGATGCGCCAGCGATGAAGTCAGCGCCTTTGCCGAATTGTACGAGTGCCAATTCTTTTGCTTTGGCCGGGTCATTAAATCCACCTACATAGTTCACGAGGAATTCTGCATCCGGATTCACGGATTCCAATCCCGCTTTGAAACCTTCTGTATATTTCTTGATCAATGGTACGTCCATTGCTGCGATCATGCCGACTTTGTCTGTTTTGGTGGACAATCCAGCAGCTGCACCGAGCAGGTACGCCCCTTCATATTCACGGAAACCAACGCTACGTACGTTAGGCAGATCCACGGTTGTATCTACAATTGCAAAGGACTTGTCCGGATTTTCTGCAGCGACTTTCTTCAATGCATCTTCTGCCTGGAAAGTTGCTGTAATAATCAGATCATAATTCTCAGCAACCGCAGCACGCAGATTTTGTTCAAATGCTGCCGGGTCTGTCGATTCAATCGTCTTGGTGTCTACTTTGAATTCTTCGCCTGCTTTTTTGAAGCCTTCATCCATCTGTACAAAGAAAGGGTTAACCCCTATTTTTTCGGGAAGTACGAGGGCCATCCGAAGAGATTTCTCCGAATCACTGCCTTGGGCGGATTGTTCGTCTTTGGAAGCCGAATTCCCACAAGCTGCCAACAAAATAGCCAACATGATGATTGATAAGACGAACGATAAACCTCTTTTCATTTTGAAAATACCCCTTTTCAATATTCTTTTTTCTTATCCTAGCGGATACTGTCGATCCTTGTCAATAAATCTTTGAGCGTATACACTCAATTAGAATATATTTGATGATTTGCTTTCTACCAAGCTTTGGAAACCGCTTTATAGCAAGCTTTTTTTCCGTTGACATCCAGCGCGTCTCCGTGCTAAAGTCAATCCAATTATTCTATTCTGATAGGATTTGTCAGGATTATAACCAAAAGCTACTTATTTTCCAACCCATTTTAAGGAGGCTATTCATTTGAAAAAAATCACCCAGATCACGTTGGCGGCCCTGCTCGCCGCTCCGGTAACACTCGGCAGTCTAAGCTTGCCCGCTTCGGCTTCTGCAGCATCTGCAACTCCGGCTAAACCAACCACTTCACAAAGTGTCAAAGGACCAGTAGCTCAGGCTCCAGTCGCTTATACGGAAAGAGCAGCGGATTTTGCTCAATTCTTGCAAGCGAAATACAACATCCAATTGCCGCAACAGATAACCAAAGGTGATTTTATTCAAGCCATTGCAGCCATCACGGAAGCAACTCAAGCAAGTGACAGTGAAGCCAAAGTTCCTGTCTTTACCGATCTGGCCTCGGGTGATTCCTCTTATGATGCTGCCGTTTCCTTATACAATAGTGGGGTTCTTACAGGTACAGAAGTACGTGCCAAGGATCAACTGAGCACTTATGCTGCCGTCTTCATCGCGGTGAAAGCAGCCGGATTCAAGGAACTCGCTTATACATATCCCACAGAGAAAACGGCCAAAGCACTTGCCAAAGTCGGCATTAGCCCGAACCGTGTTCAGGGACAAGCCGCACAGGAACTGGCTGCAGCGATTGATACAGGCCTGATTCCCGAAAATCTGTACCCCGCTCTCCTTAAGGGTGGCGTAGCAAGTAAAGATTTCGCTAATACTTTGCTTGGACGCGTACTGGTCAGTCAAGGGAAATACAAACATGAGATTGGGCGTTCCGGCGATGCGGACATCTATTCCAAACTATATGCCGCATATCGCACAGCAGATCTGATCGAATCACCTGAGCTGAGAAAGATTGTGGATCAGGCCCTGCGAGATGATCTCGTCACAGGTTACAATCTGAAGGATAGCCGCTTTGATTCCAACTTTATCGATGAACTGACACTTACCTATGGACACGATAACATTCAACATGCTGTACAGTTGGTTGGTTTGCTTCGTAGCGAAGGCATTGACGCCGATGTACAATTCCAGCCGAAGACATCTGCCTTCATTTATTTGAAGGAATGGGGCGAGCCGAAGGAAACACCAGACTATAAAGTTACACAGATCGAGAACGGCAACTATATTGCTTCTGCAAAGGAATATGATATTCAGTTCGAGTTCAACAATGTGGCAGACAAAGTCCGCTTCAATGATATTGTTCTGAAATATGCCAAGAAGAACAGTGACAGTACATCTCCATTGATTCTCAGTTCCTGGTGGCAACCACTTTATTACTCACCAACGGCATTGGCCAGCTATCCGGTCATTTCCAATAATAAGATCGCGCTTGGCAATTACTATGCTCAGTCCTTCTCTCTGAAAGAAAATGCCAAATCCATTCGGGAAGGTTTCCTGAAGCTGGCTCCTGATGCGGATATTACGACGTACGACTTCTGGGTGGACCAGCCTTTCTTCAATTATCTGAACGGTGGTTCCGAATAAAATAAATCCCATTTCCAACCGTATTAAAGCTCGTATTTTGCCATGATAAGCAACCGTCTTTACCGAATTTTCCAGGGTTTTCGACCCCTTGATTCGTAAAGACGGTTTTTTGTTCAGCATTCTGCAAATTTCTTCTAAAAAATCATTTTTCTTATGCAGGAATTACCAATATCAGGTCGAATCATATATGTACACAAACACGCAATCACATTGCATATCTCCGCACGAAGGAGTTACTCATGGTATATGACGGTATTTTACTTGGCTTGATTGTTGGATTCTTTCGAGGCGGGCTGCGGCATGGGCTCCATCAGTTTGCAGCACTCAAGTTGCGAAGTGGCTGGATTTTCCCTGTACTGCTGCTAATCCAGTTCTTTATTTTCTATCTGCAGGAACGATTCGAATGGGTGGCATCTATTAATGGTTATCTCTTTGCTGCCGTCTACATTACAGGACTCGCATTTTTGTGGCTCAATAGGCACCACACCGGTTTTATGCTCATCTGGATTGGTGTGTTTCTCAATTTTGCCGTGATGGCTGCCAACGGTGGTCGCATGCCGGTTTCTGTGGAAGCCTCCTCTGTATTGGGACCCTATTATGTAGACATGCTCCGGGAAGGCGGAGCCGTATCGAAGCATTTTATGATGGATGCGTATACACGCTTGCCTTTTCTCGGTGATATCATCCCACTCTCCAGCCCTTATCCACGAACTCAAGTTATCAGCATCGGTGATGTGGTCATGAACGTTGGCATATTCCTTTTTATCCAGTACATGATGGTGAACCGGGAAAAAAAGGCTGTGCAACCTGCTAAAACTTATCAGGCTTAAAGAGAACCAGGTAGACTCCAAGGAAGGGAGGTCTTCTCCATGAAAAAATTTGAAGGTGTGAAATATTCCCGCATTGTCATCAACGTAATCATCGTGGCTTCTGTCGTTGTAGCATTAACTTCGGGATACAAGCTGGGCGGCTAGTATCCATACCGCCAAACAAGACAAACAGGCTGCCAGCGGCCTGTTTTTTCTTTCTGGATTTTTGCCAGGCAAATTGGTATGTTAAACATCTATATAATATATCCCAATACAAGAACAACAATTATATACACATCAAGAGTAGACTAAACCCAAGCAGGAGATTTTTTATGAACTTTATTCGTAACCTTATCCATAAGGCAGATCGAAGCAGTCTGTATGTTATTTTGCTTAGCTGTACCGGGATCGGTGTTTTTCTGTACATGAACAAGTGGTCTTACCTTCATCTAACCACGGCGGATTGGGTCATGGTCTACACCATGCTGGGCGCGGCGTTAATTCTGGATTATTTCACGTTCCAGATTCCACCCAAAGGCAATCAGCAATCCATGGATTCATCGGTATACCTTGCCTGTATATTCATGTTTGGCGGAGCTTTCAGTTTATCTGTACTGCTCCCTGTCTCCATCATCCTGTTAGTCAAAGATCGCAAGCTCACCTGGTGGAAACACATTGTCAATTTCAGCATCTACAGTCTCATGATTACGGGCGCAGCTGCTGTGTTTGAGTGGACTGGCGGGCAATCGGGAACGCTGGACGGCTATAATCTGCTTCCTTATTTTGCAGCGCTTGCAGCCTACTTCATCATCAACACGATCACACTTGGCTTCTTCTTTCATTTCTCAACAAAGGATGCATTACAGCAGATGAAGCGGGCATTCGTTACCGAATCCCTGCTGGTTTATTTATGTACGCTGATTCTGGCGCTAGTATTGACGATTCTGGTTGTGCACAATGGCGTGCTCGGTCTGTTGTTGTATCTGAGTCTCAGCATTCTGCTCTCCCATGCATTCAAGCAGTTGTTTGTCATGTATCAGACCATTGAGGAGAAAGCTAACACGGATCAACGCACAGGTCTGTTCAACCATAGTTATTTTGAAAGTATGTTGGAAAATGAACTGACTACCGCTCGTACGCAGGGAACACCGCTCTGTCTTGGACTGATTGATATCGATGATTTCAAAAAGTATAACGATCGGTTTGGCCACCTCCAAGGCGACAGTCTGCTGGCCCTGCTGGGGGATTTCCTGATGCGAAAGACGGAAGGTACACCTGTTACGGCCTTTCGTTACGGAGGGGAAGAGTTCACGCTGCTCATGCCAGGAATGGAATTGGACGAATCCTACAAGTTTATGAATAAGCTGCGCAAACAACTAAATGACACGCCGTTTGAAGGCGTTGAAGTGTTTCCGCACGGTTGTCTCTCCTTCTCGGGTGGTGTCGCACCCTATCAGGTGGATATGTATAACAAATCCCAGCTCGTGGATCAGGCAGATAAAGCACTGTATTATGCGAAGAAACAGGGCAAAAACAACGTGCACCGCCACGGAAGCAATGATGGTATGGAACACGAGATTGATCTGGTACAGGACGTTCGTGACATCGAGCAACAGCTCAATCTGTTCAGATACAAGGATATGGATACGTTTAAACATTCCAAACGGGTCTACAAATATTCACTGGATATCAGTGAATTGCTCGCATTGGACAATGCGGAGAAACGCCGTTTCGTGCTGGGAGCACTGATTCATGACATCGGCAAACTGGAGATTCCCTGGTCGATTCTGAACAAGAAAGACAAGCTCACCGCAGAAGAATGGGAAACGATCAAGGGACATGTCACCTGGGGCAAAAAAATGGTCATCACGAACGATCGCTTCGCCGATCTGATTCCGTATATTGAACTTCACCACGAGCGCTATGATGGCAAGGGCTATCCTTACGGCCTAAAGGGTAACGAGATTCCCCGGCTGTGCCGGATGCTGACCGTAATTGACTCCTTTGATGCCATGACGACAGAGCGGCCGTATCAGGAGACCAAGAACGTCGAGGAAGCTATTCGGGAGCTGCGCGCATGTTCGGGTTCACAGTTCGATCCAGAGCTTGCCGAGTTATTCATTCGATATATTGAGAAAAGAACCGCTCAGCAACAGTTGCTGTAAGATAAATGAAGCTTTCTATGTATGCTCTTAAAAAATCAAAGCGCTATCCCCGGTCTGATCGGAGATAGCGCCATTTTCATTTTCATGGAATGAATCGTACACCAGACATCTTCATTCTCGTGCAGATTCTACATTAAGATTTGGTATTCAGTTCATGTGAGGTCTGATGCAGCTCTTTGATCATCTGCTGCAAAAACATGTTGTCTTGGCGACTGATACCGTGCTGATTGTCTTGAACAAGCATCTGGTGAATGTTCTTTTTGAGCAATTCACTGCGACGTTCCAATACTTCTTGACTCATGTTGTTGCTTCACTCCTTAACATGTTTTGTAATGAATTCACGTTCTATATAAGTATAGAGGACCTTCTCCGATAGGGAAAACGGACTCAGCCTTCCTCAGCTGTTCACACCAACCCTCACCTAGCGTGACAACATTTCACCCCTTGTCGTTCTTAGATATCCTTCTAAATACTCCCTGATCCTCCCCAGCTTTCTCCAAACACACAGACTAGGGTCTTGGACAAGCTTGCGTTATAATGGTCCCATCCCTGTATAAATAAATTACCTTATTCCGTTAATCCTAGATCAAAGGAGTTCTGCATTCATGTCCTATAAACAAATCAAATGGATGATTCTGCTGATCCCCACATTTACGGTTGGCATCTGGGAATATATTCGCCATCAGTTTCTGATGCCGTACCTTTCAATGGATGCCGGGAACTGGTTAACGCCGGTCATCGTTTACCTCGTCAGCGTGACACTGCTCAGCCGATTGTTCCACATGCTCGAAGGTGCCAGGGCTGCTCTGGAGCAGGAACGCGCAGCGAAAGCAGCTCTGGAAGCTCGTGACCAATTGGCCCGGGAACTTCACGATGGCATATCTCAGTCTCTCTTCCTGCTGTCAGTGAAGACCGACAAAGCAGGCCGTAGTCTGGCAGGAACCGGACATGAGCATGAGATCCAGGAGATTCAAAAAACCGTGCATGAAGTCAATACATATGTAAGGCAAGCGATTGCCCAATTGCGTTATGTTCCTTCCTCTACCGTAACATCAGAAACTATTTCACTGCATGCGCAGGTCGAAATGCTCGTCAAGGAAACCGTACCTGGTGCAAAGATTCATTGGGACCTGAGGGGTGTAACGTTCTCTGCCAAGGAGCAAGTGGAACTGCTCGCCTGTATCCGGGAGGCTTTACTGAATGTACGCAAACATGCACAGGCTACCCACGTTCAGGTTCACGCGGAAGGTAACCCCATTGCCTGGTTCATTTATATTCAGGATAATGGTAACGGACTAAACGGAGATCCTCTTCATCTGAAGGATCGGTACGGACTGCGAATTACGAAGGAACGTGCTGCCGAGATGGGTTGGTCTTTCACCCTCGATTCAAGACCGGGGCATACACGAATGACAATTGGAAAGGAGCATGCTTAATATGGAACATGTACGTGTATTGGTTGTTGATGATCATGCGCATGCGCGTGAAGCGATCTGTAGCATTTTATCCGAAGACAGCCTGTTTGAAGTGATTGGCACAGCTTCGAACGGACAGGAAGCGTTGGAGCTCACCGGACAATGGATGCCTGACCTGATCCTGATGGACGTGCAGATGCCGGACATGGATGGGTTGGAAGCCACCCGTCAGATCAAGCTGCGATTCCCTTATGTTATTGTTGTTATGGTCACGGTATCGGATGATGTGACCTTCCTGTTCGAAGCACTGAAGCAAGGTGCTCAAGGCTATTTGCTCAAAAATCTAACGCCTTCTACCTGGCTTGAATACCTGCGCGCCATCGTCAGCGACGATGCACCGCTCAGTAAGGAACTGGCCTACCGGATTTTGCAGGAGTTTCCCGCACCACGCAGTGAAGATGTGCAAGATAATCCACTTACGGCGCGGGAGCTTGAGATTCTGCAATGGGTATCCGCAGGATATACCAATCGGGAGATCGCCGATCAGCTCGGTATTTCAGACCAAACGGTGAAGAATCATCTTAAAAACATTTTGCAGAAGCTCCAGCTTGAAAACCGGGTACAACTCACCCGCTATGCGCTAGAAAGCGGGCTTGCGGGACGTAAACTTCGCAAATAGCGTGGCTT
This sequence comes from Paenibacillus sp. 2KB_22, assembly GCF_052115745.1. Taxonomy (NCBI): domain Bacteria; kingdom Bacillati; phylum Bacillota; class Bacilli; order Caryophanales; family Paenibacillaceae; genus Paenibacillus; species Paenibacillus sp. 2KB_22. The sequence continues at coordinate 201,903 of NZ_JBFRHG010000005.1, forward strand.
CGTAGCAATATGTGAATGGTAGCATGAACGTATCCCACACCAATATGAGATTTGTAACATAAGACGAGATGGGTGCTCTGTACCATACACATTCATGCTTTTGTCACAATTATGCAGAACAAATCGTTTTTTTATAGCCCAATGTAGTCATACGCAGTCATTTTGGACAAAGTTATAATGGGTTAGATTGTGTTTAATGGGCCATGTATGACTACAAATCTATAACCTGAGGGTGATGATTTTTTGATTTTGACAAGCTTTACCCTGAAATGGGGCAAACGGCACTGGGCATTGGTCACCAGCCTGTTGCTTGTGTGCTGCCTTGTTATGCCACAGTGGGCATCTGCCCATGCTTATATTGTTAAGGCTTCGCCAGGAGAGAACGAGATACTCGTAACCGCTCCGGAGCGGCTGACGCTGGAGTTCAACGAATCCTTGCAGACGGCTTTTTATGATATTAAAATTACCGGGCCTGACGGTACTCAGGCAGATGACGGAACGGTACAGATTGATGCGAATCGACCTCATATTCTGGAGACTGGCCTGCGGGCTGGACTCGGGAACGGGACTTATGCCGTCAACTGGAAAGCTGTGTCTGCCGATGGGCACCCGATTCAAGGCGCCTATGTTTTCCATATCGGTGAACCATCCGGTTCTCCTGCCGGACTAAGCGATCTTACATCTGGTTCCGGTTCAACAGGTGGGCCGCTGAAATGGATCGTATCCCTGACAGACTGGATTCAGTATCTCGGATTGTCTGTCATCCTGGGGACACTTGCATTCTTGCTGCTGCGAATCGCACCAACATCCATGACAAGAGAACCTATGGACGTTCCGGGTAGCTACAGATTGTTATGGATCAGCTATGCTGCCGCTTCCTTTGCCGCGCTGGTCAGCCTGCCACTGAATACGTTATATGAATCTGGTGTGGCTCTGAACGAACTAAGTTGGGGACTGATTGGGAGTGCCCTCAAACTGACATCTTTTGGTCAGATCTGGATGTTACAGATGCTCATTGTCATGCTATTGGCCGTCACGATTCTCTCCGGATATGATCGTGATCGATCCATCCGTGCTCGCATCTGGTCTTCTTACGGGTCACTCGTGCTCGTGCTTGGATGGCTGTCCACTCATGCCATGACGGGACATCCGGCTGCGGCGGATCAACGTGCTCTCGCGATTGCCATGGACTTCGTGCACCTGATCGGTGCCGCTTTCTGGATTGGTGCATTGACTGCCATGGCGATATGTCTGCCTCCCCTCGCCGACAAGCTGCCTTCGAAGGTGCGAGGAGAAGTCTACTGGACTGCCATACGCAGGTTTACCGCTTGGGGGATTGGCGCCGTAGCCGCTCTGGTCGCTACAGGAATATACAGCAGTCTGATTATTCTACCAGCTCCTGTACTGACCTCCTTGTTCACTACAGCCTATGGTCTTGTTCTGATCGGCAAGATCGTCCTGCTGATTGTGATGGTTCTCTTTGCATGGCGTCATGCGCGACTCGCTAGAGCAGCAACGGGGAGCAGATTGTCCGGCAGCCTGAAAGCCGAGCTTGCTACTGGTGCTGTAATTCTTGCTCTTGCTGCCGTACTGACACATCTGTCTCCAGGACAACCGACGGCAGTTGGACCGTATCAGGAGACAAAGACTACAGATGATGGCTCGGCGATCACACTTCAGGTGAGTCCCAATGTGACGGGAGAGAACCAATTCGAAGTTGATGTCAAACGTGCAGATGGCAGTATCGTTAATGATCTGGAACAGATCACGCTGTCACTCACACATCTGGACATGGATATGGGGATCTATGAGATTACCATTCCGAAAAACGACACCGGTGTGTACAAGGCTGAAGATTACATCTCCATGCCTGGACGTTGGAATATCAAGGTACATCTGCTAACCAAATCGCTGGATGCACTGGATGCCGAGTTCGAGATCGACACCGCCAAACCATAGTTACACAACGTTTATATTGAAAAGTGACCCATTCTAAAATCAGTGTTTCTACTAACTGCAAATGTAGTGAAGGGAACGAAATTGATTCTGGAGAAGCGGAGCTAAAAGCTTTCTGATTTACACGAGAACGGAGAGGACAGAAATAGCGTGAAGAAGCGAAGCGTTCGCCTAAAAGCTTTCTGAAAGAAAGCTGCTTCGGAAGCATATGCTATCCCCGGATTTTCCCCTTTGAGAAAAGGGAATGCAAAAAATCTGGGGATAACAGCGATCGGAAGGCTATTCTGTCATCGAAGTAGCAAGTGTAACTGCTTTTAATCACTCGAAAGAACCATTCGTAACCGAAACGGCCTTTGCAGAGCGTAGACACTCATTTAAGAAAATGAGCCGCATCATATATGATAAGAACTGAGAGGGGTTATTTATTTTGAAGAAAACATCATGGATTTCCAAACTAACATCCACTATCGCAACAGGTACCGCGGCATTCATGCTATTCGCCGGTTTCGCTAGCGCTCACGTTACCGTTAGCCCATCCGTTGCACAGACAAGCGCATGGCAGACATACACGATTAAGATTCCATCCGAGAAAGATCTGCCTACAACCAAAATCACCATGAAAGTTCCGGAAGGTGTGGCATTCAAGCAATATCAGCCACTGGCAGGCTGGAAAATCACCACCGAGAAGAACGATTCCAATGAAGTCACATCGATCACATGGGAAGTTGAAGGCGATAACGAGGGCATCATCGCAGGACAATTCCAACAATTCAACTTTGTTGCACAGAACCCGAAGACCGAAGCTGAAGTTGCTTGGGATGCCTTCCAATACTACAGCGATGGCAGCATCGTAGAATGGACAGGCCAACCAAGTGACAACAACCCGCATAGTATTACAACGATTAGTGAAGATCCGGCTGCTGCTGGTAATGCTGCGGCAGGTGGAGATCATCATAGCGCCGGTACTTCCGATGAAGGACATGATAGTGCAGCTACCGATGATAGCAAAGCAAACGATGACACCACGCTGGGCGATGCACTCAATGACACCGTTACAGGTGAGCCGAATAACACGGATACAGACCCAGGTACATTGAAGCTTCAACAGGCCACATTGATTGTATCCATTCTGGCCCTGATCCTCTCCTTCCTGGGAATCGCTCTGGCGACACGTCGCAAAAAACGTTAAGAACGCTTAGCAGCACACATTAATTTGAAATAGCAAAGAAGCCTATGGCATACGGGAAACCCCGATATTAAATGTACCCTTTAATTTCAACACCATGGAACATTTCATCTTATAGGGTATTTTGTTTATAAAGTTGCCCTTTAATTTCTGACAAAAAAACCTTGAGGATGTTTCTCCTCAAGGTTTTTCATTAGGGTAAAAGAACTTTATACATGTTCTTGGTAAGAAATTGATTCAAATAAGGGACCAAATACAGGGATCAATTTGGTCATGTACCAATTTATATCAGTTATATTGATGTAAGCCTCTACTTCAACAACTTTACGGTTTATATCAGGACTCATTAAAAAAGTGCCGTTCTCACGAATTAAAAAAGTACCTCCTCTATTCGTATCTTTCCAAGTCATTCCAACCCCGATTAATTCTCTTTGCTTTTCTTTTGTACTTAGAATCTTTAACAAATCTTCTTTAGAAATACTTACGTGTTGCCAAGCATAATTATCATCGTCACCAATAGGCAGGAAAGTTGCATGTCCGTGATCGTTATACGACCAACCGAATTTTTCTAATTTGCTTAGAATAGTCATTCCTGATATTTGCTTTGATAAGCATATTTCAATAGATGATGAGATAGACATGGATCATCTCTCCTTTTAATCTAAGAATTCCTTAAGACAATTCTCTTCTTTGTAAGCCAATCCATAATCGCTTAAAGAACCCGCCAATTAGAGTATAGAGAGTAAGTGGCATCATTTTGTGTTTGAATCTCATGTCTAGCACTACTCATACCTGATTTAAATTTCGTAACTCCACCAAATATAGACCTTTCTTCTAATTTGTCATTCTTAAATAATCATCTAACTCACTTCCATCTAGTGAAAATAAGGACTCATAAATACACAACTCTTCTTCCTCATAAATAATTTCTATAAATACAGATACAAAACTAACCGGCTCGTCAAATCTATAACTAATTGTTAAGCTTATTTTGCTAATGTTTGTATCTAAAAGATTCAAATCCACATTATCAAATAACTCTCTATACTCATCCGGCTCCTCCATTTTATAGTTTTCCATATATGACCAAAAGGCTTTTTTAGCACGTTCAATTATATCGTTTGTTGAAGCCCAGTTTAAGAGTTCATCGGTGTTCAAACTTCTCAACTCCTTGATTATTAATGTAATCCCTTTTTAAATTGATCAAAAATAAATTTACCTGCCCCCAACCCCTCCAAAGGGTTCTTTGCCGGCCTTATGGACTCTCGGCTGGAGTCGACATAGATTAATGGATTGTTCTATACGTACAGGTTCAAACTCGACGGGGGTGAAAAGGTCATACCTCGAGCACTCCATTTGCTTAAATTAGATATTCTCATAGTTGCCCTGATAAGTACATCTCAATAGATAATGAGACAGACATCGATCATCTCTTCTCTTAATCTAAGGATTCCTTAAACCAATTCCCTTCTTTGTGAGCCAATCCTCAGTTGCTTGAGGAATATGAAGATTTGGGTATAGACAGTATCTCGTGCAACCCTATTTTATTTATTCGTATCACTGGTGATCTTTTAAATAACTTTCGATAAGTAAAAACTAACTAGTTTTATTTATCGAAACATACAAATTGTTATTTTATAAAAAAATCACCGATGCTACTTTTATCAATAGGTTTTAAATTTTCAAAATATTTTTGTTCATATAGCGCCTTAATCGTTAATTGAATATTCTCTTTACTTACTTCTCTCACTAAAACTAAATTTGGTTCAATTGAATAGTACCCGTAATTCTCCAATTCTGATTCGAAATCCTGTTGGAGCCTTACGATATCATATACGTATACACGGTATATAATATCTGAGACAGTAACAATGACATCGTTTCTATACCCTTTACTAATTGCTTCATATTCCGCTAATTCCGTGTCCTCAAGAAAATAAACTTTGATCTCATCCATGATCCCACCTCCATTATTTTACCGGTGATACTTTAAAGGGAAAATCCGGTGACAAAGGAGAACGCTTCGCTTATTGCAGCTTTTTCCTGATCTTCTCATAATCGTTTAAATGATTAGTTCAACTTATATATTACCCCTATCTGATTTGTTTTCCTAAATCCACCCAATTTCCCTCCCCACCTAGCTGCTTGGTTAAGCACTCCTCAAAGTCTTTCCAATTAGATCTTTAGCACTTGAAACCTTACAACAGCCGCCCGATTGCAACCCACTAATCAATTGATCTTCACCCAATGAAACAGGATATACATCCCCATCCTCAAACATATTTTTGATTGCTTCATCATAACTTTTTGCAAATTTCATGACATATGAATCAAGACCTTTAACAAATGTTATTTTGTAGAAAACTCCATTGTAGAATAATAAAGGAATGCCATTAACATTACTTCTCTCGAATTTCAAATCTTGAATTAACGAATCTATTCTCTTTTGAATTTCCATACAATCACCTTAACCTTTATTTCGGTCTGGACCAGCAAACAGCAAGCTCGTCATAACGTTCCTGGACGGTCATTCCGTCTGCACAAATTACATTAATTAAACGACCACCTGCTTTGAGCAGATGGTCGTTAAGGTATACTAAAGAGGTATTCTCACTATTCTAATCGTTGCTATCCAGTATATATGTCTTTATTACAGTATCCTGATCAAATACATAAATTCTCTCACAGTTTAAGCATCTCCATACATCATATCGAGGAAATGGTATTGTTCCTGGGTCAATTGCGTTCCCTAATTTTTAATATTATCCCACTCTTGTCGGTGTATACCCTTAATTCAACGTCATTAGGTGCTTTTGAGTTAGATAATGTTGCACCACATTTGCATTGTAACCTCGCCATAAAAACAATCCTCAGGGTGCACTTCAAATTTTATCGTTTAAACCTTGTTTTTTTCCCAATGTCTAATTCTAAAGGCAGGATCTTCAGCAATCTTCAAAACTTTTCACAAATCTAAATAAGCTTTATTTCTTAAAATATCATTCTTTGCTAAACATTAAATATTGAAATATACTCTATTGGCGCAGTGAGTTCATTCCATTCCTCAATATCCTCAAGCTCAAAACAAATTCCAGGATAATCTTGAAGTGTATATACATAATCTTCTTTATTATACCTGACACCAATCCGGCTTAAATCTAGCATGTTATTGCCTATCCCTATACATTCTAAGAATTTGCCGGAATAAGAACCGAAAGCCATTATTTGCGATATAACCTCTCTCTCTTTTAATATCCAGAACTTCAAGTTCTCCGTAGTTAGAGTGTAATGATTTTCCAAAGATTCTTCTGTATAATCCCCATAAATTTCTTTTTTTAAATCGTCCATAGTCCACCCAAGCTGATAACGCCCCATACACTTACTATTGATAATTTTTTCGGACAACGCGACCCACCTCATTTATTGTAATTTTATGATATTTATACCTTTGAATTCCTTACCTATGAAGAAGTCAATGACTTGGCCTGATTTAACATCAATAATAACTGTTTTCCCATCGTAAGTTATTGCTCGTTGAGTTGCTCCATTTAACGACCCTGAACCGTTCCAAGTTCCTTCAACAATACTGGACTTAGGGTTGTTTTGATTCTTTGTAGCAAATTCTTTAGCTGCTGCATCATAGGCTTTTTTAGATTCATACCCCATCCCCCTTCCGTGTTTATTAAAATGATCACCAAGTTGATACATTTTAGATTCAGAGACGTTGATAGCCTTAACTGATCCTTGACTCGATTGCCCGTGACTTGAAGTCGATGGCTTAGGCTTACTACCAGCCGATTCACTTCCACCTTTACTTCCGCCCCCCACCAAAACTTCCTCCAGATGATCAACCTGCACCAGCACTGGTACTTCCTGCACCCAATACCTCCAAAGAGTTCTTTACCGGTCTTTTGGACTCTCTGCTGAAGTCGACATAGATTAACGAGTTCTTTTCCACATACATATACATGTTAACTCTGTTCGGTTCTGCGTTATCCCCTTCTTAGGTATCCTCATTGAGGAAACGCCACAGGTTCAGATCATACCAACGTAAATATCAGAGTCCTGTTTCCTCATCCCAGTATTTACCGCATATCGGAGCACATTCGGGGTCTCTTCTTCCATCACTCGTGGATTGTCCCACGTATCATAGGTATAACGATTTAGTGTATCACCTGCTGCATTTTTCAGTGCGTTGATCTCCCGGTAACCGTTCTTCCAGTACGTTTGCATTCCGTTCTCACCCGGCACTTACCGATCTTGTAGCTCCACTTGAGTTGTGCACCTAACCTGTTGTGATTAAATACATTAAGCAAGATTTTTCTTCAAAGTCTTATTCACCTTGTTATCTTTATTGATTCTCCAATGAAGAGTAACCTTAAGCAACCTGTTCTCTATACATTGCTTAAAAAGCCCTAAAAGAGAACCTTCAGGGCTTTCACATACCTAAATTTGATTCATCTCTGAATGCTTCAGCTAATGCAACACCTTTTAGCTCTAATAATTTTTTATAATTAATTTGTTCGTTCTTAATCCAAATGTGTGCTAAAGACTCACCACAACTTGCCACTACCATCTCATCATAGCAATTATTGTTTGAAACATTAATTAGAAAATCGATTGTCTCCTCATCTTGAAAATTAATTCCCAAGTCAATTACTGCATCATCTTTCTCTGCATCACTTGTTTTAGGATCTAACAAGATTTCCAATAGAATCTTTTTATTCATACTAATCAGCTCCCAAGGGGATTATGTGTACCTATGCTTCGATCACCCATTTCACCAGTAAAAGGATTGATATATGATCCCTTATCATCTAATCTTGCATCAAAACGAGGTTGATTACTTCCTGCTTGTAAGCCTTCTCTTGTACTTGCTTCAGATTTAATTTCCAGCCCCCAACTAAATACTCCATCCTTACCTTTTATTCCCCATTGTTCGACGCCTCCTGAAGTATTTTGTTGTACCCAACCTTTTGCTTGCGCCCATTTTCTCAGGTTTGCAGTGTTCTTAGAAATACTACCAGTATCTTTGACTAGACCATCACTAGTAGGTTTCGTAGACTGACCACTACTTGAACTCGATGGCTTACTACCAGAAGAGCCACCTTTACTTCCGCCCCACCAATTTGATAACTGATCTTACCGAGACGACCTGAGACCTGAAATCATTTCTCCCAAACCATACGTTCTCATCCCTGCTCCAGCCGAAGGCTAGCATGCGGAGAGCTACTGATTAATTCTTTATAAGAAAACAACCTTAAGGATGTTTCGCCTCAAGGTTTCATCAGGGGAAAGAACTTATACATGTTCTTCGTAAGAAACTGACTCAAATAATGGACCAAATACAGGGATCAATTTGGTCATGTACCAATTTATATCAGTTATATTGCTGTAACCCTCTACTTCAACAACTTTATGATTAATATCAGGATTCATTAAAAAATGGCCGTTCTCATGAATTAAAAAAGTGCCCCCCTATATTCGTATACTTCCAAGTCATTCCAACTCCGATTAATTCTCTTTGCTTTTCCTTTGCACTTAGAATTTTTAACAACTCTTCTTTAGGAATACTGATGTGTTGCCAACAATAGTCATCTTCGTCACCGATGGGCAGAAAAGTTGTATGTCCGTGATCGTTATAAGACCAACCGTATTTTTTCTAATTCACTTAGAATAGTCATTCCTGATATTTGCTTTGATAAACAAATTTCAATAGATGATGAGAGAGACATGGATCTCTCTCCTTTTAATCTAAGAATTCCTTATAAGCAATTCCCTTCTTTGTGAGCCAATCCATAATCGCTTAAAGAATCCGCCAATTAGAGTATAGAGAGTATCTCGCGCAATGCTATTTTATTTATACCTATCACTGGTGATCTTGTAAATTACCGTAATTCTCCAATTCTGATTCGAAATCCTGTTGAAGCCTTACGATATCATATACGTAGACACCGTATATAATATCTGAGACAGTAACAACGACATCGTTTCTATACCCTTTACTAATTGCTTCATATTCCGCTAATTCCGTGTCTTCAAGAAAAAAACTTTAATCTCATCCATGATCCTACCTCCATTATTTTACCGGTGATACCTTAATTAGATTCAATTACGTATCTTCATTAATGAAGCGGGCCATGGACGGGTCATACCAACGTGCTCTTAAATACTGTAGCTCCGTCACTTCGTCCCAATACTCTCCGGCATAACGCAAGACGTTCGGGATGGTTTCCTCTGTTGTTTCCGGGTTGCCCCAGATGTCATAGTTGTATCGGTTCATACGTTCCCTGATACGGCTGGATGTGTGGATGCGGTTCAGCTTGTCTTAATAGATAAACAATCCAGCGTGTTCACCTGCTGCATTTTCAACTACATCCAACCTGTGCCCTCCGATTTACCTTCTGCCATAAGCCCATCACCATTTAGCGAAAGCGAACCCTGCCTTCATCGTACCTACTTCGGTCAGATGATTTCGTTGATTACAAATGTATTTTTTCAGAAGGATCAGATCGATGCCAAATTGTAATTTATTTTTATTTTATATACATAAATACACCTAATGGTTTTAATAACATCAGGAATTTTGTGAATATATAATATTATCTGAAGTAATTAAGGATTAATTCATAAGAAAGGGAACTCCAACTGGCATTAGGCCAATCAGAATCCCTTTATATGATGGTTTATTATAAATCTTTATTATTTAAACTAATTTGAGAAACCGCCTTGAGACCTATCATTTAAATAGTTTTTCAGTGGGTATGTTTGGGGCCGGTAACTGCCTTAATGTGTTGATAGTATCCTCCTTAAGCCCTGAAATAGTAGATTGTAATTTTTGCGGTATTAAACTCTCAACATCCTCCAGTTCACACCCAGATTTAATTATTTCTATTACTGCATTCTCTAAGACCATATTCTCTAAAATGTCTACTGTAAATGGATTAAACAAATATCCTTCTATCTCTTCGAGATTGACCACACCCTCTTCAAGAGCAGTTAGCATCCCTAATCCTAGAATTGATACAATCCTTTCTATTTGAACTTTATCAGAAACTTTTAAATTCAATTCCATATTATTCTTCACTCCTTAATTGTTACTCCAACCAAACTTAACCTTAACATCAAATACCTTTCCTGAGGCACTCTCAAAATAATGAATTGACACCTCTTTACCGCTGGCATTGTAACCATCCTTATATACTTTTTTCCACTGTCCAGATTCTACGTTTCTTAATTTTTCAAGAACATCCTTATTATTAACATTAACTTTTTTTGTTCCATTTTGAACACCTTTGAATCCTTCAGGATACTTGGGAGCCTTTTTGATAGAATCGTAGACGTTATTAATTTTCCCAGTCCCTTGACTCGTCTGACCACTACTTGAGGTCGATGGCTTACTACTACTTGATCCGCTGTTACTGCTTCCTCTACCCCCTCCTTTACTTCCGCCACCACCAAAACTTCCTCCAGATGATCGACCTGCACCAGCACTGGCACTTCCGCTCCCAGATGCTAACCCCTCTAAAGAATTCTTTGCTGGTCTTTTGGACTCTCCACTAGAGTCGACATAGATTAATGGATTGTTTTCCACATACGTGTATAAATGCAAACTCAGCGGATTCGTGAGTTCCCCTTCCACCGTATCTTCATTAATGAAACGGGCCGTGGACGGATCGTACCAACGAGCTCTTAGGTACTGGAGGCCCGTTACTTCATCCCAATATTCCCCCGCATAACGCAAGACATTCGGGACGGTCTCTTCTGTTGTTTCCGGGTTGCCCCAGATATCATACGTGTATCGGTTTAATACATTGCCGGACGCATTCCGGATTTCCGTCACATCCCCGTGACCATTCGTCACATAGGACTGGAGTTGGCTCTCTCCGGCGATCTGCCGGGCGGTCAGTTTTCCAGTGGCATCATAGACGTACCCTACCGTGATCTGCACCGCTCCTGTACTGCCGACTGTACCTTCGGCCACCAGCAGTCCACGACCATCATAGTAGTAACGAGTCGTCTGACCTCCCGTACTTCGTTCAGTCATCAGACCGTCTCCATTGTAACGGTAGCTCACCGTCTGGGCGTTAACCGTAGCACCTGTCAGTTGATTGCGAGCATCGTAGGTGTAAGAAGCTGGCACAGGCGGGCTCCACTCCCGGTCACTTTCCAGACTGCTTCGGTTATCCCGCACATCGTAGGTATAGGTCTCCTGATACGGACTGGCGGTTTTGATACGGTTCAGCTTGTCATACGTGAATTGGGATGCGATCCCCTGATCTGTTTTGCTCGTCATATTTCGGTTGTTATCATAGGCATAGCTGTAGCTCGGACCGTTTGTTCCCTGGAACGTATGGCTCAGCCCGGTCAGATTCAGTCCGTTGTATGTGTAGGTCTCTTTCCAACCAGACCCGGCACTTTGCTCGGCCAGACTGTTGTTGCCCCGATAGGTGTAGCCGAAGCTGCCTAGGACCGTTCCGCTACCATTGGTTACGTTCAGTGATGCCGGAAGTACAGAAGCTCCCTTGTATTTCGTACCCAAATTGAGCGTGTAATTACCTTGCTGGAAGGTCTGATTAGTTCGTACGCCTCGGGCATCGTAACCCATCGTCAGCGTAGCTCCGTCTGGATACGTGATGCTCTCCAGTTCACCGACCGGCGTATACCCATATTGGGTGTTTCCGGTGGTATCGACCATGCCGGTTCTCCGACCCATGGCATCATAGGTATACGAGAGCGTGCCGTCACTAGCCCGGTTCTCCAGTAGGAAGTTGCGGCTGTTGTATACGTAGGTGCGTTCCTGCCCTTTGCGATCCAGCACCTTCGTCACATTGTCATTCGCATCATACGTATAGGTCGTGACTTGGCCTAGCGGATCGGTCTGGACCAGCAAACGGCCCAGCTCATCATAACGTTTCTGGACGGTCTTTCCGTCTGCATAGGTTACTTTGGTTAAGTCACCACCCAGATTGTACGTGTAACTTGTCTTTTTATTCTCGGCATCGGTCACCAAGGTGAGACGCGACAAGGCATCATAGCTGTTTGTGGTCAGGTTGCCGTTTCCGTCCGTGACAAAGATGACGTTGCCCACGCTGTCATACGTGTAGGTGGCCAAAGCCACGTTGCCGCTAGCCTTAAGCTCTTCCTTTTTAATAACTTGGCCCATGACATTATGGGTCTCTCGAATGCGGTTGTTTTCGCCATCGGTGATGGTCAGGGTGCGTGCTGCATCATCATAAGCCATTTGAGTGGTGGACGTTCCATCCTGCTGGCGAATGACCCGATCAAAGGCATCATACATGTACGTGATCGTTTGTCCTGTGGGGTCCGTCTGAGCGATCATCCGGTCATACACATCATACGTGTACGTTTTGCTACCCCGTACATTCGTTTCACTGGACAACCTGCCCAGCGGGTCAAATCGGTATACCGTTTGGCTAAGATCAGGTGTCTTGACCGTCAACGTATTATTGACATCATCATAGACCAGGGTGGTGATGCTTCCGTCCGGGTTCTTCTCGGACGTGACACGTCCCAGCTTATCGTAGGTGGTCGTTGTTGTATTCTGGTTGCCGTCGGTATAGCTGTTCATTTCGCCAGTGTCGTTATACCCGGCTTGCACCGTAACGGTAGAACTCTTCCCGGCCGCATCCGTAACTTGGACTTCCTGCCGGGTAGGCAACATCGATTTGTAACCAAACTGCTGACGAACGATGGTATCCGCCGTCTCTCTCTTCAGTTGGAGAACGATCGGGTTTCCGTATCCATCATATTGATAATTCGTCTGGCCTAGAAGATTGCCTTGACTATCCCGTATGACGGACTGTGTTAATGAACCGGTAACCGAATCATAACTGTAATTCGCGGTTGCCTGCTGGCTGCTACCGCCCGTTTCCGTACTTTGAGTAAGTACAATGACTGGAGATAAGTCATACCCGCTTAAAAACTTCATTTCGTAGGTGGACTTGACGGTGGCTCCAAGTGGATTCGTCTGGGAGATCACCTGCCCCCAATTGTTGTACTGCAGGGTCGTGACCGCTGCACTGGAAGCCCCGGCTGTATCATACGAACGTTCTTCAATCCGGGTCGGTACATTCCGGTAAGTGGCTTCATTGTACGAATAGGCTGTAACCCGCCGCTGATTCCCTAGAATTGCCCGGTTACTAGTTTGTGTATTATAGACCACATCCGGTTTGTCATGTGCGACAAATTGTTTCTTGAAACTGTACTCGGTTCTGGTTAGTCCATCCTCTACCGTGGTCGTAAAGGAATTGTTTTGTCCGTATACTGCACCAATATCGCCGCTATAACTTACATTGATTTGGCTGGATACTTCCTGTCCTGCTGTGCTGTAGTACACTCTGCGCTGACCATATCGAGGTTGGGTCTCCGCACCAGTCGGTCCCAGCTTGCGCAGGACGGTTCCACCAAAAGTATATTGCGTCATCGCTTTGGTTGGATGCTCAATGGAGGCCAACACGAGCCAGTCATTCCATCCCCAATAGACCTGCTGATCCACTCCTGTGTAATCCTTATAGAAATCAATCAGGTTGAAAAGTAAGCCATTCCATCGAAGATACCCATACTTTGTTATTCTTCCTTCTGCATCAATGACGTGATCGAGCAAGCGTTGAGTACGATTGTTGCTCGTCACATTTCGTGTTTTATAGGTAACCACTCGATCATTAAAGGAAGCTTTGACCTCATTCGCGCTGTATGAAAAATCCATCGTTTGCACGGGCTGCCCCTTGCCAGCCCGAGTCATAACAAAACTAAGAACGGTGCCGTAATTTACGTTGGTGGTGTAGTAAAATTCAATGGTGTTATTATACTGATTACGAATTTGCAGAATGTTGCCCGCCTGATCAAAATATTGAACAATTCCGGTATTGTAATCTGTTAAAACATAATAAGCCTTTTCTCCTGATACATAGAGATCGGAGTGTACAAGTCCAAAGTCCAGATTCTCCCATGGATAGCCTGCTAGCCCACCTCTGTCAGAATCGGCGAATGTACCGACTCCCGGAATATGAACATACGTCCCACCGCCTTCATGCTTCACATAAGGTAAATCCCAAGTCCAGCCTTTACCAATTGGAAATTTTTGTTCTTCTGTTGTCGATTCGGTTGTGTTTTTAAAATCGGGATTTACTCTTGCACCAATCTGGTCCTTGCCCAGCGAACTGTCATACTTGCGACGCAGAGTAAAATCAAGACCGTTTACCCCCGGCATGACCAGATCCACCACGCTTATATTGAGCGAGCCATCGCTCGTGGAGATACTATCATTTACCGATCCCACTCCATAAGGAGCCTGGTCGAACTTGATGGACTGACGCTGTAAGGCGATGTCATCATAACCGTTGGCAGCGAGAGCGAATGAATGAGGTGATGCATACACCTCATCTGTTACAGATGCCGTCTCAGAAGCCTCAGGATCATCGTATGTAGCCTCTGTCACCGAAGGCTCATCCACCCGTCCCAACGAACCGGCTTCATTGTCAAAGGTTACCGATTCAGAACTAGCCGTGAATGACTGATTTAAGACATCGGGATACCTCTCTTGTATGTATACCTCATATGAATCCCCTTGTTCCTGAGCAATCAACGCCTGATAGATTTCATGTAGTGCGTATCCTTTGCCCAGTTCAAGGATGATCCAATCCCGTTCCACTTGAAAACGTTCCGATACGCTCGTAATGGTAATAAGCTCATTCGAATCCACAGCGCCTCCCAACGCGGGGTTCAATAAGTCATCGCCGTATACATCTTCTGTCACACTCACGGTATTCCGTGTGTCATCTGATGAAGAAGCTGCGGCATGTTGTATCCCAAGTTCGGGTGGAAATAATATCGAAGCCAAAAATGTGAAAATCAGTAGAATGGATAACCTTCTTTTCATATCATTAGTCTCTCCTCGTATGAATTGTACTTATCACTTGGTTGCACTCTGAACGATTTTCAATAGATTTCCGTTGGTATCATACTGGTATGTATATACCTTTCCACTCGCGGTCGTCACCGATGTTAATCGATTGTTGGCATCATATACATAGATCGTTTTCCCAGCCGCATCTACAGACGAAGCCATGAATAATATCCCCAGACCTAATACGCATGCTCCAGTCCACCTTGTCCATTTCCCTTTGTTTTGCAATTTGATTCCTCCCTATGACAGATTAATTGGATCTTCCTAATTATAGTAAAACCTTTTTGTAACTTTCTATCAAAATATGTCATTTAATCCATAATATCCAGAATAATTGTGGCAATCGCAAAGAAGCCTATGGCATACGGGGTCAACCCCGATGTACCATAGGCTTCTTTTTGTCTATCCATGCTGATTGCCATCCGCAATATGGCATCAGCCAACCACTCTTTAGCGTTCCTGATCCGTCTGGATCATAATTTCAATATATTGCAGCAAGCTTTTCTTCTGCATTTCGATGGATTGAATACGTTTGGACAGGCCCGCAAAAAACTCTTCAATCTGCTGCCTTGTATAATCAGCAGACTGCCCTTTCCAATCGTTCAGGCGACTGTATAGCGCCCTCGCTTCCTGTTCATCGGCTTGCAGACGGGCAAGCAGCTGTGTCAGTTCTTTTTCCGCAATTCGAAGATCATTCAATTCCACCAGCAATTGTCCACCCACTTGCGTTCCCCTCCCCCATGTACGTGATAGCGACACTAACCAACCTGATTCCTAATTAAAATGAACCGGACTCTCGTCCGCCTGCCGGAAGGCATCTGCTTTCTCATCAATAAAGTTCAGGAACTGGCTGGTATGTTTCATATGCCATGTGCTAAGTTCTTGAATCGACGCGTCCAGTTGGGTGACAATGGGCTCCAGCCTGCGACTTCGGCTTGTATGCAGGTATTGAGCCATGCGGCTTCGTACCTGATTCAGCTCAGCATTGCATTGCTGTGCATTTTGCTTCCACCGGGAGGCGACACTTTTCAGTTCTTCTGGCGTTACCTGAATCAAGCCGGATGCACCTGCCCCAAGAGCCATACCGCCGCCAGACCTGAAACCTAACGGACCGAGGTTCTTGCTGAACGGCCCCATGTGATCCATAAGGCGTGGTGAATAGCGGACTCTCTCTCCAGTAATCGGATCATACAGATCATTGGATATGTATCCATTTTTGAAATTATATTGATCCAGACTGTGATAGTTCTCTCCGCCAAATGAGTTCTTGGCTTTATCAATAATGCCCACTCCATCGTTTGCATCCTCATAATTGGAATTAATGTAGTACGTCGATCCCACATGCCGATCATATCCGCCCAGCGTTCCGCTGGCTACCAGATCACTGGGATTGGCATAGTTCACAACCTGCCCGTCGAACTCACCCGCTTCAGCCCGGCGACGCATTTCTGGCGTCAAATTGCCCATTACCGATGGTGCACTAAACGTTACGGCTGGAATTCCGGTATAAGCAGAAGCATATTGTGCATTTCCCCCACCCAAGGAATGTCCGGTCATCGAGAAATTCAGATCCTTATGCTTGTTCTGCATGTGACTTGCGTAGTCTTCTGATTGATACATCTGATTGGCCCAGCCTGTCGGGGAAACGGTTTTTTCAATATCTTTTACGCGATCACCGGTCCAGTTCTCCACGTCTCTTACCCTGTCACCAGCCCAATTCTCCACTTTGGATATGCCCGTAAAATCCTTGACGCCTTGCACCCCTTTGTCGAGCCAATCCGGTGTAAGATTATCAACAAAATTCCCGGCCTCCTGCTGACCCTTGCGAATCAACTCTCCGCACCCAATACGACCATCCATGACAAAGTCTGGTACCGAACGATCCAGAGACGCACTTCCTTCTGTACCACGATAAGCAATGACGGCTTCCTTGGTCTCGGGATTATAAAATGTTACGGCATCAAAACCGGAAAGTTTGTTACTTTCCGTCCCTTCAAGGACCTCCCATCCGGGAAGTTCCGTTAATTTGTCTCCAGCCTTTTGATCCTGATAGGCCAGATCAGACATCGTTTTATACGTTTCATCATCAATGTTGGACCCGTTACTCAATAACTACACCTCCCTTTATTTAGCGTATGGATCATGTCCCTTGGCCATCATCACTTCTTCAATCTCAGGGCTAATGACCAGGTTCTTGGTTACCTTCTTTTTGTAGTCATACGAAATGCCAAAACTCTGATCTTCGTGATCTTTCACATGGCCTTTCAGCCCAATCTGGGACACTGCCATCTCCGGCAACAACTCTTTGCTTGTAATCACAACATCCAGCTCGAACTTCTGCTTGAAGTGCTGAATTACGGTTGCTTCAGCTTCCTTGTATAGCGCTTCCTTCTCACTTGCATTCATGTTCTGACAACCTCCCAGAAATATAGTCAACACCATCATTAGTGTGAATAAACCCTTCAACCATCCTGCACGTTTAATACGGATTCCTCCTCTGGGTAGAATCAGGGTGTTCACCATATGTGAAGTACACCCTATTCATCTGTTACCTGCATCATAGTACAAAATCAACATGAGCCATATCGGCTAACAGGATCGTTTTCATGTAACTTTCTTCCTATATGATTCATTCAGGGTACTTTGGTGTACATTACCCCGTTTCCTAATTCTTGCAACAGATACATGAGATTTTTCCCATCCACGACAAAAAGAGCCTGCTCTTTGTAAGAGCGGCCCTCCTTTTTGCCATTATCAACTGTTCCTATTCAAGCACCATCCGCAGAGCGGTCAGCGCAATCCCGATAATAAATCCGGTGACGGCTCCGTTGATCCGAATCCACTGCAGATCCTGCCCCACCTTATCCTCAATCATTGAGATCAAGGAGGCATTGTCCATTTTATCTACATTTTCACGCACGAGGTTACCGATTTTGGAATGATTTTTCTCCAGCAGTGTTGTGACGCCATCTACGATCTTGGCATTCATGCTTGTCATCAACTCGTGATCTGACCGCAGATCAACCAATACCCGTTCAATGGCAGGCAGAGCATATGTATCTACATACTGTCCATCTTCCATCGCGGCGAGCGCTTTTTCTCTCAGTTCGATGAGTTTGTTCAGCACCGTTTCCTCTGCGTTCCAGCCCTCAAGCATATTGTTCTTCCAGCCGTTGATTCCATCTTGCATAGCCTCGCTCATGGCCAATCGCACCGTCTGGGTACGTACCATATCAAGCACTTTGTACCTTAGAGCGCTGCCTTCACGTTTCATATCCTCTACCCGATCGAAGAGATATCCTTGTAAAATGCCACCCAGACGCTCCTCGTTCATATAACCAAGGAACGCATTCATCGCGAACTGCATCAAGCCGTTCATTTGAATGCCGCTGATCGCTTTCATTCCGCCTTCACCCAAAAACATCACCGTCTCGGGTTTAACCAGCCACTCCTCGGCTTGCTTCAGCCCATAGTCCAGTGCTTTGGCATCGTAACCCCGCTCTGTCATCTGATGAGCAGCCCGTTCCAGAATCGGACCCAGATCAAAGGCCCCCGCCTGTGACTTGATCTCAGCTGCTACGAGTGGAGCAATCTGCTCTAACGGCAGACCCGCCAGAATTCGTTTGCAGAGCGTATCAATCATGGTTTTAATCCCGTCATTGTGAAGCTCACGTGTCAACGTATCGAGCACTGTCTCTGCTGCTTTGAAATCTGCAATTTTCTCGGTAATGCTGTCTTTGTTGAGCAGGTTATTCTCTACTGCGGAGACCAGGCCTTCCGTCATTTTATCCCGATTTTTCGGCAGCAATGCCGTATGCGGAATTGGAATACCGAGCGGGTGACGGAATAGTGCGGTAACTGCGAACCAGTCCGCAAGTCCACCCACAAGTCCCGCTTCAAACGATCCTACCAGCAACTTGCCCACGGGAACGCCCTGGAACGGCAAGGATGCAGCAAATCCCGCTCCCATCACCACGAGAGACCAGGCTGCTGCTTTTTTGGTTTGTTTAGGTTTAGCCATTGTATTCTTGCTCCTTTATCATTAAATCGCACGGCCCGGCCTGTACCCGATTCCGCACTTCGTCTGTTCTTATGTAAACTCTCCAATAGCAAAGTCTTAACTTCCATATATCGTATACTTCATCTTATCACCCACAAGCGTCAAAACCAAACCTCTGCTTGGCGAAAAAGGACATTTGTTGTGTTACGTCGTAAAACGGACCGCTCCCTTTTCCTATACCAGGAATAATTTAGTATAATCAATCATAACGGCCCTTTGATATCGATTGGCTGCTGAACAGCAGGGTAATTACATAGTGGAACAATGAATCAATCAGAGGAGGAATTTCGGACCATGAAACACGTGCAGGACACAACCACGCTCTATAACGGAGTCAAAATGCCATGGCTAGGTTTTGGGGTATTCAAAGTTAAAGACGGAGACGAAGTCGTTCATGCTGTCAAAACGGCCATTCAAGCTGGTTATCGCAGCATCGATACAGCCAAAGCGTATAACAACGAAACAGGTGTCGCTCAGGGTATTCGTGAATCTGGAGTAGCCCGTGAAGATCTGTTCATTACTACGAAAGTGTGGAATAGCGATCAGGGATATGAATCCACACTGGCCGCCTTCGAAGCAAGCATGGAACGACTCGAACTGGAGTACCTGGATCTCTATCTCATCCACTGGCCAGTCAAAGGCAAGTACAAAGATACATGGAGAGCGCTGGAGAAACTCCACAAGGAAGGACGCATCCGCGCAATCGGTGTGAGCAATTTCCAGATTCATCATCTGGAAGACCTCATGATTGATGCCACGGTCAAACCTGCAGTCAATCAGGTCGAGCTTCATCCACTTTTGATTCAATCGGAGCTTCGTGAGTATTGCAACAAACATCAGATTCAGATCGAAGCCTGGTCTCCGCTTGGACAAGGTCATCTGATGGATCATCCGTTGCTTCAGGACATCGCCGCCAAATACAGCAAATCCCCCGCACAAGTCATTCTGCGCTGGGATCTGCAGAACGGCATCGTGACCATACCAAAATCCGTCACGCCTGAGCGTATTCGCGAGAACGCCGATCTCTACGATTTTGAGTTAACTCCGGAAGAAGTAGAGCAGATTAACGGACTGAACGAGAACAAACGCTTTGGTTCTGATCCCGACAACTTTAATTTTTAATATAAACATCATAATTCGATTACACCCGCCTTCGATCTCAGAAGAGCGGGTGTTTTGTCATGTGATGTTATAGGCAATCTATTCGTAGTTAAGAATGGAGGCGAGGACAGCTATTCAGTACCGAATCTGTGCCCAAAAAAAGTTTTTTTGACAGTTTAGAACTATTTGATCTCCTCATCAGTCTAACGAGTGTAAAGCGAACTCAAGCACTTATATAGAATCCAGGCCTGGAACGAGCGGTGACTTGAATATTTAGGTTTATCATGGGGGGATCAGGAGTGATAAGACTGAACCATAGAAAGACAAAAGAAGAACAGTTCAGCGAAAAAATAACAGAGATTCAAAATAAATTATATCGACTGGCATACTGCTATGTTAAAAATGAACAAGAAGCGCTGGATATCGTATCCGAAGCGGTCTATAAAGGGTTCATCGCTTATGGAAAGATGGACTCCATGACTTATTTTGATTCCTGGATGTCACGAATTGTGATTAACACAGCGATAGATCATATTCGACGCAACCAGCGAGTGACCTATATGGAGGATCATGTACAGGAGTTTGTGGCTCCAGAACGAGGGGCATCCGCGGAAGAGAAAATGGATCTGTATGATGCACTGGATCGACTCGTGCCCGAAGATAGAGCTTACATTATATTAAAGTTCTTTGGTAATATGCGTTTTCGAGAGATTGCTGAAGTGCTCTCCCTGTCGGAGAATACCGTTAAGTCAAAATTCTATCGGATTATCAACAAATTAAAAATGGATTTAATCGAAGGAGAGGTTGGAGATCTATGACTAGTAAAGAACGTTATGAAAACATTGAAATTCCAGCTCAACTTCCAGATGTTATTCGTCGTGCCCAGCAAAAGGCTGCCGCTCGCAAAAGCTCATCCCGTATCATTCGCTACGCTTCCAGTTTGGCAGCATGTGCCGCTTTGCTGCTCATTATCAACATTCCTACTGTCGCCAACGCCATGGTCAAAATACCTGTGGTCGGAACGATTGTTCAGGTGCTTCAATTCGGCGATGGCGGCAAGATTACGGATGGGGTAACCGTAGGTTCAGAAGCAACTGAAAATACGCTTAAAATTAATTTCAGCACCAATGAACAGGATCAGGCCAATGATGCACCTTCTTATAATGTCGAACACAAAGAAGCACCGAATCGTGTCCTCTTCACGTTTAGCGGTGCACGTTACATGGATGTAGAGAAAGTCAAAGCCGACTTTATGACCCAACCTTTGGTGAAAGATGTATATGGTTCCATGATTTTAGACGACTCTTCCGTCGGATTCGTAGTTGTTTTAAAAGAAGGGGTACAGTACGCCGTAACGGAATTCAAGAATCCCGGCTACCTGGAAGTGGAATTGACTTCCGATGGCAAACCAGTCACACCTCGGAAGGTATACTCGCTCCGCACAGAATCAATGCCTTTTGGAGAATCGATGGGAATAATTAAAGAATCCTATCCCGATGAGGACATCTCCTTCCTCAAAACGTCCTCTGGTCAGTTTACAGCAGTTATTGGAGAATATCCTACCGCTGAAGAAGCTGAACAGAAGCTCAAAGAACTCGCACAGCAGCCAGATTATCATGAGGAGTTTTATGTGGACAACTGGATGAGTAACGAGAATCCAATGGATTAGTCATTGCCAAAAGAAAAAAATCCCGATTCGGATGCGTCTGCACCTGGATCGGGATTTTGCGATAAAAGTTATACTTAACCTTTGGATACCAGCTTGAAATCATCAAAGTGGAAACCTGGCGCAACTACGCAAGTGACCAGTACAGGCTCATCACCCAACGGGCGTGCTGTCTGCCATACGCCGGCAGGAACGAGCACCTGTGGTGATTGACCTGCAGCAATATCCATTCCCAGAACAAGAACTTCCTCGTTCTCCGGGTTCTCCCCGTTGCCGCCCAGCTTCAGTTCAACCGGACTGCCGCTATGCCACAGCCAAAGTTCATCGGACAGAACTGTATGCCACTCGGAGATTTCATGTGCGTGCAGCAAGAAATACGTCGAACTTGCCGAGAATCTTGGGCCGGAATATGTATCCGGCAGAACAGACTGTGGAATCTGATAGGATGCCTTCCATTCTTCCTTATACCAACCGCCTTCAACGTGAGGCTGCATATTGAGCGCAGCAACCAATGGCGATAATTCATGTGTCGTCATAACCTGTTTCCTTCCTTCTACATCATATTGGAGACACTCCTTAACCAGAGTTTCGCCTCTCTCCCCTACTCTAAAACATCATTCAAGTTTTGTCACCTTGACAGCTCACATGGGCCATGCCAGATTCGGTCACACGGTATTTTACATATGATTAAAGAAATGTTTCATTTCCAATGATAGCGTTTACAAAAAGATGGATTTTCCGTTATGATATGGATATCGTTGTTAATCCGTGAAGCAGAGGGGAGCTGTACCATGAGTCTCATAGAAGATCGGATTGGACCCAAATATCGAATCGGTGAACATTCATTTACCATTGAACATATGCGCAGACATGATGGGAACGGTATGCCTCAGCCTCACGCTCATCCATTCTACGAACTGTATTACCTGCTTGAAGGTGAACGCGTTTATTCCATGAATGGTCAGATTCTGTCTGCCCGCAAGGGTGATTTTATTCTAATTAATCCACACGATGTACATACCACCTCCAAAGGAAGCATTCCGGGCTTCGAACGGATTTTAATCGGTTTTTCGCCTGCTTTTGCAACGGGGATGGAACTTGGCATATGTGGTCTGCTGCCTTTTAATTGTTCAAGACTCCTTCGCCTGCCGGAAGCGGAACAGCCCGAGATGGAGCGTATATTGTGGCAGATGCTGCAAGAATGCAAAGAGCGGCGCCCTCACTATGAGATTGCCGTAAGAAGTCTGCTTGCCCAACTTTTGATCCGTATTCATCGCGTGGAGGAGGACATCCGGCAGTCATGCCCTGGTCCTTTACATCCGATGCAGGACAAAATCAGTGAAATCGTTACATATGTGAACAGCAACTACACCCAACCACTTACGCTGGAGGGTGCAGCAAATCGTTTTTATATCAGTCCATCCTATCTGAGCCGAATGTTCAGCCGTTTTACCGGGTTTCGGTTTAGCGAATACCTGCGTGTTGTTCGTGTCCGAGAGGCACAACGAAGATTGCTGTCGACACAAGAGCGTGTACAAATGATCGCAGAGAAGGTAGGTTTTGAGCATACGGCTCATTTTAACAAAACATTCAAACAAGTCACCGGCACAACACCGCTGCGCTATCGCAAGGAACACCGGTAGATCATCAGATCACATCATAAAAAAAGCCGAGTGGCTAGCCTTGCTCCAGAGATTACCTATTGCTTATATCGAAAGGCAACACGATCACTGGATCTATGGCTACGCCACTGCGGCTGAATTGGACCCAATTGTATAAACCCTATTACATACTTCTTACCTGCGAATGATCACACCACTTCGTACTTCAGGACCAACAGAGATCTGGCGACCGTCTGTATCCGCATCACTTTCTCGGCACACAATGCCTGCGGATTCGTGTCCTGTTACCATCAGAAGTCGGCCATCCGCACCCTTGCCCTGAATGCTCTCTAACTCCGCCCCTTTGCACTGGTGCAAATGAATTAACGGACCTTCGGTAATCCGGGCGTTCAGTTCTGTAATCCGCAGATGCTTCGCCTGAGCACATTGAATACCTGTGCGGGCTTCTACATGGTATCGTTCAATAACTACGCCATCCAAAGGCAGTTCCGGCAACCCACTTATGAGCAACGCAGTGTCAGCACCGGCACAGACCACATCCGATATTCGAATATCCCGGAACACCGGCGTCTCCTCGCTAATCTCCTGAGACAGGTCACTGCCTCGAGCAGAGCCTTCCTGATTCGCATAGAAAAAGGAAAACGAGATCGCTTCCATAATGATATCTTTCATATATATGCGCTCGATCTGAATATCCTCAACCACTCCACCGCGCCCACGTGCGCTTTTGAAGCGAAGTCCAATATCCGTGCCGATAAACGTACAATCCGACACTCGCACATGCCGCACACCACCAGACATCTCGCTACCAATGACGAAACCGCCATGCCCATGATACACGGTGCACTCCCGAATGGTAATGTACTCCGAGGCAAGACCCAGTTCACGGCCTTCTTCATCCTTGCCTGATTTCAGACAGATCGCATCATCACCGACATCGAATACACTCTTCTCCACCAACACATGACGGCAGGATTCAATGTCCAGCCCATCTCCATTCTGTGAAAACCATGGATTACGCACACTCACGTTACGAATGGTTACATGCTCAGATGCCCAGGGGTGCAGATTCCATGCAGGCGAGTTCTGGAACGTTGGACCGTCCAGCAGTACCCGTGTACATCTGCGCAAGCTGACCATGTTGGGACGTAAAAAGTCTCTGGCTTGTTCATAGGCAGTGACATCACGTACCTGCTCCTTATGCAAACGATTTGCAATGATACCACCTTCAAGTGCAGATGCGGAAGGCCACCAGATTTCTTCTTCCCCACCCGATTGCTCTACAACACCACCAGAAGCGACCAATTGGTTCCATTGTGAAGTGGTCATTTTGGAGCGTTTCACCGGACGCCAGGCTTCACCGCCTCCATCCCAGATCCCCTCACCGGTAATCGCAATATCCTCCAGTTGATCACCATCGATCGGGGATTGACAACGTACAACCTGCCAGCCTTCGAAGCTTGATGCAATCAATGGATATTGATCAAAATCTCGGCTAAACGTCACCAGTGCCCCTGCTTCCACATGTAGTTCGATACGGCTGCGCATTACAATCGGACCTGTGAGCCATACCCCGGCAGGGATAACGATTCTGCCTCCTCCTGCTTCAGCGCACGACGCGATTGCAAGGCGGAACATCTCCGTATTATCTGTTACACCATCTCCAACAGCTCCATAGTCTGTAATTCGAAAATCCTGAGCCGGAATGACAGGCAAATTGGCTTCATAAGCTCGAACATCAGATTGGGCACCTGTCCCTGTCGACATTGGGGAGTGATATGTATTCATCGTGCAGAATCATCCTCTCTACCTGTAATGGAAATGGAATCGTTATGGGATCAACAATTTGTTTCTACTTTCTTAGTTTACTTTCAGACAGATACTCTCTCGCTCCATCATATCAATGGCATGATGAACTAGGTTGAGCTTTTTTGCCATGTACAGTTAGAACTTGATGGAATTTGTTTTTATGATCAGAGTCATAAATGAAACATCATTTCTAGTATACTCTATACATCTATTCCAAAGGTTGGTAAACCACTAGGAGAATAGATTCAATTTTCTGTCAGGATTCGTCACAAGAGATTTGATAACATAACAGATATATAACACAATTACTGTCCATAGCCCTAGAAAGTCTATTACTTATGTCATGTTTTATCACAAACCAATTGCCATTAGCAGGATGAGTATGTATGATTAAATAACTAGTTTCAATTAATTCCTTATTATTCCTTTTACAAACAATCGTTGCAGAAAGGATGGGGTCTACTCTTGATTGAATTTAGGGGTGTTCAAAAGCATTTCGGTCATTTTCATGTCCTCAAGGATATCCATCTTCACATCGAAGAAGGAGAGGTTGTCGTCATCATCGGACCTTCCGGCTCCGGCAAAAGCACGTTACTCCGCTGCATTAACCGCCTGGAGACCATTACCGAAGGTGAACTTGTTGTCAGTGGGGTCCCTCTACATCAGAAAAAGGTGGACATTAACCTCTTCCGCCGTGACATCGGTATGGTATTTCAACACTTCAATCTTTATCCTCACAAAAAAGTCATCGATAACATTACCCTTGCACCCATGAAGGTGCGCAAACAACCTAAAGAACAGGCAGCCTCAACGGCAATGAAGTATCTGACCCGGGTGGGCATTGCCGACAAAGCAGACAGTTATCCCTCCCAGTTGTCCGGTGGACAGCAACAACGGGTAGCCATTGCCAGAGGACTCGCCATGGAGCCCAAAATCATGCTTTTTGACGAACCGACCTCTGCACTCGATCCCGAGATGATCGGAGAAGTCCTCGATGTGATGCGTTCCCTTGCCCATAATGGCATGACCATGGTCGTTGTTACCCATGAAATGGGATTCGCTCGCGAAGTTGCGGACCGGGTCATCTTCATGGACGAAGGCCGAATTGTAGAAGAGGCCTCTGCCGCTGAATTTTTTGACAACCCCAGAGAAGAACGAGCACAGCAATTCCTGAGCCGTCTGATTCATCATTGAGAATAATCCAATATTCCATTTTGAAAGGGGTCTTTATTCATGAAGAAATTATTGAAGTGGCCGTCATTTATACTTGTCCTTATTCTCTCGCTGGTATTGTCCGGTTGTAGTACAGTTGAGGAGAATAGCAGTAGCGGCGGTAGTGGCGGTTCTGGCGGGGATGCCGTAGCCAAAGGAACAATAGAGCAGATTAAAGAGCGCGGCAAACTTATTGCCGGCGTGAAATATGATACGAAGCTATTCGGACTGAAAGATCCCGCAAGCGGCAACGTTGAGGGGTTCGATATTGATATCGCCAAGGCACTCGCCAAACAGATCCTTGGAGATGAGACAAAGGTCGAACTGAAAGAAGTCACTTCCAAGACACGTATTCCCATGTTGCAAAACGGAGACATTGACATCATCATCGCCACGATGACGATTACGGATGAGCGTAAGGAACAGGTGGATTTCAGTGATGTTTACTTCGAGGCAGGCCAATCCCTGCTGGTGAAAAATGATAGTCCAATTACTGGCTTGGAAAGCCTCAGCGGGGTGAAAGTACTCGCGGTGAAAGGCTCCACATCCGCTCAGAACATTCGCGAGAAAGCCCCTGATGCTGAAGTGCTGGAATTCGATAACTATCAGGATGCATTCACTGCTCTCAAAGCAGGTAAAGGCGAAGCGCTGACCACAGATAATATCATCCTTATCGGCATGCAACAGACAGATAACAGCTTCCAATTGGTTGGTGGCAATTTCACAAGTGAACCTTATGGTATGGCCATTCGTAAAGGCGACACTGCCTTCGTAGAGGAAGTCAACAAGCTGCTCAAAAGCATGAAAGACAGCGGGGAATATGACACACTACATGAGAAATGGCTGGGCTCCAAGCCCGAGTAACCCCGATTAATGATGAGCACGCGGCGAATTCGTCTGCTGGATGCAATGCATGAGCAGACGTAATCGCCGTTTCTACATCTGGAGAACGGAGGCTTTGCCTATATGGGCACATTGGATTTCAACGTACTGATGCGACACTCGGATCGTTTTCTGGAAGGATTCCTGAATACCATTCAAGTGAGCATTATAGCTCTCGTTGGCAGCTTTATTCTCGGCGCGATTCTGGCGATCTTTCGGATATCCCCTGTGAAACCGCTGAACTGGATTGGCACGGCTTTTGTGGAGTTTATCCGAAACATTCCCCTGCTGTTGGTTGTGTTTTTCTTCTATCTTGGACTGCCTGCACTCGGCATCTCGCTGGACGGATTTGTCTCCGGTACTCTGGGTCTGACCATCTATACCGCCGCTTTCATTGCCGAAGCGATCCGAGCGGGTATTCAAACGGTGCCACGTGGGCAACTGGAAGCCGCAAGATCTTCTGGTTTGTCCTATGTACAGGCCATGAATCTGATTATTCTGCCTCAAGCGATCAAGATTGTCTTGCCGTCCATCGGCAACCAGTTTATTAATCTGGTCAAGAACTCATCCATTCTGGCCGTTGTCGCCGGTATGGATCTCATGTATTTTGCCGACCTCGTTAACTCGGATACGTTCCAACCGCTAAGTGTATACACTGTTGTTGCGCTGTTCTATCTAGTGCTGACACTACCACTCAGCTTTCTGGTGCATTATATGGAGCGTAGATTCGGACAGAGCGATGCAGAGGCGCGCAGCACCAAGGGCAAACCGAAGAAGAACAAACCGACAGGTCAGGTCACCATGTAATAGATTGGCCTATACATGCGCAGATTTTTAGGGAGTTATATTGGCTATTTCAGACCTTTCGATAATTTTATTGGTCCGTTATTTTGGCTAGTCCATGCCCCATCTAATGATCTTAGATATTCTATTCCTGCATACAGAAGGAGGCTAATAAAATATGGACTTTAGCGGGGCCTATGCGTGGCTCAACCTTCGTTTCCTGCTTCAAGGATTCTTGATTACCCTACAGGTAGCAGGGCTATCCATTGTATTCAGCTTCATACTCGGCACCGTGCTGGGTACTGTCCGGTTTACTCGCATCCCCTTTCTGTCACAGATCGTAGCGGTAATCGTGGATACGATTCGGAATCTGCCACTGCTGCTCATCATTTTTTTCATCCACATCGTACTCCCGCAGCTCGGGATCAAAATGTCCGTCTTCTGGTCAACGGTCGTTGGACTAAGTCTATTTGAAGGCGCGATGATCGCCGAGATTGTCCGTAGCGGTCTGAAGTCCGTTGAGCGCGGTCAGGTGGAAGCTGCCCGTTCTTCCGGCCTGAGCTACATGCAGACCCTCGGTGGCATCATCATGCCACAGGCGCTACGCCGCATGTCTCCGCCGATGGTCAGCCAGTTCATCTCACTGCTGAAGGATACTTCACTGGCGATCATCATCTCTCTGCCGGAGCTGATGCACAACGTGCAGATCCTCGGCGGCCAAAGTTTCGATTATATTATCCCTGCCCTGCTGCTCGCTGCGGTATTGTATTTTGTCATCAACTACACGCTGTCCATTGTCGCAAAGCGACTTGAGGCACGCATGAATTGAATGACTGAATGAATGAAATGAGCTTCCCACCGATTTTCTAACGAACCGGGGGAAGCTTATTCAGCCATTTTGGGGACAGTTTCTAATCTAACGAATCGTAGACTATCTATTCTTCCGATTCACCCCGCTTTTACCCTCTATTTTAGGGTTTTGAGTAGTATAGCTTCACTGAGATTCGTTACAGTTTTCATCTCAGCTTATAGCCCCATATTAGACGTCTCAGGTTCGTTAAAACTTATGCCATCCGCGAATTAAATAAACATCCACGCCACGCCTACTATTAACGATTCATGCCGCTCCCACGACTAATACTTCGTCCAATCCGCCCCAATTTCTGCCACAATCAGCTCATCCGCTAGATCGCCGCTCCGTGGTGACGTAATTCCGCCTGTAGTAGCTCAATTGGCAGTCCCACCGGATCAAGCTTCATCTTCACGGTTAGTGCAGCCGCTGTCCCTGCCGCCTCCCCTGTAGCCATACAGCTTGGAGTCAGCCTTGTCGTTGCATGCGCCTCATGTGTGGTGGAGATGCAGCGTCCTGCCGCCAGCAGATTGCGGATATTGCGAGAGATCAGACAACGATATGGAATATCGTACGCCCCGTCCCCTTTTATAAAGGCAGCCACAACACCTTGACCCGAAGGGTCATGAATATCAATGGGATAACCGCTTCTGGCAATCACATCCTCGAACTTCCGTCCTGCGACCACATCCGCCTGGGTCAACGCATAATGACCGATAATTCGCCTGGATTCACGGATACCAATCTGAGGTGCTACCGCTGAGATGGAAGCCCGTTCGAATCCAGGCACATCACGCTGCAAAAACTCAGCAATCATCAGCACCTGCTTCCGCCCTTCCTGTTCAGCAGAGGTCAGATCCTCGGCATCCGTCGCATCGAGTCCCTGCACCCGGGTACAATTAATCAGCACTTCATCGTCAGCCGGTCCGGTAAAAAACAGCACTTGGTCGCGATTAATCGGCACACCTGCTTTTTTCCACTGGGAATAGAAACCACTCACCCCGGTTAACGGAATGCTGTCAAGCTCTGCAAAAGGCGTTTTCACATAGAAATCCTCCGGATGCTCCTGCATGTATTGCTTCACTCGTCCAAGATCCACACCACGCATGCGAAATTTCATGGTCATCGGCTGAGACTGGTTATCGCCATCTCTCCCCTTCGCCACCGAAGCCCCTGCAAGATAAGCCAGATCCGCATCACCGCTTGCATCCACGAATACGTTCGCCTGAAACTCCTTTCGTCCAGACTTGTTGGTCACTCGCACCGCTTCCACCCGATCATCCCCAACGACCACTTCATCCACGAAGCTGTGCAATAACAGCCGGACACCAGCCTCCTGCAACATCTCTGCCGCAACCACCTGAAAGATGGCTGGATGGTACGGCGTGACACTGTGCACAAATCCAACCGTATCACGCAAATGCCCCGGGGAGCCGCCACGCATCTGCAAACGATCCACAATCTCCTGTGCAATACCTTTAATGACCTGCTCACCACGTTCCGTATGGAAAGTCATCCAGGGATAGACCATAGCGGCAGTGGACATCCCGCCCACGAATCCGTATCGCTCCACCAGCACTGTGCGGACACCCTGTCGTGCAGCGGCAATGGCTGCCGCTATACCCGCTGGGCCCCCTCCCACAATAACGACATCTGCTTCTTCCTTTTCCATGCTCATCCGTTCACGCAAATGTTGTCCCTCCTTCCGTTCTATTGCACGTATTGCACGTATTTCATGGCTTACTCTTTCAGTCCCGTCATGGCAACCCCCTCAATGAAGCGCCGTTGTGCCAGGAAAAAGACAATTAACAGCGGCAGGGTCGCCATGACGGTGGCGCTCATCAGATATTGCCAGGCTGTACCCACTTCATCTGTAAACAGGGATAACCCAAGTGGCAGCGTCATTAGATCACGCGAGTTAATGAAAATCAACGGATCGAAGAACTCATTCCAGATCGTCACAAACGTGAAGATCGTCAGCGTAGCCATACCCGGCTTGGCAATAGGCAGCATAATTCGCGCATATATTCGGAATCGGTTGCAGCCGTCGATCATCGCCGCTTCCTCCAGTTCCGTTGGCACGGTAATGAAGAACTGCCTCATCACAAAGATGCCAAATACACCGCCCGCGCCAAATATCGGTAACAATATCAGCGGTAGGTGGGTATCAATCCACCCCAGCTGCCGCATGAACAGGAACATCGGAATTGCCGTCACCTCATGGGGAATCATCATGGCACTCAGCAGGATGAGAAATACCACATTACGTCCCTTAAACGGAATTTTGGCGAATGCATAACCGGCGAGAGAAGCAAAAAACACCGTTCCCAGCACAACCAACGCAGAAATGTAGATACTGTTCCAATAAAAACGGTGAAATGGAATCAATCGGAACACATCGATGTAGTTCTGAAATCGGAATGATTCCGGTATCCACTGTGGTGGATAGGTGAATATGTTCTGGGGCTCCTTGAATGACGTCGATATCATCCAGATAAACGGAACAATCATGATTAGCGAAATCAGTGTCAGCAGCAAATACGTCCCCAGGGTACTTCCTATCTTCCTCCCCGAAGAATTAGGCATCGCCTTCATTAAATACCCACCTCTTTCGGAGCTGCCATTGCAGCAGTGTCAGGATTAGTACGATGAAGAACAGCACATAGGCAAGAGCGGAAGCATAGCCGAACTGGAATAGTTTGAATGCTTTTTCCCAGATATAATAAACCAATACCTTTGTGCTGTTACTCGGCCCGCCCTGTGTCATCACATAGATCTGTCCGAATACTTTGAGTGAACCAATCACGGTCATGACCACAGTCAGAAACACCGTTGGTGTAATCATAGGCAGTGTAACGTGAAAGAAGGTTCCCCTTCTGCCCGCACCGTCCAATGTTGCTGCTTCGTACAGTGAACGCGGTACCTGCTGAATGGCTGCAATGAACAGCACCATATTCAGACCTACATTTTTCAGCACACTGGTCACAATCACTGCCGGCATTGCCAAATCTTCATTGTATAGCCACGCCGGACCCTTGATGCCCGTCATTAATAGAAGCTGATTAATCAATCCTGATTCTGTTGCATACATCAGCTTCCACACGATGGCCCATACGATCAGTGAAGTCATGACCGGAACAAAGATCGCTGTTCGAAAAATTCCGATCCCCCGCAGATTCCTGGATAGCAGCAACGCAAGCAGCAGGGCGAGCACAATATTAAGCGGTACCAGTCCCACTGTGAAATAAACCGTATTGGCGAGCACTTTCCAGAACATCGCGTCTGTCATAATATTCCGGTAATTCTCCAGTCCGATAAAATGATGGTCCCCCAGCAGCGGCCAATCGGTCAGGCTCATGTATAACGCGAGACCCATGGGAAACAACAGCAGCAGGGTAAACCCAAGCACCATCGGTGATACAAACAGCCACCCCGCGATCTGGGCTTCTCTGGTGAGCGGCCCCCTTCTTTTGCGCTTGTGTGGATGGGTCACAATTAGCCACCCCCTTTTTATTCAAATTTCCTCCGAAGCTGAACTCTGTGACGATTCTATATAAGGTGAACTATACATTTACACAAGAACGTAGAGGACAGAAAAAACCTGAAGAAGCGAAGTGGTCGCCTAAAAGCTTTCTGGAAGAAAGCTGCATCGGAAGCATATGCTTATCCCCGGATTTCTCCCTCTATATAAGGGATTCAAAAAAAATCTGGGGATAACAGCGATCGGAAGGTTGTTCTGGCATCGGAGTACAAGTGTAAATATCCTTTAGTTCAACTTATATAGTCTGGACGGTTCAGACTGTCCACCACATTGCGGAACCCGTTCACAGCCCTTCGCAGCTCTTCCTCCGTGTTGCCTGTCACAACCGCTCCAAGCATAATCGCTTTGACCCCAGCATGGCTTAGCACCCGAACATCCTCCGGTACCAGCTTTCGCTGGGAAGGAACCAATACTGGAACCTGGGCTTGCAAGACCAGACGGCGATACTTGAGCACATCCGCGAAGCTGAGCGGTGTACCATATTCATTTCCAGGTACAATAGATGCCTCCAGAGCAGTGAAGCCGAAGTGAGCTGCCGAGGTTACGAGGGAAGCATCATATTCTTCATTGATCGCAAATGTTGGGTCCAGCCCCAAGTCACTCAGCATGAAGGAGGGCAAGTGATGTGCATAGATGGAATAGAAATCAAAACCCAGTCCAGCAAGGCGCTCCACATCCTCCCTTCGTGCTCCATCTATACATCCGGAAGGTACAATCCCAAGCGGACCACCAAACTCACTGCGGATCGCCCGAAATACCTTGGCATACCTGTCCAATGGGCCAAAATGATTCCCGCTGGCGCGATGACCGACATTATAGTGCACCTTCAGTGCATCAGCACCCTCTTCCATGGCTGCCCGAGCCAAAGCAAGTTCATTCTCAGGCAGACTTACCACCAGGGACAGCGGTTTCCGCTCAAGTAATTCTTTGAATTTGCCCATTATTCTCACCTCCGGTTTCAATCGACTTACTTAGGGTTGCAGCATGCTTTGGATCTCTTCTTGCATTTGTTTCAGGTTATCCTCAGCTGTCGCTGTCTTGGCAAACAGTCGGTCGAATCCCTGCAATACCGCATTGTCGATATCCTGCCATCGGATATGTCCGGGAATTAAGCGCGCTTTCGGCATTTCATCAATGACGGCCTGCACAATATGCTCCTTGCTTGGGTTATTCGGCTGAAGAATGAATGCATCCGAGTTCAGAACAGAAGTACGAGGAGGCACAAAATAGGTGGCTGTTGCCTGAATCCCCTGCTCACTCGCAAAATACTTCAACAGCTTCTTCGTTTCCTCTGGATGTTTGCTATCGTTGAACATGGCATATCCGGCCTGCCCCAGCATCGGTACACTGCCTTGTGAACCGGATGGCATAGGAGCGATGCTCCATTCATAATCCGTAATCTCCCTTGCTTTGGATACATAGCTGTAATTATCGAAGAACATGCCCACATTACCCGCATCGAAGCTAACTTGTTCACCCGCCTTCGGATGTGATTCATCGGTGAACATCATGCGCTCCAGTAATTCAAAAGTCTGCACACCATAGGCATCGTTCCAGGTGAACTTCGTCATACCTTCGTCGAATGGACCGCTTCCATTGGACCAAGAGTAGGAGGAGAGCACCGCCCAGGTCTTCCAGTCGCGAAAAAAGTTGGCTCCATAGATTCGGTTGGTCGCCTCCTTACTTGTCATCGCCTTGGCAGACGCTTCGAACTGTTCCCATGTCCATTGTCCTTGGGTGGCAAGTGTGTTTGGATCCGTCAGGCCGGCTTGGTCGAACAGCGTTTTATTGTAAAACATGACCACCGGAGGTGTTGAAAAAGGTAGCCCCAGCAGCTGATCGCCATCACGGAATAGATCAAGCGTACTTGGAATGTAATCATCCAGCTTAAACTGTGTATCATCCTTGAACTCGGATACATCGGCCAGAATGTGATTGGACTTGAATTGTGGTACCATTCGCTCCGATACCCAGGCGAGATCGGGAAGTGAGCCTCCGGCGGCAAGCACAGAGATTTTTTGCTGGTATTCTGCGAAAGGTACGGATTCCATCGTGACTTTGATGCCTGGATTTTCATTGGTGAAGTCAGCGATCAGTTTGTTGTATACATCCATATGCGCCTGATTGCCCCACATCATGAACTTCAGCTCAACCTCTACATTCTCTCCACTTGCACTGCCAGACTCACCGCTGGAATTGGCGCTAGTGCACGCGATTGAAGCCACCATCATGAGTACAAGCATCAGTATCAGTCCTGCCTTTTTCATGGAAATCCCCCTTATGGACGTTGTGGTAACAGGTGCAACCAAAGTATAACGAAAGCTTCGCTCCCTCATAAATCACGTCAACTACAGAAATGGTATGGTATTTCAAGAAATACTGAATCGGTCTCGGTATTCTCCCGCAGTCCATCCCACCTGCTGCTTGAACACCAGCATGAAGTGTTTGGGACTCTGATGCCCGGATAACCGTGCCACATCATAGATTTTGAGACCCGTGTTGATTAGCAACCACTTGGCCCGCTCCATACGTGCCTCCGTGATGTATTCGGAATAATTAATACCTATTTCGTTTTTGAACAACTGGCTCAAATAAGTAGGGTTTAAGTTAACGACATCTGCGATCGTCTGAAGCCGCAAATCTCCATCGGGATGTTGCTTGATGTGCTCCTTCACATCTCGGATAATCTTCCGCGTATCTCCACCAGCATGTTCTGCTTTCCCAGATGGCTCCGGGATCGAAAGGGTTGAAATACCGTATCTGCGATCCAGCAGCAATTGAATCTTTTGTATGCATAATGCCAGTTCATAGCGATCGATTGGCTTCAACAGGTAGTTCAACACCCCGAACTCCATCGCTCTGCGTGCATACTCAAACTCGCCATAGCCGCTAATGATGAGCATGAGCAATTCAGGGTACATGTCTCTGGCTTTGCTTACCAGAGTTAAACCGTCCATTCCACGCATGCGGATATCCGTGATTAACACATCCGGCACCTCACATCTCAGAAAATCCAGTGCCTCGGTACCGCTCGACGCTTCACCCGTTACCTGAAACTGGGAAGACACTTGTACGATCAGCTCCCTCAGTCCCTGACGGATGACCGTCTCATCTTCTACAAGCAATACTTTATACATGCGCTTCAATCCCCTTTCGGTAGAAGTTGAATGGATATCGTGACCACCAGGCCCTGCCCGGGACTTCCATCAATGCTTAGGCTGCCGCCTTTTCCATAGATGAGGCGAAGCCTCTGGGCGATATTGTTAAGCCCCAGACTGTCCCCGGCATGGCAACGTAATGCCTGACTGGAAGGCTGTTTCGTTATGGACTCGTTTAACTCGTCAATCTTAGCCTGAGTCATTCCCTTACCGTTGTCTCGTACGCTAATCAGCAGCTCATGGTCGAATCTCAAGGCAGATATCCAGATTACTCCTCCATTTTCCTGCCCTTCAATGCCATGGTAGACTGCATTTTCCACCAACGGTTGCAGTATCAGCTTCGGAATCGCACATTCCGTTATCTCTTCTTCAATGTCATAGTTAACCTCCATCTTACCGTTGTAACGTACCTGCTGAATGCGTACATAGGACTGTACAAAAGCCAGTTCTTCCCCAAGCGGAACCATCCGGTCCACCTTATCAATCGTATAGCGCAGCAGCTTGCCAAGCGCCGTCACCATGTCCGATACCTCAACATGCTTCTGGCGAATAGCCATCATGTTAATGGACTCCAGCGTGTTGTATATAAAGTGAGGATTCATCTGGCTTTGCAACGCTGACAACTCTGCCTCCCGCTCTTGAATGCCCAGCAGAAACACCTCATTGAACAGTCGATGAATCTCTTCCATCATTCGGTTAAAGCCCCGGCTAATCTGTCCGAATTCATCACTGCTGAAGTGTGATACACGCTGGCTAAAATCTCCCTGCTCCACCCGAATCATGTGGTGCTTCAGTCGAATCAGTGGCCGGGTGATACGATAGGATAACAGAACCGCCAGAATCGATATAGCCGCCATACACAATACAGCGAACCATATTGTGAAAGTGAGCATCTCACCCGACTCCTTTTGAATCACAGCAATAGGTGTAAGACTGATCACCGAGAGCCCGGAATAGGTGGAATGGTGTTGTACATAGAGATAGGACTGCCCATCCAGAACAATTTTTTGGTTTCCTGCATAGCTTTGAAGCTGTCCATTCGTTAGCAACTGGTCGTAAGCAGACATTCCTCCGGTGGAGATCCGCTCGAACAGAAGGCGCTGCTTGCTGTCGACAATCATCAGGCTTGCATCTTGCTCATAATTCAGATTGGATAACAGTTGGCCGAAGGCTTCCAGACGGATGTCAATCAGAATGTACCCCAATCGCTGGAGCGTACCCGGATCTCGAAGCACTCTGCCCACCGATATATACGATTCTTGCTGAACGCCCGTGTAGTAGCCGGGGTCATGCGGAGGAATCAGGCGCCACGTCCCTTCCGAGTCTTCAAGCTCTGCAAACCAGTCATCCTGTCTGCTGTCCCATACCGGCTTGACTGCCAGTGAATCGAGATTGGAGAACAGGATGCCGCTGTTGCTGATCAGATGAATTCCCCGAATCTCGGGTCGGTCATAAGCTTGACCAGATGTATAGAGCTTCATTTTCAGATAATCCTCAGACCTCGCCCATATACCTGACCCCATTGAAGCGTTGTATTTGCCCAGAATGCCAAGCACCATCTGATCGTAAAGCGGCAAGAGCGACAACCGCTCAAAGTCCTTCAGCAGCCGATTCAGATTGGCGTTAATCTGGCGCACCAGTTCAATGGTGAACTGCTCGGTCTTGCGATCCATCGTCTGCGAGAAATGCTTGTAGTTCATCACTCCCTGCAAGCCTAGCGGCAGCAACGTCAGCGCCAGGAACAACAGGAGCAACTTGGTGCGCAGGTTTACGTTTTTTCCGAAAAAAATGCGTACCTTGTCCATCATTTCCGTTCATCCCTCCCTCTCCCGATCATTGTATGAGCCCCCTTCACAGATCAATCTGGATATAACTGGGGTCATCATATCCAGTTTTAATGATCATTCGCTATCCTGCCAACCCTGGAATTGGTACGGAATTTCAAGTTATGCGCATTGGTATCAGGGTGAACGCAAAAAAAGCCGACTGTATCGCTACAGTCGACTACGCTATTTCTATAGAACACTAATTAGACCAAAAATCCGACTGCATTATGCAATCGGTTGTCTGTTTCTGAGATGGCTTTTATATTTGAATCGATTATATTCATTAATCAGCTCGTCCAGCACCATGGATTGTCGGAGGACTTTGTTGTCTTGCATGCCATGATTCTCCGCCAAACGACTCAATTCATGCCTGTTGCGTTCGATTTGGTCTCTGATCTGTTTCGGTTCACTCACAGCATGCACCCCCTCTTTTTTAAATATTTTAGGATACATTGCCAAAAAATTAACATTATATTCCTTTGCAAGGTAAAATGCTTATTTCCATAAGTTTTCAAAGAAATTCAGCCTTTTTCATACTTATATGTTGAACTAAAGATTAAATTGTAAATAAGAAAAAAGTATTCGGGACCCGAATACTTTTTTCTTATTTACTTCGTAATGAATTTGCTAAATACAACATTAACATCCCTACAAATATCAATAATATTCCTTCAATTTTATACGACCAAATCTCTGAGTTTATAAAACTACCAAAGATATCAGAGGTATCAGACTTTACATTTTGGTATTCTGCAAGAACCAACATAGCTTTGTCCATACCCCAATCAGTACTCTGAGCAATAAACTGGAATCCAATAACAAATAATATAAGTGAACAGATAAGGGCTACTAAGGAAATCATTTTACTTTTCAAATTTAAATTCTCCTTTGATAATACAATATTGGAAATGGGAACTTCAAAACTCAATTAAAGTTAAATATCATCTCAGTCTATTTCATGTTACGTATAATCTCAACAGATTCTATTTTCCACGTGATATTATTGCCAGTCATCCTAAAAATTAGAGCGCCCGATTTGATAGCAAATATGCCAAAATCACCTCTCTAATTATTTTTTACATTATTATCACTATTTTCATCAAAATAACAAAAATAATATTATGCAAATAAACTTATCATCAAAACAGGAGGTGTTATTATCTAAAATTATTCTTCAAACAAGGCAAAATCATCATATAAGACTTAATTAAGTCTATCTAGTTCTAGCCTAAATTAACTTGAGGAATATTTAATCTGACTAAAAAACTAAAGGAGATGCTAATCAAAATGATAAGAAAACTGTTAATCCCTTTATTGTCTTTAACCGTTACTCTTGGAGGCGTTTTTTATTCTACCACCGTTAAGGCATCCGATAATCCGGAAGTAGCTGCTAAATTAGTTGTACAAAAATTTTTCGATACTATGTCTGAAGGGAATTTCGCTGAAGCTACAGAGTTAGTTGTAGACTTGAGATACCCAAGTAAAGAGAAACAAATCGCAAAATACAAACACTACAATTCTGTAAGTGACTTTGAATCGATGAAAATCATTGATGCACATACAGAGAATGAATCGACAGTTGTTGTAACATTTCAGGGTAACGTTTCGGGAGTTGAATCCAAAAACGAACTATATGTTAAAGAGTCTGAAGATGAATGGAAATTGATTTTAGGTGATGATGATCCCGCTACTGTAGCGGCCTTAAATGTACCAGAATTCAGTACACATGCTATGGTTGATTACTATTCTTTTACTGGTTTTAATTATGGAAGAGCTCACTATACCATTAACTCTTTTTCTACACAGGGTAATGCTGTAAGTCTCATAGGTTGGCAATATGCTAGCAGTGATTACCATGCAGATGTTTCTTATCAAGTCGCTCAAGATTCTTTTATCGGATGGAAAACATTCGGAAATGCTTCTTCTGTTTACGGTAACTATACATCCGCTGCAGGTGATCGTTTCACAATTTCTTTAACAGGTGTTCCCAAAGGAAATGATTATCACATTCGCATTGTGAATTGGGCACCAGTATCCGTTGATGGTGCAGGGAATGTTTATACTAATTAGAATTCATTAATATAAATTGCCCACTCGGCACCTTTATTTCTAGCAAAGGTTACGAGCAGGGCTTTTTTATGCTTTCGTTAAGAATAGATACAACTTTATAAAAGATATAATTCTTGACCTTGAATTATTTTCAAATATATGTTAATTTAACTACATAGAAATACATAGTAGGTGGTGTATGAGTTGAAGAATGAGATGATTAAAGGATATATCGATGGCATTATGCTCTCCATCCTGAGTCAAAAAGATGCATACGGTTATGAGATATCTCAATATATAAATCAAGTAACCAACGGGGCATTTCTACTCAAGGAAGGTACACTGTATCCCGCTTTAAAACGACTGGAAGCTAATACTTACATTGAAGGCTACTGGGGTGAACAAGAAGGCGGGCCTAGACGAAAATATTACAGGATAACAGATGATGGCCAACTTCGACTGGAAGCAATCAAAACCTCATGGGAACAAAATACACATATCATTAATATTTTCTTAGGAGGAACGGCGAATGGACATTCAATCCTATTTAGATCAAGTTTTTAAGAGATCATTCTTATCTAGACGAGAGCGTAGCGATTTAGCCGAAGAAATGGCTACTCATTTACACTCGTCCAAAGAGCATCATATGAATGAGGGATGTACTGAAGAACAAGCCACCACAAAAGCCATAGCATCTTTTGGCGATCCGATCACCTTAAGAACTAAATTGACTCAAGAGACTTATGGTCTATCAAGTAAGCTGATCCTACAGTTTATAATCATGAGCTTAATCCTGTATTTAAGCTCCCTGTTCATAGGAATAGTTCTTCATTATTATGATGTTCATAACAGAGTGGTCGAACTTTTCCCAATAGCCTTCATTACACTATGTGCCTTGAGCAGTGCTTTGCTGCTAACTCGCAAAAACATTGATCGTTGGTGTCTATTGACAGTTCCCATTTTATTTGGATTAGGATATTTGCAGGCATATCTGGGTCTTTTCAAAAATATGTTTGGTGCCCTCGATTCATTTACGCTTTTTGAGAATTTATTTTTCAGCGGCGCTTATGACTATTCAGGGCGCAGTAGCTTCCTGCTTATTGGTGGTCTGATCCTAGCTGTTCAAACACTCATTTTGTTTGTTATCAGTAAAAATATCTACATCTCTTTGACTCCCTTCGCCTTCTCTATTTTGTATACAGTTTCTCATATGGTCATTTTCGGATCATATTATCTGTTCTTTGGGGATCATTTTAGTTCATCTGTCACCAATGGATACAATGTTTTTGCCGCCGGTAACATTCAACGCCTCTCAGATATCGGTGTGAAATTAGGTATGTGTCTTGGATTGTTTTTCACTTTAAGCTCAGTAAAAAAGCTAATCTTTAAATCTAAATCTAAGCTCCAGGCTGGATGAGTTAGAATGACATATTATTTACTTTTTCAGGTTCATTCCAAAGGAATATCGATTATATTCATTAATTAGCTCATCCAACGCCATAGACTGCTCAAGCACTTTCACATTCGGGATTCCATATTGATCTACCAAGCGACTCAACTCTTGCCGACCTTGCTCGATTTGGTCTTTCAAGATACTTAGTTCTCTCATGGCTGTACCCCTCTAGGACATTCTAGAAAAATATTTAATGTGAGTTTGCTATTAGTTTCGCTAATGACTATAAGTGCTTTTTAGAACATAATACGTTTTGCATAATATTGTAAAAATAAAACTTTAGAAAAGGCATTGCTCTCTGCCTAATCCTTTTTCAAAACACAAAACAGCCTACCTCAGAAGCAGATAGGCTGTTTGTTTTATTTAATATTTATCGTCTTTAATAATTGTGAATACGTCTCTTGCTGAGACAAACTAGCTTGCTGTCTGTAAGTTCCGTATAAATCAACGCATTTTACTGTCATGTGATCGTCTTGGTTCAATGTTGAAAGAGATAAGTTATAAAGTATTATATCTATACCGTTTTGGTAATCTTGTCGATTGCATTTATACTTTGCAAGTTCATAATTAAACAACATATATCTATGAGTCATTATCCGTGAATTGCACCCTTCATCTAAATAAAATCGTTTGATTTTGTTCTCATATTTTTCTAAATCAAACTCAATTTTAAGGGATTGTTCATTAGCAACTTCAATAATATTAATAAAAGCAGTTAACGTTTCCTCAGAGTAAAGTTCCAGGTAATTAAGATACTCAAGAATGAACTCTTGATTTCCAGACATTAGATTAATTGTTATGCGATTTCCTTGAGCCCATCTCTTAAATTTGGCGATCATAATCCCTTCTTCTTCTGATGGTTCAGGAATATCAACTACTCTCTCATAAATATCTGTATATTTTAAAGCCATTGCATATTCTTTACGTGCTTCAAACACACTTGCCTTTAGCAGGCTTGCATAAGCTTTGTAAGTAATTAAAGGATAAACCGTAATACGTTTAGTCTTTCCTCGCGACCTAAAACTTAATAGAGCATCAGATTTTCTTTCTAATTCTTCTGCCAATGAATAAACTTTTTCCCATAAGTGCATTGTACTATATACATTAGCCAATTCCTTGATCGCATCCAACTGTACCTCTTCATTCAGCTTCTCTACATAAATCTCTAAACGAATGGCTGCATTAAGATTATCAAATTTTTTTAAGCTTATACTAATCAGAAATATACGAAATTGGCACATAGCCAAACGTTCAGAGTGCTGATATTTTTCGCATTCAGACACACATTCATACAGTATAAGTGCTGCTTGCTTCATTCCTTTGTTATACAAATCTTCAGCTACTTCAAACAACTCATCAATGTAGGATTGGTCATCTGTCACATGAGTAATGACTTGTTGTATAATATCTAGCTTACCAAGTTCAGCACAACGAAATAAATACGGTTCTAATCGCCTCCAATGGGGCGCAGATTCAATAAAACATTCAACTCCATACATTTCATAAAAGTATCCCTGTTCCAAACCCATTGCTGATGTGATTTGGTCTAGTTGATTCATTGACATAAGTCTGCTTCCTTTGATGATCGCACTTAATGTACCAACATTAATGTCAGCCATTTCTGAAAATTGCTGTAGCTTATATCCCTCATTCTTCAAGTAATCTTCAATATAGGAACGTATATTGGACATTGTCTTCATCGTCCTCCCCAGATGTTTTACTATTGAAAAGTTGGTACACCTAACTTATCTATTAGTTTTGTATACTGCTCTTCCTGGGTCTTACTGGCGCGATCTCTATATTTTCCGTATAAGTCTATGCATTTGATACACATAAAATCTTCATTACATGAAGAAGAACGTTCTAAACTAGTAATTAGATGTTCTATTCCCTGTTCAATTTCGTTCTGTTTCAATCTGTATTTTGCTAGTTCGTAGAACAAGCGTATATATCTAAAATTTGTTGCCTGTTCGTTATATACTCCTTGTACATGGCTTTCCGCTTTAATTTGATCAATGTGATTTTGGAATCTATTCAATGTATAGTCAATATTGTAAGAATACTGATTTGCCGCCTGAATAATATACGTGAGTGCTGTTAAAATTTCAGCATGATTAATATCTAGGTAATCCAAATAACGATTTAAAAATTCGAAATCACCAGATAGTATTTTGTATAAATATCGATTCCCCTCAGCCCAGCCCTTGAATCGCTCTATCAATTCTTGTTCTTCCTCTGTCGGGTTTTCAATTCCATCCACAATATCCTCATAAACATCTGTGTACTTCAAAGCTTGTTTATATTGCTTACGTTCTTCAGATACATTTGCCATGAGCAGATTAGCATACGCTTTGTAAGTAAATAGAGGATATGAGGCTACTCTTGGTTTTCTTTTCCGTCTCATAGATTGAAGTTGAACTTGAAATTCAGCTCTTCGAATCAATTCATTAGCCAGCTCAAAAACCTTATCCCATAGATTTATCGCGCCATACAAATTAGCTAAATCTTTAATTGCATCCAGCTGTACTTCTTCATTCAATTTGTCGATAAAGGGTTCAAACTTTATTGCAGCATTCAGATTATTGAATTTATTCAGTGTTTTATGAAGCAGGAAAATGCGGTACTGGCATAAGGCCAACCGCTCCGAGTGTTGATATTTCTCACTGTCTGCAACACATCTGTATAAGATAAGAGCTGCCTCATTCATTCCTTTACCATAGAGAATCTCTGCAACCCCGTATAATTCTTCTATATAGGATCGATCGTCAGTCACATGAGTAATAACTTGTTGTATACAATCCAGCTTACCAAGTTCAGCACACTCGTATAGATATGGTTCCAAACGTCTCCAGTGGGGCGCAGATTCAATGAAAGACTCTACTCCGTAAGTTTCATAAAAATAACCCTTTTCTAATCCCATTGCAGAAGTGATCTGATTCAGTTGGTTCATAGACATAGGCCTGTTGCCTTTAAGAATAGCGCTTAATGTCCCAACG
Organism: Paenibacillus sp. 2KB_22; assembly: GCF_052115745.1. NCBI lineage: Bacteria > Bacillati > Bacillota > Bacilli > Caryophanales > Paenibacillaceae > Paenibacillus > Paenibacillus sp. 2KB_22. Next base: position 245,979 of record NZ_JBFRHG010000005.1, read on the forward strand.
TTAATTCCAGTAATATCGGAAAATTGCTGCAACTTGAGATTTTGTTCTCTCATGTATCTTTCAATATGTACTCTTATCGTAGGTAGCGATTCCACGATCTCACCTCCGCCACAAAATCTCTTATAATTCAATAACATATAATAAATGTTATTTTAATCCTGTATTTTACATCGGTCAATCTAAGCAAATAAAAAAGCGTCCTACTTCCAAATAGGAAATAGCACACTTATCAGCAATATATTCTCTGTCCTTCTTAGTATCCACCTAATCCGTGATCAGAAAGTAACCTTATAAAAATATCTATACTATCATTAGAACTTTGCAATAGAATAAAAGAACTAAACAGCATTAATACCAATGCTACTTTTTTTTTCATATCGACCATAGACCTCCTTGATAACACTTTTATATTGGGACTCTATTGATTCAGAAGCCTGACTTCTGTACTCTTCAAATAAACTGACACAATATATTATAGTAGAGTCATCATTGATCTTATGGGCAATCGTCAAACAAATAAGCAAGTTTCTAAATCCCTCCTGGTACCTCCCTTTAGAAAGTTGGTACAGGGCTAGATTCCCCCAAAACTTGGTGTGTTGCTTGTTCTGTATCACTGTACTATAACTACTTTGATAGTTAAGTTCATTAAGTAGTTTGTGAATAAACAGATCAAATCTTCGAAGAGCGTGATCAATATTAATGTGATACAAATTTGCTGCTTCTATAACTTTAACAAGACCAAGTAGAGTTTCGTTTTCATTAGTTTCTATAAAATCAAGATAGGAATTAAGTGCGTCAATGTCACCCATCATCAACTTGCACGAGTAGGTATTCACTTCAGCCCAATCTTTGAATCGCTTTATAAAAGATTGATCTTCTAAAGTAGGTTCTTCAATAACTATATTTGAATAGAGAGAAATATACTCTAGTGCCTTCTCATACTCTTTACGTTCACTCCACACCGTAGCCATAATCAAATAAGCATAATATTTATAAGTAAATAATGGGTGTTTGGAAATACGATTATTATCTATTCCCTTTTTCTTATTCTTATATTGTTCCAAAAATTTAACTCGTTGCAACAATTCCTCAGCTAGTTGGAATACTTTATCCCAGTAATTTAAGCTTGCATATATATTAGCTAGCTCCCTTATCGCATCCAGTTGCCTCTCTTCATCCAAACGATTAATATACGGCTCGAAGTGCACGGCAGCCCGGAGATTCTCATGCTGGTCCTGACCGAGAGACAGCGTGAAGATGCGATACTGGCACAGAGCCAGACGTTCCGAGTGTTGATATTTCTCACACTCCGCTACACATTCGTACAACATCCGTGCAGCCTTCGTCTGTCCACGTTCAAGCATGCCTTCGGCCATCTCGAACAACTCCGAGATATACGAGCGATCATCCGTCACTTCCTGGATAACCTTCTGAATACATTCCAGCTTGTCCAATTCAGCACAGCGCTGCAGGAATGGTTCCAGTCTTCTCCAATGGGGTGCCGATTCCACGAAACATTCAGCCCCATAAATCTCGTAGAAATACCCCTCTTCCAGCTTCATGCCTTGGGTAATCAGATCCAGTTGAGCCATAGCAATGGGCCGAGTCCCCTTAATAATTGCACTAAGCGTTCCGGCGTTAACTCCCGATATATCGGCAAAATACTGCAGGGTGTACCCCTGTTTCCTGATGTAGTCCTCAATATATGAGCGTATCGTAGTTGTAGGTTCCATGTATCCCACCTCCACAATGAAAATCCATAATTTTGAATTTATATGATAAGCACAATTTTAATCCTAAATTTTACAGCGGTCAATAAAAATCGTGGCAATTTCCTTCACATATATGCAAGAAAGCCTGGAGGCTCCTGCTTATAGAAAAAATCCATTAGAAGAATCCGTGAGAACATGATACATTTAATCCACTTACATATCCTACTATTTCAATAGGATTATACGACACAGATATTATCAATTCAGTTCAATCAATTCAGTTCAAGGAGAAGGTCAGATGAAATTTGCCTTGTTTAGTCTCATGATGAATCTGCCTAATGCCGTAACCGGGGAAGCTCTGACGACTCAGCAGAAATTCCACAATATATTAGAGCAAGCGAAGCTGGCTGAACAACTGGGTTTCGATGCCTATGGGATCGGTGAACGACACGGTGCGCCTTTTCTATCTTCCTCGCCACCTGTCGTATTAACCGCAATAGCCGCAGCAACCACACGTATTCGGTTACTAACCACCGTCACTGTTCTTAGTATACTTGATCCAGTCCGGGTTGCCGAGGATTATGCCACGTTGGATCAATTATCAAGCGGACGGTTGGAGATGATCATCGGGAAAGGCAATGACCCTCGACACTATCCGCTGTTTGGCATAAGCGAAGAGGAACAATGGGACTCACTCGATGAACGGTATCATTTGCTAAAACGGCTGTGGTCTGAAGAGAATGTCACCTGGCAGGGAACGTATCGCCCTCCGCTTGAGGGAGTGACCACGTGGCCCAGGCCGCTTCAGCAGTCCATCCCAATCTGGCATGGTAGCGCATCCAGCACAGTCTCAACTGAACTCGCTGCCAAATATGGGGAACCGCTCTTCACGTCGAATTCTTTTCACCCTCAGGCCAAATACAAAGCGTTAATTGATCATTATCGGGAGCGTCTCGATTATTATGGTCATGATCCGCAGCAGTCAGTGATTGGCTCTGGTGCCGGCAGTCTCTATCTTGCCGATACGGGTGAAGAAGCCATTCGCCGCTATAAGCCATACTATGAAGCGTTCCACGCCACCGCCGCCGCACAGCATAATCAGTCGCCCTTCACCGATCTGGAGGATAACATTGCACGAGGTCCTGCGTTAATCGGCAGTCCGGAGCAGGTCATTGAGAAAATTCTGGACTATCATACCGCTTACGGACATCAGGTGCTGAGTATCAGCGTAGATGGACTGACGCATAGCGAGCAGTTGGAGCAAGTGGAGCGTTTTGCCAAGGAAGTGGCCCCTGTATTACGCCGTGAACTGCCAAGTTCGGTATGGAATGAACCCCCGGTGTTAACCCAGCACTCATCCTTCCTTTCCTCTAATGCTACAGATTCATGGCCCACAGCCATCTCACCTATATTCCAGGTATAACATTCTCCCACGAACAATACACGCGTGCCCTTCCAGGGTGATTCCTACGAATCGCCCTCTTCCCTCTTACTCCCGCTTGTATCGCGACTATCCCTATATCTAATTGGACTGAATGCCTTCAAACAATGAACGGAGCATCACATCTACAAACGCATCATCCATCGCTTCCCCCGTCACTAACATGCGATAGAAGACCGGTCCATAGATCAGATCAATGTACAGTCCAATGTCTATCCCACTCTTCAATTCGCCGCGCTCCACACCCTTCTCCAGAATTCCCCGAGCTTCACGCCGACGTGGTTGGATGTATCTTGTGCGATATTCTTCCGCAAGCCCTTCATCCGATTGCCCTTCTCCGATAATCTGCGTAATCACTTTTCCTTCCCGACTGGTCAAAAAACGAACCAGATTACTCGCATGTATACGTATATCTTCCAATACCGAGCCTGTATCCGGTACTGGTAATCTTGCCGTTGCGGCAGACATATATCCGTCCATGATGACGGCGCCTTTGTTCGGCCACCATTTGTAGATCGTGGCTTTGCTCACTTGTGCGCGCTCAGCAATCTTCTCAATCGTAACAGCCCCGAATCCGTGTTCCAACAACAACTCATAGGATGCGTTAAGAATGGCATTCTGGGTTTCCATGTTACGTGGACGTCCTCTTTTGGCAGTCATCTTGAGCCCTCCTGGATATAAAAAATATATTTTATCATCAGTAATATTCATAAAAACGATACGTTCATTATACTAAAATGCATTGCGTACACACAATTCAATCTCCGCTCATTTTTACATCTTCATTTTAATCTTCATTAAAATATGTTTAGCCTATTTACAATACTAAACGTTTAGTTTATTATATGTTTGTAATTAGTGAACACAACGTTTAGCAATTAACATTTTAAACAGCACCCGTTTATCTGGAATATCGAATTTTCAATACGAATATGAAATCTGTGGAGGATGATTAAGATGGATATGAGACAACAAGTGAAGAAGGCACCTGTACCTGCCTGGATTATTTTTTTGCTAGCATCCGCTTGTGGATTGATCGTGGCAAACCTGTATTATGCTCAGACCGTTATCGGACCGATTAGCATGACCACGGGCCTTTCTTCTGCCGCTGCCGGATTGATCGTAACGTTGACTCAGATTGGTTATGTTATTGGTTTGTTATTCATCGTGCCGCTCAGTGACATTATCGAGAATCGACGCCTGGTCGTCCTTTTCCTCATCGTACTGGTTGTTGCCCTGATTGCTGCGGCTTTCTCGCCCACTGCTGTTGTATTTCTAACTGCCTCTCTATTCATCGGCATAGGTTCTGTTGTCGCTCAAATTCTAGTGCCCTATGCGACATATCTTACTTCCGAGGAACAACGCGGACGGGTTGTTGGCAATGTAATGAGTGGTCTGCTGCTGGGCATCATGCTGGCTCGTCCTGTCGCAAGCTTTATCACAAGCCTCTTCGGATGGCAGACGGTCTTTGTATTCTCCGCCATTGTCATAGCACTTCTAATGCTGCTCCTATCACGTGCTCTTCCTGCTCGCCAGCCTGAACCCACCTTGAAATACGGTCAATTAATCGTTTCATTGGGCACACTGTTCAGAACGATGCCTCTGCTGCGCCGCCGGGCGTTCTATCAGGCCAGTTTGTTTGGTGCTTTCAGCTTGTTTTGGACCACGGTTCCACTCAGGCTCGCTAACAATTTTGGCATGTCACAGCAAGGCATTGCCTGGTTCGCACTGGCTGGTGTCGGAGGTGCTATTGCCGCTCCCATTGCCGGGAGACTGGCGGATCGCGGACTAACGCGCATTCTGACAGGTGCTGCCATGGTGATCGCTGCTGCTTCATTCGGTCTTGCTTATGTGTTCCAGAGCCACTCCACGTTTGCATTGATCCTGCTTGTGATCGTGGCGATCACACTGGATATGGCTGTCTCGGGAAATCTGGTGCTGGGTCAACGCATCATCTACTCCTTAGGAAGTGAAGCCAGAGGGCGTGTGAATGGCATATTCATGTCGATCTTTTTTGTTGGCGGTGCGATTGGTTCATCTCTTGGAAGCTGGTCTTATGCTAACGGAGGCTGGAGTCTCACAACGCTGATTGGACTGATCATGCCGCTGCTCGCTTTGGTGTATTACTTTACGGAAAAGAAAGCTGTAGTCGTCAGCCATGAATAGAATGAATTAATCGTTTAATCCGAACGACCAAATAAGGGCAGACTGATCCTAAGGATCAGTACTGCCCTTGATGTTGTAATCAACACTTGGCTCCCTATGACAGAGCAAGGTATCACTATGATTAAGATGGATACATCTGCGTATTAGGCTTTACTGTGAAGGGTAACTTGGTACCCATCTGGGTCGGCAAATGTAAAGGTTCGCCCGAATGGTCCATCTATGGGTGCAGATGTAATCTTTACGCCTGCTGCAACAAGTTTGTCATGAATCTCTTGTGTATCAGGAGCATGAAGCCAAAGAGCGATGCCCAGTCCTGGCTGAGTACCTGAACCGAGTTCGGTTCCTGGCAATAGATCACGTAGAGCAAATGTAATGGGCTTTGTTTCAAAAACCACCGCATGAGGTGGTCCCGCCTGTGAGCGTACCAGTCCGAGATAGGTTTGATAAAATTCTGCAGAGCTTTCAAGATTGCTCACTTGAAGTGAAATGAAATCGGGTCCAATTGCTGACATAATGTAATGTCCTCCTTAGTATTTGTATACCTTGATCATACAAGGACGCTCTTGCCAACAGTATGTCAGTAGCGTTCAGTCTTTTTTTGATTTTTCTTTGACTCGGTTTTCTCTTTTATACCAACACGGGCAGATGCTTAGCTGCATCATACTCCACCAATGGCTCACCAGCATTCAATTTTTGCACCAGATCGGGGTTGGAGATAAAAGGTCTTCCGAACGCGGCCAGATCTATGCTTCCCTTACCAATCGCTTGCTCTGCGGTCTGAACATCCAAATCCCCCACACCAATGATGATTCCATCCCACCGACTACGAATCCGCTCGTGAAAGGACTGCTCCGCTGCCCACGCTTTCGTATATTGATCTGTTGAGGGATGCAAAATCGTAATTCCCGTCTCGCGGAACAACTTCAGATATGCATCGATCATTCCAGCTTTGTCTACCCATGCATAGGATGCATCATCATCCTTTTTCTCGGAGAATCGTACCGATATGCGATCCACACTGATCTCTTTTTTCACAGCCACAATAAGATCCCGCAGGAACTGCAATCTGCCCGCAGTGTCGCCTCCATATTCGTCTGTTCTGTGGTTGGTCTTCTCATTGATAAACTGGTCGATCAGATACCCATGCGCAGCATGAAGCTCAATTCCGTCAAAACCTGCCAGAACCGCATTGCGGGCGGCCGTCTGAAAATGCTGAATCGTATCCGCTATATCCTGTGAACTCATCGCTTGGGGAATCTGATACGGCTTATGCAGCTTATGCACTCTTCCCTCTGCCGCAAGGCTGGAAGGTGCCAATGGAACAGCTCCGATCAGATCGGAGTGGGACAATCTGCCGACATGCCACAGTTGAGCAATAATGGTGCCACCATGTCTGTGAACAGCATCCGTTACTCTTTTCCAAGAAGTCGTCTGTTCATCTGTATATAAGCCGGGGATGCCATAAGTGCCTTTGCCTGCCAGATTCGGGTTAATGCCCTCGGTAATGATCAGTCCCACACCATCCCGCGCACGCTGCTCATAATATGCCACCATCTCATCCGTCACGGTCCCCCTCTGGTCATCAGCAAATCCCCGGGTCAACGGTGCCATCACCATTCGGTTCCTTAATTGCCACTGATGAATCGTCACCGGGCTTAATAGTGTTGAACGTGTATTCATTTTATCCATGTTATATCCCTACTCTCTTCGTCATTAGGGATATTGTACGGCGGCTCTGATATATCGTAAAATGATTGTAATATATAGTTGTATCTCTCAGAGAGATACCTAACATGAACATCTGCGGAAGCAATGTAAGTTAATCCACGTTCAGGAGGATACAGCATGGAACTTTCTGATATCGATATTATTCTTGCGGTGGCACGTTCAGGCAAAATCTCACAGGCCGCCAAAGAATTGAATTACGCCCAGTCCAATGTCACTACACGCATCAAAAAACTGGAACAGGAATATCAAATCCAGTTGTTCAACCGATTTCCCAAAGGTGTTGCACTGACCTCCAAAGGAGAACAGTTCGTCCAGTACGCCACACAGATTCACAACCTTTTGCACGATCTGAAGCAGGATATGACCGATCCAGGTGAACCTTCTGGCACGCTAAAAATCGGCATTGTGGAAACAGCGGCATCCAGCCGCTTTATGGAGATTCTGAATGAATATCAAATAACCTACCCGGAGGTGTCCATCTCACTCGTTAACGCCACTTCACCCAAAGTACTGCGCAAGAAAATACAGGACTATGAGATTGACGGTGCTTTTATCAGTGGGGCTTGTGTGAAGGAGGGGCTGAAGGTGGAATATGAGATGCAAGACACGGTTCATATCATCTCCAAGCGGATGGATATACCACCCGCAAGCCTGTGCCAAGTATCCTGGGTTGTTTTCCCCGAGGGCTGCCCATATCGTGAAATGACTGAAGAATTCCTGCAAGAAGAAGGGTTGTCCGCACGCAATATCATTGAAGTGAGTACGATGGAAAACCTGCTCAGCTGTGTGGAATCTGGCATTGCTTTTACCATTATGCCGTGCAGCGTTATTCACAAGAAACCGGATGATTTCTCCGTATTTGATCTCGCAGATCGTTATACTCATACCACGACAACCTTTGTCCGCGGTGAGGATCGTTATGTCAGCAGTGCGCTGGATCAATTCATGAAGCTGCTCAATCAGAAGTGCATTACATTTTGATAGAGATAACTTGCCATAAACATTACTATAGTATTGTACATTCGCAGCAGTCAGGAGAAGATCAGATGAAACTCACGAATCTTTTATATAGGCTCATTGATGCCCGGCATATCGACAACAATGCTGAACAAGTGTCCTTTCCATCCCGTCCACATCATACGCTGCTAATTATGATCAAAGGGAGCTTAACCGTCAAAGTCGAAGACAAAGTCATCTTTCTATGCGCTCCTCAAGTCCTTTCCATCCCGCCTTCTCACACCTGTAACGCAACTACCGAGGTACAGCATGACTTTGAATGTGTCACCTTAACCTACAATGTCTACAACGAAGAACTGGATGGCAAGATGCAGCGAGTTATTGATCCACATCTTGAATTCATTCCCGCTGTTGTTCCCTCAGCTCCCGTGCTCGCCATTCAAATCCATGAAGGTGGGCAGAAGGAAGATCCATGGGCTGGAATGGCACGTCAGATCCTCTTTCAGGAACTGTGTCTTGTCCTCTTGAAGCAGAAGAAGCAAAAATTTCAGGAAGATACAGCAAGTGAAGCGGTAAAGCAGAGCCAAAAATATATCAATACACATTATCAGGAGAGCTTCACACGCGAAAAACTGGCTGAATTGGCTGGACTGAGTATCACCCGTTATTCCAGATTGTTCAAAAAAATGATTGGACAAGGCCCCATCGAATATTTGAACGCCGTACGCATCCGGGAAGCCGGTGATCTACTACTGGCCTCAGACAACACGATCAAACAAACAGCCCGTCAGGTCGGGTATGAAGATGAATTCTATTTCAGCCGAAAATTCAAAGCAACCACCGGATTGTCTCCCATGGTCTATATTAAAAAGCATCGCTCCGTAACACGTATCGCTTCACTTGCCCATCCATATACGGGGCATCTGCTTGCCCTTGGTATTGAGCCTTATGCGGCACTGATTAATCCGGTCCATAGAACCTCATATGAATTCAAAAATGTGATTCAAGTGGGCAGAGATCAGCCTGATCTGGAACTATTAATGAACGCACACCCGGAACTGATCATTGGGTATGAAGGAACCGATTATGAAGAGCCCAAAAAAGCCGAATTATTTCGGCATATTGCCTCCACTTGTACCATATCTTTTGCAGGAGATTGGCGTAAACAGTTGTACTCCATTGCACAATCCGTTGGCAAAATAACAGCTGGTGAAGAATGGCTGGAACGTTATGATCTATCGGTCAAACAAAAAATCTCCAGTATACAGCATGCCATCGATGACCGCCCTGTGGCTGTGGCGCAATACGAAGATGGACAGTTCAGGGTCTACGGCAACCGTAATCTGGGGACGGTTCTCTATGATGATTTGCAGTTATCCGTACCCCAAGCTCTACACCACGTATCCCATTCCCGTTTAATGTCACTGGAACAGCTGGTTCAGTCGGATATTGAATACTTCATTCTGTTTACAAGTGGTCACGCAGAAGAGCGTACGCACACTGTAGCGTCGCTTATGCAAAATTCAATCTGGCAGCAATGGGAGGCGGTCCGTATGAATCAAGTCTATGAATTGGGCGATTCCTCCCCCTACTCCTGTTATACTTCCTTGGCTCATAATCTGTTTCTGAATCGGGTTAGTCAATTGTTCCTGAGCCAAACGTCCATGCATTAAACAGGAATATCCATGGATTACGATTTGGAATGGACCTATAATTATTTTGATAATGATAATCAAAATCAATTAAAGGGTGTGTACAACGTGTCTTTACCTAACAAGCAAGTCTTCTCTACCTTTTTCAAATCGGGACGATTCCTTATAACCATTCTTCTTCTATGCAGCATGCTTGCAGGCTGTGGAACTTCCCAGAACAGCGGGAACTCCGCTTCACCCGAGTCCAATGGGGCAGAGCCCTCAACCGCTGAACAGGGAAGTGAGAATACACGCACCATTTCTACGATCAAAGGGGATATCGAAATTCCTGCTGAACCAAAAAAAATTGCGGGTATGCTCTACGTCTTTGCTGACCAATTACTCGCTCTCGGCATTGAACCAACAGCCATGGTAACGTATAACGATCTCGGATTCCCTGAATACCTGGCAGATCAGATGAAAGATACCACTGCCGTAGGTTCCGGCGAGTCTCCCAATTTTGAAGCATTGCTCCAGGCTGAGCCGGATCTCATTCTGGCCTCCAAAACGTTAAATGAAGCAAACTATGAGCAACTCTCCAAAATTGCCCCAACGATCCTTTTTGATAATGAAGAAAAAGGAGACTGGGAGCGATTCATGGAAACGGCAACCGTTCTTGGCAAAGAAAAAGAAGCCCAAGCGGTCAAAGACGCCTATGATGCCAAAGTCACCCAAACCCATGATGAGCTTGCCGTAAAGGCCAAAGACGAAACGGTGGCCTACATGCGTGTGCAGGATAAACAGCTTCAGTTGATTAAACCTGATGATAACTTCACTCTGTTTGGTGCTCTGGGATTAATCCCTGCTTCAGTAGACAGTGTAGATTTCGAGGGATCATGGAATGTTGCAATTTCCGAGGAAATTCTGCCTGAACTGAACCCGGATCGACTGTTTATCATTCTCCGTCCAGGTGAAGAAAACAAGGTTGTGCTTAATAACATCATGGATACATCCATCTGGTCCAATCTGAATGCAGTCCAGAACGATCATGTATATATCGGTGATGCCAACCTGTGGTTTGCAGGATACGGTCCCATCGGACTTAGCAAAATTATTGATGAGATCGCTGCTTCCTTCGAGTTATAGAGGGACATGATGAAACCTAAAACAAGTCTTAGGCAGACCGTGATCGAACGACGGACGATTCAGGAATTTAATGGCCTACCCATTCCCTTGGAAACGATTCATGAGATTCTGGAGGACGCGATATGGGCACCTTTTCACTCCAAAAAGGAACCTTGGCGCTTCATTCTGTTTATGAATGAGGGCAGAGAAACATTCGCAAGCGCTGTATTGAGTACACGCAATCCTGAATTTGTAGCAAAGTACGGACAACAAATCAGAGCGGCCTATTGTGCGCAGACACCTGTGCATCTGGTTGTGGTTATGACAGCCAACCTGCCCTCCAAGGCGTGGGAAGAGGCTTTTGCTGCAACCTCGGCACTGATCCAGAACATACAGTTGCTCGCCTGGGAACAACACATCGGCGTCGTATGGAAGACAAGCCCTTTTAACGAAAGTCCGCTATTCTGTGAAGCCATTGGTGTGACATCTGAGGAAAAAATAGTAGGTACACTTCACATGGGGTATTTTAACGCTGAAGATCAGCCTATGCCCAAGCCTCGCACACCTCTCCCTCAACTGTTGCATCTCATTGATCACTAAATGGATTTGGAATACATTGAATTTAGACTATAAAAAAAGAAGGCAAAAGACACTCATAAAGAGTGCCTTTGCCTTCTTTCTCTCTATATCACATAACGCTTACTCCACCTTGAAACGCGCAGCCGATTCAGCCAGTTTTTGCGTCAATTGATCGATCGTATCAACCATGTTGGCCAACTGCTGTACCGTTGAAGACTGCTCCATCATGGTTGCTGTTACCTCTTCAACCGAAGCAGATACCTGCTCTCCTGAAGCCGACAAACTATGGGCCGACTCCAGTACATCATCCTTGTTCTGTAACATCTCCTGCATCTGTCCTGCCATCGTGGCGATCTGTTGATTAATGACCGTAACCTTCTCCAATATCACATCAAATGCCTGACGAGTCTGCAAGACAAGCTCATCCTGCCTGGACGAAATGGTGTGAATTTCCGCAACACTTTGGTTGTTCTCGGCAACATCGGCCAGATTCTGCTCGATAATGCTGGAGATTTCCTTGGACTGGCGGGAACTCTGCTCTGCCAGGTTGCGGATCTCCTCAGCTACAACTGCAAATCCTCGGCCATGCTCCCCAGCCCGTGATGCTTCAATTGAAGCATTCAATGCAAGCAGATTGGTCTGCTTCGCAATCTGGCTGATGGCTTCCGTGATCTGACTAATACTGCCCGAACTCGTTTGAAGTTTGACGGTAATCTCCGAGATCTTCTCCACTTCGCGCTCGTTCACCTCATTGATACGCATCAATTCATTGACGACTTCATTCCCGTTGTGGAATACAGATTCGATCTCATCTGCTCTTGCCTTCACATCCTGTGCACTGCTGTTCATGGCAGCCACTTTATCGCCAAAGCTGTTGAATTTGCCTGCAATCTGCTCGGTATCTTCCGATTGGGCCTCCATGGCTTTGGCAATCCCCATGGACGTCGCCGATGTCTCATCAATGGACCTTGCCGTCTGCCTGGACGTTTCCTCCAGCTCCTGGGTGCTGGCTTGAAGAACATGGATCGAACTATTCATATCGGTGATCAGGTTTCTGTTCTGCTCCACCATGCCATTGAAGCTTTCCGCCAGATCCTTGAATTCACTGTTATATCTACCATTGGCCTTGACGGTCAGATTCCCTTGAGCAAGCTGTTGGAACAGCCCGATCAGACGAACGATAGGTCTCGTAATACTACGAGAGATCAATAATCCTACGCCAATAGCCAGAGCAATTCCGATCAATGTCACGATAACCATCTGGCGTTGCATATCCTCTAATGGACGTTTGATATCATCATAATCGTCAATAATGACCACGGAGAGATCTGCGTCAGGAATCTGATTAACACGGTAGTAGATATCATCTCGATCCATCGAAGTGATTTTCACTTTGTCAGTGGCTCTGGCCTCGATGATTCCCATCGCTTCCTTGTCCGCTTCCAGCGTTTGTCCCACAATGGAAGGATCCAGTGAATCATACATGATGATGCCGCTCCGGCTCAGCACTTCAACTCTGCCTTCGGCATTGATTTTAATGTCTCCCAGTTGCCCCAGGAAAAAGCTGCTGTCCACCGACATGGCGAACACACCTAGTATATTCCCCTGTTCATCGGTGATAGGCTCCGAGAATACAATAATGAGCTTCTTGCTAGTCTTAGAGACGACCGCGTCACTGATGAAGGATTTCCCCTGTATGGATTCCTTAAAATATTCCCGATCTCCCCGTGACTGCCCAATGACTTCCGGCATGGTTCCCGCAACCATGGTTCCTTCCTTGTCAAACACAAACAGATCCGGCTTGGTGCCTCCCGTGTCAGTTATACTGTCGGTGAGAATCGTATTCGCTCTGTTGAAATATGGATTCTCATCTGTGAAAAAGGTCTCATCTGTCATTTCATTGGTATCACGTAACTTCAAGAGTTCTTTAAAAGTACTATGTACGGATATCGCATGACTCATCTGCTGTTGAAGCTGCATCGCTGTCCAAAGCCCTTCCCCAAGGCGGTCAGCCATCACATTAATCTCATCCTTGCTTTTCTTGACCACAACATCAGATGAAATCATATAACTTGTGGTTGTTGCACCAAGCAGAACCAACACAACCAATACACTGATCATGAAAGGCAGCTTGATTTTAAGCGACATATTTTTGAGCTTATACCCTATACCTTTTCTTTTCCCCATTTCCTTCTCCCCACTTCCCTGAACCATCTGCATCTGAACGATGTACATACATTATCGGAAAAATCCATAGTAAAATTGATCAATTAGGGAGATATTGCCACTGTTTTTCTTTTTTTTAAAATTCTGATAGCAACATAAAAATGGCCTGTCAGATCGACTATCCATCTTGGAATGGATGTTGCCGTTATCTAACAGACCGTTTTAAGTTTTTTTATGATTCAATACCGTTTACTTGCGCAATCTCCGGGAACTCAGCGCGTGGTGCCCATTCTGCAAGAATGTACTGCGCGTATTCTTCATCTGTTCGATTCGTCGCTCAGCCAGACGATCTGCGGCAACATAGGTAGCGATGCCCTCGGTACGTGAGCTTTCGAATATTTTCTCCAGATTGGAATAGATCTCTCCGATCTTGCTCCACGCCCGATCCGCATTATAACCATTCAGCTCATCCGCAATGTTAATTACGCCACCTGCATTGATAACATAGTCAGGCGCATATACGATGCCCATATCATACAACTGATCCCCATGACGGGTCTCCAGCAGCTGATTATTGGCACAGCCCGCTACAACCTTCGCCTTGAGCGTTTTGAGTGTATCGTCATTAATCGTGCCGCCCAGTGCACATGGTGCATAGATATCGCAATCCACACTAGTGATGTCCGCGGGATCAACAGCTGTTGCGCCGAAGCGATCCACAGCCTGTTTCACCGCGTCCTTATGGATATCCGTAACGATCAGATGTGCACCTTCCTCATACAGATATTTGCACAGATGCATCGCCACATTGCCGACACCTTGGACCGCTATCGTCTTACCCTCCAGCAGATCGGTACCAAATGCTTCTTTGGCTGCTGCCTTGATCCCACGATATACACCCCAAGCCGTTGCAGGTGATGGATTACCGGATGAACCATAACTCGCCGAGATGCCTGTCACATAGTCCGTTTCCTGATAGATCAGGTTCATGTCCTCTTCCGTTGTTCCCACATCTTCGGCTGTGATATAACGTCCGTTCAACCCTTGAATATATCGTCCAAACGCTCGAAACATTGCTTCGTTTTTGTCGCGCCTTGGATCTCCGATAATAACGGTTTTGCCGCCGCCCAGATTCAGTCCGGATACCGCATTCTTATATGTCATACCACGGGCAAGGCGCAGGGCATCTTCAATGGCTGCTTCTTCTGAAGCGTAAGTCCACATCCGTGTGCCTCCCAACGCAGGGCCGAGTGTTGTGTCATGTATGGCGATGATTGCTTTTAACCCTGAATTTCGATCCTGGCATAGAACCAGTTCCTCATAATCGTGATGCTCCATTGCTTCAAACCAACTCATGTGCTAACCGTCTCCTCCAACCATTTTTGCGATCCAATCGCATTGTTCTCTATTCATTGACCATCCTCTATTGTACCCATGAATACCCAGTTTGTGCAAAATCACATCGCAATGTTAGAGAAGCATCTAATGATACATCTCGTACGGCAGGGGTCTATTAATAGAAAAACCTCTCTCCCATACAGAAGAAAGGTACACTTCCCTTAGCTATTTCAGCATAATTGCCACGAGGAATTCCATGCATCACTCACATTTAAGATAACGTCTCAACCACATTTATCGGATGCAGATCTCCATCCACCGCGAATGAAGCTTGTCCCGTCTCTTCAGAGACAACCAGTACAACCGCATCCGTCAATTCACTGAGTCCCAATGCAGCCCGATGACGAGTGCCTATTTTTCGTTGATGCACTTCCGCTTGCGACAACGGCAGCACATTACCAGCGGATACAATCTGATTGCCACGAATCAACACGGCCCCGTCATGCAATGGTGCACCGGGAATGAACAGGGATTCCAGCAGCGCATGTGTCACTCTGGCATCCACCGCCACTCCTGAATGAATGATCGACTCCAACGGAATCTCCCGTTCAATCACAATTAATGCACCATACCTCCGGTCAGATAGATGCTGTACGCTCGATGTTAATTCGGCAAACTTCTCGGTAAAGGGCGACAGATAACAATCCAGATAAAACGAAGAGGCGAGCACCTCGATCTGCTTGATCTCCGCTCGAATCTCTGCAAATTGCCCCAGCAGACAGGCACTGTCATTGTCAAACCGGGATAACGTCAGATTCATACGTTCTGCTACACGATGGAGATCCGCTTTGAGCTTGTGTCTCATCGTGGAACTGTCACAGTCTGCTTGCCGATTCATCATACGTCGCCTCCTCCTTTGGTTCGATTATTGCCTCGCACACATCCTGAATACCCATACCTTCCCCTCAGGAGCAAGTATATATACAATGACAGGGCGGTATGAGCCAATCATGATTGTCATTGCAACTTTTATAACAAGCAAAAAAGAGCCTGTCCGCGAACAAACTTCCACGGTCAGGCCCTATTCGGCATGATGATTTGATATCTATTTCATTTATTGTGCTTTTCCGTATGAACCTGTCTTAAATGTAGTCGGATCATACCATTTGTATCCCGCCGCAGGTGCAGCCCATGGCTCAAGTTGCGGCTCGGTTGATGCAGCCGGAGCTTCCATGGAAAGCAGGCTTGTGGCCGTATCCAATGTCAGTCCTGGCACTTGTGCCAGACTGGTATAACTTTCTTTGACCGCGAGCCATTTCACGGTATTCACAAGGAAAGTTGCATCGTCTACTTCTTTGAATCCATCATAGGTCTTCTTGGTCGCACCGGTCTCTTCACGCAAATATTTCGGAGTAGCGTCTTCTACAGGTGAAGAGTCGCCGATAAATGCAGCTTTGCCCGCACCAACCTTGGCAATGGCGGCATAGGCCCCTTCAGCTCGTCCACCACCGTTATATACGCCCTGATCGACAGCATTGCCCCACTTGGACACACCACTTGGTACATATACCAAGCCTTTGGCCTTGTTAGGGTCGATAATTGCAACGGTCGATCCCGCATGCATGGCTACAGCATTAACACCTGCCGTAATGCCGAAGGATTGTGCAGGTGCGACGATATCCGATGCATTGACATCTCCAAGGGCATTGTAACGGAAACGTACACCAAAGTTCGTCGCCAGCCAGTCTGAACTCGTCACACTCTGCATCGCTGGTGATTCGGCTTCCGCCGAAGACATGCCTTTGGCCGGATTCAGGAAGGCTCCGCGGCGATAGCCGTTGAATACTTCGGAGGAATCCCAGCGGTTTTTGTTGCGGTCTGCATTATAGTGGTCGGAGATGAAGAAAACACTTCCTCCGTTCTGCACGTACTGCACCAGCGCAGCCTGCTCTGTTGCTTTGAACGGCACGTTGGCTTCGCCAATGACAAAGACGTCGTAATCTTGCAATTTATTATAGGTGATGGCTTGCTCACCGAATGTATACGGAATGCTGCGTTCCAGCTGATTCACGACAAAGCCTGCGTTTCGCAAACCATTGGCAAAATCCGAAAATGCCCCGTCAATAATCCAGTCGGCAGCACCTGCTGTCTGGGCATGGGTATTATCGAACAATACTTTTTTACCGGTACCATCGGGTAATGTTGTACCTGGGTTCGGTTCTGGATCAGGGTTCGTTGTTCCGGAGGAAAATGTAATGGACGTTGGGTTTTTGACTCCTGCATAGCTGTTGTAGGCACCGAGAGTTCCGGTTACGATGATCTTCTTGCCTACAAGACCGGGATTGGTAGCCAGTCCATATTGCGAACGGAAAGAAGCGGGAATCTGCACATCCAGTAATCTGGCGTTGGTTCGCTCTGACGCTGAGTCCGCAATCAGAACATTAAAATCATTGGCATACGGAGATGTAAACTTCGCGGTAAGTGACCCGGTAGCATGTCCAACAATGATTCCTTCAACCGTCGCTGTTCCTCCACCGCTCTGGGCAGCGATGGCCTGAGATACCGTAAGTGGTGCTGCAGCTTGTACCGGACTTTGCGAACCCGGCCCCAGCAGTGCGGTTGCCATCATGATAAAGACCAGGAATGCCCCGATCCAGTGCTGCCATAACGCCTTCTTCATATTCCCTTTCTCCTCCTCCAAATTACCTGATAATGGGTTATCCTCCTTTATTTTAATTGTTCATATGATGAATTCCTCTTTCTTTTTGTAAAATTGTTGAAAAAGTTTTGAGATGGCACCCATTTGCCCATACTGACTATCATTAGAATCCCATTTTCCGAAGGAGTAAAACGATGATGAAATTGGTATTTTTGGTGCTCTTGTTAGTTATCCCGCTAATTATGGTTTATCTTGCTCTTCGTTCCCGAATGGTTACGCGGCTATTCCACATCCTTGCATTGCTCTGCTTCTATAGTGCGGCAACCGTCATCGCTGGTGATGTGTATGCAACGAATGCTCATATGACCACGTTCACCACCGAGATTCATCAATTCCTGATGAATGGCTGGTTCCTGTATCCGTCTGCATATCTCGGTGTGTACATTCCCTATGTGATGTGGAGAAGCCTATTTTCAGAAAAAAGTTAACTTCGTTGCGGACTTGATATTGCATTTTGCCAGCGTTCATTGCATAATGAATATATAAACGTGATAATGATTATCATTCTTGAACTTGTCTCCATGTAACTTTCTACTGCATATGATTTTACGATTTTATAGATAAAGGGGAACGAACATCGAATGAATACAACTCTGCAAAAGGCTGATCTGCAGCTTGACGATTATTTGGATCTTCTGAACCTGGCAACCAATCTGGGTGATACGAGATGGCAAAAGGAAATCATCCGTAAGCTGGCGTATACTTATCCCGCAGTTCAATGTAAACAACCACAATAGCATTCCATATATCATAGATCTACATTATGGCTCATGACCGATTCATTCGTTGAATCTGTTATGAGCCATTTTTGTTGTACAATGTACAGTAAGTTATTCAAATGTGAAGGAAGTGAACAACGATGCAACTGGAGACGGAGAGACTGATCATCCGGGATATTCGGGAGACCGATTGGGAGAGGATTCATGCCTATACTTCCATGCCGGAAGTCACACAACATACCGCATGGGGGCCGAATACGGAAGAAGATACGCGAGAGTACGTGCAGTTTGTGTTGGACATGCAGCAGACACAACCACGAGAAGGTTATGAGCTGGCGATATGTTTAAAAAGTGACGGGACTCTTCTTGGCGGAGTGGGCATTCACGTGATGGAGAAAACCAATGCAGAGATTGGTTACGTCCTTAATCCTGCCTACCAAGGAAAAGGTTATGCCTCCGAAGCAGCCAGTGCGCTGTTAGGTTTCGGTTTCAACGAACTCGGCATCCACCGGATTTACGCCAAGTGTCGCCCGCACAACACAGCTTCGGAGAACGTCATGAAGAAAATCGGTATGCAGCGAGAGGGATTATTACGGGAGCACTGGTACTACAAAGGTTCCTTTCATGACTCGGTGATCTATTCGATACTCGCCAGTGAATATGTGCAGCGGCCCATGGAGACCGAATGATACATATATCATTTTCCGTATACACCATATCCGTATACACCAAAAAGGCTGACACCGATGATACGGATGTCAGCTCTTTTTATTATTCTCCGTAACGACCCCAATCGCCAATGGAGGTAAAACCTCGGATCACTCTCTGTTACAATCGGCACAGCTCTACCGGGCAGCTAGGGAATGTCGGACATCCGCACATGCAGCGCAGCGCTGCCAGATCCCGAATCATCAATTTGCCGTCCATCATATCCAGCGTACCTTGCTCCTTCCATGCCCCAAGCATCCGCGTTACGCTCTCCCGGGTTGCTCCGATCATCTCGGCAAGATCGGTATGGTTCAGCTTCATGTCGAGCACAATACCATCCGGCGTAACCCTGCCATACGAATTGCTGGCACGGATCAGTGTCGAAGCGAGCGCACCCGCCTTACCATAGAGCAGCAGATCACGGAATCTCGACTGGGTGATCCGCTGCGACAATGCCATCCATTGCAAGAATTTCAAGGCAAGGTCGCCATGTTTACTGAGTATACTTTCCAGATCGCTAAGCGAGATAATGGCCAGTTCCCCTTTTTCCGCCATCTCTGCACTGTAGCTATGATTCAATCCACCGATGCCGCCGAATTCACCGATGAGATCGCCGCTTTGCTGAATGGATAAAATAATTTCCTTACCATCCTCCGTCGACTTGGTCATTTTCACTCGTCCCGAACGAATGTAGTACAGATATCCGGCTTCATCGCCTTCGAGAAAGAGACTATACCCCGACTTCACCCGTTTGGGTTGCATTTTTGCTTCAATCAGGTCCCATTGCTCAGATGTCACAAACGAAAGGATTCCGCCTGTTTCTCGTGTCATTTTGCCCGCCTCCGTTTGTTTCTGCGCTGTTCTTTGGGTTGTTCTCTCCACAAATACTGTACCCATAACCTTCGTCCCCCTCGGTGATTCCTTATGTATCCATCATACCGCGAAAGGAGCGCCATGGTTATCGGGGGATTACCTGATCCTTAACGAGAAACTCCCTGAATTTGCTGTGAGAAAAGTCACATTTCACCGATATGCCTCATCCTTCGCATTCCTCCAATCCCTTGGTGTACCTGGTTCAGGAGTCCTCCACTGCCCAGGTTCAGTAGATTACGGAACGGAAATAGGGGTTTTCCCTGAATTACAATGACCGAGAAAGGGTCTACAATAGAGCTACCATCGTAATCCCCTTACTTAAGATGATCCTGTTCGAAGGTTAATGATAATAATTACACGTTACGTACGTTATAATCCGAAAAAAGGAAGTGTCCTCTCATGCATGATGAACTGCCATCTGGCATTCAGGAGATGATCGACGGCCTGCGCCTGAACACATCCAGTGACTTCTGTGGACTTGCCTGTCTGAACGGGACAATGTTGCGCTGGAAGTATACCTCTGGGGCCAGCAATGAACGGGTGAAGCGCATGGAAATGCGCCCCGGACAAGATCTGGTAGGCACAGCCCTTCGGACTGGACGCACAGCCCGATCTGATGCACAATCCACCGGAGATCATACACCCGGTCGTTGCCCGTTAATGCTTGCTGAGCGGCTGGTAAGTGCTATAGCGGTACCAGTGTTCCAAGAAGGAAGCGTGCCTGGTGCCGTGCTGCTCGTTGGCAGCAGACTGCCTTGCACCTTTTCACCGAACATGGTCCGACAGACGGAGCAAGTCGCTCTACATCTTCAGCCGAAGGTGTTTGGATAGAAAGTTTGAAGTAGCGCGAGAAGCGATTCAGAGAATTAACCTCTGAGCCGCTTCTTTTTGTTATGATATAGATAGAACTGAGGAAGCGGACAGGGGGAAATCATGTGATTCAACTATTAGTTGTAGACGACCATGTTGTCGTGCGATCCGGGCTGATTGCTTTACTTGAAGGAAAGAATGATATACATATCGTTGGGGATGCCGCAGATGGTGATGAAGCCATTGCCAAAGCTCAAGAGTTAAAACCGGATGTGGTCTTGATGGATTTTAGCATGCCGCCAGGCAAAGACGGTCTGACCGCTACCGCTGAATTGAAGAAATTGATGCCAGATGTCTCCATTCTGATACTGACCATGCATGACGATGAAGAATATCTGTTCCGCGCCATCCACGCGGGAGCATCCGGATATATACTCAAAAGTGCGCCGCATGAAGAATTGCTTGCCGCAATTCGTTCCGTAGCAGAGGGTAGCGCCTATCTGTACCCCAGTGCGACCAAGCGGCTGATGAGTGAATATCTGGACAAAGCCAAACAGGAAAACGCTGGACCGTATGACACGTTATCCGAGCGGGAGAAAGAGATTTTGTCCTGGATTGCCAAAGGTTACGCCAACAAGGAAATCGCCGAACATCTGATCATCAGTGTCAAAACGGTCGAATCCCACAAAAGCAATCTGATGGAGAAACTTGGCCTGCGTACACGACCGGAACTGGTGAAGTTCGCCATGAAAAAGGGGTTGCTGAACTTTGAGTAGTGCACGCAAGAACAGATTAAGTGGACTCGCAGACCAGCCCGTACGTCTCCTGCTGAACGAAATCGATAATCACATTACGGATAATGAGTTTCGCAGCAGGTTGAAGGGCTCCCTGCATCAACTGAGTGATCTGAAGTTTGCTCTGGATGAGTCCTCCATTGTAGCCCTAACAGACCGCAAGGGGAAAATCCAGTATGTGAATGATAAATTCTGTGAAATCTCGCAGTATGAGCGTGAGGAACTGATCGGTAAGGATCATCGAATTATTAATTCCGGATACCATGGCAAAACCTTTATGAAAAACCTGTGGGACACGATATCCTCAGGCAAGGTATGGAACGGGGAGATTCGCAATCGTGCCAGAGATGGCAGTTATTATTGGGTCAACACCACCATCGTGCCTTTCCTCGATAACGACGGCGAACCATATCAGTATTTGGCTGTACGCAGCGAGGTCACCAAGCTGAAATCGGTTGAAGCCGAATTGCAGAAGATGATGTCCCAAGTCATGAACATTCAGGAAGAGGAAAGACGCCGGATCTCGCGTGAACTGCATGACGGGATTGGACAGAGTCTCTTCTCTCTGGTCATTCAGATGGACCGACTGCTGGCAGACCAGCCTCACCCCGGAGTTGAAGCCCTTCGCAAGCAGGTCACGGGTATTATGGAAGATGTGCGCGGTATGGCATGGGAACTGAGACCATCCGTTCTGGATGACCTGGGTGTTGTTCCGGCGATTCGTACGTATATTGAGAATTACACCCGTCATTATGGAATTGAAGTTGATCTGGAATGTAATTTGCGTAAACGACTGGAGATGAACCGGGAGATCGCCATCTACCGGATTATTCAGGAAGCCTTAACCAATGTTGCGAAATATGCCGATGTTGCCGAGGCCCGTGTTACTATAGAAGACGCTGAGGGCATGACGATGGTTATCATTGAAGACCAGGGTGCCGGATTCAGCAAAGCAACCGCTGGCAATGGTGTTGGATTGTTCAGCATGGAAGAGCGTGCCCGTGGTGCAGGTGGAACGTTGAGAGTTTCTTCCGAGCCTGGCGAAGGCACAACCGTTACCCTTTTACTGCCCAAGACAGCACAGCGATAACGGGATATGCTTCGTATCGTGCTTGATGCTACACTCCAGCTCTATCTATTAACCGGCTGCTCGCCATTAGATTGTGCGAGTGGCCTTTTTATTTTCGATTGGTGGAAATGACAAAATGAAGGCTCAAAATCGGTTAAATTCAATAATCATGATAAATAGATTGACTCCAGTTACGATTCGTCATTAAACTATGAATGCCACATACACATTGTATGTTCAGTAAAATTTCATTGTTCATTTCATATAGCGAAAGAAAAGGATGGTCAACATGTCAGAGAAACGCTCCTCCAAAGGGGGAGAAATTCCGCAAATGTACAATCTGGACGAGATGGATCGTAAAATTATCGCCGCACTTCACAAAAACAGCCGAATCTCCTATACGGACTTGGGTACACAGATCGGGTTGTCACGTGTAGCTGTTCAGGCGCGCATTAATGCGTTATCCGAAAAAGGAATCATCGAACGCTTCACCGTGGTGATCAACCCTGGCAAGGTTGGGCTTCAGGTCTCCGCCTTTTTCAATGTCGATGTTGAACCGCCCTTCCTGGATGAAGTCGCTGAGAAACTGGACGAAGAGCCTGCCGTTACCAGCCTTTATCATATGACAGGCCCGAGTACCCTGCATATGCACGGTATTTTTGCAGATATGGAAGAGATGGAGCAGTTCTTGCTGGAGAAGCTCTATAAGATGCCGGGTATCGTCAAAGTGGAATCACAGCTATTGTTGAAACGTTATAAAAGCCGGATGGGCATGAGACTCTAGGAGGAAATCAGCATGGGTTGGAAAGATTACAACGGTCTCGTCATCGGAATGGTACGGACCGGAATTCTCGGATATGGCGGCGGCCCTTCGGTTATTCCCTTGATCCGTTACGAAGCCGTTACGCGTTACAAATGGGTCAGTGATGAGGAGTTCGGCGAGATTTTGGCTATCGCCAACGCCCTGCCGGGTCCAATCGCGACCAAGATGGCCGCATATCTCGGTTATAAAACCAAAGGTGTACTGGGCGCGATAGTGTCCGTACTCGCTCACATTTTGCCGACTAGTATTGCCATTATTGCTCTGCTCGGTTCCATGTACGCGCTGCGCGAGTCAAAAGTGGTCGCAGGCATGGTAGCCGCTGTTCGACCGGTTATTTTTGTCATGCTGGGCATGATGGCTTATGAATTTGCCATGAAAGCCTGGAAGGGACTCGGCAAAGTTTTTGCCGCTCTATTCGGGGTAATTGCCTTTGTATCGTTACAGCTTCTGAACATCCATCCAGGGATTGTTATCGCAGTTTTCCTTGGATATGGTGTCTTCCATCTGGATCTGGTCCAGCGCTTCAAATCCAAAGGCAATTCCGATAAGGGGGTGTCCTAAGGATGCTCCAGACATGGTGGGAATTATTTTGGGGATTTTTCGTAGCAAACATATTGGGATATGGGGGCGGCCCGGCGTCCATTCCGCTAATGCAGGAAGAGATTGTGAACCATTACCATTGGATGACCACAGAGCAATTCGGGGATGTGCTGGCGATTGGTAACGCCCTTCCCGGCCCGATTGCAACCAAAATTGCTGCATTCGTCGGGTATCACGTGGCGGGCTGGTTTGGGGCGTTTATCGCAACTTTTGCCACAATCGTGCCTTCCGCAACCGCATTAATTTTATTACTTCGTCTATTGAACAAACACCGCACGTCACCCAAAGTCAAAGGCATGACTCTACTCGTGCAGCCTGTTATCGCTGTGCTCATGATTCTGCTCACATGGGAATTCGGGCAGCTATCCACCGATTCCATCGGCATCTGGCAGACATTGGTCATTGCCGGCATCTCGCTCTGGGTCATGACCAAGACCAAGCTGCATCCAGCCATTCTAATCGTGATCGCTTTTGCCTATGGTGCACTGGTGCTGTCTCATACGATGTAGTTATAGCCCATAGTGGGTAACTTTGGCGAATGGCAAGACTATTTTCATTTTCATTTTCTAAGGAACTGAGAACGTCTTATTTGGCATTAAGGTCCTCTTTTTAAATTGTAAAGAACATCAGACACGTTATTTACCAAAATCACCAGACAAAAGCGCTATAAAAGACTGTATTTTCCGATATAGCGTGTCTCAGATTCTTTAACGCTCCATGTTCTGTTTAAGCTCTAGTTTATAGAACAAAAAACGGCGACCTCAGCTATCAAGCTGGGGTCACCGTTTTTTTATATTGCGCGTTTCACGCTCACATTAAGAAAAGCAATTACTTCGCTTCAACCACTACCGTTACTTTGGTTTTCACACCTGCAAATGTCACCGTGATCGTTGCTTTACCTTTACCATTTGCCTGAATGACACCATCTTTCACCGATGCTGTTGCAATACGGGAAGATTTCCAGAGAGCCGGTTTGGATACATTGGCTTCACTGCCATCGGCATACGTTGCAGTTGCCGCCACAGTTACCTTTTCACCAGGTTTCATGGTCAACGTTACTTTATCCGTCTGCAAATATTTCAGTGTATCCACATCTACAGCAATCGTGACAGACTTGCTGCCGTATTTGGCTGTGATTTTGGCTTTACCTGAACCAGTAGCTTTGACTTTACCTTTGGTCACTTGAGCTACTTTGTAACTGTTGGTTTTCCACTCCGCTTTGTCCGTAACATCACGCTCGCTACCGTCGCTCAAGAAGGCAGTTACTGTCAGATCAGCTGTATCGCCTGATTTCAGGGACAGAGCCGGCTCGGAAGCTTCAATACGTGAGATGACATCCACTTCAACCTGGATCGTCACTTTTTTGGAGCCGTATTCTGCTGTGATGTTGGCTTTACCACTGCTGTTACCCGTGATCACGCCTTTTTTCACATCCGCTACACGTGCGTTACTGGATTTCCAGGTTGCTTCGGATGTAACATCCAGCGTGTTGCCGTCCTCATCCGTTCCTGTTAGAAGGATGTTCTGTGTTTCTTTGGTAGACAATACGACGAAGTTCACATCGGCTTCCAGTCCACTAGCCATACCTACTTCAACAGGCAGAGTCAGCGTTTTGCCTTCAATCTTCGCTGTGATGGTTGCTTTACCTGTAGCAACACCTGTGATAACCCCTTTGCTATCTACCTCAGCGATTTTGTCGCTGCTGCTGCTCCAGGTTGCATCTTCGGATACATCCTTGGATGTCTCACCGTAAATCGCCAGTACTTTGGCATTGGTCGTTCCACCAACAGCTACTGATGCTTTTTTCTTATCCATTTCATACTTGTCCGGAACGTCAACATTTACTGTAAACTTAGCTGTTTTACCACCATAAGCTACAGTGATCGTCGCAGTACCGGATTTGTATGCGATCAGATCGCCGTTGGATACATATACAACATCCGCATTGCTTGAAGTCCACGTTGCTTTGGAAGTTACAACTTCTGTGCTTCCATCAATATACTCTGCATTGGCTACCAATGTCTTGGACTTGTTATCACCCGTAACACTCATAGCGAGTTTGTCATTTACATCTTTGATATCCAGATATCTTGCCGTATCAACATCCACAGCGATTTCTACAGTTTTGCCACTATAGGTTGCCTTGATCGTTGTTGAACCTGCACTAATGGCTGTGATTTGTCCCTTAAACACCGTTGCAACCTTCTCGTTGCTGGATGTCCATGTTGCCTGATCCGTTACATTCACATCGCTGCTATTCGGATACGAAGCAGTTAGAACGACATTAGCCGTTTTGGTTGTCTCACTCAAACGGAAGAAAATGCTCTGTTTCTGCACACTCAGCTTGCTGGTCAGATCCACATCCACGTCAACGGATACGGACTTCGTACCGTATTTGGCTGTAATCTTGGCAGATCCTGCCGAGTATCCTGTAATTTCGCCTTTGAGAACGTCTGCGACCTTCTCATTGCTGGATGTCCACTCCGCCAGATCGGTTACATCTTTGGTTGTACCATCTGGATACGTAGCCGTCACTTTCACACTTTCACTTTTGTTCAACAACAGGTTAACCTGCTGTTTATCCACATCTACACGTTTAACCACTTCAACGTTAACATCCACCGTCACGCTTTGGCTGCCAACTTTGGCTGTGATTACAGCTGTACCCGCGCTTTGTCCAGTTACTTTACCATTCACAACGGTAGCAACCTTCTCATCACTGGTAGACCATTCTGCGGTACTTGCTGCTGCATTATTTGTTTCATTATCACTGTACGTTGCTGTCAAAATAATTTCTTTCGTATCTCCCGTGCGCAAGTCCAGACTTTGCACGTTTTTCGAAAGGGCTTTGACCTTCTTCGTCACTTTCACTTGAACGGTCTGACTCTGACCCTGGTAAGCTGCGGTAATCGTCGCTGTACCTTCTTTTTTGGCTGTAATTGCGCCATTATATACAGTTGCTATCGAAGTATCACTGGTACTCCAGGATGAACTGATCGTTACGTTTGCTGACGTATTATCAGAATATACACCTGTCACCGTAACGGAACTGGAATCACCAACTTCGAGCGACATCTCATTCTTGGAAACCACAATTTTGGACAGTTCTTTATCTGCCGCAGCGGCCAAGCCTACGTTGGAAATACTCAGCATCAACACCAGCATCATCACCATGTACTTGGTCAATCTTGGCTTTAACATCATTTCCCCCCGATTATCATCATTTTTTTCCTTATGTTTAATGTCGGCAAGTCCTTTCCAGATGTTTAGACTTTCAGGAAATTTTCAGGGAATTCTATGGAAATTAATTTATCTTCTATTCCGGTTTCAACCGTTCATACCTGCGATTAACGTGCATAACCTATGTATATCGACTGTCTTGAACTTCTTTTAACAGGATTGGGGGAGCATATGCGTCAGCCTTTTGATTACATCGGGTATTGGGAGCAAACATATCGTTCGGGTAAGACTTCTGGGAGGGGCTCCTACGGAGTATTGGCCGAATTCAAGGCCGAAGTCGTGAACGGACTGATTCAGCGTGAAGGAATTCATCGAGTCCTTGAGTTTGGATGCGGGGATGGCAACCAGCTGCAATACATGAATTATGAGGAGTACCTGGGCGTTGATGTAGCTGCTTCTTCAGTGGAGCGTTGTGCTTCCCAATTTGCCGGGGATTCGTCCAAGAGCTTCATGCTGTATACACCAGGTCTGTGGATTAATCGGGGTTTTCTGCAAGCGGATCTCACGGTCTGTCTGGATGTGCTGTATCATATTACGGATGAAACGGATTTTCGCAATACCCTCTATGATGTTCTGCACGCTTCTACAGCATGGGTGGTCCTATATACACGTTTGAAAGAAAACGACACCCCCGGGGTTGATACCATCCAGGATCGTAATCTGTTCCATTATCTCTACGACTACCCTGATTTCAAAGTACATGAGATTATTCCGCAGCGATATCCGGATCAATCTTCGGCCGACTTTGTTATCCTGAGACGCACGCCTTCGAAGTGAGATGAATTCTTTTCATAAGGTTATCATACGCCTGTCCGCTGATCTTGATTGGTCTATCTCTGGATCAAACTTGAGTATAGGCCGCCTTCAATAGAAGGAATATCGTTCCTCCAATTGAAGACAGCCTCCGCGGACAGGTGATGATGAATTACATCGTTCTCAGTTCTCAATTCCTCTTTTTAAAATAAACCCTCACGTCCACGCAGCTTCGCCAGCGCTTCCATATAGAAATAATCGCCGTATATAATCGGCACATTCAGTCCTCGCCCTTCCGGGTAATGCACTGTTCCCTGCATGATCAGACCTTCTTCCGCTGCCGAGTCGCCGGAGCTATAGTTCTCATGCAAGCCGCGGACGATGCGCTCTCCCGCGGCGGCATAGGTTTCCCCGCGTGGCGACAGCTTCGCCAGCTCTATAAGCCCGCTTGCGGCAATCGCCGCAGCGGACGAGTCCCACGCCACCTGATGCTCCGCAGGTGCGCGGAAATCCCACACCGGCACGATCTCTTCGCCAAGCATGGCGAGGAAGAAATCGGCCGCACGCTCCGCTGTCTCCAGATATCGGGCTTCGCCCGTATACCGGAAAGACAGCGCAAACCCGTGCAACGCCCAGGCGGTGCCCCGCGCCCAGGCGGAACCTGGAGCATGGCCCTGTCCGCCATGCTCTCGCAGCTTCTGCCCCGTGTGTGGATCGAACTCCACCACGTGGCAGATGGACCCGTCAGCGCGGATGAATTCGCGCGCCACGGTGTCTGCATGTGCTTCCGCCAGCCAGCGGAAGCGAGGATCGCCGCTCTGCTCGGATGCCCAGTAGAGCAGCGGCAGATTCATCATGCTGTCAATGATGGCTACGCCGCGCGTATCCATTGCTGACGAGCTGAAGTTCCAGGCGCGGATGAACTCACCGCGCACATGGAACCGGGCAGCGAGCAGGTTGGCGGCAAGCATTCCGCGCCGCCGTCCATCCATGCTGCCCGTCTGGCGGTAGTTGGCTACGCCACTAAGCAGCCAAATGAACCCCAGATCGTGATCGACCGATTCGGGATCATGCAGACAACCTTCCAGTTGCCGCTCACAACTTTCAGCAATGCGATGCAGCGGAGCGACCGCTTCACTTTCCGGCGCATCTCCATGGACCAACCATAACAGTCCAGGCCAGAAACCTGCTGTCCACCATTCCGGATCATTCCGGTCATACGTCCCTTGCGGGGCGATGTGTGGAAATGTATCCCTGATCCGCTTTGCATTCCGAATCGTTTTCGCAGCTCCCTGTTGCCACGCTTCGTCGAGCCATTTTACCGACGTTGATGTGTTCATGAACATATCCCTCCTCGATTCAATACTGGACATCTTTGCTTGATGCTCCAGTTCGACCTAAACGCCTTCATGTGTAACCTCGCCCAATCGGATCGTAAATGACAGACTATGTGCTCCGTTCACTTCAATCCGCGCTTCTTTCAGCAACCCATTACGGGAAGCCACGGCCTGATCCTCCAGATGAATAATGGCTTCCTGATCCAGCGCTGTAGATTCGACATATGCCCCCCGATACTCCGTTCGCACACGATGATCCGTATGGGTAATCACCGCCTGTTCACGACCATCATGGAACATCAACGGTATGAGTGCACCTGCCGCCGCAATCTCTCCTTCGAATTCATACTTTATGGTCAGCAAGTCTGCCTGCTGCACATAATGAGTGCGCAATGTCTCAATTCCAGGCAAGGGACCAACCCATGTCACAGCAAAAGAATTCTTCGAGGTGTTTACTCCCTCTTCCGCCGCTCTTTCCGCCAGATGTCCCTCTACTTGATTCGGCGTATCCTGGTCCACTTTTTCATACACGATTGACCCACCTCCCTGAGCAGGGTCTAATCCAACATCCCGATCATACGCACCACCCGATGGAATACCCTCTGCAAGGCTGTGCCATACCCCATCTGGTGTCTTCCAGGCAGGACAATAGCTGAGCGGACGGACCACCCCTTCGGCAAATTCCGTGAATCCGGCCTGCACATGGCTGGCAGCGGACGGACCAATCAGACCAGGTAGCCCCGTCTGCTGAATCCGTACCAAACCAGGGATCGTATACGGATCATTCATCGCCGTGTGTAATACCAGTTGCTGGCCAGGTACGGATGCAATTACGGTTTCGAACCACCCATCGGTCTGCAAAACTCGGCTGCCCACCTCGGAAGGAAGGTACACTTCACTCACATGGTCTCCCGGATCACTGAGACAGGCGTGGGCCAGTGCTGCTGCTGTCCACAAGTTGTAACAGGTATGGTTGGTATAAACCTCATAGCCGTGGCGATCTTCTGGCGCGTATTCATTGCGCACGATTTTCAGGCGCCCATCATCCATTTTCCAGCGCTCCACAGCAGCAAAACACCGATTGGCCGCACGGGCGAATGCGCCCGCCATCACCGGATCTCCCGCCTCAAGAGCCTGCGTTGCATGTGTAGAACATACATAAGCTGCTGCCGCTTCATTCCACTGGTGCTGGGAGCTGCGACCACGCGGTGGAATCTCACCTAGCGGCGAGAGCGTCAGTAGCGTGCTGAAGGCACCATGGCGCAGCTGCTCACGTAACCTATCGGCAGTGGCTCCCTCGTAACCCGCTTCAAGCATCACCCCAAGGTGATAACGGGTGGCAATATCATAGGAAAATGGACAGTTCGGACGGTCCAGCGGTCCATCCTGATACAATCCAAGTGCCGTAAATCGAGGCACATGATAGGCTTCCAGATAACGATCCATCCACGCTGTATCTTCACTTGCCAGCTGTTCATGCCACCGCAGATATTCGCCAGAGATCATAATGGCGTTCCAGTTAATCATGCGATTGGCGTTGTTTATATTGCTCATCGTAAACACATAATCTTGTTCAGGATGAATCGTCTTGAGTGCCTCAGCCCAGATCTTTGCTTGTTCAGGCAGAAGTGACTTCAACAACATATAAGCTCTCATCATGAGCACTGGATAAAAATCAGGGTGATTGTCAGGTGCACTACGATTGACCACGGCATCAATGCTCTGAGACAGGGCTGCCGCTGCGGAGTCAAGCAGATCTGTCCGCCCCGCGTCAACCAGAACCGCCGCAGCCATCGCATACGCTGGTGTAGAATAATATCTCTCCACACCCGAGAACGGGTCGATAATTGCACCATGGTTGTCTTGATAGGGTGTGTAAGCGCGAACAATACTCTCCACAAGTGCCAACTTACGATTCCGATTCCAGCCGTCTGCCGGAGGGGGGCCCGCTTGTTCTGCCAATGTACGGTAACGTTTGAGTTCATCTTTCCATGGATACGTGGACGCAGATGTATATTTACTCATGCATGTTCACCTCGGTTTCTCCCTTTTTCGGTTCAATGATGAAGCGTACCTCACATACCGTTTCAAGTGGGTCATAACCTTCGATCCGATGATCGCTGTCGCCCACTGCCCCTATCCATGATAGTGACGTTCGATAGAATGTGACTGGAACATTGTCATGATCGACGATGTTCATTGCCTCCGTAAATACTTGCCAGTGGTTGGCATCATACACCATATGGACCGTTCCTTGTACACCTTGCCAGCAAAGGATACCGCTCTTCACCACTTCAGGCTGCACTCTGCTCATCCATCGTTCTACAACGCTTGAATATCCTGCATCTGAATCATCCGCCGAAGAGAATGGTTCTGCCGAAGACTCCCTCCTGCTCTTCCATTGAAAACGGTCAATCAGACGCAATTCTGCTCCATTACTGCTACCGCCAGAAGCCATCTTCCAATGAAATTGGCGCGTATAACGAGCCAGTGAAGCAGCTCCAGGGTATGCAGATGTCAGATCCAATGTTGTATTCAGCTCACCGCCATCCGCTGCCAGTTTTGCCTCTAACACATGGGCTTGCGCTTGCCGGCCCGAGCTTTGCTCCTGCCCTTCAATGAGCGGAACGTTATGCCCGGATGACGAGATGTGGAACAGGCGCTCTCTGCCTGGCGCAAAATACGCTTGGGTATACAACCCTGCTCCCGGATCACATAGGATATTCTCACCACCGCAATGGATAATGAACTGACCCAGATCATTATGGTTGTGAGGTTCATCGTTATGCCCGCCTTTAACGGAAATAGCCACATGAAGGGGCGCGCCGCTGGAACGTTGATTACTCGGAGAATGAAGCACCCCCTTCGCAACCATCCAGCCCAGATTTTGAAAAATAAATCCACATTCAACCTGTCCAGAGACTCCTTCATCACCGTATACTGCCGGATCGCTCCACATCACATTCCTCGCTAGATGTGCCCAGCGATGACAGGGATCATCGGTAAGCAGTGGAATATGAAGCGGCAGATCTACCTGCAATCCCACCCGGGATGCGAGCAGGGAGAGTAATCCGGAAGGAATCTCTTCCTGCTCGGCACTGTCCGAATAATTCACGAATGTGCCGCCCGACAGATGAACTCGCAACGGGAAGGCTGCGATGGCTGCTATTTTGGAACCTGTCAGCAGATCTAGTTCACCCTCACTGTACTCACGAAGCATCTCGGCATAATAGATGAAATAACCAAATCCATATACCCAATATCCAATGCCTTCAGCACAGCCGCCATCCTCGCCATAGCCGCTCAGGAATGCGTTCATACAACCGACCGTATGGGAGATCGATTCCCTCAGCGTGGTCTCATCCTCTGACAGCAACAATGCGGCCATGCCGCAGCAGCCACCACAGACCGCCGACCAATTGTGATCCGCTGTCTGCCAGTGAAACTTCTGCTGATCTCGGTAAAGCGGGGCGAAGATTCGCCGCTCTGCTTCAAACCTGATCCGTTCTATGACAAGACGATCCAGCCGATCGGCGTGAATGGTCACCATCTCTGCCAGCATATGTACTGTCTCTGCGGCGAACAGATCAATGTTTCCATTCACCTGATCGACCTCTCCCGTACCCAGATGTGCGGGCAAGCACCACGTATACTCATCACACACGTTCCACAACATTTCCTCCAGCGCTTGCAGTGCATCCGGCCTAGCCGGATCCAATGCGAGCATCGCCACAGCAGCCAACCTGCCCCTTCGATCGAAATAAGCCTGCTCATAGGCTTTCCGCTCACCCGCATCACTGAACTGGCGATATAGACGGAACGATAAGGAAGGCAAGGGTTTCTTCAAGGCGCGTTCCCCATAAGCCTTCAAGTCGGTGTATAACATAGCCAATTCAGGCCGCAACAACTTCTCTAAGAGTCTGTCAGCACTTAGGGAGCTCACTGCTTTACTCTCATTTCCACGTTGGTTTATATGTTCATGTTCGACTTCGTGAATGGAATCTTCCACTGGATTCACCACTCTTCGTTAATGGATTGTCATAACAACATTATCATGTAATCGATCTCATTTTACCGGATATGGTAGCACTTTTGAAGAATTATCCATTAGAATCCTTTCCACCACGTTACGTCCTTCTCCTTCCCAACCAAAAGAACGAAGAACCTTTGTCAGGTCCTCCGTTGCATTCCGCCTGTTACCACAGGCTTTTTATGGCTATCTCATATTCTTAACTATCTTATATCCTCATTACGTATAAGTTTACACAATCGCAAGCCGAGAATTCTGTACAACAGACAACCACTGACGTGCAATCAGCTCATGACCTGCCGCGGTTGGATGTACGCCATCCCATAACCAGTACGCTGCATCCGCCTGCTTCAGAGCATCATTAAACGTCTGCTGCAATGGCACCCACACCGCTCCGAATTCTTCCGCAAGACCTTGAGCCAGTTTCTGATATTGACCGATATACGCCTCCCAGGCTCCCCATTTCTCAGCAGTCGCCCCGGTATTCAGGATAAACGGCTCCATCAAAACCAGCCCCGTGTCCGGCATCACTTCCCGTGTCTCTTCAAGCAAATGGCGATACGCCCGTCCAAAACGATCCGTTACCCCGCTAGGTTCATTATTCATTGTGCGCCAGGCATCATTAACCCCGATTAGAATGCTGATCAGATCGGGTTTCAGACTAATGGTATCCTCATTCCAGCGTGCGTACAGATCGGATGCCCGATCCCCACTGATGCCTCTGTTATAGAAGGTCTTATGCTTGCCCGCCAGTTCCATACCCAGTTTGCTGGAGATCAGATACGCATATCCATGTCCGAGAAAATGATTCGGATCATCATTGCGTGATCTTCCCCCATCTGTAATCGAGTCTCCCTGAAACAATATAACGGATGGACTTGTACTCATGATTGAAATCGTTCCTTCCTCTTGTGCAAAATGGAAACACTGAACACCTCAGTCTCCATTTTATCCCTTTCGGCTACAATAGAAAATAGCGTTTTCATCACAAAGTGTCGCCTTCTTAAGAATCCTTCGGTTCTTTCTCCACATGGCCTCCGCCCTGAAAGGCGGTCTCATCCTGTTTATCGGGTACGCCTCTAAGTTTTGCCTCTTCCCACAGCTGGGCCGCATCATCCTGTGGACGGTATCCAATCTTCTGAGCCAGATAGCCAATATCATAGTAATTGTCTGTATTCGCTGAAGTCCCGTATAGATTCAGATACTTCATATCCGAATCCGCTTCAATACAGCATTCAGCGAGCTGGACCATGTCCCTTGGCGAGATCCAGATGTGAGCCGAGCGCTCCGAGTGCGGGTATGTATCACCGGAGAAGTTTCCAATCCGAATGTTGAAGGAGGACAGATTATATTTGTCAACGTAATACCGTCCCAACAGTTCAATATAACATTTGCTAAGTCCATAGAAGCTGTCCGGTCGGTACGGGTCATCCACTTCAATATCCTCACCAGTAGGATAGAAGCCAGTCGCATGGTTGGAACTTGCGAAGATTACCCGTTGAACACCGTTCAACCGTGCTGCTTCATACACATGGTATGCTCCGGTTACGTTGATCGGTAGAACTTTGCCCAGAAAATCTTCCTCATCCTTGGCCCATGCAATGTGCAGAACTGTGTGAATCCCCTGCATCAGTTCTTTCAGACGTTCCCCGTCTGTCACATCCATGGCTACAATGCCAGCTTGCTCATCCTCACGCAGATCTGCAGCAACGATATCATACGTACCCTTGGCTCTCAGCCCCTCCAACAGACTGCGACCAATGACTCCGGCAGCTCCTGTAATTAACAGCTTGCGCTTCCGTTCACTCATGATTCCAGCTCCCTTCGCTCAGATAGGCTATCTGTCCTTTATAGAACAGTATTAACCGATCAGGGGAAGGAATTACCGGATATTACAATAGACTTGGCAACTATACGATCCAGTATCGCAAGATCATCATAGCCACAATACCGACCAATACGGTGCCAAGCAGACTGCGTGTCCAGATCGCTACTGCAATCGTCGGCAGAGAGGCCCACAGAGCTGCATTGTGCGTAATCGGCACCAACTGGTTGTCCGACATGAACAGTTCCTGACCAATCAATGCTGCCATGACCGCTACGGGTACATACTCCAGCCAACGTAACAACCACATGGGGATCTGTATTTTGCTGAACAGCATCAGTGGCAGTACACGAGGAATAAATGTCAACAGCGCCGACCCCATAATAATCCAGAATACATCCCATCTTACTTCCATCGTTCCATGAACACTCCCATCGTTGCCGCAATGACCGCAGCCACAATGACACTCATGCTGCCCAGTGAAGCCATGCTGGCGAAGATTACACAGACCACAGCGATGATCGCCACATTAATGTGTATTTTTTTGTTTTTACGATGTACCAACTGGAGTACAACCAGTCCAATAAACATCGCTGGCAGGGCATAATCCAGACCCAGTCGTTCCGGATTGGTGATCCAGCGTCCAAAGTATGCTCCCGCCATATTAGCCACGAACCAGTTCAGATATGCGGTAATATTCAGACCGTGCATCCACCGTTCACTGAGTCTTTCCCTGCCAATGGCACGTGTCATCGCCACGCCGAAAGACTCATCCGTAAGCAATGAACCGATCCACATATTTTTAAGCGGGGTCAGATGCCGAAAATACGGTGATACAGCTGCACTCAGCAGCAAATGACGAAGATTCACGAAAAATATGGTGAACATGATGGCTAGTGCTGATCCATTCGATGCGAGCATGCCTGCTGCAATGAACTGAGCTGATCCTGCATATAAAATCAGGCTGAGCAGAGCCGTTTCTGCCAGACTCAGACCTGCGGTCATTTCAATGACACCCGCTGCAAAGCCAATACTCAAATAGCCAAGCAGCGTTGGGATACAATCTTTGACCCCTTGCATGAATGTAGCATGATCCTGGACCTCTTCCATGTTCTCCTGTCCAGATATCTGTAGTGTACTTTGGTCCAACTGCGGTACAACCCCTCTCCAATTTTTGTCTCCATCAACCGATATATATGGATGTAGATCCATTCAGGTCCATTCTTCATGAAAACAACTTCTTTGTGTATTCAACATGATCAGGTACATGCCTTGTGGATTTGGCAATTTGCAAAATTTCATTTCACATTAATTCAGAAATATACCACAAGATGTGTACTAAGGGAGAGACAGATTCCTTTTTATAGAACAGATGTAATCCTAAATACCTATAAAACCGAAAAATATTTTCATAAAACTCATAAATAATGTTGAATAAACTCGAATTTTGTCATACGATAGCACCAGAAACATCTGGAAAGGATGGAATGAACTATCTTTTACCGGATTGACTTGTCCACCAGACATAGGGATGGGTTACACAGAGGGGGAATGTGTATGAAGAAGATTAATAAACAAAGGGCCAGAAGAACGCTGCAGATGAGAGAGAAACTGATACTGTCATTTGCCATTGTTCTACTCATTCCCACAATCAGTCTGGGCATTATCTCGTTCCAAACAGCCGAGGCCAAGGTCGAAGAGAAAATGTATGAGAACGCAATTAGCAATGTTACTGTGCTCAACCAAACCATTGATCAGATCATTGGCGCAACACGTAAGAATGTTGATTTCTTGGCAAGTCAGCTGGATGCAGGCAATGTTGGACCTAACCAAGGTGACGAGACGGATACCATACGTACCTTGCTTGACGCGTATAAGGAAACCCATGATGACGTGGAACTTGCGTCTATCGGCACGGATCAAGGCGTGTATATTAACTCCCCTGTAACAGCGGTGAACAAAGAAGGATACGACCCGCGCGAACGCCCGTGGTATCAGGCTGCTACGCAGAACAAGGATGTCCCTACCGTAATCACCCCTTACATATCAAGCAATACCGGCAATGTTGTTGCTTCGGTAGCTCAGACCTCGGCAGATGGACACGGTGTCGTCTCTGTAAGTCTTTCGCTTGAGGCCCTCTCCCAGACGGTTAATTCCACAAAGATCGGTGAGAAGGGTTATGTCTATATCATTGATAATGCCAACAAAATCATTGTACATCCTACCGAAAAACCGGGAACCGAAGGAACCATGGAACCCTATAAAGATATTTTTGCACAGAAGAACGGCAGTCTGACTTATACGTTAAATGGAAGCCAGGAACACGCCTTTTTCGCCACCAATGAAACGACGGGCTGGACCGTGGTCGGTGTCATTGATAGTGGTGAAGTAACGGCATCTGTCCGGCCTATCCTGTACACCACACTTATCGTTATTGCGATTGCGATCGCTGTAAGCTCCATCATTATTTTCTGGATTGTGCAATCCATCACCAAACCACTGAACCGCTTGGTGAAGGCATCTGACGAGATTAGTAATGGTAATCTGACCATCGAGGTTGCTGTATTGGGACAAGATGAATTCGGCAAGCTGAGCACCAGTTTCAATAAAATGAGTGAATCCTTGCGAACCGTTATTCAGGACGTGCGACAGACGGCTGACGAGTTAACCACCTCTTCCACACAGTTGGCAGTCAACTCATCGGAGACAACCAAAGCAACAGAGCAAGTTGCCCTGATCACGGAAGAATCTGCAGCTGGACTTGAGAAACAAACCAGCAGCCTGAAACATACTGCACAGCAGATGAATGAGCTTGCTGGAGGTGTGGGACAGGTAACGAATAGCACACAGCAAGTATCCGAAGCTGCCATGCAAGCCAGTGAGCTTGCAGACAAAGGAAATGCCACCATGCAGACGGCCGTATCCGAGATGAGTTCCGTTAGTCGCTTTGTACAAGGCATGGCAGATACTGCTGGACGACTTGGACAGCATTCCACATCCATTGGCGAGATGGTATCTGTCATTACAGATATCGCTGCACAGACCAATCTGCTTGCTCTCAATGCTTCTATCGAAGCAGCACGTGCAGGTGAGCATGGACGTGGCTTCTCCGTTGTTGCCAGCGAAGTTCGGAAGCTCGCGGAACAATCCAGCCTGTCCGGTCAGAAGATCGTAGAGATGGTCGGAGCGATTCAACAGGAGATTGCAATGGCCAATCACAATGTACAGGTCGGGCAACAGGATGTTAGCAACGGTATCCGTGCCGTTCAGTTTGCAGATGAAGCTTTTGCCCAGATTAGTCAGGCCGTCGGGGTCGTCAATCATCAGCTTGAGAACATTGCGGCTGCCTCACAGCAGATGTCTGCAAGTACAGCAGAAGTGGTGCAATCCATTGATCAGATCCACGCGATATCGGAAACGAATGCCGATGGAACAGAGAACATCTCCGCTGCTACGGAGGAACAGGTGGCCTCCATGCAGGAGATATCTTCCTCTGCCGATTCCCTTGCCCATCTGGCCCATAAGCTGCAGAAGCTGGTGGAACAATTCAAGCTGTAATCTTTGAACTAAAGATTATTACACTGACACTACGATGACAGAACAACCTTCCAATCGCTGTTATCCCAGTTTTTCGATTCCCTTTTCCATAGGGGAAAATCCGGGGATAGCGTATGCTTTTTCAGGTTTTTTCTGTCCTCTCCGTTATCGTGTAAAAGACTGGTTCAACTTATATAACAAGTAGTCTATGATACAAAAGCCCCTTTGCCATCATATTGGCAAAGGGGCTTTTGGGTTATATTTGAGTTATAAGGAACGGGCATCCTAGAGTGGAAATGGGCCTCCTATTCAGTAGATTGCTATTTATTTCCGTGGTACCCTTGATCTCCATAGGGCTCTAACTGTTCAAACCAGCGGTTCAGACATTTGGCGAGGGCATCTTTGGGGTCGTAATACGGGTTATCATCTGGCTTCAATGTCTCCAACACTTCAATTACGAAGGCATTCTCCCCATATTCATTCCATTCAGCCTGCAACCTCCGATTCAGATGGCTACCCATCTGTAGCATAAACCGTTGTCCGTTAATGGTTTTCAAGTTAAGCGTGCTGTCGATATAGACTTTACCGTTACGTTCATTTCGAATCTGGTAGACACCAGCTTCCGTTTTGACTTCTTTGGCCTGTTCCTGTAATTCTTTGCGACGATCCATGTTCTCCTGCTCCCCCTTTTCTTTGCGTTCCTGTTTTCCATCTCCGGCACTCTGTTCATCTGTGTGGCTT
Source organism: Paenibacillus sp. 2KB_22 (assembly GCF_052115745.1). Lineage (NCBI taxonomy): Bacteria > Bacillati > Bacillota > Bacilli > Caryophanales > Paenibacillaceae > Paenibacillus > Paenibacillus sp. 2KB_22. Next base: position 285,400 of record NZ_JBFRHG010000005.1, read on the forward strand.
CCCAGCCAATACCGACTACCGTCTGGCTCACGTTCCAGCAAGCGATAATCGACCAGATATCTCCGTATTTCTACGTAATCGTCATGAACCTCCTTCAGCAGCTCATTGACCTGTTTTTCGGAATATTGGCGCTCTGGATCGAATCGTTTGGCTATCTCAGTGAGCACGATATATTTATGCTTTTGCTGCATATGAAACGTCGTCAGTGGCCCGCCAGTACCCTCAGAAAAATATTTATTCAGTACCTTCTCCCGGTCCTGTTCTGTAATATCAAATGAGCCAGGATGGATCGTATGTCCATGTCTTGTCACCGACGACACCCATTCGGCTGGAGCCTGGGTATCCTTGCTTTTGAGAAGTTCCATTAATGCAAGGAATATCTTGGCCTGCCGTTCCTTCTCCTTCAATACAAACCGATGATTCCGAATCGTGGAAGCACTCCCGATACCCAGGGCCTTCTGTACTTCAACATCCTTCTTTCCTTCATGAAATTGAGCCAATAGGCCACGCTGGACATCGGATAATCCGGTTACACTTTTATCCAGCTCCAGCAAATACTCAAATACTGATCCATGAATCTTCTCAATATGCACTCGCATATAGCGTGCTGCCTCATAGAGCACTCCTTCTTCAGGGTAGATAATCCCCGCTTCCGTCCTGTATCCGCAGCAGACGCATGTATAGGCAGCACCCTCCTCCATATAACCACGCTTGATCTCTTCCAATGAAGCGGTTTGCAACCAGCTTTCCGATGATTTCATGGCAAAGCTCCTTTTATTGTTATGGTCATTTCAACCGAATAATATTTAACTTTATATGTTTATGTTTGTTTATTTATAGACATATTATAATTTTGTTTATAATATGTCAACATTACTGAAAAGGATACTGTGTTTGAGGACATAACGGACACCTCATGTTCAACAGAAAAAGACCGCAGGGTCACAACCTGCAGTCTCATCGCAGAAAGGGCATCTCAGCACCTTCCCTAAACATTTATCCTCAATTATTGGCTCACTTCAATCACGATTACAACTTAAATCGTTCAATCATGCTTTGCAGATCTTCAGCCATACGTGACAATGCTGCCGAAGATGCTGCGACCTCTTCCATTGTGGCCAATTGCTCTTGAGCCGCCGCCGATCCATCTTCCGTTCCAGAGGCAATTCTGTCCGACAGAACCATTGTATCACTTACTGCCTTGTTGATATGACTCATGCCGCCATCAATCTGACGGGAAGCTGCGGACACTTCTCCAGCTTGCGCAGCCACCAACTGTACCGCAGTACGAATGTTATGGAATGCTTCGCCCGCTTCTGTAACCATCTGCGAACTCTTCACCATACCTTCTCCTGTACGGGCAAAAGTGGATTGCACCGCATTGGTTTTCTCCTGCATCTCATGCATAAGCTCATTAATCCGCTCGGCTGAAGCGCCTGAACTGTGAGCCAGTGTTTTCACTTCGTTGGCTACAACAGCGAATCCTCGCCCTTGCTCGCCAGCTCTTGAAGCTTCAATGGATGCATTTAAGGCGAGAATGTTTGTCTGTTTGGCAATGGCCGTAATCTCGGCCACAATCACCAGAATCTCTTCATTTTTCGCACGCAGATCCTCAATGACCACAGACATGGCTTTGCTCTCGTCATTCACCTGCTGAATATGGGTAACCGCTTCTTCCACTGTCACCATGCCCGCTTCCGACTTGGTGGAAGCATCAAGAGCGATACGAGCGGTGTCTTCAGCACTTGATGAAATTTCTTTGACTCCAATAGACATTTCGCCCACGAGTTGGCCTGTAGCAGCAAGACTGTTGTTTTGTAAAGTCGTTCCTGCAGCTGCATCTTGCATCAGTTCAGCCACCTGTTCTGTGGCTTTTGATGTCTGCTCGGAACTTGCCATCAGCTCTTCCGAAGATGCTGCCAGCTGGCTGGAAGTATCATGTACTTCTCCAAGCACATTACGTAGTGAAGTTGTCATCGTGTCGAAGCTTTCCCCAAGCAGTCCGAACTCATCCTTGCGCTGCAAACCTACCCGAACGGTTAAATCACCGGCACTTACTTTCGATGCTGCCTGTGTTAATTGCAGTAATGGCCGATGAATGCTGCGGATAATGAAAACAAGCAGAATCAACCCGATAACCATTGCAGATGCCACAATTGTAATGGAACGAATCAAAATAGGCATTACGGCTTCCGTTGCTTCCGAAGGAACCATCTCGCCAACAATTTTCCACCCCGTCACCGGATTGGTGAAATACACAGCTTCCACTTCGTGACCATCATATGTATACTTCACGGTTCCGCTTTCTTTCGTATACATCTCATTGATGTAAGGTTCATCCGACTGTGTACCGGATTCAATATTGTAATGGAACAGGAACTTACCCCCGTTATCCAGCATGTACAGTTTTCCTTCTTTACCAATACGTATCTGATCTACGGATTCTTTCAGATGATTGAGACTGACATTGGCCCCGAATACCCCTTTGCCATCAGCCAGCTTGGCCGCCGCGGTCACAACCCATTCACCCGTCGAAGCCGATTGGAATGTATCTGAGATTACAGGTTCATCCTGAGACATGCCCATCTTATACCATGAACGCTCTCGAGGATCATAATTCTGTTCCTCGGATTCTGGGGATTTCATCCAGCTGCCATCGTCCGCACCTGCGGTGAGTACACCCAATTCCTTATGATTCTGAGACATCCGATCCATCTGCCTTTGAAGTGCAGGGGATTTATTAATGATATCGTTTGAAGTCATACCCGCAGCCATCTGCGCTGCGTTATCCTTCTCCATATCCAGCATTTGATTTATCTGCAGACTAAGCATTTCTGTTTTGGCCTGTGCGGAACGAATAATTTCCTGCTTAACCTGGTCAGCAGCTTTTTGATAAGACAACCAACCAACGGTAAAGCTCGGAACAATCAAGAACAGGAGCAATGCAGCGATCAGGCGTTTTTTTACGGTTAAAGTAAACCAATTTCGAATCCTTTTCTTCATATAAATATCCCCCATCATAATCTTCACCCATCCTTTTATCGGACAATCGCTGTAAAAATATTATGTATATATACTAAATTAGTACAAATTTAATTTAAATGATCCGATCAGATGATATGGAATATATCCGCTAATCGTTTTGACCCTCCAAGCGAGATCGTTTACAATGCTCATAAGTTGTCTATTCATGAAACGATTGGAAGGGGAGGATTCAAATCTTACGTAAGTCACACATGCAACAACCTGTTTCCACGGTATATTCATCCATGTTCCGTATCCTGTTAGCGTTCATCCTGTGCGCAGGCCCGATTCTGGGACAAGCCGGTATCACGGCAGCCTCAGCCCAGACAACGCAAACAGTTCACATTGAAGTGAATGGTGAGCAGCAATCCTGGAAGAACGCACCACTTATCATCAAAGGCTCAACGTTTGTTCCATTGCGGGATGTAGTCACATCCGTTCAAGGCACGTTGAAATGGGATAATCGAACCAAGATAGCTACCATTACCGTTGGCAGAGACAAGCTGGTCCATCAGGCTGGCAGCAACTCCATTAAGGTAAACCAGGTTAATCTCGCTACAGGTGTGAATTCACGTACCATTAATGGTACGTTGATGGTGCCTGTCCGGGCCATGGCTAATGCAATTAAGGCAGATATCAAGGTCCAACGTACAGCTACGGGTCAGATGAGTGTGAATATGTTCACGGATCAAGTCAGCCTGCTGAACAGTGAAGTTGCCAGCGTAGATACGTATCTGCGCGAGATCAACTATCCAGGTATGGCACTGATTGCCCGCGATGGTGAAGTTCTGCTAAGACAAGGCTACGGACTTGCCGATGAACAGACGCTGAATCGCCCGGATCAGAAGACCCGGATCGCATCACTGAGCAAATCCTTCACGGCCGCGTCCATTCTGAGTCTCGTGGAGGAAGGTAAGATTAATGTGCAAGATCCAATCTCCAAGTATATCTCCGGCATTCCGAAGGGAGATCAGATCACACTGCATATGCTGTTATCCCAGACTTCAGGTCTGCCATCCGCATTTGGTCGGAGTGAAGGAACTTCCATGGAAGAGACTGTAGAAGAGATTCGCCACAAAACGTTGAAGTTTGAACCGGGGAGTGCCTATCTATACAGCAACAGCGGGTATGTTTTGCTTGCATACGTCGTTGAACAGGTATCCGGCATGAGTTATGCCGATTACGTACAGCAGACGATACTGAAGCCACTTGGCATGAAAAATTCGGGAGAGGCTTCCCGTAAAGTGCATACGATTAGTGGTTTTGTTCAAAAAGATAACGCTTGGGTAACTGCCCCTTATTATGTTTCCCAATCCGGATCAGGCACCATCTATTCCACGGTAGACGATATGCTGAAATGGGATCGTGCACTGTATACGGACAAGATTCTAAGCCAGGATACGATTGAACAGATGTATGAGCCCTACTCCGATAAAAACTATGGCTACGCCTGGATTCTCAAAGAGAAGGGTACCAACCGTACCGTCTTCCACAACGGTAGTGGCGGTGGGTTCGCTACAGCCTTTTCACGCAATCTGTCCGATGATATCACGATTATCCTGCTCGGTAACCACGCAGGTATGGACATGACTTCACTTTTGGATCAAGTTGAGGCCAAGACAGCCAAAGCACTGCAATTGCAATAATCTATAATTATTCGTTTATATAGAGCAAAGAGACGGTCCTATGAAGGATCGTCTCTTTGCTCTGTATATGTTTTCATTTTTACGGCCCATGATTCCACTTCACTCAACCAGCATTCATCTTTTCCCATCTTGCAAAAGGCGTATTAACTCATATTCTCACCACTGCCTGGCAACCATCCATCCGTTCAACATCCGTCTACTTTATCGTCACAGGAAGTTCTCCCGAAAAAGGAATGCGTCCCATCAGCGCCTGAGCGACGCTATCCATGGCAAGTGGCCGGCTCTCGTAAGCCGCTACATAGACTTGAGCATCCGGAATTGCGAGCAGATCATAGGGACTTCGCAGTGCCACAACTGCCAATGGCTTGCCCAGTTGCTGCAACCAGCCGATTAGTCGGCACTGTGGATCACCGGAAGGGCTTCCCGCATTGTAGGTCCCTACCACAATCTGTAGAATGTCGTCCTCTTCTGCCGCTTGAAGCATACGTGCGGAACGAATGGCAACTTCCTCGGGCGTAACCACCCGATCAACAACATCCAGACCATACTTGGATAAAGCTAAGCCCAAGGTGAACGTCTGACTCAGCTGTTCATCTGCAATCGTCGTCACGGACGTGGCAACCGTTATGACCAGCGTGCGTTCCGGCTTCAAAGGCAGCATATTCAGCTGATCGCGTACCAGCGTGATACTGTTCTCGCTAATTCGGCGGGCAACCTCTTGGTGTAATGAACTGTTGCGCTCAGACCCGCTGGAATGTGAAAGATCCTTTGATGAATTCAGGGAGGGTGCATTTGAGAATACACTATTCACTTCATCATCATCTGCACCGCCCGTTCCACTCTCCAACAAACCACGTTTCGCCTTGTACATCAGCAAGCGGGTTACCGACTCGTCAATACGCCTTTCGCTAATCCGTCCGCTAGCCACAGCTGCTAACAATGCTTCAAAAGCCTCTGCCTGAAGCTTGGCCGTATGGCTAATTAACACCAGATCCGCTCCGGCCTCTACAGCCATCACAGCTGCATCGACTGTGCCATAGTTCACCGCAATGGCATCCATCTCCATGCAATCTGTCACGATCATGCCCTCATAACCCAGTTCCTGGCGAAGCAGACCGCTTAATACAGTATGCGATAGCGTTACGGGCAGACGCTCTGGCTCCAGTGCAGGGAAATAAATATGCGCTGACATCATGGCATCAACACCTTCGGCGATGGCGGCTTGGAAGGGAATCAACTCCAGGCGCTCTACCCGATCACGATCATGAGTGATGATCGGCAGGTCCAGATGAGAATCGGTGTCCGTATCCCCATGCCCCGGGAAGTGCTTGGCTGTCGCTGCAATCCCGGCGTCCTGTATTCCCGCAACGGTTCTGGCCCCATATTCTGCAACAGATTGTGGAGATTCGCCGAATGATCGTACACCGATAACCGGATTGGCCGCGTTATTGTTCACATCCAGTACTGGAGCAAAGTTCATGTTAATGCCCATGGACTTCAGCTCCAACCCACTGATATATGCCGCCTGATACGCATCGTCTATGGAGCCAGCAGCGGCAATGGCCATTTGTCCAGGCATCAAGGCAATCCCTTCGGTAATTCGAGCAACCATGCCACCCTCCTGATCAATGGATATCCAGAGCGGCACATTACCGCTGCTTTTGGCAATCTGTTGTAGCCCCGACGATAACCGCTCTACCTGCTCTGGCGACTCAACGTTGCGCGCAAAATAAATCACGCCACCGATTGGATACTTTCGAAGAAAGGTTTCCACATCGCCAGCAGCTTCAGTGCCATGAAAGCCGCAAAGCAGCATTTGCCCAACTTTCTCGCGCAAGGTCATCTGTTTCAGATGAGAATGGTATAACTCTTTTTGCCCACTCATTTCATGCCTCCTTCCGATGACAAACATCCGTTTATGGATATAACAAAAATGGCTTTCGCCGCTCCTTCCATTCTGCTGCCTGTACATTCCACGCTTCCATTAAACGAACGAATTCCGTACGGTTATGAATGGTTTCCCTGACTTCCTTCCCCCCGGACAGCAGGTCGATAAAGTACCTCGAACCCGGCTCCGGTGGCTCCAGCCAGCATAATTGCTCCGGATAGAGTGAAACCAGTTCATGCAAAAGCACCAGCCCCGTCTCTACCGCCCGGAATTTCCTGCTGTCCGTTACAAAAATCCTTACGCCACCACACAGCTCACCTGCATGTTTGGAGAATGTTGGCGACATGTACACCGGATGCACATGCACACCTTCCAGCTTGTATTCCCGAAATCGTTCCGCCAAACGCTCACCCTCAACCCAGGGTGCCCCAATCCACTCGAATGGGCGGGTCGTGCCCCTGCCCTCCGATACATTAGTGCCTTCGAACAGGCATGTGCCCGCATATACCTGCACGCTATCCAGCGTAGGCATATTGGGGGAGGGCAACATCCAGGGAAGATGGCAATCCGTGAACCTCATGGAACGCTGCCAACCTTCCATCGCAATCACGTCCAATTCGCAAGGTACATCCATCTCGCTGTTGACCATCAGGGCCAATTCACCTACCGTCAATCCGGTACGTACAGGGACACGCCAAGCGCCAACGAGTGATTCATACCCCGCGTTCAGTACACCGCCTTCCACAACGTTTCCACCCAGCGGATTGGGACGGTCCAGAATCAGCATACGTTTGCCTGCTCCAGCGCAGACCTCCATCATATAGAACATGGTTGAGACATACGTGTAATAACGGATGCCCACATCCTGAATGTCAAACAGGACCGTATCGACTCCAGCCAGCATTGCAGGCGTAGGCTTCTTGTGATCTCCATACAGGCTGAACACCGGAATGTCCAGACGCGGATGACGCATGTCTCCGAATCTGACACCCGCCTGAAGTTCTCCATCCAGTCCGTGCTCACAGGCGTAGAGCGCTGTAAGCTCGGCATTAGCCAGTCCCGCGCACACATCTATGGTCGATACAAAATCCGCTGTAATTCCAGTCGGATTCGTAATTAGACCGATTCGAGTACCTGTTAACCATGGATGCGATAACCCTCTCGACAGAAGGTCAACTCCCGTTTTTACAGCCGGAATCTGCTCGCTTCCATTCAACCGCCCCATTACACATTCCCCTGGCTGATCCACCCTGTATGCTGGTGATCATTACCGCCTGTTACGACAGGTTCCTCTTCAGGCTCCAGCACATTGAGAGCCACCTTATGCTGATAGATGGCAAACATACCTCCAAACAGCGCTCCGAAACCAACGACAGTCAGCATCAGCAAAGCAGTCAGGCACATGGCCTGAAAACAAGCGCCCATCGTATACCCCGGGTGACGGAAGAACAGCTTTACACTTTCCCCCATCGCCTGAATGATGCCCATGTTCTTTTGTAAAACAAGCTGCCAAGTATAGAACTGTGACATCAGCGCCATGAGGACGAAGAAGGTTTGGAACATGCTCACTGCTGTACCTGTAATCCCGCCCTGTCCGCCGTAATACCACCAGGTTGACCAGAGAATGAAGCCAAGCACGGCGAAAAGCACTCCTACTGCCCCTCCCGGGATGAATCCCTGCATCGTTCCGTTCCAGATATCCTTAAGCCCATTGCGGCGTTCCTTGCGTTCCAGCCTGTGATGTACGGCATAACTGACACCGAACAGGATGGGCATATATATCAAGGCCAGAAGCAGCACCGCGATTGGCAGTGGAGCAAACATCAGAATGGGAACCAATACGATGGAGCTAACGACACTGTACAAGGCTACCGGAATAATATCCCGATAGATTTCTGCACCTGACTTGATCAACACTTCACTCAGCTTACGCATCTTCACCCTCCCCTTTCTAACCGTTCCTTCTTCGCCAGGCCTCGTCTTTTATTCCCGTCCAATCGCAAGCTCCGTCTCTGGATCGAAAAAGTGCGCCTTACGCAAGTCCAGCACAAAATTTTTGTCCATTTCTACATACGCATGTGTTTCCGGATGAACCTTGGCCGTGACCGTACGGGCACCGGAATGGAAATACACCAAATTCTCGGAGCCCAGATGCTCTACAACCTGAACTCGCGCCTGCAGCATATGGTCTGTCGGGATATTCGGAGCGACATCGTCACCAAAAATATGCTCTGGGCGCAGTCCCATAATCACCGGCTTGCCCTGATGGCTCTGCAAACGAGCAAGTACATCGGCTGGCAAGGTGAATGAGGCTCCCTCGATGACAACCTGTGTGCCTTCAATCCGTGCATCAATAAAGTTCATCGCCGGGGAACCAATAAATCCGGCAACAAACATATTTCGCGGACTCGCATACAGTTCTTTCGGTGAAGCCACCTGCTGAATATCTCCATGATTCATAACCACGATGCGTTCTCCAAGTGTCATGGCCTCTACCTGATCATGCGTCACGTACACAATCGTGGCACCGAGACGTTTATGCAGTTCTCCCAACTCCACCCGCATCTGAACCCGCAACTTGGCATCCAGATTGGACAGTGGTTCGTCGAATAAAAACACCTGTGGATCACGGACGATCGCACGTCCTACTGCCACACGCTGGCGCTGACCACCAGACAGCTCGCGCGGTTTGCGTTCCAGCATCGCTTCCAGTCCCAGAATGGAGGCCGCATTCTGCACCTGTTCATCAATATAAGACTTTGGCTTTTTCAGATTTTTCAGGCCAAAGGATAGATTTTCACGGATGGTCATATGCGGATAGAGTGCATAGTCCTGAAACACCATCGCGATATCCCGATCCTTCGGATGCAGATCGTTAACAAGCCGGTCACCGATGACAATATCACCGCTTGTTTGCTTTTCAAGTCCGGCAATCATCCGCAGTGACGTTGTCTTGCCACAGCCCGAAGGACCCACAAACACTACGAATTCCTTATCTTCTATAACAAAGTCCGAGCCGGCCACAGCCGTGAACGTTCCTTTATGATCGTCTTTGAATTCTTTGCGCACTTGGCGAAACTCCACGCGTGCCATAGGTAGATCCCCCTTTACGTTGTCGCTTGTCCTGAACTAATAGTTCAACTTAACCTTTTACCGCACCAATCGTAATGCCCTGTAGGAAATAACGTTGCAGTGAGAAAAACAGAATGATCATCGGCAGTGCACCTATTGTTGCCCCCGCCATCATTGCGCCGAAATCGGTTGATTCGGCAAATACGAACGAAGCCAGACCCACCTGAACGGTGCGCATCTCGTTGGAGTTAGTGATCAGGAATGGCCAGAAAAATTCGTTCCACGAAGCGACAAACGTGAAAATCGCCAGCACTGCGATCCCTGGCTTCGCCATCGGCAGAATCACTTTCCAGAAGATGCCGAACTCGCTGCATGCATCAATACGTGCCGCATGGATCAGCGATGTGGGCAGCGTTGACATGAACTGCTTCATCAAGAAAATGTTACCCACACTAACGGCAGCAGGCAGAATAATGGCTGTATACGTATCTCCTAGGTCAAACACGTTGACCATCAGAATGTACAAGGGAATCAGCGTCACTTGTGCCGGAATCATCATGGTCCCCAGAAGGGTCCAGAACACCGCCTGACTACCTGGAAACTTCAGTTTGGCAAATGCATATCCCGCCAGGGAGGCGAAGAATACATTTGTTACGGTCAGTATGATCGAGATGAGCAGCGAATTGTACAGCCAGCGCCAGGCATCAGTTTTGGCAAAAAAGCGCTCATATGGTGATAACGACAACTGCTCCGGGATCATCTGTGGTTTAAACGACGCCGACATCGCGCTATCCTGCACCGAACCGACCAGCATCCAGTACATCGGAATGACCGTCACCAGTGCCCAGACCACCAGCAGAATGGATGCAACGACAAGCAGTGTCTTTTTCTGTGTTGATTTCATGGATTTCATTCACCCCCGGATGCTTAATGCAACATGCCTACCTCTAATACGTGTTCAAAAAGAGCGGTTTTCAGTTGAACTACTTCTAATACTCAATATCGCTGGAGAAATATTTAAACTGAATGACGGAGATGACAATGATGATAATCGCCAATACGAACGACTGTGCCGAAGCCAATCCGAATTCATAGAACTTGAATGCAGTCTCGTAGATCAGATAAGCGATCGTTGTTGTCGCAAAGTTTGGTCCACCCTGTGTCATCAGATAGACCGAGATAAACACCTGGAAAGACGTGATCACACCTGTCACGAGCAGATACAGCGTCGTTGGTTTGAGTAGCGGCCATGTAATCTTGCTGAACTGGGTCCAGCCGCTGGCATGATCAATATCCGCCGCTTCGTACAGCGATTTCGGAATACCGCCCATGGCTGCCAGATACAGAATAATGCCCGCTCCGTGCGATCCGAGCCAGTTCATTAGAATGAGGGAAAAGAGTGCTGTTCCCGACTGGCCCAGCCAGATCACCGGATCAAGTCCGAACAAGCTGAGAAAACGGTTTAGCAGCCCCGAATCGGTAGGATCAAAGATTGCCAGCCATACAATGGAGATGGTTACCCCGGAGGCTACCGCAGGCAGATACATAGTAGCTTTGAAAAAAGTCTGCCATTTACTTTTCATCTGATAGATGAAATAGGACAGTACAAATGTAATGAGAATATTGACCGGGACTGTGCCTACAGTGAAGATCACCGTATTTTTGATCGACTTCCAGAACGTCTCATCCTTCACCAGTCGCTCGTAGTTGTCCAATCCAACCCACGTCGAATTCATAATGTTGTATTTCTGGAAGCTCATCACGAGAGCTGTTAGCACGGGATACAGTGTGAAAATGAGAAACAGCAGGACAGGCGCCAAAATAAACAAATACGCCCACCCGTAATCTCGCCAAAACCGGGCAGCCCGGGAAGTCCGGGGCACAGACGGTTTTGGCGCAAGGGCGGTCTGCATGGCGAATCCTCCTCTCCTAATCAGTGTGGTTATACGTTATGTTTGATTGTCCAAGTTATTGTCCGAACATCTGCTGGCCTTTGTTCTTGAAGTCTTCTGCGATCTGTTCCGGTGTTTTCTCACCCGAGAACAGCGCCTGAATGTTAGGCTTCACAACTTGTTCCTTGAATTGTTTCTGCTGAGATGCTTTGTCGATATCCAGTTCGAGTACAACCGGCATCGCAATATCCTCTGCCATGACTTTCGCAGCAGCCAGGTTATCCGCTTGACCAAGTTCTTTTCCTTTAAACAGATCCACCTGGGATTGTCTTACGAATGGGAGAGCCAATTCATTGGCGGAGTTCCCTGCTTTGGCACCACTGAGCGCTTCCATCACCAGGAACGTATTTTTGGCATGCTGCTCGCCTTTGTCTTTCTTCTGTTTGAAGGCTACATACCCTTCACCGCCCATCGTTGTTGCCGCAGGTTGATCGTCGTTATGCGGTACAGGCAGCAGGACAAAATCAATTTTCTCCCCCTGTACCTTACCATCATCAATATCCTTGTTGCGGTTCTGAATCATCACATCATAATAAGGAATCGCTTTGGAGATGATCGCTGTTTCACCCGCATAGAACATATCCGTCCGTTTGGCTGGAGCAAGCGCAGCCGTTTCTTTTGGCATATAGCCTTGATCCATCAGGTTTTTGATAAAAGAGAGAGTATCCAGAATGCGACCATCATTCCACTGGAACGTGCCAGCTTTATCGAGAACGTCAATCATTCCGTTGTTTCGGGACAGCATTTCAATGAAGTCGAGCGATGTACCATCCGTAACCAACGCATACTGCTTAGCCCCGCCATCCAGCGTTTTGGTCAGCTTGGCTGCGGCAGCGTTGAATTCGGACCAGGTCCAGCCGTTTTGTTGAATGGATTTCCAGTCAATGCCCGCTTCCTCCAGAATACGTTTGTTGCCACCCCACGCCCATTGGAATTGATACAATGGCAGTCCGTACTGTTTCCCTTGGATCTGACCTAATTCAAGCGTACCTGGCAGATAGTCATCCTTGATCTCAGGTGTCAGGTAGCTGTCCAGCTCAAGTGCCAATCCTGTATTCACATACGTGCCGTCTACACTATGAAAGTAAAGATCCGGCGGATTGCCCGCGTTCAGAGCGACATCGAATTTTTTGGGCCCTTCCGCCCAGGAGAGCATTTCAGTCTTCACGGTAATGTTCGGGTGTTCCTTATTGAAATCAACGATTAGATCCTTCAGTTCATCTTCATATGTTCCATGTACTGGATACGTCCATACGGTCACCGTATCTTCTGCATTGGGATCATCTGAAGCAGCGCCCCCGCTATTCCCGCAGGCAGTAACCATGACCATCATCAACAACATTGCCCACACTAGACCCTTCTTTTTCATGCCTTCATCTCCTTCGCGTGTCGTCTCCTGATAATTGCATTGCTTAACCATGCTACCCCTTTTGAAATCATCCATCCTTAAACGGCTTAACAGACTATTGAGCGTGGCAGTAAGGAAAATGCACCTCCCTTATGGATTAGACCTGAACGTACGCAGGATTAATCTCTTAAATGCAATATAACGTCAACTTAGTTGACATTAACAGTATTAATTCCTTCCAAAATTGTAGATTGAGTTCATTATATGAGCTATGAAATAAAAATTCAACATTATTTTTTATTATAAAATTTAATTTTACTTTTTCATTTTATGCCTCTATACTATGTAAAAAGAAAACTCAAGCAATCGAGGTGAGCCACTTTGCGAGTATATGTTGGCGTAGATGGAGGCGGTACCAATACTGATGCAGCAATCATTTCTGAATCTGGCGAAATTCTCGCCCGGCTCAGCGGCGGTCCCACGAATCCTCACAGCGTACCCCTGGAACAGGCCCTTTCCGAACTGCAACGAGTGCTGGAACAGCTATTCAATCTAAAAAGCGATTTATCGACAAATTGTGAAGGTATATGCCTCGGTATGTCAGGTATAGACACAATTCAAGAACGGCAACTTATAGCCGACGCAGTAAATAACTATATGAAGAGTCGTAATCGGCAAGGATCAGAAAGCTGTCCTGTCTGGGTTGTATCCGAAGGAGAGATTGCCCTGATGGCCTCTCTCGGACATACTCACGGTGTATTGTGCATCTCTGGAACAGGGTCCATCGTGTACGGATTTACGCTGGAAGGAGAACAATACCGTGCAGGAGGCTGGGGTCATCTGCTCGGAGATGAGGGGAGCGGCTATCGTATTGGACAACGTGCACTCCAAGCGGTCATGCAGAGCTATGATGGTGTTCTTCCTCCAACCCGTTTAACCCCGCTTCTTCTAAAGAAACTGAACCTTCGGGATATATCGGAGCTAAAGTCGCTGGTCTATCAGACGAATTGGGGCAAAACCGAGACCGCATCCATCGCACGCCTAGCTATAGAAGCTGCTGAACTCGGAGATGAGGCCGCCCGCGCATTGATCATTGACGAAGCCTCACAATTGGCGGATACCGCCAAGGCGCTGATTGCCCGTCATCCCGAATTTGCATCTACTCAGGTTGTCCTGTCCGGGTCGCTGTTTCGATACGCTGCACTTTTCCGAAATACATTTATCCAGAAGTTATCAGGATATTATGGAGAGTTGGAATTTGTATATCGTGAAGATGCCCCTGCTCCATCGGTAGGTGCAGCACTACTGGCAAGAAGACGCCGTTCCCTGAATGTATCATTCTAAAAGAGAGAAGGAGGCCGTACAGATGAATCACATGCTGAACTCATTATTAACGGAACAACCCAATCCACTAACGGATCATATAGATGAATTGCCATCGGCAGAAATTATGGAACTGATCAATAAGGAAGATCAACGGATTGCAGAGCTTATTCAGCCCCTGATTCCGGTCATTGCCCAAGCGGCGGACAGGATCTTGGAGGCCTTTCAGTCTGGCGGCAGGCTATTCTATGTAGGTGCAGGCACCAGTGGACGATTGGGGATACTTGATGCTTCGGAATGTCCGCCTACCTATGGAACCCCTCCCTCCATGGTGCAGGGTATTATTGCAGGGGGATTCCGGGCAGTGAAGGACCCCGTTGAAGGTGCTGAAGATAATGAGGAATTGGGAGCGGCGGACCTTGATGAACATGGCTTAGACGAGAACGATGTCGTGGTTGGCATTGCAGCCAGTGGGCGAACGCCGTATGTGCTGGGTGCGATGAGACACGCCAGGGAGATCGGGGCTACGGTGATCAGCCTGAGTAACAACGCAGGTACGCCGATGACCCTTTTGGCTGATGTGAGCATTGAGGCTGTTGTCGGCCCAGAAGTTGTCATGGGTTCAACACGTATGAAGGCAGGCAGCGCCCAGAAAATGATTCTGAATATGCTCACCACTACCGCCATGATTCGTCTGGGCAAGGTTTACCGTAATTTCATGGTCGATCTGAATCCTTCGAACGAAAAGCTTGTCCATCGGGCCAAACGCATGATCCATCTGGCAACCGGAGCGAATGAAGCGGACATAGAACAGGCCTTTGCCGGTGCAGAAGGTCATGTAAAAACGGCAATCGTCATGCTGATGGCTGGTGTGGACGCCGTGGAAGCTCAGCGAAGACTGGATCTGGCTGACGGATTTGTCCGCAGCGCTATTGCCGGTCCTTCCTGAACCAAGCAGGGCGCATCGTCCTTGAAGTTAAAAGAGCCTGACATCAGTCTGGGCTCTTTTTGGGCTTTTTTTATACGAAAGGCGGATATCATTCGCGTCAAAAAATCCCCTCCTGTATGATAAACAGAAAGGGGATTCATATGATTCTACTTCATTTATGCTCCAGAATAGCCTGCCGGCTCTTCTCCAAATACTCCACCGACTGGTTGTAGTCGCGGCTGGCAATCGCCAGATACAAAATGTCGATCACGTTCAACTGGGCAATCCGTGACGAAGTTGCTCCGCTACGGATATCGCTTTCGGTGGACGTAATCATCAAGGGCACATCCGCCATACTGCTGAGCGTATTGCTCCCCCACTTGGTAATGCTAATCGTTGCAGCGCCACCTTCACGAGCATGCTTCAGACAGGAGATCACGTTCGATGTCTCTCCTGAATACGAGATACATACCACCGCGTCATCTTCGCGGAGCGTCGTTGCGGACGAAATCTGCATATGCGGATCGGCGAAAGAAAAGCTTGTGCGATTGATTCGCATGAACTTGTAATGTGCATCCAGCGCAATCAGGTTCGATGCCCCTACCCCATAGAAAAAAATCCGGTTCGCCCGATGAAGCACATCCACAGCCTTTTCCACCAGACGTGGGTCCAGAATATGAACCGTATCCTTCACCGACTGAATATTATTTGCGGACACATGCTGAATAATGCTTTCCATGGAGTCCTGGGGACGAATCTCCGTATAATTATATTGCTCATCCGTCTGCAAATCTCCCGCAATCTTGAGCTTTAGTTCCTGAAAACCCGCTACCCCGAGCGATTTGCAGAGACGAATAATAGCCGCCGGGCTGCCCCCGCTACGTTCGGACAACTGTGCCACCGAGGACTGGACGGTTTCTTGCGGGTGATCGAGAATATAAGCTCCGATCTTCCGTTCCGATGGGGTCAGGTCATCCATTATTGCGCGTAAACGTACAAGTCCACCTTTCATGCTCTCCATTCGCTCCTCCTTTCCATACTGCATTCATGTACAAGCATTTTATCTTATAATTTCACTCGCGTCTAATTGAATTCCTCGTCCTTCCATAACTGAACTTCATTCGAAGGTCAGGTCTTACTAAAGTGTCAGGTTGCCTGAGATTACGGCGTGTCTCGCGCCAGTTACTGCCGGGAGTGTATTGGTTCTGCCCATAAGTGCCTCATGGCCAAGTAAAGCAAATCCAATGGCTTCCCGGGCATCATCGGGTATGCCGTAATCTGCTGTTCGTTCCAAACGGATATCCTTTGGAAGTCTATGACGGATCATCTCCATTAACGTGGCATTGGAAGTGCCACCACCGCAGGCGAGCATGGCCGATATGTGCACCTTGGGCAGGATAAAATCCTTCACTGCACGCACGATAGTCTCCGCGGTCAGACAGGTGGCAGTAGCCAGCGTATCTTCCAGCGTTAAGGAACGTGCTGCGGCCATCTCCATCAGTCTCACTGCATAAACGGCGCCATATACTTCCCGCCCGGTACTTTTCGGCGGTAGTCGTTTGAAATACTCATCCTCCAAACACAGGTCTACCAGACCCTGATCGACCTTCCCCTGTGCGGCAATGCTTCCACTCGGATCATAATGCTGCCGCCCATCCGTTGCCTGCCGCACAATGGCATCCATCACCATATTGCCCGGTCCCGTATCAAAAGCCGAAATACCTTCGGTAGATGACTCGGATGGAAGCACCGTTACATTTCCAATGCCGCCGATATTCTGCACCAACCGCCCTTCCGTCGGACTGCGGAACATCAGACCATCCGCATAAGGCGTAAGCGGAGCACCCTCCCCACCAGCTGCCATATCCCTTGCTCGCAGGTTGCCAATCACTGGCAGTCCTGTCCGTTCTCGAACGACAGCACATTCACCGATCTGCAATGTCGATACCACATCAATACTTGCCCCCGTTGGACCTGGAAACGCAGATGCTACAGGAGCATGCCATACCGTCTGTCCATGCATGCTAATCACATCCACCTGCTGCGTTGAGATACCGGCAGACCGCATCAGTTCCGTAACACTATGCGCATACCACTCCGACACACCAAAATGCGCGGCTGTCAGCTCGTCGATACGAGCTGTCCCCGGTGAACATAACCGAATCAGTACGTCTCTCAATCCATTTGAATACGGCACACATACGAAATCAACCAGCTCGATCTGCTGTAATGTCCCGCTCATATCGGTTTGAATACGCACCAGCGCCGCATCTGTTCCGTCCAGAGACGTCCCTGACATTAGTCCGATGACCAGATGCTCCTGCTTCAAACGATACTTCTCCCACATCGGATAGCTGCCTGTATCCATCCATTTCCAACCTCCTGCAAGACCCGATGATCACGTCATCTGCCAACATTTTACCCAGTATATGATATAAAATTTCACAAGTCAAACTTTATGTGAAATTAAATTACACCAGATAAAGGTTAACCACTCTCTATGTATCTTTTCCTACTCTTTCCGATATGAAGGCAAGAACGGTACGCCAGAACAGGCTCTCGCCCGCCCTCAGCGAAAACCTGTTCATTCTTACCCGCTTTTAAAAGGATAACTCATCTCCTGGAGACAACGCATAGATATCAGCTTCCACGGATGAAACTTCATCAAGCAAACCTTGTCTCAACCGTTCCGTCTCCGCAAGGTCGGTATGCACAAGCACGGTATGCCGTGCCGATATCCGGCCCAACATCTGCTCGACATCCCTCCAACCCTGATGAACTTTGTAACGCAATTTCCTAACTTCACATTTGCCATACTCTTCTGGATTTTTCAATAACTCATCGGCAAAAGTTCCGGCAGCAACATGCCCGGTGAGCAGAATCAGATTTTTCTCATCCGATGCCCATCTCTCATAGTACCAACGTGCAAGTGAGGACTGCATCATGCCGTCCGGTACAAACCATAGGGAAGCATGATGTTGTTCCAGCAACTGCAGACGTTCTTCCTCGGTAGATGTCTTTGCCCAACCTTCTCCGCTCAGAAAAAGATCGATGCTGTCCGCAGGCGAACCTTCCCGAGTCAGTTCTCCCTTCCTGAGCCAATAGGGAACACGATGTAACTGAGTCATCCCATCCACCAGTTTCTGTTCCACTATAATGGGAATGTCCTGAAAACATTGCTGTGCCCATAGGATCATCTCCTGGCCACGGCCCACTGCAGGCATGGGTAATAACACCTTGCCTCCCCGAGTAATCGCACTGCTGATCGCGCTCTCCAGTTGTTGCAGTTTATCGGCCTGCGTATCCTGGTCCGTACCATAGGCAGCATCCACGATCGCCAGATCAAGCTTAACCTGGGATGAGTTAGACATGGATGCCATAGCTTCTATACTTTCTCTCATGTGCATTTGCTCGGTAAGGATGTTGCTGTGTATCACTGCAGATGAGCTTAGTGCTGTCTCTGATCCGGTAGATCCTGTAGCAGCAAGGGTCTGAGCATATACTGCTTGATCAGCCAGCGTTTGTCCCATAGCTTGGCCCATTACCAACTCGCTGGCCTGTTCGCAGTTCGCATCCGTTTTTGCATTGGGCGCGTTGGAGTTGGACATATCCTGAAGGCTTTGAATTGGAACAGGAACAGCCCATACGCGGTTATGGCGATTCAGGTCTGCCCGCCGGAATCCGTCGGCCACATCGTCATTCTGTAGAAGCATAGACTCCGACGTATAATCGCCGGAGTACAGAATCCGCTTGCCCTCCATCTCCAGACCGAACCAGACCGAACCCGCCAGATGCCCGCTACGCCCCCAGACTGCCGCCACCCCAGGTATAATTTCAAACCAATGGCCTCGCTCTGCCTCGTTTTCCAGGAACCTGTATCGAATACGCAGCTCGTCAGCTTTGTCATATGGTATTACATGTCCTGCTCGTTCCATGTTGCTGCGCCATGCCCGAAAATACGTACCCAGCTGCTCCCTCGTCTCCCTTGTCGTCCACACTTCACCCTGGTAGCCCATCTTATACAGCAGTGGGATGGCGACCGAATGATCTTCATGGGCGTGAGACAAGAGGACCGCGTCCAGTTGTGGTACAATTTCCGGATCAATCAGCGGATACTGGCCCGTGCCTTCTTTTTTGACACCACAATCCAGCAAAAGGCGAAACCGGCTCCCGCTCAGGAGATAGGCGGAACGTCCATGTTCGCCTGCACCGCCCCATACGTTAAGTTTGATCATGATGCATTCCACTTTCTCTTTGAATTCAGCATTTCGATTCCAAGCAGCATGAGCACCGTCATGCCTACAGTCACAACGGCCATCGCCATTCCGAGCGACACTTGACCTTGTTCAAATTGGGCAAAAATATACGTAGCCGACGTCTGCATGGACGGCGGAAGAATCAACAACGAACCCACCAGTTCCCTTGTTGCAATCGTAAAGGTCATCATCCAGCCCGCCAGCATGCCGGGCAGAATCAATGGGATCAGGATTCGCCGCAGAATATACAGCGGCTTACCGCCAAACACTTGACCCGCCTGGAACAATGTTCCGTCAATCTGGGTAAAGCTCGATTTTACATACTGCACGGTGTAAGGCAAGAAGAGAACAACGTACGTGAGCACAACCATGCCATAGGTGTTATACAACGTGACAGGCATCCAGGGGGAGTTCCAGAAGAGAATCAGACCCACAACCATCACGATACCCGGCACCGTATTTGGCAACAGACTGAACAAGTCAATCACACGCTGCATGAATGAAGATGATCTGCCGATCGCGAGCGCAAACCCCGTACCGATAATAACAGCAACGGTTGAAGCCGCGAGGGATAATCCCAGACTGTTCCCGATGGCCTTCATACTCACCGATCCCCAAGATAACAGCTCTTTGTAATGATCCAAGGTCAGATTATCAAAAGCAATTCCCGATCCCCGTAACTTCATGGTCGAAGCGGCGATGATGGAGAAATACGGGATACCTATCGACAGGATCAACAGGATTGCAAGATATGCCCCACATAACCATCCGGCTCCGCCACGAAGGGAATATCGCTTCGAACGTTGCCCTTTGCCACCCACCAGACGATACGTAAATTTCCGGCTCATGGCAGACTGCATATACCACATCACCAGACAGACGGACAGCAGCACCGATGCCAGTGAAGTCGCCTTACCGAAATCAATCGGCCAACTGGAGATGTACTTATGAATTTCGGAGGTCATGACATAATAGCCAATCTTGCGCCCGAAGGTTGCCGGTGTACCGAATTCCGCAATCGTTTTGACAAAGACCAGCATGATCCCCATGCCGTAGGACGACAACAATAAGGGTAAAATAATGCGTCTGAAACGGTACCCTGCACGTGCACCGTGCACGGCTCCCGCTTCTTCCAGATTGCCGCCGATGCGAATCAATGCATCCCGAAGCAGCAAGTACAGGAAGGGGAACAGGTGCAAGCTCATGATGAGCACCATACCCCAGAAGCTGAAGAACATTTCACTCCAACTCGCAGATGAGGGTATCCATTGCTGGAGGTATCCCCCTTTTTGCATAAACAGAATCCATCCCATGGAACCGATATACGGCGGAGTCATGAATGGAATCATCAGGATGACATCGACCCAGCGATGTTCTCCCATCCGGGTCTTTGCCATCATCCAGGCGAGCGGCAGTGCCAACAATGTAGTTACCGCCACAACGCAGATGCCAAGCCAGACGGAATTCAGAAGTACACCCGACAGATGATGTCCCGTAATCGTGCGAATCGGTGCCATCCAGTCCCATTGTCCGTCCACATAGACACTTTGCCAGAAAATCAGCAAGAGCGGCACGCCAATGCTTATGGTCAGCAGAAAGAGGGCCAGAATCACGCCCACTCTCCGAAAAATACGGTTGTTGTCCATTCCAACAAGTTTCACTACGTTCACCTCACATGACTTTCCACAGACAGCAGGTATTCCTTTTGCCTAATTGTCTCTATACTTGGTCTTCTTTCGGTGTTTGCCTATGCAAAAGTACTTACTTAAACGTCTCGGAGAAACGCGCCGCAGTCTCTTCGCCATGTTCGCTCATCCAGTTCCAATCCACTTTCAGTTGTGGAATATCCTTCACATTGGTACGGTTAGTCGCTTCAATGTCTTCGCGGCCCGGTATTAGGTAGGCATCTGTAACGAGTTTCTGTGCTTCGTCAGACAACAAGTAGTCGATGAACGCTTTGGCATTCTCTACATTCGGACTGGATTTCAGAATTGCTGCCGGTCTTGGGCTGATTACCGTGCCTTCTTCAGGATATACGATATCCAGTGGTTCACCTTTTGCCTTGGAGGAATACGCCATGTAATCCACACCTGCTGCTACGATGCTTTTGGCACCCGTGATAACGGGATCAAGGGCCTCCTGATTAGCTCCTGCCATCGCTACACCATTGGCTTTATAGGCACTGAGCAGGTCCCATCCTTTTTCACCGTTCGCGCTCAGGTATCCTGTGATGAAGTCGAGTGCTGAACCTGATAATGTAGGGTCGGGAATGTTCACTGCATCTTTCCACGCAGGCGTAGCAAGATCTGCCCAACTTGTTGGTGGGGTAGATACCAGTTTGGTGTTATACACAATACCCAGTGCGGAAGCACTGCTGCTAAAATAGTTGCCTTCTGTATCCGACCAGTCCTTGTTCAGCTTGTCCGCATTGGCTGCTTCGGGGTAAGGCATGGTCAAACCATCGGCTTTCAAAGCCTGTGCTGAAGGCAAGGAGGCCAGGATTACAACGTCTGCTACCGGATTGGATTTCTCAGCTTCCATACGAGCCAGGATTTTGCCTGTCGTTCCCTGGAACATTTCGACTTCGATTCCTGTTTTGTCTGTAAATCCACTCACGATGTTATCGGCCAGTTTCTGTGGGCCAGCACTGTACAATACCAACTTGCCGCCAGCCGGTTTCGTTGTCTCCGCCGCCGCTGCTGTGTTTCCTTCACCCGCGGGTTGTGCCGCATTTCCTGTGGTTGTGTTCCCCGTACTACATCCGAACAAACTGATACTCATTACCGCCGTTAATAACAGCATTGCACTCTTTTTCCGTGTGTTCATACCCAACATATCCATCCATCTCCCCTGGTTTCTTATAAAATGTGTATTCCTGCTTCCAACTGCGTGCTCGTTCACCAATTTAATATGCCAATTCGATTGCTTCATTCTGCTTCATAATTGGGTTGTCATAACCATCCATTCGGCATATCCGCTCGGGAGCAATGTGGAGCTGCACTCTCTCCCCTACGCGTACTCTTTGGTTCATATAGGCTGTCCATACGCCCAGTCCTTCCATCTGCACTCGCACTTCGTAACGTTCACCTACATAGCTGACGCTGAGTACAGTTCCCGGATAACACAGATCGTCATGACCTGTTTTGTTCCAGGTGACATGCTCTGGACGCACCATCGATTGATTAGGCGTGAGCCAGTTGGACTTTCCGATAAACGAAGCGACATAGGGATCACTTGGCTCCGAGTAGATCGTTTCCGGGCTTCCCTTTTGCAATATCTGCCCCTTCTGCATCACCACAATCTCATCCGACATCGACATCGCTTCAATCTGATCATGTGTGACGTACAGCGCAGTCAGTCCCATATCCCGTACCAAGGACATCATCTCAATCCGCATCTCTTCCCGAAGTACAGCATCCAGTGCACTTAGTGGCTCATCGAACAGAATCACACCAGGTCTGACGGCTACGGCTCTGGCAAAAGCAACCCGTTGCTGCTGTCCACCAGACAGCTGATGAGGATATCGATCTTCCATGCCTTGCAGGCGAACCATGCCAAGTGCTTCGTTCACCTTTTGCCGCAGATCGGATTTCTGTTTTCCGGCCTTTAGGCCAAACGCTACGTTTTCATATACGGTCATATGCGGCCATAATGCAAAATCCTGAAACACCATGCCCAGATTACGCTTGTGTGTCGGTATATCAATCCGCTTCGCCGCAGAGTAGATATACTCACCATCTGCACGAATCTCCCCCGCATCCGGCTGTTCCAGCCCGGCCAACATACGGAGCAGTGTTGTTTTGCCACAGCCCGATGGGCCAAGCAGTGTCGTGAACTTGCCATGTTCAAGCGTTAGATCTGTCGGCAGCAGTGCGGGTGTTTGATTAAATGATTTTTGAATTCCCGTTATCTCTAATTTCATAAGCATCCCTGCCTGTCTTCTGTTACTTGATCTCTTTTGTTACTTGATCTCTTGCACTGTTATCAGTCTAACGTCCGCTTTCGCGAGTTGTATGTCTTGTATGTAAAATTGGAATTAACTTTTTAGATGAATTCTGTTGATGTTCATAGATTAAATCTATAGTAGGTGAACTAAATTAATTTTCATGTTTTCGCTTCGATTACAGCACCATCTTCCGATCGCTGTTATCCCCAGATTTCTTATACTCCCTTTTTAAGGGAGAAATCCGGGGATAAAGGCGAACGCTTCGCTTCTTCAGATTGGTTCTGTACTCTCCGTCTTTATGAAAAACATTAGATCATCTTATATATTGGGGTTAGTAGAAGTGAGAGGAGTGTTGAGACATTGAATCTGATCAAACTGCAAATTGTTGAGCTGATCGACAAGCATCATCACATGACAAGCGTGGCCGAGTTACTGGGGATCAAACAACCCACCGTTACATTTCATATGAAGTCATTGGAGGAAGAGATGGGCGTGCGATTATTCGAATCGCGCAGCGGAAAGACCTTTCTAACCGAGGCCGGACAAGCCCTGCTCCACTATTCCGTCAAGATCAATGCTCTGACCCAAGAGGCAAGGCGGGTAGTGAAGGAATATGACAGTCTCTATCGGGGCACTCTGCACATTGGGGCAAGCTATGTACCGGCTACATATTTGCTGCCCGCCATACTCAATACCTTTTCTCAGGAATTCCCTGGCATTCGCATCGTCTTATCCGTCAAACCATCACCTGTTATTCGCGAGATGTTAATTCGGCATCAGATTGATCTGGGGGTGATCTCTTCGGAACCGTTTGTCGGACCCGCGCTACAAGCTGAGACGTTATGTGAAGATGACTTGGTATTAATCTGCTCTCCGCAGCATGGGTTGGCCCAGAAGGAACCATTGACGCCTGAGCATATTGCTCAGATCCCATTTGCCTTACATGGCAACGAATCCAGTACTCGGCGACTAACCAACCAATGGCTCGCGCAGCATGACATTCGTTTGCGGAGCACCGTGGAGATGGATTCCCTGGAAGCAATCAAACAGCTTGTGTTAATCGGGGGGCATGTCTCGTTCATGTCACGGATGGCAGTACAGTGGGAGGAGCAGCACGGGCTCATTCAGGTTCTCCCCATTCCGGGAGAGCAGGCACCCCGCCATATATACACCGTACATAACAAGGACCGCCACCCTTCAGTTCAGGTAAACCGCTTCAAAGAAGTGCTGCGAGAGGTGAGTCACGGCTTCCCCATTTCCCGTAGCTGATTACCCTGATCCTCTATAAACTATCGTTTGCCATTCATCAAATCTATGCAGGGTTAACGCAATGTGCGCTCCCCGTTAATCGCTTTCAGATACTCGGACGATAAAGTGGGATCTGTACGTTAATCCAGATTAGGAGAGTGATTGGTTTTGAAAAAGTGGAAAAAGGTAACCGCCTCATTCATGCTGAGCATCGTAACATTGGGAAGTGGACTGACGTTTCTGGGAGCACCCCAGGCTTCAGCTGCTGCCAATGCCGTTCCTGCTTATGAAGTGAAGTTTCTGGCCAAGCCGGAAATCGTGCTCAATACAGATGGAACACCACGCAGTGAAGTGATTCAGACCCTCGGCCTGAGTTCCACACCAAGAAACATTAACGTAGAGTACTTTGACACCAATGCGCTCGGACTGGATGAGCAAGGATGGAATGTTCGTTTTCGCAAGAAGGATGATAAAAACAACTACGAACTGACCTACAAAAAACGGTACCCTATCATTAATGGTGATATCAACGCAGCGCTGACACTAGCTAACCAAGAAGGATTCGATAAATCAGATGATAATTACGAGGCTGAGATTGATTGGGGATACGGCAAACAAACGCTAAGCTTCTCCAACACCAAAAAAGTCGATACCCAAGCAACAGGTGTTCAGCTTCCTTCAGAGCAAGAAGCCTTGAACATGTTACTGGACAAGCTCCCTGGCAAATTGAAAAACTGGTCTGCCTCCAACTGGGGCAAGCAGCAACTGACGCAATCCCGTGCATATGGCCCTATCACATTCCAACGTTATGAAGGTACATGGAATGGTCAAGAGCTTACACTCGAAGTATGGCCGATCCGTAATGCAGCGGGTACAGGTACTGAGAATATCGTAGAGGTCTCTTTCAAAACCGATGATGCGGTAGCCGTATCCGGCCTGCGTACCCAACTGCTGCAATTGCTGGAGAACAACAACTGGCTGATTCCTGCGGATGGCTTGAAGACACAGACGATTCTTGAGAGATACTAACTATTAGTCGTCGTACTATTGAAACACGGCAAGCTCCTCTTCCTGCGTGCATCGTAGAAAGAGGAGCTTTGTCGTTCCTTGAATTTAAATACTTGTATAGTAAGCTAATGTAGAGTTTAAATGCTAATACAAAAAGAGCTCCTGCAATAAGCAAGAGCTCTTTCAATATATCTAGGAAGCGGGTGATGGGAATCGAACCCACGCTATTAGCTTGGAAGGCTAAAGTTCTACCATTGAACTACACCCGCAAAATAAAAAAATCGGGATGACACGATTTGAACATGCGACCCCCTGGTCCCAAACCAGGTGCTCTACCAAGCTGAGCTACATCCCGATACGTATGAAAATAATGGCGCGCCCTGAGAGATTCGAACTCCCGGCCTTTTGATTCGTAGTCAAACGCTCTATCCAGCTGAGCTAAGGGCGCAAATATTGGAGCGGAAGACGGGAATCGAACCCGCGACCCTCGCCTTGGCAAGGCGATGCTCTACCCTAATGACTCAAAATAATGAAATGGCTGGGGATATAGGATTTGAACCTATGCATGACGGAGTCAAAGTCCGTTGCCTTACCGCTTGGCTAATCCCCATTAAAAAATCATGGGGCGATCGAGGGGAATTGAACCCCCGAATGCCGGATCCACAAACCGGTGCGTTAACCACTTCGCCACGATCGCCATAGAGTAAGCCATTCATCCACTAAGAGTATCTTAGTATTAACAACTGTATCTATAATATACATTCGATTACAAATTCAGATGTAAATACTAAAAATGGTGCCGGCGAGAGGACTTGAACCCCCAACCTACTGATTACAAGTCAGTTGCTCTACCAGTTGAGCTACACCGGCAAGGTGTATATTTAATTAAAAATGGCGGAACCGACGGGATTCGAACCCGCGATCTCCTGCGTGACAGGCAGGCATGTTAGGCCAACTACACCACGGTTCCATAGTACTTTCTCAAGGAAAGTTAATTGCGGGGGCAGGATTTGAACCTGCGGCCTTCGGGTTATGAGCCCGACGAGCTACCGGGCTGCTCCACCCCGCGTCGTTATAAAGTTTATATGGTGGAGGCTGAGGGGATCGAACCCCCGACCCTCTGCTTGTAAGGCAGATGCTCTCCCAGCTGAGCTAAGCCTCCATAAATATGACCCGTAGGGGATTCGAACCCCTGTTACCTCCGTGAAAGGGAGGTGTCTTAACCCCTTGACCAACGGGCCTTGCTAAAAAAATTATCTGGCGGAGAGAGAGGGATTCGAACCCTCGAGACGCTTGTGACGCCTACACGATTTCCAATCGTGCTCCTTCGGCCAGCTCGGACACCTCTCCATATGGCTCCCCGAACAGGGCTCGAACCTGTGACAACTCGATTAACAGTCGAGTGCT